>JAJRRO010000116.1 GCA_024279425.1 Bacteroidota bacterium | reverse complement strand
CAGTAAGACAAAGTCCAATGTGATGATAATGGTAGAGAGCACCGTTTTGGAGGACATGGATACGGGAAAAATAGAACGCCAGGCCAGATACTTCAAGGCCAAGGTCCTTACGGACCATAAAATGGAAGGAACGGACCGAACACTCCAGGAAGCAATAGATAAAGACGAATCCATAGTTTTTACGGACAAGAGTACATCCTATGTGAACATTGCCGACTATGTGGATATACATATCAGCGAAAAGTCAAACGGGCAAACAACAAAAGAAACCCTAAAATGGGTGCATATCGCCATAAGCAATACAAAGCGGAATTTTGTGGGGACATATCACAAGATCAAAGCCAAATATCTACAGCTTTATTTAAATGAGTTCATTTATAAGCTCAACAGAAGGTACTTTGGTGAAAGAATTTTCGATAGGCTCGTAATAGCAAGCATTACAGCCAATGGACATTAAACGGATATACAAAATTAGATTTATTCAAAGTGATTCTTAAACTTAAAAACCTATTAAAACGAAGAAAGGCCAAAACATTTTTGATGTTTTTGGTCTGCTCTGGTTTAATATGGTTTATCAATAACCTTTCAGAATCTTATATAAGCAACGCAAAATTTAAATTGGAATTCATAAACGTTCCTGATAGTTTATTGTTGATGCATGTTTCAAAAAACCAGGTCAATGTTAAAATACAGGCAACCGGATTCCAGTTTTTAGGATTCAATATTAAGAACAAAATAGTGCAGATTGATCTCGCTTCTCTATCTAAGGAGGGAGAAACGTATTTTATTGCGCAAAATGTATATCGCAAACAAATAGACAATCAATTAGGTTCCATGACCCTTCTGGAAATGGATAGAGATACCCTGTTCATCGAATTTACAGAAGTCGGCTCCAAAATAGTCCTGGTAAACTCAAAAATCAATATCAACCTTTCCCAGAATTACTTTTTAGACGGGGCATTGAAAATTGAACCAAGTACGATAACGGTCAAAGGACCCAAAAGCAGTATTGACTCCATAGACAGGGTAAATACCGTTAAGATGGACTTCCCAGAGGAAACATTGAATTTTGCCCATAAAGTTGAGTTGTATAAATCTCCCGAACTTGAGAACATCGATTATTCTTCGAATACTGTCTTCATATACGGGAAGGTTGCCCGTTTCTCTGAAAAGATCATTGAAACACCCATAGAGGTCATAAACCTCCCGGAAGGATTAGAGATTAGAACCTTTCCTGAAAAGGCCTCTATACTTTGTAGAGCTAAAATTGATGATTTAAAGCATATGGATGGCTCCTCGTTCCGCGTTGTGGCGGACTACAATGATATTAAAGACGATGCATCGAAAGTATTGTCTTTGAAATTGCTGAAGAAACCCGAAAACGTTCATAATGCTCGATTAAATGAGAATCAGGTTGAGTATATATTAAAAAGGCAATGATGATTGTAGGCTTAACAGGAGGTATAGGTAGTGGTAAAACTACCGTTGCCAAAATTTTTAAGGATTTTGGAGTGCCCGTATATAATTCCGACAAGGAAGCAAAAAGATTAATGAAGTCCTCAAAGAAAATCAGAAAAGCCGTCAGAGAACTTCTGGGGGATGATGCCTATACTGGCAAGACATTGAATAGGGAATTCATTGCCAATAGGGTATTCCAAGATAAATCATTGTTACATAAATTAAACGTGATTGTACATCCTGCTGTTAGGGAAGATTTTACTTCTTGGGCAAAAAAGCAAGGATCTGCCTATGTCATTCAGGAAACTGCGATTATCTTTGAAAATTCAATGCAGTCATTTTATGATAGGATAATCTTGGTGACCGCACCGGAAGAAATACGGCTTCAACGTATTTTGGCCAGGGATGATGGGTCTAAATCCAAGGTTTTGGATCGAATGCGAAACCAACGGAAAGACAGTGAAAAAATCCCTTTGTCAGATTTTGTAATCGATAATGTGGAACTGGATCAAACCTATTTAAAAGTACAAGAAGTAAATAAGTGTCTCCTTGAATATAGCGGGCGATAGGCAATTTTAACATTTTTGTTAAGTTTAGGTTAAACGTACAATACACTAATTGTTAAATCTTTAATTTTACGAGTAGATGAATAAGAGGTTATTTGTTCTTTTGGTCATTCTGATGAGCCTCTCACTTATTGGGATAATCTTTGTGCAGGTATATTGGATAAACAAGTCTATTGAGGATAGGGAAGAACAATTTTCCAATAGCGTATTTGAAATTTTAGATAGAGTAACTGATAAGATTACTGATAGAGAACAGAAAGATTATTTTGAACGTTATATCAGTATTGCAGATAGTGTTAGGGAATTTAAATCTGCACATTTTGGTGAGTTCTACTATGTGACGGGTGATCTCAATTCAAATGAGGTAGAACTATATAAACATGGCATATTAGAGGAAGAATATAATATTTCTTCAACGTTCTTTGACAATGGTAGTGGTGAAGATACTACAACCATAAAAAATTATACAAGCAAGCGTACCAAAACAATTTTGAAAGAAGATTTTGGTTTGGATGGTAAAGGAAGTCATTTTACTCCTATAGAGACCATTGAAAAAATAGGAGGTTTAACTAGTATTCAAATTTCGGCTTTTGAAGACGTTTTCGGGGAATTTGCCAAGCGGGTACCTATTCATGATCGAGTCTCGAAACAGGAAATAGAATTGTTGCTTGAACGAGAATTGAACAATAGGAATATCAATACTGATTATGAGTATGGAATTGCAAGTAAAGGGTTGCCAACGACAGTAAAATCAAGGAAATTCAGCTTTCGAAAAAAGGCATCATATAAGTCTCCCATCTTTATCGATTCTGAAGGCAATTATGCGTATTCACTTTTGATATCCTTTCCTGAAAAAAAGCGTTTTTTAATACGTTCAATTTTAGGAATGGCAGCACTATCGCTACTGTTTACCTTGGTTATTGTGGTGGCTTACACAAGTGCAATATATCAGTTGATCAAGCAAAAACAGATTTCAGAGATCAAGTCAGATTTCATCAATAATATGACGCATGAGTTTAAAACCCCCATAGCCACCATTAACCTGGCTGTTGAGGCAATTAAAAACCCGACGGTCATTGATGATCAGGAGAAGGTGATACGTTACTTGCAAATAATCAGGGACGAAAATAAACGAATGCATGCACAGGTTGAAAACGTACTGAGGATATCTAAATTGGAAAAAAACCAATTGGACATTAGTAAGGACAGAGTTGATGTCCACGACATAGTACAAGATGCCATTGCCCATGTTGAACTATTAGTTGCAGATAGGGGAGGTTATATCGAAACACATTTAAAAGCAAGCAGAAGGGAGGTTTTGGCCAATGAGATGCATTTTACCAACGTAATTGTGAACATACTTGACAATGCGGTAAAATATTCGACTGAGGCCCCTAAAATTGATATTTATTCAGAAGAGGTAAGAAATAGTATTGTAATTCAAATAAAAGACCAAGGAGCGGGAATGAGCAAAGCGGTGTTAAAAAAGGTTTTTGAAAAGTTTTATAGAGAACATACTGGGGATATACACAACGTTAAGGGACATGGTTTAGGTTTGGCCTACGTAAAAAAAATAATAGAAGATCATCAAGGAGAAGTTTATGCAGAAAGCGAAAAGGACAAGGGAAGTACTTTCTACATTAAGCTACCTTTAATTTAATGAGTTATGGAAACAATTGACAAGAAAATACTTTTGGTGGAAGACGATCCCAATTTCGGAATCGTTTTAAAAGACTATTTATCAATGAACGATTTTGATGTTACATTGGCAAAGAATGGAATGGAAGGATTTGAAAAGTTCAAAAAAGACAATTATGATATATGTATTTTGGATGTGATGATGCCTTATAAAGACGGATTTACGCTTGCCCGGGAGATTCGAGAAAAAAATGAAAATGTCCCTATTGTTTTTCTTACGGCCAAGACCATGAAGGAAGATGTGCTTAAGGGGTACAAAGCGGGTGCCGATGATTACTTGAACAAACCGTTTGATTCTGAAGTCCTATTGATGAAGCTTAAGGCTATTCTTCAAAGAAAAGCCTCAAACACTTTGGCAGACAGTAAAAAATTCGAATTCGAAATAGGAGGGTTTCATTTAAATTCAAAGTTAAGGTTCTTAAAATATAAGGCGGAGGAATCTATAAAACTTTCCCCGAAAGAAAATGAATTATTGCGTCTTTTGGCTTTACATGAAAATGATTTAATGCCCCGTGAATTGGCACTTACAAAAATTTGGAGAGATGATAATTATTTCACTTCAAGAAGTATGGATGTTTACATTGCCAAATTACGTAAGTATTTAAAACGTGATGATACCGTTGAAATATTGAATATCCATGGTGAAGGTTTTAGATTGGTGATAAAGACCGAATCTGAATAAAGGATTTTAAACCATAAAAAAGGCCTTGATCTAGATCAAGGCCTTTTTTATTTTGTGAGCTCTACGATTTTGGAAACTATTTTCTCAGGAGTATTTGCAATTGAAACAGTAATGGCATCAATAGGAGGCTCTAGGATATCGAGCTGAGATTTTAAAAGATCAATGGGCATATAATGGTTCTTTCTTTCCCTCAGCCTAGCCAATATGCTATCAAAGGTTCCCAAAAGGTGTACAAATATTAGTTTGGCCTCGATATCTTTTTTTAACAGTATCCTATGTGTCTCCTTTAAAGCCGAACAGGCTATTACAGCTCCTTTCTCTATATTCCTGACAGAAAGCGCATTTAGACTTTGTAACCAACCCTTTCGATCCTCATCGTTTAAAGGGGTACCCCCTTCCATTTTGGCTACATTGTCCTTAGAATGAAAATCGTCTCCATCAAAAAAGGGAACTTGTAAGGCGTTGGCCAGTAATTTTCCGACAGTCGTTTTACCACAACCTGAAACTCCCATGATTATATATATTGATTTCTTATCCATCCACTAACAATGCTAACTCCTTATCTATTTCTTTTAAGAGAGTATCCTTGTCCATATCATATTCAAACCAAACAATCCTATCATTCTTTCTATACCATGTAAGCTGCCTTTTAGCGAATCTACGAGAGTTCTTTTTTATTTCGGAGATGGCGAAATCCAGATCCCATTCCCCGTCAAAATATTTGAAAAGTTCCTTATAGCCAACAGTTTGCAAGGCGTTGAGCGTTCTATGCCCATAAACTTTTTTTGCTTCCTCCAATAGCCCATCTTTAATCATAATGTCAACCCTTCGATTGATTCTGTCATAGATCACCTCACGATTGGCATTTAATCCAACAGTAAGGGCCACAAATGACCGAACTTTGGTTTTTCTGTTTAAGAAAGAGGAAAACGGCCTACCCGTGCTTAAACATATTTCCAAGGCGCGAATTAACCTGTGGGGGTTATCAATATCCATGGTGGAATAATAAACCCCGTCTAAATCTTTAAGCTGATTTTGAAGGTGGGTTATCCCTTTCTCTTTAAGGTCATTGTTTAGCATTTCTCGAATGCCCGAATCAATTTCTGGAAATTCATCAAGGCCGTTGATTACCGCATCGCTATAAAGTCCGCTGCCCCCAACCATGATTACATAATCGTTTTTTTTGAACAGTTCTTCCAATAAAGAAATTGCTTCTTTTTCAAAATCGCCAACAGTATGTTTTTCGAAAATACTTTTATGCTGTATAAAATGATGAGGTACGGCATTCAACTCTTCAGGGCTTGGTACAGCTGTCCCAATGTTCAGTTCTTTGAAAAATTGGCGGGAATCCGCAGAGATAATCTCTGCTCCAAAATACTTGGCCAATGTTAGTGCAAACTTGGTCTTTCCAATAGCTGTTGGGCCCACTACCGAAATAAGGATTTTTTCCATTATAAAGCGCTTCCACAATTATAACAATGGCTAGCATTGTCTCTATGACCTTCAGCTGAGCAAGTTGGACAAGCTTGGGTATTTGTATGAACTTTGTTCTTTTCATGCTTAGTGAATTCAGCCGTAACTATTCCGGTTGGTACGGCGATAATGCCATAACCAAGAATCATTACCATGGTCGCAATCAACTGGCCTAAACTGGTCACTGGCGTAATATCTCCATATCCAACAGTAGTAAGGGTTACAATGGCCCAATAAATACTTCTTGGAATGCTTGTAAACCCAGCCTCATCACTCTCAACCCAATACATGATGGTTCCCATTATAACAGAAAGAATGAGCACGACGTAAATAAAGACAACTATTTTAGTTCTACTTGCTTTTAAGGCTTGCTTCAATTGGGAAGCTTCACCTAAAAATCGCACTAGTTTCAAAATTCTAAATACCCGAAGCAATCGTAGGGCCCTAACAGCAAGCAATACTTGGGAACCGGCAAAAATATATGATATGTAAAGAGGAATTGTAGAAATAAAATCAATGATTCCATAGAAACTGAAAATGTATTTAAATGGTTTTTTAATGCTAATAACCCTGACAATATATTCTACAGTAAAAAAAATGGTAATAATCCATTCTAGAATGAGTAAGACCTTATGATATTCTAAATCTATCTCTTTTACACTTTCCAGCATAACCAGAATGACGCTTATGATAATAAGAAAGAATAGAACAATATCGAACCATTTACCCATGGGGGTATCGGCCTCATAAATAATCTCATGTATTTTTGACCGCCAGCCTAATTTATTTTTAGCCTTTTCCAAAATCTAATTATTTAAGTCCACAATTTTTTTTACCTTTTTTTTTCTTAAGTAAGATTCAATGATATGGATTGCTGATGCAGTGCCTTTCATTGGTGTAATAATTGATTCTAAAATATGGATATTATTAATTTGGTGATTTAAATTGTAGTACCCAATTCCTTTGAATTTCCCTTTTTTTATCAAAATAGCACTATATTCTCCTACTTCACGGCCTTTGTCGACAATAACTACATTTTTATTTAACATGCTGTATTTGTCCATAGCCTTTTGCACTCTTTCATTGTATGCTGTGGCATCTTCCTTTCCGATACAAGAACCTGAACATTTACCACCGATGTAATTTAGGCAATTGTCAGTTTCTTCAGAAACTCCGGTGAGTTTTGTGCACAATTGAAATTCCTCGGTTATTTTATAAAGAAATTTTTTTGCAGAATTAAAATTGTTGAAAGTTGTTATGGTTTCTCTATCCTGTCTTTTTTTGTGTATTTCGAAAGTGAAATATCCATTTTTGGTGGAGTTTAAATAAAGGGAATATAGGTTTTTGGGCCTATTGTTCCCATTATATTTTGGAGCGAGCTTCGCTAATTCTTCATTCTCCTTAAGCAAGGCAACGAGCTCACTTCCCGTTTTTTCAAAGGTTATTTTTTTGGTTTCTTTTTGTAGTTGTCTTGCCTTATCACCGTTTTTAGTAAAATGTTGGTTGACCCGTTTTTTTATGTAAGTGCTTTTACCCAAAAACAGAATATCCCCTTTTTTGTCATGCATATAGTAGACTCCTGTTTCTGACGGCATTTGCTCGACCATATCCAATTGTCTTTGCGAAAGTTCGCCTTGGGTTTCTCTACGTACTACCTCTTTGATAATGGTCTTACTCGAATCTTTTGAAAGAAGCAGTTTAAATAATTTCAAGGTTGCGATGGCATCACCATTTGCCCTGTGCCGATCGCTCATAGGTATGCCCAAAGACCTTACCAATTTGCCTAAGCTGTATGATTCGGCGTCAGGCAATAGGTTTTTTGACAAATCGACCGTGCACAAAGTTTTTCGCTCAAAATTGTATCCTAAACGTCTAAATTCTGTTCTGAGAATTCTATAATCAAATTGTGCATTATGGGCAACCAAAACGGTGCCCTCTGTTATTTCCACAATACGTTTTGCCACTTCGTGAAATTTGGGCGCCGTACGGAGCATTTTGCTATTGATTCCTGTCAATTTGGAAACAAAAGGTTGAATCTCTTTTTCGGGGTTGACCAGACTAATGAACTTATCCACTACTTGGTGACCGTCAAACTTATGAATAGCGATCTCTGTGATACCCTCCTCATTGTATTTACCCCCTGTCGTCTCTATATCGAGTATCGTATACATCAATTATCCACTGTGATTAAAAAGTAGGTTTTTAAGAATAGCTTCTTGCACCAAAGATACTACTTCCTAGACGTACCATGGTACTGCCTTCCTTTATTGCTATTTGATAGTCTCCGCTCATACCCATAGACAGCACTGAAATATTTGGAAATGAAACCTTTGACGTATCGAATATTGATTTTAAGTGTTTGAATTCCCTTTCAACCTTCGACGTATCAGATGTAAAGGTGGCCATGCCCATTAATCCAACAATTTTAATGTTTCCCAATTGCTGGAATTCGTCTGAATGAATAATGTCTTTCAATTCGGTTTCGTCCAGTCCAAATTTTGTGTCCTCTTCGGCGATATGGATCTGGAACAAACAATCAATGACACGACTATGTTTTTTTGCCTGCTTGTTTATTTCCTTTAGTAGCTTGAAACTGTCTACTCCATGGACTAATGAGACAAATTGTGCCATGTACTTAACCTTATTGCGTTGCACATGCCCAATCATATGCCATTGAATATCTTTGGGCAGTATTTCCCATTTTCGCACCATCTCCTGTATTTTGTTTTCACCAAAAACTCTATGCCCAATACTATAAGCCTCTAGTATACTCTCATTGGGTTTGGTCTTCGAAACGGCCACCAAACTAACCCCATTGGGTAAGGCTTGAATGATATTCTTAAGGTTTGTCTCTATAGACATGTTGTTTTATTTTTTAAAATTCATAAATGACCAATCCACTTCTAAGTTTTGGTTCAATATAGGTGCTTTTCGGCGGCATGACAGATCCAGCGTCGGCGATGGCCTTGATTTCATTTATCTTTAAGGGTACAAGACCAAAGCCGACCTTGAATTTTCCTTGATCGATTTCGGCCTTCATACGAACAGCATTGTGCTTTCCATGACCATATCTAATACGCTTGTCAGTTCTTAAATCAGAAATACCTAAAATAGGTTCCAATACAATCTTATATAGGATTTGGGTATCAAGTTCGCTTAGTACATCAGTGAATTGACATACTTTTTTTCTAAGGAAAAGAGAATAGTATACTCCGTCTAGATACATACTGAAATGATGTTTTTTTGTAGGCCTGTATGGTAGGTCGCCCTTTTTCTCTATTCTGAAGAAGGCATCAAGTTTAATTAAGAACTCGGCTTTGGAAAGACCGTTCAGGTCTTTGACCATTCGATTGAATTCATAAACCCGTATTTCTGACTCAGGAATCAAGTAGCTCATAAAGAAATTATAAGCCTCAGTGCCTGTGTGTTTAGGATTACACTCTTCTGTTTTTTTTGCCAGCAGGTTGGATGAGGCGCTTCTATGATGTCCGTCAGCTATGTACAACGAATGTATATCTTTAAATTCATCTTGTAATTTTTTAATGCTTGTAGTATCGGAAACCACCCAAAGTGTGTGTGTTGTCTTATCAGGGGTAGTAAACAAATATTCAGGTTTTTTTTTCGTTTCATTAGCAATGATTTTGGCAATTTCGACATTTTCCTTAAAAGTCATCAATACTGGTTCAGCATTAAATTCAACGGTCTTTAAATAATCGGCAAATAATTCTTCCCTTTGGCTTAAAGTGTCTTCATGTTTTTTGATGACATCGTTCCGATAATCCTGTACGCTAGTGGTACAGAAAAACCCGCAGCACTTGAATTGCTTTTTTTCAATCTGATAAACATAAATACTTTCTTGGGGCTCTTTTAGCAAGACATTGTCTTTCTGAAACTCCAAATAGCGATTTCGAACCATTTGAAATCGCTGATTCCCGGATACCTCTTTGCTAAATTTATATCCAGGGTTTATGATATGCAAAAATGAAAATGGATTAAACTTCAGCGTGGCCTCCAACTCTTTGGAAGCATATTCTTCATAGGATCTAGAAGACACAAAAGTCACTTTGTCCTTAGTTGGTCGAACCGCCTTGAAAGGTTTTATGATGGCCATTAATCCTATTTGAATTGTGCTGAAACATTTTTTGCTTTTTTGGACTCCGAATAATCGTAAAATCCATAACCTGTTTTCACTCCTAACTTTTTGGCCATTACCATATTAACGAGTAAGGGGCATGGAGCATATTTAGGATTTTTGAATCCATCATGCATTACATTCAGAATAGAAAGGCAAACATCCAGACCAATAAAGTCAGCCAATTGAAGAGGACCCATAGGGTGGCCCATACCTAATTTCATGACCGTATCGATTTCCTGTACCCCGGCAACTCCGTTGTAGAGGGTTTCAATGGCCTCATTGATTAGAGGCATCAAGATTCTATTCGCAACAAAACCAGGGTAGTCGTTAACTTCCGTTGGTATCTTTTCCAGTTCACGGGAAAGGGACATAATCGCAATGGTGGTTTCATCCGAAGTATTGTAGCCACGAATTATTTCAACGAGCGGCATAATAGGAACGGGATTCATGAAGTGCATACCAATTACTTTTTCCGGTTTTTGGGTTACTGCAGCAATTTGTGTAATCGAAATAGAGGACGTATTGGTCGCTAGAATCGTATTAGATTCACAAATCGTATCAAGCTCCCGAAAAATATCCAGTTTAAGACTTAATTGCTCCGTAGCGGCTTCAATAACCAAATCAACCTTCGCCACACCTTTAGGAAGTTCAGTAAAGGTGGTTATGTTCTTAAGGGTACTGGTTTTATCGTCTTCATTGATTTTACCTTTGGAGATCATACGATCTAGATTTTGGGCAATCGTGGACAACCCTTTATCAAGTGCTTCTTGAGAAATGTCAATTAAATTAACGATATATCCGTTTTGGGCAAAAACGTGAGCGATGCCGTTACCCATGGTTCCTGCACCAATGACTGCAATACTTTTCATATGACTATTTTAAAATGACTTGATAATTTGTAAGGCTACCTTTAAAGCTTGTGTTCCTTGCCTTAGAGAAACTACTGGAATAGTATTATTGGTTATGGCATCGGCAAAGGTTTCCAATTCATCCAGAATAGCGTTATTCGCTTCAATATCAGGGTTTTCGAAATAGATTTGTTTTTTTACCCCTTCGGCATTTTGCAAAATCATATCAAAATCACCTGGTTTTTCAGGCGCCTCTTTCATTTTAACAACCTCGACTTTCTTTTCTAAAAAGTCAACTGAGATATAGGCGTCTCGTTGAAAGAAACGTGATTTACGCATATTCTTCAATGATATACGACTTGCGGTCAGGTTGGCCACGCAACCATTCTCAAACTCAATACGGGCATTGGCTATATCAGGCGAATTGCTAATAACTGAAACCCCACTTGCATTGATTTGTTTTACCTCGGAATTCACGACACTGAGTATAGCATCAATATCGTGAATCATTAAATCCAAAACAACGGGTACATCTGTGCCTCGAGGATTGAATTCTGCCAACCTATGGGATTCAATGAACATAGGGTCTTGAATTTTTTCCTTTACTGAGAGGAAGGCCGGATTGAATCGTTCAACGTGACCCACTTGGCCTTTTACATTGTTTTCTTTCTCTAGTACCAATAGGTCTTCAGCTTCTTCCAAGGTGTTGGTGATCGGTTTTTCGATAAAGACGTGCTTTCCATTTTCCATGGCCTTTTTTGCACAATCGTAGTGCGAAAGGGTTGGGGTCACAATGTCAACAACATCAACACTATCAATCAATTCATTGATATTATCAAAAAAAGGGTAACCGGATTCCGCAGCGACTTTCTTCCCATTGATGTCATCTGGGTCATAAAAACCGATTAAATTATATTTTGGGGATTCGTTCAGGAGACGAAGATGTATTTTTCCTAAATGTCCCGCTCCCAAGACGCCTACTTTGAGCATGTTTATTTTTTTTCAAAAATAAACATAGTTTGGTAGTTTCTGGAATTAGAACTTTAAAAGTTTTTGGGATTGTCACTACAGGGCTTGAAATTCTTAAATCAAACTTTACTAACTTCGCTTTTCAAACCAAACCGTTACATTACTCTTGAAAGATACTCTTAAACATCACGGAATGCGCAATAAATTGGTCGATGTGTTGATAGCCAAAGGAATAGTCGACCCCAAAGTCTTGGATGCCATTCGTACTATACCCAGACATTTGTTCATGGATAGTGGTTTTGAAGGGCACGCCTATCAAGATAAGGCCTTTCCCATTGCTGCCGAGCAGACGATTTCACAACCGTATACAGTGGCTTTTCAAACGGAATTATTGGCGATAAAGCCTGGGCATAAAATATTGGAAATTGGTACAGGTAGTGGCTACCAAACGGCTGTATTGCTAGAATTAAAGGCTAAAGTCTATACTATAGAAAGACAATTGGAGCTTTTTAAAAAGACCAATCTTTTTTTTAAAAAAATAGGCTATACGCCTAAAAAAATAATTTTTGGTGATGGTTATAAAGGGCTGCCAGAGGAAGCTCCATTTGATGGCATAATTGTCACTGCAGGGGCACCTGAAGTTCCCAAAGCACTTCTGTCGCAATTGAAAATTGGCGGTAGATTGGTCGTCCCGGTAGGGATTGATGAACAGATAATGGTCATATTCACTAGAAAATCGGAAAAGGAATTCGAAAAAAAAGAGTTGGGAGTCTTTAGATTTGTTCCTCTTTTGGAGGATAAAAACTAGTTAGATGGCCTCATCATCTAAAATGTACTACCTCTTGAAGTTTTTCTTGATACGATCTAAATCCCGTTTATTGTCACGATCTTTGATGCTTTCCCTTTTATCATACAGTTTTTTCCCCTTGGCCAATGCTATATTCAATTTTGCCAACCCCCTATCATTAAGGAACAGATTTATAGGTATTATGGTAAGACCACTTGATGACACTTCTTTTTGAAGCTTTTTTAATTCTCGTTTATTGAGCAATAATTTGCGTTCCGCCTTTGGTTTGTGGTTATAATGCGAGGCATGGGAATATTCATCAATTTGCATGTTTATAATGAAAAGCTCACCATTATCATTGAATTCACAGAAGCTTTCTGTAATTGACGCTTTACTCTGGCGAATTGATTTTATTTCAGTCCCAGATAAAACAAGGCCCGCAGTGTACTTGTCCAAAACTTCATACTCAAACCTGGCTTTTTTATTCTTTATGTTTATGTTATTCTGCATGTAAGGCAAAAGTAGGAACAATAATCTTATTTACAATTCATGAAAAACTGATTTATTAATTGATTTTTTGTAAAGTTCAAAGGATATTTGCGTATAGTATACAAAAGAAAATTATGAAGAAGGGTTTAGTTTTTTTTGCATTGATTGGAATATTGTCTTGTAAGCAGAAGCAAGTGCCAAAACCAAGCGCTCAAAATATTGTTGACAGGGGTATAGAAGTGAGCGGTGGAAAACGCTATATCACAAGTAATATTTCCTTTGATTTTAGAAATCGAAAGTACATTCTTGAACAAGTAAATAACAGGAGAGTGCTAAAGCGTATCCTAAAAACTGATACGTCGGAAATTGTTGATATAAAAACCAACAATGATTTTCAAAGATTTATCAACGGAAACCGAGTTAAATTGCACGATTCTATGGCAAATAAATTTGCCAATTCTGTGAACTCCGTGCATTATTTCGCATACTTACCTTACGGTCTAAACGACCCCGCGGTCAAAAAGGAGTATTTAGGTGATATCAGCATTAATGGAAAGTATTACCATAAGGTAAAAGTAACTTTTAACCAAGAAAATGGGGGTGATGATTTTGAAGACGTATTCATATATTGGTTTAACGATGAAACCTTTAAGCCAGACTATATTGCCTATGAATTCGAAGAAGATGACGGTAGTCTCGGTCTGCGTTTTAGAAAGGCTTATAATGAAAGAACTGTTAAGGGGATTCGTTTTGTCGATTACCAGAATCTAAAACCTTTAGAAGAAAATCAATCTTTGTACGAATTAGACAGCTTGTTTATGAAGGGTAGATTAAAACTATTGTCTATCATTGAATTAAAAAACATTGTCGTTAATCCGGACAATTACAATTAAAGATCAATTGCATATTGGTTGTTTTACCATTTACAACCTCAACAATGAAAAGGCTACCATTCTGAAGATCATCCAATTGCAGGTATTTTTCTTCGCCAATCATTTTGTTAACGAAAGCAGGAGTCGTATTGCTATGACCAATAACCAATACCTTTTTATTTAGGTTATCGACTTTGAATTGGTCTATATTGATACTCTCAAAATCATAATATTGTACAGTAAGGTTTTTTTTAACAGCAGTTGGTGCTGCGGTCATCTGGGTTCTTTCATAGTCCGTACTGTAAATAGCATCTAAGGGGACATCATTTAATATTTCAGCCCAATGCATTGCCCTCCCCAGACCTTTTTGGGTTAATTCTGGATCAATGTTGTTAGGGTCAGACCTGTCTTTTTCAGCATGTCGGATAAAGTAGAAGGTCGAAATCGTATCTTCAACTTTTGGTTCTTCATTGCATCCAAATAGACCAGATGCGAAAACAAAAATCAACAACGCTTTAAATAGCTTCATAATCTATGCATGCTTGGATTAAATATTTCTTTTAATCTAACTAAAAATACCCTAAAATAGTGTGTGAACCATGGTTTTTTTGTTTTTTTGCATATGTTCAAGTCCAGTCTGTCACTTTTGCTTTTGATGATTGTATGTGCTTTACAAGCGCAGGAAGTACGTCTTCCTGTTGACTTAAGACAACATAATCTTACTGATAATAATTCGAGTATTTTTAACCCTGCTTTTTCAGTGAATTATGATAATTCGCATTCCATTGGCCTTTGGACTCGTTGGCAATGGCAGACAATCGACGGAGACCCAACAACCTTGTTTTTTAATTATGCAGGCAAGTTGAATAGTTCATCAACCATTGGGGCTGGATTTTATCAGCATAATACGGGTGTCTTCTTAAACACCGGAGGGGTTCTAAATTATGCTCATGAATTAGTGCTTGGCGCAAAAGCAAAACTATCTTTTGGTTTAAATGTATTTGGGTTTAAACAGGAATTGGCAGACAATCGTTTTCAAGGCGATCCACAGATTCAGCTGCCACAATTGAGAACAACGAATGATTTTATTTTTCAGTTTGCGCCCGGGGTACAATTTTCATATGGTGGATTTAGTGTTGGTTTTGCATCGGAAAACATGTTTAGCTATAATGTTTCGACGAGCCAAAAATTGCCAGAATCTGGAAATAAGATTTATATGGGGATGGCAACGTATAGTTTTCCTGTTTCGATCATTAGCTCGGATGACACATCTATTTTTAGGCCTGCTATATATTTTAAATCAATTCCAGGGTTTGACACTCAGATAGGGTTGAGCGCACTGTTATCTACCAATAAATTTTGGGCTCAAACTGGCTATAATAGCTTTTACGGGATTTCTGTAGGAGCTGGAGGTAGATTTCTTAAAAGATTTTCTTTGGGTACTTTGGTAGAGTTTGGAACGGATTCTTCTTTAAAGGGAAATGACCCAACTTTTGAACTGGTCACCTCCTATAATTTTGGAAGTACCGATTACAAAAAGAAGAAAATTCAAATCAAGCAGGATGAGGATAAGGAGGAGGAAATAAGGCAAATTGTCAAGGCTGGGGTAACAGAGGAATTATCGAAGGCTGAAGCTTTAGCTGCTAAAAGGAGCGCCAAGGAGCTTGAAAGGGAGCAACGCAAACGAGCTAAAGATTCTTTGGCTTATGTCAAGAAGCAAGAGGCTTTGGTCATAAGGCAACAAAAGGAAATCCGACGAAAAATAGACTCAACCAATAGCGCAGAACAGTCCAAAGCAATTGCTGTAGCTAGAAGAACTTCAAGGAGAAAACGCATGGATTCCATTGCTAAGCTCAAGAACCAGAAAATAGCAAATGCCGAAAAGCGTCGAGAACAGACCAAAAAGGATTCTATTAAAACGGCCCTTGAAGCCAATGTTTTAGAAGAGGCCCTGAACTTAAAACAGCAGCAAAGATTGGATTCGATAGCAAAGGCTGAACTTGCGATTGCAGAAGTAGCTAAAGAAAAAGAAAGACTTGAACAAGTTGCCGAGCAGGCACAGGATGACAAGCCAAGGGCCGGTGAAAAATATGAAGAAGTTGTTGGTGAAGATGGTTTGGCCCCTGGTTATTATTTAATTGCCAACGTGTTCGGCACCAAAAAATACTTTGATGCCTTTATGGCCAATCTTAACAAAAAGGGTTTACAGCCAAAATCTTTCTTTAGAAGTAAGAATAAGTACAATTATGTTTATTTGGGTAGATATGATACCATGAGTGAAGCTAGAAGGGTTCGAGATAATAAATTCAATGGTAAATATCCCGATAAGACTTGGATTTATAGGGTAGTGGGGAATTAACAGGAATATTTCATCACTTTTTAATTTCCTTTTGAACCAATACCTCCAAATAAGCGACAGTGTTCACCAAATATTTTCGATCACCGGAGATTGTACTCATTGCAATGGCCCCTTGTAACATTGTATATAATTGCTTGGCAAATTGAAGTGGGGGTACAGACAAACGGAGCTCGTTATTATTTACACCCTCTTCCAGTACCAAAGCAATTTTGCCTTCTATTATTTTGATGGTTTCTCTTGCCGCGGCTGACAGTTGCGCATTATTATGTTGCGCATCTACCCCAACATTCAATACAGGGCAACCACCCATATCTCTGCTGAATACATCATAGTTTCGATAAAATTTGGTGAGCGAAAATAACTTTTCCAAAGAACCGCCTTCTATATTCAATCGTTCATCAATAGCTTCAAAAAGTTTATTGATACTAAACTCATATGCGGCCAAGGCCAAAGCTTCTTTATTTTCAAAATTACCATAAAGAGCTCCTTTAGTCAATCCAGTTGCTTCGGTTAAATCACTCATGCTTGTGCCCACGTATCCATGTTTGTTGAATACTGGAGCAACAGTCTTAATAATAAATGTGGTGGTTCTTTCGGCCTTGGTGGTCATGGAATAGCTATTTTATGCGAATATAAAAAAACTATATACTGTATGGTATAAATTGTTCATAAAAAGACCTTTGAAAAACTGAAGAATGTGTCATTCCAAGCATAATCATGTACACTGTTCTTTATTTTAAATTGCTTGGGTTTTTTCACACGCTCTTGGCAAAGCACTATCAGGTTCCAAAGGTCTTGAGCCTTAATTCACCAATTCATTCTGATTTCTAAAAACCAACGTATCATCAAAGGAATCAATTAAAACAATACTATCCGTCTTAATGCTCCCGCTTAATAGTTCTTTTGAAAGATTGTTGAGCACTTCTTTTTGGATTACCCGTTTTATGGGCCTGGCGCCATATTGGGGGTCATACCCTTTATTTGCCAAATATGTGATGGCCTCATCGGTTGCATCAATTGTGATATGTTGTTTGTTTAACATTTTCTTCAATTGATCCAATTGAAGTCCAACTATTTTAGTTATATCTTCCTTGTTCAACGGAGTGAACATGATGATATCATCAATTCTATTGAGGAATTCTGGCCTCATCGTTTTCCGTAGTAGGTCCAAAACTTCGACACGAGCGGCTTCGGCTGCGCTATAAATGTCATTGCTAACTTCGAATTTCTCTTGGATGATATGACTACCCATATTACTTGTCATTATGATTATGGTGTTCTTGAAGTCGGCAACACGACCTTTATTGTCAGTTAGTCTACCTTCGTCCAAAACTTGGAGTAAAACATTGAATGTATCTGGGTGTGCTTTTTCTATTTCATCCAATAGAATAACTGAATAGGGTCTTCTTCTAACTGCTTCGGTAAGTTGCCCCCCTTCATCATAACCAACGTACCCTGGAGGTGCTCCCACCAATCTGCTTACGGAATGTCGTTCTTGGTATTCGCTCATGTCTATCCGCGTCATGGCGTTTTCATCATCAAATAAATAAGCTGCCAACGTTTTGGCCAGTTCTGTCTTGCCAACCCCGGTTGTACCTAAAAAGAGGAACGATCCAATTGGTTTTTTTGAATCCTGTAGACCGGCTCTGCTTCTTCGAATGGCATCAGAAACCGCTTGTATTGCTTCCTCCTGACCCACAACGCGTTTATGTAGAACCTCTTCGAGTTTCAAAAGTTTTTCTCGTTCACTTTGTAGCATTTTTGTCACGGGTATACCAGTCCATTTGGCTACTACCTCGGCTATATCCTCGTTGGTGACCTCCTCTTTGATTAGGGGATCTCCTTTCTGCTGTTTGGCCATTTCATTTTGAAGGACCTCCAATTTTTCTTGGGATTCCTTGATTCTGCCATAACGCAGTTCTGCTACTTTGCCGTAATCACCATTACGTTCTGCCCGTTCGGCTTCTAACTTAAGATTCTCAATATCTTGTTTAGCTTTCTGAATGGAATCTACTACTGTTTTTTCACTCTCCCATTTGGCAAAGATCTCATTGCGTTTCTCTTTAATATTGGCAAGATCAACATTCAATGACTTAAGTTTGGCTTTGTCATTTTCACGCTTAATGGCTTCGATCTCAATCTCGAATTGCATTATCTTCCTATCAAAGGCATCCAATTCCTCCGGCTTTGAATTGATTTCCATTCGAAGTTTAGAGGCTGCTTCGTCCATAAGATCAATCGCCTTATCTGGCAAAAACCTATTGGTTATATAGCGCTGTGATAGCTCTACAGCGGCAATTACCGCTTCATCTTTGATTCGAACTTTGTGGTGGGCCTCATATTTCTCTTTTATCCCCCTTAAAATTGAAATGGCACTTTCCGTATCGGGTTCATCGACCACGACTTTTTGAAACCTACGTTCCAGGGCTTTGTCTTTTTCAAAATATTTTTGGTATTCATCCAAAGTAGTAGCGCCGATTGCACGTAGTTCTCCTCTGGCCAACGCTGGTTTGAGGATATTAGCGGCATCCATCGCACCTTGGCCACCTCCTGCGCCGACAAGGGTATGTATTTCATCAATAAAAAGCACAATATTCCCATCTGAGGAGACTACTTCCTTGATAACTGCTTTTAACCGTTCCTCAAATTCCCCCTTGAATTTGGCTCCGGCGATCAACGCACCCATATCCAAGGAATATATAATCTTATCCTTTAAATTTTCAGGAATATCACCTTGTATGATCCTATGTGCAAGACCCTCGGCGATAGCCGTTTTTCCCACCCCAGGCTCGCCAACAAGCATGGGATTGTTTTTGGTTCTTCTCGATAGTATTTGTAATATGCGTCTAATCTCCTCATCGCGACCAATAACAGGGTCCAATTTTCCGCTATCAGCCATTTGGTTAAGGTTACGGGCATATTTATCAAGTGAATTATAGGTTTCCTCTACACTTTGTGAAGTTACCTTACTTCCTTTACGCAAGTCTTCAATAGCAATTTTCAAGCCTTTTTCAGTGACTCCCTGATCTTTTAATATTTGAGAAATCTTACTTTTTGACTTAAATATGGCAAGTGCCAAATGTTCGATGGAAACGAACTCGTCTTCCATTTTTTTTGCAATGATACTGGCTTCGTTCAAACTTTTACCGGCTTCACGGGAAACTATAATTTCACCACCGGATACCTTTGGGAAGCTTTCAAGTTCTTTCTCAAGAATTTGGTTCAATAGTGTTGTGTTGGCGTTTAATTTTTTAAGGAGGAAGGGCAAAACGTTTTCATCTACCTGTAGGACGGCCTTAAAAAGATGCTCGTTTTCAATTTGCTGATGGCCCATTTCCTGTGCGAGTTGTTGGGCCAGCTGTATAGCCTCTTGAGATTTTATAGTGAAATTATTAAAGTTCATTATCGTATGTTTTCTAGTTATAGTTTACTTTTGATTCTTTAAGGTCAATAATCTTACCAATGCTACCAATCGGACAAAATGTCGGTTCAGGACAATAAAAATGGGACATTACGGCAGGAGTAAGTTATTTGAAGGGAACCCGACCTAATCCTAAAATTGAGATATGGGAGTACTGAATAGCCTTTTTGGAAAGGCCAAGAATAAACCAAAGGAAGAAAAAAAAATTCCTTGGATGCCTTTGATTACTCTAAATCAACTTGAAGAAATAAAGATAAAATCTAGTTTCAAGACCCAAGTAATTTTCAAGCATTCGGTAACTTGCGGAATCAGCAGAATGGTGTTGAATACCTTTGTAAAAAGGTATGGCTATAAGGCGGAAGAGATTGATCTATATTATTTGGACCTTTATAACCATCGGGAAGTTTCCAATGAAATAAGCTACAAGTTTCAGGTAATTCATCAATCACCCCAACTTTTGGTCATAAAAAATGGAGAAGTCGTTGCCCATGGTTCACATGGTGACATCAATGGAATAGACCTCAGTGCGTATATATAAAAAAGGCCCCACCAATATTAGCGGGGCCTTTTTGTTAGTTGAACCTCTGTTTGATTAGAATACTTTTAAGCCTACCTTTTAAATCCTCGCCAGCGTCATAAACCATTTGTTCATTACTAGGAAAGGGTACTGCGCCTAGTTTTAGCAAGGCCGTCAAATTATTGTCCAATGCCCTCTTATCCCCATCATAATTGGCATATACATGCTCAAAAACGAACGCACTGGATAATGGGTATGAATTTAACTGCTGCTTGGTCTCAAGATCTGAAAAACTGACCAAGCCGGTCACCTGAGCGGTTTTAAATTGTGTAAACTGATAAAAATTGCACGTAACGGTTTTATATTTGTCGATTTTTATCTTATTGCCCAGACTATCTTTTACCACGTTGCCAGTATTGTCAAGAACATATTGATATCCATCCTTAACTTGTTTTTCCTTAATGATCCGCTTTTCGCTGACCTGCTCTGGGGATATGTTGATATCCTTTAATTCAACCTTCATATTGTAATTATAGTCAATATAAGATAATGGATTGGTGTGGTATTTGGTCCATTTATCTTCTAGACCATAGGTGTTGAAGTTCAATAATTCTTCTTCTAATCTTGCTGGAATGATTTTATCCGTTTGGTTTACCATGCCAACTTTTACATAATCCAATCCTTTTTCATAGGCCTCTTCCATTTTACTTTTTGTATCGGCATATCCTGGATTTATCTCGTTTAGATACGTGAAATCATCAAAAGACTTTCGATAGTCCCACTTATTGCTGGCATTGTTCAATAGACTTAAAGCGTTACTATATAGGTATTTAGATAGTTGTTCTTTTACGAGGACTAGATTATCATTGTAGTTTTTAAATGAAAACTCAGCATTTCTGCCCTTATCGTATATCTGCAATGGTAACAAGGGTTTTATGGTTTCCTGAATACGATCTAAGTTTCTATAGCCTTTATAAATCGTTTCCAGATTGGCGGGATTGCCATCTTTTTGCAAAAAGGCAATATGCTCTAACTCTCTCTCCGTATTTTTCTCAAAAGCCTCTTCCAACAAAAGTACATAGGATTGATTTCCTTTTTTTCCTTTATTCAATGCCAATTTTTGAACGGCACTGTTTATGGCGTTCAGATAGTTACCTGTATTTATTGCCTGTTGGGTCTTTTTAACACTGCCACAGGCTACAAGAAAAAGTAAAACTCCACTTAATTGTAAAACTCTTTTCATGATTTCTATCTTTTACCGTTTCATATCACATTTTCAACACTCGTGCCAAAATTACTTTTGTTGATAACGTAAAACGATAAATTATCGTATGGTCTCGATGAAAAACTTTTTTAATCTGGGATTCCTACGTTCTAGAATTGAAAACGGGAAGTAATTTTGTGGATACCTCTCCAAATCCTATGCGCAGTCCATTACGTTCGCAGAACCCTCGTAAGGTTACGGTATCATGGTCTTGAATGAATTTACGTTCACTACCATCGTTAAGTGTTATGGGCCTAGCACCCTGCCAGGCAAGTTCTAACATGGAGCCATACGAATCAGGGGTAGGACCTGATATGGTGCCACTACCCATCATGTCTCCACTGTTCACCTTACAACCATTACTAGTATGATGCGCTAATTGTTGTGCCATGGTCCAGTACATGTACTTGAAGTTGGATTTTGATATCGTCGTTGACACCCCTTTTTCTGTTGTTATGTCAACTTCTAATTGAATATCAAAACTATGTTCCCCCTCTTGGGACAGATAGGGTAAAGGTCTCGGATCCTGTTTGACCGCGGAGGTCCTAAAAGGCTCCAAGGCATCGAGGGTTATAATCCATGGAGAAATGGAAGAAGCGAAATTTTTGGCCAAAAACGGACCAAGGGGAACGTATTCCCACTTTTGAATATCACGGGCACTCCAGTCATTGAAGAGGACCATTCCAAAAATATAACCTTCTGCTTCATCAATAGGAATAGATTCTCCCATAGTATTGGCATCTGTGGTAATAAAAGCCATTTCCAACTCAAAATCAACGAATCTGGAAGGTCCGAATATAGGATTTTCGGACCCTTTGGGCATGGTTTGTCCTATGGGCCTGTGAACGGGTGTGCCACTGGGCACAATGGTAGAGCTTCTTCCGTGGTATCCCACAGGAATATGAAGCCAATTGGGCATTAAGGCATTTTCTGGGTCACGAAACATGCTGCCAACGTTGGTCGCGTGCTCCTTGCTGGAATAAAAATCGGTGTAATCACCAATCTGGACCGGCAATTGCATATCTATCTCATCCAAGGAAAACAAAATTATACTTTTGTGGTCTTCACTGTTCTGTAAGGAGTTGTTACCAATATCGAAAACCTCATTGATACGGTTTCGGACCAGTCTCCAAGTCTTTTTGCCATCCGAAATGAAATCATTCAAAGTGTCTTGTAGAAAAATATCTTCGGTCAAGGGTATTCCGTCAAAATACCCCAATTGATGCATTGCACCCAAATCAACCACTGTATCCCCAATTCTTGTGCCGATGGTAATAATATCCTCTCTGGTCAAAAAGACCCCAAAAGGGATGTTCTGAATGGGGAAATCAGAGTTCTTTGGAATATGGACCCAGGATTTTTTCGTAGGATCATTGGCATTTATGAACATGATGGGGTTGTTAATTGATGTTTGATAAATTCCTTATCAAATATATTATTTTCTATGAATTAAAGATGGGCAATTCGTATTTTTGTAGCCTCATTTAACAGGATACAGATATATGCAACGTGACCAACTTATTTTTAATTTGATAGATGCCGAGGAGGAAAGACAATTAAACGGAATTGAACTTATTGCTTCCGAGAACTTCACAAGCCCTCAAGTTATGGAAGCAGCCGGATCCGTATTGACCAATAAATATGCCGAGGGTTACCCTGGTAAAAGATATTATGGAGGTTGTGAGGTTGTGGACCAAGTTGAGCAAATTGCCATTGACCGTGCAAAGGAGTTATTCGGTGCCGCTTATGCCAACGTACAGCCACATTCCGGGTCACAGGCCAATGCATCTGTTCTTTCTGCATTTTTAAAACCAGGAGATAAAATATTGGGCTTTGACCTTTCTCATGGTGGACATCTAACACATGGTTCCCCAGTCAATTTTTCAGGGAAATTGTATAACCCTTTTTTTTATGGAGTAGATGCGGATACCGGGGAACTCAACTATGATAAAATCCAAGAAATTGCAGAAAAGGAAAGACCTAATCTAATTATCGCTGGTGCTTCTGCCTATTCGCGTGATATGGATTTTAAAAGATTTCGTGAAATAGCCGATAGTGTCGATGCTATTTTGATGGCCGATATTGCACATCCCGCGGGGCTCATTGCAAAAGGTATTCTTAACGATCCCATACCACATTGCCATGTAGTCACTACAACCACACATAAAACCTTACGTGGACCACGAGGTGGATTGATTTTAATGGGTGAGGATTTTGAGAACCCATTTGGTATTCGATTAAAGAACGGAAACCTAAGAAAAATGTCCGGTTTGATAGATTTGGCTGTATTTCCAGGCAACCAAGGTGGCCCTTTAGAGCATATCATTGCCGCTAAAGCGATTGCTTTTGGGGAGGCTCTTACCGATGATTATATGAACTACATGCTTCAGGTCAAGAAAAATGCCGCTGCAATGGCTGCTGCATTTGTCGCCAAGGGGTATAATATAATTTCAGGAGGTACTGATAACCATATGATGCTGATTGATTTGCGTAATAAGGACATTACAGGTAAAGAAGCTGAAAAAGTATTGGTGAAAGCTGATATTACCGCAAATAAAAATATGGTCCCCTTTGATGATAAATCGCCTTTTATTACGTCAGGAATTAGATTTGGAACAGCGGCTATTACAACAAGGGGCCTTAAAGAAGAGGAAATGACAACCATTGTTGACTTAGTTGACAAAGTTCTGACCAATTCTGAAAATGACCAGATAATCGAGCAGGTTAGGGGAGATGTAAATACCTTAATGCAAGGTAGACCTTTATTCAATGCTTAAGGCTTCACTGAATTTAATCATTTAACATATAAAGGTCTCCCTTAACAATCAACGAACTCTCAAAGGCAAAGATATCAGCATCATCTTTTGATTCGAAATATAATCCCCAAAAATTAAAATAATCCTTTTTGATATTGTTCCCTGTTTGGATTCCCCCAAGCAAGGAGGCATTTTCATCATGGTTTTCTTCAAATACCGGAACATATATCTCATAAGGTATTTCAGTCAATCCCTTGGTGAGTTGAAAATAGTTCATGGACAAAGTAATAAGTATATTTTCCAATTGATCCGAGATACTTTGCTCATAGATTTTATTGATGATAATCGTTGTGTCTTCGAGAAAAATAGAAAATTCATCAATCTGAATGGGTATCTTGTTCAACTCCATTAAGGTATTGAGCCCTTCCTTAATTGAGAATTGATTTTGACCGAAGCTACCCCAATTACCATGGTCGAAGTTTAGGACCGTCTCGAACATGTCAATATTGCAATTTAATTCTATAACCAAATTGCATCCCCATTCATTTTGAGGGTTATTACAAATATTAACCTCAGAAAAGAAATGTTTTTCCAGATTTTTCTTGAAAGAGTCAAGTCCCACCAGATAGAATTCTTCATTGGGGCCAATAGGCAAGTTGTTCTTAAAGTCATCAAAATATAACGGCATACCAGTGTGTGTTAAAAAAAGGGTGCACTTTTTTACACAAAGGTAAATTTTACGTCAATTTGTAGGCCTTACAAAAACCATATAAAAACTGAGGTTTTTGTTTGTTTTTTAGGGAAAAACACGATAATCTTTGATAATCAATACTCTACATACTAAAAAAATCACAAAAAGTTAGAGAAACCCTCTTTTTCTTGCTTCTTCAATAAGGGAAATATCATTGCCATTATCAATTTCGAAAAGTTTTTTCAATTGACGTTTTCTTGACTCAACGGTTGTATTTGCTGCTGAAATAAGCGGAGCGATATCTTTGGTACGGGTACCAATTGAAAGATAATGGAGAATTTTTTTATCCTGTTCATCAACCAAATCAAAATCATTGGCCATTTTTTTCCGTATCGCCGATAAGGCTCCTGCTGTATAATAGGGAGGTCTGGTGCTTACAGTGTTGACCATGGCAATAAGTGACTGTTCATCAATTTCCGATTTCACCATATAACCGTCTGGATCAACGGATTTAAACAAACTATTGATTCGATAGCTATCGCTGAATGATGACATGAACACTATTTTTGCATCCGGGGTAACCTTGCGGGCCAAAACACCCAAATCTTCACCACTCCGGTTTTCACCGGAATGTGCTGGGAACAATTGTATATCTAGGAGGATGATGTCAAAAGGTAATGTTCGGGTTGAGGATTTGATTTTCTCTTCTGCCGTTTCATAGTTCTCGGCTGTTTCAACCTTCACCTCAAATCCATCAAAATCAGCACCTTCCAGAATATATTTATATCCCAAGGTGGTCATCGCATGATCGTCAACGGCCAGAATCCTGATAAGTTTCATTTGTATACGTATTAGTTTTAAGTTTCAATAAGCTTTTCTTCTTCTTTTAAGGGTACTTCAATGGCATAATTAAGGAATGGGAATTTTTAAAATCACCCTAGTCCCCTTGCCTGGAATACTATTGATTCTCCAAGTTCCGCTCAATTTTGCAATGCGGGATGCAATATTTCGAGTCCCAATTCCCTTTTTAGTTTCTGTACGGGCAAACCCTTTTCCGTCGTCTTCTATGAGAATCTTCAAATGATTATTCTCACAAATAAAATTAACCAAAATATTCTTACTTACGCCATGTTTGACTGAATTTTGTAAACATTCCTCGACCATACGATATAGGTTTATCTTGATATCTGCACCCAAGGCATCCCAGTCCAATTCTTCATTATAGATAAGGTTATAGTTAATGGCGCTGGGCAAACAGCTGTTTTTTAACAGCTGCTGGATTGAACTAATAAAGTTATTGAGTTTTTGGTAAGCGGCATGGCTCAGTTCGTGGGAAATAGATCGCACTTCACCTTCAATGTCTTTAAGTACGGAAATTGTAATGGCCCTTTCCCTAGCCGCTTCTTCGTCCATTTTTTCGTTAAGACCGGTAAGTGCCATTCGGGTACCCAACATTTTATCCAAGATACCATCGTGCAGTCCTTCGAGATACGCTTTTGCTTCATTTGTTTACCTTCCTCAAGCTTTTGCTTTTGTAAAAGCATACGGGTGAAAATTTCCTAATTACTGGTTTGTTGCCTTTGTTGAAACTTTAAGTTTTACTTGGCAGGTTGTTTGCAATGATATATAGGGCAATGCCTAACAAAAAAGATTCCAAATTTTTAATTAGGAACTTTTGGTTTTATGTTATATTTTGAATTTAATTGCTGTCATCCCTGTTGGTTTTGTTTCATCGGATGCCAAAGTTTCCTATTAACTCTCAATAAGCTTTTCGTTTTGGGGCAGATCTTCGGTATAATATACAATAGGGATGCTTAAAACGACTTTGGTACCTTGGCCAGGAGTACTATCAATTTTCCAGGTCCCCCTTAATTTTTCAATACGGGATGAGATATTCCGTGTTCCAATTCCCTTTTTCCGTTTTGAGCGGGTAAACCCTTTTCCATTGTCTTCAATCCGAACATTTAAATGATTATTCTCCGTATTGAAATCAACCAAAATAGTATTGCATTCAGCATGTTTGACCGAATTTTGCAAGCTCTCCTGGACCATCCGGTATAGGTTTATCTTGATTTCACCATCCAGTGCATCCCAATCCAATTCATCATTATAGGTAAAGTCATACTCGATGGTATTTGCAGAACAAACCTCTTTAAGTAACTCTTGGATTGAGCTAATGAAATTATGTATTTTTTGGTACGCTGCATGGCTCAGTTCGTGGGAAATGGAACGAACCTCACCTTCAATATCTTTAAGTACGGAAATTGCAATGGCCCTTTCCCGCGCAGCTTCCTCGTCTGTTTTTTTGTTGAGACCGGTAAGCACCATTCGCGCGCCCAACATTTTACCAAGTACCCCATCATGCAATTCTTCCGAGATACGTTTTTGTTCCAGCTGTTTGCCTTCTTCGACCTTTTCTTTTTGGGAAAGCATGAGGTTAAAGATTTCTTGGTTACTGGCCTGTTGTTTTTGTTGGAACTTTAATTTTGATTTTTGGCCCGCTGATTTACGATAATGTATACCAAAGCCCCCAACAAGAAAAGCCCTATGGCAACTCCGGTCCAAATTTGTTTTTTTCGTGTCAATTCTTCGTTTTCTGCAATAAATTCATCGGTCTCAAAACGAATACGGGTAAACTTGTTTCGGGCTTGCCGCTCTTCCTGTAACAAACTGTCATTTAAGGCAATATATTCATTTGTGTAGGCTAGAGTATTTTTAGTATCGAGACGAGCCAGAAGTTGCAGGGCTTTCAGAAGATTTTCATTATGAGTGCTTCGTTTAGCATATGTTTGAACATCTAAAGCTGCATTGAGAGCTTTTACGGTGTCTTTTTGGCTTAAATAAAACTCAGCCAACACGTAGTGGCTTTCAGAAACCCCTCCTATATCACCAATACTATCATGAACCGCTAAGGCCGTGTATAGCTGTTTTTCTAGACCTATGTTATTGCCCAATTTTAATTGGTTATAAGCAAGGTTATTCAATGAGATAGCATATAATTCAGGATCTTGTTTTATTAAATCTTTAGTTTCCAGGACTTGCTCGAAAAAAGAAATGGCTATTTGGTGCTGTCCTTGCTCTTGATAAACCATTCCGATATTGTTTAAAACTTGTATTTCATAATCTTGTTTATTTTCCAATTTGTTAAGATAATCCAAAGCGGTATTGAAATATCCCAACGCCCTATCATATTCTTTAAGGTATTTTGTCACCGTACCCAAAAGGTTATAGCAATTGAATAACTGGCTGTTTCTATTAAGGGGTTTTAAGAGTTCAATGGCCTTTATCGTATTGATTTCACTACCGGTATAATCCTTGACACGTGATTGTACCAAAGCCATATTATACAACATGCGACCTGAATAGAATTGGTTGCGCTGAGCGCTATAAATTTTCTGGGCTTCGACAAAATGATGATATGCGCTATCCGCTATGGCCCTGTTCCGAAAAAAAGTGCCCAAATCCCAATGCGATTCTGCGGTGGTCACGGAATCGCCTATTTTTTTGGCCAATTGTAGTGTTTCATGATTGACCTTTCTGAACATTAAGGAATCCGGTAATTTTAAAAAGGTAAGTGAAATCTGGGAAAGTTGTTTGGCTTTTAAAGAGTCTTCCTTAAGTTCATTTACGGCATGGTATGCCCTTTGCAAGTGCCGTTTTCTTTTTTTCAAAGCATACTCTTGATTCTCCGCCTGCTTGACCCAAAGATTTATACTGTCCAATTGAGCACCTTGGTCGTCTTGATTTGCCTTTGGCCTATTTTTCTCACAGGAAAACAGCATCACCAAAGAAAGCGTGATGCTAAAAATTATGCTAAAATTTTTGATGTGTTGGCTCATAACAAAATTCAACACAAGATAAAAAAAAAGCCCCGGATTTTCTATCAGGGACTTTAGTTTTATGTTATTTTTTGAATATCATTACCGATCATCGCCGTTGTTCTTATCACTAGCCAAAGTTTCATATAACACATCTTCTTCTGCTGTATTATCCGCATTGCAAGAAAATAATCCCAAACTAAAAACTGCCACCGCTAAAATACTTGCTACTCTCTTCATAATTCTAAAATTTTATAATTGGTTATATTTTGTTATGTTGTAA
This sequence comes from Bacteroidota bacterium, assembly GCA_024279425.1. Lineage (GTDB taxonomy): Bacteria > Bacteroidota > Bacteroidia > Flavobacteriales > Flavobacteriaceae > Maribacter_A. Next base: position 286,484 of record JAJRRO010000116.1, on the reverse strand, counting down.
AACTAACAAGAACCAATCCCGATTTTGGCAAGAACCTATAAGTACTAGTAAAAGGCAGAGTTTTGAGAGTATTTGATCCTTTTTTACGAGAATCGGACTAATTGAGAGAAGAAATGGTGTTTTTTGATAAGGCCTTTTTTAAGCTATCAATATTGCTACGATAACTTTTTGAAAAGGGCAGCTGCAGTTTGCGAACTTTCAACGTACAAATAGCCTTTCCATAACTTATGCGCGAAATATAGTTGGTATTCACCATATAGCTTTGATGAATACGCATAAAATTCTTTGGCAATCGACTTTCGTAGGTTTTTAAGGTCTTATAGGCGTTAATCACCGAACCATCCTTCATAAAGAACTCGGTTGTATTGTTGTCGGCCTGTAAATACAAAATGTCGTTGGTATTTAAATACTGGAAATCCTGATATGACTTTAAAATCAAAGTTTCGGGTTCTGCAGGAGCAGGCATTTGTTTTTTAAGGCGCAGCAATGATTTCCTAATATCAAACTCATTGTAGGGCATGAGCCAATAGTCAAAAAAATTGTTCTTAATGGCATCATAGGCATATTGCTTGCTTTTTGAAATTCCAATTAGAACAGGGATGTCATTTACGTATTGATACAGCTCCTTGACCATTTGAAAATATTCCTTGGCATCGTCATTCAGATTTATAAATACCACATCGGGAGAATATTTAAGAATATCATTGATGCCTTCGTCACTGTTCCTGGAAAGTGCCACACGCCCAAAATCACCAAATTCCTCCAAATAATGTTGCAATTGGAGGTTTGAGGTGGCGTCAGAATCTATTATGACATACGTATAGTCCACGAAATCAAATATTTGGTTGCAAATTAGTGATACTATCAAACAAGGCTTATTAGGAAAACCTTATAAAAAGTGAGGAAACCGTGTTTAAATTACTAAAAAACAGATGGTTGCAAGAAAAAACTGAATAAAAAAGAGGAAATAGAACAAATTTGTTTTTCATTGTTATTTCAAAGGCTCTAAAATGAGGAAAACCTTTCCGCCTATATCCTAAGTTTCACGTTCAATCCAAAATAAAAGTATCAAAAAGTGATTTTTAAATTGTACTATCTAAGATAAATTGCCTGCGCGGCATTTTCATTGGTGAAATTTAATTGGTCATCGGCCAATTAAAAACCTTCAGCTTTAATTTCATTACCGTCTATATCGGTTCCTAGAGTAAGGGTTTCCTTAGTACCGCCTGCCAAGGTGCTGGGGTATAAAAAAATGGCATCCTTGATTAGGGCCACTAAATGCACGTTCTGTTAGTTAACCCCTGAATCAAACTGAAGAACATCGGTATATAAAAAATTCACTCTCCGAACTATTGGAGATATCATAGGTGGTTTCAATATGAATGAACAGACTGTCTTGGGCAAATATGGGCACATTTGAAAATTCCTTTCCGGTAACTCCGTCTACATTCAATCTATACCCACTGTTTTGACCCTGCCCTAATCGAATGGATGGAATCTCCAAATCATCGCGATTACGATTATACACTTTGAGAGAATAGGTGCTGCTTTCTATGTTGGTAAAAATGGTATCCAAAAAAACAGTATCCTCTGAAAACTCTAAATTACTTGCACTCTGGGCATATTCGAAGTTCTTGCGACAGGAACCCCATAGCACTAAAAAGAACAAAGCGGGTATCAAATGGAGATAGGAGCGCTTTTTTCTTGATTTTGAACGATAATCAGCTAGGTGAAAACTGCCTTAATAGTCTCTGAAATCCTCATGGGCTTTAAAGTACCGGTATTTAGCAGGCACCACTCAGTATGCGAACGCACTAAGAGCTGATTTGTTTCATGGTGGTACATTTCAACACATCTTACGGAAATGGCACCTCGTGTTTCAGCGATATGGGTTCGAATCACTATCTCATCTCCCAAGACAGCAGGATTTTTATAATCGATATTATGGTTTTTGACTACCCAAATAATACCGTCTTTCATAGCAGCAGGTGCAGCGACTTGCCAGTGCTCCTTGGATATGTCTTGGATCCATTGTAGATAACGCACATTATTTACATGCTTCAGGTCATCTAAATCATCTTGGGAAACGGTAATTTTTTTCTCAAAGGTCTCCATGTTATTTTTTATGGATTTTTACTTCAAAGAGTTTGTCCCAATTTTTCCCTGTGACGAAAAAAGTCTTTCTTTCCGAGTGATAGGCGACACCGTTGAGCACGTCCAATTGGGCATGCTTGGTAACCTTTTCCTTTAATCCACCAAAATTTATAACCCCTTCGATGGCACCACTTTTGGCATCAATAATCATCATGCTTGGTTTTTGGTAGACATTGGCGTAGATCTTACCATCAATATATTCAAGTTCATTGGCCATGTTGAATACTGATTTATTGGTTACTGTTTGAATATAGCCCTCTTCGACAAGGGTTTCAGGGTTCAAAAACCATATTTTTTCGGTACCATCACTTTTAAAGATTTTCGTACCATCATTGCAGAGGCCCCAACCTTCTTTGCTTTGATTGTATTGAAAACTATCGATTTTCTTAAAATCATTCAGTCTATAAACAAAACCAACGCTGCTTTGCCAAGTGAGTTGGTAAACCTTATCATTCAAGATAGTAATACCTTCTCCGAAATGGGCATTGTCCAAATCTATTTGCTTTAAGACCTTACCGGTTTTAAAATCTAGCTTACGCAACCAAGATGCTCCTCTACGGCCCGTACTCTCGTACAGTGTATCGTTATAAAATTCCAATCCTTGGGTATATGCTTTTATATCGTGCGGATATTCATTGATGATTTCGTAGGTATATAGGTTAGGGGCGATTTCCGCCAGTACTTTTATTTTTTTTGAAACCTCGGCAGAACTATCCTCATAATCAATGGTAGCTTTCAATATTTTATTGCCTAAAGTCGCGAGGTCTAGAATCACCGTATTGCCATTGACCATTAATTCTTGGCCATCTATGGTATAAGTTATTTTGTCTATGGTTTTCATTTTTTTGTTCTTTAAGGTGATTCCAACGGATTCATTCTGCTTAAACTCCTTCTTATTGCCTTCCAATTGTATTTCAAAAAGCGATGAGGCAGAAGTGTTGCTGCTTCCGCAGGCGGCTAATACGACAAAAATGGAGCTAAGTACAAAATATTTAACTGGATTCATGAATTCTTTATTATTTATAATATTAAACTTTGGATAGTATTTTTAAGGAGAAACCAATGTTATAATGCTCACTTGGAAATACTTAAGTAGGTCAATAAAAAGGGCAAGTTAATTCATAAAAATTAGAATATAAAACGATTGAATAAGTTTTAAAAGATTGTATATTTGCACTCGGCAAGTCCTACACGACCAGCTCCTGTAGAATCCCCCAGGGTGGGAACGCAGCAAGGGTATACGGTTGTAGCGGTGCGATGTAGGTAGCTTGCCGTTTTTTGAACCCCAAAGCCTGCAAAAAGGGGTAATTTAATCACACCTTAAACCTAGGTTTTTTATGCTTTGAATAAATTGGAAAAGTCTTTTTCCATAGCCCTTTTTTATTCGTTAATTTGTAGCAATTATGGAGCAAAAAGTTGTACTTATTACAGGTGGTTCATCAGGAATTGGAAAATCAATAGGCAAATTTCTTACTTTAAACGGATATAAGGTTTACGGTACGACCAGGAGTTTAAACAAGTATCCTGATTTTGATGATTTTGATTTATTGGAATTGGATGTCAGGGATATCGAAACCATTCAGAAAGCCGTAACACAATTGTTGGACAAAGAGGGTAGGCTAGATGTTTTGATAAACAATGCCGGTGTTGGTATTACTGGCCCTATTGAAGAAACTCCCCATGATGAGATTAAAAAGAATTTTGATACCAACTTTCATGGCCCACTTCGTATGATCAAGGCTATACTTCCACAAATGCGAGAGCAAGGCAATGGACTTATTATCAATATAACTTCGATAGCCGGTTTTATGGGATTACCCTACCGCGGGATTTATTCTGCCTCTAAAGGGGCATTGGCAATCGCCACAGAAGCCCTACGCATGGAAATCAAGGACTTTGGAATTCGCATGACCGATCTGGCCCCTGGCGATTTTTCCACAAATATTGCCGCTGGACGTTATCATGCCCCTGTTTTAGAAAATTCACCCTACTCGAATGCTTATGCCAAAACCTTAAAACTCATAAATGACGATGTATCTGGAGCAAATGACCCCATTCAAGTGGCTCATAGGGTATTGAAAATAATCACTACCAAAAAACCCAAGGTACATTATACGGTGGGTTCGTTCATGCAGAAATTCTCTCTGACGCTTAAAAAAATACTTCCAGATAAAGTATATGAGAAGTTATTGTTAAACCATTATAAATTGTAATTTTGGAGGTTTCAAAAGAACAATCGCCGTACAGAAAATAATAATCAGTTAACAAACTAATTCATGAAATTTTTTATTGACACAGCCAATTTAGATCAAATACGTGAAGCTCAAGAATTAGGGGTTTTGGATGGAGTTACAACAAATCCATCATTGATGGCCAAGGAAGGCATTACGGGAAGGAATAATATTCTAAAACACTATGTTGATATATGTAATATTATCGAGGGTGATGTTTCAGCAGAGGTTATCGGCACTGAGTTTGATCAAATGGTAAAGGAAGGTGAAGAATTGGCCGAACTTCATGATCAAATTGTCGTTAAGATTCCCATGATCAAAGATGGGGTAAAAGCACTTAAGTATTTTTCGGATAATGGTGTTCGCACCAATTGCACTTTAGTCTTTTCGGTGGGTCAGGCTTTGCTTGCAGCAAAGGCCGGTGCAACCTATGTTTCTCCCTTTATCGGGAGATTGGATGATATTTCAACCGATGGTCTTAATTTAATTGCAGAGATCCGTCATATATATGATAACTATGCTTTTGAAACACAGATTTTAGCTGCATCTATAAGACATACAATGCACGTTATCGATTGTGCCAAATTAGGTGCGGATGTAATGACAGGGCCATTATCTTCTATAGAAGGTCTTTTAAAACACCCGCTTACCGATAGTGGTTTGGCAAAGTTCTTGGCAGATTATAATAAAGGAAATTAAGATATAAGCAAAAGACATATTAAAAATTAAACCTCCGTTGGATATGAAATATCAGCGGACTTTTTTTGGATATGAATTTCAATTTCCCTTAAAAGGAATAGTACATATTGGCAAATGCATCCACTATTACTGCATCATCGGTTATGATGCATTTGTTCATAGGGTAAATAATAAGTGCCTTGTTCAAGTCTTCAAAATTCTCGGCCTTATATTGATTGGTATTATCAAGACCAGCAGTCTCCACCAAACCTTTCCACTCATCCACATCGGTCCGTATATTGATGCCAATAAAGGTATATTCTGGTTTTTGTTTTGAAAGGTGAAGTACCCTTTTTGAAATATCGCTAAAATGCCTTTTATCGGTACTTGACCAAAAATAAAATACGGCCTTTTTGTTTTTGGCAATTTGTTGTAGTGAGATTTGCTCCCCATTAAAATTAGTCAGTTCAACATTGGGAATCCTTTTGTTTGGCTGAATGTTCTTGATACCCTCGTAGGTATCATTGATTTCTTCCATATGCCTGTTATTTCCCGAGAGTGCTCGGAAAACCCGAATAAATATCTGATTGTTCTCCTCTGTATCCCTTACTTTCAAAAGGTAATCCAAGGCCACATTCCTAAAAAGATTGTCCTTTAATTCAGTTTCTTCGACCAAACTATCTATCAACTTAAGTTTGTGTTTGTTGAAGTGGAGATGGTTTTTGACCATCTTATCATTTATATTACAATCGGAAGAGCACGACATATACGCCAAGTTTCCAAAATGATTGGTCATATACACATAATAAGGCCTTAGATATGTAAAATCCTTATTGCCATAGGTAAGGTTTTCTCGATACGCATAAAAATCCTTGGACAATTTGGGAATCATTTTTTTTTTCTAAATACCACCTGTGTTTAAATGGGTACTTTTCCTTAAAGGTGGCATAATTATAGACAATGTTTGCTTCAGCGATTTCAGATGCTTTCGCGGAGAATGTTGATTCGACCTTTAAGTTGTTCAACAAATCAATTTTCGTTCGTTCCAAAGAATCTATCTTTCTAGTAAAATCTTTTGGACCTAAACCATAATATTCGTTTATCAACCTCACCTCACTTTCACAGGCGAGGTATATTTCTATCATAAAGTTATTGATTTCCTCACCACTACCTGAGAATACCAGTGATTCATCAAAATCAACGGTGTTCAATCTAATCAAAAGACTATCTCCTTTTTCAAGGTATACATATTGGTATTCAGGGGAGTGGTTAAAATGGTAAAGGCCATCTTCAATAGAATCCAATTTAAATGAAAACATATTGTCTTTATCCAAGGTAGATGAATCAATAACAACATCTCCTTTATAAAGAACTAAATGTTTGCTGGTCGGGTTGACGATTTCGCCGCTAAAAAAAACAGTAGGAGATTTTTTTTTGCTTTCATTACAACCTGCCAATATGAAAAGAAACAGATAAAGTAATTTTTTATTCATACATGAATATCTACGATGTAACAAACAAAATTAAGGAACACAGATACGCTATCCTGTTAATTGCGAGTTAAAAAATATGATGTTACGTTAATACTTCCAAGTAATTGTATGCTAAGTTTATTGGGTTGAACCTATTAATTTCTGTATTTTTGCACGGATTTTAAAAAACGCATTTATGTTATCGGTTTCAAATTTATCAGTCCAGTTTGGGAAACGTGTTCTTTTTGACGAGGTTAATGTTTCTTTTACCCAAGGTAATTGTTATGGGGTTATAGGAGCTAATGGCGCTGGCAAGAGTACCTTTTTGAAAATACTGTCCGATCAGGTCGACCCTACATCGGGCCACGTGCATTTAGAACCTGGTAAAAGAATGTCGATCTTGGAGCAGGACCACAATGCCAACGATGAGCATACAGTGCTTGAAACCGTGGTCATGGGAAATAAACCGTTATTTGCCATAAAAAATGAGATTGATGCCCTTTATGCTGATTATTCGGATGACAATGCCGATAAAATCGGAGAGCTTCAGGTACAATTTGAAGAAATGAACGGTTGGAATGCTGATAGTAATGCAGCCGCATTATTGTCCAATTTGGGCATTCATGAAGATTTGCATTATACGTTGATGGCTGATGTGGACTCTAAACTTAAAGTTAGGGTACTGTTGGCCCAGGCGCTGTTTGGGAATCCTGATGTGTTGGTAATGGATGAGCCTACCAATGATTTGGACTACGAAACTATCAATTGGTTGGAGAACTTTTTGGCCTATTACGAAAACACGGTAATCGTAGTATCACATGACCGCCACTTTTTAGATGCCGTATGTACCCATATTGCCGATATAGATTTTGGGAAAATGAACCTATTTTCCGGAAACTATACGTTTTGGTATGAAAGTAGCCAATTGGCCGCTCGCCAAAGGGCCCAACAGAATAAGAAGGCTGAAGAGAAGGCCAAGGAACTGCAGGAATTTATAATGCGTTTTAGCGCCAATGTCGCGAAAAGCAAGCAGGCCACATCTCGAAAGAAAATGCTTTCTAAATTAAAGATAGAGGATATAAAACCCTCAAGTAGAAGGTATCCAGCCTTGATTTTTGATAGTGAACGGGAAGCAGGTGATCAAATATTGAATATTGAAGGCCTAAGTGCATCTTCAGAAGACGGGGATCTACTATTTGAAAATGTGAATATCAATTTGGCCAAAGGGGACAAAGTCGCTCTACTCTCTAAGGATTCTAGGGCTACATCTGCATTTTATGAGATTATCAATGGTAATAAGAAAGCAAATAGCGGATCTTTTCAATGGGGAGTTACCACCATACAGTCATACCTGCCCGCTGATAATTCTGATTTCTTCAATGAAAATATAAACTTGGTCGACTGGTTACGGCAATGGGCCAAAACCGAAGAAGAGCGCGAAGAAGTATATATTAGAGGGTTCTTAGGTAAAATGTTGTTCAGTGGAGAAGAGGCCCTAAAAAAATGTACTGTACTTTCTGGAGGGGAAAAAGTACGATGTATGCTCAGTAGGATGATGATGCTAAGGGCCAATGTTTTAATGCTCGATGAACCTACTAATCATTTAGATTTGGAAAGCATTACAGCATTCAACAACTCTCTTAAGAATTTCAAAGGAACTGTTTTATTCACAACACATGATCATGAATTTGCCCAAACCGTGGCTGATCGCATTATAGAATTGACTCCTAAAGGCAACATTGACAGATATTTAACGTTTGATGAATATATGTCCGATAAGACTATAAAGGAGCATCGGGATAAAATGTACCCCGTTACCGCATAGTTTTATCACCCCCAAATATCTACATCATGAAAACCTACAGCATTATGTATGCACTTGTGGCATTTGTGATCATCTCGTGTAGCAAAACTGGTGAAGTAACGATAGCCGAGGAAAATGAAACTCCTTTTAATGCCGATTATGCCCTGCTTCTTACCAATAACGGCATATTATCAAGCCAACTTATTAATACCACTGAATCAGGAAGTGATTTAAATCCCAAGCAAAGCACTTTCACGAATGTCCAGCTACCTGAAATCTCCTTTAGAAAAGGACCTGTTTTTGGATTTTACCAAAAACTAACCGATTGCAGCGGACAGATTACCTTGCATAACTTTCGGGAAGATAGTTCCCAAACGTTTGATGTTTTTAGCGATTTGGGGGAATGCAGTCTAACAGCAACTTCATTGGCCTTTGAAGGGGATAAACTGTACGTTTCCTATATGATCGAGGAAACTTCCAAAATCAACAGGTACTTTGTTAGAACCATGGATATGGGAACTGATGAGGTTGGCTTTACCGATATGGAATTGGATAAGAAGCCTTTACAAATGGTCTTCACCAATAATCGCCTGTTTGTACTGACCTTTGACATGGAGATTACGGATGAGAATGCACTATCGGTTATTGATGGTTCTACACAATTTTTGATAGGCGAAATAGGTCTTGGTTATGATGTTGAACATATTTTTGTTGATACCGATGGAAACCTCATAATTTCTTATCGAGAACTACACACCGTTTTGAACAGTTCTACCATGGCTGTTGAATATGTTAGCTATGAAGATGGTAAAGAGCCCAAATTCCATGCTTCAAATTTCAATTCTTTTGATGACCAAGGTAAATTGTATTATAAAATGCCAACCGACGGCGGTATTCATCAACATATTCCCGCAATTTATGATTTTGCCAACAACTTGGCGGTCTTATACTATTATGAGAATATTTTAACGGGGTCTCAAATAGAGTTTGAATTTAAAATTGGAGATACCACCATGGTAAGTTATGATGGTGAAAACAATATTTTGTTGGTCGGTTATCAAAAAATAGACGATGGAAACAAAGGTGGGCTTTTACGTATTCAGCTTAAACCAGAACTCGAATTTTTGGACAACCTTGATTTAGAAGGCGTTCCGTATCAAATCTTTAATCCTTAAGATGTAGACCTTTAATAATTCATTGTCAGGAATTAAAATATTTGCTGTTCCAAATGGCTGGATTAAAATTTTTCCCCAAGGCAAAACCATAAAAGATGACCACTGCCGTAATTGACTTGAACATGAAAAAAAATAAAATCCAAAATTCAAAACCTGAATTTGATGGGGGAAAAAGGCCCATTGGTATGATTAAGGTCAAAAGGTAGCTTAATACGAACACCAAAAGAGCCAGATTTACAATATTCTTAAAAGGCCACACGAGTACCTTTCGAAGTGGATGCAGATCGTTGCCCCATTTATGGATAAGATAAAAGTAATTATTGCCCATGGAGGCAAATAGTAAGGGGTCATCCTTATCCTTGAGTTTAAAAAGTCTTGATGGTGCGATTATTTTAAAGCCCTTTAGTTCAATGCCGTGCTGTTCTTCGAGCCGTTTAATCGTGGCCAGGGCTTCCGTGGGAATATCACCTTTAAAATATTTTGAATCAAGGAATCTAAGGCGATAGTCAATGCAGATTTTTTTGATATGATTCAGATGGTATATATTTTTGTATTCTAGAAGATCAAAATCAAAATGGTGAATGTCTCTCCATATTCCTTGTACTATGTTTTGCCTTATCCTTTGGTTTGCTTTGGTATTGAAAATTTCGTTTACATCTTTATACATATCCTGAGAATTCGATTCCTTCGTTTTTAAATCGGCCAAGACCTTCCCAATATTTGTTTTCTCCAAAAGCATAAGTTCCAAAGATGCATTCTTTCAAATTTAAGCAATTAAATGTCGAATCAAATTTTAGATGAAATCCATAGAATGTTAATTTTATGTTAAATACTTAAAACCCTACTGAATAGAAGAGCCATGAAAGGGTTTATATTGTATATTGATCGACATTTAATACCGTTTACCTGATTTTATCATCAGGCCCCAAACAGAACCTAAAATGAAAAGCTACACCTCTTTAATGGCCTTTTTGACCTTGTTTCTGACCTTTTTTGTCTCGGCCCAGGATAGTTTTTCTACAACTAAGAATATGTTTCTTCATATGGATTTTGAAAAATCCATTATAACCAATACAAAGAATTCTGAAGATCATAAGACTTTGTTGGCGGCTATGAAGGCGGCCGATTTGGAGGAGATTCTTAGTTTTGATGGCCCCTTTACGGTATTTGCGCCATCAGATTCGGCTTTTGAAAAACTATTTCCGAAAGGGACATCCGCTTTGCTTCACCCAGAAAATAAAGAGGAGTTAAAGGCTATTCTTAGATATCACATTATTGCCGGAGAGTTTACCGCATCCAAGATTTTACTGGCCATGTGTAGAGGAGAGGGCAAGGCCGTATTCACTACGGTACAGGGAGCTAAAATAACTGCCACGATGAGAGGTACAGATATTGTACTTACAGATGGTCTAGGGAATTCTGCCAAAATCATTGCTGCCGATGCTGCTCAGTGCAATGGTGTTATACATGAAATAGATAGCGTTATTCTACCCAAAAAAATTAATCTTTTACCTTAATTCCGCACCGAACTCTTTTTCATATTTTCGCTGAAGTTTGGTCATTATCCCATCAATTTGTTTATCGGTCAAGGTATTGGAATCGTCCTGAAGTGTAAAACTCACGGCATAGGATTTTTTACCTTCGGGTAACTTATCTCCCGTATACACATCAAACAGACTTACACTTTTTAAAAACTTTCTTTCAGTCTGGAGAGCAATAGCATGTATTTCCTTAAAACGTATGGAATTATCCAATAAGAGGGCAAAATCCCTTTTTACCTCGGGGTATTTCGGAATCGATTTGAATACAATATCTTTTTGCGGAACCAATGCAATAATGTTGTCCCAGTTAAAATCAGCGTACAATACTTCCTGTTTAATATCGAATCGTTTGGCCAAGGGCTTGTTGATTACCCCAAATTCAACAATATTCTTTTTATCAGCTATAAAGGAAAGGCCTTCGGAAAACAAAGTACCTTCATTGGGGTTTTCATTGATGTCCGATATTCCTAATCTTGTAAGGATATTAACGATCATTGACTTTAAGAAGAAAAAGTCGGCTTTTTTACTTGGAGAGGCCCAACCGGTATAGTTTCTATTACCAGTAACTAAAAGACTTAAATGTTTGTTCTCGATTCGTTTTTCATCTATTTGCTGATACGTTTTACCAAATTCGAAAAATCTTAGGTTTTGATTTTTCCTATTAACATTATAAGATATGGTTTCCAGTCCATTTGGAAGCATGCTTTGTCTCATAGCTGACAAATCCATACTTAACGGATTCAACATTGTTATGGATTGCTCGGGATTTAGATCATCAACAAAGTCTATGTATTCAGGGGATGTAAGGCTATTGGTCATTATTTCATAAAAACCTCTTGAAGCCAATAAATCACCAATAACATCCTGCAATTTGTAATCCTCATACTTTGAAATCGGAGCTATGGAAGCATTTAACTTCTCACTGAACGAAATATTGTTATAACCATATACTCTCAATATTTCTTCAATCACATCTACTTCACGCTGCACATCTACCCTATAGGAAGGTATAACAAGTCCCAAACCGGTTTCTGTAACATTTTTTACCTGTATTTCCAAAGAGGTCAAAATTGATTTGATGGTGTCTCTTGAAATTTCTTGACCAATTAATTTGTTGATTTTGTCAAACGTCAAAAAAACCGGATAATCTTCTTTCTTGTTTGGATAAAAATCAATAATATCTGAGGTAATATCGCCTCCTGCTATTTCCGTAATAAGCAATGCTGCGCGCTTAAGGCAATATTCCACATTCTCAATATCGATACCTCGTTCAAATCTAAAAGAGGCATCGGAATTCAATCCATGGCGTTTTGCAGTTTTTCGGATAGAAACAGAATCAAAATACGCACTTTCCAAAAAGATTGAGGTGGTACCCTCGGTTACCCCTGTATTTATTCCCCCGAAGACCCCTGCAATACACATGGGTTTTTCGGCATCGCAAATCATCAGATCCTCCTCATGAAGTTCCCTTTCAACGCCATCCAAGGTCATGAATTTAGTGCCTGAGGGTAGTGTTTTAACAATGATTTTTTTTCCGAAGATTCTATCTGCATCAAATGCGTGTAAGGGCTGTCCCAGTTCGTGCAACACATAATTGGTGGCATCTACTACATTATTGATTGGGGTCAGTCCAATGGATTTCAAGCGGTCTTTCAGCCAATTGGGAGATGGTTGTACAATTAGATTACGTAAGGTTACGCCACAATATCTGGGAGCCAGTTCATTGTTTTCAACAGTAACGCCCATCTTTAATGACCGGTCGGTAATATTAAAATGGCTGGTTGAAGGGGTGATAAGTTCTTTTTTTATTTCTTTTTGTTGTAAACCAGCTTTTAAATCCCTAGCAACTCCATAATGGCTCATTGCATCAGCCCGATTGGGGGTTAGTCCAATCTCAAAGACCTCATCGTTCTCCAATTCAAAAATTTGTGAACAAGGCATCCCTGGTTGCAAACTATTGTCTAAAACCATAATCCCATCATGACTATCCCCCAAACCTAATTCGTCTTCTGCACAGATCATTCCGAAACTTTCCTCGCCACGAATCTTTCCCTTTTTAATGACCCATGATTCCCCATCATTAGTGTAAAGCGTAGCGCCGATAGTGGCCACTGGCACTTTTTGACCTTGGGCCACATTGGGAGCCCCACATACGATTTGAACTGGGTTTTCAAGACCAATATCTACAGAGGTCAATCTAAGACGATCCGCATTGGGATGTTGTATACAAGAAAGTACATGTCCAACAACAATCCCTTTAAGACCACCTTTGACTGTTTCATAGGCTGCAATTCCTTCAACTTCCAACCCTAGGTCGGTCAATAGTTCTGCGGTCTGCTTAGCATCCCAATCTATATTCAAAAATTGTTTTAACCAGTTATACGAAATTTTCATTGGTTGGATTTAAAGCTGGTAAAGATAAAACAATGCGGTTAGACATTCAATATTGTTTGAACTGATTTGGTTTTATTTTTTGTTGTAAGTTATTATCCGTTATTTCGGTTCCAATTATGAAGATGAGAACTTCACTAGAATTAGTGGTACTGACTTTGCTGTCAATCATAGTTTATTCATGCGGGCAGAGGCAATTTGGCATGCCGTCTGAAGGTTTTTGGTTGGCCGAATTGGAGGTGCAGGACAGCAAGGTATTACCCTTTAATTTTGAATTCATTAAAAATGATGAAGGCAAGTTTGAGATTAAAATACATAATGCAGATGAAATCATCCAAGTTGAGGAAATAACGTTTAAGTATGACTCAATAATCATTAAGATGCCTGTTTTTGAAGGATACATTGCTGGAAAGTTTACTGAGACCATGATTGTTGGGGAATTTATAAAGGAAAGTCTGGATCGAGTGGTTCCGTTTAGGGCAATATTTGGCAGAAAGGAGCGATTTAGAGTCAAAAAGCGGCCCAATGTAAATGTTTCAGGTAATTGGGAAACCGAGTTTAATCCGAATACGGTAGATGCTCCTATGGGCCAGGGAATTTTTACCCAAAATGGGAAGTTTGTTTCTGGGACTTATAGGACCACTACAGGTGATAAGCGTTTTTTAGATGGGGTGGTAGATGGTGATAGTTTAAAATTATCAACTTTTGATGGTGCACGCGCGTTTTTATTTATGGCCAAGGTGACCGATAGTACTATGAAAGGTACTTTTTTTTCAGGGAATCATTTTAAGGAGCCATTTGTGGCCAATAGAAATGAAAGCTTTGAACTTCCCAATGAGGATACGCTGACCTACTTAAAGCCTGGTTACGATAAATTGGCATTTTCGTTCCCGGACCTAATGGGCAACATGGTTTCTTTGGAAAATGAAAGGTTCAACAACAAAGTGATCATTGTACAGGTTATGGGGACATGGTGTCCCAACTGTTTGGATGAAACAAAATTCTTGGTGAACTATTTGGAGGATAATCCCAATCTGGATATTGAAATAGTGGCTCTTGCATTTGAATATGCCAAGACCAAGGAGGGGGCTTACAAAAGCATAAAAAGGTTAAAAAAGGCCATTGGGGTCGAGTATCCTATTTTATTGGCGCAATATGCATCATCCAGCAAAACAAGGGCTGGGGAAAAGCTACCCATGCTGAATCATGTACTTTCATATCCCACAACAATTTTTATAGACAAAAAGGGCCAAGTCAGGAGGATACATACTGGATTTAATGGGCCAGCAACGGGCGATAAGCACATTAACTTCAAAAAAGAATTTGACACATTTGTTACAATGCTTGCTATCAAGTGAATAGTCTTGAATTTAAATAATTGTAGATTTCCCCAAACCAATATTTTCATCATTGATGTTCAGGTTGTCGTCAACATCGACGATATTCTCGGCAATAAAATCACCCACGCTATTGGTGCCGTATTTGGTACTTCCCATAATATCTAGCGTTACTATCTCTTTTCGGAATGATTTGTGCACTGCTGCTACAACGGCATTGAATTCCTCATTAAGCCCAAAGTGCTGAAGCAGCAAGGCGCCACTAAGTATAGCTGCTATTGGGTTTGCAATATCCTTCCCCTTTGCTTGTGGATAAGAGCCATGAATAGGTTCGAACAGGGCATTCTCTGTACCAATGGCCGCGGAAGGTAATAAGCCTGAAGAACCAATGAGAACATTGCATTGGGCAGATAAGATATCACCAAACATATTGTCGGCCAAAATGACATCAAAAAAACTGGGGTTAAGGGTCATTAACATAGATGCATTATCAATATACATACAGGTCAATTCAACGTCCGGATAGCTTTCGGCTATGTTGGTAACAACCTTACGCCAAAGCCTTGAAGTTTCCAAAACGTGCGCTTTATCCACTAGAGTTAGCTTTTTTCTTCTCTTCTTAGCTGCCTTAAACGCCATATGGGCAACTCGACTGATTTCTTTTTCTGTATATCTGCATTGATCAGAAGCCACCGTGCCATCCTCGCTAAGACTTTTCTCGCCAAAATAAATACCACTTGTGAGCTCTCGATAAATGACCAAATCAGTGCCTATTATTACATCTCTTTTTAAGGGGGAATTATTTATTAAGGCAGGAAAAACCTTTATAGGCCTAATATTGGTGAAAAGATCCAATTCTTTTCGCAAATACAACAACCCATCTTCAGGACGTACTTTGGCCTCTGGATTATTGTCATATTCAGGGGTGCCAATTGCACCGAACAAAACGGCATCAGAATCTTTACAAAGCTGAATGGTCTCTTCAGGGATAGGGCTGCCCGTTTTTTCCATAGCAGCAGCACCGATTAAGGCCTCGGTGAAGGTAAAATCATGGTTGAAGTTTTCCTCAACGGCTTGAAGACATTTCACCGCTTGGGCCAAAACCTCTGGTCCAATACCATCTCCACCTAAAAGGGCAATGTTTAACTCCATTTAAGAAACACTTTCAATATTTATTTTACTTGTTTCAACAATCTCATGGATATCGCCATCCACCACTTCTTTTTTCCTGTCTGCGTATTTTAAGAATTCCTGATATACGGTATCTAACTGAACCTTGGTCAGTTCATAACCTACTTTCTTTGCTCTGTATGCCAAAGCTGCCCTACCACTTCTAGCGGTAAGGACTATTGAGGATTCATTGACGCCTACATCTAAAGGGTCGATTATTTCATATGTTTCTCTATTTTTTATGACTCCGTCTTGGTGTATACCTGAACTATGGGCAAAGGCATTAGCCCCTACAATGGCCTTATTGGGTTGTACCATCATTCCCATTTTCTGAGAAACCATTTGACTGGTGTCATACAGGAGTTTACTGTTGATGTTAGTATCCAAGCCTAAGGTTGGGTGTTGCCTTAAAATCATTACGACTTCTTCTAAAGCGGTATTGCCTGCGCGCTCACCAAGCCCATTTATCGTACATTCAATCTGCCTTGCACCGTTGATTACACCCGAAATAGAATTGGCCGTGGCCAATCCCAAATCATTATGGCAATGGCATGAAAGAACGGCCTTATGAATCCCGGCTACATTTTCCTTAAGATATTTCATTTTTGCACCATACTCCTCAGGTAGGCAATAGCCCGTTGTATCAGGTATATTAAGAACAGTGGCACCGGCCTTGACAACTGCCTCACATATTCTTGCCAAAAATTCATTATCGGTTCTACCAGCATCCTCGGCATAGAATTCCACATCTTCGACAAAACTTTTGGCATAGCTTACCGCACGTACCGCACGCTCAATAATAGCATCCCTATTGGAGTTGAATTTGTGCTTAATGTGTGAGTCCGAAGTCCCTATTCCGGTATGTATTCTTGGAATTCTTGCAGATTTTAAGGCTTCAGCCGCTACTTCAATATCTTTTTTAACGGCACGTGTTAGGCCGCAAACGATGGCATTCTTAACGATTTTGGCAATTTCACTGACCGATGCAAAGTCTCCAGGACTCGAAATGGGAAAGCCCGCCTCTATGATATCCACACCAAGTTCATCAAGACGCTGGGCAATAACCAATTTTTGGTTTTTGTCCAATTTACACCCTGGTACTTGCTCACCATCACGAAGTGTGGTATCAAATATTTGCACTATATCTTTACTCATTATATTTACGTAGTTTTAACTTGCCCATACGAATATATGACCAATAGGGGAAATGACCTAAAATTTGAGTTTACATTTACAATGTTAAGTTACTTTTTGGAACATATAAAAATCTGAAAAACAACTATTTAAACTATATTTATTACGATGACAAATGCGCATAAAGATGCATTGTTTGTATTGATAAAATCACTCTCAAAATCAGAGAAACGCCAATTTAAACTTTATGTGGGGCGTTTGGGAGTGAATACCGATGCTAAATTTTTGGCCTTGTTCAACTTGTTGGATAAAATTAAGCGATATGACGAAAAGATAATTTTAGATAGTGGTATTGTAAAAAAGTCCCAAATCTCAAACCTAAAGGCACATCTCTACAAACAGATATTGGTAAGTTTGAGGTTGAATCCGGTAAACCAGAATATTAGGGTACAGCTTCGGGAGCAGCTCGATTTTGCCACAATTCTCTATCAAAAGGGTCTGTATAAGCAGAGTCTGAAACTACTGGATAAAGCCAAATATATCGCTATTGAGGATGAGGAAAAGAATGTCGCCTACGAAATCGTTGAACTTGAGAAAATTATAGAGACCCAATACATTACCAGAAGTATTCCTGACCGGGCCGACGAATTGGCCATACAGGCCAAACAATTATCTGAGCAAAATGTGATGACCAGTAAGCTTTCCAATCTGTCGCTACAGCTATACGGATTGATGTTGAAAGTGGGATACGTGCGCAATGATCAGGATTATAAAGACGTCGAGGAGTATTTTAAAAAACAATTGCCCAAATACAATATTGATAATCTAGGCTTCAGAGAAAAATTGTGGCTATATAAAGCACATTTATGGTATAGTTTTTTAATTCAGGATTTTCTTTCATGTTATAAATATTCCAATAAATGGGTTAATCTTTTTTATGAGAATGAAAAGATGATCCAATTGAACCCTGTATTCTTTTTGAAAGGAAACCATTATTTATTAGAGTCCTTGTTTTACGTGAAATATAGCTCTCAATTTAAAGAAACACTTGAACGACTTGAGGCTCAGGTCACTTCAAAGGAATTCCCCCATAATGACAATATTGCCTCTTTGGCCTTTTTGTATATAAATGCAAATAAATTAAACCTCCATTTTCTTGAGGGCACCTTCAATAGAGGGCTATATCTTGTGAAAATAATCGAGTATGGTATAAATAAGCATAAAGACCGTTTGGATGCTCATCACATCATGGTCTTGTATTATAAGATCGCCTCCCTGTATTTTGGAAATGGGGACACTAAAAATTGTATCCTGTATTTAAAGAAGATCATTAACAATAAAAATCTTAAAATGAGGGAAGATTTAATGTGTTTTGCCCGTGTTTTAAGCTTGGTCGCCCATTATGAAGCAGGAATGGATTACCATTTGGAATTGCAGTTAAAAAGTACCTACAAGTTTTTGATGAAAATGAACGACCTTCATGCCGTTCAAAAAGAAATGATAAAGTTCTTGCGCAATTTGGGTAGTATCTATCCCCACGAATTACGCAACGAATTTCAAAAATTGTACAATGAGCTTAAAAAATATGAGAATCACCCCTATGAAAAGCGGGCTTTCCTATATTTGGATATTTTGTCTTGGTTAGAAAGCCATTTGAAAAACAAACCTGTTGCCCAGATTATTCGTGAAAAGGCAATGGAACATGTAAGATAAGCTTCACTTTGAGAAATAAAAACCCGCACTTATCCCATTTGTTGGAGATAAATTTAGCTGTTATTTTCATAAGTACTTCTGGGACCTTGGGAAGATATATTGATTTACCAGTTCCTGTCATCATTGCATCACGGGGTATTTTGGCATTTTTTATTTTGTTGCTATTTTGTCGATGGAAAGGAATTTCGTTAAAAGTAAAGCGATCCGATTTGCCTTTGGTAATCCTCAGTGGTATATTAATGGCCTTGCATTGGGTTACGTATTTTTATGCCCTCCAAATGTCGAGTGTGGCCATTGGGATGCTATCGATTTACACCTATCCGATCATAACCGCTTTTTTGGAACCACTCTTGCTTAAGACCAAATTTCAAAAAATCCATTTGCTTTTGGCCCTGTTCGTTCTCCTGGGAATCTATTTTCTTGCCCCGGACTTCAGCTTGAAAGATTCCCATACAATGGCCATAGGTATTGGGGTCTTGTCGGCCCTATTTTATGCGTTGAGAAATATTATCCTTAAAGTAAAAGTACACCATTATCATGGCTCTATGTTAATGGTGTACCAAACAGCTATCATAGGGTTGTTATTATTTCCCGCCCTGTTCTATGTCGATGGAACAACCTTGTTTGGGCAATGGAAGGGTATCGTTGCCTTGGCCGTTTTGACTACAGCTATAGGACATACATTGTTTCTAATGACATTTAAGCACTTTTCAATGACATCAATCAGCATTATGAGCAGTGTACAGCCCGTTTATGGGATTATTATAGGGGTCGTTTTCCTATCGGAAATACCCGAGTTGACAACGGTTTTTGGAGGTTGTCTCATTTTAGGGTCGGTGGTTATAGAAAGTATTCGTTCTTCAAAACAGTCTCTTAGTGCATAGAAATACATTAACAAGCATTCCAAACGGAATCATGGGGCGGGGCGGCAACCAATTCGAGCTTTTCTTTTTTTACGGGATGGATAAATGAAAGTTTTCGGGAATGTAAGTGAATGCTTCCGTCTTTATTGCTGCGATCAAAACCATATTTGAGGTCTCCCTTAATAGGACTTCCTATGGCTGAAAGTTGTGCTCGGATTTGATGGTGCCTTCCAGTTCTTAAATCAATCTCCATTAGGCAGTAGTTGTCCAATCTCTTAATCATCTGGTATTCCAGAATTGCCTTTTTACTAAGAGGAACCTCCTTTTTGTGAGCGTACGATTTATTTTGTTTTGTATTCCTAAGGAGCCAGTGAACAAGTACATTTTTTGCCTTTTCCGGTTGATTTTTAACAATGGCCCAATATGTTTTCTTTGCCTCTTTTTCTGCAAATAATTTATTAAGCCGGGGCAGGGCTTTCGATGTTTTTGCAAAAACCACTATTCCAGAAGTCGGTCTATCAAGTCTATGTGCCACACCCAGATACACATTTCCAGGTTTATTGTACTTTTCCTTGATATACTCTTTGACGACCTCACTCAAAGGTTTATCCCCAGTTTTATCTCCCTGGACGATATCGCCAGGCCTTTTGTTAACGGCAATGAGATGGTTGTCTTCGTAAAGAATCTGAAGATTTTTTGAAGTAGATACGGTCTTCGACATTTCTAAATCGATAATTTTCTGTTTCCTATGGATAAAAACAGGATCAATAAAACTCCTATGGTAACCGACACATCCGCCATATTAAAGATTCCCGTTTTAAAAAACCCCAATTTAATCTGAAAAAAATCGGTTACGGAACCATAAGCGATCCTATCTATTAAATTTCCGATACCGCCTCCAACAATAAATGCAAAAGCCAGTACCAACCACCGGTTTAAATACGTTTTCTTCAGCATCCTTGCCAATAGAATCAACAATACAATAGATGGCAGCCCTTGTAAAAAAATCAATTTTAAAATAGGGGAGAGGCTTTCTCCAAAACCCAACATAGCTCCGGTATTTTCTACATTGGTCAGAATAAAATTATCATTGACTACCTGAATGTATCCCATAGGGGCCACATTGTTGCGTACTATCTCCTTGGATATCTGGTCACAACCAATATTAAAGGTTACAATTGCTAGTATTAAAAAACGCTTTAACATGCCTTTTAATCTTAATACTGTTCCATATCGCTAGGAAAGTCCTTACTTTTTACATCTTCCACATATTGGGAAATGGCATTGCCCATTTCTTCATAGAGGTTCATATACCTCCTAAGAAATCTGGGATTGAATTCGTGGGTCATTCCCAAGAGGTCATGAATTACCAGTACTTGCCCATCAGCATGTTTACCACCACCAATACCTATTGTAGGGATTGATATACTTTCGGAAACTTTTTTGGTTAATTCTGCCGGTATTTTTTCAAGAACGATGGCAAAGCAACCCAGGCGTTCTAATAACTGCGCGTCCTCAATTAATTTTTCTGCTTCTTCTTTTTCTTTGGCACGGACCGAATATGTTCCAAATTTATAGATGGCTTGTGGGGTCAAACCAAGATGCCCCATAACAGGAATCCCGGCATTCAAAATCCTTTTTACCGATTCCTTGATTTCAATTCCCCCTTCAACTTTTACAGCATGGGCACCACTTTCTTTCATGATCCTTATAGCCGAACGAAGAGCTTCCTTAGGATCACTCTGGTAACTTCCGAAAGGAATGTCCACAACAACGAGCGCTCTATTTACGGCCCTGATTACCGATGAGGCATGATAGATCATTTGATCCAAGGTAATGGGTAGGGTGGTCTCATGCCCAGCCATTACGTTACTAGCGGAATCTCCGACCAGAATTACATCGACATTGGCCGCATCCACAATTTTAGCCATTGAATAATCATAAGCGGTGAGCATTGAAATTTTCTCACCGTTCTTTTTCATATCAACCAATGATTTCACGGTAATTCTTTTGTATTCTTTTTTGGCAGTCGACATTTGGATTTTTTTTGATGCAATAAATGTAATGATTTTGTGGGATTGTTTTAGAATTATCGGATTGGATGCCAACAAGGTTGTGTATTTCTTTTTTTAAACTATTTTTGGGGAAATTTGAAAAATATGAAACGATTGGGATTAGGGGTTTTACTGGTATGTTTTGTTGGTCTTTCGGCGCAGGACCCTGATGAAACGGCAGTACAGAAAACCATTGAGGCATTTTTCGAGGGTTTTCACAAGCAGGACTCCATGCTCATCAAAAAAACGGTTTCTGATGGAATTATTGCCCAGACTATTGGTAGAAACAAGGATGGTGAAAGTGCCATGCGCACAGAGAATTTTGGTAAGTTTTTGAAATCCATTGTAAGTATTCCTGATTCTGTACATTTTCAGGAGAAACTAACGTCTTTCAATATTCAAGTAGATGGTGCCATGGCGAATGCTTGGACTCCTTATGAATTTTGGCTTAATGACAGCTTTCACCATTGTGGGGTGAACTCCTTTCAACTTTTTAAGGATGGAGATGAATGGAAAATAATCTATCTAATCGATACCCGTAGGAGAAAGGGCTGCCAGGAATAAAAATAAAAATTTGTATAACTATATTTCTATAAAACAATTATAAAATGATTTTTAAAACAGTAAAGATTTCTCTATTTCTATTCATCACTACAATTTCATTACAATTGAATGCCCAGGAGACCAAAAACCTTGAGGGCCGGTGGAATTTAATCCTTTCATATGGCGGTAATGAGGTACCGTCTTGGTTAGAGGTCAGTCATTCAGGTATCAGCACCCTAGTGGGTAGGTTTGTATTCTTAAATGGCAGTGCACGACCGATCTCTGAGATCAAAGTAAAGGATGGGAAGTTCAATTTTTCAATACCCCCTCAGTGGGAATCCGGTAATTCATTGGAATTCAAAGGGTCGTTGGAGGGTGACGAGCTAAAAGGTACGTTACTTTATGTTGATGGCAAAACCTACAATTGGATAGGGACCCGTGCCCCAAAACTTACATATGATAATAATCCAATCTGGGGAGAATCCAAAGCCCTTTTCAATGGGAAAAATTTAAAAGGATGGCACGCCATGGGTGAGAACCAATGGAAAGTCAAGGAGGGGATTCTTACTAGTGAAAAATCGGGTGCCAATTTGGTTTCTGATGAAAAGTTCAATGATTTTAAATTACATATCGAGTTTCGTTACCCTGAGGGAAGTAATAGTGGTATTTACCTTCGCGGAAGATATGAAGTACAGATTGCCGACAATAGGGGAATGGAACCTTCAAGCATCTTGTTCGGTGGCATTTACGGATTTCTTACCCCCAATGAAATGGTCGCGAAACCTGCTGGGGAATGGCAAGAGTATGATATTACTTTGATAGGTAGGCGCGTATCTATTGTAGCAAATGGAGTTGAAATTATCACGAACCAAAATATTCCGGGAATGACCGGTGGGGCACTTGATAATAATGAGGCCGAAGCGGGTCCCTTTTTAATCCAAGGTGACCATGGGGCTGTTGAGTTTAGAAATATTGTAATTACACAGGTTACAAAGTAAAGGCTCTTCCATACAATTTAAAATAAAGCTCGCTGAGGTCTTCTACAGCGAGCTTTATTAATTATATACATACACCTAAAACAATAAAGCTATATTTCCCATCCTTCTCTATAGGTTCGGCCTACAAATTGATTGGCCTCTTCGATGTTTGTAATTCTCATATTCTCACCGTCCCACAATAATTTCTTGCGGGCGAAGAATTCATTTTTACCTTCGCTATTCTCTCTTCTTAGCATATAACTACGAACTGCAAGATTACCCATAAGCACGGTTTCCGTCATTGGGCCGGCATAGTCAAACGAAGAAGTAAGGGCCTGATGTTCGGGACTATTGAATCCCGCTTTACAGGCATCTACCCATTTTCGTTGATGACCGTATTCTGGTTCGTCATTCTTTTCTACTTCAGGACCAAAATCTGTGGTACCATCATTCAGGTATAGCTTCGGCATTAATGGGGAGCTGTCATTGATGTTTGTGGAAATAATTCCTTTTTCACCGATGATCAATACACCATTACTGCTATTCCTACCGCCTATATCACTGTCTGCAGGAATAATATCGGGATGGGCGGGTCGTATACCACCGTCACTCCATGTCATTTCAATACGTGATTTGCTCTTTTCAGTAGCATCAAAATGCAAAGTAGTAAATGATGATGCAGGACAACCCTCAGGGTGATAATCTGCATTCCACATTTTGGTATAAACAGCACCTACGCTACATTCAGCATCTGTTGGGTATTTTAAACCCAAAGTCCTAAAAGGAATATCGATTAGGTGACATCCCACATCGCCAAGGGCACCTGTGCCGTAATCCCACCAACCTCTCCAACCGAAAGGGTGTAGATTCGGAGTATATTCTCTATGTGGAGCAGGCCCTAGCCAAAGGTCCCAATCCAAATCTTTTGGTTTTTTACTTGCGTCTGACTCATGCATGGCAAACCCTTGGGGCCATACTGGGCGATTTGTCCATACTTGGACCTTTGAAATCTTACCCAGAACTCTGGAATCAACCCATTTTTGAACCATACCCAAGAGCGGATTGGATCCTCCTTGGTTACCCATTTGGGTTACAATTTTATTTGTCCTGGCCATTTCCGTAAGCATTCTGGCTTCTCTAATATTATGGGTCATCGGCTTTTGAACGTACACATGAATCCCTCTTTCCATGGCATATTTAGCAGCAGGTCCGTGAACATGATCAGGTGTGGATATGGTCACAGCATCGAGTCCCTTTTCCTTGTCCAGCATCTTCCGGAAATCGCTATATAATTTTGCTTTCGGAAAGCGTTCAACGGAACGTTTTGCGGATCCAGAAAAATCGACATCGCAAAGTGCAGTCACCTTTTCACGGCCATCCACCGAAGCATTCCTAATGTCACTTGATCCTTTGCCACCGGCACCAATAGCCGCCAATTTTAAACGGTCACTAGGGGCAATATAACCCACACCGCCCAGTACATGTCTTGGTACTATAAAAACGGAGGAGGCAATAGCCCCTTTTTTAATAAACGATCTTCGGGAATCAGTGTTCTTTTTGGTTTTTTTCATAAATTCAATAGGTTAGATTTATTAATCATACGCTCCTAAAGTTAATGAAAAATATGTAATGGACATTGATTGTTATATGAATAACATATTGGTCAATAAATTTTTAAAAAATGTTGATGGGAAACATTTCACTTTGCTTAAACTCCATAAAAAAAGTCAGTTCCCTCGTATTCCTAAACAGCACATCTTTTAAGATTTTAAGTAACTGTTCAGAGTTGAAAAGGACCTTAACAAAAGCGTATATTGTTTTAATTGGATAAGCAAAACGGCTTAAAAGAAAAATGCTCTTAAACCGTTCTTTTGTCAAAAAAAATAAGAGACTGTTTTGAATTCCATCAATTGTTTTTCTATAACTCTTTTTGCGCACCATTTTGTTAAAATCTCTTCAAGTAGCCCAGCTATTATCATCTATTTTACCTCATGTTGCATCAAAAATGGCCAATAATCCCGATAACTATCGGGACCAATCATGAAATTCAAAACAGTCCCTAAGAATCTATTCTTCAATCAAGACACCCATTTTACCCATTTGGTAATCACGCATAGCCTCGAGGAGTTCTGTTTCAGAATTCATAACAAACGGACCTTGTTGCGCCACTTTTTCATTTAAAGGCGCACCGGACAATACGAGAAATGATGAACTGGAATCAACGGAAACTTTGATATGCTCGGTATCCTCTTCAAAAATGGCCAAGTTTTCCTTTTCGACGATTCCAAAATCTGTAATTTTAAGTTGTCCTTTGATTACATAAATCATGGTATTAAAACCTTTAGGAATGTGGTATGATTGTGAACCCTTGCCATTGGCTGTACCCCAAATCATTAGAAGGTCGCTTTCAGTCTCTATTTTTCCTTTCAGTTCATCGTAATCGCCAGCAATTAATTTATTGCTTATTTGTTCGTCTTCAGAAGAGAAAAGGGGTATCTCTTCTTCTGTGATATATTGGTATTTCGGTTCCCGCATTTTTTTTGAAGCAGGGGAGTTTACCCAAAGTTGTATTATTTCATTGGTGCCATTCCTGTCCATTAAGTTCTGGGAAGGGCGTTCACTATGAACGATTCCTGCTCCGGCATGCATCCATTGAACTTCACCTTTTTTGGCAATTTGATTGTTTCCCCGACTATCTCTATGGTGAATTTCACCATCGATGATAAAGGTCACTGGCGTGAACCCCCGGTGGGGATGTGGCCCTATGCCCTGATGTAGCGCCCGAGCATTTTTTTTATACTTGATCTCGCCATGGTGTAAAAGTAGAAATGGATCTACTTGACGCACATTGTTTGTGGGTAGAGCCTGTTTTAGCATAATGCCTCCCATATTGATGTCATATGCTGGAATGAGATACTTTACTGTGTTGTTCATAGTCCTATGTTTTAAATGGCCTCTTGAAATAGTTTTATCTTTTGATTCAAAACTGAATTGAGTTCCTCATTCTTTAATCCATCTTCAGAGAAATTATCATAAAATGAAGGCAAGGAAAAATCGGCCACGACATATGCTCCCAAATAGGGGAAAGAGACTGTTGCCGAGCTGAGTACTGTGGTGCCGCCTCTCGGACCTGGAGAAGTTGCCATTAAGAGCATAGGTTTGTCTTTCCAAACTTTTTGACTGATTCTGGAAAGCCAATCAATTGTATTCTTAAATGCCGCGGAGTATGATCCATTGTGTTCTGCCATTGAAATCACCAAACCGTCAGCTTCCTCTATAATCGCATTCAGTTTAATGGCTTCTTGAGGTATACCTACTTCCTTTTCTAAATCTATTCCGTATAGTGGCAGTTTAAATTCGTTTAAATCTGTAACAATGGTTTCGGAATCTTCTATTTGTCCGGCTGCATAGACCGCTAATTGCTTGTTAATAGATTCCTTGCTATTGCTTCCACCTAGTGCTATAATTTTTTTCATCTGTTTAAATGTATTGTTTTTATTACGTCAGACCTGCCTATTCGCAGGGGTAATTTGCCAAGAAACATCACCAGTATTATAGAGATGATTAATGGCTCATTTCATAACGCAAATATCAGCCATAAGAAATAGCTGTGCATTAATCTAGATTAAGAAATTCATTACTCTTTATTTGCCCTTGTTCTGTTCACTTTTGACCTTACTCAGCGCTTCTGGAGTAATGCCAAGGTAAGAAGCTATCATGCGTTGTGGAACTCTTTGCATAATTTGAGGGTAGGTTGTCGTAAAATGCTCATAACGCTCTATGGCGGAAGCGCTCATCAACATAATGACCCTTTCCTGTAATACCGAAATGCGTTTGATCATTGCGGCTGTTCTTTGTGTATCACTATTCAGGGTGAGTGAGATATAGACTTCCTCAAACAATTTTTTATCTACTATTTCAATTTCAGAATCTTCCAAAACGTCTATAAAAAGTTGACAAGGCGAGGAAAAATCAGCGCCATCGGCAATTATCCAATCCTCGGGAGCAAACATGAAAATATGCTCCTTGCCCTTTTTGTCTATCGTATAGCTCCGTAAAAGGCCTTTTTTTACGTAATAGATTTTGGAAACCATATCACCGCCACGTTGTAAGATTCTACCTTTTTTAATTGATTTCAGACTGATCTTTTGTTTAAGGGCCAGGACCTCAGTTGTAGGATTTGTATCAAGATCAAGTATATCTAGAAAGGAGCTCATTAATTAATTCTTATTCCTTTTAATTAACTCAATAGCGGTATTGGCAAATCGTTTCCCCAAGATTTTATAACCGTCAACGGACATATGCAAATCGTCTTTTATTTCTTCTCCGTTTACATCGTGTCCATCATTGAGGTCATCCGTATTTACCCATGCAAAATGAGGGTTCGTTAAAGCTACCTCTTCTTGGATATCCCTTATCATGGTCCAATGGGGATACTGTTCATCTTTCATATCAAAATCGCTTAATCGTCCTATGACAAAATTCATGTCTTCTCTTTCAAGATCTGAACTCAGTTGATTGTAAAGTCCCATTAGGCTATTCTTATACACATCGCCCAATTTTTCCCGGGCATCGCGCTCTCCTTGCATCCATATAAAAGTAACAGTGACAATTTTTTGTTTTTCAATCGCTGTAAATACCTTAATCATCAGGGAATCGTATAAATCAGGTTGTGCCTTGGGTTCATCCCCATGTAATGGTTTCCAATTTTGGTACCAACGCCTTATGGGTTGGCCTCCTTGGGCATCTTTCACAACAATTATATTCTCCTTACCAAATTCGGCTTCAACCGTGGGAATAAATGACTCCTATGGCCTTAGGCCTTGCATATTAGATTGTCCCGAAAGAATAAACAGATGTTTTCTCTTTTGTTCAGAATGGCATGAAGAAACTAGAGTAGCTATAATAATAGCAGCAAAAAATAGTTTTGTTCTCATTGAAATTGTTGATAATTACTATTTGGACAGTTTTTTAATTGATTCTTCACATGTATCCCTAAGTTCGTGCAAGATTTTTTCGAATTCTTTTATGCCCACCAAGTTATGCTCTTCTCCAGGGTCATTCTCCAAATCATAGAGTTCTTCAAGGGCGGGGCCATGAAGATATCTAAAGTATTTATATTTTTCCGTACGGATTCCTTCACTGGCAGGAATTGGCTTAAAATCCCATAGATGTTCACATAAAAAATAATCCCTTTTACTAACCTTGTAATCATCGCCTTGGGTATATCCTACAAGGCTTTTTCCTTGATAGGTGTCTGGAATTTTAATATCGGCAAATTCGAGTAAAGTAGAGGGCACGTCCACATTCAATACCAAGTCATCTATGGTGTTTCCTCCTTTGTCTTTTGGATTATATATAATCAACGGCACGCGCAGAGAAGGTTCGTACATCAACCATTTACCGGCCATTTGTCTTTCCCCAATAAAATATCCGTTATCGCCAATGAGTATTATTATTGTATTCTTTGAAAGCCCCTCCTGATCTAGTGTTGCACGTATTCTTCCAATAACCCTATCAATACCACTGATCATGCGATAGTATCCCTTTACCATTTTTTGGTATTTTTCCGGGCTATCATAACGCCATTTCCAACGGGAGCGGTTAAACCCTTCCCTTACAGGCTTAGGAAGCTTTCCGAAGGAATCATCATCGCCTAATAATGGTGGGGGAATGGTTACATTCTGATACATGGTATCCAAGGCAACAGGCCATATATATTGTTCTGGAGAACTGTCAGCAGCATGGGGTGCGTTAAAACTAATAGATAGGGCGAAAGGTTTGCCATCCGGTGCATTCTTAATAAAATCAATGGCATTGGCACCCATGAGATCCGTCAAATGTTCATGTTTTGTGCCTCCGTGGGTCAGGCGGAAATACCCTCCCTGATTTTCTGGTCTGTATACGTCAAATAGGGTAGTATCCCTACGGTCTTCGAATTTAACCCCGAATTTCCCAAGAAATCCATTATAATACCCCGCCTCTTTTAGAAGCGAAAAATAGCTCTTCTCAATAAATTCATTTCTTAATGGTGGCTGTCGAAATGTATAATTATGTTTGCGTTCGTAGAGACCAGTCATTATACTGGCTCTACTTGCTGCGCAAATAGGCGTTGTGACAAAGGCATTCTTAAAATAAGTGCCCTCTTTGGCCAATTTGTCCATTTCCGGGGTCTGAATAATATTATTTCCGGAATAACCGAGTGCATCCCAACGTTGGTCGTCTGTGAGAATAAAAATAATATTTGGACGTGAATCCTGGGCAGAAAGCACTCCAGCAAGTCCAACAAGTATCAGAAATAAGGTTTTTTTTAGTAGTATCATATAATTTGCCCTTTAAGATTTGTGAGAACAACTAAACTTTGGTTTAAGGCCATGTCTCATGTGTGGTTCAATGGGTCATCCATCGCCAGGTGATTTCGCCATAATTGAATTTGTTATTTTTTGTAGATTTCGATGTACCAATCAACTTGCCATTTTTTCTTTTTTCTACTTTTAGTTCGGTCAATGAAAATTGGCCTTTTTCATAATCATAGCTTTCCCCATCATCATTATACAAGGTATACGTATTTTCCTTAGACCCGTAATGCCTGGCCTCAATGGATGGGATGTTTTGAGAGCGATCGGATATCATGGGTATAATAGCCCCATCTTTGACCAATAATGGAATTTGTTCCAGTTTTGTTTGAACCGTAATGGTTTCTCCATTGCCCATATATTTTCCGGTATAAAAATCGAACCAATTGCCTTGGGGCAATACAATTTTACGTTCTGTTTGGCCTGAAAATACAGGGGCCACTAATATGCTAGATCCCATCATATATTGATCGGTAGCTTCTATTCTTTTTTTCTCGGCATACGGATTTTTTGAATCATCGAGTTTACCTCCAGTCAATTTATCTTGGGAAGTGTAGCCATCTTCCAGGACCATGGCCCTAAAGGGTGGTATTCCCTTTTCCTGGTACTTGTAAAAAGCGGTGTATATATAGGGCAAAAGTTGCTCCCTAAGCCTAATATTGTCTCGGACCATATCGGTTACTTCGGGAAAGCTCCAAGGTTTTTTACCCGATGACCAGGCATTGAGCATCATTAGGGGTGAAAAACAGACCGTTTGAAATCGTCTTATCCATTCCTCGGCTGTTTTGGCACTACGTATTTCAGGGGTCCAGAGCACACCCGAAAGAGAGGAGTTAGCAAGGGCTGTTACGTACCCTTTATGACTGTAATGATCACTATAAATCACAAAATTCTTGCTACTGGCACCAATATAGGAAGATCGAATAAGGCCATAAGTTCGTTTGTTCTGTTTTTTTAAATGGTCATCCAACATATCTTGCATGATCAACCCATACAGTTGTCTTAGTTCAACAGCGTCATTTCCTGAAGGAAATGTGGCATGATCAGGCCATAACCAAAAATCGTAACCGTCAACCTCATCAAATTTATAGCCACTGACACCGATCGACAAATGATTTTTTTGATGATGGTCCATCATTGCCTTTCGGGCTTCTGGCATCGAAAAGTCTGGAACTTCCCCCAACCATACAGTATGGCTTCCGGTATAAGGTTTAATAGTTTTGAATAGGGTAGAGGTTGGAGCCACATATGGGTTTTCCCATAGGTTTACTTTTATGCCTTTGTTATTCAAGCTTTGTACAAATTGTTCTGGGTTGGGAAAGCGTGTTTCACTCCAATCGAAGGAACACGGGTAGGCGAAATTTTGCCAACCGGGTTCAAGGCCAATAACCTCTAAAGGAAAATTATGCTCTTTAAAATCCTTAATCTCATTGAACACATCATCGGATGAACTTTGGGTATGCATTCTATGCCAAAAACCCAACCCCCATTTTGGGGGTAGAATACCGCCACCACAATACAGGTTGTACCTTTGAACTACTTCAAGCGGTGTATTTCCTCCAAAGACATAAACTTCAAACCCCGTTCCTTGTACACTTGCTTCCACGGCATCGGACAAGGGCCGTGCAGGCCAATTTTCACCTGTTGTCCGATCAATGGGTGTTGGAACCTTACTATCTTTTCTATTGCCAACACCAACATGTATTTTTACACGTTGCGCCGAATTGATCAATACCCCATACCCTTTACTCGAAACATAGAACGGAACCGGAGCATGGGTATATCCCTTTGTACCTCCATAATGATCGACTTTTAGGGTATAGACATTTCCCCGCCTATTTATTCCATCAAACTCCAGGCCCAGGCCATATATGTTTTCAGTTTTATCCAAGGGTAAACGAACAGTGGCATGATTTGGGGTGAGTTGGCTGAAGGTCGAATCTTTGTGAAAGGGAAATGCAACATCACCCAAGGCGGTTATGGCGTCGGTTTTAGGTGGATTTATATAGTCGAAGGCATTCATTCCCATGGTTCCGAACGTGGCCTTCCAAACACCGGGCATTACTTTTTCCCATTGTAATTGATCCATCCCTGAAATCATGGTATTTTGGGAATATCCATGGAGACCGCCTATAATCAGCAGAATTAATAAAAACTTGAATTTCAATAGTTGTTTTTTTGATGTTGAATTCATAATACTTTGGAAATGATTTTTAGTTTAGGGCTTGTTGTTTTTGAATCCAACGGTCTATTTTTTCTTCTAAAAGGACTAAAGGTAGGCTACCTGAATTTAGAACTTGGTTATGGAATTCCTTGATGTTGAAATCTTCACCCAAAGCCATTTCAGCTCTTGACCTTAGCTCCATTATTTTCAGCTGTCCCACTTTATAGGCCAAGGCCTGCCCTGGGGCAATCATATAACGTTCAATTTCTGAGATAATACTTGCTTCCGATTCAGCCTCATGATCAAGCGAATATTGAATGGCTTGTTCCCTTGTCCAACCTTTGGCATGTATCCCTGCATCGACCACCAATCGTATGGAACGGCGCATTTCAGCACCCAGCATCCCAAAGTATTGATAAAGGTCTTTATAGAGTCCCAACTCCTCACCAAGAGATTCTGCATATAATGCCCATCCTTCAACATATACACCCATTCCTTCGGCATGTAAGAATTCAGGAAGATCATTATTTCCTTGTGTAACGTAAGTTGGTAATGATGACCGGGTATGGCCTCGTGCAAGAACAAGGCTTCATCAGAATATTTGTTATAGGTCGTAACGTTTGGAATAGGTACATAAAAAACACCCGGTCTTGAACCATCTTTGGCCCCTACCAAATACTCCGCGCTAGCTGAAGTTTCTCGAAAGGCCTGGGTACGTCTTACTTCAAAATTACCTTTGGGTGTTAGGTCAAAAAGCTTATCCAGATTCCCTTTCATGCGTTCATGTATAGCATCGAAGTTTTGAAGTACTTGTTCAGGCTTTGAAAAAGACATTTGTTCCTTGCTGGTTCGCACATGGTCGAAGAATGACTTTAGATTGCCTTCGAACCCAACCTTCTTTTTAATTTTTTCCATTTCTTGGAGTATCCTCTTAACCTCTTTTTGTCCAAGATCAAATACCTCATCCGGAGTCATATCGGTCGTTGTATGGTATTTAATCAAGTATTGGTATGTGCTTTCTCCATTTGGTAGGGAGCCTATTCCAGAAGTTTCCGTTCCATTTGGCAAATAAACATTTACAAGGAATTCTTTTAATTCGGTGTATGCAGGAATCAATTTAGCACTTATCATTTTACGATAGGCGACATCCAAACGTTCTTGCTCAGCAGCTGGAATTTCTTCAGGGATATTTTTTATGGGAGAATAATAAATATTTGTTTCAATATCAGGATTTGTAAATTGATCCAGTTGCCCGATCATTTTTTCGATAACTACCTTTGGCAGAACTATTTTTTGCAGCATTCCTTCCTGCATATTGGTTTGCGCTGTTTTTAGCCAAATTAGAAAATCGTCAACCCGTAACAACCAATTTTCATAATCAACAATCGTATTGAATGGTTGTGCCCCTCCGACTTCAGCAAATGATGCTATATACAGATGAAAGGAGAAAATTTGGTTGATGGGCATCACCGATATATTGGGTAAATCGAACATGGGCGAGGCTACCGTTGCTATGGTATTTGTGAGTCCTTCTTTTTTGATCTCACAATCCCATTGCATTACCTTTAAACTCAATTGTTCCGAGTCATTCAAAATACTTTGATCAATGGAGTGGATAGCCGTAAGAAATTGAGAGTATTCTTCGACCATACGGGTTTGAACGTCCTTTGAAATATAGTTCACCAATGAACCATTGTATTCCGTTAGCCCAATATTGGTTGCTTCTAGAGGATTGATTTTCAACTTAAATTGATGAAATGCCTCAAAAAGACTATCGATCGAAACTGTCTTTTGCTCTAAACGCTCTCCTGCTTTTTTATTTTGGCAACTACCAAAAACAAATAGGAAAATCGCCATATAGACACCTATGGGTTTTTTGTTAATGTTCATAGAAAATGGTTCTTTGAAATGTTAGTTGGGCCTGTCATTGAGGTTCTTAAAATACCGTTTCCAAGCCTTGCAAACTAAACGTGTTGATCAATGAGTATGGTATTCCCATCAGGGTCAAGAACCATAAAACTTGCAGGGCCAGAAGTGCTATTGTCGGCTTCGCTAAGTAAGACAATTCCTTTACCCTTCAGCAGGCGTTGAATTTCACGAATGTCGTCAAAAGCATCCAATTTGTTGGCACTTTCGTCCCAACCTGGATTAAAGGTCAAAATATTATTCTCGAACATACCCTAAAAAAGTCCTATGATAGAACTGCTATTCTTCATGATGAGGTAGTTCTTTTCCAAATCTTCTGCAAAAA
The DNA here is from genome assembly GCA_024279425.1 of Bacteroidota bacterium. Classification (GTDB taxonomy): domain Bacteria; phylum Bacteroidota; class Bacteroidia; order Flavobacteriales; family Flavobacteriaceae; genus Maribacter_A. Next base: position 252,476 of record JAJRRO010000116.1, on the reverse strand, counting down.
CGAAAAAACCCAGATGTTCATAAAACTGTTTTGAAATCTTTAAGTCCTTCACACTTAGACTTACCGAGAATGCTCCTAATTCCATTTTTTCTTTTTTTAGTATTAGCAGCACTTAAAATAATGAATCAAATTAACATTTGACCAATAATGTGGGATTTCTAGGCATGAATTGTTACTTTGAATAAAGGTCTGGGAGTTAAATGAAAGAAGTCTAAAAGGTTCTCTACTTAGCTCGAACCGACAGTTAACTCTTTTTGGACTTCCTTTATTTAATTGTGGTTCAAAGAAGGCATATTTTATTCCTTCTGAAGGTATTCGTCAAGTCTTTCAAAAACAGACCCCCAACCGTTGTAAAAGCCCATTTGTTCTTGCTGTTTGCAATATTCCTCTGTGGCATGGACACAATTAAAGGTGAAATTGGTCTTGTCACCCGCTTCTTCGAACTGGGATTGAATCTCAACACCTTCGGTCATGGGCTTGAAGTTTGCCGATGAAAATATTTTTTCAAGTTCAACGATGTCAGAATAAATGCCATCGGCAATAAATTCATTTCCATCAGGCATTGCCATGGTATATTTCCAAGCCCCGCCAATTCTAAAGTCATGGGCAATTACTTTGGTTTCCATTCCCTTGGGACCCCACCATTGAGCAATATGCTCGGGTTGAGTCCATGCTTGCCATACCAATTGAATGGGAGCATTGAACGTTCTTTTTAAGGTCAAGGTGCGTTTTTCCAATTCGTCTGTTTTACTCATATTTTTTATTTTTTGTTTGTAGTTTGATTAAGTAGCTCTCGAAAGAGTCAAGTTTACTCTCCCACAGTTTACGATATTGTTCAATCCATTCTGAAACCGGAATCAGGTTTTTAGGTTGAATTTCACAATAACGTTCCCTTCCTTTTTTGCTGATGATGACAATACCGCATTCATTTAGAATCCGTAGATGTTTTGATATTGCGGGGCGACTTATTTCAAAATTTTCGGCCACGGTGTTTACCGTCAAAGATTCGTTTGCCAATAAGGCTATAATATCTCTGCGTACAGGGTCAGCTATCGCCTGGAAAACATCTCTTCTCATATAAAAAGTAACTGATTGGTTACAAATATAAATGTAATCATTCGGTTACACAAACGTTTTTTAATATTTATAAAAATATAGCATTGGTTTTAGCCTTAATTGAAGGCTTGAATATGGCATCTATTGCTATTATTGTAAAGTGAACGTTGTTTTTTTGAAGTTACCTCTGCTTAATTTAAATGTAATTGATAAGTTCACTACTTTTTTATCAATGTCTTGCATTGCTTTCCAAAAATGCCAGCGATACCACTTGCCAAACCTCCAACAATACCAGTAATTATAAGTAACAAATATGCATTGCCATCCAAGGGCAATAAAATGGCGATTTTTTTGGCAAGTGTAAAGTCGTTGGTATTACTTAATATAAATGAGTAGCTCACCCAAAAGACGAAGATGGCGACAAAAGGGATGAAAAATACAGCTACGCCTTTTATAGACAGTAATGTTGCGGTAATGAATGCAGCCAACATAATGGACCACCAAGGTAGAAAAAATGAAAAGACTATCGCTAAAACGAGTGTTGCTATAAAATTTAGAATTTTGATGTTCATTTAATTTGATATTAAGGTTTGTGTAGCGATTATTGCATCGGTTTTGGTGTCGGATTGCATAAAGTGCAAACTATGATAGTTGCCTGCCGCCCAATCATCAATAAAATTGTCGTAGTATTTACTGCCCGGATTACCGGATTGCCCACCGGGATAAATACCTAATGCTGTTGGTGGTGAGGTCATTTCAACAATCATACGCCAAGAAGGTCCATGATTTTTGGAAGTAGCGTTTACAATATTTGCACCTCCACCAATGGTCACATTAAACCGTGAAAAGGCTGGTAGATCCTGTAGTAAATGCCCAACGTAAGTACTTTTATAGTCATTCCAGTTATAGTTTCCATTTTCAACTTTCCAATCCATTAGTGATTTCACGGCTTTTTTGAAACTGATCAAGAATAAATCCTTAGCGGTTTCTGTTTCGGGTGTTGCCACAATATTCATAAAGGCATCATCGCCTTTGGATTTTAGTAAGTGAATGGTTTGGAAGGAAAATGGAGCTTTTAAAGCTACATTGTTTACTTCGTATTCATCCCAAACCGTATTATAAAGTGTAGACCACCATATGCTCCAAATGCTAGGCCCCAGTTCGTCAATATTGTTGTTAAAGTTCCATTTTTTTATTTCGTTCAATATGGTCAATTCTTCATTGGTGAGTGCAGATACATCCATGGTCTCGTAAATATAAGGCAGAAGTTCTGCTGCTTTTAGGTTGTAATTATTATTGTGCAAGTCCTTAAAATCCTGAATATCGAACGTATCCTTTGAATTGAAAAAGTTATTGATTACACGGTTTCTATAGGGCTCATAACCATCATTAAACACATAAAATGGATAAGATTCATCTACAGGATGCTGATTAGCCGAACTCACGAAGCCACGTTCTGGGTTTTTGGTATGCGCATTGAATGATTGTGGGATAAAACTCTGCCAATCATGCCGGGGGTTGCTTCCATCCATTAAAAATTTCCCCTGCCCCTTCCATTTATTGGGCAGTTTTCCTTGTACCCAAAGTGCGATATCACCTTCTCCTGAAGCAAAGACAAAGTTCTGCGCTGGTGCTGTATAGTGTTTAAGCGCTTTCACATAATCATCGTAATTCTTTCCTTTGTTAAGCTCTAAAAATGCCTTTTGATTGTTACCACCAATATGACCCGACCATTTCATGGCATAGCCAGCAAGTTCGTCGTCGCACTTAAACTCCTTATCATACGACACTGGGCCATGGTGTGTATATCTCACAGAATCTATATAGGATGCTTTGCCCTTTATTTTTATTTCTTCAACTCTCAACCTCGCATCTTTCCATTGACCATCGTACTTGTATTGCATACGGCTTTTGTCCTTGAACTCTATTTTATACCAATCCAACACATCTCGTGTAGCATTGGTTTCTCCCCATGAAATATGATTGTTAAACCCTGAAATGACTCCAAGCGCTCCTGGTAATGTGGCACCAAATGAATTATGATTAGGGGTGCTTAATTGCATCACAAACCATATAGAGGGTAGGTTTAGTCCCAAATGTGGGTCGTTGGCCAAAATAGGATTTCCCGAATAGGACTTTTGACCAGAAATGGCCCAATTGTTACTGCCGTTATCTGGATGTGGCTTATCTAAAGTACTTGCAATAGTATCGAGTGGAAACTTGCCTACAGGCGTTTCTGTCATAGGTACATCAATAAAACTCCAATCGGTGTCTTTTGGAATAACAGGGTCGTTGATCTCATAAAAATCCGGATACAATAAATCAAATCGCTCTTTTCCAAACATCCGAAGTGCATTGGTGTATTCTAAATCAGAATCAAAACCAGCCAAATCCTTGGTCATATACATCAATAACAACGCTGTTTTTTTAATCGTCCAAGATTCGGGTCGGTAATCGAGTAGTTTGTATTCTACAGGAAAGTCTTTGGGCTGCAATTGATTGATGTAACTGTTCACACCTTCTGCATACGCTTCAACATAGGCTATGGTTTCAGGATCTTCCTTCATCTTTTCAATGGCTTGCTCTGCACCAAATCCCATACCTTGTCTTCGCTCTTGTCGGTCATAGTTTAGGGCTGCTTCACCAATTATTTCTGATAAACGACCAGCGGCGGCGTACGTTTGAAATTCCATTTGCCAAAGTCGGTGTTTTGCGGTAATATAACCTTGCGCCTTATACAAATCGGTTTCGTTCTTGGCAAAGAGATGGGGAATGAGCTGTGCATCATAATGCACGTTGACCTTGTCTAATAGCCCATCAATATAGACTGAACCAGAAATGGTTTCATCGGTTTCGTTTTGCCAAATGCCAGTATATGGATTTAGAAATTTTCCGATGGGAGGAATAGAACCAAATTTAGTATTTAAGCCATAAAAAGCTAATGCTATTAGTAGTAGTGAAAGTGTGAATTTTAAGTATTTCATCAAAGAATTTAATTTAGGTTCCTGAAAATACAAAAAAATAACCTTGTCGTTAATTCCTTAATTCCTTGCCTTGGACAACATCCTTTAAAAACAAATCTTAGGTACATTAATAAATTGCTTTTAACCTTGTGTTATGAAACTAAAAGTTAGGTACACTATGTAACTAACCTATAAAACGTCCAAATATTCCAATCTTCGAAGTATCTCAGGGTGTTCGGCCACAGATTTGGAGATTTTTTCCAACTGTAGATCAAAAATATATCCATACGTAGTGGATTGCATCAACACAATTGAATTGAGTATTAGAAGAGCTTCAGCAGGTTTTTCGGAGCTGTATAGGGCAGAGCTCATGATATTGGAAGGGTTCTCCAATTTTATGATTCCCATATATTCGGCTGCCCGAACCCGATTTATATTTTCTGGATCATTGGAAGCAATTGTTCGTATTGTTGATTGCAATGATGCAGCCTCTTCTCCAAAGATACTGCACGTAATCAACCCCCAATATCTCTCCCAAGGATCTTCTGAATTTAAACTATTGGCTAGCTCTTGCTTTACATCATCAAATTCTGAGAAACACAAATTCGAGACATCGATATACTTTTGGATTTTTGTTTTGTGCAATCTTCCGAATGCTACAGGATTGTCAATGGCATTTTCGATTAAGAAATGTTCCGGGAAGAACGATAAATCAGGCATTTCCTTTACCCAGCTGTTAAGCCTTTGGCGCATGTCTATGTAAATCTTTGAATATTCAGGATTGCCAATTAAGTTCTTGGTCTCGAAGGGATCGGTTTCAACATCAAAAAGCAATTCAGGTTCACGATCTTCAAAAAAAGCGGATTGTACCTCGTTTAATTCCCCTTCGTCATATAGAGACTGCCATTCTTGATAGGCAAGCTGTTTATAGCGATAGTTGTTCATTAAACCGTCATAATTATAAGGCTGATAACTTCGGATATACTTGAACTTTCCTTTTCTGATTGCCCGTACCTGATCATATTTTTCATCAAATCGATCTGCGTAGCTAAATGTTTCATCCCGTTCATTAAGTTCAACAATGTTGGTAGTATTGCCCATAAACGGCTTACCATCCAAACCTTCTGGTATTTTAATACCCGCAAGATCCAGCACTGTTGGGGCCAAGTCAACAAAACTCACAAACCCATTAAAAACACTTCCAATCTCCATTTCAACCAAATGCTTGTACTTTTCTGGAACATGGACAACAAGAGGTACGTGTAGCCCTGTTTCAAATAAGTATCCTTTACTACCAGGCAGTACACCGCCGTGATCACCATAGTAAAAAATGAAAGTATCCTCCATAAGACTGTCTTTTTCAAGCTCTTTAAGAGCCATGCCTACCTGCTGATCCATTGCTTTGATTCTATCACGATACAAAGCATTGGTATATTTGAATATTTTGGTCTGTGGATGATTAGGTTGGACTTCAAAGGTGCTTACATCTGTTTCCGGGGTATGCGAATCCATTTGTTCTGATGAAAAGTGCAAGCCAGACTCATGGCTAATACCAATATTAAAGACATGGAAAAATGGTTGTCCCTCAGCTCTATTTCTCCAAGAAGCGTCTTTGGAAGATTCATCCCACACGGCATCACCTTTGATTATATTGTAATCCTCTTTTCTGTTATTGGTGGTATAATAACCCGCTTCGCGCAAATAAGCTGGAAACATCTGTATTGAATCGGGCATGGGAACCGTTTCTAATTTTCTATGGTATTGAGCCGCTATTCTTGGACCGTAGCATCCAGAAATTATCGCTGAACGGGCTACACTGCAAACCGGTGCATTTGAAAACGCCCTGCTAAAGACGACTCCATGATCCGCCAGCGATTCAACATTTGGGGTTGAAACCCCGTTCTTATCAAAAAGTTTTAGATAGTGTTTTGAATTGTCCTCAGAGGTGATCCAGACGATGTTGGGTTTTGCAATTTCGATTTTGTCGGTATTACAGGATAGGATTCCAATAAACATCAGGATAGTTAGTAAGGATTTGCTCATATTTGGCTTTTGAAATTAATGTTATACTCCCTTAAATTAGTAAAAACAGGCTAAATAAATTACATTTTATCTTTTACATAATCCGATAAACGTAATGATAATGCAACCAATGTTAGTGTAGGATTTGGTGCTCCTGATGTAGCGTAACATCCAGAACCTGCCACATATAGATTTGAAATTCCATGAACCTGGCAATTAGATGTGACTACACCTCTTTTGGGATTATCGCTCATTCGTGTAGTTCCCATATGGTGCCATCCGGCATTGAGGTCTTCCGGCCAAGAATTATCATTTTCATCCCTCAAAAACTCCCTAAGCCTGACCCGACCTAACCCGGAAATGCCCATTTGTTGACCAAGTAATTGATAAATCTTTCTAATGCTCCTTTTGTCCAATCGGGTTAGCTCCCAGTTTAATCTTGTTTTGGGAACTCCCAGGTCATCCTTTTCAGCTCCAATAGTAACGCGGGAATTGGGATTGGGAGCTTGCTCAATCCTTGTATGCAATTGAAATGCCCTTGAAATACTACCCTCATTCACCTTTTTTGCGGCCTCTCTTGCCTCGGAAATACTTTCCCTAAAGTTTTCCGCAGATTTTCGGGGATCTTCATTATTCCAAACATCCATTTCAGAATCGAGATTACGTGAAAAAGCGAGTGGATAAAGAGAAACTGTTCCGTTCAAAATTCTATTTTCAGTTTGCACTTTTTCAGTTATTGCCAATTCAGCTGAAGCCCTGGCCCCATAACTCCAAGAATATAATTTTGTGGGAAAAGGCTTTGATAACCATAGTTCGGCCGAGGCATGCTCAATATGCTCCATAAAATAACGCCCAACAATGTCATTGTCATTGCCAAGACCTTGAGCCGCTTGTGAATTAGAGGCTAACAAAAGTCGTGCATTTTGGATGGCACCACATGCCAAAATGAAATGTTTAGCTCTTACCTTATGTGTTTTTCCCGCATGGTTCTTGACAACCACTTCTTTAATATCTGTAATAGTACCATTGGTGATAATGTCCACGACATTGGCATAGGTATATAAATGAATATTCTTGGCCTTGGTTATGGTATCACCATACAATTTACCAAATCGTGCAACACTATATTGCCACATTTTATTCCAAATCACCTTTTCATCTAATGAGAATGGAATTAAGTTCGGAAGCTCTTTCTTCCAGTAGGTGAATTCATAATTGTACGGACCTAGCTGTAATTTTTCATGAGCTCTTGCATAGAAGGGATCAAGGTCTTTGCGAGAGATTGGCCATCCACTATTAGGCACCCAATCTCTTTTGATAAAGTCGATAGGATCAAAAGGAGAACACATACCCGCCCAATGCCCGGTGGTACCACCAAAATAATGCAAACGAGTTGATTTTAGGGGATAATACCGCTGTCCAGTAGTTTCACCGTCATATAGATTTTGGACTTGATCATCATATTCAAATCCACCCCCTTCTAAAAGAATAACTTTATAGGGGGTATCTATCCAATCAAGTGCCATGCTAATACCAGCTGTTCCAGCCCCTATAATGCAGATGTCACCCTGAATGACGGAGTTATTCTCGAGATTTCTTGCGTCAATGTGCATCGATACATTATTTAGGTTGAGTTAAGGAATACAATGCGCATTGGCGTACTTCGGTTACGGAAAGAATCCACCCATCGATGGTTACAATTCGACCTGTTTTATAGTCTTCCTTAATTCTTTGATTTATGAAAGCAACAATCTCACCTTTCTCCGAAGATATGCTTTCAGATAAGAGTTTGATTAACTTTGATGGGCTATTTTCACTGGAGTGTTGTTTTTTGTAGATTTCGCCTATTTCCGCTATTGTTTCAGTATCCCATATGTTTGAAAGCAATTGTGGTTTAGTTAGCGATTGGTCATATACTGAGCTACAAGAATTATAATACCACACCGGAATTGCCAAAATAGCAGCGGCGGCTGTAGTCATGAAAATGAATTTTTTTCTCTCCATTTCAAATGGGTTGATTTTTATATAAAAAGATCGGCTTTGACTGAATTTGAGATTACTAAGACTAAAGCTAGTCCCATGATTTCTACTGAAATATAGTACAATACTTGTTCCCTCTAAATTAAATCTTAAGGAAAATAAGATTCTTACCATTTTGTCTCTAAAAATGTCCAGCCAGAATGCTACAAAATACGTTTATGTGTTTTGGACTAAAGTAAGTGCCCCATCCGCATCAATATGCTGTTCACAAGCCCAATTTATCGGATATCTCATTCCTTTTACTTCAATTTCTGAGGTCAGCTTAAGCCCAATCCAGTTTGTACCTTTTGGAACCGAGATTATTACTTGTCTTATTTTTCTAGGGAGTGGATATCCAGAATTTAGACGGCCTCCCACCTTGAATGTTTTTGTCGAATTTAAAATATAGATGTGCAGTGCTCCTGGCACTTCCGACAAACCGTCATTGGCCATCCCTAAAATAAAAAAAGGATATTCGTCTTCCGCATAGTACCAAATCCATGAAGGGCACACACGTCTTTAAAAAAGTTCGTCTTTTCACATTAAACTAAATGATCTCATATACATAAAAGAGGTGAATTGCTATTGGGTATATCGTAAATTATGCATTAAAGCGCAAAACTTAAATCAACCCAAGCAGTTCTTTTAATTCCTTTTAAATTTATTTTGTCCTTGGTTTTTGTTAAAGCAAATAAGAAATCCGTTAGGTCAGGTTTTTTTGTTGGAAGAATTTGTTAGTTCAATTGACTTTCCCATGATGTTCATAACATTGGATGTAAATTCATATGTTTGATGCCTTAGCTTTTATATCATTGCAGATGAACAGGGTCGGGTATAAAACTCCAAAAGTTTATGGAAATTTGAAACGAAGAAAATGTCCCAAGATGGCAAATGCCAATGAGATGGTAATCTCAAATAGATCCTACATAATTAAAAGCATGAGCAATTTATTGACAATAAAGTGCTAAAACTGAATTTCACCAAAATTCTGCATGACAATTTTAAAGATGCGATGTAATGGGGGGCTTATATCCTAAATAAAAGTACGTATGTGGCCCATAAAAAACAAAAGGCACAAAAAAGGTACGTAAAGTAGGAAAGTGTAGTTTTCTTATTCATAAGATTTGGGCTTATAGTACAAATAACAATATAATCCACGAAAACCTCACCTTATCATCCTGTAACGGAAGGAATAATCGATGGAAAACCTTAAACTCGTTTAAAACCTATTTTTCCCGGATGAAATGTACTGACCTTCCATACCTTTAATCTTTTGAATCGTTCAGTTTATCGACTAGAATGACTATGTCAGAGCATTTTGCAGCGTGATGTTATTAGTAGGCGATAATAAAACCCCTTTAAATAAAGAGGGGTCTATTACATACTAATTTACCATTTTCCTAAAAGAATTCTAGTACCTGATCTGACCACTGTTACTCCTCCATTTGATTCACCAAATTCTTTCCAGGCTTTTCTACGGGCCTCAACTTCTTTCGTAGTAAGCAGTTTATCCTGCCCACCCATGGCAGATTTAAAATCTTTATACCCTAGAATTACCATATGTGTCTCGCCTTGGGCTGAACGCCCGGATGTAATATTTCCCAATACGGTTAATCTTTTAGTATGATTAAATTTTGAAAAATATTTTTTTCGCGCAGCTAAAAATGTGCTCATGTCAGTAACATCCAGCAAAATATAATTTTGTATTGGATAGGTTGAATCCATATCACCGTGTGTTGCAATTACTGTACCCATAAAAGCGCTATGGGTATTTTTAATTAATTGGTTTATCCTTGTTAAAAATAAGTCCCAAGTATCACTTTGGGCACCTGAATATTGCCCTCCCATAGCTTCTAAGGAACCGGAAAAGCCTATAGAATGAGAGTAGTTATTCGCATTATCCTTAAAGTGGTTCTCAAAAAACCGTACAGTGATACCTTCCTGTTTATGGTTCTTAAAATAATCATCTACAATTTTGAATACAGCCGCTTCGTTCTGGGGCTCTACACTAAAATTATAATAGGTGAAATAGAACTCTTGCGCATGTATTGAAAAGGCAAGAAATAGCATGGAACAGAGAATTAAGTTTTTCATTGTATGTTGTATTTTAGCTTAATTAACAATATGGTTTAAGGCAATACCTTATATAAAACACTGACCTTAATCATTCCTTTTTTCATAATTCATTAATTTTTTATCCGGCTATTTTCCACAGATTGTCAATAGAAATTTAATCGGTAACCACTGCAATTCTTCGATACAGATTGGAGATTCTGGGTTGTTCATAATCCAAGGCATCAAAAAAGCCATCAGGAAACTCGAAATCTTCGCTAAAGCTAGAGGACAACGCCTCATGTGCAGAAGAAAATATGTCATAAGAAGCACTGTTATACGAAAATGTAGGTGTGGAAGGAGAAATAATAGCACTATTTCCCCAAGCTTTAATGGTAGTTTTGCCATCTTTCATTGCTTTTTGAACCAATGGTTTCCATTTATTGGCTTCAAAATCAAGATGCTTACCAACATTTTTTGAATTATGGTAAATGAATCGAACAAAATTAAAATCACTAGCAGGGACAGCATTATCCACTCGTATATGATTCCCCAGACCCTGAAGAAACACATGATGTGTGTTGACCGATAATGTTTGCGTTTGTATGTCTTCCATTTTTACATCAGGAAAAAGATCTGCAACCCTACCCCAAATTTCATTTCCTGTATCAATATTCTTGAACGTATTGATAATTAAAATATTAGGAGCCGTCTCTTGATTAACCCCTCCAATTTTTTGAAATATGCCCCAAAAGGTCAAATTCCCTTTCTTAACTTCACTTTCGGCAAGTTTCTGCCAATAAGTGGTTTCCCGTTTCAGGTATTCTTCCATATTTTCAGGAGCTACCCTTCGATACTGATGACTAGTAATGGCTTGGGCCTGTAATGTTGGAAAACCAAACACACAAGCAAACAGTAAAATCAGCATATTTTTCATAATAATAATGATTTAGATTAGTTAAATAACAAGCTTAAAATATTACTTTGGGAGAATTGGACAACCTTTTAAGGACTAATGGCCCCAATTAATGTCCGTAGAGGGTTAATTATTGATCAAACTATGACCTTACCAAAGTAATTTTGGCAATGTCATAGTTGTCCTTGGTATCTTATGGGATACTTAGCTAAAGAAGGTTAGATTTTTATAAGCCCGGGAACTACAGAGTTAACTGCATAAATAAGCCTGCCTCTTAGACCTATTTTAACAATATGATTGAAGGTGCTAATGGGCAATTTGCTAATTATTTCACGAGCCAGTCGAACTTTCTTCCCAGGCCCTTTCAAACGAAACTGGGTTGCTTGGGTAGGGCCATACATTAGCTGTAACCATAACTTAGGCCTAAGAAAAAAGGTCTTGGTCAAAGGAGGGTAACACCCTATTATTCTAGCCAAACCATTCATATACCAATGGTAATCTACCAAGCTACGAATCCGTATTGCATTTTCTTCAAACTGTTCTTTATAATGGGCCATGTCTTCTTCAGCGATTCTTGCCATGTCTTTTGGGAGAGGCAAGTTTAATTCCTTGGCAAAAATAAGCGCGCAATAACGCGATTGCATTTCCATAATGGGAAACTGACTACCAAAACCTGGGCGTGCCCAACCTACCCAAGCAAGTCGGTCTCCGTAATCTGGGTGAAACATATGTTTATACATTTTGCGGGGATCGGGCTCTCGTAGTTCTTCGGGCATAAAATCTGCGCGATTGCAATAACCGGTACTAAAGACCACCATGTCTATATCGTCCAATGTTTTTCCGCAAGAAGTCTTTAGTCTTTTTCCTTCCTCTTCAATACGTATAATATCCCCAATCACTTGGCATCCATGATAGGCAATTGCTTTAGGTAATGACAAGGTCTTGGTACCATATATTCCCCAAATGCCAAATGGTGCTTTTACCTTATCATTGAGGTCTGCCAACACATCAAATACAGGGTCTTTTCGCGCTCGTTCAAGTTTTAAAACAAAGGGGCTCAATTTTTTTCCAAACTCCCTGGGAAGATCCCAAATTCCCCTATGGGTAGAGACATCGGCAGCATGTCCACCACGTTCACGCGGCACTATCCATCCTGTGGACTCCCTAAGGCTTACCCAACATTTTTGGGCAACCTCGGATATTTCTAAAGCAACATCGGAACCCGATTCCCCTCCACCAACAACAAGCACTCTTTTACCTTTAAAATCGTTGGCATTTTTGTAATCACAGGAGTGCGAATAGGATATTGCGGATAGTTTATCTCGCCATTTCGGGTATTTTGGAATATTGTTATTACCAATGGCCAAAACCAAGCGTCGACATTGTAATGACTCACCAGAATCTAGCTGAATCGACCAAGTTTCCCCGTCAGTAGACGAAACGGATTTGACCTTAGCGTTGCACTTAATCTGTTTGGTAACATTAAAGTTATCCGCATAATCTGTCCAATAGGTAACAGCTTCTTTTTTTGTCCAGAAGTGATGGTTTTTACCTTCTCCAACCCAATAATCTGAAAACATGCTAAAAGTTGCTGAAGATGTGAGCAATAGATTGTCATAACTTTTGGCAAAAACTCCCCCAAGACCATTTGACTGTTCCAAACAAAGTACATCTTCATATCCCTTTTCAAGAAGCTCCTTTGTGGCAACAATACCACCGGGACCTGCTCCTATTACAATACAACTAACCATGATTTTCATTAATTTAGATTGGTGATAAGTCTACAGCTTCGCATAAATTGAGTACAGTATCGTCAAGGCTGGTTAAATGTTTGGTTTGTCCCAAAATTAATTTACCTAGTTTATATGGCATAACTTCAATTAATTCCGAATACATTGACGGCTTCTTTGATGTTGAATGGTCTTTAACCATTATTCTTGAAAAGAAGACCATACCATTATTCTGGAAACATTTAAATTCATTCTTTAATCCATCCGGAAATTTGACCTCCAGAGCACCAATAATTTCTTTGTCAAAGTCTATATGAGAATCAAAAAGAGTTTTTCCCAATAAGGCCCCATCAAGAATTTTGTGATGTGCAACTTTTAGCGGTTCGCCAACAATTTCAATAAATTTCTCTACACCCAATGTTCTGGAAACCCCTTTTTCATCCCTTAGATGTATTATTCTAAGATGCTTATCTTGCTTAATGATTTGCCCCTCTATAGGGCCGTATAATTTTTCCAAGGTGCGGGTATGCAAGCCTTCGTAATCCATATATTCTTAATTTTTATACTTTACTATTTGCAATTGGTTCACTTTTCTCTAGGAACACGATTTTATGTGTTTTAATCAAGTATAAAAATGAAAATATATTAAAGTTTCGACAATTAACGTCTATTAAATTAAATTGATTTATGATTTTAAGTTTTTTGATACTACGAAATATGTCACAAAAAACAGGGTGCTTAGACCTATTAAAACGCCGGCCAGAACCAAAAATAATTGAGATTGGGACATAGAGTTTAAGAATGGCAGAAGAACTATTGGGGATAAAAATTGCCCCATGAACCAAAAGGTGGTCAACCTACCAATTTCTTTTCCTCTTATTTCTGGTGGTGCCAATTGCATGACCCAAATATTGGCATTGGGAATCATAATTCCCATACCCAGACCTGCAAACATCATGGCAACAAGTACGAGTTCATAAGTGCTGCCATAGGCCACAATAATGTAGGCGATAGCCATTAAAAGATAGCCAATACCAAATATTTGTCTAAATCCAAATTTGTCTTTTATTTTGGAAAACGAAAAGGCTGAAATAGCTGAGAAAAATGTACTGGAAGCAATGGCGATTCCAATGAGTGAATTTTTTTCAACACCGATATCTTTTAAATAAAATGGAATTTGTACGGGGATTATAAAAAACAAAATCCACATCAACATAATGTTGAAAAAGACAAACCATATTATTCTAGGTGACTTTACGGACCGATCAGATTGCCTATTTATGGTTGTATTGGCAGGTTCTTTTAAGTACAGATAAGAAAAAGGTAATATGAGTAAGGAGAAAAAGTAAAGCAAAAAAGGTATCCGCCAACTAATATCTGCCAGTATTCCTCCTAACGTAATAAAAACAATACCACCCAAGGACATGACTGCAATCTGTAACCCAGCAAATTTTTGTCTGGCAGGGCCTACATAATAATCGGCCACCAAAGTAGTAACTATGGTCATGGTAATGCCCACACATATTCCTAACAATGCCCTGCCTGCAAGAATGAGATAAATATTATCTAACCAATAACCAGAACTACCGCCAACAGCGTAAAAGAGCAAGGCAGCCCCCAATAATTTGAGTCTTCCAATTTTATCGATAACAATACCGGCAATTATTGCACTCAATGCGATAAAAAGGCCAGGGAATGATAAGGTAAGTTTAACCAATTCAGGGCCATTTTTAATTTCAGAAAATGCTTTGGTCATATCGGGTAGCGAGGCAGAAATGGTAATCATTGACATTATGGTTAAACTACTTACCAGCAATAAAGCAATCTTAACCCGCTTGTTTTCAGGATCAATACTATTCATTCTAATTCTAAAGGATTAATTCATATGATTTTAACTTATGGTTTTCTGAAATCAAACCATTTTCCCTTTCATCAATTTTGGGAGCATTTCTTTGAAGTCTTCTTTTTTATTCAAGTGGGGCAAGGGTTCAGCAGGTTCCTCAACTCCCAAAAATTTACACAATGGCCCCCAACCATCACGTACATCATAGACCAGTAGATGGTCTTCGGGAACAGCGGCCTTTACTTCGGCAATATGATCTTCCCAGAATTTTTTTGCAAAATCCTTATCGCCAAATTGTCCTTGCAGTCTATCTGCAAAAAAGACCTTCTTGAACCATTTTATGCACTTAACTACCTTACGTGCCCTGGCACTGGAAAGTAACTTTCCAATCATTTTTATTTTTTCCAAAGGTGTTTGTGGCCCAGCTCTGAAAACCGTGCTGTCTACACTTTTATACCATCCTTCAAAATCTCGTACCGTCAAGATTACCTTTGCATCGGGATATCGCTTCATGTGTTCCTTGTACCAGGGGTAGCCAGGAAAATCTACCGTTCCATCATAACCTTCGTACAGTGCGTCCCAGTCTGTATCCCCCGTTTCATCCAGGGTCTTCCATAAATGAAGCTTCTCTGGATGTACAAGGAGTTCCTTCATATGGTAAACGTGTTTGTGTCCCAATTGTTCCAAACTTCGCTGTAAAGTATTTGTGCCAGTCCTTGGCAATCCGGATCCAATGATTTTTATTGACATTTTAATATGGATTTAGGTTGTTAATTACTTAATAAATTTAGATTATTTATTTCAATATTGTCCGCTTATTATAATAATCCTCATAACACCAGTGTTTTAAGGTGTACCTTCCCGAGGAGGAGAAGGAGGAGGCATTTTAAAAATAAACGGTTCTGGTTGTGGACGTATTGGTTTTAAATCTTTACCTGAAAATGCGGGGTAATCGAGTGTATAGTGTGTGCTTCTAAATTGTAAATATAAAAAACGGCCTGCTGGCTTATATGGTGAACCATCAGGCAATTTATAATCATGATAATATGGATTCCAATACTCCCAAACAATATCATTTTCTGGAGTAACTTCCAAAAAACGCCCATTTGCTCCAGAGGTAATAAGTGTATGTCCGTTTTTTAACCGATGAGCTCCTGAAATAAAAGCTGAATATAGTGAATACTTGTCTGGTGCTAGATACGTCCAACTGGGCTCTGAAGGGCCATAACTTTCACCTTTAGGAAGTATATAAGACCCATCCTCATTAGTCGGTGGTATAAATTGATATGTGGCACTATAATTTCCTATATCTTCAATAGATACGAAAGGTTCTGGAGATTTATCGGACTTATAGGGTGCCCAAAAAGACGGCAATTTGTTATTAGGATTTTCTATGTCATTATTAAATACCATCAAGTTCCCCGCACCAGGATAACCTTTAGGTATCCATTTTATATCATGCTGAAAAAATAGTTTTTGATCGGCTTTAGTACCTCTTCCATAATTTGCAGGATTTCCCCAACGATATAGGAAGTCTCCTGCGTTACCTTTAGCTTCTTGAGTAGTAGTGCTATGATCTATAACATATATTTCATTATAGTGAGGAGAACTGATTACAATTTGATCTAATTGAGGATTATATCCTATGGCATTCACATGGGATATGTCAGAAGCTTGATTATCTACTGTGGCATTGGAAGAGGCTATACCTGATTTTATCATATCTTCAATTTGCGCTGCAGTCATTGGAGGACCTCCTTCTTCATAAATATTTATATTTAACTTTCCCGGATGATCAGCAATAACACCATAATTTTGCTTTGTTGAGTCGATGTCTTGGACTAAATGATTCCACATATGCCACTCCCAAACAATATCTCCTCCATTAGGCTTAGTAGGTTTAATTTCAATAATTTTATCGGGCCAAATCCCTGCTTTAGCAATATGTTGGGGATTTTTTCCAGCTTCAATAGCCTCTTCCAATGTCTTAACTTCATAAGAAATTGCTAGAATATTTCCGTTAGGCAAAATTTCAATATCGTGATGTATTAACTCATTTTCGTTTGCATATTCAAAGTCCCATACCATATTGCCTTCCCAGTCGTATTCTCGTATCCGTCCAGCTTGTCCTCCTGCCGAAAATGTTGGAAAATCTAAATCTAATTCTAACCTAAAAAGGTGCCCATTTTCAAGAAGATAAGAGTGCATAGAATATAATTCCCCCGTCCAAGTATGTACAATAATTCCATCCATATTCATTAAATATGTTTGTACACTTGACGAAGGTTGAAACAAAACATAACCATTAGTAGCTTGCTCTGTTTTAGAGATTAAACCTCTTTTAGCAGACACTCCTGTAATGCTTCTTGTGTCTTCAGGATGCCATACACGAACTTCAGTGTTTTCGGCAAGCGATTCTGATTTCTCTGTTTTACAGGAATACGTAAGAAATAATAAGGCAAAAAGAGTTAGATAAACATTACCTTTCATAATAGTGTTTAAATTAATTGGTCTTTATACTATCCTTAGCAGGCGGTGGTGGCATTTTAAAAATAAAAGGTTCTGGTTGTGGATCTAATGGCTTTAATTCTTTGTCTTTAAACGCAGGGAAGTCATTCGTAAAATGAGTGCTTCTAAACTGTCCATATATAAATGGACCTACCGGCTGTGGTGGAGAACCGTCTGGTAATGCGTAATCATTTTTATAAGGGTTCCAATATTCCCAAACGATTTTATTTTCTGGTGTAACTTCAATAAATCGGCCTTTGGCTCCCGATGTAACTAAGGTATTTCCATTCTTTAACCGTTGTGCCCCTGATATAAATGCCGAATAAAAAGAATATTTGTCAGGTGAGGTATACGTCCAAGTAGGTTCATCAGGGCCAATCGATTCATTTTCAGGAATAATGTAACCGCCTTTACTATCTGTGGGGAGAATAAATTCAATAACAGCGCTGTGATTTCCAAAGTCGCCAATTGATAACAAGGCATCCGGAGATTTTATAGTAGCTAGCGCAGCCCAAATGGAGGGAAGTTTATTATTTGGGTTTCTAATATCGTTATTGAAAACCATAATATGTCCTTCACCTGGATACCCCTTTGGAATCCATTTTACATCATGTTGACCAAATAAATCTTGATCGGACATAGACCCTTGACCATAATTTACTGGATTTCCCCAGCGATATAATAGATCACCACCATGACCCCATCGTCCTCCTGTATTACCCTTGGCTTCTTCGGAAGTGGTACTATGGTCAATTATAAATATTTCATGAAAATGCTTTACGCTAATTGCAATCTGATCTAATTCCGCATTATACCCTATTGCGTTGGTATGACTCATATCTGAGCCTTGATTATCAACGGTTGCATTGGAAGTCATCAGTTGCCCTTGTTTCATTTGCTCAATTTGCGCTGCAGACATTGGCGGACCACTTTCCTCATGAATATTGATGTTAATCTTCCTTGGGTTATCTGATAATACACCATAATTCTGTTTGGTTGCGTCCATATCCTGAATTAAGTGATCCCACATATGCCATTCCCAAACAATTTCACCCCCACTTGGTTTAGTAGGCTTAATTTCTATGATCTTATCGGGCCAAAGACCTGCCTTAGGAATTATATGAGGATCTCTTCCTGCCTCCAGACCTTCTTCAGGTGATTTAACTTCATAAGCAATAGCCAATATATTTCCGTTGGGCAGGACTTCTATATCGGTGTGAATAAGTTCTTTTTCGTTTGCATATTCAAAATCCCATAGCAGATTTCCATCCCAATCATATTCGCGAATCCTTCCAGCCTGACCGCCAGCTGAAAAAGTTGGAAAATCCTCATCGCGTTCAAGTTGGATCAAATGCCCGTTTTCTTGCAAATATGAACTACCTGGGCTTAAATCACTTTCCCAAGAGTGCACAACATCGCCATCCATATTTATAAGATAGGTCTCAACACCGGTAAAAATTACATTAAATAAGACATATCCAGGAGTAACTCCTTCTGTTTTACTAATGAGGCCACGTTTGGCACTAAGGCCGGTCATACTCCGTGTATCCTCAGGTTGCCATTGGCGAATTTTTTTGGTTTCGGATACTTCCTTCTTCGAAGTGTCGGTTTTGCATGAATAAAAAATAAACAATAAAGCAGTAAAAACTAGAAAAAAATATTTTTTCATTTTTCTTGATAATAAAAGTTGATTTAAATTTTAAGCACTCCTATCTTTTACAAATATGCTGGCAATTACCTGGGCGAATCAATGAGCTGCTTCACCTTCCTGGGGAGGTCGCGGTGGTGGCATTTTAAAAATAAAAGGTTCTGGTTGTGGATCTAATGGCTTTAATTCTTTGTCTTTAAACGCAGCATAATCTAAATCGTATTGCAAGCTTCTATTTAATCCAAATTGTGTAAGCGGCCCACCTGGTTGGGCAACGCCACCATTGGGAAGTCTATAATCATATTTATATTGATTACGGTATTCCCAAATTTGGTCGCCTTCTGTGGTCACCTCAATAATACGACCATCCATGCCCGAAGTAATTCGGGTATTACCATTTCTTAAACGCTGTACACTTGACATTACTGGCGAATAAAGAGAGAGTTTATCAGGTGCCGTGTATTGCCATGAGGGAGAATCTGGACCAATTTTACCAGATTCTGGAATTCTATATACGCCTTTTTCACTTGTTGGCATTGTAATTTCATAAACAGCACTATAATTGCCTATATCTGCTATACTGATTTCAGGGTCGGCTGACTGTGTTTCCGCCATCGCCCCTAAAACAGAGGGCTTTTTATTATTGGAGTCTATAATGTCATTATTGAACATGGTGAGGTTGCCAGCACCTGGAAAGCCTTGAGGAACCCATTTAATTTCATGTTGGTTAAACAACCAACGATCCTTTTGTGTTCCTCTTCCATAATTTTCAGGATTACCCCAGCGATAAAGCAGGTCACCACCGTGCCCCCATTTGCCACCAGTACTACCTTTGGCCTCTTCAGTTGTTGTACTATGGTCTATGATATAGACTTCGCCAAAATGCTTTACGCTAATTGCAATCTGATCTAATTCCGGATTGTAGGAAACGGCATTGCAGTGACTTATATCTGAAGCTAAATTATCTACAGTGAAATTTGGGGTTAAAACCTCGTGCATTTTCAATTCATCAATTTGCTCCTTAGAGAAAGGTGGGAAATCTAAATCATTCTTCAAATTAACATTTATTCTTCTTGGGTTGTCAGCTATTACACCATAATTGGGTTTCGTTGCATCCAAATCTTGTATAAGGTGATCCCAGATATGCCATTCCCAAACAATCTCACCACCAAAAGGTTTTGTTGGTTTTATTTCTATGATCTTATCTGGCCAAATACCAGCTTTGGCAATTGTACTAGGGTCTTTTCCAACCAATTCAGCTTCTTCAGGGGTCTTTAATTCAAAGGAGATAGCAAGAATATTGCCATTTGGAAGCACTTCCAAGTCATGATGGATCAGTTCTTTTTCATTGGCATATTCAAAATCCCAAACAAGGTTTCCATCCCAATCATATTCCCTAATGCGGCCTGCCGCACCTCCTGCTGCAAAAGTCGGAAAATCAACATCACGTTCCATTCTAATCAAATGCCCGTCTTCGAGAAGATAACCACTTAAAGTCGCACTCAATTCACCTGTCCATGAATGTACAATATTCCCATCGTTATCTATTAAATATGTCACCGTACCGTTATAAGGAGAAAATAGGGTATATCCGGGTGTGGCCCCATCAGTTTTTGTAATTAAACCTCTTTCTAAACGGTTCCCCGCTATGGTTCTTACGTCATCCGGTTTCCATTGCCTAATTTCAATTGTTTTGACAACTTCCTTTTGAGAAGTATCGGTTTTGCAAGAATATGAAGTGAACAACAATAGTGCTAGTATTGATAGAAAGCAGTTTTTCATCTTATTTGATTTTAGAGGTTATTTTATTACCGCAATAGATAGGTAATCAATTTATTAAAACTGGCTGATGGTTAGGGGGGACCTACGTTTAGATAATTGATATATTATCAACATAAGTGACAATATAATCATAATTAACTAAATAATTAACATATACTTTTTGGTATTCATTAAAAAATCAATTTTATGTTTTTAAATACTTAATATTTTTTTTTATATTTAGCAGTCGACAACTGTAATTAGCGAGGTGTGCTTATTGACTAAATTGACCATAGACGAGGAGATTGATTTTTTTGGATTAGTTCATTTTAGACTTAATGCTCTTTGGTGGTAAGCCAGCAACGATGAAATCTTGGGTACAATTGATAGAACCAACCAGTTTAAGATTCTGTATGAAAAAAATTTGGTTTTTTAGTATTGCGTTTATAGCACTAAGCGTTTTATATAATTGCGTCTCTAAAAGCACGGCAGGAGAGGAAGCTCCAAAAAAAGACCGCAATATGTTTGGACATCACATACCTAGAGGCTTAACTAAAACGTCAAATAATCTTACAGAAGGATATGTCATGGTTGCTGTACGGAATTCTGCATCAACCTACCTTATAAATAGAAAAGGCGAAGTTGTGCATGAATGGAAAGGAAACTATGAAGTTTTTAACCAGTATCTTATGGATGATGGTTCCATTATTCAAGGTGCGAATGATGTAGATTACCCTGTTTTTGGATTTGGAGGACCTTATGGAAGGATTCAAAAAATCAACTGGGATAGCAAAATGTTGTGGGATTTTGAATATGCGGATGAAGAACAGATTGTACATCATGATTTTGCGGTAATGCCCAATGGCAACATTCTTGCAATAGCCTATGAAACCTGGTCTTATGAAGACGCCGTAGTGAATGGGAGGAAATCTCATTTAATCCCTAGATCTGGACCTTGGATGGAGAAAATCATAGAAATAGAACCTGAAGGTCAAAGAGGAGGTAAAATAGTTTGGGAGTGGCATATATCAGACCATTTGATTCAGGATAATGATGATAGTAAAAAGAATTATGGAAACCCTGGCGAGCATCCTGAATTGATTGATTTTAACCTTGGCGATTCCATACCTCCGGCCATTAGCCAAGATAGTTTAGATGTTCTGAAATCGCTTGGTAAGGGAGGAAGAAACCTAACGTTGGATAATCCAAAATCAGATATCCATCATTTCAATGCGATTAATTATAATCCAGAATTAGATCAAATTGTTTTCAGTTCCCCTAAATTGGGAGAAATTTTTATCGTAGATCATAGTACCACTACAGAAGAGGCTGCTACACATAAGGGAGGCAGGTCTGACCAGGGAGGTGATTTTCTGTATCGCTGGGGCAACCCCGAAAATTATCACCGGGGAGATTCTACCGACCAACAATTGTTTGGACAACACGATGTGAGATGGGTCGAAAAAGGAAAACATGGAGCTGGAGACCTAACTGTATTCAATAATGATGTCCCCAATGGGCCGGATAGTTTAGATTATTCTGCCATTTATCAAATAACTCCTCCAATCAACGGAAATGGAAGTTATGACCGAATTGACAAAGGTAGTTATGGGCCTGATGTTCTCTCCTGGGAGTACATAGCTTCTGACACCCTCTCTTTTTACGGAAGCTATATATCTGGTGCCCATCGCATGCAAAATGGAAATACGTTCATCAATGAAGGGCCCAAGGGTCGCTTTTTTGAAGTGAATCCGGAAGGTGAGATTCTTTGGGAATACTTGAATCCTTTTAGGGGTACTATCCACAAACCCAATGGTGATCCCGTGAATGTAAAACCAGCGACCTATTCTTTATTCCGTGTTACTTTTATTCCTGCGGATCATCCATCTTTGATAGGTAAGGAATTAAAACCATTGAATCCCCAACCCTCGGAATTCAAGTTACCCCCTCCTTTGGACAAGGAAGACAAAAAAAGCTGACTTAGTTGGTTGATAGAATCGATTATGTTTATTTGAAACTATTAAAGTATACCGACCTAAGAACTATAGATTATAAAAATATGGACAAGATTAAATTATTCGCAGCTTGCATACTAGTTCCTTTGCTCTTTTCGGATTGCTCACCCAAAAAATCAACTGAAACAGGACCGGTCAAGAAAGACCGCAATATGTTTGGACATCACATTCCACGAGGATTGACCATCAATACCGAGGGTCTTAGCCCGGGGTATGTTATGTTTTCGGTACCTAATTCCGCTTCTACCTACTTAATAAATAGAAAGGGCGAAGTGGTACACAAATGGAAAGGGAATTATGGGGCCTTTAACCCATATCTTATGGATGATGGCTCTATTGTACAAGGTGTAGATGATGTGGATTATCCGGTATTTGGATTCGGGGGACCTTATGGACGTATACAAAAAGTTACTTGGGAAAGCAAGATGTTGTGGGATTTTGAATATGCGGATGAAGAACAGATTGTACATCATGACTTTGCCGTGCTGCCCAACGGCAACATCCTGGCAATTGCCTATGAAACATGGTCCTATGAAGATGCGGTTGCCTATGGTAGAAAACCCGAACTGATTCCAAAAACGGGACCATGGTTAGAAAAAATCATTGAAATTGAGCCACAAGGTCAAAGAGGGGGTAAAATAGTTTGGGAATGGCATGTTTCAGATCATTTGGTTCAAGATTACGATGAGTCCAAAGCTAACTTTGGTAACCCCACCGAACTTTCGGAATTGATTGATTTTAACTTAGGTGAACCTATACCTCCGGCCATTACCCCTGATAGTTTAGAAATCTTAAAAGCTCTTGGTATGGCAGAAAGAAACCAAACGCCGTATAATAAGGGGTCTGATATATTTCATTTCAATGCGATCAACTATAATGAAAATTTGGATCAAATTGTTATCAGCTCACCTTATTTGAATGAAATTTTTATAATAGACCACAGTACAAGCACTAAGGAGGCTGCCAACCACCGTGGAGGGAGAAGTGGGAAAGGAGGAGATTTTCTGTATCGTTGGGGCAACCCCGAAAATTATCATCAGGGAGATTCCTTAAATCGCCAATTATTCGGACAGCATGATGTGCGTTGGGTCAAGAAAGGAATGCCAGGGGCTGGTAATTTAACGGTATTCAACAATCATGCTCCAAGTGATATAGACTGGAGTACTTTTGGGAATTTGGGTAACAATTATTCTATGGTACTCGAAATTGAAACTCCTGTAGATGAAAATGGCAATTACGATAGGAACAAGGATCAAGCATTTGAACCTGAAAAACCATCATGGTTTCATATGGCTGCAGATACGCTCTCTTTTTACAGTAGTTTTATTTCGGGTGCCCATCGTATGAACAACGGTAATACGTTTATCAATGAAGGGGCAAGAGGCCGCTTCTTGGAAGTGTCTCCTAAGGGCACTATAGTCTGGGAATATTTAGTTCCTTATAGGGGTAATATACATAAACCAAATGGAGACCCAATTAGTCCAATGTTTATGACTTTCAGTACATTTCGTTCCACGTTTGTTCCCGCTGACCACCCTGCTTTGTTGGGCAAAGATTTAGAACCATTGGATCCCCAACCTTTAGAATTTGTGATGCCCCCTTCGCCGGAGTGAAAAGATGAAAAAGCCTAATTAAATTGATTATATTTAACTGTCTTAAAAACTGGAACTTAAACAGCGTAACCTATATTTAATACGTAATTCTACCAACCAATATATATACCATTTCAATTCATGGACAAAATTAAATTGTACACGATCACATTGTTAATTACCATTCTTTTTTCTAATTGTACTCCAAAAAAAACCATAGAGTCAGAACCCGTCAAGAAAGATCGAAACATGTTTGGTCTATACATACCACGCGGATTGACCAAAACCTCGGACAACCTTAGCCCTGGTTATGTTATGTTCAGACCAGCGAATTCTGCTTCCACCTATCTCGTAGACCGAAAGGGGGAAGTGGTACATGAATGGAAAGGGAACTACGGGGTAGGTAGTTGTTATTTGAACACTGATGGTTCTCTTACCTTACTGGCTATAGATCAAGACTTTCCTGTATTTGCTGGGGGTGGGGAAGCGGGTAGGTTGCAAAAAATTTCTTGGGACAGTAAATTGCAATGGGACTTTGAATATGCCAATGAACAGTATCATGCGCACCATGATATCGCTGTGATGCCCAATGGCAATATATTGGCCATTGCTTGGGAGGCGAAAACAGCCGAGGAAGTATTGGCTGCTGGGAGAAAGCCTGAAATGATACCAAAGGCGGGGCTTTGGCCATCGACTATCGTAGAGGTGGAACCGTATGGTGCAAGTGGGGGAAAAGTGGTCTGGGAATGGCGTATTTGGGATCATTTGATACAAGACCATGACCCGGAAAAGGGTAATTATGGAGACGTTGTATTACATCCTGAATTATTGGATGTGAATATTGGGAGGAAGGTACCTCCTCCAATCTCCCAAGATAGCATGGATGTTTTGCATGCGGCTAAAATAGGGTGGAGGAATACCACCATTGAGAATCGTGGGTCCGATGTATATCACTTAAATGCTGTAAATTATAATGCCGAATTGGATCAAATAGCCTTTAGCTCTCCAAACATAAATGAAATTTTCATCATAGACCATAGTACAACGTCTGAAGAGGCTGCTTCCCATAAGGGAGGTAAATATGGCCGTGGTGGTGATTTTTTATATCGATGGGGCAACCCGCAAAATTATCATCAAGGGGATTCTACCGATCAAAAACTTTTTGGGCAACACGATATACGTTGGATAGAAAAAGGAAAACCTGGCGCTGGCGACCTAACTGTATTCAATAATGACGTCCCCAATGGGCCGGATAGTTTAGATTATTCTGCCATTTATCAAATAACTCCTCCAATCAATGGAAATGGAAGTTATGACCGAATGGACAAAGGTAGTTATGGGCCTGATGTTCTCTCTTGGGAGTATATAGCTTCTGATACCCTTTCGTTTTACGGCAGCTTTATATCTGGTGCCCATCGCATGCGAAATGGAAACACTTTTATCAATGAAGGGCCCAAGGGCCGTTTTTTTGAAGTGAACAATGAAGGTGAGATTCTTTGGGAGTATTTAAATCCGTACCGGGGTAATATTCACCATCCCGATGGTGATTCTGTTTCTCCCATTCCTTTTGCCTATTGGCAGTTTCGATCGACATTTATTCCTGCTGATCATCCTGGTCTTAAAGGAAGGGAATTGGTGCCATTGGATCCACAACCTGATGTATTTAAATTACCACCAAAGCCAAAGGATAAGAAATCTTAATCACGTATTATAAAATAATTTTTTGGATGGGTCTTTTCTTAGGTTCACTTTGGAAGTTGCACCTGATTTTCAATGGAGAAGGCCCTCCAGTCCTTTAACAGGTCCCGATATTTTTCAGGAACTGAATCTTTAAGGTCATGGATTTCTGCCAGGTCCTTTGACAAATTATAAAGCTTAAAATTTGCCTCTGAAAATGGACGGTCAATATTGGTTAATTTCCAATTGCCCTTTTTGAGCATGGTGAAACCCGTATGCTCAAGTCCAAAAACATAATCTTCGGTATGAATCCCTTCGCTTTTACCAGAAGTAAAAGGAATCAATGTTTTTCCTTTAATAGGATAAATTTTGTTTCCTTTCTCTTTTAAAGGGTATGTAGTTTTGCCAATATCGTAAAGGGTAGGAGCAATGTCCATCACAGTTACAAACTGTTCGGAAATTTCATTTTTCCTTGTAATCATTGGGCCTGCCATGATCATAGGAGCAATGATGCCACCATTAGTGGTAAACTCTTTAAAATAACGAAATGGAGCTGTTCCGGCTTCGGCCCAGGGAGGGCCATAAGAAACCAAAGAATGAGGGCTTCCCATGGTTTCGTATGTATTATCATAATAGTCACTGATATATTCCGCTGTTTGTTTGTCGTTATAATAGTCTTCGCTGGCAGCACCATTGTCAGACATAAAAATGACCAAGGTGTTATCATACGCATTAATATCCTTTAAATGCTGTATGAGACGACCAATGTTCTCATCCAAATTATCAACCATACCGGCATAAATTTCCATTTTTTTGGACTCCTTTGATTTTTCTTCTTCCGATAAAGAATTCCAGGTTCGAATAGAGGGGTCATTTAATGGCATTATGGCATCATGGGGAATTATTCCTGATTTTTTAAGGCGCTCAAATCGTCGTCTCTTTAAAATATCATACCCTTGATCATATCGACCTTTGTATTTTGAAGAATATTTTTCGTCGACTTGGAGAGGCCAATGTGGGGAAGTGTATGCGGCATAGGCAAAAAATGGTCGTTGGTCAGTTTTGTTCCGACTCATATATTCGATTAATTTGTCGGTATAAACATCGGTCGAGTAGGCACCATCTTTCCATTGGAACGGTTTTCCATCATCTGTATAATTTGAACCCGGGGAGTTTTTGAATATACCATTGCCGTTATAATGGTTTCCTACACCTTCTAATAGAACATACGAGTGTTCAAACCCTTTTGAGTGCGGGTTGTGCTCGGGATTATGACCAAGATGCCATTTCCCTGCCATAAAGGTTTCATAACCACTTTTTCTGAGCAATGTTGGTATGGTCACCACTCTATTGGTCAGGTGCCCTTCATATCCAAAAACCGAAGTCCTAAGATTTTGTCTTCCTACCCCGGCTATATGATTGTCATTTCCGGAGAGGAGCATTGCCCTGGTTGGTGCACACATAGGAGCCGTATAGAATCTATTAAACCGTATTCCCCTTGCGGCCAAAGCATCAATATTGGGTGTTTTAATTTCCCCGCCAAAACATCCTAAGTCTGCATATCCAAGATCATCGGCAACTATTAGAAGAATATTAGGGCGCGAATCGTCAATTATTTGGTTAGGCCCTTCATGACAGGATACAACACCCATTGTTAGAATTAAGAATGTCAAATGGTATATTAAATTGGATTTATCTAGTTGATAATACCATATTTTAATAAATAAATGGGTACGTATTAATCGTCTCATTGAGCTTCTTTTCAATACCAAATAGTTATTCAGATTAAATAAAATAGGTTAAAGACAGTATTATTTAATAAATCTAAACGAGATACAATGCATTAAAAACAACAGGGACAACCTTTTACGTATTCTAAGTTTCACCTATTAAACAATCATTCCTGCCGCTGCTGTCTCATTGGTTGCATCGTCAATCAATATAATACTACCCGTTGTTCTATTTTCTCGATAAGAATCGAACATTAGGGGTTTAGTAGTCCTAATTTTTACTTTGCAAATATCATTCATACAAAGTGTGGTACCATCAGACTTACTTTTTAAAGTATTTATGTCAATTTTATATATTATTTCCTTTATAATTGCCTTTTGTTCATTGGAGGTATGCATGATGGTATATTTGGCCTTTGGCTTGGCAGGTGTCCTATTCAACCAACAGAGCATCACCTCTATATCTTGCGATGTTTCTGGTAAATTTTTAGATCGTACAATCATATCCCCTCTACTAATATCAATATCATCATCAAGTGTGATGGAAACTGACATTGGGGCATAGGCCTCTTCTAATTCACCATCAAATGTATCGATAGTCTTTATTTTTGAGGTAAGTCCTGAAGGGATAACAGAGACTTCATCTCCTGTTCTGAAAACGCCACTGGAGACCCTACCGGCATACCCTCGATAATCAATAAAACCCTCCCGTTGTGGTCTCAATACCGTTTGAACAGGAAATCTGGCATCTATTTTATTTATGTCACTGCTTATATGTAAGGTCTCTAAAGTATGCAATAAAGGAGCTTCTTGGTACCATTCCATATTCTTTGATCTATTTACAACATTATCTCCCAACAAGGCACTTAAAGGAATAAACCGTATGTCTTTGATCATGAATTTCGATGAGAATTCTTCGAATTCTTTGATGACCTTTGAATAAACCTCTTCATTAAAATCAACCAAATCCATTTTATTAACACAGACGATAATATGGGGTATCTGCAAAAGTGAAGCAATAAAGGCATGCCGCTTGGTCTGTTCAATTACTCCATGCCTGGCATCAACCAGAATAATAGCGGCGTTGGCAGTAGAGGCACCGGTCACCATATTTCTGGTATATTGAATATGACCAGGTGTATCGGCAATAATAAATTTACGCTTGGGTGTTGTGAAATATCTATAGGCAACATCAATGGTAATCCCTTGCTCCCTTTCGTCTCGCAAGCCATCCGTAAATAAAGCCAGGTCAATTCCATCATGCCCCCTTCTTCTACTGGTATTTTCAATAGCCCGCAGTTGATCTTCAAAGATAGATTTAGAATCATATAATAGTCGTCCGATAAGGGTACTCTTGCCATCATCAACACTTCCAGCAGTTGTAAATCGTAATAATTGGTTATTGTCTATTTGCATTTTCCTAATGTATTAGCGTGGTAATTTTAATAAAAGTAGCTATCGGCCTAAAAATACCCTTGTCGTTTTCTGTCTTCCATGGCTGTTTCAGACCTTTTGTCATCAGATCGGTTACCGCGTTCGGTATTGCGCATTGCAGCTACTTCATCAACAATTTTTTCCAAAGTGTCGGCATCGGATTCTATTCCCCCGGTTATGGTAATATCCCCTAAAGTCCTGAATCTTATTTTCTTTATTAAAACTTCTTCTTTTTCACCTAAAACAAGAAATTCTGAGTGTGGGATCCAGGAGTTACTTCTCCAAACGACCTTTCTTTCGTGTGCATAATATAATGAGGGTATTTCAATTTGTTCCTTTTTAATATAGTTCCATACATCCATTTCTGTCCAATTGCTAATTGGAAAAGCCCTGAAATGTTCGCCTTCAAAATACTTGCCATTGAAGATATTCCATAATTCAGGTCGCTGATTTTTTGGGTCCCATTGTCCGAATTCATCACGATGTGAAAAAAAACGTTCTTTAGCCCTTGCCTTTTCCTCATCCCTTCGTCCACCACCTATGGCACAATCAATTTTATTTTCTTCTATGGTATCCAATAAAGTGGTTATTTGGAGTGCATTTCTAGTGGCATGTTTTCCTTTTTCCTCAGTGACGCGACCCTGATCAATCGATTTTTGAACAGAACCCACTAGTAATTCAAGACCAAGTTCTTTTGTTAAATCATTTCTGAATTTGATAGTTTCCGGAAAATTATGTCCTGTATCAACATGAAGCAAGGGGAATGGAATTTTTGAAGGGTAAAATGCTTTTCGCGCCAAATGGGTTACTACAATTGAATCCTTGCCACCGGAAAACAAGATAACCGGATTTTGAAATTGAACCCATACTTCCCTTAGAACATATATTGCCTCGGATTCCAATTCATCTAGATAATTTAAATAATATTTACTCATCTTCTAATTGCAGTTTTTCTTTGATTTTATTATAAACGATATCCACCGATTCCTCAATTGAATTTGATTGGGTCAAAACCACATCTGGCTTTTCTGGAGGTTCATAAGGTGCTGAAATACCTGTCATGTTCTTAATCTCACCTGCTCTGGCTTTTTTATACAAACCTTTGGCATCCCTTCTTTCACATACTTCCAAACTAGTTGCCATATACACCTCTATGAAATTTTCAGGACCAACGGTATTTTTAATATTATTTCTGTCTTTTTTATATGGTGAGACAAATGCTGCTAAAACTACTAGGCCTGCCTCTACAAACAAATTGGCTATTTCACCTATTCGCCTATTGTTTTCTGAGCGATCTTCAGGTGAAAAACTCAAATTTTTATTTATGCCTCGACGAACGTTGTCGCCATCCAATACAAAAGTTTTAATTCCTTCATTGTATAATTTCTCGTCCAATGCCGATGATATGGTTGATTTCCCTGAGCCTGATAGCCCGGTAAAGAAAATCAGGAAGGAGTTGTGCCCGTTAGATAATCTTCTATTCTCTCTTGTGATTCTATATTCTTGTTGAACTACATTTCCTCCCATCTTTGATTCTTTTTTCCAAACCATAGTCGATTTTGTACCATAGTTTTTCATGTAAATAATAAAATATCATTTTTGTAATAATTTCTACAACACCAATTTTAAACCCGGTCATTGGATTACCAGTTATGATCCAAGCTAAAACAACAGTATCCAAAGTGCCAACTGTCCGCCAACTAAATGTTTTATAAACATGCCTTCTATTGCTGTTGGGTAGATTAGTTTTAAACCATAATCTTTCATGGAGGTAATACAATAACATTTTAGTTACTACCTCCGCTAGCCCAATTTTCAAGCCCATTATAGGATTACCGGTAATGATCCAGGACAAAATAAAAGTGTCCAAGGTACCAACGATTCTCCAAGTTATGGATTTGGCGAGATGCCGTTTACGGGAATTACTAGTCATTATTTTCTAACCATAAAATAACTGTTCAGCAAATTTTCTTTGTTGTAGGCCAATTCTTTGTTGGTTTCCTTTGAAATCACAGATAACCCTACTGCACTGCATATGGCATGCCCGGCCGCAGTATCCCATTCCATTGTTGGTGCAAATCTTGGATAAATATCAGCTTTTCCCTCTGCTACAAGACAAAACTTCAAAGAGCTTCCTTTCGAAACAATATCTATTTCTTTATAGTCCTCTTTAAGCTGTTCGATAAATTCAAGTGTGTCCTCGTTCATATGGGATCGGCTTCCCACTACTCTTATCAGATGGTTGTCATCTTTTGTTGGATGGATCAAATCACTGGCGTTATAAAAGGGCCCATTAACCTCATGCTCATTGTTCAATACTGTTTTGTATGCTTTTCCTTTAGAAACATCTGCATAATATAGCTCTCTGGTAACAGGCACATAGATAACCCCAATTTTTGGTATGCCGTTTTCGACCAATGCAATATTAACGGTAAACTCACCATTTCTTTTGATGAATTCCTTGGTTCCGTCTAAAGGGTCTACTATCCAACAAGTTGACCAGCCTTTTCTGATGTCAAACTCAAGGTTTCTGATTTCTTCGCTGATTATAGGAAATTCCGTAGCTTCCAAATAGCTGTTGATTATGTCGCTTGAAGAAGTGTCGGCTTCTGTAAGAGGCGATTTATCTTCCTTTATATTAATCTCAAAATCATTTTCATAAATTTCAAGAATTTCTTTACCTGCTTCAACTGCACTTTTTAAGGCAATACTTAGATGACCATTCATATGCGGATTCAAATTTTAGTTTACGGTTGGTTTTATTTAATGTTCGGACTATCTAGCCCATGACTTTCTTTAAAGCCACACTAAAGCGTTCCATATCTGCCATGGTGCCCGTACTGATTCGGGCCCAATTATAAAAAGGAGGGAAGGGTCTACCAATAAGAATATTTTCGGCTTGCATGGCACCGATCATTTCAATTATAGGTCTTCCTGTTTTAAAAAACACGAAGTTTGTATGTGACTTTATATACTCAAGGCCCAAGTCATCCAAAATAGTGTAGATTTCGTTTTTGGCCTTAACATTGTTCAATAAACTGGATGTATAGAATTCATCATCCTTGAGGGCTTCTTTTGCAGCTTCGATGGCCATAGTATTGGTATTGGCCATAACACTGGCTTTTAGTTTGGTGGCCAATTCGGGTTTAGCAATCAGATATCCCACGCGTAAACCTGCTAATCCGAACACTTTTGAAAATGTCTTTGAAACAATAATATTGCGGCCTTCTTTTACCAATTCCACCATTGAAGGATAATCAGGTTCCATAATAAAATCGTAATAGGCCTCATCACAGAAAATAACCGATTGATGGTCATGGGATTTACAAAAATCCTTGAGCTTGTCTTTATTCAATAAGGTTCCTGTTGGGTTATTTGGGTTACAAATGAAAATAAGTTTGGTCTTTTTGTTTATCCTACTGGCCATAGCCTCTAAATCATGTTCCATCTTATCGTTTACCCGGACTCTATGCACTTTGGTGCCAAAAGTCTCTGCATAGTTCAGCATGGCTTGAAAAGTAGGATCTGCAGCTATAATCTCTCCATCGCCAAAACCTCCAAAAGTAAGTCCGGCTGCCTTTAAACCTTCTGTTGAACCTCCTGTAATTACAATATGGTCTTTGGAAACCCCCTCCTTTTCTGCTATTACATTGACAAGTGATGATAGCGTTCTAAAAGGATATCTACATCCTACTTCAAAATTATTTGAGAGAACCTCCCTGACCTTTTGAGATGGTCCATATGGATTTTCATTGGCATTAAGTCTGGCCAATTTAGTAGGATAAAAAGGATTTTTGGGAGCGTCAATGGCCAGTGTCTCAAATCCTCCTAATAAGGCAAAACCACTAGAAAGTCCAATAGCCCTCAACCATGTTCTTCTATCAATATTTCTCATAGATGTTTCTTAGAGAAATAAGATACAAATAATTATGGATATTTAAGTTTGATTGGGTATGAAATGAAAGTTTATAAATGCGCTATATCTGATATTCTTGGTTGCTTCGATCATCATTGCCCATTTTATTGGCAATAAAAGTATCTTTAAGAATATAGACGGCTACAATGGTAATACCCATTATCAGTAGTGGAATTGCAAATTCCCAATTCAATAACTTCATAAGGCTTCCTGCTATAATTGAAAGTGTTCCTATGACCATTAAAAAGTTCCATGCTAATTGACCGTTGCTATTTTTGGCCCTGCGATCATCATCAAGAAAATAGGCTGTTCCTTCCATAATAAACCAAATCACAAAAGTAACAGCTATTATTACCTGAAAAATAAGGGTGTACGGGAAGTCCATAATTCGGAAGACGCCATTCGTTGTCCAAAAAACAACAAGGATTAATTTTACATAGTCGATAAACTGAACCGTTGGTTTTTTCCAAAAGCGAACAATGTAAAGAATGCCAATGGTAATAAAAGAAATAAGCATTGTCTGCCAGGCCAAGGGCCATTCCAAGATTTTCATCAACATGCCCATTAACAAGATAACCATTGATAGTCTTAAGGGGAGTGTTAAAACCTTTTTATAAACGCTCATAATTTTAGTTTTAGATCCTGAACGCTGTCCAGGAAAAGGTTAAATTACCTTGATGTTGGCCTTAAGGCCTTCCATAATTCCGAGTATGTTGTTAACGGTTTCTTTTAGATAATGTTTTATCAAGATATGGGGAATACGAATTGTTGTAAATCCATTTTTAAAGGAATGCATAGTCCTTTCCAGATCATTTATGGCCTGTTCATGGGTTAACATATGATATTCAACATCAATTTCAATATTAAGTTTCACGCGGGAAATTGCTATATCTATGGATTTCTTTCCGTCCCACCATTCCAACATTGGGTTTACACCGACTGCCTTTAAACCATAGTACAATTGCATGGCCTCAATAGGGGTATTATTGTTCTCGATCAATTTTGCCATTAGGGTTCGATGTTGTTTACATAATTCAAGACCCAATTGATCCATCGAATTCTTGTGCTCTAAATAATCAAGATTTTTGCTGCATTCTAAACATGTCATTTATTTGGGTTGATTTAGATTTGGGACTATTATAACCTCATACATTTTCAATTATTATATAAAATCGATGTATGACGTCCTACTTTTAGATGAAGTGCATTTTTTTAGATGAACTACATCAAAAAGTGTTAAAACTGTGGTGTAATTAATGAATTCATAGAACAGTTTTTGATTCATACCGATTATATTTACACATCTGAGATAATAACCTATTATTTATATGTTCAAAAAAATCGGTCCAGGTGTACTTGTCGCAGCTGCATTCATAGGGCCAGGAACTGTAACCGCTTGTACCTTGGCAGGCGTGGGCTTTGGGTATGCCCTGCTGTGGGCAATGTTACTTTCTATAATCGCCACAATTGTTTTACAGGAAATGTCGGCAAGATTAGGGATTGTTACTCAAAATGGGTTGGCAGATGCCATTAAAAATGAATTAAAGACGCCGTGGATTCGTTTTCTATTGCTCGGTATAGTGCTATTCGCAATTGTTGTTGGCAATGCAGCTTACGAAGCTGGGAATATAGGTGGGGCCACATTGGGAATGGAAGCACTTTTTGGTACTGAATATTCCCAATATTATCCGCTTATTATTGGTTCATTGGCCTTTTTACTTTTGTTTTTCGGCAATTATAAGGCCTTAGAGAAAGTCTTTGTGACTTTGGTCATAATCATGAGTTTATCATTTCTGCTTACGGCCTTAATTACCAAGCCCGACATCATAGCGTTGTTAAAAGGTTTGTTTGTTCCTTCAACACCTGAAGGAAGTGTTCTTACCATAGTGGCCTTGGTCGGTACTACAATAGTTCCTTATAACCTATTTCTACATGCATCTTTGGTTAGTGAAAAATGGAAATCCAAAGCGTATTTGCAAACGGCAAGAAAGGATACATTTATATCGATTGCCCTAGGAGGTGTGGTATCGATGGCAATTATTGTTGCTGCTTCGAATATTCCTGGAAAAGAAATTAAGAATGTTTTAGATCTCGCCCAAGGTTTGGAGCCATTGTATGGTAATAGCGCAACCTATTTTATGGGTATTGGCCTTTTTGCCGCTGGCATAACATCGGCAATCACTGCTCCTTTAGCTGCTGCTTATGTAGCGAATAGCTGTTTTGGTTGGAATGCAGGTTTAAAGGATGTAAAATTCAGAATTATATGGATATTCATTCTGGGATTGGGTGTATTTTTTCTCTCCTTTGATATTAAGCCAATAGATATTATCAAGTTTGCACAGGTGGCCAACGGTATATTGCTTCCCGTTATCGCCGTCTTTTTAGTGTGGATTGTCAACAAGGAATCCGTAATGGGCGAATACAGAAATACGAGGGTACAGAATATGCTGGGCTGGGGAATAATTATATTGGCAATCATATTGGGTGCAAAAAGTGTTTTCAAAGTTTTTGGTCTCTTCTGAAATGAAAGAAATATATATTGACATAAATTGTGATGTAGGTGAAGGAATGGATAATGAAAATGAGTTATTCCCGTTGATTTCTTCTTGCAATATTGCTTGTGGGGGACATGCGGGAGATACCCATTCAATGCTTCGAACAACAAAATTGGCAAAATTGCACAGTGTTCATATTGGAGCTCACCCTTCATATCCCGACCGGGAAAATTTTGGGCGGATGTCCATAAAAATTGAAGCAAGTGCTTTCCGCGAGAGTATCCAATCCCAAATTACAGGTTTGGTTAACATATTGGAAAAAGAGAAGCTTGCGTTACATCATATAAAGCCCCATGGTGCATTATACAATGATTTGGTTAAAAATAAGGACCTTGCCTTAACTTTTTTGAATGCAATAGAAGAATATAAGGATGTTGCGGTTCTGTATGCCCCCTATGAATCCATTCTTGCCAAAGAAGCCCTGGGTCGGGGTTTTAAACTAATGTACGAGGCATTTGCTGATAGAAATTATAATTTCGATTTAAGTTTGGTTTCAAGAAAAATGCCCAATGCGCTCATTGAAGAGCCTAAATATGTTCTAAATCATTTAGTTAGAATGGTTAAAGGGCATACTATTAAAACTATTGATGGATTTATTGCGAAAATTGTTGCTGACACCTATTGTTTACATGGAGATACGCCCAATGCATTGCAAATATTAATGTACCTTTCGAGAGAATTACCCATACAAAACATTTATAGTAAGAAGTGAAAAAATATTCCATTTCCATTAGACCTTTTGGAGTGCATGCCGTATTGCTTGAATGGCCGAATGAAGTTGATGAAGCCATTTTAGAGGATATTCTACAATTCAATGCTTATTTGAAAGCAGATTGTTTAAACACGGAGGATTGGGAAATGGTTCCTGCCTATAATTCATTGATGTTGATTCAAAGGAATAAGAGAATCAATTTCGAACCATTTAAATCACAGTTGGGAATATGGTATGGCCAAAAGGATAATACCCTTAAAAGTCCAAAACATCTATGGCGATTACCGGTTTGTTATGACCTTGATTTTGGGATAGACCTAGAAGAAGTTTCCGAGCTTTTGGGTAAGTCCATACCAGAAGTTATTTCGATGCACACTTCTTATGAATTTAGGGTTTTTGGAATAGGGTTTTTACCTGGCTTTATGTATTTAGGAGGCTTGCCGGCTACCTTGGAGGTTCCTAGAAGGTCCGAGCCACGTCAAAAAGTAATTAAGGGATCTGTTGGTTTGGCCGGAAAACAAACAGGTATTTACCCGCAAGAATCTCCCGGCGGTTGGAATATTATCGGTAATTGTTCAGTTCCCATTTTTGATGCGCAGAGAGATAATCCCTGTTTTGTTAATGTAGGTGATAAGATTCAGTTTTATGCCATATCCAGAGCGGAGTATAAACTACATAAAATAGAAGGTGAGGTAGGGATTTATCAATTTGAAAAAATAAAGTTGGATGCTTAAGGTTTTAAAATCCGGTTTTTATACGACTTTACAGGATGCAGGACGATTTGGTTATCGGGATAAAGGCGTTCCCATCTCGGGCGTGATGGATATTAATGTCGTGAAGAAGGCCAACGATTTGTTAGAGAATGATGTCATGGCGTCTGTTTTGGAAATTACAATGACAGGGCCAACATTGGAATTTGAAACAGACACCTATATAGTATTGGCCGGAGCGAAAATGTCCGCAACTTTGAACAATGAACCGATTTCCAATTACAAAACTTATAAAATCAATGCAGGTGATATTCTGTCATATGGGCGTTTGACCAAAGGATTTAGAGGGTATTTGGCTATTAAAGATGGGTTTAACGTAAAGGGGGTTTTGGGAAGTCAATCCCAGTTTTACCCTATTACCTCCTCAGGATGTTTAAGGGATAAGGATGAAATCCCCTATATTGAAAGAAACACTTTTGCGTCTAAAATTTCTGAATTAAAGGTAGATTGTCTTTTAGAGGAAATAGTCCTTGAGGTGACCCAAGGACCAGAATATGGACTGTTGGAGAATAATCATTTAGAAGCACTTTTTTTCAAGGAATTTTCGGTGGCCAAGGAATACAGCAGGATGGGATATCAGTTTGAAAAAAAAATAAACAAGCATCAAATATCCATGTTAACTTCAGCGACTATGCCTGGAACCGTACAATTGACCCCTTCAGGTAAATTGATAGTTTTGATGAAAGACGGGCAAACGACAGGGGGGTATCCTAGAATACTGCAGCTTTCAGATAAGGCCATTTCAATTTTGGCTCAAAAGAAATTTGGGGATTCGGTTTCGTTTAAAATGGTCTAGATTTTTTTATAAACATTTTCAAAAGGTACTCTGAAACGCGGACCATACACTCCTTTTTCATCGCGTACCCCACAACCGATGACCATCGTTATTTCTGCACCCCAAGGCAAACCCAAAACCTTTTTCACCCTTCCAGTATCACTACCTTCCATAGGACAAGTATCATATCCGATAGCGGCCATGCTGATCATGAAATTTTGAGCGGCCAATCCGGCACTTTTGTGGGCCACAATGCGCATATCTGAATTTCGGACTTGCTTATAAATGGGTCTGAACAAACCTATACATTGGAAAATCAAGAAACGAAACCATCCTAGAATACCGAGAAATTCAGTGTAGATAGTTGGGATAAGCTTGCCATAATAATGCAAGACAAATTTTTCCCTAGTGCTGTATTGATCCTTGGGCTTGTTTTCAAAGCCTTTCTTCAAAAATTCTATGTTCGCCTTACTTCTTTTACGCCAAAGATCTTTTCTCGCGGCCACTACCACTAATTGCTTAGCCGTCTTAGCCGCTGGCTGGTCAAAACAAGCTTTAGATAAAGCTGCTAATATGGCTTTATCGGTTACATGATAAAATTCCCACAACTGTAGATTACTGCTGGTTGGAGCCAGAGATGCATTTTCCAAACAGTGTCGAACCTTCTCATCGTCCAACTCAACATCATTCCTAAATATGCGAACTGAACGCCTATATTGAATCGCTTCCGTAACTGTTTTTTCCATGAAGCTAAAATAGATATTTTATTTTTTTCACAAACTTCATTGGTAAATTATACGGGGGATAGCGTAACGGAGCATCCATCCAGTTCGCCTTTTTTATAATGCCCTTATGATGTGAAAAAATATCAAATGATGTTTTGCCATGGTAGGAACCAATTCCACTTGACCCCACACCACCAAAGGGCAATTTTTTATTGGTGATTTGAATAACCGTATCATTTACGGCACCACCACCAAAACTATAGGTATTTATTATTTTCTCTTGAAATTTCTTCCGGTTAGAAAAAACATAAGTGGCCAGTGGCTTGCCATAATTCATAATATGCTTACGAATGTCATCCTCCGTTTCATAGGCAATGATCGGGAGGATAGGCCCGAATATTTCTCCAAACATAAGTTTACTATCCAATTTTGGTTCATTTACCAAAGTGGGGGATAGATAATTGTCCTCATCATTGGTTTGTCCCCCAAAGAGAATTTCCTCGCCCTCCAACATGTCTTTTAATCTATTGTAATGGCCTTGGTTAACCGTACGTGAAAAATCCGGTGAGGCCTCTATATGTTCTCCATAGCACCGGGTAATGTTTTGAATCAACGCCTCAATAAGTTTAGTTTTGACATCTTTATGTACCAAAATATAATCCGTCGCAATGCATGTTTGACCCGCATTCAAGAACTTACCCCAAACAATTCTTTTTGCACTCAAGGAAATGGACGCCGTCTGATCTACAATGCAAGGGTTTTTCCCACCCAATTCCAAGGTTACCGGGGTTAGATGTTTGGCGGCACTTTCATATACTATTTGTCCGACTTTGGTGCTTCCTGTAAAAAATATGTAATCCCATTTTTGAGCCAAAAGTTGTTGAGATACGTCAACACCACCTTCAATAACGACAACATGCTCGGGTTCAAAAACAGAACCGATTATTTCAGAAACTATAGCTGCTGTATTTGGAGTTGCTTCAGAGGGTTTAAGTACTACGGTATTTCCAGCCGTTATAGCACCAATTAATGGAGCGATGGCCAGTTGAAACGGATAATTCCACGGAGCAATAATAAGTACGGCACCATAGGGCTCTTTGTAAATCCAGTCAGAAGAAGGCCAATTCATCAAAGTGGCCGTTTTTCTTTCGGGTCTAGCCCATACATCTATATGTTTCAAGGCCTGTTTTAATTCAGCAAGTACAAATTGGGTCTCTGCCGCCAAGGTTTCAAATTTTGGCTTTTTAAAATCTTTATACAAAGCATCACAGATGTCGTCTTCCCTAAAAATAATCTCTTTTTGTAGACGTTTCAAAACCCTTTTACGAAATGAAACGTCCTTGGTCTGTTGGGTGAAAAAATAATCACGTTGTTTTCTTAAAATATCCATTCCTCTAATATCGGTATTAAATGAACTTTGGTTATAAGAATATCCTCAAATTATTCATTTGGGGATGTATTCCTAAACGAATACAATGTTGTACTAATCGCTATCAACCTAAAATTATAATATGTTGTTTTTCTATAGTGATTCAAACGTTAAATGAAAGAACAAAGTCGGTGTGGCAAAAAAATCGAAGGAGTACCCTGCTGGAAGCATCAACACCTGTGTTGGACTGGGTAATTTGCAGACCAGAAACCTTACCTGAAAGTGAATTCATTATATTATTTTCCCGAGCTACATTGACTTCATCTGCCGATATCTGCGAGATGGAATACCCTAATGATTCCTTATCCCTTTGTATGTTAAGCGCCGTAACAACGACCTCGTCCATTTGCTGTGCATCTACTTCAAGGGAGACATCTACCGTGGCTTGATTACCGACACTTACTTCTTGAGTTTTATATCCCAGATAGGAAAACTCCAATATAGCATTGGAATCAACTCCTGCTATGGTATAGTTACCATCAAAATCCGAGGTGGTTCCATTGTTCGTTCCTTTCACCAAGATACTTACTCCCAAAAGCGGTATATCCGTGTCTTTTTCCAGTACTTTACCGGAAACCGATTTTTGTGCATAAGCCGAAATTGAAAATCCAATCGCGACTACAATCATTGATAGTTGTTTCATATAATTTGCTCAGTATAGTTGTTCAATTTTATAGTAGAATAGTACTCCATTATTCCTTTAAGGCTAAAATGTATTCTGCAACCGCCATTTTCGCGTCATCGGATAAGTAATCCTGCGGAGGCATTTCAGGATAGTCTTCTCTAAGATTTTTTGGATTGTTGATATAGTCTACTATACCCTGGGGGTTGTTGTTATGAATGGCCTGTATGATTTCAGTCGGAGGGCCGATCAATCGACTTCCAAAGGCATGACAACCTGCACATACTCCATAGTAGGTAAGTTCGCCCAATTCCTCTTTGGAGACCGACCTGGGCGCTACGGGAGTTGGGGTCATCATTGTTGGTATATCCTTGGTGTCTGTAATTTGTGCAGGCCCATAACCGTCTAGGCCAAAAGTGCGGTACTTGTTCTTGTCTCGAATAGTACTTCCTGTTCCACCGCCATAGGCAAAGATATCCGGACCTTTGGTGTCCATTTGCGTAAGCATTATGGCTTTGATCTCGCCAGTTGGATCGTTACCGTTCCCATACATAAGGTTATCCAAAATAACCACTCTATCAGGGTTTCCTTCTGAATTTGGGTCATTGGCCGTAGGCGCACCTGTAAGGTGATCTACAATTGTGATTCCTGTATTGTTGTTACCTGAAATAATATTGTTCTCGATGATTACATCATCCGCGGCCATAATCAAAATGCCTGTACCTGGGGGTAAACCTGCGACTGTAGATCCTGGGGCCCCGAAATTTTCGTGGTTATTGTTGACAACAAAGTTGTCTCTAAATATAACATCAAAAGTGGTTTTTATAGGTAACCCTGGTGATATGAAAGCTAGAAGACCCGCGGTATTGTCATGTGCATAGTTGTTTTGGACCAAGCAATGTCTGGAATTTTCAATTTCAATGCCTGCTACATTATCGAAGACTTCATTGTGTAATACATCTACGTTATCGCACATACCCACATAAATGGCCGCATCCTCAATTTCGCTCAGTACATTATGTTCAATGAGCCCATTTTTACCATACTGTGGAAAGATCCCATAGACACCGGTATCAATTATCCAATTATTACGAATTACAAAATTATTCCCGGCTTGGCCCATAACACCATTGCCTTTGTAATTGATAATCTTAAAATTCTCGATTAATATTCCATTGCCAGAATATAGAAATGCATCATTTATTTTTTTCTTTCCGTCTAATATTGGCCACTCTCCGTCTATAACAACCCCTTGAAGGCTAATGTTGTCCTTATCTATATATACATTTTCGGAATACGTTCCTGGAAAAACCCGGATTAAATCCCCAGGGTTGGCCTCTTTGACGGCGGCTTGTATTTTTCCTCCTTCTTTGACCTCAATGATTTTTCCATTAAAGCCCTGCGTTTGGGTTACTTGCGTCGTGTCTTTTGATATTCCAACATTCCTATACTTTATTGTAGAGGGCATTGGCACTGTCTCTACATCCTTTTGACCAAAGAATGTTTTTCCTAGGTATATACCCATTGAAAGAAGCAGTAGGGAGCCAATGATTTTTAATACGGGTGAGTTTTTCTTCATTTTATCTGTTTTGATTGTTAGTTAAATTGATGCTTTTAGGCCCGAAGGCAATTTTTTTGGTATTTTGGGAACAAAAGACTCGTCGGTCAATGTCTTTAAAAAATCTACCAATCTGTCCAACTCATAATCGGTTAGATTGGGCTCCCATATATGCCAGTGAATACGTAAATCTTCATTTTCCGGTACCGCGTGTCCCCGGCCATCTGTATAGAACTGTACAGTTTCCCTGAGTGAATCAAACCGACCCGAATGCATATATGGTGCTGTTTTGGCAATATTTCGTAGGCTGGGAACCTTAAAGCCTCCCCTTAATGTTTTGTCGGCAAATGGAATTTCAGCCCCTGGATCCAACGGTAAGCCGTCAGGTTCGGGGGAACCTATGACGGCAAACTGCTGGTTTGTGAATAATGGGGGAGTGTGGCATTCTGCACATCTAGCAACAAACGACCTAAAGATATTGAGTCCTTCTATTTCTTTTTGATTTAAGGCTCCATGATATCCATGGGCATATTGATCATATTTACTATTCAATGAAATAAGAGATGCTTCAAAGGCTGTTATGGCCCTATATATCTCATCGAGCTGAATAGGGGCGTCTTTATCCCTTTCCGAATAGGCTTCAGCAAAAAGGTTTCTGTAGTTTTCAATAGAGTTTAGGGTCTTCAGGAGATTTTCAGGGGTATTGCCCATTTCTTCTTCCGAGAATAAAGGACCTTCTATTTGCTCTTCCAATGTTGATGCACGACCATCCCAAAACAATCGTCTTAGGTAGCCTACATTCCATAAAGAAGGCGCAGCCCTTTTAAGCTTGTGCCCATCAATTCCAATGCTTGTAGCCAGCCCATCCCCAAACCCTTTATCGGGTTCATGACATGTAGCACAGGATAC
This sequence comes from Bacteroidota bacterium, assembly GCA_024279425.1. Classification (GTDB taxonomy): domain Bacteria; phylum Bacteroidota; class Bacteroidia; order Flavobacteriales; family Flavobacteriaceae; genus Maribacter_A. The sequence continues at coordinate 209,539 of JAJRRO010000116.1, read as the reverse complement.
GGTACCGTTTCCAGAAAGCACAGGGTCAAAGAATAAATACCGTCCTAGGTCAATTTCCTGAGGGGTAAACCCATCTCTTATCTCTGGCAATGCGGATCTCAACCCACCGACCCCAGCTTTATTCCTAATGGCATATTGGTGGTAAAGATTCCTTGCAATGCACTTATTGTCTTTGTTGAGCTTAAAGCCTGGCGGGCAATTACAATTTAAGTTAGGGATATCTGTATACGAAGAAGAAGCATTCCCAGAATAAAGAACCAATATTATCACACAAAAAAGCAGCCCATAAATACATGATTTAATGATACTCTTCCTATAGATCTTGCTTGAACTGGTTGTTGATCTCATTTTATATTCTTGCCATGGCCTGCCATGTGGCCCTTAGGGTATGACCTATGGTAATTTCCTTCATACGGTCAAATACTATTGTTTGTTATGCGTGCATAGTAAATGAATCAAAACATATTTTGCCTAGTTGTTGAGAATTGCAAATAAATAGAGTTGAACCCCTGATAAGGAAAATTCAGGGAACTTTGTGATGAATGATGCCTATGTTGTGACTAATGGGACACTTTTTGTTTTAGAGCTTCTTCAAAAGAACCTTTGAACCCGGTTGAAACGGGAATTACTATGTCAGGAATATGCTGGACGATCAATTCGTAGCTTTTCTTTGTTTTTTTTAAAGAAGAAATATGCCGTACATTAACCATGTACGACCGATGAACCTTAACTACATTGGTGTCGACAATTTTTTTTTCCAGCTCTTTTAATCTTGCCCTTACTAATTCTTTTGCTAACTTCTCACCTTTCAAATAAAAGAATTCCAGATAATTCCCGGCAGATTTTACATATAAAAGTTGGTGGTATTTAATAGCAAGGACAACTTTATCATTCTCACCTGTAATGGTTAAAAGTTTATTGCTTTTCGCAGTACCCACTCCAAAGGTATTCTTTTCGATAGCCTTGAAATCTGAAATTTTTTCTCTAAATAACAGATAGAATATGACTAATACATAAGGTACTGCTGCCACTAAATTGACAATCCAGATCGTATGCAAATAGTCATAAACTTTATCGCTAATCGTATCAAAGGGAATGGCATACAATAAATGTAGTACACTGGCCATTATAAACATTTCAAAAAGACCCCAAAGTATAAGGCTATAATATTTGAATGTTTTTAAACCAAATATTGGTCTCAGGACAAATTGTGAGATTGAAACAATGGTAATGCCAAGTAAAACGTACCTAAAATAATAATTATTTCCCCAGTGGTTAATATTAAAAGGGGTATAGACACTGAGAAAAAAAACTGAATACAGGCCTATGAAACCAATAAGAATAAGCTTATTGATTCTTGAATCGAGCAAGGTGAAATCCTGCTTTAAAAATTGACCTACTTTTTCGATCATTGTCTTATAAAATCAATAAAATGGTTGTCGTTTTTTTGATTGGTCGATATCAAATACTTATATATAAACAAGTTAAAAAAATACCCTTCAAATAAGCCATAAAATTAATGATTATAGGATAAAGGCCAAACTTTCTTAATTTTCAAGGTATTAAGAACGTAAGACAACGTATTCATTGGATTATGGGGAAATCTCTTTTGAGTATTGAATTTTTTATTTAATATTGTCCTATGAAAACAACAAGTGTTATAGTCAACCGTATTCTTATTGTCTCTCAAAGGGGATGATATAGATTTCTATTGATTAAATGAAACCTGTATCAGATGATTTTGATACAGGTTTTTTTATTTTATTGAGTAATTAACGGTACTAATATCAATACTTTCAAAGTATTGAATATGGTAAAATATAACAGTTATAGTGTTGATTATCAATAGTATAAATAAATAACTAAGAGCTTGGATTTAGAGCGGCATAGAATGTTGCAATATCAGGGCATTTTAATGAATTATATTTGATTAACAATTACGGCTAATAGAATTTAGGAACAACAATATTTTTTTAATGGAATTGAATAAATACAGTAAAAATGTCACCCAGGATCCAACACAACCGGCAGCACAGGCTATGTTGTATGCAATAGGGCTTGACGAAAATGATTTAGAGAAACCCTTGGTAGGTATCGCGAGTACCGGCTATGAAGGTAATCCTTGCAATATGCATCTGAATGATTTGGCACAGCATGTTAAGGAAGGCACTCAAAAAGGAGGACTGGTAGGTTTGGTTTTCAATACCATTGGTGTAAGCGATGGCATTTCAATGGGTACATACGGTATGAGATATTCACTCCCTTCTAGGGATATCATAGCCGATTCTATGGAAACTGTTGTGCAGGCCATGAATTATGATGCCTTGGTCACAGTGGTTGGTTGTGACAAAAATATGCCTGGAGCTTTGATGGCTATGATTCGTTTGAATAGACCTTCTGTTTTAGTTTATGGAGGTACGATTGCATCCGGTTGTTTTAAAGATAAGAAGTTAGATATCGTATCTGCTTTTGAAGCTTGGGGAGAGAAAGTTGCAGGTACCTTGAATGAGGATGATTATAAAAGTATCATACAGAACGCTTGTCCTGGCGCCGGTGCATGTGGGGGTATGTATACTGCGAATACAATGGCATCTGCAATAGAAGCGTTGGGGATGGCAATGCCATACAATTCGTCGAACCCAGCTTTGGGTAATGAGAAGAAACAAGATTGTATCAACTCAGGTGTTGCTTTGCGCTACTTGATGGAAAATGATTTAAAACCAAGCGATATCATTACACGTAGATCATTTGAAAATGCCGTGCGGCTACTCACCCTTTTGGGCGGTTCTACCAATGCAGTATTGCACTTTTTGGCCATAGCAAAAGCGGCCGAAATTGAGTTTACATTGGATGATTTTCAAAAAATAAGCGACACAACCCCATTTTTGGCCGATTTAAAGCCTAGTGGCAAATACTTGATGGAAGATTTACATCGTGTTGGTGGTACTCCGGCCGTGATGAAATTCATGCTTGAAAACGGAATGCTACATGGTGATTGTTTAACGGTTACCGGTAAGACAATAGCAGAAAATTTGGCTGATGTACCTAGCTTAACTGAGGGTCAACAAGTGATAAAACCATTGAATAAACCTATCAAAGAAACTGGGCATCTTCGTATACTTTATGGCAATTTGGCAGAAGAGGGATCTGTTGCAAAAATAACGGGAAAAGAGGGCCTGTACTTTTCGGGCCCTGCAAAAGTATTTGATGATGAATTTAAGGCCAATGCAGGTATAGGAGCCGGATTGGTCAATAAGGGTGATGTGGTTGTAATTCGTTATGAAGGTCCAAAAGGAGGCCCTGGAATGCCAGAAATGCTCAAGCCAACTGCCGCAATTATGGGAGCTGGTCTTGGCAAAGAAGTTGCTTTGATTACAGATGGTAGGTTTTCTGGAGGTACCCATGGGTTTGTCGTTGGGCATGTTTGTCCTGAAGCCCAAGAGGGAGGTATGATCGGACTTTTGGAAGACGGTGACATTATAACCATTGATGCTGAAAAGAATAGTATTTCTGTTGCTTTATCTGATGAAGAAATCAAATCTCGAAAGGCAAAATGGATACAACCGGCATTAAAGGTTAGAAAAGGAAGCTTATATAAATATGCAAAAACTGTATCATCAGCTTCACAAGGATGTGTAACTGATGAATTTTAAAATTATATTATTTGATCAATATCCCATTTTGGGGATATCAGTGATGTTTTACGGAGAGCCCATTTAGAATTATACTTATGGAAACATTGAAAGAACAAAAAAAAGAGACCAAAAGTCCCACTACGATAAGGATGAGTGGGGCAGAAGCCATCATACATTGTTTATTGGCTGAAGGTGTGGACCTGCTTTATGGATATCCTGGCGGTGCGATCATGCCGGTTTATGATGAACTTTATAAGTTTCAGGATAAACTAACCCATGTTCTAACACGACACGAACAAGGAGCTACCCATGCAGCGCAGGGATATGCTCGCGTAACTGGGAAAGTAGGGGTTGCCATGGCAACATCTGGTCCAGGTGCTACAAATTTGGTCACGGGCTTGGCCGACGCCCAAATAGATTCAACACCTATGGTTTGCATTACTGGGCAAGTACCAAGACATTTATTGGGGTCTGATGCGTTCCAAGAAACTGATATCATCGGAATTTCAACCCCAGTTACTAAATGGAACCATCAGGTAACCAATGTTGAGGAGATACCAGAGGTTATGGCCAAGGCATTCTATATCGCAAGATCGGGCCGTCCAGGACCTGTATTGGTAGATATTACAAAAAATGCCCAGTTTGATGAGTTAGACTTCAGCTATGAGCATTGTACAGGGGTACGAAGCTATAAACCAGTTCCTAAACCTAGTATGGAGGCCATTAAAGCCGCCGCAGAATTGATAAATAACGCAAAAAAGCCTTTTATTGTTTTCGGACAAGGGGTAATCATTGGTGAAGCGGAGGAAGAGCTTAAAGCATTGGTTGAAAAAGCTGGAATTCCTGCAGCTTGGACTGTTTTAGGTCTGTCAGCAATGGATACTGACCATCCCTTAAATGTAGGTATGGTTGGGATGCACGGAAATTATGGACCTAATATTTTGACTAATGAATGCGATTTGCTTATCGCTATTGGTATGCGTTTCGATGATAGGGTAACGGGTAGTTTGGACACTTACGCGAAGCAGGCGAAAGTCATTCATTTTGAAATAGACCCAGCTGAAGTAAACAAGAATGTACCAGCTGATGTAGCGGTATTAGGAAACTCCAAAGAGACTTTGAGCCTGTTGTTGCCCAAAATCAATGAGAACAGTCATGAGGAATGGCATAACCAATTCAAAGAGAAATATAAAATCGAGTATGATGCAGTAATTAAAGAAGAACTTCATCCCACAAAAAATGGTTTGACCATGGCGGAGGTCATCAAAGAAATCAACATCGCTACAGGACATAAAGCCGTTATTGTCAGTGATGTGGGCCAACACCAAATGATCGCCTGTAGATATGCCAAGTTCAAACAATCTAAAAGTAATATTACCTCAGGTGGATTGGGAACTATGGGCTTTGCATTACCTGCGGCCATAGGTGCTAAAATGGGCGCTATGGATAGGGAAGTTGTAGCTATAATAGGCGATGGAGGGTATCAAATGACCATTCAGGAGCTGGGTACGATTTTTCAAAACAAGACTCCGGTAAAGATTGTTGTCCTGAACAATGGTCATTTGGGAATGGTACGGCAATGGCAGGAGCTGTTCTTTGAAAGTAGATATGCCTCTACGGTAATGAGTAATCCAAACTTTGTCAAAATTGCTGAGGGATATGATATTACAGCGAAAAAAGTAACTGAACGTAAAGATTTAAAGGCTACAGTGGAAGAGATGATAGCCTCAAAAGACGCTTATTTCTTGGAAGTGGCCGTTGAGAAAGAGGACAATGTATTTCCTATGATTCCTTCTGGGGCTTCGGTTTCCGATATTAGATTAAAATAGAATGAACGATTCAAATATTCTAGACAAGCCAAAGGTCCATTCAGCATTGGAAAGCAAATCTGCGGAGATAAACTTTACCATGCCTTCTGATCTGTATATAGGTACGTTACTTAAAACACTGACGGCGTCCAAACCAAAAGGTGAGTTTCTAGAGTTGGGTACGGGCATAGGGTTGTCTTTATCATGGATGGTTGATGGAATGGATGCGGAATCCAGATTAACATCGATTGATAATGATGTCGAATTGATTGAAATTGCCAAAGATTTCTTTGGAAATGATGAAAGGGTGCAGATAATCTGTGAAGATGGTTCGGAATGGATCGCAAATCATTGCAAAGAGAAATTCGATTTGATTTTCGCCGATGCTTGGCCTGGTAAATATGAAGGGATATCAGAAATCCTTGATATGGTCAATGTAGGCGGATTTTATATCATCGATGATATGACTGCCCAGTCTAACTGGCCGGAGGGCCATCAAGAGCACGTTGATAATTTGATTGATTATTTAGAGCAACGCAACGATTTTACAATAACAAAAATGGAATGGTCTACAGGCCTGATCATTGCAGTACGAAAATATTTATAAGAGTTAATATTTATGGAAAAACAATGGTTTACAATTTCGGTTTATTCCGAAAACAATGTGGGATTGTTAAATAGAATATCAGGGATATTCTTAAAGAGACACATTAATATAGAGAGTCTAAACGTTTCTAAATCAGAAATTGAGAATGTTTCTAAGTTCACAATAGTGGTGAACACTAATGAGGATTGGACCAAGAACATTGTTAGACAAATCGAAAAACAAATTGAAGTCATCAAAGCTTTTTATCACAACGATGATGATATCATCTATCAGGAATCGGCATTGTTCAAGATTGCGTCGCATTTATTATTTGATGAACGTCAAATACAAAACATAATCAAGGAGAGCAACTCGCAAATCGTTACTGTTTCCAGAGATTTCTTTGTTTTGGCAAAAACGGGAAGAAGGCATGAAATTGACGAAATGCATGACGAATTAGAGCCGTTCGGAATCATGCAGTTTGTACGCTCTGGGAGATTAGCGGTTACCAAGGCAAAAATGCCGATTACAACAATATTAAACGATTTTTATCAGGATAAATAATTAATAAAGAGAATTTAAAATGGCAAATTATTTTAATACACTATCATTACGAGATCAATTGACGCAGTTGGGAAAATGCAGATTTATGGATAGCAGTGAGTTTTCGGATGGTGTAAACGCATTGAAAGGCAAGAAAATAGTAATCGTGGGTTGCGGGGCACAAGGCCTTAATCAAGGTTTGAACATGAGGGATTCAGGTCTCGATATAGCTTACACTTTACGCGAGGCTGCAATAAAAGAACAAAGGCAGTCCTATAAAAACGCCACTGAAAACGGATTTACTGTTGGTACCTATAATGAATTGGTTCCATCGGCAGATTTGGTCATTAACCTTACTCCAGATAAACAACATACAAATGTGGTGAATACCATTATGCCTTTGATGAAAGAAGGTGCTACTTTGTCCTACTCACATGGGTTTAATATCGTTGAAGAGGGCATGCAAATCCGTGAAGATTTGACTGTAATAATGGTAGCACCCAAGTGTCCTGGTTCGGAGGTTCGAGAGGAATATAAAAGAGGTTTTGGAGTGCCAACCCTAATTGCAGTACATCCTGATAATGACCCACAAGGCAAAGGTTTTGAACAAGCAAAAGCCTATGCTGCGGGTACTGGAGGTCATAAGGCTGGTGTATTGGAATCATCTTTTGTGGCAGAAGTTAAATCTGATTTGATGGGTGAACAAACAATTCTATGTGGCCTTCTACAAACAGGTTCAATTCTTTGTTTTGATAAAATGATCGAAAAAGGAATTGATGCCGGTTATGCCTCAAAACTTATTCAATACGGCTGGGAAACCGTCACTGAAGGGTTAAAATATGGAGGAATTACCAATATGATGGATCGTTTGTCAAATCCTGCTAAAATAAAGGCCTTTGAGTTGTCTGAGGAGTTAAAGGATACTATGCGCCCCCTTTTCCACAAACATATGGATGATATCATGAGTGGTCATTTTTCTAAAACAATGATGGAAGATTGGGCTAATGATGACAAAAATCTATTGAGCTGGAGAGCGGCTACAGGTGAAACCGATTTTGAGAAAACCCCTGCGGGAGACATTAAAATCAGTGAGCAAGAGTTTTATGATAATGGCGTATTGATGGTGGCCATGGTAAGGGCCGGTGTTGAGCTGGCTTACGAATCCATGACTGAATCTGGTATCATTGGGGAATCTGCCTATTATGAGTCCCTACATGAAACTCCATTGATTGCCAATACCATTGCAAGAAAGAAACTTTTTGAAATGAACAGGGTAATATCCGATACTGCTGAATACGGGTGTTATTTGTTCGACCATGCCTGTAAACCATTATTGGCAGATTTCATGAAAGGTATAGATACTGATGTTATTGGTAAGCCGTATGGAGAAGGCAAGGGTAATGGTGTTGACAATGCTAAATTGATAACGGTAAATCAGGCACTTAGAGAGCATTCAGTAGAAATAATTGGAGCCAGTCTGAGAGCTTCAATGACGGCAATGAAGCCAATAGTATAAGTATAACATGAACTAAAATCTTCTTTATGGGCTACTTTCCTAAAATATTGGATATTCAAAAAGCCAAGAAGATTATCTCCCAAGTGGCAACGGATACGCCACTTATGCAGAGTATTCGACTATCTAAGCAATACGGAGCCAATATTCTTCTTAAAAGAGAGGATTTGCAGCGTGTTCGTTCCTATAAGATTCGAGGTGCCTATACTAAAATAAGTTCACTTTCCCAAGAGCAATTATCTAGAGGTGTTGTCTGTGCAAGTGCTGGCAACCACGCCCAGGGCGTAGCTTTTGCCTGCAATCATTTGAAAATAGAAGGTACGGTTTTTATGCCCGCTGTTACCCCAAAACAAAAAATTGAACAAACAAAAATGTTCGGGGGGCAGTATATCACCGTTGTTCTTGAGGGCGACACCTTTGATGATTCTTCCAAAGCTGCCTTAAAATTTTGTGAAGCCAAAAAAAAGACTTTTGTGCATCCATTTGATGACCCTAGGGTGATTGAAGGGCAAGCTACTATTGGATTGGAATTGTTAGATCAATCTCCAAATACCATCGATTATGTTTTTGTAGCTGTTGGCGGTGGTGGCCTAGCATCTGGCCTTTGTGCAGTTTTCGATGCCTTATCACCAACGACCAAAATAATCGGTGTTGAACCCGAGGGAGCTCCTTCAATGAAGACTTCCATGGAAAAGGGAGAAAATACAAGATTGGAACGGATCGACAAGTTTATTGATGGTGCTGCCGTGCAAAGGGTGGGGGATTTAACTTTTTCAATCTGCCAAAAACATCTGTATAAAATGGTCACAGTTTCTGAAGGCAAGGTTTGTCAGACCATTTTGGACTTATACAACCGTGATGCCATTGTCGTGGAACCGGCTGGTGCTTTGACCACTGCGGTATTGGACAATTTTGCTGAAGAAATAAAGGAAAAGAATATCGTTTGTGTAATCAGTGGTGGTAATAACGACATTACCCGAACGGCTGAAATAAAAGAGCGCGCACTGTTGTACGGACAGTTGAAACATTATTTTATCGTTCGATTTCCACAGCGACCCGGAGCTCTAAAACAATTTGTTGCTGAAATTTTGGGGCCTGATGACGATATTACCCATTTTGAGTATTCAAAAAAGTCCAGCAAGGAAAATGCACCCGCAATTGTTGGTATTGAATTGAAAAGTCCTGCAGATTTGCAGCCTTTGATTGAAAGAATGAAAGCCAATAACTTCTATGGGGATTACCTGAATGATAAGCCAGATCTTTTCCAATATCTTATTTGATTATTTCACAATTTCGGAACTTTTTATGTGATAACAAGCGGATATAACGTTTTCGCAATATTTGCGATTGAGCACAGAATGATAATTCACTTAACTTTGCCCAATACTAATAAAGACGCTATTATGAACACTATTCCAGAAATATATAAAATAAATGAGACCATTGATCAACTTGAATATTTAGTCAATGGTGCGTTGAAGAAATGGAACGGGAACACCACCCAAGTCTATTCCACCATATCGTCTACCGATGCGTATAAACCTACTTTGCTAGGTAGTATTCCGGATATGGGTGAGTCTGAGGCCATGGACGCCCTAGACGCTGCGACAGGAGCCTATAATAGGGGGCAAGGGGTGTGGCCAACGATGCAAGTCAAGGACCGTATTGAATGTATGGAGGTTTTTATTGAAAAGATGAAAGCCAAAAGAGAGGAGGTCGTAAAACTTTTGACGTGGGAGATAGGCAAATCCTTGCCGGATTCGCAAAAGGAATTTGATCGTACCATTGAATATATCCAAGACACTATTGAAGATTGCAAACAAATGGATAGGGATGCGGCCAAGTTTCAAAAACATGACGGTGTATATGCCCATATTAAAAGAGGGCCTTTAGGGGTAGTTTTATGCTTGGGGCCCTATAATTATCCTTTGAACGAAACTTTTGCGCTGTTGATTCCTGCCATAATTATGGGCAATACCACAATATTTAAACCTGCAAAACATGGAGTTCTCCTGATAACCCCTTTGCTGGAAGCATTTCAAACGAGCTTTCCCAAAGGCGTTGTGAATGTCATTTTTGGTAGGGGTAGGGCGGTGGCCGGACCTATTATGCAAACTGGAAAAGTTGATGTTCTGGCTTTGATAGGCAATAGTAAGTCGGCGAACGCTCTTCAGGACCAACATCCTAAAAGTAACAGATTACGATTGGTTCTGGGTCTAGAGGCCAAAAATCCGGCGATAATCTTACCGGATGCAGATTTGCCATTGACCATAGCGGAATGCTTGGCCGGAACCTTATCGTTTAATGGTCAACGGTGTACGGCTTTAAAAGTTGTCTACGTGCATGAAGATATTGCTGAGGATTTTAATGCCCAATTTGCTGAACGCGTAGATGGCCTAAAATTTGGAAATCCGTGGGAAGACGGGGTTAAATTAACACCATTGCCTGAACCTGGCAAGCCTGCATATATCCAAGAGTTGATCGACGATGCGGCTTCCAAAGGCGCAAGAATAGTAAACAAAAAAGGAGGTCAACACTTTGATAATTATATCTGGCCCGCTGTCCTCTATCCAGTAACCAAGGATATGCGTGTGTACCAAGAAGAGCAGTTTGGCCCTATAATTCCCATAGTACCTTTTACGGATATTGAAGAACCGTTAGATGATATGGCTGAAAGCAACTACGGCCAACAGGTAAGTCTATTTGGCAAGGATGTATATGCCTTGGCACCATTGATCGATTCCTTGGTTAACCTGGTATGTCGTGTAAATTTAAATAGTTCGTGTCAGCGTGGCCCGGATGTCTATCCATTTACAGGAAGAAAGGATTCTGCCCAAGCGACATTGAGTGTTCATGATGCCTTGCGTTCCTTCTCTATACGAACATTCGTGGCCTTTAAGGATAATGAGTTGAACAATGAGACCATTGAAAAACTATTGGAGACCAAACTCTCAAATTTCGTTAGTACAGATTATATCTTATAGCGACATTAAAATAGACCTGTCAGGTTTCCAAAACCTGACAGGTCTCTGAAGTAAAAATATATTTGTCTCGCCGGATGCAATGCGGATACCTGCAGAGTCTATCAATTAGTTCTCGACTCCGCTCGAACTGACAGTATTCTTAATTTAATATTGAAAGTCAAACAATCGCCAACCTGGCAGGTCTCTTCTTTAAGTGCACTGGAACAATCCATACCAATCCCGATAGGAAGAGAATACAGACCCGGTCAAGTCAACACTGCATTCATGTTGGGTTGTACCGACCACTCGAATGCCTAGTTATTAGGGTTAGCATTTTTATCGGATTAAACATTAATTTCTTTAACAAGATTCAGCAATAAAATGAAGCTAACAATTCCAAATCCAAGAATAGCTATTCCGGCGATTTTATGATTATTTGTCAATTCCATATCTCTCACATAATGATAATCAGGAAATTTTTTATGGAAGAAGAAAAACAGCAAAAAGTATAACAGGAAATAAAGTCCAATTATCCAGTAAATACTGATTTCGTATTTCAGATTCGTCAGAACATACAAATTCAAACTAATGATTAGACTTAAGATAAAAGAGGGAAAAACAATCCAAAAGTCTTATTTTCCATCATAAAATCTGATGTAAACCTTTGAAAGAAGAATAAACGGTAGATAAACCCATACAGTATTTTTATATTCTTTGCTTTGCTCTTTCAATTCGTTCTTTATTCAATTTTGTTTTTGGTCGATTCCATATTAATCCTAACGTTAAAGATATGAATCGTTTAAATGATGTATATCGACCGATAACGAAGTTCCATGTTTTTCACTTTTAAATCAAGTAACAAGTTGTAGGTTTTTCAAATAGTTGTAAACAATGTACTACAGATGCAAAAAGCCCATTGAATGGATCAATGGGCTTTTTAGATTCCTGCCTTCGCAGGAATGACAATAAAGACCTGTCAGGTTTTCAAAACCTGACAGGTCTCCACCTGAAAATTAAATATTGGCAGCTAGCCAATCCCCAACTTCACTGGTTTTGTAGGCTTTTCCGTCTTCGGCTACGTCCTCGGTAACAATACCTTCGGCCAAAGATTTGTTCACCACGTCACGAATGGCTTGGGCCTCGTCACTTAAATCGAGATCCTCGAACAGCATTGCAGCCGATAATACTGTTGCCAACGGATTGGCAATATCTTTCCCTGCTGCTTGCGGATACGAACCATGTATAGGCTCGTATAATGAAACTTTGCTTCCTACCGAAGAAGATGGCATTAGCCCCATTGAACCTGATATCACTGAAGCTTCATCGGTCAAAATATCTCCAAAAAGGTTGGCGGTGATCATTACATCATAAGCTTTGGGCCATTGTACCAATCGCATGGCCACGGCATCTACGAATTCGTACGATACTTCAACCTCAGGATAATCCTTTTCCATGGCCTGTACCGTTTCTCTCCATAAACGTGAAGACTCCAATACATTGGCCTTATCGACACAACAAAGTTTTTTGGAGCGTTTCATGGCCATTTCAAATCCTTTTTTGGCAAGACGCTGTATTTCGAACCGTTGGTATGTCATGGTGTCAAAAGCAGTTTCACCTTCATCTTTTCTACCACGCTCTCCAAAATAAACACCTCCGGTAAGTTCCCTGAGGATGATTAAATCAGTTCCTTCAATACGTTCTCGTTTTAAAGGTGATTTATCAATTAAGGATGGGAAGGTAAACGTTGGTCTAACATTAGCGAATAATCCCAATTTTTGCCTCATTTTCAACAATCCCTGTTCTGGCCTTACTTTTGCCGAGGGGTCATTGTCAAAACGCGGATGTCCTATGGCTCCAAAAAGAACAGCATCGGCACTGGCGCAAACTTCATGCGTGTCATCGGGGTACGGTTCTCCAACAGCATCAATGGCCGCGGCTCCTGTCAAAGCTGGTGTCCAATTGATTTCGTGATTGAATTTTTTTGCTATTGCATTTGATACTTTTACGGCTTGGTCTATGACTTCAGGACCTATTCCGTCTCCTGCTAAAAGGGCTATATTCAATTTCATATTTTTAATGCTTTTCGCTCTAGGCTATGCGCTCTACGTTAATCGCATATCGTTTGTGTGGATTACTAATTATATTTAGTTTATTAAACTGTTTAAGCTTCTTCTTCCTCTATCTTCCTTATCGTTAAGTTCTGAGAAAGTAGATTGTTCTGTTTATCCCAATCCCAAACCTTATATTTTTTATAGTCCCTCGTTTTATTTTTTGCTTATAGCTTATCGCGATTGTTGATCTTGGTGAGCGTATAACGTAAGGCGTGAAGCGTTTAGCGCTATACCAATGCCTAAATAATATTCAACATTTTTTCTGTGGCCTTAATGGCCGATACCGTTTGATCGGAATCCAGACCCCGGGTAAGGAATTCTTTGCCATTATTGTCCCAGGAAATTATGGTTTCGCAAAGGGCATCGGAATTACTTCCTGGGGGTATTCTAACTGCATAATCTGTAAGTTTAGGAAAATCCATTTTCTTCGACTTGTACACCTTTCGTAAAGCATTCATAAAAGCATCATACTGTCCATCTCCCTGTGCATGTGCTTCATGGAGCTCTCCGTCTATCTCAACAGAAACTGTAGTGGAAGGTTTTAGACCTTTGGAATGGGTCAGCACATAGGATTTGACAAATACTTTTTGCTGATGATCCCCACTATTAAGAACATCTGAAATTATATAGGGTAGATCCTCTTTGGTGACCCTTTGTTTTTTGTCACCCAGTTCAATGATACGTTGGGTTACTTTTTTTAATTCCTCATCATTTAGGGTCAATCCCAACTCCTGCAGGTTTTTTTGGATATTGGCCTTACCTGATGTTTTGCCTAGGGCATATTTACGCTTCCTACCAAACCGTTCAGGTAATAAATCATTAAAGTAAAGATTCTTTTTACTATCTCCATCTGCATGTATACCAGCAGTTTGTGTAAAAACATTATCACCTACAATAGGCTTGTTTGCCGGAATACCGAAACCTGTGAAGGCAGATACCAGCTTACTTACTTTATGCAAGGAAGATTCATTGACTGAAATCCCTACTTCTGGAAGAAAATCATTGATGACCGCCACAGCACTAGCCATGGGGGCATTACCTGCTCTTTCTCCCATACCATTTACGGTAAGGTGCAATCCATGACAACCTGCTTTTACAGCTTCCATGACATTGGCCACTCCGAGGTCATAGTCATTGTGTCCATGAAAATCAAAATGCGCTTGCGGATATCTTTGTATGATCTCTGAAAGAAAGTCATACGTTTCAGTATGGGTTAAAATGCCCAAAGTATCTGGCAATAGAATACGTTCAACGGGCTGAGCGACCAAAAAATCCAAATATTGAAATACATATTCCTTGGAATTTCGCATGCCATTGCTCCAATCTTCCAAATAAACATTGGTTTTGACTCCTTGTTTTTCAGACCGTTCCAATATTTTGGAAATGTCCTTAAAATGTTGCTCGGGGGTCTTTTTTAGTTGATGCTCTAGATGGTTCAAGGAACCTTTGGTTAAAAGGTTTTGCACTTTGGCACCTGCCTTTTTCATCCATTCCAAAGAAACACCGTCATCGACAAACGTTAGTATTTCAACCCTGTCTAAATATCCTTGTTCGGCCGCCCAATCGGTAATTTCCTGAACGGCTTTTAATTCACCCTCAGAAACCCTTGCCGATGCAATTTCTATGCGATCTACATTTAATTCATCCAACAAAAGTTTGGACAGCGTGAGTTTTTCAGATACAGAGAATGATACCCCAGAGGTTTGTTCGCCATCCCGAAGGGTTGTATCCATTATTTCAATCCGTCTCTTTTCCATAGTATGATGAACTTAGCGAAGTATCTTCTTGGATTATAGTGGTGTGTCTTGTGCAAATTCGCTTATCTGGTCCTTGATATTCATCAAATAGTCTATATCATCGAAACCGTTCAGTATATTCACTTTTTTATAATCATTGATGTCAAAACTCTCCTTTTCGTCTGTAGCTAGTATTTTGATTGCCTGCTCAGGAAGGTTGACTTCCACTTGTGCCTTGGGATCGGCCTCGATTGCAGAAAAGATCTTGTGCAAAAACTCTGGACTTACCTGAACGGGCAACACCCCAATGTTCAAACAATTGTTTCTAAATATGTCAGCGAAAAAACTGGAAACAACACAACGGAATCCGTAATCATATACGGCCCATGCAGCATGTTCCCTAGAAGAACCTGATCCAAAATTTTTACCACCCACTAATATTTTACCACCGTAAATGGGGTTGTTGAGAACAAAGTCCTGCTTAGGAGTTCCATCGGGATTGTAACGCCAGTCCCTAAAAAGGTTATCCCCAAAGCCTTTACGCTCTGTAGCTTTTAAAAAGCGCGCAGGTATTATTTGATCTGTATCCACATTCTCGATAGGAAGCGGTACCCCTGTGGTTGTTAGTATATTGAATTTATCGTATGCCATGATTCAAGTTATGAGTTATAAATTTGAAGTTAAGAGTTAAACCGATTCCATTTCCATTAGTTCCCGTGGGTCCGTTACCTTGCCTGTAACGGCAGCCGCGGCGGCAACCAGTGGACTGGCCAATAGGGTTCTAGAACCTGGCCCTTGACGGCCTTCGAAATTTCTATTGGAAGTACTAACGGCATATTTACCAGCAGGAACCTTATCATCATTCATTGCCAAACAGGCGGAACAACCAGGTTCGCGTAATTCAAAGCCTGATTCGTGTAAAATATCAAGAATACCTTCGTCTTTTATGGCAGCTTCGACCTGATGCGATCCTGGAACCAACCAAGCCGTAACATTACTCGCTTTTTTTCTTCCTTTTACAATGGAGGCAAATGCCCTAAAATCTTCAATTCTACCATTGGTACAGCTTCCAAGGAATACAAAGTCAATGTCCTTGCCCATCATGCTATCACCTTCATTGAAATTCATATACTGAAGGGATTTTCTGTAGGTGGTGGCACCACCTTCAACGTTCTCTGCCATTGGGATGTCATTTGAGATTCCGATACCCATTCCAGGATTCGTGCCGTAAGTAATCATGGGTTCAATATGGGCGGCATCAAAGGTTATCTCTTTGTCAAATGGGGCACCTTCATCCGTATATAAGGTTTCCCAATAGGCCATGGCCTTATCCAAGGCCTCGTCTTTTGGTGAAAACTCACGACCTTTTACATATTCAAATGTAGTTGCGTCGGGAGCGATCATACCACCACGTGCGCCCATTTCTATACTCAAATTACAGACAGTCATTCTTCCTTCCATAGTCATATCACGAAAAACCTCTCCTGCATATTCCACAAAATATCCTGTTGCACCAGAAGTTGTCAATTTGGATATAATATAAAGGGCAACATCTTTTGGCGTGACTCCTCTACTTAAGGCGCCTTCAACATTTATTCTCATGCTTTTAGGTTTGGCCTGCATAATACATTGGGTGGCTAAAACCATTTCTACTTCAGAAGTACCAATGCCGAAGGCAATGGCGCCAAAAGCACCATGCGTTGAAGTATGTGAATCCCCACATACAATGGTCGCACCAGGTTGAGTAATACCATATTCAGGACCAATCACATGTACAATCCCATTTTTTTCATGTCCCAATCCCCAGAATGAAATACCGTGTTCTTTGGAATTCTCCTCAAGGGCTTTTAGCTGATTGGCGGAAAGCGGATCTTGTACTGGTAAATGTTGGTTTATTGTTGGGGTGTTATGGTCGGCTGTAGCAAACGTTTTCTCAGGATGCAATACATCGATCCCTCTGTTTTTTAGGCCTAAAAAGGCGACAGGACTTGTTACTTCATGAACGAGATGGCGGTCAATGAACAAGACATCAGGACCATTTTCTATGCTCCGTACCACATGGGAATCCCATACTTTATCAAATAGTGTCTTTTTTGAACTCATAATTCTATTTATTCTAAGCTTGCAAAGCTATTAAAAGTAGTGGTCATAGGAAATTATTGTGCCCGAAAATTACGATGTCCAAACCGATATAACAGTTTAACATGTGAGCCTATTACTTTAACACAATTGTAACTTTGCATAAATGCAACTATCAAGATTTTGTAGTCCGACTAACGAACATAACACCTAAAATCGATTAGATTTCGGTTTGGCAAGGGGGTATTCGGACATTGGAAACTATAAAACAGCATTAAAACACTTGAAAATAACGGCCACGAAAGCTCCTGACAAACCCAATAAAGATGCTATTGCAGGCTTTTTGGAAAACCTTAAAAAGGCGAAGACATCAATTAAAAAGCGAATTGCTTTTGAAACAAGGCCCTGACGTAAGAGTTAGGGTTTTTGTTTTTGAACTCAAGATGAGTTCTTTAACTAATGTAATTCCAGATATTCTTATGTTTAATTAATTGGGCATAAGTATGCTTTATAACCAAATTGTCCGACTTTTCTAAGGATGGATCTTCTTTTAAAAGTTGTATGACAATGTGCCTTGCTGTTTTGAGAATGTCATTGTCCTTTACAATGTCTGCTATTTTCAGATTAAGAATGCCGCTTTGTTGTGTACCCATTAAATCTCCAGGACCTCGAAGTTTGAGGTCTACCTCGGCAATTTCAAAACCATCATTGGTGAGAACCATGGTTTCCAATCTTGTTCTTGCTTCGGAAGATAATTTATGGCTGGTCATTAATATACAATAGCTTTGGTCGGCACCCCGTCCCACACGCCCTCTAAGTTGATGTAGTTGTGATAATCCAAAACGTTCCGCACTTTCGATGATCATGACCGAGGCATTAGGAACATTCACCCCAACCTCAATAACTGTTGTTGCCACCATAATCTGGGTTTCACCCTGTACAAATCGTTTCATTTCATAGTCCTTATCGGCTGGTTTCATTTTTCCATGAACAATGGAAATTTGATAATCAGGTAGCGGAAAATCCCTGATAATACTTTCATAGCCATCCATTAAATCCTTGTAATCCAAAGCCTCGGATTCTTGGATCAAAGGATACACGATATAAATCTGCCTTCCTTTTTTGATTTCATCCCTGATGAAACCAAAAACTTTCAGCCGGTTCGAGTCGAAACGATGCACTGTTTTAATGGCTTTTCTCCCAGGAGGAAGCTCATCAATAACCGATATATCCAAATCCCCATACAGGCTCATTGCCAGTGTTCTGGGAATAGGGGTGGCCGTCATTACCAAAATGTGCGGGGGCATTTCATTCTTATGCCATAATTTAGAGCGTTGGGCCACACCAAAACGATGCTGTTCGTCTACAATGGCGAGCCCCAAATTTTTATATTGCACTTTATCTTCCAACAAGGCATGCGTTCCAATAAGAACGTGCAATTCACCATTTTCCAATTGTTCATGTATTACTTTTCTAGCGGATTTTTTTACTGAACCTGTTAATAGTGCGATATTTACATGTATACCTTCCAACAATTCTTTGATACCGTTAAAATGCTGATTGGCCAAAATCTCGGTAGGTGCCATCAAGCATGCCTGAAACCCATTGTCTATGGCCAAAAGTAGAGTCATCAATGCCACAATGGTCTTTCCAGAACCTACATCACCTTGCAGTAATCGGTTCATTTGGGCATTACTTCCCAAATCGGCCCTAATTTCCTTAATCACCCGCTTCTGCGCATTGGTCAGTTCAAATGGAAGATGACTTTTGTAAAAGTCATTGAACAGTTCCCCAACCTTATCAAAGGTGAACCCCTTGATTTTTTGCTTACGGAGCATTTTTTTTAAGAGCAATTGCAGTTGTATATAAAAAAGTTCCTCAAACTTCAATCGAAATTGTGCCTTGGCCAAATATTCCTGGCTCTTTGGAAAATGGATGTTGAATAAAGCCTCACTTTTTGAAATAAGTTTTAGTTCTTGCAAAAGGGCAGGGGATAAGGTTTCTGAAAACCTAC
The DNA here is from genome assembly GCA_024279425.1 of Bacteroidota bacterium. GTDB lineage: Bacteria > Bacteroidota > Bacteroidia > Flavobacteriales > Flavobacteriaceae > Maribacter_A. Next base: position 190,551 of record JAJRRO010000116.1, on the reverse strand, counting down.
CGTTGGTTTCAATGAACAATTGCTGTAGCAATTTATTGATGACCCTATTGGTGATTCCCTTATTGCTTAATTTCTCGGTGGAGGGGTAAACGGGTTGCATCATCACTTTTACCCCTTGTTCATGCTCCGTAACCAACTCCATCTCGGGATGCGGCATTGAGAATTTACCATTGTACCAATTACATCGCCCAAAAATCACATAGGGTATGTTCAGTTTTAAATGTTCCCGAATCCATTTTTGGCCCCGAAACCAGACCAATTCCATTTCGCCAGTTTCATCTCTAAAAGTGGCCACCAATCGCTTTCCCTTTTTCTGCTCCACAGTCTTAATGTGGATAATTTCCCCAATAATCTGAACATCAGCATTACTACGTTGCAGTTGGTCAATTTTATAATACTGTGTTTTGTCTATATATCTATTGGGAAACAGGTTAAGCAGGTCCTGATAGGTCGAAATGCCCAATTCTGACTGTAAGGTCTCGGCCCTGTTGGGGCCTACACCTTTAAGGTAGGTAATGGGGGTCTGAAGGTAATTGGCATTCATTGTATAAAAATAAGGGTAATGTAATTTAGATGCAATAGAGTAGTATTGTTATTTCGACCCCGAGACTTCGGGGGAGAAATCTCACCCTGATTTTCAACTATCATGGATTTCCCGGTCATCTTTCTTTAAAATGACTATGGATATATATTCGGGTGATTTGTTATTCTGTGTAAAAATAAGGAGCCTCATCCTAGTATTCCGGACAACAACCTTCATGGGCAATGCGACTTTTCTATCGTCCCGACAGCATCGTCGGGACTCGTTCGAAATGACAAATTGGACCCTAAACAAATTCGTAAAAAACATCGTAGTTTTAGGGCATGCTTAAAAGGTTTTTACCACTATTTATTTTTTGCTTTTTACATTCTGGTTTGAGCGCACAACATCAAGATAAAGTTGATTTTATACATGCCGATATCATCGTTCGTCCAATGCCTATAACAAAGGAAATCAGGGGAAAGGTCACCTATACCTTTAATGTCTTGTCTAATGTGGATTCAGTGTTTCTGGATGCACAGCATATGGAGTTTGTTGATGTAAGACTCAATGGGAGGAAAGCCAAATTTTCAAACAATGAAAAAACCATTTCGATTTATAAAAAGCTCAAAAAAGGAAAGTCATATCAATTACGTTTGACCTATACTGCCCATCCGAAGCAAACAGTATACTTTTTGGGTTGGGACACTTCAATGACGCTCGGTACAGGGTCAACTACCAAGTCATTTCGAGCGCAATCGAGAAGTCTCCCCCAAGTATGGACCCAAGGTCAGGGTAAATATACCAGCCATTGGTTGCCTAGTTTTGATGATATGACCGAAAAGGTGGAGTTTGATCTGAGCATTACTTTTGACAGAAACTATAAGGTCATTGCCAATGGAAAATTTCAAATGATAAAGGAAGGCAATGGTCTTAATACGTGGTCCTTTGATATGCGACAACCCATGAGCAGCTATCTTTTGGCCTTTGTCATTGGTGATTATGACAAACAGGAATTGACTTCTACAGGTGGAGTCCCGATTGAAAATTACTACTATCCCAAGGACAGTCTTAAGGTTGAACCTACCTATCGTTATACCAAAGAGATTTTTGATTTTCTGGAACAGGAAATTGGGGTACCTTATCCTTGGCAGAATTACAAACAGCTTCCCGTTCGCGATTTTTTGTACGCAGGAATGGAGAATACAGGTGCCACGATCTTTTCGGATAGTTATGTAGTTGATTCCACCGCCTTTGTTGACAAAAACTATGTGAATGTAAACGCGCACGAAATGGCGCATCAATGGTTCGGTAATCTGGTGACCGAAAAAGATGAAAACCACCATTGGTTGCACGAAGGTTTCGCCACGTATTATGCCTATTTGGCTGAAAGGGAACTGTTCGGGGATGAACATTTCTTTTGGAAATTGTATGATTCGGCCAAGCAATTGAATAAACTCTCAAGAGAAGGTAAAGGGGAGGCCTTGACCAACCCAAAGGCCAGTAGCCTTACCTTTTATGAAAAAGGGGCTTGGGCCTTACATATGCTACGTTCAGAAGTAGGGGACATAGCATTTAAGGACGGGATAAAATCGTATTTGGAAAAATTTCAATTTAAGAACGTTACCATTCAGGATTTTTTGAATGCAATGGAATTGGCAAGTGGTAAGAAACTTTCCTCCTTTTCAGCATTGTGGTTGAATACGAAAGAATTCCCTTTTGAATCAGCCAAGGAAAACCTGATTTCGAACTCGGGACCTTTAAAAGAGTTTCTTAAATTAAAATGGGAACTCACTACAAGTTTAGCCGAAAAGAATGCCATAATCCAACGGTATTGGGAAGAGTCAAATTCAAAGGAACTAAAGGCAAGAATAATAAGGGATTACCATAAAAGGCTCTCAGCAGATTTCCTAAAGATTACCTTTAAAAGCGAATCCATTAAGATACGTCAGGCACTGTCAACAATATTTGACAAAATCCCTAATGACTTCAAGAGTGATTATGAGACTTTATTGGACGATAAAAGTTATGTGACCATCGAAAGTGCGCTGTATCGGCTTTGGATTTCCTTTCCCCAGGAAAGGGCAATCTATTTGGAGCGGACAAGGGGTATATGTGGCCTGCCCAATAAAAATGTACGCTTACTCTGGTTGTTGTTCGCTGTGTTGACCAAGGAATATGGCACTGATGAATTACGTGAAGACTATATTTCAGAGTTGTTCGATTATACGTCACCGGAACATGCGATGGAGATTCGTCAAGGTGCCTTTGGATTAATAGGGGAGGTCTTTAAACTTTCAGATAAAAATATTTTGGATTTGTTGCAGGCAAGCGTTCACCATTCATGGCAATTTCGCAAATTTGCAAGAACTTTGTTGGATGAACTTCTGAAAGACGACAAACAAAAAAAACGGGTGATGGCCCTTTCGAAAGGACTAAAAGGGGAAGAGCTTCGTTATATAAACAGTAAATTACAAGAGTAATGAGAGCAATGGTCATATCGGGTGGTGGTAGTAAAGGAGCATTTGCTGGTGGTGTTGCACAATACCTAATGCAAGAGCTCAACTACAAATACGATTTATTTTTGGGAACATCTACTGGAAGTTTACTCATTTCTCATTTGGCCCTACAAAAAATCGAAAAAATCAAAGAGATCTTTACTTCCGTGAACCAAGAAAGTATTTTCAGTAACTGCCCTTTTATCATTCAAAAAAAGTATGGTGTTGAGAATATTGCGATTGACCACTGGAACGTGCTTAAGAATTTTTATAGAGGGAGTAAGACGTTTGGGGAAAGCCATAATCTTCTACAATTAATAAAGAACACCTTGTCGGTTGAAGAGTTTGAAACCCTTAAAAAAGGATCTAAGGAAATCGTGGTCACGGTCTCCAATCTTTCACTGAATCAGGTGGAATACAAAAGCATAAATGATTGTACCTATGAGGAATTCTGTGAATGGATATGGATTTCATGTAACTATACTCCGTTCATGAGCTTGGTGCGAAAGGATGGTTGTGAATATGCCGATGGCGGACTTGGAAATATGGTGCCCATTGAGGAAGCCATAAAAAGGGGGGCTACTGAAATTGATGCTGTTATTTTACAGACCGAAACCACACTATTTAATCGGATGCCTTCAAAGAATGCGTTTGCCCTAATGACCTCCATGTTTGCATTTATGTTGGATAGGATCGAACATCAGAATATCAGGATAGGAAAATATGTGGCCAAGCATAATGATGCCATAATCAATTTTTACTACACCCCGGTAGTATTGACCACAAATTCATTGATTTTCAATAAGGAGAAAATGACGGCTTGGTGGGAAAGTGGATTTAACTTTGCAAAGTATAAGAATACCGAAACTTCACAATTGGAAATAACCCAGGACTAATATTGACATTGTTTCAATTATGTCCAAATTATATTTGAAAGGAGTGAAAACAATAGTTTTTGTCTCCTTGAGCGCCTGCCTTTCGGATGGGTAGGCAGTCGAAAGGTCAGCGAAAATAGCTCAACTAGGCCGGTTTTAGTACAGTAGGGCTACGTACAATACAAAAGCTAATGCAGCAGTAGTTTATCAAAGACTAAGGTTAACTACCAAAGCCCCCCAATTTCTTTTTTCACAAACGATAGAGCAGTTGCAGATGGCGACTGTCTATCCATAGTTTGGTTCAAAATATCTTCGCGGAGTTTGTCCGCCGAATCCGTTTCACTCATAGCGGCTTTACGAATCATTCGAACGGTTGCACTTTTAGCCGCTTTAATAATATTCCAGCAATCGTCGGATAAATAAATCTGTTGCGACAGGTTATGTTCAAACTCTTTTTCGATGGTTTTGATCAACAAGTTTTCATACTCATTCTTATTTGTCGATTTTGGGGCAACACGAACCACCAAACTTGGTATCGAAATACGCTCTAACAACAAGGCCATTCTTTCATAGGCTTGTAATCGAATGGGAAGTGTATTTTGTTGGTAATCCTTATGCAGAAGATAACGCCTTCTACCTTCTTCATTATTGGTATGTAATCTAAAGAAGTAAAAGGCTACTGCTCCAGTAACTACTGCAGGTAATAAATAGGCAAATAATTGAAAAATCTGCTCCCCACTCATGCTCTTGGTCTTTTTTGTTGGTTTATGCCTATAGTAACGCAGGAATTTTTGAAAAAGTATTTTGACTTTTAAGAACCCATGATTTTATTCGGTAGCCTTCATATCTTCCTTGACCATGGTGTAAAACTTGGTGTAATTAGTGTGTATTTTCAGGTTAATCCCCTCTTTAAAATTACCTCGCCAATCATCCATCATTTAGTCGATTGAATGTACTTCATATTTATGGACTTGCAACAAAAAAGTGGACAATTAGTTAAGAGTCATGCAGCTATTTTTTGATTATACATTTCCGTTTCAAATTCTTCTATGGTTTTATACCCCAAAGTGGAGTGTATTCTTCTTCTGTTGAACCAATCTTCATTATTCAGCTTTTGTAAACTCGTAACAACATCTACAATACTTTTATCAAGTTCCAAATCAGATAAGCCAGTCAAATAACCTAAAGATACTTCGAGAGCTTTAGCAATTTTAAATGCAGTCTCAATAGACGGTTTTACTCCATCACGTTCAAAACCCCGCTAGTGCCAGTTTGTGACTGGTATGTGCCGAGTGAGAAACAGAAAGGCAGGGTATTGATAATGACTGCAAAGTTGCAAACTTCGAAGAGCAAGATCTGGTTATCAAGGCATAACTTGCGACGAGTTCAATATTTAGCGGGACATCGTTATATAAGTTCAACAAAAAAGTATGTGCAAGATGATTTAGAAAACTTTCATGAAATAGTAAACAACTTCCAACCGATAAGTTAAATATTAAATAAAAAGTACTTAATAAAGTACTTTTAGTTACCTTTGCACTATGGAAACAGTAAATTATACAGACTTTCGTTCAAATTTAAAGCATTGGTTCGATAAAGTAGTCAATGATGTAAGCGATATCATTATCAAGCGTAAAAACGGTAAAGACCTCGTTTTAATATCATTGGACGAGTACAACTCATTAAAGGAAACAACATATCTGCTAACAGGGAAAAATAGAGATGTTTTACTAAACTCTATCAAAGAACTTGAAGTAGGTAAAGGTGTTCAAAAAGATTTAATCGAATAGATGAAATTAACTTGGTCTAAAACCTCTTGGGAAGATTATTTGTATTGGCAAAAAGTCGATAAGAAAACAGTAAAGCGAATTAACGAACTCATTAAAAGTTGTATGCGAACACCTTTTGAAGGCATAGGAAAACCCGAAGCTTTAAAGGGAGATTTGCAAGGTTATTGGTCAAGACGGATAACATCAGAACATCGATTAGTTTATAAATACGAAAATGAAGAAGTATTGATAGCTGCTTGTCGTTATCATTATGGGAGGTAAAATCCCCGCAAAATAAAATCCAGTTTTATCGTTCCTCAAAACCCTCTGTTTTTGTTCCACTTGCCACTACTTCTACGGTTTTCAGGTCACATTTTTTGTAGCCCCACTCTGCGAAGTCTGTGACTTCGTAGCACAATAAATAAAGCGTAAAGAGCGAAGTTTTACTTGTCTACCTTTGGTAGGGACTTCGCCCAGTGGTTTATGTTCTACCTTGCTTTTTTAACTTACTATAGACTATGTCCAACAACGAAGGATATAAAACACCTGATCAATCAAAACTCCATTTTTTAACTTTCACAGTTGTGGATTGGGTAGATGTATTTACACGAAAACGGTATAGGGGTATTCTATTGTACTGGATAATTTTAGGTATTGCCAAGAAGAAAAAGGAATGGTCGTTTACGGTTATTATGTGATAATGAGCAATCACATGCTGCCATACTGCAAAGTACAAATGAAGATTTATCGGGCTTGGTTCGAGATTTCAAAAAATATACGGTTAAGCAAATATTGGAATCCATTAAAAATGAACCTGAAAGCAGGCTAATAAGTCCGGGTATTGATAATGACTACGAAGTTGCAAACTTCGCAGAGCAAGTTCAATTCTAAAGCTACGACTAGCACCTTAATTCGTAGCCTTCATATTTTCCTTGACCAAGGTATAAAACTGGGTGTAATTAGGGTGTATTTTCAAATTGATGCCCTCTTTAAAATTACCATCCTTACCTAAGAAATCAATTCTATTGGGGTCAATCTCGAATTGGTTTTGAAGCATCTCCCCTATGACCGTAGCCTGATCTGCTGCCAACTCTATTTCCCCAGTCATACTCAAACCTTCAATGGTCAGGGCCACTTTAGGATTGGCCTTAAGAATATGGGCTATTTTCTCCAACCAAGCCTGTCCACTTTCGGTTACTATAATACTTGTGGTAGTTCCAAAAAGGGATTCCAAACTTGACGAAACAAGTACAACACCTTCCGACACGCCTACTCTGGAATTTTCTCCCAAGGATCGTTTGACATTGGTAAGGACCACAACTGCCGTGGAATCATTGGAAGTGAATGCATCATTAATGGCCCTTAATTGATTTTCTTTTTCTTCTAGCTTGACCAACACCCTATTTAGATTTGCTGAATTGGTATTAGTGACTTTAGCAAAATTGTTCAAGTTTCGTAAAAGGGTGGAATTGGCATCTTGCAGCTCTGTTACCTGTTTTTCAAAGGATTCTGCCCGGGTCAAACCAATCTTTTCGTTCTTTTGGGCAACCACGGCTACCATTTTTGTGGAATCGAGCTCAGTTTTTAGGGCTTCGATTTCGGCAATCAAATCGCTTTTTCTTTGTGCGTGCAAAAAAGAAGTAGCGGTAAGAACAATACAAAGGGCAAGTAAAAATCGCTTCATGCGTCTATGTTGTTTTAAATTATAATCTAAATCCAGCGGCAAAAGTAAATCATTTGGCGGTCTCTTGAAAATTCTTTCCGCCCAAGTACACACAATCATAGAACTCTTGCATACTTTTAAAGGCAACTTTAGATTTCTTATAACCGTAAGTGGCCTCCAAATCACTACTTAGATAGTCATCATCAACATTGACCTGAATATCGTTCATGGTAAATTGAGAGGGGTGCTCATAACCCGCGGCATGGGTAATTTCCAACAGCTCTTTTCTAAAAGTTTTAAAATACTGGGCCAATCTGTCAGATTTTAAGGGTATGTTGATTCCGGCCTGCAACCATTTACTTTGGGTGGCGACTCCCGAGGGACAACGGTTCGTATGGCACACCTGTGCCTGAATACAACCAATGCTCATCATGGCTTCACGGGCCACATTAATGCAGTCAACGCCCATGGCGAAGGCCATTGCCCCTTTTGCAGGGAAGCCTAATTTTCCACTTCCAATAAATACAATTCTATCCGTTAGCTTTTTGGCCAAAAACAGTTTGTACAAACTAGTAAATCCATAGACCCAAGGCAAAGAAACATGGTCCGCAAAACTGGGGGGTGCAGCACCGCTACCCCCTTCACCGCCATCTACAGTAATGAAATCTGGACCTTTTCCGGTTTGGACCATAAGATCCGCTAATTCTTCCCACTGATCTAATTTACCTATAGCCCCTTTGATCCCGACCGGTAACCCAGTCTGTTCAGCAATGTCCTCGATCAGCTGCAATAGTTCCGGAATACTGTTGAATGCCATGTGCGTGGCAGGGGAGAGGACATCCTTACCCACTTCAACCCCTCTGATTTTTGCAATTTCGAGGGTGATTTTAGTACCAGGTAAGATTCCTCCTTTTCCTGGTTTTGCCCCTTGGGACAATTTTATTTCAATAGCTTTGATACATGGATTTTCATCAACAAGAACTTTCAATTTATCTATAGAAAAATTCCCATCCTTACTCCGCACACCGAAATAACCTGTTCCGAAATGGAAGATAACATCACCGCCTTTCTGATGGTAAGGCGATAGGCCACCTTCGCCTGTATTGTGATACGCTCCCGCTTTTCCAACGCCAAAGTTAAGCGCCTCCACCGCAGTAGCGGATAGCGACCCAAAGCTCATCGCAGAAACATTGATGGCAGATGCAGGCCGATATGGTTTTTTACGCTGATTATATGCGCCGATTATCTTTGCACAAGGTAAAAAGGTCTTATCTTTTTTATTAGGATGACCTTCATTAACTTTATAAGCCATCATCTGATTTTTCACAAAGATGTGCTGGTGGGCATAGATATCGCGATCGGTCCCAAACCCTTCATAATTGTCCTCCTTTTTGGCCGAAGCATAAATCCAGCTTCGTTCAATACGATTGAAGGGAAGTTCTTCCCTATTATTGGCAACGAAGTACTGCCGCATTTCAGGACCAACGCTCTCTAGCCAATACCGCAAATGTCCAACAATGGGAAAATTATGGGAAATGGTATGCGCCCGCTGGAAAAAAATATCCCGAATGGCAACTATCAAAAAGATGAGTATAAGCCATGCCCACCAAGGTATATTCGTAAAAATATGTAGAAGATTATTCATTTTTATTCATTGTTGTCCGGTAAAAAATCATTGAGTTGCCACAAGCCCTATTATAATAGGAAATCCGACTTTTTTTTATAACTGGCATTCAATGGTCCGAATCTAAGATTTATATTTAATACATAATGATTTTCAATTAGTTACAGACAAGTATTTTGTCTTATATCTTGCAGCGAAGCGGTCTTTAGTATTTAACTGGACACTCATGAATTTTATTAAAGCTTAGAACTGAAAACCAACTGATCACTGTTCTCTGATTTCAGCTAACTGACTACCGTCTACTATTCAAATAATCCAAACTCATTTCCGTCAATGTTTTTACGCCCAAAAGCAGTCCGCTATCATCAATAAGAAAATCAGGGGTGTGGTGTGGAAAGGATTCCGTATTTCCAGGGGTCATCCCCCCCAAGAAGAAGAAAAATCCTGGTACTTCCTTTTGAAAATAGGAAAAATCCTCGGCTCCCGTAATAGCTTTTTGTGTTTGAATATTGACTTCACCAGCAACACGCTTCATGACGGGTAACATTTGCCTAACCAACGCAGGGTCGTTATAAGTAATGTCGGTCATATCCCTGATTTTGAGGGTTGCTTCCCCACCATAGGCTTGGGCAATCGTCGAAACCATTTCTTCCATCCTTTTGTTGATATGGTCTTTCATAGCATAGTCCAAAGTGCGTATAGTACCGACCATTTCGGCGCTTTCAGGAATTATGTTAAACCGAACACCACTCTTGATCTTGCCAACAGTAATAACCGCAGCCTCATTGGTTAAATTAACCTCCCTACTGATGATGGTCTGTAACCCATCGATAATTTTAGCACTGATCAAAATGGGATCAATACCAGACCAGGGTTGGGAACCGTGACTTTGCTTTCCTTTTACGTTTATAGTAAAGCTTTGCGAAGCTGCCATGGTACCTCCCGATTTATACCGAATTACACCCACGGGAGTTTGGGAATTGATATGTAGCCCGAAAATGGCATCGACATCGGGGTTTTTCAACACGCCTTCCTTTACCATTAATAAAGCACCACCTTCCTCTCCCGGCGGCGGCCCCTCTTCGGCGGGCTGAAACACAAACTTTATTGTTCCCTTTATCTTATCCCTGTTCTTGGAAAGTATTTCTGCAACGCCCATCAGAATTGCTATGTGTGTGTCATGTCCGCAAGCATGCATAACTCCAACTTTTTCTCCTAAGAATTCTGAGGTAACCTTTGATTTAAAAGGCAGGTCATTACGTTCTGTAACCGGTAAGGCATCAATATCGGCCCTTAAGGCCACAACTTTCCCCTCGCGTTTTCCTTTCAGGATTCCAACAACACCAGTGTGAGCAACCCCGGTCTGCACTTCAATTCCCAAAGCATTCAAATGTTTGGCAATCTTTTCAGCTGTTTTAAACTCCTGATTGGACAGTTCCGGGTTTTGATGGATTTCCCGTCGCCATTCAATAACTTTACTTTCAATCGTATTATAATCCTTACTGGAAATAGCAGTCTGTGCCATTGCAAAACTTCCTAAAAGAAGTGTCCCGATACAAATACATTTGTTCATAAGTGGTTGATTTAAAATTTAATGAGTCTATATTTCTTATCCTGAAGATCGATCAAAGCGGTCATGGCCGAAAGTGATAATTGTACTCCGCCTATGAGGTCATTTTTTGGAATCCCCATCGCCACGAACGATTGCCCACAGAATACGATTTTACCACCAGCATTCAATAAGGCTGCAATCAAACCATGGTTGGGGTTATCGGTGCCGTATAGTTTTTGATAAGCCTCATTTGAAATTATGTCTTTTGAGGCATTGCCATGAATGACCAGTGCAAATTTTAATTGGGTCGCCGGAACCCCACTTTGTGCATGCATGTTGAGAAAACGTGCAGCGGTTTCAATGGAAGGATTGATTTTATGATGCTCTCCAGGAGAGTTCATAATCTCAAATACCACTTTGTATTCTTTGGTAGTATCTACCTTGAAGTCAGGATTTTTGACCTCGAAGACGTTTCCATATTCAGAAATGATCGGCCCAGATTTTTGGGTCTGTGCAGTAATCGATATACTGAGAACCAAGCTTAAAATGAAGAGGGATTTATTAAGTTTAGGCATGCTTTTTCTTTGAATGTTTAAATATATTCAAATACCTGGAATATTCAATTTGCAATGTTCATAATTATTGGGGGATGATTTTAGGATGCGCTGAATAATGGCTAAATTCACGATTCTAAATTTTTAGCGAATTGAAAAGCTTTATAGATGAATTGAATGATGCCCAAAGGGCCCCAGTACTCCACAAGGATGGGCCCTTAATGGTCATTGCCGGTGCGGGATCTGGAAAGACAAGGGTTTTGACATATCGTATTGCGCATCTTATGGCGCAAGGCATTGATTCATTCAACATTTTGGCATTGACCTTTACGAATAAGGCGGCCCGGGAAATGAAGAAGCGAATTGCCGATATCGTCGGAAGTTCGGAAGCCAAGAACTTATGGATGGGTACCTTCCATTCAGTTTTTGCCAAATTATTGCGTTTTGACGGAGATAAATTGGGATACCCAAGCAATTTTACCATTTATGACACTCAAGATTCGCAACGATTAATAGCATCAATTATCAAGGAGATGGGGCTTGATAAGGACATTTATAAATACAAGCAGATTCAAAACCGGATTTCTTCGTATAAAAATAGTCTGATTACCGTTAAAGCATATATGCAAGACCCTGATTTGATAGAGGCCGATGCTATGGCCAAACGCCCAAGAACAGGTGAAATCTATCAGCACTATGTAGATCGCTGTTTTAAGGCAGGTGCGATGGACTTTGATGACCTTTTACTCCGGACCAACGAACTATTGACGCGTTTTCCAGAAGTCTTGATGAAATACCAAGATAGGTTTAGATATATATTGGTAGATGAGTACCAAGATACCAACCATTCCCAGTATCTTATTGTAAAAGCACTTTCAGACAGATACCAGAATATCTGTGTTGTGGGTGATGATGCGCAAAGCATCTATTCCTTTAGAGGGGCAAACATTAGCAATATCCTTAATTTTCAAAAGGATTATGACAATGTGGGCATGTATAGACTGGAACAAAACTATCGTTCTACCAAGAATATCGTCAATGCTGCCAACTCAATAATTGCAAAAAACAAAAATCAACTTGAAAAGGTAGTCTGGACCGCCAATGATGAAGGTGCTACCATAAAAGTACATAGAAGCGTTACTGATGCAGAGGAAGGGAGGTTCGTTGCCAGCTCTATATTTGAGAACAAAATGCAAAGCCAGCTTCCAAATGGACATTTTGCGATTTTGTATCGAACCAATTCCCAATCCAGGGCTATTGAAGATGCATTGCGTAAGAGGGATATCCCGTATCGCATTTATGGCGGACTTTCCTTTTACCAAAGGAAGGAGATCAAGGATGTATTGTCATACTTGAGGCTGGTCGTTAATCCTAAGGATGAGGAAGCTTTAAAACGCATCATCAATTTCCCCACACGTGGAATAGGGCAGACAACCATTGATAAACTGGTAGTGGCCGCGAATCATTACGGGCGTTCGATTTTTGAGGTCATGGGGAATCTTGACCGTATAGATTTAAAGATCAATACCGGCACCAAGCGAAAGCTCGATGATTTTGTGACCATGATCAAGAGCTTTCAGATTATGAATGAAGGTTCTGATGCCTTTACCCTCGCAGAACATGTAGCCAGGAAAACAGGAGTACTGTTGGAATTTAAAAAGGATGGAACCCCAGAAGGGATTGCCCGAATGGAGAATATTGAAGAGCTCCTAAATGGTATCAAAGATTTTGTCGAGGGTCAGAAAGAATTGGCCGATGCCACTGGTGATATTGGAGAGTTTCTTGAGGATGTGGCCCTAGCAACAGATCTGGATAAGGACACGGGCGACGACGACCGTGTGGCATTGATGACCATACATTTGGCAAAAGGATTGGAATTTCCGTACGTGTATATAGTTGGCATGGAGGAAGATCTCTTTCCATCTGCGATGAGCATGAATACGCGCAGTGAATTGGAGGAAGAACGTCGTTTATTCTATGTGGCTTTGACTAGGGCCGAGAGCCAGGCCTATTTGACCTATACCCAAAATAGATACCGTTGGGGAAAACTGATTGATGCCGAACCCAGCCGGTTTTTGGAGGAAATTGATGAAAAATATATTGAAAATCTTACCCCTGTCACCAATACCTATAGATACAAGCCATTGATCGACAGTGATATTTTTGGGGATGTTGACAAAAGCAAACTAAGGCAGGTCAAGCCCAAAAATGGTAACCCACCCGTCGTAGGTCGACCCAATGAAACGCAATTGAGAAAATTAAGAAAGCTAAAACCAGAATTGTCTAAACCCATTGGGAACAACACCATAATTGACCTTGACCTAACTGAAGGCACTTTGGTAAACCATACACGGTTTGGTAGAGGAGTAGTAGTTAAGATCGAGGGTGTTGGTAATGATAAAAAGGCGGAGATTAAGTTCGATAAGGGTGATATTAAAAAACTGTTGCTTCGCTTTGCGAAATTGGAAATACTTTCGTCCTAACCATATAGAATCAATAAAATAAAATAGCCATGACAATAAACCTTTTAAAGCTTTCAGTTTCAATAACCCTATTGCTGGTTATGGCCTGTGGTAAAACCACAGAAATAGGAGCAAAACAAATAGAGATTGATGATAGCGAAGTTCAGGAACTGGCTGATGTGGATGCACCAGACTATTGGGATGAAACTGAACTGGTATGGAGCGATGAATTTGATGGGGACAGCTTATCAGAAGAAAACTGGGGCTTTGAAACAGGCTCCCATGGCTGGGGCAATAATGAACTTCAAAATTATGTGGAAAACGCAAATGTTGAAGTTAGTAACGGGACTCTTAAGATAATTGCAAAGAAAGAGCCGTCAGGAAGCAGTAATTATACATCCGCCAGACTGAACAGTAAAAACTCCATTAAGTACGGAAAAATAGAAATACGGGCTAAAATCCCTGAACATAAAGGCAATGGCATATGGCCGGCTTTATGGATGTTGGGCTATGATATTCAAACAGTTGGCTGGCCCGCCTGCGGTGAAATTGATATAATGGAGTATGTGAGTTATAGCCCCAATGAAACCCATTTTTCTATTCATAGTGCTGCCAATAACCATGTAGATGGGACCCAAGTGACTTCTGGCCCCTTACCACTTGAGACCATTGAAGAGGAATTTCATACGTATGGTTTCTTGTGGACCGATAAATATTTAAAATTCTATATTGATAATAGTGAGGACATAAAGCTGAATTTTAGAAGGCCTTCGATTTCAAATTTTGAAAATTGGCCTTTCTCAAAACCTTTCTATTTTCTAATGAATATTGCCGTTGGCGGTAATTGGGGTGGCCTTGAGGGCGTTAATGACAGTATTTTCCCTGCCGTTATGGAAGTGGATTATGTTCGGGTCTATAAAGCGAAATAAGAACGACTGCTATAAATTATATGTGTATCAAAGTAATGGCCGAATTTATAAAGATATATGCTGAAAATCCTAATCCTAAGGAAATTGCTAGAGTAGTACAGGTACTTCGTAAGGGCGGACTGATTATTTACCCCACAGATACCGTATACGGACTTGGATGTGATATAACCAATAGCCGGGCATTGGAAAAAATTGCGCGTATTAAGGGAATTAAACCCGAAAAGGCCAATTGGTCCTTTATTTGTGCAGATTTAAGTAATCTTTCGGACTATGTTAGGCAAATAAATACTTCTACCTTTAAAATACTTAAACGCGCCTTGCCAGGCCCCTATACCTTTATTCTTCCCGGCAATAATAATCTGCCCAAGGCCTTTAAAAAGAAAAAGACGGTAGGTATCAGAGTGCCCGATAATTCCATTGCGCAAACCTTGGTAAGGGAATTGGGAAACCCTATTGTTTCAACATCAATTTATGATGAGGATGAAATGCTCGAGTATACTACAGATCCTGAGTTGATTCTTGAAAAATGGGAGAACCTTGTTGATGTTGTCATTGATGGGGGATATGGAGATAATGTAGCCTCAACGGTAATAGATTTATCCGATGGCGAATTTGAGGTCATTCGAGAAGGTAAGGGGAGCCTGGATATTTTTTAATACCATTTTCATTAAAAGCAAAAAAAACCGCATCTTAAATTAAGACGCGGTTTTTTTGAATACTTATTTTTCTTAGTTATTGATAGCAGGATCTTTCATGCCCTCTTCTATCATACTATAAAACTGATCGATTTTTGGAAGAACAACAATTCTTGTTCTTCTGTTCTTTGATTTTTCGGTTTGTGATACTGGCACATACTGAGATCTACCTGCTGCAGTCATACGCTTTGGATCAACACCATAATCATTTTGTAATACTCGAACTACCGCAGTTGCTCGTTTAACACTCAAATCCCAGTTATCCAATAAAACATCTTTTGGACCATAAGGAACATCATCGGTATGACCTTCTACCATAAATTCAAAATCAGGTTTGTTGTTAACCACTTGGGCAACTTTTCCTAAGACCTCTTTAGCACGTCTTGTAATATTGTAACTTCCGCTGCGGAACAATAATTTATCAGATATAGAAACGAATACAACACCTTTTTCGACACTGATCTGAATATCCTCGTCATCCAAATCGCCTAGAACTCCTTTTAAACTCTGTACCAAAGAAAGGTTAACAGAATCTCTACGAGTAATCGCAGCGCTCAACTTTCGGATTGTCAAATCTTTTTCTTGAAGACTTTCCAACGATTTTTCCAAATTTGCAGCTCCCTTAGCACTCAAGTCTGTCAAATTCCCCATATTATCAATCAAGACCTGATTATTGTCCTTAAGAAATTTGGCCTGATCTTCCAGGGATTGTACCCTTGCATCAGCAGTGGCTTTTTCCTCAATACAAGTGTTCAGCTTTACCGTAGCTGAATTCAACAAATCCTGAGTTTCATTCTGTTTTGCTTCCAAATCTGAAAACTTCTTTGATGAAACACATGATGATAATAATAATGTTACTCCTAAACAACCTAAAATAATTTTCTTCATAATGATATATATAACGTGTATTAATTTATACTCTACTAAAGAATCCAATTCGAGTTCACAAATATATAATTACAATCCCTTAGATTCGGCAAAATTAGTTAATCTTTTATTAAAATGTTAAATTTTTTTATATGATGCACAAAATGTGACCATACTATTGATTTTGTAACATAATAATTCCTTATAAAGCTGACCTTTTCACGCTTTTTATACATTTTAACAAATTTGGAGTAAAAGCTTAAATGCGCCTTTAAAATGGCAAGGCAATGCTTGAACTTGTTTTGAGAAATAAAGCGGATGGCAGCAACTCCATCAAGAACCAACCTCAAAAAGATGATAACAAATGCTTTTCGTCTGGGTAGATTTTTTGTTATAGAAAAGAGCGAATTCCTAAAATTCAAGTAAGTTTTTTTTGGGTTCATGTTACTTAAGGTAGAACCACCCAAATGAAACACTTCAGAAGTCCCAATATAATAAACCTTATATCCTTGGTTTTGAGCCCGCCAGCATAGGTCTACCTCTTCTTGATGGGCAAAATAATCCTCGTCAAAACCGCCAAGCTTTCTGTAAACCTTACTTTTAATGAACATGCATGCCCCGGTTGCCCAGAAAATCTCCCTACTGTCATTATATTGCCCTTTGTCCTCTTCCAATTCTTGAAAAATCCTTCCTCGGCAAAAAGGGTAGCCCAATTGATCGATAAACCCTCCTGCTGCACCTGCATATTCAAAATAGTGTCTGCGTAGTAAATCCAATATTTTAGGTTGTATGATAGCGACTTCAGGTAGGTCTCTGAATGCTTCTTTAATAGGCTCCAACCAATTCTCGGTAACCTCAACATCAGAATTCAAAAGACAAAAAATATCAGCTTCAATGGATCGGAGTGCATCATTATACCCTTTGGCAAAGCCCCCGTTCTCCTTGTTTTGTAAGATTTTGATTGATGGAAAATTCGCATCGATAAAAGCTACCGACCCATCAGTCGAGGCATTGTCAGCAACATATATATCCGCCCCCTTGGAATAGTGTACAACAGAAGGCAGGTATCTTTCCAAAAGCACCTCTCCATTCCAATTGAGTATGACAACGGCTATCCTCAAAACGGTTGCAAATTAACGGCTAAAATCAGGAATATACTCTAAAAATCGATATTTTTCTTGGGTATAATCCATTTTGCAATAGAAATGTTGCAGCCCGTTGGTTACCATCAAAAAATCGGCCTTTAGTTGCATGTTGTAGCTGGCTATCTGATCAAAGGTTTGTTGGGTAATCGTTATTTTTGGTGCCTTGCATTCAACCAAAATAGAAATATTGCCCTTTTGATCGAAGACCACAATATCATACCTCTTTTTCAATGAATTAATAGTCAACTGTTTCTCGACATTGATTAGACTTTTGGGATAGTTTTTTTCCTTGATAAGAAATTGCACCGTATGCTGCCTCACCCATTCTTCGGGTTGTAGCACCACGAACTTTTTACGGATTGCATCAAAAATATGGATTTTATTTTCGCTATTTTTGAAACGAAAGTCATAGGTCGGAAAGTTTAACGGTTGCATATGGCAAATTTGATGATTTTTTTTGGATGGATGAAGTAAAACAACTTGTTGCCGATATACGAAATGGAAACATAAAACCTGTATATTTTCTTTTTGGTGAGGAAACCTATTACATTGATAAAATCTCGCAGTTTATTGAAAAGAATGTGTTGTCGGAAGAAGAAAAAGGTTTTAACCAAATGGTGCTTTACGGTAAGGAAGTCAGCATCGAAGATATTGTCAGCAATGCAAAACGCTATCCTATGATGGCCGAGCGACAGGTTGTGATAGTGAAGGAGGCACAAGAATTATCACGCACCATTGAGCAGCTTACCGATTATGTTGAGAATCCTCAGCCAAGTACTGTTTTGGTTATCTGCTACAAATACAAGAAGCTCGACAAACGAAAAAAATTGTATAAAACCGTCGGTAAACATGGTGTTTTGTTCGAAAGCAATAAGCTTTATGAGAACCAGGTATCAGAATGGATTAGAAAGATATTAAAAGGCAAAGGGTATAGCATTTCCCATAAAGCAGCCATATTGCTCGTCGAATTTTTAGGAACCGATTTGAGTAGGATCAGTAATGAGTTGGATAAGCTCACTTTGGTATTGTCCCAAGAGACCCAAATTACACCATCTGATATCGAGACACATATCGGCATTAGCAAAGACTACAATAATTTTGAACTAAAGAAGGCCATAGGCGAAAAGAACATTTTAAAGGCTACAAGGATTATAAATTACTTTGCGCAAAACCCCAGAGACAATCCTTTTGTTCTGACCATAACTCTGTTGCATAATTTTTTCTCGCAACTTTTGCAGTACCACGGGCTTAATGATCATTCTCCCAAAACCGTTGCCAGCGCTTTAAGAATAAACCCGTATTTTGTCGGAGAGTACCAAACAGCTGCAAAAAATTACCCAATGCGAAAAGTAAGTGCTATAGTTTCCCATTTACGTGAAATGGACTTAAAGGGCAAGGGGGTTGGTGCGGCCAATACTTCTCAGACCGATCTTTTAAAGGAGTTATTGGTAAAGATATTTTGATTATTTCTTATCCAAACTGTATTTTCCAGGCCCCAATAAAATGATTACGACGAAAAACACCAAGAACATCAATGCTTTTTCTTTGACCTTAAAGGGATCCGAAGCATGATGTACAAAACCTATTACCGACATAGTGATGGCCGAATATATGGCGGCCCATCTAGTATTAAACCCAATTATCATGAGAATGGGGCAAACAAACTCGCCAATCACCATAAGAAACAGTGAAGGTGCAGCACCTATGCCCAAAGAATCCGCAAATTCAAGATTCCCGCTGAGTAATTTTTGAAATTTTGGGATACCATGGCTCAATAACATGGCAGAAGGGACGATTCGCAACAAAGCTAGTCCAACATTGGATTGTAGGTTATTTTTCATACGAGGTTAAATTTGAAAGCATATAAAAATACTAATTATTTAATACACCGAAATTGATGGTAAAAGTTGATTTAGCTTTCAGTACATGTCATATTTACTAGCTCAATCAAAGTATAACACCATAAATCATCAGTCATGAAAAAAAACGTATTAGTACTTGTTTGCTCGCTCTTGTTCTTTTAAAGTTTTTATTCCCAAGATTTTGAATTCACCGCTTATAAAATAGATATCCCGTTTGAGCGATTTTTATTGCAACGGACTGCCTCTTTTGGTGCATGAAGAGAATAAAGCGCCAATCGCCGAAGTAAATGTATGGTATCATATGAGTTCAAAAGAATGAAAAATTGAGTTAGAGTAGGTTTGCCCATCTATTTGAACGTTTAATGTTCAATGGAAGCGAGAATTTTAATGGCCGCTATTATCAACAATACGGCCAAAATGTTCGTAATTTGTCTATTGATTATATTCAAAAGGTAAGTAGGAAAGTTGAAGATCAAAATGCCGTAAATTGGTTTATGGTTGGGGAAAGGGCCAGAATAGCCGAGAAGCTAGGTGAACAGGGCTTTGATAATATCATTGAAATCGACGCCAATGGGAATCCTATTGTACCCAGCATCATAACACCTAAACCAGAAATCAAAAACTAGGAAAGAAAAAACCACCTGTCAGCATTTTTTATATTCGAAATACCAATTTTATACTATCTCAGTTTCGGGTAATCCGACGGATTTGCCTCATGCATTATAGCGTAGACTTTTTCGAAAATATCCTCGGCATTAGGTTTTGAAAAGTAATCTCCGTCAGTGCCATAAGCTGGCCTGTGAGCCTTTGCGGTAAGTGTTTGGGGAGCGCTGTCCAAATATTCATAACCCCCTTGATTCTCTACTATTTCATGAATTAGATAGGCCGAACATCCACCGGGCACATCTTCATCAATGACCAATAACCTGTTGGTTTTTTGAATACTTTTTAAAGTTTCATGTTCAATATCGAAAGGTAATAAGGTTTGTGCATCTATAACCTCAGCATCGATACCTACCTCTGCCAATTCCTTGGCAACCCTAAGCACTATCCTCAGAGTAGACCCATATGAAAGTAAGGTGATATCATCGCCTTGTTTTAAAGTCTCTACAACTCCGACCGGAGTACAGAATTCTCCAAGATTATTCGGCTTTTTTTCTTTAAGACGATATCCGTTTAGGCTTTCAATGATGAGGGCCGGTTCATCACCTTTCATCAGTGTATTATAAAACCCCGCAGCTTGGGTCATATTTCTTGGAGTCAGAATATACATGCCGCGCAACAAATTGATCAGCCCTCCCATTTGGGAACCTGAATGCCAAATACCTTCTAGACGGTGCCCCCGTGTTCTGACAATCAATGGGGCCTTTTGTTTTCCAAAACTCCTATAGCGCATAGTGGCCAAATCATCGGTCAGTGTAGCCATGGCATAAAAGATGTAATCCAAGTACTGGATTTCTGCAATAGGCCTTAGCCCTCGAAGCGCCATTCCTATTCCTTGCCCGATTATGGTTGTTTCACGAATACCCGTATCAGCGATTCGAATTTCTCCAAACTTTTTTTGAAGCCCCTCTAAGCCTTGATTAACATCACCAATTGTCCCGCTATCTTCACCAAAAACCAAGGCTTCTGGGTATTTGTCAAAAATCCTTTCGAAATTATCCCTTAAAATCACTCTGCCGTCAACATCTTCGGACTCATGGTCATACGAAGGTTTTATTTCAGAAATGTTGATGACTTTATTGGCACCTTCATTGTAAAGATGTGTACTGAACTTAGGTTGCATCCGCTCTAAAAAACGATTTACCCAATCAAGCAGGGCGTCTTTTTCCTTTGACTTTTCGCTTAAAAGATAGCGTAGCACCTTACGCGAAACCACGGCCAGATCTTTTTTGACTGGTTCTTCGATCGCTATAAGGTCATTTTTTAGTTTGGCGATAAACTTTTTGTTCGCACTTTTTGCCGCAACATTTTCCAAAAGGCCCACCAAGGCCTTTTTCATGGGCTTATGCAAGGATAAAAATTCTGACCAGGCTTCCTTTTTGGCGATTCTTACCGTTTGACGAATATCCTTTTCAATCTCATTTAGTTCATTTTCCGTTGAAATACCTAAATCCAATATCCATTCCTTGAACCGCTTGTTGCAATCATTTTCCTTTTCCCATTGCAAACGCTCTTGGTCCTTGTAGCGTTCATGTGATCCTGACGAGGAATGCCCTTGGGGCTGGGTCAGTTCAGTAACATGTATAATTACTGGTACATGCTGTTCTCTGGCAATATCAGAAGCGTTTTCGTAGACATGTATAAGCGCCGTATAGTCCCAACCTTTGACTTTCAATATTTCATACCCGCCATGTTCTTCGTTCCTTTGAAAACCACTTAGCATTTTAGATATGTCCTCTGTGGTAGTATGATGTTTGGCCGGAACGGATATACCATACTCATCATCCCAAATACTAATGACCATCGGAACCTGAAGTACACCGCCAGCATTTATCGTCTCAAGAAACATCCCCTCACTTGTACTGGCATTGCCAATGGTTCCCCAAGACACTTCGTTGCCTTTGTTCGAAAACTTGGAAGCATTGATACTGGGTAAACTACGATAGACTTTTGAGGCCTGTGCCAATCCTAAAAGTCGGGGCATTTGCCCTGCTGTGCAAGAGATGTCAGCGCTACTGTTCTTTTGTTGTGTTAAATCTTTCCAAGAACCATCTTCATTAAGACTATAGGTAATAAAATGCCCGCCCATTTGCCTACCGGCGCTCATAGGTTCCTTTTTTATATCTGTTGTAGCGTAAAGGCCATGGAAGAACTCCTTCGGACTTAAAAGACCACTGGCCATCATAAATGTTTGATCTCTATAATAACCACTTCTAAAATCGCCATTCCTAAAAGATCTAGCCATAGCCAGCTGCGGAAGTTCTTTTCCATCGCCAAAAATACCGAACTTGGCCCTGCCCGTCAACACTTCCTTTCGTCCCAAAAGACTACAAACCCTACTTAAAACCGCTGTTTTATAATCATCTAGGATTTGCGTTTTAAAATCGTCAAAAGAAATGTCGCTACTTGTTTTTGGGGATATATCCATATAGGGTACTTTGGCTTTTTACAAAAATACCAAACAGTAAGGGTTTTTGCAACCTATAAATTGGTTAAAATATTCAATTATCGTTAAATAATTTGTTAATTGAACACGTATTATCTATGAAAATAGAAGAAAGGAGACATTTAAATGAGAATATATCAACAAGTCAAAACCATTTTCTTGTAAAAAGCCCAGTAAGGGTCCTAGGGCTTAAAGTAACTATGAACCTGATTTTTTCTTCATAATTGAGATGTGAAACCTCCCAACCATTATTAGAATACAATGGAAAATACAATTCGAAATAATCCGTGACCAAATTAAGGCGAATACCTGAATCATAGACAAATCGTTCCTTTTCTTTCTTCCTTTTCATAAAACCGAAATCACCATAGAATTCTATCCATCTCCAAACATTAAGGCTTGTGTTAACAGTCGCCATCCAATTGTTCGAGAAAGGATTTTCAAGTTTTGATTTAAAGCCACCTTCGGCGATAATGATTTGTTGGCTATATATTCCGGTTTCCTCGGATCGCCCCAAATAATTATAATCGAACAAATAATCATTGGGTCTGTCCAAGGCAAAATCAAAAAAGCTCTCATTGGGGTCTATGGTATTGCTCAAAAATTTACCGGCAAAGAACCTGATATTGAATTGTCTGTTGTTTTCAAAAAGCTTTCTGTATTCCATTTCAAAAGTAAGCTTACTAAAATCACCACTATATTGGGCATCTGCGAACCATGAGAAGTAATCAATAATTCCATTGTTAATGTGGGTAAACCTCGCGTTTAAAACGCTGTAGTCCGGATTTGTTTCCACATTTTCCAAATTATTGTCCTTGTCCCTAAAAACATTGATATATCGCATACTTACAAAATCACGTCGATTGGAACGTAAATTATCGGGACGCCACCCAAAACTAAGGGAGGGTGTGACAGTTGAATACCGTGAATTTCGTTGATAATGAAAAGAGGACCCCCTAAGACCATAATTGGCCACATACAGCCCACTTTTGCTTAGATATTTTCGATAGTTCAATTTACCATAACCCACAAGGGCCTTTTCCCTAAGGGCGTATGAGGGAGCAAAGTCATATATAAATGGCTTTTCCAAAAAAGTCTTATTATATATGCGCATGCCTGGGGACCAGCCATCGTAAATGTTAAAATTCAAGATAGGAACATAGAAGATTTGGTTGTAATATGGATTTTCCACGTCTTTAAAAAAACGGAACTGGAATTTTTTGTTACTAGAAAGAAAGCCCTTTAGTGATTTCCAATTGTCGCGCTGGTTGAATTCGGGAATCTTATGGTCATAATTCAAGACCATTTTATCCTCTGTTCCTCTAGGAATGGTAAAAGTCTTTTCAGTTGAAATGTTCGAAAACCAATATTTTGAGACTATTGAATCTTTTTTAATGCCGAACATGGAGATTGGAACATTGGTACCTTCCTTATTTTTGATTGTCACTCTTAGGGAATCATCGGTTTTCTCAATTTTCTTTATCTTAAAATCTATCTTTCGGGCAGTCGACAGATAGTCATTGAAAAACCAATCAATATCAATATCAGTAGATCTTTTCAGAATCGATTCAAAATCAATGACTTTGACGAAATTAAGGGAATAGTGCTTGTAAAAAGTTTTTATGCTTTTATCTATGTTGTCTTTGCCAATGTAGCCGGCCAGATATGAGAGACCCATACCAGCCTTATACTTATTAGCGATTTTTTGGTTGAACCAGATCAAGGAATCATTTGGTGTTATTAAAGCCTGATCCAAGTTTCTCCTAGCGGTAAACATATATAAAAATGGATACTGTTCATTGAAATCCATTTTTGCTAAATTAAAACCTTTAATACCCCATATCCTGGATAACTTCCCTAAAAGCTTTTGTTCGGGATAGTTCATATCTACATAGGCGATCATCAAATAGTTTGCAATGGCATCTGTAAGCCATTGTTCTTTTCTGGGATCAAGATAGAGGGTTTCCTCCAAGAGTTTATTCAAGGCCGTTTTAAGAAATTTCATTTCGAACTGAAATTGTTCTTCATAAGGCCTTATAAATGAAGGTAGTTGATTTATGCCGTAAAGCGGGTTCTTATCATAGTCTTTTTCACTGACCAATAGCTGGGAATGAGGATATTCCCCTAAGTTTTCATAAATGAATTTTGTAATCTTATTGATTGAAATTCCTTGAGCTATCGCATCATAATTAGATGCTTCAATATCCGTGACCAAGGTCATATAAGGAGTTACATGCGTTGTGAATTTCTTTAGGGGGCTTAATAGTATCTCACAATTCTTTTGTTGAATGGCTTCCAGTTGGGCCAGTCGTCTTCCTGGGAATATAGAGTTTCCCAAATTTCTATAATTTGTGGTCAAATGCAAATTTTCTGGATACATAAAATTGACTGTCGTCCTGGTCACATTGGTATAAAGATCTTCAAGGTTCTTATTGGAATACAAGTGCCATTTACCATCAAAAACGGCAGGTGTCAGATACCAGTCCTTTAAGTAATATTCGTTCTTATTGTTGTAGCCATATGCAGTGTACTTATTGGGAGGCAATTTTATCGTATAGGTAATAAAGAGTTGAGCCGTTTCCCCAGGCAGAAGGGATTTGTTCAAATCTATCTTTATAATATCCTTCTCAATTGTTCTTTGCCATTGGAGTCCCCTGTATTCATCATCTACAGCACTAATGATATTGGTATGTCCCCGCTCATGCTCCTTTGCCAAATGAAGGCTTTTTTTGAATTCTTCCGCAAAGCGTTTCGCGAGCCCGGTGTTCTTATTCGAATAGGCATGCGCCCAATCATTAAAATAAAGAACTTCCAAGGGGTATTTTGAGGTATTCTTATAAATAAACTCCTGTTGAATGTTCAGCTCTTTTGTTTCGCCATTGAGTGAAACGGTCAGCGTATTTTTATGCTGGGCATAGGAATGTTCAACTCCTATAAACAGAAGAAGTATGAAATATAAACGGAAATGTGTGCTTTGTTTCAAATAACAGAATTAAAAATTTGGGCTCAACGAACGGTTATTATAAAAAGAATCCAATATTTCTACGACCTCAACATCGGTGTCCGCAATTTTAATCAAATCCAAATCTCCTGGACTTACGGTACCTTCATTAAGCATCGTTGTTTTTATCCAGTCAATTAAACCACTCCAAAATTTCGACCCTACCAAAATTATTGGGAATTTTTCAATCTTATTGGTCTGTATAAGGGTTATCGCTTCAAAAAGTTCATCCAACGTCCCAAACCCTCCGGGCATTACTACAAATCCTTGCGAGTATTTTACAAACATTACTTTACGAACAAAGAAATAATCAAAATCAAGACTTTTGTCACTATCAATGTAGGGATTGTCATGTTGTTCAAAAGGCAGGTCAATATTCAGACCAACCGAAGTTCCGCCTGCCAGATGAGCCCCTTTATTACCAGCTTCCATGATTCCCGGGCCACCTCCCGTGATAATACCATAACCAGCTTCAGAAATACTTTTTGAAACACTAACGGCAAGTTCGTAGTATTCCATATGCTCTTTGGTTCGTGCAGATCCAAAAATAGACACACAGGGCCCAATAGCGCTCATTCTTTCAAACCCATTGACAAATTCGCCCATTATTTTGAAGAGAGCCCAAGAGTCGTTGGTCTTGATTTCGTTCCATCCTTTATGATGCCGTTCTTTTCCCATATTAAAAAGGTATTACTCTACATAAACTCGATGAAACCCGAGTTAGTATAATTTTATGGATTTTCACGGACCACCATTTCAAGTTTTTCTGGAGTCAAACCCAATTCTTTTCTCAAAAATTTGGCGGTGTAGCTCTTTTGATCCTTACACATCTGTTCTGGAGTGCCTTTTGCAACAATCATACCACCGCCTCTACCACCTTCGTAACCAATATCAATGATGTAATCTACCATTTTTATTACATCTAAATTATGTTCAATGACCAATATAGTATTTCCTTTGTCCACCAATTTATTCAAAACTTCCATCAAGACACGTATGTCTTCAAAATGAAGTCCGGTTGTGGGTTCATCCAAAATATAGAAAGTATTGCCAGTATCACGTTTGGAAAGTTCAGTTGCCAGTTTTATGCGCTGCGCCTCGCCACCCGATAAAGTGGTCGATTGCTGCCCTAATGAAATATAACCCAATCCAACGTCTTGTATGGTCTTTAGTTTGCGGTGAATTTTGGGTATCAACTCAAAAAAGGAGACCGCATCGTTAATCGTCATTTCCAATATATCTGAAATCGATTTCCCTTTATATCTTATTTCCAGTGTCTCACGATTAAAACGTTTGCCATTACAGGTCTCACATTCTACATAAACATCGGGCAAGAAATTCATTTCTATGATTCGAAGACCCCCTCCTTGGCAAGTTTCGCACCGTCCACCTTTGACATTAAAACTAAAACGACCAGGTTTGTAACCTCTAATGGCAGCTTCTGGGGTTTTAGTGAAAAGCGAACGAATCTCACTGAAAACACCAGTGTAAGTAGCAGGATTTGAACGCGGGGTTCTTCCTATTGGAGATTGATTAATGTCTATTACCTTATCTAGATGTTCGAGTCCCCTAATTGATTTATAGGGCATTGGTTTGCGAACACCATTGAAGTAATGGGCATTCATAATAGGGTAGAGGGTCTCATTGATCAAAGTGGACTTTCCGCTGCCAGATACTCCGGTAACTCCGATCATTTGTCCCAAGGGAATATCTACGGTCACATTTTTTAAATTGTTCCCTGTACAACCTGATAACGTTATTTTCTTACCATTCCCTTTTCTTCGCTCTTTGGGTACAGCTATTTTCTTTGTACCATTAATATAATCAGCAGTCAACGTATGATGTGCTTTTAATTCATCTGGTGTTCCCTCAGAAATAATCTCCCCACCGTGATGGCCGGCTTTAGGACCCATATCAATTACATGATCGGCGCGCTCGATCATATCGCGATCATGTTCAACAACGATTATCGAATTGCCAATATCCCGAAGTGCCTCGAGTGAACTGATCAAACGATTATTATCTCTCTGATGAAGGCCTATACTAGGTTCATCCAAGATATAGAGTACACCTACCAATTGGGTGCCTATCTGTGTTGCTAGACGGATTCGTTGCGCTTCACCACCCGAAAGAGATTTGGAGCTGCGGTTCAATGAAAGATAATCCAATCCAACATCAAGCAAAAATCGGATACGGGTCCTGATCTCCTTTATAATCTCCTCGGCAATTTTCAGTTGGTTCCCATCAAGTTTCTGTCCCAGTCCGTCAAAGAATTCGGAAACCTCTGCGATATCCATATTTGATAGCTCGGCAATGTTCTTTTCATCAATCTTAAAATTCAAGGATTCTCGTCGAAGTCGTGAACCTTGACAAGCAGGGCAGACGATTTTGTCCATATACTCCTTAGCCCATCTTTTTATGGATGTTGAATCGGCTTCTTCGAACTGATTTTTGATGAAGTTTGATATGCCTTCGTAATCTATTTTATAGTTACGCTTAACACCAAGGGTTTTCGATTCTATCTCAAAACTTTCCTGCCCACCCTTTAAAAGTACTTCAATGGCCTGTATTGGAATTTTGTTTATTGGATCTGAAAGCTCAAATTCGTAGCGTTGGGCAATGGTCTCTATTTGTTTAAAAGCCCAAGATTTTTTGTATTCACCCAAAGGGGCTATGCCTCCTGCTTTAATGGATAGCTTTTTATTGGGGAATATCTTTCTTTCATTAACTTCATATACATGCCCCAAACCATTGCAGCCTTTACACATACCTTTGGGAGAGTTGAATGAAAAGGTATTGGGTTCGGGAGTGGGATATGAAATACCTGTCGAACGACACATTAAGTCCCTACTAAAATATCTTGGTTCAGATGTTCCTTCTTCCAGTACCATCAAAACATTTTCTCCACTGTACATGGCAGTGTTAATACTTTCGGCCATGCGTTTGTCCAGATCATCACTATTGGTGATTTTCAAACGATCGATGACAATCTCAATATCATGGGTCTTGTAACGGTCAACTTTCATCCCCTTTACAATATCCTTGATCTCACCATCTACCCGAACCTTAACAAAGCCTTGCTTTGCTATTTGCTCGAACAGCTCGCGATAATGCCCTTTTCTGGATTTTATAACAGGCGATAGAATATTTATTTTCTTATCCCTATAATCGGTTTTTATAAGGTCTTTTATCTGCTCGTCGCTATAGCTGACCATTTTCTCGCCGGTATTGTAACTATATGCATCCCCAGCTCGCGCAAATAACAAGCGTAAAAAATCATAAATTTCAGTAATAGTACCTACAGTTGACCTTGGGGATTTTGAAGTGGTCTTTTGTTCAATGGCTATTACAGGAGAGAGACCATCAATTTTATCAACGTCAGGACGTTCCAATCCGCCTAAAAATTGGCGGGCATAAGCAGAAAATGTCTCGATATACCTTCTCTGTCCTTCAGCATAAATAGTGTCAAAAGCGAGCGACGATTTTCCACTACCGGATAATCCAGTGATGACTACCAACTTTTCCCTGGGAATAGTAACATCAATATTCTTGAGGTTATGGACTCTAGCACCTTTTACCTCTATATTTTCCTCGTAGTTGATCATTTTTAAAAAGCAAAGTTGCAAAGTTACGGTTTTGAGCACTAATAATGAAGCGGCCTAAGTTTTGATTTTTCATCCAGTCAAATTTTTTTTCATACAAAATTTAAACATTTGAATATGCAATTATTGGGTATAGGGTCAAGATTAGAACATCTTGAATTCGGCAAAGGTATGGTTACCAATATGACTTCGTAACAGTATTGGGTAACGTTTATAGATAAAGGGTTAGAGACCATTGATTTAGATGATGTATTTGAAATCATAGAAGCTGTTAAAGACGAAGTTGATTCGGTTAGTTATTCAGATATTGAACTATCGCTCATCTCAATACTAAAAAGATGCAGTGATACCGGTAAGGTTGCGGCCATTGCCGGTAAATGGAAAGGCGGAAGCCTTGTGCTACAACAACCCAATGACCCAAATTTTTTGAATAAAGAGATACCCATTGACACTTTTTTTTATAAAATAGCTAGGGTACGTGATAGGATTCGCGTCATGAAACAAAAAATCAATGCCAGTAAAAAAAAACCTTGATGATCTGGAAAAAGTGGATTTGCAGCAGTACATTACCAGAATATATCGAAGTCTTACGACTTTTAATGTGTTGTTCAATACTAAAAGTGACCATGTTCATAGGAGAAAAATCCAAGTAATCCAATTATATAGCTAGCCTGTAGTCAGTTTGAGAAAAAGCATGATTTAAGGTATTGGAATTCAAATACCAGGTTTTGGTCTCTAAATCGATTATTTCGACAGATACCAGATTGTAGTACATCCCATAATTGCGTTTACGGTCAAAAACAATCCATTGTTGTTTAGGATAACGCAAACGAAAATGCCTTGAAACCAGAGGAAGCACATTAAAAGCAGGTTCAATTTCCGCAACATAAACGTTATCATTGGTTACATTAAAATCAACTGAAACCTCTGTAAGTTGTTTCTCCTTGCCCACATTTTTTGCCAATTGTACAATCTTAAGTTCTATGGCGGCCAATTGTTCCAATTCAATTGGTTCCAATAATGCGTAGAGCTTTTGAATGTATTTGTACAACATGAATTCTATACCCTCAGCTTCACTCAAGAAGGCAAAGTAGACATTTTTTAATATGGTGCCGTTTTTCTTTTCAATGCTGTTCCAGACCTTTTTAGCTTTCGAAATATGCGTATTGATTATTTTGGTTTCTGTAAATAACCCCTTTTGTGGAGAGGATGTCTTTTGAAATCCTACAATTTCAATTTTCTCATTGATACCCACAAAAATCGCTGTAAGAAATCCATTGAAACTTCCGTCATAAACTAAAACCTTTGAATCATTCATACTATTAGAATAAACTTAATTGAATATTATTATCAACCACGGATCCATTGCAGGTCCTTGTTCTATGTGCTATAATAGGGTTTTGTTTTCTTGCCCTTTTAGCGCTAACCTTCCTTTTAATGCCAAAAACATTCTGTGTTCCTGCATGTGCAAAAAAATTAAGCTTGTCCTGGATTTTGCTTTTCAACATCTTAAAATTGTATATACTCCAAATATATGGAAATATTCCACAATATTATTTGGATATATTCCAAATTTTGTATATTTGGATATGGAAAATGAGATTACATTAAAGCGTTTTATCGATGTTCGTCGGGAGCTTGGCCATACCCAAGCCGAATTTGCCAAAATTTTGGGTATTTCAAATACAACAGCGGATATAGAAAGAGGACGTACCAAATTATCTGGGAAAGTTGTTGCAGAACTTTTAAGGCAATTTAAGATAAATCCACTTTGGTTATTTGGAGAGAGCACGCAGCGGTATTTAGAAACTTCCAATACCAGTGTCATTCCTAAGGTGGTCACGGTTGATTCGTCCGACAATGAAAATATGGTACTGGTCAACGCCAAGGCCGCTGCCGGATACCCCCAGAACATACAGGATACCAGTTGGTACAAACAACTTCCGGCTTTTGACATACCATTACCTGAGTTTAGAAATGCCTCATATCGAGGCTTCCAAATCGAAGGGGATAGTATGCTCCCAAATTTAAAACCAGGGGAATGGGTGCTCGCCAAAGCTATTGAAGACATTGCACATGTAAGCCCCAATAAAATGTATGTCGTAGTGTTGCAAGATGCGGTTTTGGTTAAAAAGATTGACAAAACGCCGAGCTCCAATACCATTACATTGATATCCCTAAATGAGACCTACCCGCCATATGAAATTGATTCCCATCAAATACAGGAAATTTGGCAGGTTAATAGTAAGATCACCTTTGGAGTCGATGCCACAACAGAAAAAGGATTGCTAAGACAATTACAGGAATCTATGGAAGAATTAAAAAGCCAGTTCAACCAAAACAAAGGATAATTTATAATTTAAGGGTATACATTCCACTTTCTTTTAGATTAAAACCCAAACTTTTATACAATTGAATGGCTGGTTTTCTGTGATGGTTACTAAACAATATGATTTCTTTTAATTGTCTCTTTTCGCCTTCATCTATAAGGCTTTGCATGAGTTTTTTTCCAATACCCTTACCGCGACACGCTGCAGATACCACCACATCCTCAACCATTCCCTTATATCCGGAGATTACCTTGTAGGTAGCTAAAGATGCCATCCCGATCAATTGCTTATCCTCCCAACAACAGGCACAGATGAAATCGTTTCCTTGTAGCAGCACATTTTTAATATCCAATTGCCCGATTTCAGCATTCAATTGCTTAAAGAGGTCATGGATTTGTTGGCTCAAGGCCTCATTGATGTCCGATTCTTGAAGGAGCTTAATGGTCATTTGCTAGGGTGATTTATAGAATATAAAAGTATTGATTTTTACCTGGAATAAATGCTTTTTTGGTTTTCGAATACAATTCCTGTCCCTCCGATTAGTGTTTGGTTATGGGGTAAAGGAAACACCAAAATAACTGGCTATTAAACAACGTTATTATATATGTATTTTTGAAAACATGAACAAAATAGCGCTTTTCTTTCTTTCTGTGTTGTCATCTTTCACCATATTCGGGCAGTTCCAAACTGATACGCTTAGGGTGGGTTACACTGCAGCTCCTCCTTTTATTGTGGAAAATGGGGAATCTCTTGAAGGTATTAATGTTTGGTTATGGGAAAGGGTTGCCAAGGACCTTAAATTTGAATATGAACTTCTTCCAATGGATTTTAACGAAATGCTCAAAGCTTTGGAAGAGGGTTCCATTGACGTGAGTATTAATCCGTTGACCATTACCAGTGAACGAAGCAAAAAGATGGAATTCACAAATTCTTTTTATGCTTCCAATTCAACGATTGCTGTTGCCGAGATTTCTTCGATTCAAAAATTCATAAGCTTTGTAAAGGGGTTCTTTAGTATTAACTTTTTAAAAGGTTTATTGGTATTGTTGTTCATTATATTGTTGTTTGGTTCAATGGTGTGGTTTTTTGAGCGAAAATCCAATGAGAAACAGTTTAGGTCTTCCCCAAGAGGCATTTGGGACGGTCTTTGGTGGTCAGCGGTTACCCTCACTACAGTCGGTTATGGAGATAAAGCACCTCAAAGCAAAATGGGTAGGGCAGTGGCTTTGTTATTGATGTTTGTAGGACTGTTGTTTATTAGTGGATTGACAGCCAGTATAGCCTCGAGCTTAACTATAGACCAATTGAATAGTAATCCGGATAGTTTTAATGAATTTAAAGAACATACCGTTGGATCTATTGGTAATTCAGGAAGTAACGAATTTCTGAGGAACCATTTTTTTAAGGATATTCGTTTGTATGATGGTGTCGTTCCTGGCTTGAAAGATTTAGGGAACAATGAACTTCAAGCATTTATTTACGACGAGCCTATCCTCAAATACCGAATTCGACAAGATTCGACGCTTCAGAAACTTACTATTCTACCGGTAAAGTTCAATGTGCAATTTTATGCTTTCGGACTGGCTAAGGGAAATATTGAATTGGAACAGGCCCTATCCCAAAAAATACTGGAGGTTATTGAAAGCAAGGAATGGGAGATTATTTTGAATGAGTATGGCTTGACTGAGATATAATGGATTTATCATTCTCTAGGAGGTCCAAATCGAGCTCATTAAAGTTGTTCGCGGCCTTGACCAATAGGGTAGAACCAATGGTTTCAAACAAATGGTTTGTCTTTAGCACAAATTCTGCCTGTTTTTCAATTTTGTAATTGGGTATGCCTACCAGGGTCAAATCGGTAGTAGCAGATTCTTCTGCAATAATATCATAAAAGGGCTTTTGCTCAACGGCGTTGTTAATGATTTTGATTTGAACATTGACCCGCAAATCTTCCACTAACTTAGCTATTTTACGCTGTATTAAATCAATATCCACGTTGTTGTTATTTACGAAAAGCACTCTGATATTGGTATTGTTCCACTTGGGTGACGCAATAATGAATCGGGCAATATTCAACATCATCTCGGCATTCTTGCTATCGGTTTCACGCCACCAAAGATCTACGGTCTGGTAATCACCGAACTTCGCTTTCCTGTCAAAATCCAGATACAAAAGATTATAATCCAAATGCAGGAGGGTTTCGGTCATTTTTGCATATTTAATGGAGTTTTCTAGACCTTTGGGCCATCCCATCATAATGGTATTGGGTTCAACTCCTGAAAACCCAAAAGTCGATGCAATGTTCGTTATTCCCGTATAGATGTTGTCCACCTTTATTTGCCGTGCAAAAATCCCCAGTTCCTTAAAATTCTGGTCCCTTACAGTTTGCTCGGTTTTTCGAAGTGGTATATCATTGTGTTTGTCCAGAATAAGTTTAAAATTGGTGACCATACCTGTTCTACCAGAAACGGTTTTCCCTAATTCAAGTAAATAGGATTGGTGATCACTTTTGCCGCTGAAAAGAATAATATTAGGATTCCAATTGGTGTTTTCATTATCCTTATCATCTATCTTCTTCAAACCTTTGTTCACCACATTCTCCCAGACACTGCGCCAAACATCGTTGGATTGTAGTTGCACCTCCTTGCGTTGTAGTCCCAAATATAGGGCACTGATGATTCCCATCGCGGCCAACATTGCTATCATGTCTAACTTGAACATTACCACAAAACAGGCAATAAAACCTAATAAACCAATCCAACGCTTTATTTTGAAACTAGGTTGAAAATCGGGATTCGCCCAACTTTCCAAAAAGTAGGAGATATTGATAAAACCATAAGCGGTCAAATAAAACATAGACACCACACGGGCAATAACATCCAATTCCCCGATTAGAATACCAGCCTCTGCTATGATAAATACCATAAACAAGGCATTAACCGGCTCGTCGTTCGCTCCTTTTCCCTTTCCACATATCTTAGGGGTTACTTTGTCTATTGACATGGCTTGTAGGATTCTTGGCCCGCCAAGAATCCCTCCCAAAGCTGATGACAAGGTAGCTCCCCAAATACCTGCAACCACAGCTGGAGCAAACAAGGCCATCTTCATAAGAATATTATAATCCGTCTTGAGAAGGTCAGAATTTATAGCATATGCCATAAAAACAGCTAATAGAATGTAAACCACAAGTCCTACGCCAATTGCTGCCAAAGTCCCAATGGGAATGGATTGCTTCGGGTCTTTTAAATCGCCACTCATGGCAATACCCGCCGTAAAACCGGTAACTGCAGGAAAGAATACAGCAAAAACCACTTCGAGAGGAACAGCATCAATTGTCGAAAATAGGGACACAGACTGCGGCGCGAATTCCGTAGTGCCAAAAAAGATGGAAATCAAAGAAACTATAATGGCTGCAAGTATAAAGAATTGTGCTTTTAAGGCAACAGAAGTACTGATTAGGGCCAAGGCAGTCAAAGCCACAAGGGCGATCGTACCTGTCAACCGAAAGTCGTTGACCAGCATGCCCAAACCGAAATACGAATTAAAACTCTCTGAGAAGCCAATTAAATACAAGGCTATTGAAAAAGCCGTCCCAACATATAATGCAATCCCGATGGACCCACCAATAGGAATCCCCATGCTCCGTGACAAGACATAATAAATACCTCCGGCCCCAATTTTTTTATCGGTAGCGACTGAGGATACACTTAAACCTGTGGAAACAGCTATAACATGAGCAATGATGATAATGCCAATGGCACCTATAAGACCGGCATTACCTACTACCCAACCCAGACGCATATACATGATTACGCCTAAAATGGTTAGGATAGAAGGTGTAAACACGCCCGCAAAGGTTCCAAACTTCTTTTTTTCTGCCATTGGCTATGGTTGGTTATTCTTAAAGAATTTCTTAGAAAAAGTAAGTAATATAGCTAAACTTTTTATGGTATAAATAACCATATACAAAATTTATGTGATTTAGTTTTTATGACCCCATTACATTCACCAATAATCAGTATATTTAGACGAAGTATCTACAAATAATCTAAAACTATATTATGATTAAGCACATT
The DNA here is from genome assembly GCA_024279425.1 of Bacteroidota bacterium. GTDB lineage: Bacteria > Bacteroidota > Bacteroidia > Flavobacteriales > Flavobacteriaceae > Maribacter_A. Next base: position 155,418 of record JAJRRO010000116.1, on the reverse strand, counting down.
AAACAAAACCCATCAGATTCTAGTCGCCGATCATTTATAAAAAAATCAGGAATGGCCGCCGTCGGGAGTTCTTTAATCTATCCATCAGAAATGTTCGGGACACCATTCAATTCTTCGGATTCTATCTTAAAAGTCGGACTTGTTGGGTGTGGGGGGCGTGGTACTGGTGCAGCAGCCCAGGCGATGCAGGCCGACCCTAATGTTGTTTTATCGGCTATGGGTGACATTTTTGAAGACCGCCTCGAAGGTTCTTACACCGAACTTCTAAAAGTTGGGGGCGAACAAATCAAGGTTGATAAATCCCATAAGTTCATCGGTTTTGATGCCTATCAAAAAGTAATTGACTCTGATGTTGATGTGGTACTGCTAACAACTCCTCCTGGATTTAGACCAGATCACTTAACGGCGGCGATCAATGCTGGTAAACATGCTTTTTGCGAAAAACCGGTAGCTGTGGATGCACCTGGGGTGCGTAAGGTATTGGCTGCAGCAAAAATGGCCAAAGAAAAAAGATTATCACTGGTTTCCGGTTTTTGTTTTAGATATGATAATGCAAAAAGAGCAACTTTTGGTAGGGTTTTAAATGGAGACATAGGAGATATCAAAACGATAACTACTTTTCGTATGGGTGGTGAACTTTGGTACAAGGAGCGACAGCCCGATTGGTCGCAAATGACTTACCAGATGCGAAATTGGTATTACTATAATTGGCTTTCAGGGGATTTTCTAGTTGAAATGTCCGTTCATAGTTTGGATTTAATGTCCTGGGCCATGGGCGATGTAATGCCAATAAGTGTAGTTGCAACAGGCGGTAGACAAGCTCGTACCCATGAACGTTATGGCAATATTTATGATCATTTTGCAGTTGAATTTGATTATGCGAACGGCGCCAAAGGATATCATTTTACTAGGCAGCAATCCGACACTTCTCGTAGAAATAGTGTTGATATTTTTGGTACCGACGGAAGTGCCGTTATTAATGTAGGAAGACAATATGAAATTAATAGTGCTAATAAAAGTTGGAAATTCGAAGGAGAACGAAACAACATGTACCAGACAGAGCACGATGAACTTTTTGCAGCCATCCGAAGTGGTAAACCTATCAATGATGGTGAGTATATGGCCAATAGTTCTATGCTAGGTATTTGGGCGCGTATGGCAGCTTATACAGGACAGACCATTTCTTGGGATCAAGCTATTAATTCTACAGAAACATTAGGTCCGAAAAATGAAGATTATGATTGGGATTATGATTGGAAAATGCCGCCAATCGCCATACCTGGTAAAACAAAGTTCGTATAACTACTAAACCTTAGATTATGAAGTTTTTTATGGGCTTAGCCCTAGTGTTTTTTATTACAAACCCAATCGATATCAAGGGTCAGGACAAGCCAATAACATTTGGAACGGAAATCACTCTTGACCAATTGACCTCAGAAGAAGGAAATAAAGAAAAAGGAATCAATTGGTATAATGTTAACACGGATCCGGATACTTGGCGCACAGAAAACGATTTGCTTATTTGCAAAGGGACACCTATCGGGGTCATGCGCTCCGAAAAGCAATATGAAAACTTTATCCTCATGGTCGAATGGCGCCATATGGAGGCTGGTGGTAATTCAGGAGTGTTTGTATGGAGTGATGCCAAACCCGATGAAAAATCCCGTCTGCCTGGTGGTGTTGAAGTCCAAATGCTTGAATTGGATTGGGTAAACCAACATATCCGAGATGGAGTAAAACCTCCCATAGCTTACGTGCATGGAGAACTTTTTGGAGTTGGTGGAGTGGTATTGGTTCCGGACAACCCTCGTGGTACGCGAAGTAAGTCTATAGAAAATAGGACCGTTGGCAAAGGTAAATGGAATAGCTACAAAGTAATTTGTGTGGATGGTACCATCAAATTGTCAGTGAACGGAAAGTTTGTCAACGGTATTCGTAATTCAACCATTAAAAAAGGGTATCTCTGTTTAGAATCTGAAGGCGCTGAAATTCATTTCAGAAATTTCAAACTCATAGAATTGCCTACAGGGGTTACCTCAAAGGAACAAACGGCAGAAACAATACATTAGGCCTCAACATTTCTAAAGAAATTCAACCGAATCCGCGTTGCCCTTAATTCTAACATTTTTGTTATAGGTTTCCCTGTTCAAAAAATCATATTGGATTTTTATGATTGTTATCAATAAAAAATTGAATGTGGTCATTACTGCTGGAGCCTCGGGAATTGGTAGAACCATTGCCAGATTATTCTTGGAGCAAGGATGTTCAGTATTTGTTTGTTATATTTCGGAAGAATTTATTCAAGATTTAACCCTTTAAAAGTTCACTTTTTGATGACACTATACATTAAAATACAAAACAGGATAATTACCGAGATTGTATCTGCTGAACTCCCTTATAAAATTAAATTTATCATCTAGGGCGTCTCCAATTTGTCTTTCTCTTTCTTCAAGATAGATTTTGAATATTCCTCGTCTTAATAAGCGACCCAAGTCAACCTGAAAATTTTTACGTAGACTAAATTTTGGTTTTATGCGAACTTTTCTTTTCTGCATATCCACATTGAAAAAAACGGACTTAAATCTTGCTAGAGATTTATTCTTGCCAATATCATTTGAAGAATCTAGTAATATTAACCTACTTATATTAAAGGTTTCCTTTATGACGGTTTCAATTGCAGGTAATTTATCATGCATGTTACCGAAATACGAATTACAAGTGTCACAAACGGATTCACATAAATTTTTACCTCCTAAGGATTTTGGAATTGTATGGGCGTCATTCTTAAATGAAACGTTTGGTTGAGATTTACAACACCAAATGCGTGTATTCATAACATTGTACAGATTCTAGTACTAATGAGGGACAACAACGGGATATAGTTATTGATGATATCCCACTTATGTAAACTAAGATAGTAAGTACAATCCACTTAAAAACAAGACCCCCACATTTTGTAGAGTTATAGATGTTTTAATGATGTTGAACTAGGAAAGATTAGCTTTATCATATTAGTTACAACTACAGTTCTAGTAGTAGTTGGTTTTTCTTGGTAAAGGGAGAGAATAGGAGACTGGCAGCTATGGACGTCATAGGTTTTGTTGGTGGTTCGTTTTTAATTTAACTCATCCTTTATAAGTTGGAGGACTCTTTGGGTTTCTGCCTTGCACAATATCATTTGGTCAAGAACTCTATGTCTTCCAAAGTCTATATCTCGGACAATTGTCATAAACTTTTTATCTTCTATTAGAGAACTATAATCCAAAGGTATCAAGCCTGGTTCTGAGGGTCGAATGTAAAAATAATCTTGCCACCACATGGGATTGCTCCCCCAAATGGCATTAACTACTTCTGTCTCTTGGACATAGCTCGGATAACTTATTTCGAATAGAGATAAGATTTCTTTTTTAAGGACTTTTGAAGAAAGAATTTCAAAACCAATATTTTTAAGAGACTCATACCCATTTGTATTTATTTTTAATAAGTATGAACCTGACCTCATGAATAGGTCAAAATGATGAATTAATGTATCTGGGTACGACTTTCTTTCCTCAATAATATCTATCATAATCTTAGTGCTCTTGTTTATCTCATTTATCTCAGCGGCAGCAATATCAATAAGAGCAATGTTTCTTTCTAAATTGTCCTCGAACTCAAGCAAAATACTTTTTTCTATCATTCTATCCTTCCTCCACTCATTCAAATTATTAATCTGCAAAGCAATCAGAATCCCAATAACCACAAGGACAATCTCTCCAATGGCATACCTCATGTATTTTAAAGGCTTGTTGTCATCAGCTAGTTTTTTACGGGTCTTTCTAAAGATGTTAATCATTTGAAGCAGTGGTTGGTGGTTACCTTACCAAGATACTGAATTATTGGATAGGCTATTTTCTAGCTGGTAAACTATGTTTTTAGAGACCACCACGTTCGATAGAGTCACAGAAGTAGTAGCGGTTGATTTTTCTTAATACAGGATAGAGTAGGGGATTGGCAACAATCATTATAGCTATTGTTACCCCTTCGTTATTTAATTCACCGCAGAACTATTTGTTTTTTGGTCACAATTATCCCATTTTCCGCCAATGCAATAACCGGGGCCATAATATCGGCCATAGTTAGGCTTCCGAATTTTTCATGCACTTCAAAAATTCCAGCTATAGTACCGGGTACGCCAACTGCCGTTGCACCCATTGTACTTTTACCGGGGATTACATTACCCAGTGAATCCAAATACATGTCTTTATGGGCAGATAGTGGTGCTTTTTCCCGATAATCTAGGGCACCTATGTCCCCTTTGTTTCTGCGATATACCATAAAACCCCCACCGCCAAGGTTACCGGCAAAAGGATATGCCACGGCCAATGCCAATTCGGTACCCACCATGGCGTCAAAGGCATTTCCTCCTTTTTTAAGAATTTGAAGCCCAACTTTTGAAGCTTCTTGGCGTGCCGAGACGACCATGGCTTTTTCAACGACCAATCCTGTGGGCTTGGCTGGCTGCTTTTTACATTGTACAAGTAAAATTAGGAAGAACAAATATGGTAAGGTCTTAATGAATCTTAACATTCTTGACAGGTTGGTTGATGGTGTTTATAGTGAAATGTATTTTTGTTTGGAAAAGGTAATCAATTCCTCAAAAAAAGAAGTGAATTCTTTTTCAAACTCTGAATAATGCTCCTCTAGGTCCAATATGGCAAAATTCATTTTCGATTTATTCTTTGTTCTTCGGTTCATGCCATTCAAAACCCTCCCAATCCCCTCCATTTTGGAGTAGTTGTAAATCCAGTTGTCAGCAATCATGTAAGGCATCATGCGTTTGACACCATTAGGCAAGATGGTATAGTTGTCCTCTAATAAATCGTAAAAATTCTCTACAAAAACATCCAAAGGAGTATCGGAATATAGACTCCAGTTTTTGGCCAAAAAATGGTCATAAAAAATATCGACAATCACCCGACTGTAGTGGCTATAGTTCTTGTGCAAACGTTTACTGCTTATTTTGGGGATACGGTGCGAATCGGTATAGGTATCTATTTCCCTGTGCAATAAAATTCCTTTTTGAACCCTTGGGGGTAAATGATCAATTTTGTTCCCTCGAATACTGTCGGCAATAAAATTACCGATAGTTATTTGATCATCATCGAATGATAGGTAGATATGTGCCAAGAAATTCATTGGACTGTAAAATACTTCATAAGGTCGAATTTACCAATTTGGAACTTAGGATTATCCATAGACCTGTATATTTGCAAAAACTTTTATAGCAATTATGACCCTTATCAAATCAATTTCAGGAATACGAGGCACCATCGGAGGACAACCAGGAAATAATCTAACACCGATCGATGCGGTTAAATTTGCGGCTGCCTATGGTATTTGGTTAAAGAATTATTCGAAAAAAGATAACCTTAAAGTTGTAATTGGTCGTGATGCCCGCTTGTCGGGTGAAATGATCCAGAGCCTTGTAGTGTCCACTTTGGTGGGACTTGGGATAGACATTATCGATTTGGATTTATCAACGACACCGACCGTTGAGATTGCCGTACCGTTGGAAAGTGCCGATGGAGGAATAATCCTTACGGCCAGTCATAATCCTAAACAATGGAATGCCTTAAAGCTTTTGAACGAAAAAGGGGAGTTTCTTGATGCGGCCCAGGGTGCAAAGATTTTAGATATTGCAGAAAATGAAGATTTCAACTTCTCCCAGGTAGACGACTTGGGATGTATCACAAAAAATGATGCTTACATTGATATACATATCGATGAAGTTCTGAACCTTTCTTTGGTTGAGGCAGATGTAATTCGTAAAGCTAAATTCAAGGTCGTTGTTGATGGGGTGAATTCCACTGGCGGAATTGCCATTCCCAAACTCTTGGAAACCTTAGGCGTTGAAGTCATAAAACTATATTGTGATCCAACTGGACATTTTCCCCATAACCCAGAGCCATTAAAAGAACATTTGGGGGATATTTGTGAACTCGTGGTCAAGGAAAAGGCTGATTTTGGTATTGTTGTAGACCCTGATGTTGATCGTCTGGCATTCATAAGCAATGATGGGGAAATGTTCGGGGAAGAGTATACCTTGGTGGCCTGTGCAGATTATGTTTTGGGAAAAACCAAAGGAAATACGGTTTCAAATCTGTCATCCTCACGCGCCTTAAGGGACATAACCCAAAAGCATGGTGGTTCCTATGAGGCAGCTGCTGTGGGAGAAGTAAACGTAGTAACTAAAATGAAGGCAAACAATGCCATTATCGGTGGAGAAGGAAACGGGGGAATCATCTACCCTGAAAGTCATTATGGAAGAGATTCTCTGGTAGGTACCGCTTTGTTTCTTATGCTTATGGCAGAAAAGGGAGGAACTGTTAAAGAATTACGAGATAGTTATCCCAGCTATTTCATGAGCAAAAAGAAAATTCAATTGACCCCGGAATTGGATGTGGATGCTATCTTGAAATCGATGGCAGGGAAATACCAAAACGAAGAGATTTCAACCATTGATGGGGTTAAGATTGACTTTGCTGAAAATTGGGTGCATTTGAGAAAGTCCAATACCGAACCGATTATCCGGATCTATACCGAAGCCAAAAGCCAGATTGAAGCTGATGGTTTGGCTGATCGGATTATTGGTGAAATCCAGAAAATTGCCAACTTATGAGTTCTTCCAAGAATCAATTGAAGTTTCTATTATTCATACTTATTACATTAGGCCTTTTCTTTAAATCTTATTCTCAAACCGATACATTAAAGGTCATGAGCTTCAATATTCTGCATGGGGCTACCACTAAGAATGATTTTAATTTAGATACCATTGCCGGCGTAATCAACAAATACAAGCCCCATCTTGTCGCTTTGCAAGAGGTTGATTTCAAGACCAATAGGGCCAAGAAATACGATTTACCCACTGAATTGGGAATACGTACCAAAATGGCATCGCTTTTCGCCCGTGCCATGTTCTATGATGGTGGTGAGTATGGTGAAGCTGTTTTGTCATCCTATAGTTTTATCGCCTCAGAGAATATACCCTTACCCCATTTGCCAACCTCTGAACCAAGGGCTGCACTTTTGACCAGAGTGAGAACAAAAAAGGGAAATATCATTCAATTTGTAGGCACTCATTTGGATCATTTAAAAAACAACACGGATCGGCTAATGCAGGCAAAGGCCATTAATAAGGCCTTGGAACTAACCAAATATCCCACTTTGTTGGTTGGTGACCTCAATGATGGTCCAGATAGTGAAACACTCAAGATATTATCCAAAAATTTCAGTAAACCCAGTATTCAGGAAGCAAAACAAAATACCTGGCCGGCAGACAGTCCCAGAGCTTGTTTAGACCATATTCTGTTCAATAATCGAGCCCAGTGGAAAGTGATTGACTATACCATTTTATGTGAGAATTACGCCAGTGACCACTGTATTGTAATAGCCACTTTGGTATTTACCCCTTAGCGTTGATTTCGCGTATAAATTCATTGCGCACCATTTTGGCTGTTTTATGATCTCCCGTATGGTTCCATCCCGGTGGCATTACCAAATACAGTAACTTGCTTTTTAATCCGGGAGCCATGTACACATCTTTGGCCAAAACAACGATTTCACCAAAATAAACATCAAAGAAGTTCCCCGAATCCATTTCTCGGGTAATACCATATTCAATTTTAATATCATCCTGCTCCGGCTGATAGGTTTTGAATACTTTATCCCAAATATTCAAAAGGTTACAATAATTGGTATCGATATATAGCGGATTCCTAGCATGGTGTACCCGATGATGTGAAGGGGTAAGGATGATATCATGTAAAAATCCGAGTTTTGCATTTTTCATCAGGTTTTCTCCAACATGAATAAAAGCCCCATAAGTACCATCAATGAACATAATGAGAAACAATAGGTCGGGTTGTAGTCCCAAGAGTATACAAATAGTGACCCTAATTGCCTGTGCATAGGGCCCTTCCAAGAAAAAATGTGCGTGTGATACTGATAGGTTCATATTTTCAGGCGCATGGTGTGTGGAATGTAAACACCAAAAAAGCCGCACCTTATGACCTAAAAAATGGTAGATATAATGTCCAAATTCCCAAACGATATAGCCATAAATCAGCCAATACCAGGTAATATTCGCCTGAAACGGGGCATATTGTTGAAGCAGACCAATGATCATTGCAGTCATTGCAATGGAAATAAACCTCCCAACAAAGCGATTGAATATATAAATGAGAAAATTTACCTTATAGACTTTCGCATGAGGTTTTTTATAAATCAACCCCAAGGCTAATTCCATCAACAATAAGAAAGGGATAATCGGGGATATCAGGGCTACAATGCCATCATAGGTTTTAAAAGTACTGTAATCTCCTGATGTTAGGATTTCCCAAGCTTCTGAGATTCCTAAAAATCCAACAATCTCATTGTATAAAGTGTCAAGTATTTCCATTTTTAAAATTTAAAGTTAAATAATGGATATTAAGCCATTCCCATTGAAGGGGAACAAAAAAATCGTCCAATAACGGCTTAGCACCAACCAATGCATATAAAAAACAACTAAGATAGCTCCACAGGCACCTTGTCCCGATGTTTCCAACGCCGGTGGGTCCAGAGATAATGTTCTGGCTGTTCATTGATCTGCTGCTCGGTCAGTTCAAGAAACCGATTGGTAATTTCATTCTTTTCGGTACTTTTCCCGTTTCGGGTTATGGGAATGAATTTCGCCATATAATGTCCGCGTTTAATTTTGGATACTTTCAGAAAAACAACGGCAATATCCAATTTTCTTGCTAAAGTTTCTGCACCATTAAAGACAGGGACCTTAACACCCATAAATTCTTTCCAATATTGCGCGCGATGTGCTTGGGGGGATTGATCACTAACCATACCGTATATGGCCCTAGTATTATTCTGATGGTTACGGATAACGGTTTTGACAGTTTCTTGTTGTGTAATCAACACCGTATTCCATTTGGCCCGTATTTTTTTGACAAGATCATCAAAATACGAGTTACTTATTTTTTGATACACCGCATAGCCTTTTGACTGAACGTAGTTATTCATACTAACATTCCATTCCCAATTGGCATAATGTGAGCAAACGATCAAGATGCTTTTTTCTTTTTCAATGTCTCGGAGCACATCAATATTCGCAACAAGATACTTTCTTCGTACCGCATCTTTTGAAATGCTAATTGACTTAATCATCTCCAAAAACATGTCACACATATGCGTATAGAACTCTTTTTCAATGCGATTGATTTCCAGTTGTGGTTTATTGGGGAATACAAGTTCCAGGTTACCCCTTACAACCTTTTTACGATATCCAATAAGTCTATACACAAAGAAACACACAAAATCCGAAAAGGCATAAAAGAGGCGATGTGGTAAAATTGAAATCATCCATAAAAGGGGATAGACGATAATAAAAACAAGTAATTGCATGCGTTTCTATGTAAAGCGTAAATATAGCTATATTTGGCCCGATAAATAACGCTTCAAAAATGTATGATCTTCATATTGCCACTATTGCTATTATGGCAGTAAATGTTTTGGTTTCTTTTAAAGGATTTAATGACACGTCATTTTTTGAACGTTATAAATTCGGAATTGGTGCCATACAATCCGGTCAAAAGGACAGAATGGTGACCTCAGGTTTTTTGCATGTAGATATCGCCCACCTATTAATGAACATGGTTACCTTGTTCTTTTTTGCCGATGTGGTCATTGGTTGGTTTGGTCCGGTTAAATTTGTCGGAATTTATTTTATCAGTCTAGTTGCTGGGAGTTTGCTTGCAATGTTTTTTCATAAACATGAACCTTATTATAGTGCCGTGGGGGCCAGTGGAGCCGTTACTGGGATATTATACGCTGCAATTCTTCTTTACCCCGACATGCGATTGGCCCTAATGTTCATTCCAATACCTCTACCAGCATATGTACTTGGGATTGGGTATCTTTTGTATTCCATTTACGGAATGAAAAACAGACTGGGAAATATTGGGCATACGGCCCACTTCGGAGGTGCTATTGGGGGTTATGTGACCACAATACTTTTGAAACCAGATCTATTGGCCACTGATACTCTAATGGTGATTCTTCTGGCCATTCCAATTTTGATTCTTTTTGTGATGGAGAAATTGGGCAAAATATAGCCGTATTTGTGTTTGAGAATTATCCCAAAACCTTGTGGTTCCCTCTTCTTACTGCGTTATCAACATAAAAATAATCATAAGAACATACGCATTCCTTGATTTTCACGTTAGGTTAAAACCAAAATACATTTGAATAACCTAACCTAATGATGAGAAAAATAAATCTACTACTTTGGTCAGTAGCCTTGTTCGTGAGCTCCTGTGCCGATGAAACTACCATTTTCAGTGATCCTAAAGATGACCTCCAATTGGAGGATAACCAACTGATTTTAGAAAACAGTGTTGTTGATGATTACTCGGGAGTACTAGAAATTACTGAAGAAGCCAGTATTTCAGGTAAATTTTCCCACAGTGCAAAAGCTGATCTTGCAGGGGATTACCCGCTAACCCTTGTGGCACAAATAAATCCACCTTCATATAGTGGTGCAACAAATCTCACAGCGACCCATGTTCATGTTGACGGCAATTATGCCTATGTTTCCTATAATACCGCAGGGGACGTTTATGCCGGGGGTATTGACATAATTAATGTAAGTAATCCTATTAGGCCAAAGGTTACATCACGATTATATTATACCAATGCAGATATAAACTCTATTGAATATAATGATGGATATGTTTATGCTGTCGGCGGTGTTGATTCGGAGAAATCAGTAACAGCTACGTCAAATTCATTTGTGGCGAAAATACCGGCTTCGGGAGGGAGAATGAATATCGGCGCAGGTATCACTTATGGATTTCAACAAGGTTTTAATAGTACAGATGTAGAAGTAACATCAACGACTGTAATAGTTTCAAGTGGGGGTGATGGTTCAATCACTGTGTACGACAAGAGGGATTTAACAATAATCAACGAAGCTTTTTTTCTAGATTTACGCTCAGTCTCCTATAATAATGGTCAATTTGCCATTCTTGATGCAAGCAAAGGTGTCAGCATCTTGGACAACAATCTAAATATTTTAAAAGAAATAGGTATTTCCACGGATTTTGGCCTGGCAACCAAAAGGACTTTGGATTTTAGTAACGACAAAATCATAGTGTCAGAAGGATCTAAAGGTGCCGGATTGTACAATGCCATTAGTGGTGCTTTAGTTGAATACATTCCAATTCTTGTGGATCCAACAGGTTCTAATACGGAAGGAAGGGAAACTAATGCAGTTGCTATTAACGAAGAGGTTATTCTAATGGCCAATGGAGGTGCTGGGTTGTGCTTAGCAGAAGATAAAGGCTCTGGTACCAATTTAGTTGGAATCATAGAATTGGACGGCTCAATAAACTTTGTGGAATCTAAAGGTGATTATATTTTCGCGGCCTCAGGCAAAAAAGGGCTACAGGTGGTAAAATTAAACCGACCTGATGAAAGCTTGGCAAACCGTTGTGCAAGTTTACCTGTGTATAAGGGGAGTTCCAATTTGACCGTTAACCAAGGTGAGGCTAAAGAATATAGTGGTTCAAAGCGATTTAATAAATTTACTGTTAAGGGTTCCCTATTGCTTTGTGGTTCTTGGACCGTTCAAAACAATAGCAAAATTGAAAGCAATGGTTTGTTTGAAATGAACGGTACCTTGGTAATAGGAAGAAACAATAAGCGAAAAAACATTACTGTTGACAAGAATGCCACCTTCAGGGTGGAAGGCAACCTTACTATTTATGGCGATTTGATCTTGAATGATGGGTCGACAATAGAATTTATCGGAAACGATTCAAATGCAACTATTTTTGGAAAGGTCAAAAAATCAGGTACTGTTGAGGTGCTTGGAAATTTTGAAGATGTCAATGACAAGTTCTAATAGTGCTTTTATAGATAAAAAACCCGAAACTTTAAAGTTTCGGGTTTTTCTTTTGAATAAGAATATGTATTAGTTGAGCAATTCAGCCACTTTAGCTTCTAAAGCAGGACCCCTCAAGTTTTTCGCGACTATTACGCCATTCTCATCCAATAAAAAGGCTGCCGGGATAGCATTGACATTGTATAGCTTGGCAATGGCATCATTAAAATATGCAATATTCGATATATGGTTCCAAGTTAAATCATCATCCGCAATGGCTTTTTTCCAAGCGTCTGCTGTTTTATCTAATGAAACTCCAATAATATTCAATCCCTTATCATGATATTTCTCATAAACACTAACAATATTAGGATTCTCTGCACGACATGGTCTGCACCAAGCTGCCCAAAAATCTATTAAAGTGGCTTTACCCAAAATATCATTCAAAGCAACAGTGTCTCCAGAAGGAGAAGGGCCTGAAAAATTAGGGGCCTTAGCACCCACTTCCGTGTTTTTCGCTTTTTCTTCCCTTTCTTTCTGCGCTTCAAGAGCTTTCATTATTTTTTCACCTGTTCTAGTCTCCTTGATTTCAGGGGATAGACCATTATACAGCTCCTGAACTTCTTCTATAGAAGATACTCTGGTCACCAATGCTCTATCTATCAATATGACCGAAATCAAGGCATTTGGATGTTTTTTAATGTAATCCTTTTCAAAACCCTGGTACTCCTCCACTAATTCATCAAACTCTTCTCGCAATGCATTGGCCAAAACAGTGTCTCTACTGGCTCCTGCATTTTGCATATCATTTTGGATGTTAGATGCTCTTTCCTGTGCAGCTTGGGACTTTTCCCGATAATCATTAAAAAAATCATTCTGCTCAGTTCCTTCTATCGTCGCAAAACCCAGACTATCTTTTTGAGCCAACATTTCAATTTCACCATTTTCAATAATCAGACGAGTATAGCCCATTAGTTCATCTACAAAAACAAAATGCATTTCTGGCGCATTGGAATTTCCGGTAAATACAAATTTACCCGTTTCGACCATGGCCGTGTCGACGTCGATGGCTTGTCCGTTTTCGCCAATCTTTCTAAGATAGACGTTGGTCCCATCAGCTATCTCACCTGTCAGCGTACCGGTAAGGGTATAACTTTCAGGAGTTGAGTTACAGGAAATTAAAACTATGGAAGCAAGCAGAAATAAAAGAGTGTTTTTCATTATCGTTTTCTTTAGATGCGCAAATGTAGTTATATATACCCATAAATAAAAAGCCCTTAACATTTGTATGAAAAGGGCTTTTCTTTCTTAAGAAATAATATGTGTTTAAAATTGATATCGAATTCCCAGTGCAATATCAAAATCAAAATTATCTGAAAAACCGTCATAGCCAACTAGGCCAAGTTCAGGCCTAAAATCCAATGAAAGTAATAATGGAATATCAAAATTATATTCAATGCCAATATTACCCGCAGCAAAAATGAATAAGCCGTCGTTGGCATCAAAATCACCTATTCCGGTGTTAAAATCTACATTCCCCAATCCTCCACCAGCACCATAGTACCAATTGAAATCACCATCCAATTGATGCACCCATTGGTAGACACCTGATAATTTAAAAGCGTTAAAGTAACGGTGGTCTCTCCATCCAAGGTCAATTTCAAAACGATTGTATCTTGAAATCGACTTTTGATAGGAGATTTCACCACCAAAACCATCGCTATCACCCAATCGCAGACCTATGGCATGCTCAGAGATTTCTTGGGAAAAAGCTGTGGATACGCATGTTAGGCACGCTAATAGCATAAGTGTTTTTAAAATTTTCATAGGATTATAATTTAATGGTTTAAAATTAATCAATCTTAACTGGGCTCAAACAATAAAAACTTAAATTAGCGGCAAAAATTGTATCAGGTTGATTAAAAATAATCTAAAAGATTTAGGCGCAAAATTAGAAGGTGAAATCCTTGTGGATAACTTAAGCACGGCCTTATATGCCACAGACGCCTCGGTATACCGTAAAATCCCCGTTGCAGTAGCGTTTCCGAAGACTGTCAGTGACATCCAACTGCTGATTTCTTTCGCAACGGAGCACAAAATAGGTGTAATACCTAGAACGGCCGGTACCTCTTTGGCCGGTCAATGTGTTGGGGAAGGTATAGTTGTGGATGTTTCAAAGCACTTCACGCAAATAGTAAGACTTGACAAAAAAAATAAACAGGTCGTTGTTCAACCTGGGGTTATCCGGGATGAGTTAAATCAGTTTTTAGAACCCTACGGATTGTTCTTTGGCCCAAATACTTCTACGTCCAATAGATGCATGATAGGAGGGATGGTAGGTAATAACTCATCGGGAACCACTTCCATCCAATATGGTGTGACCAGAGATAAGGTAATATCTATGAGAACAGTGCTTTCCGACGGTTCCGAAGTGGTGTTTAAATCGATTTCAAAAGAGGAATTTCAACAAAAAATCAAATTGGACTCCCTTGAAGGGTTGGTTTATAAAAAGATATATAATGAATTATCTAACAGTCAAATAAGTGAAGAAATTAACCGTGAGTTTCCTAAGCCTGAAATTCATAGAAGAAATACGGGTTATGCCGTGGACGAACTCTTAAAAAGCAATGTTTTTAGTTCTAACCACGATGACTTTAATCTTTGTAAACTTTTAAGTGGGAGCGAGGGTACCCTCGCCTTTACCACTGAAATCACCTTACAGCTAGACGATATTCCACCAAGACATGCGGCTATGGTGGTCACACATTATAAAACTCTCGAGGATTGTCTAAGTGATGTAGCCCCCGTTATGTCCCATGGTCTGCATTTGTGCGAAATGATGGATAAAGTGATTCTTGATTGTACCAAAAACAATAAAAACCAACTACAGAACCGCTTTTTTGTGGAAGGTGATCCAGCAGCACTTTTAATGCTTGAGATAAAATCGGATACACAGTCTGGCCTGGACGAGCAGTTAGAGGAACTCCTGAAAACCATTAATACTTTAGGACTCAGCTATGCAAATCCAGTACTGTATGGTCAGGATATCAATAAAGCTATTGAACTCCGCAAAGCCGGATTAGGATTGTTAGGGAATATTGTAGGCGATATGAAGGCGGTTGCATGTATTGAAGATACTGCTGTAGCCTTAGAGGACCTAAAGAATTTCATTGGTGAATTCACCACCATAATGAAAGGTTATGAGCAGGAAGCAGTGTATTATGCCCATGCAGGTGCAGGGGAGCTTCATTTGCGACCTATACTAAACCTGAAAAAATCGAAGGATGTAGGTCTGTTCAGAGACATAACCACAGATGTTGCCAAACTAACAAAAAAATACAAAGGTTCTTTTAGTGGGGAGCATGGCGACGGAATTGTGCGTGCCGAGTTTATTCCCTTGATGATCGGAGACAGTAATTATGAGTTGTTACGACGAATTAAAACCTATTTTGATCCATTAAGCATATTTAATCCGGGCAAAATCGTAAATGCTTTTCCCATGGATAAATCCCTGCGTTACGAAGTAGATCGGGAAGAACCAGAAATAGCCACTTTAATGGACTTTTCGGATAATGAAGGCATTCTAAAGGCAGCCGAGAAATGCAACGGTAGTGGAGACTGCCGTAAAACACATCATATGACGGGAGGTATGTGCCCTAGTTATCATGTCACCAAAAATGAAAAAGATACCACCCGTGGTAGGGCCAATGCCCTTAGAGAGTTTTTGACAACCGGAGAACAAGGCAACAAGTTCAATCAAAAAGAACTAAAGGAAGTGTTCGACCTTTGTCTTAGTTGCAAGGCATGTGCCAGCGAATGTCCCAGCAATGTAGATGTAGCTGCTCTGAAGGCAGAGTTTTTGTATCAGTTTCAAGAAAATAATGGGTATTCGCTACGAAGTAAATTGTTTGCTTATAACACCAAACTGAACAGGCTGGGAAGTAAGGTTCCAATCTTGACCAATGCTATCTATAATTCTAAGATCTTAGGCGGAATGCTAAAGAAGGTGATAGGTGTAGCCCATCAGAGAACCATACCCAATGTTTATGATTTTAATTTCGATAAACACCTTAAAACAGCTTATAATCAAGATGTTGAACTTTCTAAAAAAGTGATTCTATATATCGACGAATTCACTAATTATATGGATATTCATTTAGGGAAGGATGCCATCGAACTTCTTGTAGCACTAGGGTATGATGTTCAATTATATCATGGTGAAAGCGGCCGTACCTATATCTCAAAAGGCTTTTTAAAGCAGGCTCAAAAGCTGGCAGAAATGAATATTGAGTGCCTAAAGGGCTACGCCAAAAAAAACATTCCTATTCTTGGCTTGGAACCCTCTGCCATACTCACCTTTAGGGACGAATACAGGCGATTAACCGACGATATTGAGGCTGCAGATCATATCGCTGACAATTCTTTTTTAATTGAGGAATTCCTGGCCGGTGAAATTGAACGGGGAGCTGTCAAGTCCAATCGTTTTACCAAGGAAGCCAAGACTATTAAAATTCACAATCATTGTCATCAGAAATCACTTTCAAACCAAAAGGTGACTTTTGATATTCTTAATTTGCCATCTAACTATTCAGTTTCCATCATTAATTCAGGCTGTTGTGGTATGGCCGGTTCTTTTGGATATGAAAAAGAACATTATGATGTGAGCATGCAAATAGGAGAGCTGAAATTGTTTCCCGCAGTGCGTAAAACCGATGAAAATGTGATTATTGCAGCCAATGGTACAAGCTGCAGGCATCAAATTTTTGATGGTACGGGGAAAAAGGCACAACATCCGATTTCCATTCTTAAAAATGCTTTGATTGATTGATTTTTGTATCTATGAATTAACATTTACCTTTGACGGGTAAAATATAACCGCAATAGAATGGCAGGAAACACTTTCGGAAACCTTTTTAAACTGACTACTTTTGGAGAATCGCACGGAATTGCCATAGGTGGTGTTTTGGACGGATGTCCTCCAGGATTGGAAATTGACCTAAAAGCCATTCAAAATGAATTGGATCGCCGAAAACCCGGGCAATCCGCTATAGTAACCCAACGAAAAGAACCTGACACCGTAGAATTTTACTCAGGTATTTTTGAAGGTAAAACCACCGGGACACCCATAGGTTTCGCCATTCATAACACCAATCAGAAATCTGGGGATTACTCCCATATTAAGGATTCCTATAGGCCTTCGCATGCCGATTACGTATACGATCAGAAATATGGTTTTAGGGATTACCGAGGTGGTGGACGCAGTTCGGCCAGGGAAACAGCAAGTAGGGTGGTAGCTGGAGCCATTGCCAAACAGTTCTTATCCGGTTTAAAGATAAACGCATTTGTTTCGCAGGTGGGAAGTCTAAAGCTTGAAAAGGATTATAGCACATTGGATTTATCATTGACCGAATCAAATCCTGTGCGTTGTCCCGATCCTGTTATGGCTTCAAAAATGGAAGAATACATAAAGGAGGTTCGCAAAGAAGGAGATACTATCGGCGGGATTATCACGTGTGTGATTCAAAATGTTCCCATAGGTCTCGGAGAACCCGTTTTTGATAAATTGCATGCCGAATTGGGCAAGGCCATGCTTTCAATCAATGCGGTAAAAGGCTTTGAATATGGTAGTGGTTTTGATGGTATAGCCATGAAAGGAAGTGAGCACAATGACCAATATAACCCAGATGGGAGTACAAAGACCAACTACAGCGGAGGTATTCAAGGGGGAATAAGCAATGGTATGGATATTTACTTCAATGTCGCCTTTAAGCCCGTAGCCACGGTCATTCAACCTTATGAAACCATAGATAAGGAAGGCAAGAAAGTGACAACCAAGGGCAAGGGTCGTCATGATCCTTGTGTAGTTCCAAGAGCCGTTCCTATTGTTGAGGCCATGGCCGCATTGGTATTGGCGGACTATACATTATTCAATCACACCATAAAATCGTAATCCACTTTTCGACCTTTCGGGACAAAGTGGTATATTACTCCAATAATCAAACTAAGTTTTATGAAAAAGTTGGAATTGCATTGGCAAATTCTTATTGGCATGGTACTGGGGCTACTTTTCGGCTTTGGCATGACATATGCCGATTGGGGTAAGGAATTTGTGACGGACTGGATAAGTCCTCTAGGAACTATTTTTATTAAGCTACTTAAACTTATTGCGATACCACTCATACTAGCCTCTTTAATAAAAGGAATATCAGATTTAAAGGATATTTCAAAATTCAGAAATATTGGACTGCGTACTATTGGAATTTATATTGGAACCACAACGGTGGCCATTGTTCTCGGTCTTGTACTGGTAAACCTCATGCAGCCGGGTGACGGAATCTCCGAGGAAACTATTGACAAACTCACGTCTACATATGTTAACGATAGTGGCGTTACGTCTAAAATGGAGGAGGCATCTCGCCAAAAGAGTGGTGGTCCGCTTAAGTTTTTGGAAGATATGATACCCGATAATGCTTTTGCCGCCCTTAGCAATAACCAGCTCATGCTACAGGTTATTTTCTTTACCATTTTTATGGGAATTTCCATGCTGTTGATTGGGGAAGAAAAGGCGAAACCCCTGAAGAAAATTTTTGACTCTTTAAATGATGTGGTGTTGAAGATGGTTGATTTGATAATGCTTAGTGCCCCTTATGCTGTATTTGCCTTATTGGCCAACGTAGTGGTCTCATCAGGCGACCCGGACTTACTATTGGCCTTGCTAAAATATGCTGGTGTTGTTGTTCTTGGGCTTTTCCTGATGATCGTTTTCTATTGCATCCTGGTTTCCATTTTTACAAAAAAGAACCCGTTCTGGTTCTTAAAGGAAATTAGTCCAGCCCAATTGTTGGCATTTTCTACAAGTTCTAGTGCCGCCACGCTTCCGGTTACTATGGAAAGGGTGGAGGAGCATATTGGTGTTGATAAGGAGGTGTCCAGTTTTGTGTTACCTGTTGGGGCAACAATAAATATGGATGGCACTAGCCTTTATCAAGGTGTGGCCGCCGTTTTTATTTCTCAAGCCTTAGGCTTTGATTTGTCATTGGGTGATCAGCTCACCATTGTTTTAACGGCCTTATTGGCTTCCATTGGTACAGCTGCGGTTCCTGGTGCTGGAATGGTGATGTTGGTCATTGTTCTTGAAGCAGTTGGATTTCCAGCGGATAAATTGGCCATCGGCCTCGCCTTGATCTTTGCGGTTGATAGACCATTGGACATGCTTAGGACCGTAGTTAATATAACCGGCGATGCGACTGTTTCAATGGTTGTAGCCAAATCGGTAGGTAAATTAGGTAAGCCCCATATTAGAAATTGGGATGATCATTTGGACGAAGTAAGGTGACATTATAAATCTATAAGAACTATTTGGCGGAAGATCCAATTGAAGTGAATCTTGCAATTGAAACTGAAAAAAGAATTAAAAAATGGTCCAAGGCTAAAAAAGTAACACCCATTGAAGGTGATTATGAGAAATTGCCTAATCTTTCAAAAAAGAAATTCCAATAGAGATAATGTTCTCGATACATCCTGAACAAGTTCAAGACACTCGAACTGACATTTCGATAAAATTTAGAAATACTGCAAACACTAACTGAGTCAAGTTTTAAAACCCACTTATTTCTCCAACAAAACCACAAAACCATCTGCGCCGCTACCGGTAGATAATTCGTTTTGATTAAACGTTAGTTCATTTTGGGAAAGGGTTATTCCGCCAAATTCTTGGCCATTGATGACCAAGTAAAGAATTTTGTTTTTCGTTAGGATGGAGTAGGAGTATTCCCCTGAATCAAGCCCATCATAAATGGTATTCGCCGTATTATTATTGGTAACGGTAAGTTTGGAGGTTTGGGAATCAAAATTCCAAATGATGGCTCCATGGGCATAATCATCATTGATTCCTGCAAATCCACCACTAATATTCACCACATGCCATTCCCCATCAATCGAATCTTTAATATCATCATCAGTATCACTGCAGCTAGCCGTAACAAGCAATACGCTTAAAAAGATAAACATCAGATTTTTTTGCATACCATTCTTTGTATTGTACTCCATATTATTATAGATGGACAATGTTTAAATAGGTTGCTTATTGCGGGGTCAGACGTCCTTATACATGAAATTGCTACTACTGGGGAGCTCAAAACCTTCTAGTTTAAAATAGGGAATGGCTGCTAGGAGGTGGTCGAAGATATCGGCCATAATATACTCGTAGTTTTCCCAACGTTTGTCGCTGCTAAAGGCATATATCTCGATTGGGAGACCTTGGGTTGTTGGTGCTAACTGCCGCACCATGATCATCATATCCTTGTTAACCCCCGAATGTTGGTTTAAATAGGCATCGATATACTTTCTGAACACTCCTATATTGGTCAAATTTCTACCATTCAATAGAAGAGACTTATCAATATTATTTTCGTTGTTGAACGCATTGATATCAGACGCTCTTTTTTGCAAGTAATCACTGATCAATTCAATTTTCTGAAGTTCCTTTAAGTCTTCGAGGGTCAAAAACCGAATACTTTCCTGTTTTAGAATCAAGGCACGTTTAATACGCCTCCCCTCTGAATCTACCATTCCACGCCAGTTTCTAAAAGAATCGGAAATAAGGGCATACGTTGGTATGGTGGTTATGGTCTTATCGAAATTCTGGACTTTTACTGTAGCCAGATTTATTTCGATAACATCGCCATCGGCACCATATTTCTCAAAAGTAATCCAATCCCCTATACGTACCATATCGTTGATAGACACCTGGATACTGGCAACAAATCCCATTATGGTATCCTTAAATACAAGAATAATCACGGCAGATGCGGTTCCCAAGGCTCCCAAGAAAATCAACAATTCGATTTCCGTAATAATTGAAAATGCATAAAACAAGCCAATAGCCCATGAGAAGATCATGAACACCTGGATATAGCTATCAATAGGTTTATCTTTAAGGCTGGGCAGTGTTTTAAAAAAGTCTTTAATGGTATGTAGGAAGCTTTTGATAATCCAAAGAAAAAGGACAATCCCGCAAACCTCAATGCCTTTGATAATAACATCTTCTGCATTGGGGAAATCCTGAAATATACCGGGAATGGCCTTATAAGCAAGTACCAAGGGTATAATATGGGCAATATTCCTTGGTGCTTTGTTCTTTACCAATAAATCATCAAAATGGGTCTTGGAAGATTTGGACAACCGAATAAAAACACCTATTATGATTTTACGAAGTACAAAGTCAAGCAACCAAAGAACCAGTAGAACCGCTATAGACAGGACAAGCATATTAATGTATGCCCCCCATTGTTCTGAAAACCCCTTATCAATCAAAAAATTATAGATCCAATGTGATATTCTTTCCATTTGCACAAATTATAAGGTCCATTTATTGCTGATAAATGAACCCTAGATTAGAGGGTACAAATTTAGTGGATTATGGGCAATCAATGAGCATAAAAACAATGTTTCTACTTAGGCTAGGCTAGAGTGAGATCGTCCTGTATTTAGGATATTTCACTTGGAATGAGAAGATTTCCGTTTTACTTTCCTTGGGGTCCAATTGCATTTTCCAAGTCAACAGCCCTTTTTTGGTATCATGGACTGCGTTAGGGGTTTCAATGTCAACCACCTTTATTTCCTTGTTTTGGGATAAGGGAACTCTATCCATGAGCTTTAAATGTATGGGGGTCGCTTTATTGTTCTTAACGACCAATTCATACGTCCGGTCAAGGATTCTATTACTTCCCGTAAAGGATTTGCTCTTAAAATTCTTGATCTGCTTACGGGTCACGGTAATATTTGGGTCAATCCCTAAGGAAAGGGTCATTTCCTTTTGCGCTGTATATGGGTCTAAGGTTGTTTTTCCAGCAAAAGTACCTTCAAAATAGATATTGGCTTCACCTGGCAATAGGTTATATTGTTCCCAATCGGTGAATGTGGTTGTCATAAATACGTTCTCGTTGACAATGGGCGCTGCAAAATGCTCATATTTTGCATCCAGTTGAAAAGTATTGAGCTCAATGGCAGTAATATCCCTATTGGAGGTTATAGAATAGGTTTTTTTAATCTCAAACCTCGTATTGGTAATTCCCTCCTTCAAATCACTTTTTTTGGTAGTAATAATCACAACACCATTGTTAGCACGTGAACCATAAAGGACTTGGGCGTTTTTCCTAGTAAGGACTTCTATGGATTGAATCTCGCTTTCATCGAGGTCACCCTCTATAAAACCATCAACAGGGACTCCATCGATAACGTATAGCGGCAGTTTTGGCTGTTGGGGACGTGAATATGAGTTATTGCTCGAGACACCGCGTATGGAAACCCCAGCAGCTCTTCCTTGGAGAGTGGTTGCATAACCTAAAACTACAACTTCTTCCAAGGCTGCCGCATCCGTTTCCATGCGTATGTTCATTAAGGACGAGTATACGGGGATTTGCTTTGACTTTAGCCCAATATAAGAGTAAACAAGATTTTGTCCGTCTCGGATATCCACGGCATAGTTACCATCAAAATCGGTGGTGGTGCCTTGGGAAGTCCCCTTAATTACAATATTGACCCCCGGTAAGGGTTCACCAGTTTCATCCGTTACAAGACCAACAACTCTTTTTACGGTAGGATTATGAAAGTATTTTTGTCTACTTGTTGCATTGCCATCATAACGGTTACTATAGCTACGACCAAAATCAAGATATTTGGCAGCAAGAACAGGCTTTGAAACATTGAGATTGGGACTACCGGAGGAAAGGTTTATTTTAACCTGGTCCCAATCGACCCCAGTCTTTTGGTAAACATGGGCCTTATACGTTAATTTTAAGGGGTCGTTCAGTTTTTCTGATTTAATGTCATAGTTGGGAATCCATCCTGCGTCTTGGACAGCATAGGTTATCTCAAGATTTAATGTAGTTGCAATAGGGGCATCGAATTTCACTCGGATTTCTCCTTGTTCTTTCTTAGGAGCTTTGCCCATCGCCGTTAATTGGTTTGTCAAGGATGTCTTTTCAATGGATAACTCGGCAATTTGGAGCATTGTAGAAAATATTTCGTTTTTGATTGCTGTTGTCCGTACACGATAATAGATGCTTATCTGTTTTATTTTCTCCAAATTTAGCTCTTGATTCTCACCGCTGATCAATCTGTTGGTGTTGAATATTTTTTGTTCCTCTTCCAGACTTGCGATGTTATTCTTGAGAAGTGATATTTTTAAATCTACCTGCTCAATTTGCACTTCCAAAGAAGTAATTTCAGGATTACTTTCTTTTGCGGATAAATAATCAATATTGTAGGTCACGGACAGCAGGGAAACCAATTGTAAACCTGAAAGCTGAATACTACTTTCATCAATTTTGTGGGATAAACCGGTAAATGTACACTCCGTGGTACCTGCTTTCAAATGTAAATTGGCCGTTCTCATAATTTGCGCCCCACTTAAATAAACGGTAACCTCTTTGATGGCGGTTGGAATCTTTTTGTCATTGCCATGAATAAACAGTGGAATGAGTAACAGAATAAATAGAAGTTTTTTCATCATATTGGTTTTTAAAGTTGCGTAAAGCTCTTTCTAAAAACCAATGTATAAAATCAGTATTGCGGGAATAGGGGAGTCGAGTGAGGGAATGGGTGTTGTCAATTAGTTATGTAAAGGCGTTCCCAGCTTAATGAGAATTCGGAAGCATTACGAATATAAATGAGGAATTTCATTCGAAATGGTTCTTTAGAGTATGAGGTTTCTCAGTCGTATCTTCTTCGAAATGACTGTACGACAAATTGAGGTCTTGGCATCTGTTTTCAATCCAAGAATTTTGCTTTTAATTCTGGGGTCGGCACCATACATTCTTCCTTTTTACCATACCATCGATACCTGTTTTTGGCTACGAAATCGTATACGATATTTCGTAACTTACTGGGAATCAAATTCAATAGACCAGAGATATTGTGATACCCTTCTAAATTACTCCCTATTCGTAATGCAGCGTTGGATTTTGTATAATAGGCTACTCCAGGCTCGATTAAGATTATAGAATCAATCTTGGAAGTATCTATTTTTCGTTCAGAAATCAACCGTTTTCCAGTTTCGCTTTGTAAAGGCGTATAGCGAAATAAATCTTTGCTATCATGCTTAATAATAAATTGGATCGAACTATTGCAAAGATTGCAAACACCATCAAAAAGGATTATTTTTTTGTCATTTCCCACAGTACAAATATAACTCAAGAAGTGTCTAAACCCTAGTACAGACCATTTAAGAACTGCCTAAATCAGTCTATTTGTCCAGTCCCAGTTTCTTCTTTAACCGGTATTTCGATTTCAAAATACTATCAGGTAGTACATTAAGGGTAGCTGCAATCTCTTTTGTGGATACGTTCATGCAAAGGAAAGTAGCCAATCTAATCTCCTTTTCCGAGATATCCGCATAAAGTGTCATCAGTTTTTGGTCAAAGGCATTGAAAAGGTTTTAAACGGTAATTGGCATCTTTAAGTTAGGTTCAACAACTAGATAGCAGCTGCTATTTTGCACCAAAATCTTTGAAAAATCATATACGATTTTTTCTAACCATCTGATAATCAAATTCAATACGGACACGTAAATAGAAAGCAAGCTATTTCCCAGATCTCAACTCCGTTCGACCTGACCACGTGTTTTCTTTAGGCAGTTTCTAGCGTTCATCGCCACGAACATGGCAAAGTGCTCCTTAATTTGTACTGTAGCCCGCTTTCCAGCAGGGTCATTCATTCAGATGCGAATATCAATTAAAGGCAACCAACAGTTATCTGTTCACTGTCCACTGTTAAAGTGAAATTTCTCCAATGTCGTTTCACCCTCAATGCTAAAATCGCTTCTTTTGCCTACTGCCTACTGCCTACTTTTTCGCCTCAACCAACTCTAACTGATCTACACTCACATTGGTGGTGAACATACCGTAGTTCACAATCGCTTTGTTTTTTTCAAGGGTATCGATACTCCCCACGGCTTTACCATCCATCAATCGGACATGATCCCCTATTTTGAATACCGGACGTGGTTTGTTCTTTTCCCCGATTACCGCTTTTTTCTTTTCGACTTTCTTTTTGTGACGAATGACCTTGACTTCTTTTTCCACTTCCTGTGTTACTTGGGCCTTCTTCACGCGGGCAGCCTTCACTTCTTTCGCCGATTTCTTTTTGCGTTTGCTGTTCTCAGTTTCTACGATGCGCAGTAATTCGGAAACTAGAGCCCGTTTCTTCTTGTCTTGAAAATAACGCTCTCCGGCTGTATTTACTTTATTCCCCAAATAGATCATACGCTGATTATGATCGTACAACTCCTGGTAATTTTCTAACTTCGACTTTATTTTGGAATTCAATGTTTCCAATCGCTGGGCTTCCTCTCTTGCTTTTAGCTCCTCTGCGTGCAATTTAGAGCCTGTTTCAGCCATTTTACTGCGTTCTTTTTGCAATTTGGCTATGGTGGCGTCGAAACGAACTTTGCCCCGTTCTATCTTCTTCTTTGCCTTGTTTATCAAACTATATGGAATTCCGTTTTTCTGCGCTACCTCAAAAGTGAACGAACTGCCCGCTTGTCCCAACGCCAATTGAAAGACAGGTTCCAAGGTCTTGGCATTGAAGAGCATGTTTGCATTTGTGGTATGCGGCAATTCGTTGGCCAGGGCCTTTAGGTTGGCATAATGTGTAGTAATAACCCCATAAGCCCCGCGTTCGTAGAATACTTCTAAAAAAGCCTCGGCCAGGCCCCCCCCCAGTTCAGGGTCACTTCCCGTACCAAATTCGTCGATCAGGAACAAGGTGTTTTTATTGCACTTGCGCAAAAAGTTATTCATGTTCTTTAGTCGATAGCTATAGGTGCTCAAATGGTTTTCAATGGATTGATTATCCCCAATATCAGTCAAGATCTTGTCGAACAGACACATGGTACTGCGCTCATGAACAGGAACCAGAAATCCACTTTGTAACATGACCTGTAATAGTCCAATGGTCTTTAAGGTAATACTTTTACCCCCAGCGTTGGGTCCTGAAATAACGATAATGCGGTTCTCCGGATGCAATTCTATGGTTTGCGGATAGGTTTTTTCACGTTTCCGCATATTGCTCATAAACAACAGTGGGTGATAGGCATCTTTCAGATGCATTTTCCGATCCGTGTTGATGTTCGGCAATACTGCATTCATTTCAGACCCATATTTTGCCTTGGCGGCCGTAATATCCATATGCGCCAAAAAATCCTGATACTCGGATAGGTAAGGTGCAAAGGGACGGATGCGATTGGTAAGTTCGTTGAGGATTCGTTGCACCTCTTCGCGTTCATCAAACTCCAAATTATTAAGTTGTCTACTATATTTAAGTGCTGCCTCCGGCTCTATATAGACAATACTTCCTGTCTTGGAAGACCCCATGACCGTGCCCTTCACTTTTTTGCGATACATGGCCTTTACGGCCAAAACCCTACGGTTTTCAACCACTGACTCTCGAATATCATCCAAATAATCAGATGTTTTGTAGGTGTTCAAAGCCGATGCAAAACTTTGATTGATCTTACCCTTGACCTGATTGATACCTTGACGGATATTCAATAGCCTATCCGACGCATTATCCTTTATTTCCCCAAAACGGTCAATGACGGAGTCGATATGTGCCGGTATCTCAGTATTTATTTGAATTTCTTCGGTAGCCTCAAACAATAATGGAAAGTATTCCTTAAACTTTTTAAAGAACTTCTTATGTTCAACTACAGTCTTGCAGATGTTGCCAATCCTTCGAAAACCACTAATCTCCAAGGTAGTGTTTTCAATCTTCAATAGTTTTAAATCCCCATTGATACTGTCAAAGCCATGATTGGGAATGCGATTGTCACTGACCAAGGAGGACATATACTCCGAAGTCTGCCCCAAAACCCTTTGAATGTCTTCTTTATTCGAAAGGGGAACAATCTCCAAGGCCCTTTCCTTACCCAATTCAGTATTACAACGTGCGGAAAGTTGTTCCAGTACTGTTGTAAACTCAAGGTCTTGCAGTGTTTTCAAATGTATCTTGTCCATTTTTGCCTATAATCGAATGCAAAGGTATGATTTCAGGTCGAAATGACGAATAGTAAAGCGCATGTCAATCCAAGTCAATCATTGACACCCCACATTAACTCTCAGCCGTTTAATAATAAGGCCATTACATACGATAAAGTGCCTATTTAACGTTCTATACAAAATTTATCACAATGAAGCATCTTTACCTTACTGTTGTTTACTTCTGCACTGCCTTTTTTGTACTAGGATGCAGTGCCACCAAGGAGTATGCCTTAAGTGCCCTGGAACCGGCAAAGGTGGGCCTATCGACCACAATAACCAAAATTGGTATCATCAATGAAAATGCAGCTTCGGAAAAAAGCGCGTATAAAACCCGGATGGAACAACTCCTATCGGCTAAAAATCGACAATTGGAAAAAGTTGGTATCGAGGCCGCCATTGTTGGTTTGTTCAATGAATTACAGAAGGATCAACGGTTTGACACCATTCAATTGATACTGACGGAGGTTAATGAAAGTAAAGGCTTAGGAGATACTATAGATGCCATTGCTTGGTCTGCTATTAGAGACATCTGTGAAACCCATGGCGTGGATGCCATCTTCTCCTTGGCCTATTATGAGACCGACACACAGGTTTCATTGAAGAAGAAAGCGGTGGAGGAGCAAAACATGCTACGACAAATGGTAAAGGTAAGTGGTCTTGAAATAACACTGGAAACCCTGATTGAAAATGGTTGGCGTATTTATGACCCCTATAACCAAAAAGTAATCGATGAAATCGTGTTCAATGAACAGATTACGGCGACAGGGCAAGGAAGCAATCCCTTGTACGCCCTGGAGAACATAGAAGACCGAAGGGAAACGGTATCGGAACAAAGCACCCAGGCCGGAAGTTTGTACGGACGACGTCTTCTGCCGCAAGAAAAAGAAGTGATGAGGGATTATTATGTCCGAGGCAGCAATAAACTGGTAGAAGCCAAGAAATTGACCATCGAAGGCCATTTAGAGGCCGCTGCCGACCTGTGGAAAATGGAAACTACACACGAAAATGACAACATAAAGGCAAAGGCCTGTTTTAATATGGCTTTTTACCAAGAGACCCAAGGGCGGTATACATCGGCCTTGGACTGGGCTGAAAAAGCCTA
The DNA here is from genome assembly GCA_024279425.1 of Bacteroidota bacterium. GTDB lineage: Bacteria > Bacteroidota > Bacteroidia > Flavobacteriales > Flavobacteriaceae > Maribacter_A. Next base: position 127,361 of record JAJRRO010000116.1, on the reverse strand, counting down.
TGCCCATATACCCAACAAAAGAGCTTTTGCCTATTTAAAAACCCTTGAAAACCGAATTGACCAAAGTAAGATTGTACAGGAGCAGTTGCAGCGTAGTCGGCTATCGGCTTCCGTGGAATTGGATTCGAATTGAATCAATTTGTTTTATTTTACCTCTTCATGTTAATGCCCGTACTTAATACATTTGGGCTTAGGGCTTTGTTATTTCTTTCGATAAGCAAAACAACCTTTTCGGACAATATTGGAATCGCTTCATCCTTATTCGTACTGTATGTTTTAAAAAAAATAGTACTATCGGCATGTTCTTTTATATTGAAATACATGCAGTAATCTATTAACTAAAAACCGATGTCATGAGAAAAGTACTAGTACTGTTCACCGCAATTCTCGTTCTTGGAAGCTGTCAAGAAAAAGTTACTGAAACTAAAGTTGCTAAAGCTGAGGCTCCTGTTACAGATGAAAACATGGAGACATTCAAAAAAAATGTGGAGACGGCCAAGGCCTACCTCGCCGCCTTTTGTGCCAATGATTCCATAAAAATGTACAGTTATATTTCCGATGATTTTATCTGGTCACCGCCCAGTGTGGGCAGCGACTCCCTGCCTAGGGTCGAGTGGGAAAAGGCCATGTCCGGATTTATGAAGGGCTATACCAATAAAAGATTGACCGATGCGCTGTATTTTGCTGGTTTGGATGATAACCAAAAGCCCAATGGAGATGTACGCGTGTATGGACTTTGGAAGTCTAATTTTGCCGAATCCGGTGCGGATGCTCGATTAAAGTGGTACGCGGTACTCTTCTTCAATGAAGCCGGAAAAATTACGCATTCCGCAGAATGGTATAATGAAGCGGACCTTACCAAGGAATTTTAATCCAAGAGAATTCCTTGATGCTTGACTGGAGATAGTTGGGATTAAGAAATTCTTTTATTGGAAAGGTTACCCCACTATTTTGTATCTCTTTCTGGTGTAGTTTGAAAAATTTCAAGACTAATTGTAATGCCCCTTACGTTCCAGGTAATTGGACAACCTCGAAAAGGGCTTATGTCGATTTTGTATTTTGTGATTTAGAAGCCTATGCATGGGTTACCTGGTTTTTGACCTGCCTGTATATTGATGTTTTACTCCCCTTTTACTATTTCAAACGTAAAGGTTTCCTGATCCTTAAAACCAAATTCATCGATGGCCGTTACAACCGCTGCATGTATGCCAGGTTTCAGTTTGGACAAGGGATATTGCCAAATGTGTGATGAGATTGCTGGAGACGCGAAGGCATCGCCGGTATCTTTGTACTTTTGATATTGTTGTACATAAAATGGATCGGCGCGCTCGGTATATTGCATGGGCACAGCTGTTTTACCATCAAGGGAAATCGTAACCTGATCACGCTCCCCGCCATCAAAAAAGTTAACCACTACAAAGGTGTTGTCTACCTGTACGCCGCTATCAAGTCCCAACGCATGCGCTTGATCTAGACCTTTGGGAGGAATCAGTTGTGGGTCCAATGTAATTCGCAAACGATCATTGGGGTCACCTCCTGCGCGAATGAATCGGGGTTTTACGGTGTTGCCATCAAAATAAAATATATAATACCCATTGGGATTGCCGTCTTGCATAGTGGCCGGTCGAACACCCCGGTCGTCCCTAGGTCCCGTATGCCACCCACCTCCACGAGTTTCAGCCAAGGTATGTGCAATGAAGGGACGTCCGTGCCAGCCATGCGTATGGTTGATCTCTACCTTCCAACTGTTGCTGGTATCATGGCCTGCAATGGCGTAGACATATTCAAAACGCTTTAGGACGTTTAGCAACTCATCAAAATTTTGAGTGTTGATCCCTTTGGGAAATGTACGATTATTGGCATAGGTAAGCAAAGGAATGTGGGTAATGATCATAATCAATTTGTCCGAAGAAACATCCTTTAGGTCATTGGCGATCCATTGCATTTGGTTGGCATCAATATGGCCCTCATAGCCTTGGCCCTTGCCCTTAAAACCTACATTGTTGAGGGCTAAGAAATGTACTTGCCCATAATCGAAGGAATAGTAATCCGGTCCAAAGACACTTTTGAAAGTCTGTGTGGCGTAGGTATAGTTCGGGGATTCAGGGTTAAGGTCATGATTGCCAGGTACATTCCACATGGGAATGCCGATTTGGGACATCAATCTATTGTGACGCTCGTACAGGGCCAGGTTGTCGTTTACCACATCTCCAGCCACAAGTCCAAATTTTGCCTCATACGGATTGCCAAAAAGCGCATCAATGATATCCTTGCGCATCATGTCAAGCTCCTCGTTTGTGGTGGTTTGTGGATCGGCAAACCCCATAGCCTTAAAAGTATCCGGTACGGCTCCTTCTAAAAGTGCAAAATCAATGGTTTTTGGTAAGGCCCCCGTAGGTTGAATTACTGGCCATTTCCATGCCGCCAAATCGGGTGTGCCAGTAGGGTAATGGCGGTAGTAAAACTGTGGTAACCGTACTTCATTTAGGGGAACGCGATAGTTTGCGGGTTTGGAAATAAACAAGATGCTTTCAGGCAGAAGCACTATTTTATATTGGCCTTGGGCATTGGTTTTAACCACATCCACGCCATTGGAGACCTTTACATTCGCAATCCCATGTTCACCAACATCGTAAAGGCCATTTGCATTGACATCCAAATAGACCGTACCCGTGGCTTGGTTTTTCTGGGCCTGTACTAATGAAAATAAGGCAACGGCAAAGAACAGGAAAGTGAACAACCCCAAAATTTTAAATTTTCCCGTAAGTGAATGAAATTTATGGCTCATTAGTAAAATTTTGGTTGAAGTCAGACACTTGTTTTAGTCCATGGAAGTTAACTGAAGCCTATGACATTGCCAAATAACTTGGCCTACTGGCCTTGATGCCCATCTCTTATTTTTTGTATTTCCCCCATATAGGTTGTCCAGGAAAAGTATTTTTAAGCATATTTCCGTCCTTAATGACAAAATTACCATTGACCAAGACAAATTGGATGCCTTCGGAGAATTTTAATCCCTCTTCGAAGGTAGCGTTGTCCTTTATTTTATGGGGGTCGAATATGGTAATGTCTGCATCTGCCCCCACTTGGATTCTTCCTTTAAACCGCATCATAGGAGCAATCCCTTCCAGTCTTTTTGCAGGCAAAAGAGTCATCTTCGCTATGGCTTCTGACAAATTCAAGACTTGTTCCTCCCTTACATATTTCCCTAAAACCCTGGAGAAAGTCCCTGCCGTTCTGGGGTGGGCCAATTTTGCATAGGGCATTCCATCGGAAGCTATGATAGTACCTTCAGTAGCAATTCCTGCTTTGATCCATTCTGGTTTCATCATGTGTAAGATTACTCCACCACCAGTTTTACGGTATGCATTAAAAGTTTCCTTGGTAAGCCTTTCGCCCGTAGCTACCCACTGCAAGTCTCCATAGTCCATACCTAATTTTTCCTTCCAACCCTCGTTGAATATAGCCGTTTGTATGAGTGTTGAACCTGCCGTATAAGGATATAGCTCGGTGGTAATGTCAAAGCCTTTTTTATTTGCTCTATTAACCATGTCAAGAGCCAGTTGAATTTGGCCCAGTGCCATGCTGTTGATATGAACAATATGTAATGGGGCTCCAGTAAGTATGGCGTCGGCCAATACTTCCTGAATAGAGAGGATATTTGGCTCTCTTACATGCGAATACACTAAAACATTTAATTTAGCAGCCAAGCTATATACCAGAAACATTTCTTCAGGATCTGTTTTCGGCAAATACCCAATAGGCACCCCAATTCCAATACCTCCTTCATCCAGAGAATTTCGAATATTGGCCAGCATTCGGTTCATTTCTTTCGGCGATAGATTTTCGGTATAGGAGGGGCCAATAATATCAAAAAGTGATTCAAGATTGGATTCCCCTTTAAGCGTACCCTGGTATAGTGCATTTACACCCTCTTTGTATTTTTCAATTGCCTTAAATCGCTCAAAAGGCCAGCATACACTTGCACCATAATTGATTAATGCTTTCGATCTCCTCGTCGCATACCACTGTTTTAGAAATTCTATTCCCCATTCCAATTCCAATGCGGTGGTAACACCATCATGTACTTGATATTCTTGCTCTTTATTGCTTCTGCCATGCACATGTAGGTCAATAAATCCTGGAGCCATGACTAGACCAGATATATCAATGATCTCATCACCAATCAAAGTATTTGTAGAAATCTCAACGATGCGACCCTTCAGAATGCCAACATTCCGTATGTCGTCAAGTCCTGTTTCAGGATCTATAACCCGACCTCCTTGTAGCACAATGTCAAAATTATTGTTGGACTGTCCCCTTGTAAATTGAGGCCAGGCCAGGCTCAGGGCACATAACAAAAAAGTCGCCTTCAATAATTGGGATATGGTTTTTGTCATAATCAGTATTGTTTTTGCAATGTAGGCAACAAAGTTTCTCACTTAAAAAAAGCGGTGTATCTTACCTAAAGATTAAAAATAGAACTTTAAACCTAAAGTAGACAGACTTTATTTCTTGGTTTTCTTTGGAGTCCAACTAAAATTGACCAGATATTATGACATTGATTGATAACCCCCGTGGCAATTACCGTTTTCTAAGTGGGATAGCACCGTATTCGTGTGGAGTGGTAGCTATGCCCGGATTCGAAATAATACGAGTTAAACTATTGCGACCTTTACCATTACAAGGAGCGGTTTTTGAGCTAATAGCAGCGTATCTGGCATCTGTGGGGCGTCCCATACAAGCAATATGTGCTATGGAGTTGCGAATTCCTGAGCCCTTAAGCTTTGATGGGTTTAAGGAATTGAATGACGAATATCAACAGATGTTGAAAGATCGAGGATTACTTTTAGGAGATGTTAATCCAGTGGCTCGGACGAATATCGCTCCCTCTGAAATTGAGCTAAAGCAACCCTCGGTTTATGCCTTTTCGTATACTGCTCCTGTAGCTGATGGTTTTGTCTCACCATCTTTTATCGTTGCCGGAGCAGGAGATCTAATCGATCAAACCGATTTATCACCTTCCGCAATTCTAAGACCCAATGAAACTAGTGTTGATGCTCATGAAGAGAAAGTAAAAGCAGTAATGGAGGTTATGCAAGAACGTCTCTTTGGTCTCAAGGGCAGCTGGGAAGAGGTGTCGAGCATTAATATCTATACAGAGATTCCGCTACGTTCACTATTGGTCGACTCAGTACTGAAACCGGCTGGCAGGGCCGCATTACAAGGAGTTACTTGGTACTATAGCAATCCGCCTATAAAAGGACTGGTTTACGAAATGGATATGCGAGGGGTTAGAAAGGAACTGGTTGTGGCGCTCTAATTGTCCATTCTTTAGAGCTTCCTGTGTTTGCTGGAATTACAATAGAAATTTTAACGCTCAACGTGCTCGTGCCTTTACCGCCATATAAGGTTGTTGAGGCCATGGTATTTCAATAGTTCCGGTATAGTTGCCTTCTAGTTTTTCCTTGATCATGTTTCTAGCGTCTATGCCCTCTAAGGTATATTTCTTGTCTTTGTTCAGTCGTAACAGGAAGGACAATAAGAAATATTTTGTGTCTAGAGCAGTGCTAGGGCAGATGTAGACAGGGAGGAGGTTATGTTTTTTCATTCATCCATACAGGAGTTGTGTCCGATGTATGATCTTTGCCAATAATAGCTCTGTACAGTTCTGGCCTTCGGGCCTTTTTATACCTCCAACCTCCTGAACGTCGAATTTTTTCCTTGGTGATTTTTGAAATTGTAATGTCATTTTCGAATGATCTTATTTCAGACAAAACTTCTCCGTAGGGGTCAATTATCATTGAATTGCCATTTTTGAGGTGTTCACCATCATAGCCGATTGGATTGGTAAAGGCATAATACACACCATTATCATACGCCCTTGACGGTAGCCACCGCATTAACCAACGCCTTCCTTTCGGTCCGTCGAACTCCATTCGTAAGGAAACAGGGTCATTTTCGCGATGCTGCCAGAATTTGTCCGCTACATAACCGCGCCCTGGCATTGCAGATGGTGTACAGCCTGTAACATGGGGTGCAAAAATCAATTCCGCGCCCAAAAGGCTTGTCGCCCTAACATTTTCGATAACGTTGTTGTCGTAGCAAATTAAAATTCCACATTTCCAGCCCAGCAGATCAAATACGCAATACTCATTCCCTGCCGACATATATTTGCTGATAAATGGGTGTATTTTTCGATACTTGGCAACCACTCCATCCTTGGTAACGCATATATATGTATTGAAAATATCCCTGTCCGATTTTTCAACCAGACCTGCCAATATCGGTATATCAAACTCCTTGGATATTTCTATCAATTCTTGCGTACTATGCCCGCTTGGCACTTCCTCAGCCAAGGCCGTTAGCCGTGCAAGGTTTAAGTTTTTGGTAAACGTATAGGCCGTAATCGACATTTCGTGAAAACTGATAACGTCCGCTCCTTGCAATTTTGCCTTTTCCGTAAGTTTTCGAATAATTGATAAGTTATAGGCTTTATCTCCGTTCTTGGGTTCAAATTGGGCAACTGCTATATTCATATTTGGAGGTGTCTTAAGGTCAACTTTTGCTCGTGTATAAGACCTTAAAGATATAAATTCGTTTTAAGAGACTGTTTTGAATTCTATCAATTGTTTTTCTAAGGCTCTTTTTGCGCACCATTTTGTTAAAATATCTTCAAGTAGCACTGCTATTATCATCTATTTTACCTCATGTTGCATCAAAAATGGCATATACAAAATTTCAATCATAAAATTCAAAACAGTCTCTAATACTTGGACAAGTGATTATATTCCTGACTAAGAAACGTTAGCGAAAGCCAATGGCATTATCACGAGTATTCCCATATGTTAATTGGTTTCGAGAAATTCTTTATTTACTTTTGAGGTTACAAAAGCACATGGATTCTAGACGGATTTTAGCCTGAACCCTTCGACTGTGCTTAGAATAGTCTATGACAACATTGATATTGTTTTAATGAATGTAAACATACATCCAAGTTGGAAACAGCCTCTATCCAAAGCATTTGAACAACCTTATTTTCAGAGTTTAGCGAATTTTGTAAAAACGGCCTATAGCGCGCAGACCTGCTATCCGTCCGGGAAGCATATTTTTGCGGCTTTTGACCATAGTCCCTTTGAAAAGACCAAGGTGGTTATTATAGGGCAGGACCCCTATCACGGGCCCAACCAAGCGAACGGACTTTGTTTTTCGGTCAGTGATGGCACTGCGCACCCACCTTCATTGATCAACATTTTTAAGGAAATCGAGTCTAATCTAGGCATACCTTATCCCAAAAGTGGAAATCTGGAACCTTGGGCAGACCAAGGGGTTCTTTTATTAAATGCTACCTTGACCGTTCAGGCACATCAGGCTGGGAGCCATCAAGGGAAAGGCTGGGAAACCTTTACCGATACTGTTATCCGAACAATTTCACAGGAAAAAGAAGGGGTCGTTTTCCTACTGTGGGGTGGATTCGCCAAGAAAAAAGCAGCATTAATCGATACAAACAAACACTATGTCCTGACTTCAGGACATCCTTCTCCCTTAAGTGCCAATCGAGGGTATTGGTTCGGAAACAAGCATTTTAGCAAGACCAATGAAATACTTGCGAAAAGGGGAGAGCAACCAATTGCATGGTAGGCTTTTAACAAAGGTACTCGAAAATTGACAATCAATTTGCTTGCATTGGATTCCCTCCTTTGCACTAATGACATGAATTTTTTTTTGGACGAAGTTTGTCATTCCTGCAAAGGAGGGAATCCATTTTTAAACGTATTTGGTATTGACTGGGAGAATTTTATAGCACTTCCTTCACAATTTTATCATAATTCATCCTCTTGTCAATTAACTTTAGGTTAAAGAGTGTATCAATCACTTTATCAATCACTTGAGGTTTTATTTGTGATTGACTCCATTGCGTTAATGACAACCATTTTTGAATGTCCTCCAACTGTTGTTCATAACGATTGGCCAAGGTACGGTCTATGCTAGGAATGTGTTTGAATTCTGAAGTGTACAGGTTAACAGTTTCAAGAATATGCCGTAAAACGGAGGCATTTTCTTTACTAAAATTATCGGTGGCGGCAATAACAAAACAGGGCCATGGGGTAGAGCAGTCACCCAACCTTCGAAAAACACCTTGGTCCACCAAAGGCTTGGTCGTAAAGTGCTCCCACATTAAATAATCGGCCGAGGCCTCGATCAAGGCGGTAACAGCACCCTCAAGATTATTGATGATTTCGAATTGCAAGGCCTGCGTGCCCCAGTCCTCGTTTTGGGCATTGACATAGGCCATAAGGTGGCTGCCACTGCCCAGCCTACTAATAGCTCCTTTGGTGTCCTTAAGGTCTTCCACGCTCTCATACGGGCTACGGGTCCCCACATGAATTCCCCAAAGTAGGGGTGAGGCAATATATTCCTGGACAATTTTAGTCGGATTGCCTTCAGTAATACTCTTTACCAATCCTTCTGTGAGGATAATAGCTAAATCGGCCTCCCCATCCTGAAGTATTTGGCACATTTTACCAGTACCTTCTGGAACATCCGTCCATTGCAAATCAATTCCCCGTTCTTCAAAAGCACCCTCTTCAATGGCTAAATGCCAAGGAAGATTAAAATGTTCTGGAACTCCTATTATTTTTACTTCTTTCATCTTTTTGGGATAAGGTCATTTTCTTAGCAAAACTAGGGGAGGTTCACTTCATGATTATAAGTTATGTTAAAAACATAAAACAAACTGTTCCTATTTTGGAATATGGTGCTTTGAAATTTATTTGCACTAAAGTAAATTACCCCGTCAATTTATCTAGTGAATATTGAATGAGGTTATCGATGCTTTGCATTGGATTTTTTGAGAATTCCTTGGTCGACCTATTGGCAATGATACAATTCATTGAAACCGCCTTATGTCCTAAGAGTTTACTGAGTCCGTATAGGGCAGAAGATTCCATTTCCAAGTTGGTAATCTTCATGTCATTATATGTAAAAGAACTGATTTTATCGTTTAGCGAGTCATCTTCAAGTGCTAATCGCAACTTTCTTCCTTGCGGACCATAAAATCCTGAATTTGTAATAGTTACGCCAAATCGTATATGATTTGATGCTAGTTTAGTACGCAAACTATCGTCACTTTTTACAAGGTATGGCCATGGTTTTTTGTCGGACCAACCAGTGTGGTCCACAAATGCCCGGGAGAATTCAGGATTCAAAATGCCTTCCGATTTATAGAAGTGCAAAACGCCATCAAAACCTAAGGCATACTCACTCAGCACAAAGGAATCAATAGGAATATCCGCTTGTATAGCTCCTGAGGTTCCAATACGTACAAGCTCCAATTGCTTGTTTGTATTTTTGATAGACCTCGTATTGAAATCAATGTTTACCAAGGCATCCAACTCGTTCAAAACAATATCTATATTATCTGTTCCGATTCCGGTGGACAACGCGGTAATTCGTTTACCCTTCAAAAGGCCTGTATGTGTAATGAATTCCCTTTTTTCTTTCTTGACTTGGATGGTATCGAAGTACTTGGATACCTGTGCAACACGATTTTGATCACCGACCAGAATCACGGTGTCGGCAATATCTTCAGGTAATAGATTAAGATGATAAATACTGTTGTCCGCATTCAGGATAAGCTCGGACGGCTCCAATTGCATACTATAATTTTAGTATTCGGTCCGATTCGGTATTGTAAAGGTAACTGTACTTTAAGGCTCCGCCCAAATAAGCCTCATTGTCTCGGATGCTCGAATAATAACTCGTTTGTCCGTCTAAAATTTCTTTGCCTTTTTTGTTTAGTCTTACTGGGTTGAAAGTAGAGTAGAGCGGCTTCAAGGATGTAATAATACGCTCGTATTGGGTGTCTCCGAACCCATATAAGCCTTGATTTGATAGCACGGTACGTACCAATTCACGTTTGGACTTTGGTTTTTTGTCCACAGAGAGCTGTAAAATATGGTTTTCAATATGGTTGAGGCCATTTTTAATGGTAGGGAAGCGTCTTAAATGTGATTTGATGGCGTCTGATAGGTAGTCGAACTGATAATTTCTGAAATCAGTGAGATTTTCCAATCGAATAGGATTGTCACTGCAATAGAGCTGCCATACATAATCCGCATATTCTATATCGTCTTGGGACAATTCTATTCTATTTTCAAAAAGTTCGAGCAATTGTTCGTCATTCACCTCCCCTAAACCATACATCTTATCAGTCTCATCCTTATTACCACTGCAAACTAAAGAAATATGTGCATATTTACGATGGGTCTTTAACCAACTTATAACGGCCAACATGTTTATTTGGCAAAAAAGATCATATTCAAACCAAAGCACGATTTGGTCTTGTTGCTTGTGATTACAGAGTGACCTGTACTCCTTTAAGGTCTTCTCAACAAACCATGATTTGGTGACCTTGTAGTTTTTGCTTAGAAACTCAAAGCGGGTTTTCCAGAAAGATTCACTACCAACATTGGTCAACGTCTTACCCTCACAGAGCATTTCGCGCCAAGTGATAATATCTCCTTTTAAATGCAATGATTCTAGCCTGTTGGTAAGGCTATCACCATTGGTAATATGTAATAGGGAACTCATCTATTGGTGTTGTTTAGGTTTTGACCATTAAAAGTAACATTTAATCGAAAATAACCAAAAAAAATTAACACAAACCCACTTACCCAAGTATTTGTATATGTAACTATTTGATAACCTTTAGGTTACGAGTGAATCTAGCCCCCAACCCGTTTCACCTTAAAGCCTTTTTCTTGGAGCAGGACCATTATTTTATCCCGATAATCACCTTGGATGATGATTTTTCCATCCTTGAATGAGCCCCCAACGCTCAATTTGGTTTTCAATTCCTTGGCCAATTTCTTGAAATCAGAGTCTGCACCGTTATATCCCTCTAAAATGGTAATGGGCTTTCCTTTGCGCTTTTCATATTTGCAAATAATAGGTTCGTCCTGCAGCCAGATGTCCGATTTAGGGGCTGTTGAGGTATCCTCTGAGGGAATATGGTCAGGAAAAAGGTTTTTGAGTTGGTCGTTAAGGTCCATTTCAGTAATTTTCGTTGATATAAATTGTTTTACCCTAGGTTAATCTTCCGTGGTTTTACTACCCCACCAATCGGCATTGGGTTGAAACTCCTTAGACAGGAATTCCATGCGTTCACGCTCCAATCTAGGCCATAGTTCCTTGGTTATCCGTTCGTGGCGACTTTCATCAAGTTCCTTATTATAAGCTTCGTCCTTTGCGGGCATATTGGCGTTCACCTCTTCCAGCCAGGACAGTAATTTTTCATCCAATTGCGCGACCAACTCAGGATACTCACTGGTCACATTCAGCTGTTCACCTGGGTCTTTTTCCAAATCATACAATTCTTTCGCTCCATTTTCCCAGTAATGGATCAACTTCCAATGGCCTTCACGAATTATTGAAGAAGGATCTCCCCCTTGATTTCCGTAATGTGGATAGTGCCAAAATAGAGGTCGTTCGGCCATGGTTTTTCCTTCGAGCAATGGCTTAAGACTTAGTCCATCTACATGTTGTAGGGGACGTAAACCAATATTTGCCACATCAAGTATAGTGGGATAAAAATCGGTTCCGATAACCGGAAAATCTGTAGTAGCCCCACCTTGGACCAACCATGGTGCTTTTATAAAAAATGGCTCCCGTATGCCGCCTTCCCATTGGTAGCCCTTTCCGCCGCGCAGGGGTAGGTTGGCCGTCGAGAACGAATCGCCTGAGGCAACGCCACCATTATCCGAGGTGAATATAACCATGGTGTTCTCGGCCAGTCCCTCTTCCTCCAAAGTTTTTAGGACTACTCCCACGGCATCGTCCATACTCTCGACCAAGCCCGCATAAATTGGATTATCCTGGACCTGCCGAATGGGAAGGTTGCGCTCCATTATATATCCGTTCTCCAAAATACCTTTTTCTTCGCTTTTGTCCCTGTACTTATCCCACTTTTGCTCAGTGGTTTGTATAGGGCCATGTACAGCATAGAAAGAAAGAAAGGCAAAAAAGCTGGAATCCCGGTGTTGTTTTATAAAGGTGGCCGTTTCATTGGCCAAACGCATGGACAGATTTTCGCCATTCTGTTGGTTCTTTAGGTTTGGGTTTTTCCAAGGGGAAAAATACCCTCCGATAGGGCTTCCTTTTTCCCATCCGCCTTTGTTTATATCAAATCCGTGGTCCTCAGGATATGAACCTTTGTCCCCAAGGTGCCATTTTCCTGCAAAAAAGGTCTTATACCCAGCTGCTTTCATAGCTTCGGGCAAGGTGATATCTTCTTTAGATAGATCATGATTATATGCCGCGGGCAACAATTTGTCATATCTTTTGGCTTCCCGCCAAGCTTCTCCCGATTTAGCACCGATCCAATCGGTTATTCCATGACGTCCCGTGAACTTTCCAGTCATTACACTGGCTCTTGATGGGCTGCATACACGACTTGCGGCATACCCTTGGTTAAATACCATTCCCTCATTTGCAATACGGTCAATATTAGGAGTTTCGTAATAGTCACTTCCAGTATAACTTAAATCCATATATCCCAAATCATCCACCAAGATGAAAAGAACATTGGGAGGTCGTTTCACCTCTTTTTTCTTTTCTTCATGGCAAGCAGTTACGAGCAGAATGGTGATAATGGAGGTAAGGAGGATTTTGATTCTCATAGTATATTTTGATTTATTAATAAGGTGCCACTTGCATAACGTCAAGCGGTAAAGGTTAAGATTATTCCTTTATCAGCCCCAATTCAATCAGCCGCTCATGAAGGAATTCGCCAGCCGTGATATCTTCAAACGCTTTGGGATTGTTCTCATCCATACAGTTATCCAAACAATTCAAGGGCATTTCGCTTATGGGATGCATGAAAAATGGAATGGAGTAGCGCGATGTGCCCCACAATTCCCTTGGCGGATTCACAACTTGATGAAGGGTTGACTTCAATTTATTATTGGTGAGTCTGGATAGCATATCGCCTACATTTATCATTAATTGATTGGGCTGCGCAATGGCATCCAACCATTCACCGCCGTGGTTCATAACCTGGAGGCCACGTCCATGGGCACCCATGAGTAAGGTAATCAGGTTTATATCACCATGGGCCGCAGCACGTACTGCATTTTTGGGTTCATGGGTAATGGGCGGATAGTGTATGGGTCTTAAAATCGAGTTACCGTTCTTAATAAACCTATCAAAATAGTTTTCATCAAGGTGTAAGTGCAATGCCAAGGCCCGCAATACATATTGGGCTGTTTTTTCCAGCATTCTATAGGTTTCCTTCCCTACAGGGTTAAAATTGTTCAGCTCGGTTACAACCACATTATGAGGGTATTCAGCTTTCAACCTTGAATCATCGACCACATATTGGCCGAAATGCCAAAACTCCTTTAAATCACCTTCTTTTCTTCCCTTTGCATGTTCCTTTCCAAAGGAGGTATAGCCCCGTTGACCTCCAATCCCTTTAATCTCGTATGTATCTTTGGTTTCTTGGGGAAGATTAAAGAAATTTTTGATTTCACTATAAAGATCATCAACCAAGCCGTCGGATAAAAAATGACCGCCCAGTGCCACAAAACCAATCTGCTCGAACGCATTTCCTATTTCCGTGATGAATTTTTGTTTTCTCTTAGGGTCTTTGGAAATAAAATCCTGTAAATCTACGCTGGGTACGCCGCTCATGATGGTTTATTAAAGTTGATTCAAAAATACAATTTCTTGTGGATATTCATGGGAGGAGATCGTTGATGTATATGCCGCCTTTTTTGTTACATTTACTCTGTTTTAACAATTCCTTTCTAGAAATACCACATGCAATACGCCAAGTACAATGTAAGTAATGAGCTAAAGTTAAGTCTTTACAAAGCTATGCTGAAACCTAGGATGATAGAGGAGAAAATGTTGATTCTTCTTCGTCAGGGAAAGATTTCGAAATGGTTTAGTGGAATTGGTCAAGAGGCGATTTCCGTGGGCGTTGCCATGGCTATGGATACTGAGGAATACATTCTACCCATGCATCGCAATTTAGGGGTATTCACGACTAGGGGTATTCCGCTAAACCGCTTGTTCTCACAATGGCAGGGTAAGGCCAACGGATTTACAAACGGACGTGATCGTAGTTTTCATTTTGGTACACAGGAATATAAGATCGTGGGGATGATTTCCCATCTCGGGCCGCAATTGGGTGTGGCCGATGGCATTGCCCTTGCCGACATTCTTCAAGAGCAAAAGCGGGTTACTACGGTGTTCACAGGTGAAGGCGGGACCAGTGAAGGTGATTTTCATGAAGCCTTGAACGTGGCCGCCGTTTGGGACCTTCCTGTACTCTTTTGTATCGAAAATAATGGTTACGGACTGTCGACGCCCATAAATGAGCAATTCAAATGCGAACATTTGGCCGATAAAGGAATAGGCTACGGAATGGAATCGCATAGTATTGATGGTAATAACATTCTTGAGGTGTATACACAAATAGACAAACTCTGTAAAAGTATCAGAAAGGAGCCTAGGCCCGTGTTGGTAGAGTTCAAGACATTTAGAATGCGTGGACACGAAGAAGCCAGTGGCACCAAATATGTGCCCCGTGAATTAATGGACCAGTGGGCGGCCAAGGACCCATTGGAAAATTTTGTGGAACATTTGCGCAATGAAAACATTCTTACCGAAGAACAGGAGGTGTTATTTAAAAAGGAGATTATTCATGAGATTGATGAAAATCTAAAAGTGGCATTTAACGAAAATGCCGTTTCAAGTACTGAAATTAAAGAATTAAGTAATGATTATGAAAAGGCTGTTTTTGAGGATATTAAACCAAATAAAATTGTAAATAACATCAGACTCGTGGATGCAATTTCAGACGGACTGAAACAGTCTATGGAAAAGCATGACAACTTGGTCATCATGGGCCAGGATATAGCCGACTATGGTGGGGTCTTTAAAATCACGGAAGGATTTATGGAGACCTTTGGCAAGGAACGGGTGCGTAATACGCCTATTTGCGAGTCGGCCATAGTGTCGGCTGCAATGGGTTTGTCTATCAACGGAATGAAAGCCGTAATGGAAATGCAATTCGCTGATTTTGCCAGTACAGGATTCAACCCGATCGTCAATTATTTGGCCAAATCTTATTACCGCTGGGCCGAGAATGCCGATGTGGTCATTAGAATGCCTTGTGGGGGCGGGGTAGCGGCTGGTCCTTTCCATTCCCAGACCAATGAGGCGTGGTTTACCAAAACGCCAGGTTTAAAAGTAATATATCCTGCTTTTCCTTATGATGCAAAAGGATTGCTGGCCGCGGCCATCAATGACCCCAACCCAGTGCTGTTCTTTGAACATAAAGCCCTATACCGTAGTATTTACCAAAACGTCCCGATGGATTATTATACACTTGAAATAGGTAGGGCCAACATCCTCAAAGAGGGTGATGCCATTTCAATCGTTACTTATGGTATAGGCGTACATTGGGCTTTGGAAGTCCTTGAAAATAATTCAGACATTGCCGCGGATTTGATTGATTTATGTTCCTTGCAACCACTCGATATTGAGACTGTATATACTTCAGTAAGAAAGACAGGAAAGCTAGTTATCTTGCATGAGGACAGTCTTTTTGGCGGAATTGCCAGCGATATTTCGGCTATGGTCATGGAAAATTGTTTTGAGTATTTAGATGCGCCCGTAAAACGCGTTGGAAGCCTGGAAACACCGATTCCGTTTGCAAAAAACCTAGAGGATATCTATTTGCCGAAATCCCGTTTCGAAATCGCACTCAAGGAATTATTGGCCTATTAAAGTCGGAAAGGCAAGTTGTGTGATTTTCGCGGCCCATTTTATTTCCCATAAAAATAGGGCGGGATGCTGTCTATATCAACTACAGTTCTCAATTTAAGAAATACAGCCTATGAAACCGATCACCATTATTTGCCTTCTTGTTTTCACATACTTTTCGGGCTTTTCACAAACGCTGATCCACGATATGGGAGGTATGCTATCACAACGCTGGCAAATAAAGGACGACAGTACAAAACTTTTTAAAATAGTCCCCTATAAGCCCGTATATTTTCTTTTGGCCAATTACAGTTCAGATATCAATAACCGTCCTTCAAGTGCCAATCCTTTGAACGAGGTGCAAGACCCGCTATCTTTTTCGAATACAGAGCTTAAATTTCAGCTTAGTTTTAAGGCACGGGCCATACCAAACGTGTTCGGCCCTAAAATAGATGGTACTTTATGGGTAGGATATACCCAATCCTCTAGATGGCAATTGTATAATGCTGATATTTCAAGACCCTTTCGGGAGACTAACTATGAACCCGAAATAATGCTGACCATTCCCACTGCCTATAGATTTTTGGGCTTGAATGGCATTTTTGCAGGTATTGGCATCAACCATCAAAGCAATGGAAGGTCTAATCCGCTTTCAAGGAGTTGGAATCGGGTAGTAGCCCAATTTGGGTGGGAAAGTCCATCATGGAGTGTAGTCGCACGGCCTTGGTGGCGTATACAAGAGGAGGCCATCGAAGACAACAACCCTGGAATAGAAAACTATTTGGGTCGGGTTGAGTTGGTAACGGCCTTCTCTAAAGGAAGCTATAACCTGAGTATGGAAATGAGGCACTCTATGCGCGGAGGAGAGCGCAGCCGGGGAAGCATCACCATGGATTATGCAGTAAAAGTATGGGACTTGCTGCAAATTCATGTCCAATTGTTTCATGGGTATGGTGAAAGCCTTATCGATTATAACCATAAGCAGACCACTTTTGGATTAGGACTATCTCTCATTCAATGGAGATAAAACTTTCCTTGATCGGCTATCCGCTTTTTTCAGAAAACTAACAGGGAAATTGATAAAGGCCTTACCCAAAGATTATATAGCATGGGTCTAAAAGAAGTGTTAGCCGCAACTATTTTTTTTGGGCGCGGCATGTCGAATACTATTTTGTTTGACCTCTTATCGAAAACATACATCCATTTGCTTCTTGCTTGCGTATATATTCCCTAACCATAAATCAGGAATATGAAAAAAATGTTCTTGCTGTTTTCGGCAGTATCTATTCTTGCAACTTCATGTTCAGTTTCTAAAGCTGTACATAAAAAACGAAACCTTTTAAGTGGAACCTGGATACTCAATGATGTGTCCTATGAAAATAACACCGGCAATTTCAAAGCTACTTTGTTCAATGATGCGGAGGATATTTGTTTTGAAGGCAGTAATTGGTTTTTCAGGGATAACAACAGTACCGGCAGGTATACGATTGCGCCTTCAACCTTATGCCAGGCTGGGGACCGTTATATTCGTTGGTCGGTTGTAGACAGGGAAGAAAATTATACCAGTCAGCTTCAATTCAAATTTATTGACGAAAAAAATAAGGATATTTCAGGAGGATTGGGGTACCGTCTCAATATAACGGCATTGACAGAACGAGCAATGACCTTGAAATCGAACAATAAAGTCGATAGTGAAACAGTTACCATCGTATATAATTTCACAAAAAAATAATATAATGAAGAGTATAGTTAGAAAAAGTATCTATGTGTTTATATGTATGGCTTTGATAACAGGCTGTAGTGCTACTAGAAATGCCAACAACAAACAAAAAGGTGCCGTGATCGGAGCTTCGGGTGGAGCTGTAATCGGTGGAATACTGGGAAACAACATAGGTAAGGGAAACAATACGGCGCTCGGGGCAATCATAGGAGCCGTGGTCGGTGGCGTTGCTGGTGGATATATTGGTGATCGCATGGATCGCCAGGCAGAACGTATTGAAGAGGAAATTCCAGGGGCTGAAGTAACCCGGGTAGGAGAGGGCATAAACGTTACCTTTACTGAAGATGCTGGGGTATATTTTGATACGAACAAATCTAATGTAAAAGGAACATCGGCAAGTACTTTGGATAAATTGGCAGGGATTTTCAAGGAATATCCAAAAAGCAATATTTTGGTCGAAGGACATACGGATAGTGCGGGATCTGATACCTATAATATGACGCTTTCACAGCAGCGTGCTGAATCTGTCACAAATTATTTGATAGCACAGGGGATTACCCCTGGTAGATTCACCACGAAATGGTATGGGGAGAATCAGCCTAAGGCCGATAATTCCACAGCAGAGGGCAAATCTAAAAACCGTCGTGTTGAATTGGCAATTGTTGCCAGCACAGCCTTAAAGGAAGAGGCAATACAGAAAACCAAAAATTAAACTTAACCTACTTCATCTAAAATCCCGGCAATTTTTTGTCGGGATTTTTTATTCCTTTTTTTCAGGAATGGCCAAGGAAGCCACAATACCACCCACCAACGAAGCGAATATCACCGACAACGACACCCATTCTGCAAGTTCTATTTGGTGTGAGAACAGCATTTTAAGGCCTACAAATGCCAAAATGATTACTAAGCTATAATTTATAAAACGGAACTTGGCCAGCATTCGTGAAATCAGGAAATACATAGATCGTAGACCTAGGATAGCAAGAATATTGGAACTAAAGACTATAAAGGGGTCAGCGGTTATCGCAAGTATGGCAGGAATACTGTCCAATGCAAAAAGTACATCGGTAAGTTCGATGATGATCAGCGCCACAAAAAGAGGAGTGGCTGCGGTGATTCCTATTCGATTTACAAAAAAATCATTGCCTTGTATGGTACTTGTTATCGGGTATATTTTTTTTATCTGCTTAAAGACAAAAGATGTCTTGGGGTTAAAGTCAGAATCATCGGCTTTCAACATCTTGAAAGCCGTATATAACAG
This sequence comes from Bacteroidota bacterium, assembly GCA_024279425.1. Taxonomy (GTDB): domain Bacteria; phylum Bacteroidota; class Bacteroidia; order Flavobacteriales; family Flavobacteriaceae; genus Maribacter_A. The sequence goes on along the minus strand of JAJRRO010000116.1, from coordinate 108,606 downwards.
GAATATGCCGAAAACGTAGATGATCCAATCAAATTTGGTAATAAGGGCAACACCAAAGAAAATCATCAAGCCACGAAAGACTATGGCACCCAGTATACCCCAAAATAAGACCCGGTGTTGGTACAAGGGCGGAATCTTAAAGGCTTGGAAGATAACGGCAATGACAAAAACATTGTCGATACTTAATGACAATTCAATAAGATATCCTGTAATGTACTTCAGGACTGCATTGCTAGGAGTCAGGCCAGTTGAATTATCGACAAGTCCTGCAGAGAACAACCAATAGATCACACCGCTGAAACCTAAGGCAACAGTAATCCAAATGGCCGTCCATATGCCAGCTTCCTTACTCCTTATTACATGTTCCTCCTTATGGAACACCCCCAGGTCAAGAGCTAAAAATAGTATCACCAAAAAGATGAACAAAATCCATACCCACATAGTCAAATCCAATTTTGAAGGCACGAAGGTAAGCATCATTTTTGTAAAGTAATAATGAACTTTTTTATTGGATTATTTTTTTTGACTTGCATATTGTACGGGTGTAAAAAACGTTACGTTGGTCGTTGTAGTACGCCGTTTTTTTATACCTTATGTTCTGTAAAAGAAACCATTGTATAACACTATATCATTTAAAATCGACTAAACATGAAACATCTTATTTTATTTTTCAGCTTGCTGTTTTTACAACAAGCTAGCGCTACGATTACCATCTTTCAGGAAGGTGATGTGATAACCAAGGCCAAGGAATTGACCAAAAAATACCAAGCCGATTTAAGGTTGGATTCCGAGCAAATTTCACAATTTGAGAAAGTTGTGGCTAGTTATATGATGCGAAAGGCGAAGACCAAGGTGCTAAATGTTTCCGACGGGGATAAAAAAGTAATGTTGAAACAGCTTACTATGCAGGAAAATGAAGATATGGCAGCCATGCTGTCTAAAGGGCAATATAAAAAATACCTAAAGGCCAAAATGAAATTACAGCCTTAAAGGGCCGTATAAATTGATTTAAAACCGATGCATTGAATTGGATTTCCCTGATTTAGATGTATCGGTTTTTTTAGGTCCGGTATTTTTGGTTTTAGATGTGACCTAAAAACACCATAACCCCTTACCAAAATGCAACGTACTGAATGCCTTTGTGTTAGTTGAGGTGTATTAACCGATAAAGTGAAGGAAATACTCGTTGTAGCATAGGCCATGCGCTAGGGTTAGGCGATAGAATTTGGTACATTTATAGTCGAGACTTTATATGATATTACAATGAAAAAAATTCGCCTATGGACCTTAGGATCCATATTTTATGTTGTGTTCTCTTTTGGGGTATCTGCCCAGGATATTGTGCCTGATTCGGAAAACGAAACCTTTAAAGTTCAAAAGCATACCGTCATGGCACAATACGAGCCCGCAATGGTCCTTAGTGTAAATGAGCGTATACGCTTAAAACAAGAACGGCTTACGACAATCAAACGAAGAAGGGGCATATTGAATACGCTGGATATATCAGATAGAAAAAGGCAACGATTTTTGAGAGAACTTATTAGAAATCCGTTTTCGGATAGACTCAATAGGGCAGTTGCCGATATTGAATTTATAGAAGATCAAGCTCAAAATTAAACTACCGTTAACCAACCAAATTTAACGGAACCTCCCTTCAAAAGGAGGTTTTTTTATTGAAATCCACTAAAATTCTGCCAAGGAAGAGAATTCTGGCCTATTAGGCCTAATCTTTTTTGGTGAAATGAAACCTGTATACCAAGGAAGTCTTAAAAATAATGCCATCCCCGATTTCGGCGTTCAACATAGTTCTATCGTCCCCAATATAGATTGAGGCAATTGATACGTCTACCTTATCATCTTCTCCAAACACCCTATAAGACCTAAAAAAAGCATAACCCATGTTGACCCTGAACAACAGGTTTTGCGATAAACCTACTTGATAGTACAGCATAAGATCATTTGACGCTTTGTTTACGTACGCATTCCTATAACTTACGTTATCAACTGCATATGAGTTACCCAAACTCTTCCAAGCTAGTATAAAGACCAAAAATGTATTTTAATTACGCCGTTTTATTTGTGTTAAATAAGGCCAAGAACCCTAGTTGTACGCCTTTACCAAAACCATTGGCAAAGTCAGATGCGACCCTTGGAATAGCCATAAATGTAGCGTTCAATTTATCGAAATACTTTTTATGGATTCCAATTTTAATACCCATTGTAATCAGTTCAGTAGGATTGGGGACGTTGGTGGGCTGTAATGTCAAGCGCGTACTATTACCAGACAGGCCCAATAACAAAGTGGTCTTTTCGTCTAAAACCAAGGGTAAGTCTACATCTAGGTTCCATTCATTGATAGAGGTGTCGCCAAGATTGTTTTCATAAGTGCCATTAGGTGCTGTTATAAACGATAATTCCCCCAAATCAATATAGTTTTATGAGAAAAGAGGTGTGCTCAAAACATAGAGACTGTTTTGAATTTTATGATTAGAATTTGTATAGGCCATTTTTGATGCACCATTTTGTTAAAACCTCTTCAAGTAGCCTTGCTATTATCATCTATTTTATCTCATGCTGCATCAAAAAGAGTCATAGAAAAACAATTGATAGAATTCAAAACGGTCTCTAAAATAAAAAGAAAATATTCTTATTCATGGGGTAATCCAATTTTATTGGTACGTAACGAAAATAAGCAACACCGAAAACCCCAAGTCCGGATTTGTATAAAATTGGGTAGTTAAAACTGTGCTTAATCCACAGAATGTAAGGTAATCTCGAAAATAAGTACCGAACCACCTGGAATCCCTCTATTGTCAAGAGCACCGTATCCCAGATGCGAAGGAACAAACAACATCCCAGACCCCCCTTCCTTGAAATAAGTTATACCCTCTGTCCAGCCTGGAATAACCTGTTGTAGGTTAAATGAAATACCCTCGGCAGCACTTTCATCAAAGACACTATCGTTTAAGAAATAACCTTTGTAAGCCACCGTAACAGTGGAGGAGGTGGAAGGTTGGTCCCCAGTACCGAGTTCCTCAATAATATAATACAGACCAGAGGTACTTTTTTGGGCCACCAAATCGTTGTCTTCCAAATAGGCCAAAATTTCAGTTTCGTTGATTTCCCGATAATCCTTGATTTCGTCTGATTTACTGTCCAAATTACAAGAAACTAGAAGGATAAGAACGAAGGTGTACACGATATTTTTCATAAAGCTGCTTTTTTTTAGCCCCAAATATAACAAAATATGGCTGCTTACTTTGTTAAGGTACTCCAAATGATTTTGCCACTATTTCCCGTGCCTCTGTTTAGCTTATATTTGCCCTTCATTAGCTAAGAATTTGGCATGCATACAAAAAGGGCCATTTTGTTTATGGTATTGAGTACTTTGGCCTTTACGGGCATGAACGGGCTTTTAAAGTACCTGACTGAGTACAACGGCTATCAATTAGTATTTTTTAGATCGGTAGGTTCCTTGTTCTTTACCTTTGGCTTTTTGCTACAAAGGGGGATTCCTATTTTGGGTACCCATAGAAAATTATTAGTGCTTCGGGGCCTAATGGGGGCCGCATCCATGCTTTTGTTCTTTATAGCTGTACACTATCTCCCTATAGGATCGGCAGTGGCTTTACGTTATATTGCTCCAATTTTCGCCACCCTTTTCGCCACGGTAATATTAAGGGAACGAATTCACCCGCTGCAATGGTTGTTTATTTTAATGGCTTTTATGGGCGTATTGGTCATAAAAGGCTTGGATGACAGCATTCCACTCATAGGATTGCTATTGATTCTATTATCAGCCATATTTGGGGGGTTGGTATTTATCATCATCCGTAAATTAGGTACCAAGGAACATCCGGTGGTCATCGTGAATTATTTTATGTGCATTGCCGCCTTGGTTGGTGGAGTCGGATGCCTTTTTAGTTGGAAAACCCCCAGTACCACAGATACCGTATTGTTACTGAGTTTGGGTATTTTTGGCTATTTTGGGCAGTTGTTTATGACCAAGGCACTTCAGATGGTGGAAACCAATCTAATCGCGCCCATAAAATATATAGAAGTCATATTTGTAGTAATCGTAGGTGTCACGTTTTTGGACGAACGGTATTCCTTATGGAGTTTGGCCGGTATGCTGTTGATTATCTTGAGCATATTGTTGAATATCTGGTACAAGAATTTACTATTGAGACGGGAGAGGCACAATTAAGGGGAGTATACTGGTGCGTACTTGTGGTTTGTTTTATTCTATTTTACATAATATAAATTATAGAACATTTTGTATTATGGGTTTAGCCAGTGGCTGAAGCAATAATCAAGAAAGATGGCGCGCTGGCGAAATACCACAAAAGTCGAATAAATGATAGCTATAATTCTATTATGTAAAATATCCCTTAACTCTGTAGCTTTTATTAAAACTACGAACAGGGTCAGGAAACTTTTTTTAAGCAGTTTTTAGCTCTATTTTTTGTCCATCTTTACCTTTACCGTTCCAGGGCAGTATATTTGTAGTATCAAAACGCTTAGGTTTAACAGTGCAATTTCATTACATAAAAGGTATGCCATTTAAAAAATTACATTCCCATTTGCTTGAAGCTTTAGAACGTTTGTCTATAGACACCCCCAACCCTTTTCAAAAAGGTAGTATTCCCGTTATAAAAAGTGGTGCCAATGCCTTCTGTACTGCACCTAAAGACAGCGGAAAAACTACGACCCTAATACTTACTACCTTGCATAAACTAAATTGTGAGGCTGTAGGAAACGCGCCAAGAGCTGTGGTAATCGTTGAAAACAAAAGTAACGCCTTGGCATCGTACGATGCCTTTTTAAAATACACCAAATACAGTTCACTAAGGGTCTATGCCAGCTATGAAGAATTACATATAGATGTTCAAAAGTCAGAAATTTATTTGGGAATCGACATTCTTATTACCACACCAAAAACCTTTCATAAACTGTTATTAAGTAATGGGGTAAGCATTTCAGAATTAAAAATATGCAGTATAGACGATGCCGATTTTTTAGCACATAAAAGTGCTTATACGGCTTTGACGACAACGGCACAAAGCATAAAAAAATGTCAGTATGTGGTGTATTCAGAAAACCTACATCCAAAACTAAAGCGCTTAGATGAGTATTTTATGGAACGTGCTCGGTATGTTACAATGGACGAGGGGTAATAATACCAAATAAAATTCAAAACAATCGATTAAATTCGTTCCTATTCCCTTTATATTTCAATATAAAATAGAACCGTAACTAAGGCTATGCTTATATTTTATATCTCACCTAAAGAAAATATAATTCAAATTTATTATCAATCATTTTAAAATCCATTTGGTATAATTTCTGTTACGCTTGCTTTATGTTTTAGGAATTTGAACCTAAATTTTAAACAGTCTCTCAATCTTTAAACAGAAGAAACGTTCTTGAACACGTCTATATTCTCAAAAGATCGGCGTTACAAAAAACTTTTTGGAACCTATTTTCCAATCCCGATAACCATCGGGAGTATCATCTTATAATAGTGTTACACGAACCTTTTTCTTTTTTAATCGGGTATTGTTTAATTTATTTACCAATTGATTTGCAATCGATAGCGGAACGGCAACAAATGCACAATCTTGCTTTAGCTCAATAGTCCCTAATTGGTCTTTATGAATAGCACCTTGTTTAAAAAATAAACCAGCAATATCACCTTTGGAAATCTTATCTTTTCGTCCACCAGAAATAAATAAGGTTTCCCAGAATTGTGGCTTATAGGGTGCTTTTTTCGAAATATTTACACCTTTGACATTTTTAATGAATTCGGGCAGTCGTTCGTTTTCCCATTTCAATATATAAGCCGTTCCTTTTGCATTGACTCTAGCTGTTCTGCCATTTCTATGAATAAATTCTTCTTCATGTCGAGGTAATTCATAATGAATGATGTATTTCATTTCTGGAATATCTATGCCTCTAGCAGCCAAATCTGTGGCAATCAATACTTGACAGGTTCCGTTTCTAAATTTAATTAAAGCCCGTTCTCTATCTTTTTGTTCCATACCACCAGAAAAGCAAGCATGACTAATTTTATTCCGCTCTAAAAAAGCACTTACTTGGACTATACTTTCTCTTAAATTGCAGAAAATAATTCCGGGTTCATTGCCAATATGTTGTACCAAATCCAACAAGGTTCTCAATTTATTCTTAATTGGGGAAACCACCGTTTTAATAGCCAATTTTGATGCTGTTCTTTCTTTTGAATAATTTAGTATGTACGGCTTATCCAATCGCACAAAACCTGGAATAGTAACGCCTTGAGTAGCAGATGTTAGAATGCGCTTATTTATACTAGGTAATTGACTTATAATACCTTTCATTTCATCCTCAAAACCATCTTCTAATGACTTATCAAACTCATCTAATATAAGTGTTTTAATACTTGCCTTAGAAAAACGATCATTCCTAAAATGATCTAATATTCTACCTGGTGTTCCTATTAAAATAGCAGGAGTATGTTTAATTTCAATTTTATCCTTGGACATGGGTCTTCCGCCATAAACGGCATTTACCTTAAAACCAGAACCCATAGTACGAACTACTTGTTCAATTTGTATGGCCAATTCTCTAGATGGTACTAGAATCAACGCCTGTACTTGTGTACATTCTGGATCTAATGTTTTAATAATAGGCAATAGAAAAGCCAAGGTCTTGCCTGTACCCGTAGGAGAAAGAAGAACGGTATTCGTATTTTTTTCAATGACAGCAAGGGCTTCTTCTTGCATTGGATTCAATGCATATATTTTTAATTTTTCTAAAATATCTTGTTGTTTTCGAATGCTATTGGCCATTGGTATCACTTCTTTTGAGAAGCCTCTGTTTTTGAATTTGCAGTAGTGTTCTGTGTCAAATAATCGGCAAGTACTTTTTCTATCAATTCTTCTTTCGTCAAATGATGAAATATAGTTTTTACCTTAGCTTTAAAATCTTCAGACACCTCACGATTAGGTTTGGTCTTAAATATTTTTTTTGCCCATAATAAACCATTATTTTCTGCTATGCTTTGCGCGTCCGCTTTTATGGATTCATTAAAAACAATGCCTAATTCTTGTTCGAAATGAGTAATATCTTCAACTTCTTCTTTTTGTAAAATGGTTAATGAAAGTCCCTTTGCACCTGCTCTAGCAGTGCGACCACTTCTATGCACATAGGCATCATAGGTGTCTGGTAAATGATAATTTACAACATAGGATATTTCTTTAACATCAATACCACGAGCAGCTAGGTCGGTAGCTACTAAAATATCGATAAAACCTTCTCTAAATTGCCCCATGATCCTGTCGCGTATACCTTGGGTTAAACTCCCATGGATAGCACCGGATGAGAACTTGTTAATGGCCAATTTCTTCGCTAATTTATTAACGGCCGCCTTGGTTTTACAGAAAATAATACCTCGTTCCCCTTCTTTAGAATTTAGAAAGTGAAGCAATACTTCTAGCTTTTCTATGGGTTCAACTACCACGTATTTATGATCGATACCTTGATGCCCCGCCCTTGCCATATCTGCTGCTAGGTGCACCACATGTTTTGACATATAATTCTGTACCAATTGTTTTACGCCGCCTGGCATGGTTGCCGTAAATAATAGCGTTCTTCTTGATTTAGGAATTTCCTTAACAATAATATCCAGGTCTTTTTTTAATGCGCTTACCATCTCATCAGCTTCATCTAAGACTAAATACTTCAAGTTTTGAATGATGACGGCCTTACGCTGTACTAAATCAATTAATCGCCCTGGAGTTGCCACTACAATATGTGTCGCTTTTTTTAAGCGTCCTATTTGGGGTTTAATGGGAATACCTCCACAAACAGAAGCAATAGAAATAGATGGACTATGAGCAATAAAAGACACCAAGTTCGTATAAATTTGTTGTCCTAATTCTCGCGTAGGAGCCAATATTACTGCCTGTACCTTGGTATTTTCTGGATCAATCAATTGTAGTAAAGGCAACCCGAATGCTGCGGTTTTGCCTGTTCCCGTTTTTGCCAAAGCAACTACATCCTCTTTTTGATTTAATAGTATTGGAATTGTTTTCTTTTGAATATCTGTGGGAACAGAAATATTTAAATCGACTAAACTTTGTAGTAGTTGTTCGTTAATTCCTAAATCAGAAAAATGTTTTGACATACAATAAATTTAAGCAAAAATAGCTACACGAAGTCCGAGAATCATGTAAATTGGTGCGCTAATTCTTTTTAATAGGTCGATAAAAAAAAGACTTCGATGAGTAATCAGATAATACCTATATCTTAAGCCTCTTGAAGCGTGCGTTTTGATTTTCTGTAGGTGTAATTAGGGTAGATGGTGCGTTTAGCGAAACGATTCAATTTATTAGAATTAACCATCTTTACATATATGGGCTTTGTGACTCCAAAATACTCGTAAATCGTTCCATCCAAAAAGGTGATTTCTAATACCAAACCTTTGTGGACGTAATCTGCTATACCAGAAGTTGTTATTGTTTCGGTATAGGCTTCTAAGTTTGCAGCTATGGTTTCAGGAGCTATACCCACCAAAAAATGATACCCATCAATTATATTGCGGCTATTTATCTCTGCCTCTTCACGTTTAGAATCGCCTTCGTGAAACTTATCAGGATGCCATTCTTTCACCAAATTACGGTAACGTGTTTTCAGTATTTTAAGATCAATCTCTTTTTCTATACCGAATAGCTTCTTATATTGACTTATGCGCTTCATAGACTCATTTTTACAAGGCGCGAAACTACATCTTTATTCTGAACCACTTGTCGTAAATACAGTGTTTTTTATTGTATTCGAAATTGACTTAATCAATTACAGATACAACCACTTCGGTTTAAACACGGCCAATTGTAATTATTAGTAAGGAAAAGGCATTTTTATTAGTATGTATTTCATTTTTCACTGGAGCAACGGAATACCAAATCTCAGCAAAATTATCTTCGCAATATTTAAAAACAAATCGACCTATCAAGACCACTACCAAGAAAAAAGGGCATCCAACACAAATGAAGAAAATGCCCTTTAACAAACTAGCTTATAGCCATTTTAGAAAACAATATTAACCAAAACACCTTGATATTTAACACAGAATCTATAGGGATAGATTATCCCTAATTATTAACTGTATTGCAAAATCTAGGTTTGCCATCACTAATTTTACGAACATGGCCCATTCAAGTATCTGTCTATTAGCAGGCTGGCATTATACTGCTCTCCTATCAAACCTTGGTATAAAGCTTGGGTCGAACGTGGTCGTTGCTTCGTAAAAAGAGTGTTTATTCCAAGGCAAAAGAGCTCAGGAAACCACACTCTAATACGATTTGATTTTAGTATTTCTGGTAAACGGAACAAAACGCACGGGCATGAGGCTCTTGGTAAGTACCTTGTTTTTCTTTTTGGTGATCAGCACCAATTGGCGGATTCCATGATGAGGGCCTATGGGGATTATCATTCTTCCGCCGACCTTCAATTGATCAACTAGGGGTTGGGGAATCGAATCGGCACCGGCAGTAACCATAATGGCATCGAAGGGGGCTTTAGATGGTAACCCATGGTAACCGTCCCCAAACTTGACTATTACATTGGGATAACCCAGATCTTTCAATCTTTTTTTTGCTGATGTGGCCAAGTCCTCCACAATTTCAATGGTGTACACGGAGTCCACGATTTTAGCCAATACTGCAGCCTGATAGCCGGATCCAGTTCCGATTTCAAGTACACGGTGGTCTGATTTTAAATGGAGCGCCTGGGTCATAAAGGCCACGATATAAGGCTGTGAAATAGTTTGGCCATTACCAATGGGCAAGGGGCCATCCGAATAGGCCCGTATTCTCAAATTTTCGAGTACAAATTCATGTCTTGGTACGTTCAACATGGCCGAAAGCGTGGCAAAGTCATTAATATCCCTGGCTTGCAGTTGCTTTTTTACCATTTGTTCCCTTTGAGCCTTGTAGTCCGTTTGACCCAATAGACTACCACAGCCCATCAAAAGTACGATTAGGGGTGTTAAAGCCATCTTGTTCATAATTTGCGACCTTTCCATGGAATAGCAAAGATATGCTTTGGTTACCAGCGGTATCACTCAAAATTAATAGGGTATCCAGGTGCCGATTCTTGTTGGATGCACAACACTCATACCCAGGGCCATCGGGATCAAGGATTCATTCCTGATATGGTATTCATGTATTTCCTTTTTCAATGTGAATACCCATCTTGAAATAAATCCTTAGAGACTGTTTTGAACTCTATCAATTGTTTTTCTATGACTCTTTTTGCGCACCATTTTGTTAAAATCTCTTCTAGGAGCACTGCTATTATCATCTATTTTATCCCATGTTGCATCAAAAATGGCCTATACAAATTTCAATCATAAAATTCAAAACAGTCTCTTGATCTTTTATTACTCACTTTCCATTATAATTTGGTCATACGCTTCCCGAGCAAAGTCATAGCCTTTTTTGGCGGCTTTTAACTCTTCCGGTCTAAAACGACTGTTTTTTTGCTCCCAGCATTGCTCTATCGAAGCCCGGCACCATTCTGCACTGGCTTTGACCCGTATGGGTTTATGATCCACTTCAATAAATATAGGATTGGTATGGGAACTGTATTTAATACGGGTTGCCAGCCAACAAGACTTGTCTACTGAGGCTGTAAATGTAAGCTCATCCCAATTCCCATCTGCAGTAATGGTTTCCTCAGCGATTACTTCTCCATTCATTAACACTTCGACCACTACATTACGAGAAGTACCTTGTCGGCTGCGTTCAACATGCCAATAGGGCGACTGATAGGGGGTTAATGCTGCAATTACCCGACCGGTCTCGTCCTGCTCCTCCACTAGAAACGCCGCTGCTTTTACCTTTATATCCACCTTAGAACCTCTCTCTAATTTTAGTGTGCTCTCCCCTATTCCCAATCTTTGGTCGTTTACTTCAAAATCGATTAAATGAGAATAACCGTCCGAAACATAACTTCTACCTTTAACCAAAGCCTTCATATATGCATTAAAATCAAGACCGTTCTCCAGTTCGGCATATATTCTTGCACGCCCTACTTTTTCATCCGAAATACAGGGGAAATCCGTTTCACCACTAATTCGGGTTTTAAACCCGGAATTGAGTACGTGATACCACATATTCAATTCGGCTGGAAGAGGCGTATCACCTGCCGAATAAAAATCAATTAAACCATGGGTAACGGTAACGATAAATTCATTGGCACCGATTCCATCCATTTTTGGTAAAATATAATTTGGCAGCTCTTTGGTCGCTTCTATGGGTTCAAGTCCCCATCCGGAGTGGGCATACCCGGTAATCCCACCCTGATTTTTCGCCCATTTTAAGACGGGTAAGGTCCAACTAGGCCATTCCTCCACAAGGGTGGTATTCGGATAATCATCTTCTTTCAGGTTTAACAAAACAATATGGCCAGCATGTGACGATGGAAATCCAGATACCTCCACATCATAGCGCATGATGTTTTCTTTATTAGACAATTTGTAATTTTCCCCAGTAAAAAATTGTTTTTGAAAATACCAGCTGGGACCCCAAGTAAGGTTATTGCCCATATTCAAATCTTCACCCAATACCTGTCGCCACATGTGTTCTGGAAGGACTCCCTCTGCTGGACTTTCATAATGTGAGCAACCGGCGGCATGAATGTGATGATCAGCGCTGTACCAACCCAGATTGGTCATTTGAATCCATCGCTCGAGTTGAAATTCCGTGTTCATTTGCTCAACCCCATCAGGGACTTCCAATACGCTGTACTTAGTTCTGTATTCGGGGCCTCTTCCATATTGAACGAAATATAGACCTGGGGGAAGCATAACATGTTCCCCATCAAAACGGTAAACCTGTGGCTGAAAGAAAAAGTCAGGGAATTCATCCTTCGACGCCAACCTTCTGGACGGTAAGGGGAAAATACCCCGGAGTTGCTTTTCTATAGGTAATTGATATTCAATCCCGTCTTTCAATCTTTCCTGCCAATGTTGACTGCGGGCCCTACCAATTCGATAATCATCAATTTTAGGATGCTGTTCGCCATTACCGAATCGCTCCAGACCGTCGGTAATTACAAATGAGGCCATTGTTGGGGAGCCATCATCATCTTTTATATTGAAAACGACTTTTACGGCCGGTAGCACATCAAATAAAATAGGAACCGTATTCCTAAAACCAATATCCTGGGTTCCCTGTCCCACATTAAAACCTAACTTAACTTCACGTTTTCCCTTGTCTCGTGTATACATTTGCAGAATAAAATATTCTACCCCCAATCCCGACAAATTCTTGCGCAATGGCCTACCTTGATACATCGCCATTTCAATAAATTGATTATCGATCTCTCCTAGGGAAAGTGCATTTTCAGGCTTCATGCGATGTGCACTTGTGGACCTATGTAGTACTGGTTTTGCGTTTGGGCTTTCTGGCACCAGCTCTGCCGTAATATGAGCTTCGTTATGTACTTTTATCAAATAGGAAGTCCAGCCTTCTTGCATTAATAATGGAGTTGCCGCCCCTTGCTGTACTTTTACCCTACTCTCCGGGTTTATCTGTACAAAAGCCAAACAATAGGGATCCAGCAATTCCTGGATTCTTTGAACCATCTTGGCATCATATGCTTTACGCTGCAAAACCTTGATTTCTTTGGAGACATCTATTGGGAAAGGATTGCCCACAAAGGTCATGGCCTCATCTATCCGAGCAGCATTGGCCATAAAAGGTTGAGGTTCTACCTGGGCAATTATTGGAATGGCTCCTGTACTTACCTGATGGTGCTCATGTTGGGCCAATATCGGCAGGGTTGCGAAAATAAGTAGTAATTGGAAGTATTTCATAATTTTCTGCATTAAGCATTCAAAAGTTAAAGCTTGGCATTTTTATCTTGGGCAGTCTTTGGAAAGTACGTCGAATCGTACTTATTATCCACTTCAAAGTGGTTTACTCAAATTTAATCAAAGTATTTTAAATCCAGGACAATAGTCGAAAGGAATCATATAGCTCCCCAAAGCAGTAATCTGAATTTCTTAAACGACTACATCTTACATGTATATGTCATCTCTTTTGTGGTATACCATATATAAACCGCAATAACTTTGAGAAGACTTCAGCTTTGTTTTAATTGCCGGATTTAATATATCCCTAACCCAAGTATCGTACATTTTGTAGTATTGGTTTAACCAGTGGATGAAGTAATAATCAAGAAAGGTGGTGCACCGGCCTATTCGCTCTTTTTTTAAAGGTATTCTATACTTCTATCCCGATAGCTATCGGGATAAAATGTCGGCGCGATAGATTATAGCTGCTTTAAGAGCTCAAAATCTGCTATCTTTCCACAAGAACTAAAGTTTTTAGCATGACAGACCTCGGACTACATCTTGCCAATTGCTTTTTTTATACCTTCCATACCATACTAATACTTTTCAATTTGTTTGGATGGCTTCATGCCAGGACACGGAAACTCAACCTGATTTCTTTGTTGGCCACCTTTGGTTCCTGGGTACTTTTGGGCTTCTGGAAAGGCTGGGGGTATTGTTTTTTGACCGATTGGCATTACCAAGTCCTTCAGAGTCTGGGAGAGCGGGGCATGCCCTCAAGTTACATTGCCTTCCTGGTTCAAAAAATCACTGGCTGGTTGCCCGATGCTTGGCTGGTAAATACGGTGACATTAGGTCTGGCTTTGCTTGCTTTAGCCTGTTCAATTTGGGTAAATGTACGGTCTAAAAAGTGAGCCGGGGCATACCTTTTCCAGCGCGAATGCTCCCCTCCTATTGCATTTATTTCTGGTAAGTTAAAGAAATACATTGTACCTTATGGTGGAAGAATGAATTATGTTATGGGTCAAAAAAATAGTGTTTTCTGTGAGCCTCGCAGGTTTGGTGTCCTTGATGTTTACATGCATTGAACGGCATAACAAGCCCACCGTAGAACCATCTAGTTTGCCCGTCATAGAAAAACCTAAACCTACCCCGGAGACACTTTCGGCATTTTCAGAAGCTTCTGAAGGTACACGCGTCGCCCTGATTCAAGCTTGTGGCCGCTGCCATCAAAGTACCCTGGCATCCCATAAACCAAGGGCAGTTGCTATTTTTGACTTAGATCGGAGAGAACAATGGCACGACAAGCTCACCGAGAAAAATCTGGAAGGCCTGGCCAGACGAGCAAAAAAAAACAGCGCTATCTCTGAAGAAAAATTCGCCCTTATCGAAGTATTTCTATCGCAAAAAAGCAAACTGTTACAATAAATGGCATTTATTCAATACTAGTTTTTTAAGGTATTCATGAACCTCGCAAATGTTCAGTTTAGTTTTATTCTATGCTGTTGGCGCTGCCATCCTCCTTTTGTCATTACGCCTCTTTTTGACTAAATTAGAGGGAAATGGCACTTAAAAATCCATTATTTTGGCTTATTGCACTCAGCGTTATTCCAACTAGTTATGCCCAATCCGATAGTCTCTTTGTGATACCGAGAATTGATGGGATTACCTTTGATGGCCGAGTAGACGATCCTGTTTGGAATTCGATCAGCCCTGTTCCTATGGTTCAGTATGAGCCAAATGCCGGTGCGCTACCCACCGAAAAAACGGAAATCAGATTTGCGTATGATAGTAAATACTTTTATGTCTCCATGAGAGCCTATGACCATGATCCGGAGGGTATCAGGTCAACTTCCCTTTATCGGGACCGGATTGTGGGTTCTGATCATCTTGAAATTTTATTGGATACCTACAATGATAATGAAACGGCCTATGTCTTTGCCACTACCCCGACCGGAATACGGAATGATTTGGATATCGCCAACGACGCCACAGGAGGAACCATTTCTGCAGGAAGTTGGTTAAACAGGGATTTCAATACCTATTGGGATGCCGAGAGTACGGTAACGGAAGAGGGTTGGTTTACAGAAATAAGAATTCCCTTTAGCAGTCTCCGTTTTCAGGAACTTGACGGCAAGGTGATTATGGGGCTGATCGCTCAACGTAAGATTGCCAGAAAACAAGAGCGATTGGTTTATCCTGCCGTTCCTCCTAAAACGGATTGGGCATTTTTAAAGCCTTCCTTAGCCCAAAAAATAGTACTTACTGGCATCAAACCGGGCAAAACCCTGTATGTAACGCCCTATATTTTGAGCGGACATGAAAAATCCAATAAACTCAATGAGGCAGCAACGGCCTACACCAGTCGAAACGAATTTGATAAAGAAATTGGGGCAGATATAAAGTTTTCCATTACCAACAATCTTACGGCCGATTTTAGTATAAATACCGATTTCGCTCAGGCCGAAGCCGATAATCAGCTGGTGAATCTTACGCGGTTTTCTTTGTTTTTCCCTGAGAAACGACAATTTTTTCAGGAAAGGGCCTCTATATTTGACTTTAGGACGGGTGGGCTGAGCCGTTTGTTCTTCAGCCGTAGAATTGGATTGACAAACGATGGGCAACAAGTACCCATTTATGGAGGTATTCGTTTGATTGGCCGAATGAAAACCTGGGATGTAGGAATCATGGACATGCAAACCAAAAGCCTGGATATGTTACCCTCAGAGAATTTTGGGGTCCTGAGGATACGAAAAAGGGTTTTTAACCAAAACAGTTTTGTGGGGGGCATGTTTACCAGTAAAATAGATGCAGATGGAAACCATAATACGGCCTATGGAATAGACGGGCTCGTTAGAATCTTTGGCGATGACTATCTTACGGTACAATGGGCTCAAACTTTTGACAGTCGGGCTAAGGACCATGCTGCCCAAAATTTAGAAAGCGGCCGGTTGGCATTGGAATTGAATCGGAGAAGACGTGCCGGTTTTGGTTATACTCTGGGGGCTATCCTGTCTGGGCCAAATTATAATCCCGGCCTGGGGTTTGTTGACCGAAACGACTTTAAATTGGGTGCTGCTGCCTTATCACAAACCTGGCTAAAGGAAAAAGGAGCCTTTATATGGCATAAAATGGAACTACTGGCCAACGCCTATTTCAGCAACACGGAACATGAGGTATTGTCTTCGGAAATTGGATCGGAATGGTCCTTCTCAATGAGAAACCTCGACAGCGGCGGCATTATGGTGAAGCGGGTTTATGAAAATTTGTTGGAGGAATTTGTACTTTCCGAAGAAGTGAAGATTCCAATAGGTGCCTACCACTTTTATCGTGTTATTGGCACTTATAAGATGTCTGTTGACAATACCGTAAGGACCAGTGTGGTCATGGAAACCGGGCCTTTTTATGACGGATGGTTAAATAGTGCCACGCTGTCTCCTTCCTGGTACCTGTCAAAGCACTTTCAATTAAGTTTGACTTATTCATACAACCAAGCAAAATTTGATAACAGGGATGAAGTATTTAATTCCCATATAACCAGATTAAGTATCGGTACAGCCTTGAATCGTAAGGTTTCAACCAATGCCCTGGTTCAATTCAATAGTGCTGCGGACCTTTTTTCTGCCAATGTACGTTTTCGTTATAATTTCAGAGAAGGCCAGGACCTTTGGGTGGTGTTTAATACCGGACTAAATACCTATAGGCCCAATCTACAGCCCATGCTACCTGGGGTGGACACCCAATCTGTATTGGTAAAGTACATTCATACTTTTATTTTTTGAGGAAAATGTTTTTTTGACTCAAAAGAAACTGGGAAGGGTTATACATACGACTTATTGCACCTCATTCATGGATTGGCCCCCTCTTATTCCTTTTAATGCGTTCAGGGAATGTTTTGAATCCACAATCCATTGTGGACTAACAGTATATGTCTTTTGGCGCATAATTGGATATCTATAGAAAATTTGGTCTTTCATACTATTGCATGTGGTATAGGCCCAATGGATAAAAAGAGGATAAAATTGATTATCTTAACGGAGCTAAGCATAATTTGAACCTTTTAATTAGATGTTGAAGCGCAGCTTTTTACGAACCAACAATACCAATTAAGATGAACCAGCCAACCAGTCAACTGGGCCCTGTTACAGGTGCAGAACGCATTAAATCCCTTGATATATTAAGAGGTGTGCCCTTCTGGGGATTTTATTAATGAATATAGCGGGTTTTGGCCTGGCCTTTTGGGCCTATGGAGACCCTACGATACAGGGCGGCGATGAAGGCTATAACTTGTATGTGTGGGTGATGAACAATATGTTTTTTGAAGGCACTATGAGGGCTATGTTTTCTATGCTCTTTGGGGTAGGGATGGTACTCATGACCTCAAGAATGATACATAAAGGGGCGGTATTGAAGTCGCGTATATTTACTATAGAAGAACCATATGGTTGCTCATTTTTGGTGTGATTCATGGGTATATCATTTTGTGGTTTGGAGATATCTTGTTTGCCTATGGCCTCTATGGTCTGTTTTTATTTCCATTTAGAACTACCTCTCCTAAAAAATTGATTGTTGCAGCTGGTGTCCTTACCCTTATTGGGGTGGCCTTATCGTCTTATGGTTACTCCAAGAATATGAAGCATTTGGAGCAATATACCATGGCCCAGACCTATGCGGATGAAGCAGATATTCCCGAAGATATAAAGAAAGGCAAAGAAGCCTGGGAAGAAATGGTTGCTGAAATGAAAACTCCTGAAAAGGAAGTACAGGAAAACACCGAAAACATGCATAAGGGGTATTTTGTTCTTGTATTATTTCTTGCTCCGGTAAATTGTTTAATGCAAAGCACATTTAATTATGATTACAACCCTTGGGACATATTGGCGATGATGCTATTGGGCATTGCTTTATATAAACTGAGGGTCATCACTGCTGAGCTGAGCTATAAATCTTACTTGATTATGATGGTGGTAGGCTATGCCATAGGACTTTCTGTAAATTATTATGAAACCATGCTGATTTTAAAGGATGCACTGGCTGCAGTAGGCCGTATGGCGCTTACCAATTACATTATGCACTCCGTCATTTGTGCCATTATATTTACCGGGGTAGGCTTCTCCATGTTTGGAAAATTACAGCGTTACGAGTTATATTATGTGGTTATTTTCATTTGGATCTTTCAATTGATCGTTAGCCCCATTTGGTTAAAGTACTTCAGATTCGGTCCTTTAGAATGGATATGGAGAACACTTGCGTACAAACAAATGCAGCCTTTTAAAAGACAAATTCCCAAATAATTTTAAACATTCGCAGGGTTTAAAAGGGAGAGTTTATTGGACTTTCCCTTAACTGTAATTTCACCTTTTCCGCTCTAATGCGCTAGTCGTTCTTAATTAATACGTGTATAGTCAACCTATTGTAATATAGGTTATTAATGTATCTTCTTATGAGATACATTTTAATGTTTCCTTTTTCATTCCGTTTGCTTCAAAAACTGAAATACTACTTTTTAGAAAACCTAAATTTCTTTTTACAGTAAAAAAAACACTATGAGAATTACAAATATGTAAAAACAAATTACGGATTTTAACCATGAGTTCTGTAAGAAGTAAAAACTTTTCAACGGCTCATTGCTATAATTCTATATTATTTCAAATATCTTATTGAATCATAACTTGAATATTTCCTAGAATCCTTTGGGATTTCAGCTGTATGCAATTCTCGGATATTAAGGTTTTATCGCCAAAATTGCAATGTTTCTACATTACCTTTTATTCGTGCACGGTCAGTGCCAAAGGAGATTTTCGCAAAGAAAATACCCCATATATATAAAAAAGAAATTTTCGTAAACGGTCGATATCCCGGCTACGAAAATTTCGATGAACAGCTTAACAAAAGTAACTTTTACATACTGCTTGCTTTGGCTAGGTTCCTTAACATCAATATTATGGTATAAGGCGTACCCTTCGTTCTGCACGGGTTTCCCCGCCCATACCATCCGGGGCCACCAATGAAATAATGTGTTCCCCCGCTTTTAGGTTATTGGCAATCAAATGGCTGCCAGTTCCAAGATAGCCATCCAAGTTGGAAAACCATTTTAGTTCTTCTTCCTCGGCACAACCATCCGGTGAATAGGCGCAGCCGGCCAATTCTATATGGCTGTAATCTTCAGTAGGATTGTAGTCCTGAATCGTAGAGATTATGGCTTCGCGTTCTTTCTTTTCTACTTTGAATGGGGCTGTTTCCGCAGCCACTGATCGTAGAATACTGGAAACAAGGATCTTCAATTTAAAATTATCCCCGCCGGGAAGCCGATCTAAGTTCACCTCATAGGTCTGATCTTCTATACCTATGGCCACTGGTTGCCATTTATGGCCACTAGCATCATTGGAATAGAATACCATAGTGCTTAGTTTTTCCCCGTTTTGGGCTTCGGCCGTCCATTCCAGTTTCAATTTACCGGACTGGGCTTTATCCTTAGGCATATCCATTGCTTTAATCTTAACGTTGGGTGCCTCTTTAGGGATATTGATTACCGTTGGCCCACTGGCATGACCGCAACGAAAAACGACTTTACGAGACTCCGCGGTCATGGGAATGGCTTCGAAATAATTGGTGTGCGAATCGTTATGGTCCTGATGCGCTTCTTCCAAGGTTAGTTGTTTTGCCCATAGGACTTCTCCTTTGGCATTCTGGACTTCTATGGAATGAGGCGTTTCCTTGCCTATAGATCGGCCTGCTTTGCCCACTTGGGTAAAACCGTTTTGTAACTCTACTATCCCATCACAACTAACTCGGAAACCGAGATAGAGATGTTCCTCTGTATGATGTAAGTGCTCTGTATGGGCATCTACATACGAAGGTGCTGCCGGAGTAGGCTGATTGCTTATTCCATTGATCAGTTGCCTGTAGGTATAGGGAGACACCCACGGATTGGAACAATATCCCATAAAATCGTTACTATTAGCCGGGTTATAGACCGCTCCTGTGGCATAATCCATTCCAAATTCTCCGATAGTAGCAGAAGACGGGTGATTATAGTGCGGATAATTGGGGTCTGGGCCTCCTGCCCCGCAACCGGGAGCATGGGCGCGTCCCAAGCCGTGTCCCAGTTCTTGGGCCATGATGCTGCCACCGCCTACAAAACTAGCACCTACATTGCCCCCGCCACAGCCACCATAGGCTGTCGGAATTCCGGGTTGCATTAAGCCGTAATGATTGGCGTCTTGCCCAGTAATGAAATATAACGTCCTCAATTGGTTCCATAGCGCGTTCCAACCAGCGCCGCAACCTCCACCCAAGGTGTTGGTTAGGTCGCCTCCGAAATTGATCACATCATAGGAGACAAAATTAAACCGCGACATGGGGTATGTTTTTCGTAGATAAACCCCTGTGGAAATAAAATCGGCCAAGGTTGGTGCCGATTTGCTCACGTTACCACGCTGGTAACGAATGCCATGCGCCCGAATACGTACATCGGGGACTCTTACAAAGGTAAAGATTTTGCCAAACCACGGGCTGTACTTTCTGGTTCCGAAAGAATCTGTCCAGGTACGGGCATAAACCAACAAGCGCCCCCTGGTGTATAGATCGGAAATCCGGAAGTTCAAAGTATGTGCACTGTTGCCGCGGTCTATAGCAGTCGCTCGCCGTCCGGTAACAGGCTCGTTGAGCCGAAAAGCGGTTTTGTAGGTATCCGCAATATCGAGTCTTTTAAACCAAATGCCGCCGTCTACCACGCCCCCGTTAAACCACCAAGGGCGCTTAAGGTCCGGATAAATCCGGATTGCTAGGTGTTTTCGTTCTATAAGCGGTACCGTATTGTCTCCCTCGGCATGTGGAACATGCAGGTGCCGTGATGATTTGTAGAACTGGGTGGCCTGGGTGGCCTCAATTCCTTCGATACTCAGATTAACCGTTCCGATATGAAATGGGGTCGGTACTTCGGTAACCGCCCCTTCTTGGGTTTCCAGCAACTGCTGTGATAACTGATTTTGGGAGACGCGCTGCGTGGTCTCATATCCCAATAAATCATTTACCGGTAATTCTAATTCCTCAAAGCTGGAGGGTGCAGCTTGCTGGCTTACCTCCTCTTCGTGATCTGATTGGTAAATGATTTCTTCCTCAGGAGGAAGCATCATACTAATTCCGTTTTGTTTTTCCATCTTAATTAGTTTTCTATTAAATATTGCCACCCTTCATGTTAAGCCTGAAGTTTAAGATCTATAGCGGTGAAGAACTAAGAATTTTTAATTAATTTGGTGTAACTACCAAAATACGCTTCCTGTCGGTCAATATCAATACCCAAGCTTGGGCATATTTGAATGGTTCTTGGAACCGATTGTCAAGGAATCTATTAATGAGGCGAAAAATGTTCAAAAGAAGCTTGAGGGATACTATATTAAATCAAAGGCATAGCCATAACGTATTAAATGTGCCCATGATTCAATCTTTAATTTACAGTTGATGTGTTTGCGGTGTTGTTCTACCGTAGCTCTGCTAATAAACAACGCTTTGGCAATTTGAGGATTGCTCTTGCCCTGGGTTACCAGCTGTAAAATCTCAATTTCCCTTTGGGTGAGCTCTTTAAAAAGGGCATGATGTTCTTTGGCAAATTTTAATTCATTATGAATCCGGAGCAATTTGTGCATAATCCGATACCGCCGAAGGGTAAACTGACTGGTTTTAAGCCTTTCTTTCTTTGGTACCTCATTGGCAGAAAGTCTATACTTTCCTTTATACAACCCCCTGAAATTTTGAAATATCTCGGAAGCACTCTCATCCTCAATAAAAAATATTTCTTGTATTTCCCGGACCAATTGCTTCCATTGAAAGGGAACGGTGTTCTTGTTTTGGGAAATGGGGTTAGTACTTTCTTGAGGTTCTGGTGTCATAATTTATTAAATAGGGGCTAATTGTTTCGTAATTTGTTATTACGGATACAATTATAATGGTTCCCACTGAAGTAAGTCGGGTTGGCGCCCTACTTCTTTGTATGCTATATGTAATTAAGCTGCTTGGGGCAGGCTAGACATTTTACTCTGTAAACAAGAGCAATATAAGTTCATTAATCCTTCGGGGGGCGTGAAGTACCGATAGGTTACTATCAATACATAAATATACGAAGAACAATCCCATCTTTCTGGATAATTCCTACAAAGGGGGCGCATTTAACACTATCAGAATACAGGGCAGCCCCCAAATTTTTAGGAAAGTGGATTTGTTGGAGGTTGTGTAACACCTGCAATGGCCTGTTTTATGAAGGCAGCTTTCCTGATGTTCCTTAACATAAGTGGTATTGTCCATGATACTTTGAATGGAATTTTAAGTATAATTACCGCTATGTTCCATTTAATGGTACTCGAGCCTGGAACGGAAAGCTTCGGCTAGGATTAATGGCGGTAATTCTGCCACTGCTATTTTGTTTAACAGATAGGTAGACCCCCAAATCACATAAATTGCAAAGAAGGCCTCTATAATAAAAAGGAGGTTTGAGCTGGATTTCACGTATTTACTTCAAAAATAAACCATAATATTAGTTCATTCCAGCAAAGAAAAGGACCCTACGGAAAAAATACTTCATCGTTCCCATTAACAACCCAGGACACCGTTTAATCACAAATATTTTTGCAGATGTCTTTTAAAATACGCAGCACTGTCCGTAATACTTTGCATGGAATTTTGGGCAAAATTGCCCCCTTGTTCCAAATAATAGAATTCCAACCCTTCCTGAGAGGCTTCTGGCAAAATTTGATTGTAGTCTATAGAGCCGTTGCCCAATTCGGAATAATCCCGAGTCACTTTGTCCATGTCCTTAATATGCCACATCACATAACGCTTAGGATCCATGGCAATCCATTCAGCCGGACGAAGTTTTGACGAATGCATGACCCAATACCAATCCAAT
This sequence comes from Bacteroidota bacterium, assembly GCA_024279425.1. Lineage (GTDB taxonomy): Bacteria > Bacteroidota > Bacteroidia > Flavobacteriales > Flavobacteriaceae > Maribacter_A. The sequence goes on along the minus strand of JAJRRO010000116.1, from coordinate 85,861 downwards.
TGCAGTTTTACCAATTCAGGGCCGGTTTCCTTTAGGATGATATCATACCCTATTTCACCCTTATGGTCATCAAATTCAAAACCGTGGTTATGATAAGCAAAACCCAAACCTCCTTTGGTGACGCGCTCCCCAATGGCATTCAATATTCCAGCAAGTTTTTTATACCCTTCAATAGTCCTGAATTTGGGATCCAACCAAGGCCAGGTGATATAATCCTGTTTCAAGGTATGGGCACCGGTAATACATTGATCCACATAACGCATAAGATCTTCCTTGGATCGGTCATAAAAGGCAGGTAGATTGTAATGCCCGCTAGAGGTAGTCAGATCCTGGTCCTCCAATATTTTTTTGAAATCGGCTGTCTTATAGCCATAGTAGGTATCCTCTTCCCCATTATATCCATAGATCTCGAGATCCCCATATCCCAGGGCCCTTACTGCTTTTAAACTCCCAATGGGGTCTCTTTCCATGGCATCTCGAATGGTAAAGAGCTGCAGCCCCATCTTATATTTCTTTTTACTTGTCATAGAAAAATCAGAAAGTGGAACCATGGCGGCCGATAGTAGTAAACCGGACTGTTTTATAAAACTTCTACGGTCATTGGTGTTGTTTTCCTTCATTTGGAATTGGAATTGTAGTAATTTTTCGATGCTCCAATTTCGAAGATAAATAATAAATTCAACATGGTTGATAAACTAATGCTAAGCCATCTCTTTAATCGGATTCACTACTAATGGTAATTGCAACCATGTTATATAAGGGACATTGACTTAACATTACAGTTTAAAAAGTTATACTACTTAAAAAACATAAATTTCGAATTGGATAGAAGTCTGTACCCTTGAATTCCAAAACCTGCCAGTGGCCGAAATGGTATTTCTATTTAATTGGTTTATCAAACCAATATTGTTTTAAATCTACGAGAAGGAAGATCCATTACATGGTCTGCCAAGTTTTTCATAGCCAAATAATGGTCTTTTAGAGTAGCATCTATATGTACATAGTTAAAATTTTGGTGCCTCCAAAAAGCGGTTGCCGAGGCTCCATAGGCGGTAAACACTTGTAATACATTTTTTTCTAGCTCCAATAGTTTAATTTTCTGCTGGTATCCTTTTAATAGGTGACCGGCTTTAGAAAGAGATAAGGACTCTCCATGGCTACACGTTCCGATAAGAATCATACCCAAATCGAACACGCGATAGTAATGGCAAGTATCCTCAAAATCCATGATGGTAGCGTGCTTCCCATCTTTGCTTACTATTACATTGTTAAAAAAATATGTCGCCATGTATAAGTGCTCTCGGTAAATCTGGCGTAATTTGATTTTCTACACTTGTTCTTACTTTTTTAAGCCAGGTATAAAAAGGGGACTTGGGAGCGTAGACTTTTACTTCATCAAAATGTTCCATACCATAACTTACCCCTGTGGGAAGATAAACTGGAGGTTTAATTCCATGTAATTTCGCCAATTCCCCACCTAAATAAGTTAATTGGTTTTCAGATAAGTCTTCGATGATGTCTCCTTCTATGAATTCCTTCAATAGAATAGGTTTTTGGTTCCAAACCGTGGTGAGTTCACCCTTGAGTGTATTTACAATTTTAGAAGTAGTAAAATTATGTTGATCAAGATAAACTAAAAAGGAGGCTAATGATATGGCTTTTTGAATTGACTTTTGCTCGCTAATGGTCAACACAAAATCCTGGGTTGGGGTTTGTACCTTATAGTTGGTATTTACCCATCCCCCACTTAACACCTTAAAGGACAGCACCTTTTTAACTCCATAGGGTATGAGAATATTTTGTATGTCCGTTATATTTAAATAGGTGTATTGTGCCATGACCTTTTCCTATACATGCCTACCAATTTGTTTTACTGACCTGTATGAATACTTCTTTTTAAAAGGGAATCATTCTCCATTTTAAAAAACTACTGTCTTGATTTTACACAAGTTATGACATAATGTTGGAAATTTTCGGATGGCATTACAAATCATGGCCTTTTAACATGCCTTCACTCATTTAAAAGAACGATAAGACTTAGAAATAACAAACGGGAATAACGAAGGACAAACAAATAATTATATGGAGCGATGACGGTACAAAGAAAGCCTTCTATTGCATCTGGTATGAAATGGTCCTATGGCCATTTCAAGGTATTGGCACCATAAATTGGATTCAATATAACTAAACCTTATTTATTGGGTATTTAAGAGCTATTGGGCTATTAATTCTTTTTCCGTTTCCATAGAAATATTGCCCGCTTTATGTCCTTTATACACCCCTCCAAATTTTAGGTCGTAGGGATACCTGCTCCTATATCCGTTTGGTTGATTTTGGGCTACTTCCTCCAAGGAACGATTGACCAAACCTGCCTTGTTCGCCTTACTTACGTTAAAATAATAGGCCCAAGAATGCTCATCATTAAAAATATGACGTTCTGTAGAAACGTCTTTTCCTTTGGCTTGATTATCATATATGTAGGTGAATTGCACATCTTTTTTTGAAGCGATATGTTTATAACCTCCATTAACTTCGATCAAGGCGTTTAATAACTCATTGGGTTTTGCTTCAGTTTGCTGTGCATGAAGTAGACTTATAAACGATGCTATTAGAGCAAACAGGTAAATTTTGGTCATTCGCTTCTTCAATTTTGTTTTCATTTTAAACAGTTATTTAGGCGTTAATTGTTGTATCTACATCTTCTCTTTCGCTAATATCGTATGTATCTTTCAGTTACTGTTTAATAATATAAATCAAAATTTGAATCCTTTGAGATTTCCTTATTTAAGGTTTTACAATTACCTATTGAAGTAGATTACAAAAAGATAACAAATTGGTAAGAATGAAGGGATATAAAGAACATAAAAATTGAAGACTATTATTCATCTTAATTTTACTTGAGAAATTAAATTAAGCATTTAATTTAGAGCCAAAAAGACTCAAATAAAACGTAGGGTATCTTTTTGATTTTGGAAAAACCCACTAATTCTCTCCCCTAGATACAGCATAAATAGATACTTGATTTTCTTTTCCCTTTAATGAAATACTCCCAAGTTCCTTGAATCTAAATCTCGAGTTATCTAACTGTTTCTTTAGGTTTCCCGACACCAAAAGTTCCTGATTAAAGGTATTGCACAATCCCTGTATTCTTGCTGCTGTATTAATCGTATCACCATGATAAGCTATTTCCTTTTTATATTTGCCTACTTCGGTCACGGTTACAATCCCAGTATTGAGTCCGGCCTTAAAAAATGGTAGGCAGTTGTAACTATCGTGGTAGTACTTTTGTTTTTTGATAAGTCTATTTTTAAAATTGAAATAGGCATTTAAGCAGTTTTGGTTTCGTAAACCATCTTTCAATCTCCAGGTCAGGATGACTTCATCGCCCACATATTGGTAGATTTCGGCTTCATTCTCAACAACCACCCCTAAGTCATTAAAACAGTCCTGTATCATTTTACTGTACTTTATGTGACCTAAATTTTCAGCATGTTGGGTTGAGGATTGTAAGTCCAAAAACATGAATATGCGATTTTCTTCCCTAGGTGTATAAAATTTCCCTTTAAACAATTTCCAAAGATTATCCTGGCCCAACATTAGACTTACCTGCCGTAACAGTAGCATAAAAATATCGGCACTGATGATATAAAAATAAATGGCACTGCTCCCAGGCTCAAAGGCAAAGTCCAATAAACCCTTGACCTCACCGAAAAACTGGGTAACCATAACATAAGAGAATAGTATAATCAAGAAAAGAAAAAGAATTGCATAAAGTAATCTATACACTACCAATCTTTGCATAGATATGCGCCTATAGTAGCGTTCCTCGATGAGTATTTGCGCATATCCCGAAATGCTCCCAAAAAAAAGACCGAAAATGATGGATACCAGAATTGTTTCCCAAAACTCGAACTGTACCGAACTCACCTCAATCGTTCCAACTCCCCTAACAATTGATAAAAACAAAAAGGCAATAGTCCATCCTACTATATAATCCCTAATGATTCCGCGTTTTCGTTTTGTCTTAAATTTCATTATTGACTGCCCTTACCTTTTTGTACCTTGGTACGCTTCCAAAATCTCGATTACCCGATGAATAGGAAGTGCTTCAATACGATGATCTTCTCTCCCTATTGTGGTCTTTGCCGCAAATAAAGAATTGATAATCGCTTCTTCGGTAGCCTCAATTGTCGCCAAAAACAATGGGGATATTGCATCATTCCGCAAGGTTTCTGTTGTATGATATAGCGAAGTATCCGCATACGGAATCCTATTTTTTTTGGCCGTGGAAACAGCAATTACGTAATCCCCGCTACCATTGGAGGCAATACCTCCTGTTTTGGCCAGCCCCATTATAGCTCTTTTGGCCAATCGTTCCAAGTTCCTGGCATCTAAAGGCGCATCTGTCATGACAATGATCATGCACGATCCATACACATCGTACTTATAGGATTTTGGGTAATTGTCCAATGTTTTGGCAATAGGTACTCCGTTTATTTCCAATACCCCACCAAAATTGGTCTGTACAAGCACCCCCACTGTGTAACCACCAAAGGCTTTTGGAACTACCCGTGAAGAAGTCCCGATGCCTCCTTTATATCCAAAACAAACGGTTCCAGTTCCCGCCCCAATATTTCCCTCAGACACGAGACCTGTTCGTGCTTTGGTTATGGCTTCCACTACGTGTTGCTGGGTTAGGTGTCTCCCTCTAATATCGTTCAAATAGCCATCATTTGTCTCGCCGACTACGGCATTTACTGAACGAATTTGTTCATTCCCAGGTAACCCTAAAGTATAGGTAATAAGGGCATCAGATGCGATTGGGACACTTAAGGTGTTGGTCAATATGATGGGCGTTTCAATATTCCCCAGCTCCTTTACTTGACTGTAGCCCGCCAATTTCCCAAAACCATTGCCAATGTAAATGGCTGCGGGAACTTTTTGTTGGAAGATATTCCCAGAGTGTGGTACAATAGCTGTTACTCCGGTTCGAACACTATCCCCAATCTTCAAGGTAGTATGCCCCACTGTCACACCCTCAACATCTGTAATAGCATTGTAGCGGCCCGGTTTTAGCACACCAATTTCCCAACCATAATCCCTAAACCGTTTCTGCTGGGCAAAGGTGTTCATCACTGTAACGAACAAAATCATTGCAATGAAGCCTCTTTTTTTCATAAAAATTTTATTAAAAATAAAGTCACTTCTTTTATTTAGACCAAAGTAATACTATTTTGGATCTATAGTTTTTATTTGTCAACTTTCCCTATTTTAGCATTCGTTAATCCAAATTAAAAAAATCCATGGCCAACTCTTTCAGTAAAACACTATTAAAATTAGTATTTGCCACTCTTTTCTTAGGAAGTAGTTTCCATTGCGCAGCACAAAAAAAAATGGGTGGCTTAGCACTGTATACTGTACGAAATGATATGAACAAAGATGCCAAGGCCACTCTACAGGCCGTGGCCGATGCAGGTTATAAAAATATAGAGGCTGCCGGATATATAGACGGGGAATATTACAATATGTCTCCCAAGGATTTTAAAAATTTACTTGAAGAATTGGGGCTTAAACCTATTAGTACACACCAAGCTGCCGTAACCTTGGATAATGCAGATACGATGTTCGCCGACGCCAAAGCTGTGGGATTCAAATATTTTGTGGTGCCCGTACCTCCCATGGGTCTTTTTAAGTTTTTTGAAGAGACAAAATCTATGGGAATGGAAGGTGGCAACGCCAACCTTGCCCGTATTTTGAGCACGCTTGGTGAAAAATGTTCCAAAGCCGGCCTAAAATTATTGTACCACAACCATGATTTTGAATTTAAAAAAGATAAGGATGGCATAGTACCTATTGAATTCTTATTGGAAAACACTGATCCCAAACATGTCAATTTTCAAATGGATTTGTACTGGGTGACCAAAGCCGGCGCCAATCCCATTGTGTATTTTGAGAAATATCCCGGTCGCTTTAAAATATGGCACGTGAAGGATATGGATAATCAAGGTAGGTTTGCTCCTGTTGGAAACGGAGATATAGATTTTTCCAAGATTCTTACTCACAAAAAATTATCGGGTATGAAATATTATATGGTCGAACAAGATAAAACCTTTACTATGGAGCCTCTGGAAGCCATAAAAGTAAGCCACAAAGCACTAAGTAAAATTGGTTTTAAATAACGTACTGAACCCACCAATGGGAATTCTGATTCCCAAGATTGAGTCATACCTCAGAATAGCCAAACAGTTATGAAATAATAGCTTTTAAGTATAGCGTGCGCTATTAGCCTGCGTTTATTTCTTTAAAACTCTCTTTTTCCAAATTCGCTATCGATAAACTTGGAACGGTTTTTACCATTTTTAAAGGTGTATGAAAGATTGAGTAGTACCATATCTACCTCATATACATAATTTGTGGTCGTATAAAACTCGTTCGGTCTATAAGTGGTTATGAGCTGCTCATTGGTATCCAACAAGCCCATATCAATGTTCTGCCATTGTAAAGTGGTAACAAGCCTGTCATCCAAAAAGGTTTTACGCAACGTAAGATTGGGCGAATAAAATCGTGAATCTTCCCCTTGGGCGGTATTCCTCGCGGAAAGATAATTAAAGGTAAATTGGGCCGAAGCGGTCTTCCAGAACCGGACGGTTGAATTGGCATTGATGGAATATATAGTGGCATCGGTTTGCACGGGTCTATTGTCAAAAGAACCATCGATAGAATAGGAATAAATATTGGCGCCAATAAAATTAGACCAATTTTCCGTTGGATTTATTTGAGCTCCCAACTCCAGTCCTAGGGACTTTGAATTTCCCACATTAGAGTAAATCCTATTCAAAATAGTGTCATTATAGATGGTATTTACACGGTTCACCACATTCTCCACATTTCTAAAATAAGCTGTGGCAAAAAAGGAGTGCCCACCTGAAATATCCTTGGAAATCCCTAGCTCAACCAAATCGATGAATTCTGGTAGCAAGGTAGGATCACCCTGTTCCAAGGTTTCGGAATGTTCTCGTTCTGGAAAGGGGTTCATTTTAAAAGTAGTGGTTCGCTCAACCCGTTTGCTATAAGCAGCTTTAAGTTTTGCTCCCTTAGGCGATACATATTGAACGGAGGCGGAAGGGTACAGCTTAGTAAAGTTGTGTACGTAGGTTGTATCTATGATATTACTCTTGTCCCTAAGATCAAAATCCCGGTCCATCGCCTCAATCCTTAGTCCGGCATTATATTCCCAAGCTTTCTTCATACCTGATACTTGAGCATATCCTGAATGAATGGTGCGTTTTAAATCGACTTCACTGGAGAATTCAGGAAGCAATTCAAAATTACCAGTGGTATTATTACGTCTTTCGTATACAAAATCACCGGTATGTTCCAGATTACGGTATTGATAACCAGTCTCCAGCGTTCCAAAGGAAAAAGGCCTCCATGCATAACTTAATTGAAATCGTACACCATGCAATGGATTATCATTGGTGTTGTATTCATCTTGATACATAATACTTGTATTGGGATAGCCCACATTCTGGTTGACAGTAGGACCACCCAACAGCGTATATTCATATAAGAAGGAGGAGGATAAACGGGATTTATTGGCAAAGATATGTCCGTAATCAAAACTACCCAAGGCAAAATTCCCTTTTCGTTTTCTCAAATTATGGTTGAAATACTGAAAGGTATACATTCGATTACCACTTTCTACAAGGCTAACAGCATGGTTATCATAATAAACGATGTCGGCCAAGCGATCTTTACTTCTTTTTCCGGCATAAAATCCTAAAGTAAAGGTATTGGTGGAGTCGGGTATGAAATCAACAGTAAAACGGCCACTATAATTAATTTCATCAAAACTACGTTCCCCAGTTGATGGGAGTCGTGTCATAACATCATTGGCAATAATATACACATCCCCTTCCCTTCTACCCCCGAGGTCATTTCGCTGGTAATTGGCACCCATAGAGATATTCCATTTATCCTTTCGCAGATTATAAGTTGCATCGGCACCATACCGTTGATGGTTTACTGGGTTACCATATGTTTCTATAGAGGGCAATCCCCCTCGAACGTTGACTTGGGCAAAGCTACCATCGGCCGCGCCTTTTTTGGTCAAAATATTTATGATTCCTGCTTTACCTTCAGGGTCATATTTTGCGGAAGGAGCTGTAATAAACTCCACACGTTCTATGGCATTGGCTGGCAATTGACCAATCAATGTACTGGCATTTCCTTGTATGGGTCGGCCATTGAGCAACACTGAAAACCCCTTGCTTCCTCTGACACTTATTTCCCCTTGCCCGTCAATACTTACCGAGGGCAAGTTTCGAAGTACATCAGTTGCAGTGCCTCCCTGGGCATTTTGAAATGTCTTGGCATCAAATACCTGTCGGTCTATTTTGTTGATGACTCTGCCTCTTTCAGCTTTCAAGACTACTTCATCCAATTGCAGGCCACCTATAGATAAAGAAATAGCTCCCAAATCTTTTTTTTCGTTACGTCTTCTTATTTCAATATTACTTTTAACTGCGGTTTGATATCCCATAAACGAAGCCTCTACATAATAGAGGCCCCCTTGGGTATTTTTAATGGTAAAGACACCCTCTTCATCCGTAATTATTCCTGTCACTAAGGTACTGTCCTGTTGTTTGTAAAGGGCAGCCGTAGCATATTCCAATGGAGATTGGTCCATTCCGTCAACAATTCTTCCGGAAAGCTGGGCAGACGCACCAGAGGAAAGCAAAAAAAGAATTATGAAAAATTGAATATTTTTTGTGGTTAAAAGAACGGTTGATCTCAATGTTTTGGGATTATTAATATAAAATAAAAGCACGAAAATAGCTATGTTCCTTCAATTCCGACGTTTTATTTGCAAAATAAAGCTAGGTATCAAAATTCGTTTCGAAATGCCTAGGGTATGCATCGTTTACGTCTTTTAAAACGATTGGCATTTTTACAATAAACACTTCCCCAATTTTTCCGCACCAAAGCGTACCACATCGGTCACAGGCAATCCTGTTTCCTTTTCTAATAGAACAATCATTTCCTTAGCTTCGATTTCAGAAAGCTGCGTTGTGTTCAGGGCAATGCCAATAGTCCGGGTAGATGACAAAGCACCAGCTGCATTGGCAACTGTCTCATTTAATCGTATTACTTCCGGTAAGGGTGGAATTGTCACCTCATTAGTATCTCTAAGTGTCTTCATTTCGGCACGATGGCATAAAATCAAATGGGTGGGGCAACTACCCCGCATCAGTGGTAAGGTTGCCGTACTTCCCGGATGCAACAATGAACCTTGCCCTTCTATAAAGACAATGTCCTTTTCTTTGGCCTCGAGAACCAAATGCTCAATTGCACCAGAGGCCTGATCAACTTTAATAGCGTCTAACGGGACTCCTTTTCCCATAATCGTTATCCCTATTTGACCAGTGGCCAAAAAATCGGTACTAATCCCTTGATCTTTTATCCATTTATAAATCTCCAGACCTGCTGTCATTTTTCCAACGGCCATATCGGTACCTACCATCAGCACCCGTTTATTGTCTAATTTTCCAGCGCGGGCCCTACCAATAGGATAGGCAGTTTCTGGTTTACGTACGTCCCAAATAAGATGTTCTGTCTTTTTGGGATCCAAGAGATGCCCAAAGCGTCCATGAAGCTGATCATGCAACCCATTCACTAAAGACATTCCCAATTTCAGGGCCTTTTCGATGGCCGAGCTCCAACTATTCGGGAGCTTGCCTCCTGAAGGGGCCAAACCTAGCACCAAGACTTCTGCCCCATTGTTATAGGCCTCTTCTACGGAAGTGACTATGGGTATTTTAAAAGGTTGGGGAATCGCCTCATTGACCATTTTGCCAGCAAAATCGGAATCAATTACACATACGATTGGGTTGTTGGAATAACGCATGACCCCATATCCCATTTTAGCGTACATAGAATCCAGGTTGCCTTGCATGTAGATAGCCAGCTTTTTGTCTTTTTGTATCATAAACTACATATTCTCCTTTAGTATGGCCCCGTGTCCAGGTATATTGTTGGGGGTTATTATTCCGTTTATCAATTGTGCTCCTGAAAAAGGATCTGGATCTAAATTTAGTTGTGAATCCAAATCTATATGATCCAATAGTCCTGTCAAAGAAGCGGCGGCCGAAATGGCCAGGGAAGATTACCCCATACAACCGATCATCGTCTTTAGACCAAAAGCCCGGGCCGTGGCTATTATACGAAAAGCTTCAGTGAGTCCACCACATTTCATCAGTTTTAAGTTCACCCCATCAACAGCACTTGCCCAATGGGGAATATCGGTGGAAAAGCAACAGGATTCATCAACAAATATGGGTAACGGTCTATTCTTGAAAATAGCCGATAAATCTTCTTCCCTGCCATGTACCAAAGGTTGTTCTACATAATCAACGCCCAAATTGGCCAACCATTTCATCATATGAATGGCTTCATTGACATCCCAACCTCCGTTGGCATCAACACGCAGTCCAACTTTATAGTCGGCCGTGCTTTCAACCACTTGCGCGAACATAGCCTTATCGGCTTCAATACCCTCTTTTGACCCCAGTTTTACCTTTAGAAACCGTATTCCAGTACCTTGCAATAGTATTGGCATCCTATCTTTGACCACTTCAGGCGGATTAATCCCGATGGTTACTGAAGTGGCGATCTTCGGTAGCGGAATCCCAAATAATTGATACAATGGAAGTTTGGCAGTTTTAGCCAATTGATCCCACAATGCCACATCCAATGCGGCTAAAACGCAGGTGGGTAAACCAAATGCCCTGCCTTTTTCATAAATTTCAGAGATTGACAATTCTTCCAGATCCGTTTGGCAAAATTGAGTAAGCAATCGTTCTCCTTCTTTTGATGATTCATCTTCCATAGTGGATGAGGGAGCCATTTCTCCCCAACCAGTGATTCCATTTTTGGTCACAGAAACAAAAAGATTGTCAGATCCAGTAACAATACCACGGCTAATGCGCAATGGAAATCTCTTTTTAAGATGTATGGTTTTAAACGCTAATTTCATGTGGTTTATTTAAAGGCATGAATGTACGACTTCAAGCAATGGATTTCTATATTTTCAAAGATAAACCAAAGTCAAAATCTATCTTTTGATAGTGGTTATCATAACACATAAAGCCACTTCTAGAAGGTTTGTTACCTTTGCAAATCCATGCCAGAAAACCCACATCATCGCTTTAAGATTTACAAGCCATTTGGAATGCTCAGTCAACTAAGTTCCAATGAAGTACGGCAAATCAATTCAAAGCGTTTTTTAAGTGAACTCTACGATTTTCCTAAGGGAACAATGCCCATTGGGCGCTTGGATGAAAAGTCCGAAGGATTGTTATTATTGACCACCGATGGCAAATTGTCTGATAAAATTAACCGAATGGGGATCGAAAAGGAATATTATGCCCAATTGGATGGCGTTATCACTAAAGATGCAATCAAACGAATAAGGGATGGTGTAGAAATTGGTTTGGCCGGGAAAAAATATAGCACTAAGAGCTGTAAAGCCGAGCGCTTGGAGATTATTCCTTCCCTTTCTCCTCCAGATCCATCACTGCGCATTGGACGTCATCGTCCTAATTCATGGATTACTATTACCTTGACCGAAGGTAGGTTTAGACAAGTACGAAAAATGACCGCTGCAGTGGGATTTCCAACCTTGCGACTAGTGCGTGTTCGTATTGGAAATGTTTACCTTGACGATTTGGTCCCGGGTTCAGTGTACCCATTGGCCGACTTGGTGTTTTAGAGTTACAGATCAATCATATAGGCCATAGATAAATTAAAAAACCCAGTCGTTTTTAAGTCATCTTCATCCCCTATGGGAGAAGGGAAATTTAAGTTATAGCCTAGCTCTAGATCAAACGATTTGCTTCTGAATTGAAGTGGCAGGTTGATCTGGGTGTTGATTAAATCAAAAATGTCATTTTCTAAATAGCCCGTCACTACTTCCCCTTGCTGCACATAAGTTTGGGCAAGCTCAATGGTTTGTTTCCCTGCAATTACATTTAATTCGGGGCGCAGTTGTAATCTGGTTTTTTTTCTTTTGTATAAATTAAGAGCCAAGTATGTTCGAGAAGCCACTTGATAAGACTGATCTTGGCCAAATAAATAACCTAATGAAAATTGAGTGCCCAAGGTTCTTTTTTTGTTTCGTATACCTAGCCCCATATTCAGTGTGTTAGTGTAAAGATTTGCCACATCACCTGAATAAAAATATCTGGAATAGGCAGTATAATACCTGAGTGTCTTATTTTTTCCAATACTTTTCCCAAAGCCAAGGGTTACCGTTGTAAAATCCCATTTAGGCTCAAATTCACTATAATAGACCCCTGATACGCTGGTAAAGAATCCTTTAGAATGCATATAAGAGATTTGAGGTCGTATATTATATTGATTAATTTCAATATCGCGTCCAGAAAAGTAGGTGTCACTGTTGTAATCAACGGAAAAATACAACAGTTGGAAATTAGAGAGTGAAGCTATAAGTTCATCCAAGACTTCCCCTTCATTAAAAAGCTCATCAATGATTTCGTTTACCTCTTCTTCTTTACTATTTGGTTCCTGAGCGGCGGTAAATATCGATCCCAGTAGACAACTAATTGCAATAAATATTTTTCTCATATATAAAATAAAAAATATAAGTGATCGAATTTATCGACCACTTATACCCGTTAGCACATCTTTGAATTTTAATTGCCTATATTTATCCTTCGTTGTCTTCTACGTTCTCTGACCGTTTCTCGCAACTCGTTTCCGTCTTGGATCCTATGCATGCGTCTAGCTCGCATTTGTTGGCGTTGTTCTTCAGTCATAGAGGCCCTAAATTCCTCTCTAACCGTTCGTACATTCTCCCTGTTTTCTGTCAAAATTGCCTGTTGGGCTTCTGTAAAGGTCAATGCCAATGCATTATGTCTTTCAGGTCTGGTGAGTTCTTCGTTTTCTAAAATGGCCAATTGCTCTTCTGAAAGCGTGGCCTTAAAAGCTTCCCTATTAGCCTTGATCAATTCTCGTTGCTCCTGCATAAGTTGACGCTGTTCCTCGGTCAAAACTTCAGTTTCGGGTTTCTCTTGAGCAGTTAAACTCAGCATACTAACTAATAATCCAAATACTATAAAAGCGATTTTTTTTGTATGTTTCATCTTGTTGTTTTTAATAATTAATTTAATCAATGGAACGTTCTTTTTTTTAGACCTTAACTTTTTAAAATAGTTTTATATTTTAATTTTTTTTTTGAAATCAACGTATTATTTAGTGTGGAAACCCTTATTCCAATACGCCCTCAATCATATAGTCAGCTATAAATTCATCAAGTTCAGTGTCTTCTATAAAAAGGGAGGAAATCAAAATATCTTTTTCTTCAGATTCCAAAAATTCATAAACCAAACCGCTGCCTTTCAATTGTTCGATGGTATCCGATACCACGGCCGGTATCACGTCAATACCTGAATTCACATTAGATGTATACAGGTTTAGCACCAGGATAAAAGCAAGGGATGCGGCAGCAAGCCATATGACTTTATTTCTAGTAAAGGGCACTAATATCCACTTTTTGGGAGCTGTAATTTTTGTTAATAGTTCATTTTTAGATTGAGAGAAATAATCCTCGGGAACGTTCAGACCTAATTCATCTGCATGCTTTTTATGCATCTCTTGATCCAACAAATCTAGAGAACCGACTTGACCTTCTAAATGACTATGATTGTTTCCTGGTTTCATACTGTATGATTAGACCCCTGTTTTTGTTAAAAGTTCAATGAATAACATGTTTTTTTCTATATGTCTAGCTGTCGCATAGTAAGAAGATTTTAGTGTACCCTCCTTTATTCCCAAAATATGGGCCATTTCATGGAACTTTAAATTGTCATAATATTTCATTTGAAATATTTGCCGCTGTTTGTCTGGTAGTTTAGAGAGAATGTCCTGCAATTTGATTTGGATATCCTTACCATCAAAAAAAACATCCGCTACTAGATTATCCAAGTATCTATTGTTGACATCTTCTAGGGAGGTATGATTTTTCTTTTTATTCTGTTCCAAAAACCGAAGTGATTCGTTGTATGCTATACGATACATCCAGGTGTGCAAGGAGCTTTGTTGCTTAAATTTAGGCAAGCTTTTGTGGATTCTTAAAAAAGTATTTTGCAACACATCATTGGCATTTTCATGGGTGAGAACCAATTTTCTGATATGCCAATATAAGCGCTCTTGATAGAGATCCAATAATTTATTGAATGCCTTATCTCTATGCTTGTTGCTCTTTAATTTTTTTATTAAATCGTCTTCGTTTATCAACTGCAATTGAAATTGAACAGGGAACTACCCGCATGCTTTCCTTTTTAGACCCCTTTAATCGTGAATAGTTTATTTCGGGTGCCGATTTTTAAGCAAATAGCTATATTACCAACGGTACTGTTAGTAGTGGTGAATTTCAACTTGAAAGTATGATGCCTGGCGAAGTAAGACCAATTCATGATTTATCCATATAGCCTATTACTATTCTAACCCCAAAAGCTTTCTAAACGCCCTTTGCTCGCATTGGTAGAAATGGCAAAGTCTTTTTCTGATATTGTCAATGCTTGACTTTATTTTCATCGTATATGTTTTACTAAGTTAGTATCCTCAATTTCCTAATTGTCACAGAAAAAAATAAGTTTTGCCACATAAGCATTGACTAGCCTATTTTCCTTTCCATTCTATACTGATCCACCACATACCCGAAACGATCTATAAGCTTTGAGACACAGGTTTTGGTCACCGTGAAGCCCAGTCGTTCATAAAGTTGTTGGGCCTCGGGTTTTCTGAAGAAACATCAAGAACAAAACGATTTTGGTTCTTTATTTTAGGGCTTTTCATAAGTTCTCCTATCATCTTTGGACCCAGACCGGTTCTTTTTGCCGATTCATGTATTCTCAAATGTTCAAGTAATACTTCGCGTTTTTTAGGAGGTTTTATCAATCCTTCCATAGCAAGTCCCCTTTTGATAATATCCAGAGCTCGCCACTCATAAAAGCCGATAATCTTCGTTGCATCAAAGTAGGTAAAACCCAAAGTTTGGTCTCCAGTGAACACGGCACCTGCTCCTACCACCTTATCATCCAAGAGAACGAAATGATGATTTTGAAAGCTGAAAACCCCTATAGACCTTACAAAGGCATAGTTTAAGAAATCCTGAGCAGAGAATTTATTGGTCTTAAAGACATAGTCGAAAGCCGCAGGGCCCAAACTATAAATAAGCGGGACGGCCAAAACCGCACCTTCTGGCAACGAAGGGCGAATTACAATGTAGGACATGGGTGGTGTTTAAGAATCTTATTTTCAAGTATAAGGATTCTCCCTTTCGTATCATCGCTAGCGCATAAGATTGGTCGGGACCCAAATATTCCAAATTATCTGTTCAATTATCAGAAAACTTTAAGGGGTCAACGTAGTAATGGGCGTAAGATCTACCTTTCTAAATTCAACTTCAGAGCCTTCCGCCTGCAAGGCTATTTGCCCGCTACTGGCTGTAGCATTGTAGCCGTGATTGACCATATCACCGTTTACCCATACCTTTACCTCATTTTTTAAACATTCAATAGTCATTTTATTCCATTCCCCCACAGGGTTTTCAGAATCATCGGTAAGGTTTTTGATTCTGCGTTTTTTACCCTCGGTTATGCCCCATTCTTCCTTAACCCCCCTACGTTCCAACATATTATCCGTGGTTATATCCTGAACGATACACCAAAAATCACCCGCGTTCTGATGCATCATCTGTACCTCAATTGATTTTGGGAACATCTTATACAAAGACCTTGGAGTAGATGCATAGACCAAAACCCCGCAATTCCCAGGTTTACCCGCGAAGCGGTATTCTACGTCCAATCTAAAATCCTGGTATATCGCATCTGTGATCAAATGGCCTTGAGGTGTACCAAGGCTAACGAGCATTCCATTTCTTATAATAAATGGGTTTATAGCAGTTGGTATACTATCCATCTCGGGTACATCAACATGCCAACCGTCAAGGTTTGTGCCGTTGAATAGGCTTTTTGATGATTGTGACGTACAGCTAGCCATCATCGTAAGAACTAAAAATAGTAGTGTTAGGTTTTTCATAGCTTGAAAAGTTTGGATTGGTATTCTAAAAGTAGTCACTTTATTCCTAAATTTTGAATTATGACCATAAATATCATATTATTTTGAGCTTCGAAAGCTTGATTTATTCCTTTTCATATCATAGGATAGATTTTCATATACCCATCAAAACTAGCTGCTAGCATAATCATCAAGGGGTTTTTGGTCTTTGGAAAAAAAGGTGCCGATTAACCTTGCCTAAAGAACCTCGAAAAGACCACAATTTTTTTCTTTGTATTGATAAAAAATACCCCCGTTAAAAGAATTACAGCAGCAACTATGGACTGAGACGTAACTTGCTCATTTAAAAAATACCAGCCTAAACCAAGTGCGATAATTGGATTGACATAAGTCGATGTTGCTACCTTCTCTGGAGAAACAACCCGCAACAAATAATTGAACGACGTAAATGCCACAATACTGCCGAAAACAATCAATAATAGCATTGAATATTGTACTGCACTGCTCCAATGTATTGGGGAAATCCATTTTTCTCCCAATAACAGGCTGCTAATAATCAACATCACACCTCCAGTAAACATTTGATAGCCCGTGTTGACCAAATAATTTCTGGGCAAATCCGCTTTGCCTACAAACAGACTGCCATACCCCCAGCTTAGCATACAGGCAAATATCATCAACATGCCCAATACGGAATTCTCTTGATTAATTATCTGCTTTTGACTTACCAATAAATAGATACCGATAAAACCTAAAACAACTCCAACAATGGACATCTTTTGTATTTTCTTGCCTTGCAAAAAACGCATCAGTAAGAGAACAACCAAAGGCAGAGCTGAAATCTCCAGCGCTGCAAAGCCGCTGTCTACCCATTTTAGGGCCCATACCACTACCCCATTTCCAAAAGTTAAAAACAAAAAGCCTGCAATCGTTGTATTTTTAAGTTGTCGCCAGCTTATGACTATGCTATGACCTGATAGTTTGGCAATACCAAATATTAAAATCCCTGCAAAGCCGAACCTAATACCGGCCAACATAAATGGCGGCAACTCTGCAACCGCAATTTTATTCAAAAGATAAGTAGACCCCCAAATAACATAAATGGAGAAATAAGCAAGTATTATAAGAACAGGATTTGAAGATTTACCCATGTTATTGCATCGGATTCTTTTGACGCTTCAATATTACGGATATCCTTTTTTAAATATGCCTTTAGAAATTAAAAAAAGTGAAATATCGCTATCTCACCTTTAAATATTTATTACTATTTTATTAAGGGATGGGCGTCAATTCAAAATCTTGAATGGTTTTATTCGCCGCTGTTATTTCAATACCCTCGGCAGTTTGCATTTCATAACCCTCAAGTTCAACTTCAACATCATATGAACCTGCATCAAGTCCTAAAACCATATAAGCACCAGCTTCATCCGTAAAAGTTGTTGTGTTCAAAGTGTCCGCCGCAAATACGGCAATCTGCGCACCTTCCAATCCAACTGCAACTTCTTCTTGAATCGTGGCAACAACGCCTGTCAAAGTTCCTGCGGTCGATTTGTTACAAGCTTTGATAACGGGTTTGAAATTAAAACCAGTAATTCCTGTAAAATCATTTCTATTCCCCTTAGGAACAAAAGATTTGCCAACGTCAAAATCGAGTAGTAAATCAGCAGTTAATCCACCCTCAACAACAAGACCGGGTTTAATGAAAATTTTGATTCCGGTCTGTTCTCCACTGGGAACATTCAGGTCGAAGGTAGTACCATCTGTCAAAACAATATTCACTCCCTTAACATAAATTCTTATTAAATCGTATGTGCCAACCGGAACATCGGTATTCACAAGCCTCTCAGTTAGGCCATTGGTAAGCTCCAATAGATTTATTTGAACTTCTTCCTCCATCAGGATTATAAATGGGGAATTCTCTTCTTCATCTGTCTCGGAATCCATTTCCATTTCATGTTCTTTTTGGCGAGCATCAATTTTAAAAATGGTTACGTTTGCTTCGGCGACTAGATCATGCGGAAAAGGAGCATCTGTTATTTGCACGATGAGTCTTCCCATATTGCTAAGACTATCGTCACCATCAGTACAACTAATAAATACCACTAGGGTAGCACACAAGGCAATTGCAAAACTTTTGATTTTCATGTTGTTTACTTTTATCGTTAATATGTAGGTTTAATGCCTTTTAAAGGGCTATATCAATGAATAACAACGCAATATGGTCAATACCCTACCCGATATTTAGATAAGAACTAGAATTTTAATTAAACGCTCCCCACCAATCATAGATTTCAACATCTTTGTTGTGCAGCAATATAGGTTCCCCAATTTGTGCTACAATAACTGGCAAATCCAATGCATTTGCTTTTTTCATTTTCTTAATTGAATTAGGCTGATATTAGTCAGATACGACCTTTGTATCTCTTGTACTTGAAATGAAGCAACTTTAATGGGAAAAACGGGGGGGAGTAAGGACGAGAAACGGTATTCATTGTCCGAAGCCAACCTAATATTTATCCGGTATACTACTCCAAGTGGAAAAAAACGGCATAAAAAAACCGCAAACTAGTTGCGGTCTCTATATGTTGAATTCAATTAATTATCGTTATCTCCCAAATATGCTATATCTTCTTTACCCGAACAGCATTCATGCCTCTCATCCCCTTTTCAAGTTCAAAGGAAACTTTATCATTTTCCATGATTTCATCAATCAAGCCACTAACATGGGTGAAGTACTTTTCCTGGTCTACAGAATCAATAATAAAACCAAAACCTTTAGAGGAATCATAAAAGGACACTTTTCCATTTCGTACAGGGTCAAATTCTTCTACCTCGCCTTTCTCTTTTTTTGGAATTCCCAAAATAATATCCTCAGCCTCTATTTCTATTTTTTGAGAAGGATCTGGTGGAGTATCGGTCAGATTACCATTATAATCAACATAGGCAAATTGAATACCACCGCCACTTTCCTTGGCCGCAGCTTTACGAGCCTCTTTTTTCTTTTGCTTTTCCTCACGTTTTTTTCTACGCTTCTTTTCTTTTTCACTTTTATTAAAAGTTTGCTGCGATTTTGCCATATTTCACTTCTAGGTTTTTGATGTTAATTTTAAGAAAAACAGACTCCTATTAATTGTACAAATATCCTGTTTAGGCACATGTTTTCTTAAAGCGCCTCAAATATAACATTTTCATTACGCTTTTGGGCTACTTTGGATGCAGGATATACAAATTAACTCGAAGAAATTTTGAATTTATCATATTTCGTTTTATGAAAATAGATGCCAATGCCACAACTTCAGCGAGAAAATTCATTACAGTATGCTCCACTTATTACGTTTCAATTTATGAGGAAGTCGATTGGAGCCATGCTTTTAATAATACTTTGACCTAAGTTGAGAGAAATTTTTTTATGGAGTATCCTGAACTTTTAATTCGAAACACGCCCTCTTTTTCTTTTCAATATCAAACTGATTTCCTCTAACACATTAAACTTTTTGCATTTAACAGTAAATTTATACTTCAAAGTAATTTTATTTAAAGTATTCATATTCAACAATATACAAATAGACCATTCCCTTATCCGACTTTGATTATGTT
Source organism: Bacteroidota bacterium (assembly GCA_024279425.1). GTDB lineage: Bacteria > Bacteroidota > Bacteroidia > Flavobacteriales > Flavobacteriaceae > Maribacter_A. The sequence continues at coordinate 66,163 of JAJRRO010000116.1, read as the reverse complement.
AAATACGTCATAAAATAGTACCCTTGTATACATAGTGCCGTAACAAAACGAAAGCCTTCTCGTCTATTAAGTGTAAGTCAATCAAAATATAACAAAATGAAAACTTTACATCCACATCAATTACGGCCAAGAATTTATTATAAAATAGAAGATGGTTGGAGAACGGACAGATGGTACATTCAAAAAATTGAAAACAAAACATTTAATCTTTAAAAAATATATCATGAGAGCATCAATCAGAAGAACAGCTACAGAAACAAGAGTAAACTCGTTTTTTTCCGCTTTAAAAAACTCTAAAAGAGTTCGTTGGGCAGAGTATAGGAACTTTAATCGCTAATTACGAGACTCAATTCCCAATTAAAATATTAAAACAAGAAATCATGAAAGCAAACATAAGCAAAACACCGACAGAAGCCAGAAGGTATTCCTATTTTTCAAATTTCAAAGATTGTAAAAGGGTACGCTGGGCAGAATATAGAAGCTATAATCGCTAGCACAAGCTTAATTGAAATTTCAAACCTTGTAGAGGTGTTGTAAAAGAGGGCATACTTATTTGAGTATGCCCTCTTTTACATTAAAAACCACATAATATTCTTTCACACATAAATGCTTAAGTAAATTTTAAAAAATTATTCTATTGGGAATATTGATTTAAATTACGTATTCGTTTTACGAGGTACTCGCATATTTCAAGTTTAAAATATTTCAGCTATCTTGATAATTCTATTATTATGTGTTCTATCTCAGATAATAGAACAAACCAAACTATACGAAAAATGACTGAAGAGCAATATCTAAGTGAGAGAGTTGATGACCAAATTGATTGGTATAGTACAAAAAGTACGATTAATAAGGGTTATCACATTTGGAGCAATGGTTTGATTATTTTTTTTGCTGCTTTGATTCCTTTTACCTCGGGCGTTGATATCGAGGATGCTGAATGGCCGCGATATGTTACCGCTTTATTGGGGGTTATGACCGCCACGTTGACTGGACTTTCAACTTTATTAAAGTTCCATGAAAAATGGACTACTTATCGAATTACTGCCGAATCATTACGAAGGGAAAAAATATTGTATAAAACTGCGGTTAGTCCCTACGATAAAAATGGAACTACATTTAAAAATTTCGTTCATAATGTTGAAAGAATCATGAACAGCGAAAATTCATCTTGGAATGAAATCATGAATAGAAAAGATGGTGATCCAGTTGATACAATAGATGATACATCCATTGTATAATGTAAATGTATAAGATGCATCAATTTCTGCTACTTACAATGAAATACAGACTTGTCAAGAATTTTAACAGTTGTCCTTAATTAATTTTGCAGTATTTTTTTTAGTATCTTTTCAATTCATTAAATACAATGAGAAAAATGGAATCAGTAACTAATTTTGACTATGATATTTTCATTAGTTATGCACACGATGATAATACCCCTATGACAGTGCTGCATTCCGAAGGTTGGGTGAAGATGTTCCGTAAGAGCTTAAAACATGATCTAAAACGTGTAGGAGAAAAAAAGATTAATATCTGGTGGGATAAACGTACGTTGGACAAGAATGAATTTTTTGATTCCAAAATCGAGGAAGGAGTAAAAAATTCTGCCATAATGCTGTGTATTAATTCTCCGAACTATCAACAATCGGACTATTGTGCAAAAGAGTTAGAAATTTTTTATACCAAGGCAAAAAAAGAAAAAGAAGGTCTTAAGATGGGGCATAAATCCCGAATAGTCAACGTTAATCTATTTGGTATGCCATTTAAGGATTGGCCCGAGGAACTAGAAGGACGAGAAGGATTTAGATTCCACGAAGAAATTGAAGAGGGTGAAGATTGGCGCTCCTCTAACCCCTTAAGATTTGATAGCACTCCATTTATTAAGGAAATGACGAGTTTAAGAATCAGTATTTGTAAGCTGCTTGATGATTTTAAGAATATAACTAAGGAAAAAGAAGAAACAATATATGTAGATACTGAAAATGAGGATGTTTTTACGGTTTATTTTGGTGATGCGCCAGATTCACTTTCCTCCACACGTAAGATGATCATGAGCAGTTTACAGAAGAAAGGTTATAAGGTTATACTTAATAGCTCGGAGGCCAAAGAGTCAATAGTACATGAACAAGCTACGCAAGAAATACTTTCACATGCAAATTTGGCCATTCATCTTCTTGATCAATATACTGGTCCTGAAATAAGTGGCGATTCTGAAAATTGGTATCGAAAAAAACAAATTGAAATTGCATTCGATTCCCCGGTACCTCAATTAATATGGATGTCTTCACAAAATAATTTTGAAGAAATTGAACCAAAGGAATACAAAGATTTTATTAATGGGTTGGAACAAGGGTCAATTAATGATAAGGAATATGAATTCATTATCGGCAATAAGGGGACGCTTACCAAAGAGATTTTAGATTTTGTTGAGGTATTAATTGCCAAAAAAGAAGCTTTGAAAAAAACCAATGAAGTAGATTCACACGAAGAATTGGACATTTTGTTGGATTACAATGTGGAAGACAAGCAATATGCAATGGAATTACAACAAACTTTTGACAAATATAATTTTATTACCCATTACGCCCCATTAGGACAAGACCCTACCAAGAACAGGAAAATCCTACAGAGCAGAATGAATGAAGTAAAAAAACTGGTTTTCCTTTATGGTAAATCATCAAAAGAATGGATAGAATCACGTATAACTGCGGCCACCAATAAGCTGCTTTTCGACGAAAGTCCTGTAGAAAATATTTATGTATATAGGACACCCCCCCAAAAAGGAGCTGATGGTGACTTGGGAATCAAGGAAAATGCAAATGTTAATGGCGTACCAATAAATGTCATTAATAATGAAGAATTGAATAGTCTGCTACTTGATAAGTTTATTAACAGCCTAAAAGGGGAATAATATGTTTGACAGTTCAAAAAACCCTTATGTAGGCTTAAGACCATACCACTCTGTTGAAAGCTTATACTTTTTTGGTAGGGATACTCAAACCTTGGAGTTGTTACAAAGATTACACGCCAATAATTTTGTGGCAATAGTAGGAAGCTCAGGATGTGGTAAATCATCATTATTGCGCGCAGGCCTCATACCTGCATTAAATGGAGGATTCCTTGTTGAAGATAGTAACAAGTGGGAAGTTTCAATTATGAAACCAGGGGAGTCGCCCATGTATAATCTTGCTGAAGCTTTACTTAAGAATGATGGAAAACCTGCAGATAAGAATGAGATTACATCTTTTATACATAAAATTGAAGATGAGGGGGTAGATGCAATTTTGGAGTATTTTATTCCTTTTTGGAAAAAGAACAATATCAACTTCTTTTTATTGGTAGATCAGTTTGAGGAATTATTTGCCTTTACCAAGAAAAAACCTGAAAATTCAGGCAAAACTATCACTGATAGTAAAAATGAAGCCATCCATTTTGTGAATGTCTTACTTGAACTTGCAGAACAAACAATGCTTCCTTTTTATATAGTTTTTACCATGAGATCAGATTTTATAGGTGATTGCTCAGAATACTATGGTTTACCTGAAGCCATGAATAAAAGTCAATATCTTGTACCTCGATTAAATCGTCAACAACTTAAAAAGGTTATCGAAGGTCCGTCAAAATTGACTGGAAAAAAATTCAATGCATCTCTTACATCCAAGCTGTTAAATAATCTTAGAGATTCACAAGATGAATTGCCCATTCTGCAGCATACTCTAATGTGTATGTGGGAGCATGATGAAAATGATAGTAAGAATAAAGGTGAAATAGATTTTAAAGATTACGAGGGCATTGGGGGGTTAGAAAAGGCATTGTCTAATCACGCTCAAAAAGCCCTAGATAAATTGTCGAAGAAAGATAAGGAAGTTGCAAGTACATTATTTAGGGCGTTGACAACTATGGATGGCAGTAATCGTAAAATCAGAAGACAAGTAAGGCTTAAGAGGCTCGTTGAATTAACAGGTACTTCCAAGGAAAAACTACTTGAAATAATTGGTAGGTTCAATGAAGGGGGGCGTTCATTTTTGGTTATCGAAGATGTTGGTGAATTTGATGACAAACTAGTAGATATATCACATGAAAGTTTAATACGGCAATGGAAAACATTGAGTGAATTAGTTATACAAGAAGCTCGCGATGCCAAACAATATAAAGGCTTATCTGAAAAGCAAAAACAGTATAGGGTTGGTGATAGGGATTTATTGGAAGGAATAGAATTTGAAAAAGCCCAGCATTGGTGGAATACTTTTAATCCTGGTAAAACATGGGCTATTGCTTATGACGCCAATTATGATAATTGTAAGGATTTTTTAGCATCAAGCAAAAAGAGGTATAATCGGAAAAAATATATAAGGAAAACTGCCAAAATTGGGCTTCCAGGTATAGTAGTTCTTATAGGTGCGTTTTATTTTATCAATGAAAATATAACCTTAAATACTACAAAAGAACGTCTAGAAACTGATTTGAAAAATACAGATGTGGTTTCATGGGGCATTGCAAAAGAAGATAACACCATTCTTGGTTACCAAGATTATTTAGACAAGCTACCCGAGGGCAAAAATGCACAAATGGCTAAAGAAATCCTAGAAAAGAAATATGATACACTTTGGATTACTGCTTTAACGATTAATACTATTAGTGGATATGAAGACTATTTAATTTATGCCACAAAATCTGTAAATGAGAGTGATGATGGTATCATAATTCCCGAATATTCAGCCTTTGCTACCAATGTACAAAATGCCAAAGCTAAGATTAAACAGGGTGGTCTTGAAGAAGAAAATGATCCATGGGTGCTTGCAAAGGCCCAAAATACGGTAGCTTCATATATGAACTATGTAATGAGTGATGACAATGAAATTTATTATTTGGAAGCAGTTTCGAAATTAAAAGAGGTTGGTAAAAAGGGGTGGTTGTTTTGTGGTCGAAAAAATGATGCCAAAACAAAAATAACGATCGATCGTGTTTTTGATATAGTGAATAGAAAAGAAACCTTTGAAGTAGATGACTTGCTTCTGGAAGGTGACATTGTGCAATTACGTGGAAAGGCTCATCGTAAAATTCGAAAATCGGCTGAATCTTCTTCTGAAAGCGTTGGTACCGTTAGGGATAACACAAACTATTTCGTTTTATCTACTATTGGTGAAACGGCCGTTTTTGTTGAAATCATTTTTTAAAAGTTCAAGTTTTACTATAAGAATATACTGGTACATTAATTGACTAAATCATAGGTCAACTGAAATATTTCATTGTCTATTGGGTACATTTCACCGTGTATGCCTAAAATTAACCAATCGCCTTTTTTTCCTTTCATAAGTCCTTCCAAAGTTTCAACTACAAAAGGTTTATTAATTTGAACGCAATTGACGGGAATTGGTTTCTTAACCGCTTTTTTATAAACTAAATCTGGAAGATTACCCTTACTAAACATTAGCATACTAAAACAATTTAAGAGGTTAAGACAAAAATTGATTCTTTAGAAATACAATAAAATCATCTTCAGCATTATCTGTCTGCGTTAAAGCTGTGTAACCAGCATAAGCATTGAGATGCATTGATATTTTTTCCCTAATTCCAGACTTTTCAGCGGCTTTTATATAGAATTCCTTGGCTTTATCAAAATTACGTAAATACAAATTGGCTTCGGCTACTGTAGCATTTTTCCAAGGGTCATCTTCGCATTCCGATGCGGCATCCAATGCCTGTTGGGCATAGGTACGCATTTTTTCCTTGTCATTTTCAATGACGATACTTAGAAATGCCAAATTTATAGCATGGTAGTAGATTTGTCCATAATTCTTCTTCGCAGTCGACTTTTCCAGGGCCAAGTCATAATAAACAAAGGCGGCATCCCCATCGGTTTCGGAAGGGAACTTTAGATAGGCACGTTTATATCTGCCTCCAATGATACCCATAAGATCGGTATCTTCTTGAGCGCTGGGATGTTCATTCAAAATTTCAAGGGCTTCTTCCCTCCTATCTAAACCCTCCAGACTAAAGATTAGGCGTTTTAATCCATTTTTATCCAATGCGTCTTTCTTTGGTAATAATTGCTGCATCACCACATCATATCTTCCAAGTGCAATATTTATTTCCTCGCTATTTGTGTACTTGTTAGCAAATTCAGTGTCTGTAAGGGTATTCAGGATAAGCCCATAACAGTCATCATTTTCGCATTCAGGTTTTACCATGGATAAATGCTTTCCGTCTATAGTTACCTGATGGTCTTTGCCAAAGGGCGCATAACAGGAGTCTATGGTGACAAATTCATCATCGGTAGATGCTACAACCTTTAATTTAAAGGGGTATTCCCCTGCAAATTTGTTTTTCCAATCTTGCCTTAATGAGGTGATAAAATTGCCTTCACTACTCATCTGTTGATACTTATTATTCCATAGCTTGGAAAGTTTAGCAGGTTCTATTCCATTACTAGGCGTTCCTAGTAGTACTAAATGTGATATTTTATTTTGATATTCTTCTTTGAAATTTAAAATTGCTCTTTGGGCGATCAACCCCCCAAGACTGTGGGCCACGATTGCAATCCGATCATATTTGTCAAACTTATATTTTACGGAGGTGCTTAAATAATCCGAAATTCTATCGATATCCTCAATTCCTGCCCAAATATATTTACCCATTTCCGGAGTTACATATTGAGAATAACCAAAGGGTTTCATGTCCCAACCATCCATCTTCGAATCTTTCATTAACATATCCGGAATGCTACCGAAAGTATCTGAAGCTTCGCCTGAAAACCCATGAATGAATAAAAGAAGATTATTGGCCCCTTTGCTTTCCCTAAAGGACGTTTTAACCTCCTTTTGTCCTTTCTTAATAGGTTCAGGGGCTTCACTAGGTTCCGTTATACCAAGTTTGGCCCTTACACTCTTAGGCACATAGCTCAATATAAAATTATCATACATCTGTAAATTCGCATAGGGCTTCTGATCCACCCCAAATTCTTTTAATCGTTTAGGGACTTCCCGCATTAAATAAGAGGATACCTCCATTATTCGTATATAAGGTTCTTCAACACTTTTTAAGTTAGCTCCAGTGATGGCTTCCATCAAGCATTTAGTAAAAAGACTATTTCTATCATCCTCTAATTGATACGACAACTGGTCTTCGTTACAGGAGGAAACTATAGAAAGACCTCGTTCATTATCCACTTTTTGGGCAAGTCCGGATGCTTTTTTAAATTTTTGGGTTATTGAATTTGTTTGCTTTGCTACATTTAACCCTCCCATCGTAAGCCCTGCTGAATGACAACAATCCAGAAAGAATATTAAGCGCTTTGATTTAAGCGTACCGATTTTTTCCTTAATCTCATCTGCTTTAATCCACACTTTTTCTGCCTCTTCTATAGGTATTTGAGGCTCCATACCAAACCCGTAAGGACAAAAATAAAAAACTCGTTGGTTTGTTTTTTCGTAAGTATAATCTCCACCATGTCCAGAATAATACAGGAAAACCGATGAATTTTCATCCGTTCTGTTTATGAGTTCGTCAAATGCGTTAAGTATACCCTTTCGATCAGCTTGTTTACCAGAAATAAGCATCACATTTTTGGTAGGATAACCAGAAATGGTCTGATCTTTAAGAATTCGTGCAATGTCTTCGGCATCTCCATTAGTGTTTAAACCATCGTCATATTCAGTTCCGATAATCAGAGCATGGGCATTTTTTAGTTTACTCATGATTTTTAAGTGCTTTGCGGATAGGTTTTACTAAAATTTTAATCGTTTATTAGGAATGATACTTTTTTTTCTTGATTATCGAAAGGGTTGATTTAATGTAAAAAATTCATGACCGTTTTAAATGCTTCACTTTGAACGTAAAATTTAAATAAAGGATCATTTTGAAATGATGTGGGACCATACCATCGTCCAGCTGCAAGAGCATTTTTTAGATAATTTATGGTTTTTTCATCATTCTTAATAGCTGCATAATATTGGGCCAACGCATAATCAACACTACCGTATTGATATTCCCCTCTTAGGCTTTCTAATTTGGCTAGTTGTTCTTGTGCTTCGTTAGTTTTCCCATTTCTTTGATAAGCAATAGCCAACATAGCATTTTGTTCAGTAAGTTCTGGTTGTAAATGCAATACTTCTTCAAGTAATAACTCAGCAATCTCATACTCTCTCTTAAAAAATAAACTTTCCGCAACTATTTTTTTAGTTTTAGTCTTTATGGCCTCTGGGGCCTGTTTGACAGCATCTATTATTTTATCTAAATAAATATTAGCCCTATCCCTTTTGTCTTCAACCAGAAGATCTTTGGCATTGAACAAGAACATTTCCAACCACTTATATTCCTTTGATATTATTTGAATTTCAGATAGAATTTTATCGGTTTTTGCAAAATCCCCCAGTTTATTATGGGCTCTTATAAGAACCTTTTTAAGTTTTTCAAACCCTTGTTCCTTACTAAATGGACTCAATAAATCTATGGCATTTCTATATTTTTGAAATTCAATATCGGCCAATGCCTTAATATAGTAACGATCTTCGCAATAATTACAATTTAAAAGATCCATTACCCTCATATCAATTTCTTGATATATAGAATCAATAACCATTGGTTTGTTTACAAATTGAAGGGCAATCGACATCATACTAGAATTAATCTCCATATCTAGAGGAGCGTAATTATATTCTATTTTATAGTACCTAAATACATTTTTATTCTTGCCAAGAAGTAATGCATCATATAAGTTATAAAGGTTTCTTTGCCTATCATTGGATTCTGTACTAATTAATAAGTCCTGTAGCAAAGAATCTGCGACGGCATAATTATTTGCGTTGTAGTAGTATACCAATTTATAAGTTTTAGGTTCAAAATAGGTGCTATCCGCTGCTATGGCCATATCCAATAATCGTAAATGTTCCTCATCATTTTTATATTGTAATTTCTTGGCTTGTAACAAATATTGATAGGCTTCGTATTTTGGAGGCATTTCCTGTAGGTTTTGACTGTTATCATCCTCTATAATAAGGTACCCGAGAATTCGCTGTTTTAGTTCTTCTATGCAATCCAAAGGAGCGTTAGGATCACATTCGACCGCCTTGAACGAAATAAGAGTTTCATTCATGATCTCATCTGTAATGGAACATTGAAACAAAAGACGATTATTGTTCAAATAATATTCTCCCTTAATGATTTTTGAGGGTTTTAAGTAATCCGTTAGAATATCTTTTTTATTTGATGGCATTAGGGAGGCTTTTAGAACTTCTGAGTAATCTTCTATGATTTCAGGAGAAATTACTTGTCCTACCCTGTTTTGGGTAATCCCATGAATAATCCAATCCGCTGCCATTTTACCAGCAATTTCATAGTCATCGATATTTGTGTTGTTATCAAAAGTCAATACTGCAATTTTATCACTGACATGAAAATCAGAAAAATTCGAATTTTGACTAAAATTCTTTTGCACGATATATAAAACGGCCGAGAACGAGAAAAGTCCGATAAGACTAAGAGCAGCAAAATATAATTTTTTAAAAGAGTTTTTGGCATACTTACCTGGAACAGGCAAACCATTTACATCTAATAAAGGCTTTTTTTTGATTGTATTTGCAAGCTGAAACCTCCAAACAAAATAGATATACAATGGAAAGCCGATAAGTAGTAAAATCAACGTATAGCTGAGTATTTTTTTTGGAAAATTAAGTGGCTCAGCTAGTAAGGGCACTACTTGTAACAAGACCCAACTACTAACAATATAAATAGAAAGGTTTTTAAAAACTTCCTTATCTTGGCACTCTTTAATGAATTTTTTTAATTTCATTTCACAAAATGAATAGCCATTCAATACTTGAAAAGGCCGGCTTAGTCCTTGGTTTTGATTGTTATTTTCACTAATATAGTAAATATAACAACTGTAAAAAACTTTCTCATGACCGAAGAAACTAATTCAGAGAACAACATCAAATCCAAGACGGGAGGCATCAAATCCAAGACCGGGGGCATCAAATCCAAGACCGGGGGCATCAAATCCAAGACCGGGGGCATCAAATCCAAGACCGGGGGAATCAAATCCAAGACCGGGGGAATCAAATCCAAGACCGGGGGAATCAAATCCAAGACCGGGGGAATCAAATCCAAATCTTAGTTTAACTAAAATCTTACTCAAAACTGGGCATTAAGTAGTTGCCATTCGCCTTTTTAATCTAATTTGTATAATATAATCCTTATACTTTGGGATATCTTGTTCTATACTATTTACTAGTTGTGATCTACAAGTATATCGAATACTCTAATATCACTTGAATATGTTGAGAATTAAGCTATCACTAATGCTATTATTATTACTGAATATAATAAATGCACAGGTTAAGCCAATAAAGATTATTGAGAAAAAAATCCCGAATAGACTGGCCCTATATGCCGTTAATGAAAGTAAGCAGGACTATGACGTTATGATTACCGTAACCGGGACTAACTTCAGACAGAGTAAGGCAAAACCTAGATTAATCCGGGTTCCATCGGCCACCAAAGTACATTTAAAGACTTTAGTGCTGCTTAGAGGAAAAACACCTTCTTATACCTATGACCTTTACATCAATGATAGTTTATCCAGGAGGGCTTTAAAAAAGCCATTTGAAAAAATACAGGTCAAGCCCCGGAAACAAATCACGGTGTACGTTCCAGCAAGTTGTATCTCTTGCGATAGTTTGTTACACCATTTGTCCAATGGAAGATATATATATGCAGCACATAAATTGAGTGAAAACTTAGAAATGAAAAACCAGCTTCAACGTTCTTTTGGAAGTGGTACACCCTTGGACTCCTTAAAGACACCTATCGTTAATCTTGGGGGACGACTTTATACACGCATAGAAACACATGAGGCTCTCCTCGAGGAATTGGACAAAGAATAATTTCTTGTGGACTTCTTAAACTTCGAACTTTGGAAAACTTGCCAAATGGGATCAACAAAAAAATAAAGTTAACATAATTGCAAAAGAGGGCTCGCTTTTAAAAAGCGAGCCCTCTTTATTTAGGCTGGCCAGAAATTTATCTTTCTACTATTTTACCAAACCTTTTTGTATATTGGATGGCACTGCTTGAAATGACGAAAATACCGAGCTGAAGGTTGCCCTTCCTCGAGTCATTGATCTTAAATTGGTCGAATAACCAAATAGTTCTGCAGCAGGGACAGTACATTTTAATATTTGAAAATGCTCATTGGTATCAATACCTTGAATGATTGATCTTCGAGATTGAAGATCGGTCATAACATTGCCCACCATTTCTTCGGGCACTTTGACTGTTAATTCTTGAACAGGTTCCAATAAATTGGGATTGGCATTTAGAAAGGCTTCCTTAAAGGCATGTGCACCTGCAATTTTGAAGGAGATATCATTCGAATCAACCGAGTGCATTTTACCGTCATATACCATGACTCTTACATCCCGCACATAAGATCCAGTCAAGGGACCTACTTCCATGACCTCTAGAATCCCTTTCATAATCGATGGCAAATAACGGGCATCTATGATCCCGCCCACTATACAATTGTAAAACACCAACTTACCTCCCCACGGTAATTCAACTTCTTCTTTTCCTCGGAGATTAAATCCTTCGGGCTCTGGCATGCTCTCATGCCAAGGCTCAATTTTCATATGTACTTGTGCAAATTGGCCTGCTCCGCCAGATTGTTTTTTATGTCTGTAGCTTGCATTGGAGGAACGTTGAATGGTTTCTCGATAGGCAATTCTAGGCTGTTCAAACTTAGCTTCAATGCCATAAATATTCTTTAGTCCCCAGTTTACAGTTGCAAGGTGCAATTCTCCTTGACAACCCAAAATCAATTGTTTTAACTCTTTGGAATATGATATATCTACAGTTGGATCTTGACTATGTACTTTTTTCAATGCATCACTCAGCTTCTCTTCTTCTTTTTTGTTTACAGCAGAAATTGATTTTCTGATTCTCGGTTCCGGGAATTGGATGGGTTTTATTGCCATTGGCTTTCCAGCCTTATGCAATGTATCATTGGTTTCGGTGTATTTTAGTTTTAAGGTTGCCCCGATATCTCCAACAGTAAGTTTTGATACGGATTCGCGTTTCTTCCCATCCATTATGAAAAGCTGGTTCAAGATTTCAGTTTCTTCGTTCCTGGAATTCACCAATTTATCATTCTGGCTGACTTCTCCCGATTTTACTTTGAAAAAGGTTATCTGTCCTAGATTGGGTTGGTGTATTGTTTTGAAAACAAAAAGAGCTGTCGGAGCTTCTTTTTTACGGACTAGGGTATCTCCTTCAACGGTTTGCTCAGATTTCAAATCGGCAGCCGAGGGCGCAACATTATCAATGAATCCCATAAGTCGACCACTACCCATATCCATGAGGCCCGATGTGCAAAATACGGGGAATACTTCATGATTCAACATTCCTGCTTTAATTCCCTGACGCATTTCATCCTCATTCAAGGTTCCCTTTTCGAAAAAGAGTTCTAGGAGTTTTTCATCATTTTCCGCCGCCTTCTCTACTAGTTCATTATGCAATTGATCCGCCAATTCTTTTTGGTCATCAGGAATAGGAAACTTTTCGGGCTTACCCCCATCAGCTGAAAATTTGTACATCTTCATTTTCAACACATCAATAATGCATTGGGCACCATCGACAACCAACGGGTATTGGATCTTAACTACATTATTACCTACCAAATCCTTGAGGCTATTATAACTGGTATCGAAATTCGCATTTATATGGTCAATTTGGTTAATTACGAATAATGTGGGCTTTTGGTACTTATCAATATAATTCCAAATAATCTCAGTACCTACCTCTAGGCCATATTGTCCATTTAATACCGTAACGATAGTATCCGCCACGCGTATAGACGAAATAATCTCACCAATGAAATCGTCTAATCCAGGTGTGTCAATGATATTTATTTTATACTGTCGCCATTCTGTATGCATAGGAGTGGCAAATACAGAATTCCCTCTTTCATGTTCGATTTCGTGATAATCGGAAACCGTATTGAAATTTTCTACGCTACCCCGTCTATTTAATAATCCGGCCTCGAACAGCATCGTCTCGGCCAGTGTCGTTTTTCCAGCGTTATGAGCCCCTACCAGAACTACATTTTTAATGTGCTTGTCGTCATATATTTTCATGGAATGTTGGTTTTAGTTGTGTTTACAAATCTAGAATTACATACTATTGAATAACATGATATTTGTTAGTTTCTAGCAATAAATGTTGTTATATATTAAGACTTATTCCGATTGTGAATTACCTTCAACTCTCCATTGAAAAACCAGAACAATCACTTCTTTTTGGTTATTGGAAGCCTAATTTGGGACGCATATTTATTTGAATGGTATACTTTATTATGGGCTACGATACCTTCTTTTTCATCATAGTTATTACCTCCCGTATTCAGGTTTCTCGCAAATCGCGGAAAATTACTGCTGGATATTTCAATCCGGATCCGATGTCCCTTTTTAAATAGGTTGCTGGTAGACATAGGTGTTAAATCTACCTTATATACCTTGCCCTTTTTCATGAACACCTCTTTATCATAACCTTCCCTATACCGAACGCGTTGTATGGTCTCATCCAAATTGTAGGCCCTCCCATCAGGGTAAACATCGATGAGTTTGATGGTGAAATCAGTATCCTTTACATCTGATGAAACATACAATGTTGATTCTATAAACCCACTTACCTCTGTATCTTCTTTCAGGGGGTCGGTGGTGTAAATTAAAATATCGTTCCGGGTTTCCATAAGCTGTTGGTCAAAAGAACCGCCTTTTACGGCGTTCCCAGTACAACAAACATTTCCTCCATAGGATTTTACCGGATTCATGGGGTCGTACGTAAATGCGTCGGGAATGTTTTTAGTGGTGGGTTTGATATTGGTCAATTTTCCATCTCCAAAAAGACTATTGGCCTTTCCTTTGCTATTTAGATAATATGTGGTCATTTCCATATTACTTGGCGGCCAGGTTTCTGAAGATTGCCATGTATTGCTTCCCATGGTATAATACTGTACCCTTGGTGTTTTTTCTTTAAAGTCATTTTGAGTGTCTTTGAGCCATAGATCGAACCAGGCATAAATCTGCTCATCATAATTTAATCTTGCATCGCCAACATTACGTTCGCCAACAATTGTATTTTTCTTTGCCCGTGTATAAGAGCAATGAAGCACAGGGGCAATGACCAAATATTGATTATCCCTAACCATGGGGTCTTTGGCATTTTTCCTTACGTGGTTGAACAATGCAAGATTGGGGCTTATAGAAACATCATACCAAGAAGCAAACCAAAAGCTGGGGACGCCAAAATCCATATCGTCATGGTATAATCCCCCTTTAAACCAGTCTTCATGATTGGGCTTGCGCCGTACCATTTTGTCAAAAATTTCACGTTTCCCTTGGACGTTCTGCAATATATCCTGAATGGGAAGGTGCGTCAAAGCCTTGGACATATCTACAGGAGGGTTTTCAGGGGCCAAATCATAAAATCTGGATAGACGTATCAAATCCTCCTTTGATGCCCCCTTTGGGATACGAGGTTTGAATTTATCGTGTTCAACACCATAGAGCCAAGAAAAGAACAACATTTGTTCCGCCCCTCCGCGGTACCAATTGCCCTGTTCAAAATACGCTCCAACCCTACCCACTCCAGCCCCATAGCCCTGTGGAACCATTGCAGCATGAGACGGATGATCAAGGGCGGCAACGGCCATTTGCCATTCCGCTGTGGAAGAACAACCCAATGTTCCTATTTTCCCATTAGACCAAGGTTGGTCAATCATCCAAGTAAAAGCATCGTAACCGTCGGTAAGCGGTGTACCCAAAATGTCCCATTCCCCCTCAGAATAATACCGGCCTCGCTCGTTTTGTACAACGTAAGCATATCCACGTTTAACCACCTCATATGCTCTTTCCGCCGTTCGTGTGCGCCGCTCACCATCACCCCATGAATTGAAATTGTAGGGTGTCCTAGAAAATAGTATTGGGACTTTTTCTGAAGTCTTAGGTCTATAAATGTCCGTTGCCAATCGAATACCGTCCCGCATGGGTACCATTACCTTCTGATCAATGATAGCAATTTCCCTTATCTTTTTCAGGATACCTTCCTGAGCCAAAGAAGAATTCGTTAATAATAGAATCAAACTGACCGAGGAAATTAAACGAAGGAGTTTTTTTTGATGAATACCCATAGTATAGCATTTAATAAATTGAAACAGCGCTACATCCCTTTAAAAATACTAAATTGCTTTGAAAATATTGCGAAACTGCACCGGTTTTACAAGAGGAAGAGTCTTTATGCAAAAAGGCAGCCCAAAGATGTGATGTAAACCTAGGGGCCTGTTCAATGAAAAAGGTAAAGTTATCGCTTTAGAAGAAAATAGCCTTTTACAGTTCGGTTGTTCAATATCTTAACCGAATACCAATAGGATCCAGAGGGTAGTCTTTTACCATTGAAAGTACCATCCCAACTATCGCTTGGCAACATTTCTTTTATTAACCTCCCAAAACGATTGAATACCTGCACATTCACAACAGTGATGTTTTCAGAGGAATTAACGGTCCAAACATCATTATACCCATCATTATTCGGGGTGAAAAATGATGGTATTTCTTCAGTTAGATCAATTTTAAGTTCTTTAGTAGTTGTAAAAGAGAAAACATCGCAGTCCTCTCTAGATCCATTCGTGTTGTAAGGTACTATCCAGATGTATATTTTTTTTCCTTGCGGTAAATCATCCTGCAATTGAAAGCTTGTTGTGTTTCCGACATTTCTTTTATTAAGTAATTGGGTGCCTTGAGGGGTTGTGCCTATATTGAGGAAATATCCATCAACTTCTGAAATCGGTTCCCATTCGATTAAGGGACTACCCGTTATATTTGAAGATCCGTTCATAGGGCTTATAAGTTCAGGACAAGAGAACAACGGAATGGGGTCACCTGTAGTAAATGTTATTGGTTGGCAACCCACTGCGGGACCAGCATCATTATAGGGAATAATGGTCACATAATATCTGGTTCTCGGTTTAAAGTCATCAGGTTTATAATTAGTGCCATTTCCTACGTCAAAATTCTCAATAATCCTTATACCGTTTGGATCGCGTTCAAAGATGTTCATTAAATATCCTGAAGCCGTGAAATCCCTTACCCAAGTAATATTAGAATTTACCGGAACTAAAGCATGGCCATCAAAAGGGGCGATAATCTCGGTACACCGAGGAGGTGATAAAGCCCTTGTTGTGAATGTGATTTCCGAACATGTGGTGTTCGTACCCATAGCATTATAGGGTATTACCGTTACATAAATCGTTTGCAAGGGAGGAAGGTAGTTGGGAACATTATATGCGGTGTTATTACCAACATCGACATTTAATACGTCGGTACCTCCTGAGAATGTTCCTGCTTTTATAATATAACCGGTGGCTCCAATTGCTGTATCCCACTCCAAATCAATAAAAACATTGGTATCTACTTGACCGTCAGTTGGACTTGTGAATTGGGTACATTCTGGTAATTGCCCATGTACTGAAAGACCAAGACAAGCAAGAATAACAAAGATCGGAACTTTGATTTTCATTTCATTTTCACTAGCAATTCTCTGTAAGATAATGAATCCTACAAAAAAGTTCTCTAAAAATGGTCTGGGATTAGTGCCGTTCCTTACACTTCTTTATGAATAATTTAAAAGATATATGAAAAGTGTTGAGTAAGAACTATCGATTGAACCAGTAATTAAGTTTAAGGGTAAGTGACCATGTTCTGCCTGAATAGGGGGCTATGAGATGGTTGTTTGTATACACGATAAACAAATCTGAAGCAGGTTTATACCGCCATTGAAATCTAGAATTCAGATTAAAGTTTTTAGATTGTTCATTGTACTGAAAAAGCGTTGCAAAAAACAATTTATTGGTAAAAGTAATGTCCGCCTCTGATCCAATAAGCCAAAATTGATTGGTATTCCAAGGACTTGGCAACTGGATCCGGTTATAGTTCAAATTCGCACTTAGGCTAATAAAAGGTTGAAATCTATAACCTAATTCAGTGGTTAGACTTGTGCGGTTTCCACCTTCATAATATCCGCCAAGTCGGCCATCAAAAGTATAGGTGAAAAGACTTTGTGGCTTAGAAGCGAACATCCATCCAAAAGCGTTCCAATGATGCTCAGTGCCCAATTCCAGCTCTTCTTTGCCCAACCTTGTGGGGTCAAAGGGAGACAACAACTCTACATAGTCATCAGAAACAAAAAAATCCAAGCTACGGCGGTTTCGAAAAGCAAAAGAGTATAAAAGATAATTTGTATTATCGGTACGCTCCAATTTTTCATTAAAAAAATAGCTTGTGTTCAAAGTTGGGCCATGACTTAATATTTTCCCTGACTTTGGAAAGAAAAGGTGGCCTAAATAAGACTTGACATTCACATATCCATTTCTCGGAACAAAGCCTACATCCGCCTTGTACGACTTACCAACCGATTCTTCCTGAATCCTCCATTTCCATTTTCTACTTTTGTATTCCAGATGTGCGGCTTGGGTAATTCCATCGCCCTCTGCTGTAGGTGAAAAAGATTTTAATACAAAGGCCTTTCCGTTCCAAAGGTTATTCGCAGAGGCCAGGTTATATTCCACGCCTAGATTTCGATTGAATTCTTGAGGACTGTTTTCAACAAGCTCAGGATCTTCTGGATAATTGAAAGATTCCATATTGACCAACATGAGCCCTATGCTAGATCTACTAAACACTTTTCTTTGAATAGAAACTACCCCAAAATTTTGGTTGGGCAATCCCATATCCTCTACCCTGCCCGTTTGCATATCCATAAGTCCCAAACGCCATTTTTCATTGATGTTACCACTTATTCTTGCACCTCCCCTGATTGGAGCTTCCAATCCTATACGCCTAGAGAAAAAAGGCCGAATTGTAGCGTAGCCAAAATTGGCAAAGAGGTCTGCATTTTCTAAAAAGAATTGACGTTTTTCTGGAAAAAAAAGTTCAAAGCGATCTAAATTGGTTACCTGACGATCAACTTCGACTTGGGAAAAATCAGGATTAACAGTCAAATCCAAATTAAGTGAAGATGTCAAGCTCACCTTCACATCACCGCCGATTTTTTTTTCAAAGGTATTCTCACCTTCTAGATTCTCGCTGTACCCACCCAGCACATACGGTATTAGCGATATGTTTGTTCCTGGGGATGGGGGTGGATTGTCCCAGACCAAAACCCCCGTATAGGCCAAAGACGCTGTAGGAAATTGTCTGGGAATGGGTGTCCAACTAGATTTTTCGCTAGATCCCAGATCCAAACGACTAAAATTGATGCCCCATTCCTTGACGCCCTCCTTATAGCGAATGGATTTAAAGGGTACTGACATTTCAAATACCCATTTATCCTCATCCTGTTTCACTTTTGATACCCACTTACTATCCCAATTCAAATCCACCTTTCCCCCTTCATACATAGTTCCGTCCCATTGCGCGCCAGCTGCATTGGATCCGAAAGAAAATCCAGTAGTCTGGTTGTTAAAGGGGTCCATGAACAACAGGAAATTATCATTTTTTCCGAAAGAAAAATCCCTGCGGAGGGATTCTACATAGTAAGGCCCAGGTGTATTATTGAAAAAAGTGGCTATTAAATAAAGATTTTTATCGTCATAGGCCATTCGTATTTCAGTCTTCTCATTGGCTTTGCCTTCGTCCATAGGTAAAACCATAAAGAAATCATCGGCAACATCGGTATCCTTCCATGCTAAATCATCACCTATACCATCAATAACAATAGGTGAAGTGGCTTTTCTAATGTTTAAACGAAAGGATTCATTTTTTTTTTGCGCGCCTACCTGGAATGAGATAAGCATGACGCAGAATAGCAAGTGGTAGTTCTTCATAATCTGGGCAAAAGTACCTATATTTTGTTGATAGTACTGGCACTTAATGGACAATTATGTATTGTTTTTTGTCACTTATTATTTAAATTTAATTAAATAAATACGCTTGGAAAGTACCATTTCTTTGTTATTTTCGTTAAATCGTATACGATATACTATTTCACCCTATGCTATCAAAGACTATTCTAAGAGACCAAGTCCGTGAACACCTGCTTGATCAAATGACCAAAGGTCAACTTGATGCAGGAAAGACCATCAATTTGGCAGCTTTGGCCCGTAAATTAGGGGTAAGTGTGACCCCAATTCGTGAGGCACTTACACAATTACAGCAGTCCAATCTTATTAAGGCGGTACCGAATAGAGGATTCATCATTGCCAATCTAAATTACCTAGAGGCTAAAGACCTATATGAATTGGTAGCAGAATTAGAGGTTTTGGCCTTGGAAAATTCGGTTTTCGATACTAAATCGATAGCATCATTAAAACAACAACAAATTAAATTTAAGGGCGCACATGATACCCTTTCCCGTATTCATGCCAAACTTGAATTTCATCGCATACTCACCCAACACTACAAGAACAAGCTCGCACAGCAAATTTTGACCGATTTAAAAACTCGTATCATTTTTTATGAAAGAGCCTTCATGTCTGATGATTCGATCTATGCAAAATCTGACAACCAACATGACGGAATAATTTCTGCTATCGAAGACGATAATGTACCTACGGCATCATTGGTCCTGAAAATGAATTGGATGCTCATCCTTGACTATATTCAAAAACAATTGCGATTTCTTTAATCCCCCTGCTCCAATTCCTTCAGCAAATCTCCTGCCTTTTTAATAGTACCACTATAGCTGCTGATTACCTTTCTTGTGAAAAAATAGTAAAACCCAATTCCCAAAGGCAAATACCATAGCCAGGAATTATCTTGGCCTTGGGCAAATATATCTTCCCCGTTGAAGAGTTTAGTGGTAACAGGTAATATAATCAACATCAAGACAAAGCCCAAATAGGCACTAACCCTTAAAAGCTTTTGAAATTGGCGCTTACTTTTGGTAAAAGCAACAATACCATCTTTATAACTTATATTGGCGATGTCAAGGTTTCGCATGCGTTTTAAATACCTTAAAGACAAATAGGGTAAAACTATAAGAATTACCAAGGTTACAAATCCACAAACCTGAAGCAATACCGTATCTAACACATTGAATTTGGACAGGATAAAAATAGCTGCCGCATATGAAACCAATGTTCCTAATTTTTCGGGTATCATAATCTTGTCCAATCTACTTTTATATTCTTTCTGTGTCATTTTCATGATTATTTCGCTTGTCAATCTCTTTTGCTTATCAAGCTCTTCACCCATTTGAGTCCAAGTTGCCTGTAATTCCTCTATATCCATAGTCCTAGTTTTTAACAATTTGTGTTTTCAATTTATTCTTGATTCTGGAGATACGTGTGGCGACATTGGTCGAACTTAACCCGGTTATTTCGGCTATTTCTTCATATTTTTTGCCTTCGAGAAGTAAGAGCATCAAACCTTTTTCCAGTACATTGAGTCGTTGTATTTGGGTATAGAGTTTTTTCAGCCGTTCCTCAAATTCAGTATCATGGTGTTCAGTTTGTTCCAACACAACCTTGTCTATGTTAACGGAATGTCCTTTTCCTCTCTTTTTCTTAATTCGTGTAAGGCCTGTATTCAAGGCTATTCGATACATCCAGGTACTAAATTTGGATTCGTTGCGAAAAGAATCAAATGATTTCCAAAGCTGGTAAACAATATCTTGGTATAAATCTTTTTGGTCCTCCTTATTGTCAGTATAAATGGTCGTTATTTTGAAAATAACACCTTCATTTTCCTTAATTATCCGAATAAATTCGTTCTCCTTATTCATTTTTGGGTATTGGTTGGTGTATTAGTATTATTGTTGCCTACACTATCACAACTTTTACTGCTTTTTTTAATAAGGGGATTTTCTTATGCGCAATTGAATTTAAATATTTGGATCGTACATACTATTTTGGGACGAATTTTCGTTATAAATGTTATCAAACTTGATACCATGAAATACCTATCACCCCAGATTGAAGCTTGGTCAAAAAAGAATAGCACTTCTACTCCTGGATTGGTCCAAAAAGGATATTCCTGTGGAACTTTTCAAGAGCACCCTGAAAGCAGGCTACCAGACCGCACACATAAATCTAAATAATAGAAAAACTTATTTCATCTAATTTTAGGTAATGGTACTCTTATCGCTAATTGCTATTGTAATAGTCTTACCCTCACTTATTGGAAAGAAAAGATGTCAACCATAGACATTACGATTTGAAAAAGATCAATCTTTAGGAAACAAACTTCTGTCCAGGCCTGGTATTAAGTCTAAGGCATTTTTGTAATACACCTTTTGCAGGACCTCATCGGGCAGGTCAAGCCCATACATAGTCCAGAAAGCGTGATACTTCTTGTAATAGGGAAAATACTCATCATCTGTTTCCAACACCCTAAAATATGTGGGAAATTCATTGGGTTTCCAACTGTCTTTTCCGAAAAGAATACGGTCTTGGTATTTTTGAAAAAAAAGGTTGGCATTTTTGGGCTGTCTCCCCAATTCAGCAATGACGGCGCCAATGCCTACATACATATTGGGCATAGCGTCCATAAGTTCACTCAATTTCCCTAAATTATTCGCATACCAACCCATGTGGGCATTTATGAACTTTGTTTTGGGATGTTTCTTGAACATATTGTGCTGTTCTTGAATGATCTGCTCCCATGGAGCCGGATCTGTAGCTGAACGCTTTCTTCTTGAATGTGTCTTCAATTCGAGCCATCGTTCATTATCACTATTCATAGGGTCCCAAAAGGATTTTGGATCTGCGGCATGTATTAATACCGGAACTCCCATTTCAGCACATTTTGCCCAAATTGGATCTAATCGTGAATCATCAATGGCTAGTCGGTTACCATCACTGTCCTTATATCTCAAACCTAAACTCTTGTATATTTTTAATCCCTTGGCACCATTTCCAATATCTTTCTCAAGTTGGGCTGAGGCCTTTTCAGACCAGCCTTTGTTTCCCACTCCATCAAAATCAACATTGGCAAAAACAGCAAATCTATTTGGATAGTTTTCTTCGATGCTTTTCAACATCTTCTGGATGCGCTCACCAGACCCGCCACTTAAATTTACCATAACGCCTTCATTCAACTCGTCCATATCCTTAATCAAGTTCTTTAGACGCGAAGCGGACATATCCCTTTGATGACTATGTACATCAATAAATGGGTATTTGGCCTTTCTTACCTCATTTATGGGAACCACCAAGGTCGATTTGGGATTATATTCCTCAAATTCCATGTCTTGGGCATGGACTAGGGCAAATTGAAATAGTAAGGCAGCCAATACGCATTTTAAATACTTGTTATTCATTTCTTTAAATCGTTTGATTACGAACTCATTTAAACTTTTTCAATGGGCTAAAAAACTTCTCTTTTGTACCCGCTTTTTGTCTTTTTTTCCTTCCGTAGCCCTGCTATGCTACTTAAAAAAGTCTTCAACCGGAAACAAATACCCTAATTTTCACTACAATCCAAAAAGTTTAAACGAGTTCTACGTTATACGTTCAACAGTTTATTATATTCTTGCATGGTATCCAAATCCTTTTCTTTCCCTTTTGGGTTGAGGGCTATCATATCTTCCACGTTCTTCAAAATAATGTCCTTGGCACCAAAATCCTCAGTCAATTTTTTCAATTCCAAGAAATACATTTTGTCGAAAACAGCAGGAACGCCTTTCCTATGCTTATATGTCGTTGCCACTATGCTTTTATCAGTCTCGCTAAAAGTGTCCATTAACTCATTTAAATAAACAGTGTCAATCAAGGGTTGGTCGCAAAGCATAATTAGGATTCCATCATATGCTATGCTTGTTTTCAAAATATGCGCTATCGCACTGGTGATTGATGAGCCCATACCTTTTTTCCAATCCTGGTTCAACACCCAATGTATGGCTTTATCATCATGACTGTCTTTTATGCCTGTAGCTTTTGCACCCAAAACCACATAGAGATGCTTCGCTTTGCTCTGTTTTGCCGATTGTATTGCGTTTCCAAGAAGGGTAGTATTTCTCCAAGGCAATAACTGCTTGGCTTTCCCCATTCGTGAGGATCCCCCTGCCGCCAATAGAACCACAGCTATATTCTTTTCGTTTTTCATAGGCTATGGATGCTACTTGACTTATGCTTCAACATTATGGGTTTTCGTTTTCTGACCACGGCTAATATTTCCGCCAATATGGCTATCGTTATTTCTTGAGCTGTTTCTGCACCTATGTTAAGCCCTGCAGGACCATATATGCCATCAAAGAACGTATCATCTATCTCTGGATGTCGCTCAATCAAATCCCCCAAGAGCTTTTCACGCCTTTTGGCAGGGCCTAATATACCCAAATAGGAAGGTCGGCTCGGCATCACCCGTAATAAGTATTTCAAATCCTTTACATAACTATGTGTCATTAAAAGAACAGCGGTCTGATTGTCAATCTCGTTAATGGACAAAGTTTCGGGTTCAATACATAAAAGCTCCTGGGCACCTGGAAAATCCGAGAGTGATTTTTCCTCTGAAGGAGCGGCCACTACCGTAACTTCCCATCCTGTCAATGCCGCATAATTGCTAAGTTGCACCGCATCATGTTCAGCTCCGATAATAAGAAGTTTAAAGCAGGGTGACAATTCTTGACTGAAAATGTTAAGTTCGTTATTTATGGCAAAAGCGCCCCTTAAATCATAACTACTTTGGTCTATTTTAAAAACAGAACCGTATGAAATATCGGTTCCCTCGGTTTTAGAATAATAGGATGTAATGGAGATGCCCTGCCTATTTTTTATATTCTTTTCAAATGCAAGAATGAAAGACTCATCCGGCTCAAAGGGTTCGATAAGAATATATAATATTCCTTCACAGCCCAATCTATATCGACCATCATAGGTCATCATCTTCGGCAAACCATTTTTAAAAATACTTTGCGATTGTCCGATTACTTCTTTTTCAACACAACCACCGCTTACCGCACCAATTGCATCACCATTTTCGTGGATAAGCATACGAACACCAGGTCTACGATATGAGGAACCCTTGAGGGCCACCACAGTGGCCAATACAGTTTTGGTCTTTCGCTGTTTGGCAATTAAATAAGCCTGAACTATTTTTTTTAGTTCGTGAATCATACATCAAAATATATTTGTAAAACAAATGTTTAGGGAACCTTTGTACCAATCAGGACTTACTATTTTGGCTCAACGTTTTTACGTTTACAAGTTACCAAATAATTACCGTACACTGATCAACTTTTCATTGAGGACGGTATCTTCCCTTCCTTTTTAACTCTGTTAAACCTTGCCGAAAAATAAATTTCATTCTATCAATACCTTCATAATCGGTTGTAATTTAATCGATTATAATTCGGGTAAAAAGCCTTGGTTTTTACTTTAACATGTTTTAACAGTTTTTTTTCTTTTTAAGATACTTAAAAAATATATTAAGCGTTGTGTGTGATGAACCTCAAAACAATGAAAATGAAATCCATAGTTAGGTATTTAAGTGTCTTTAGCCTTCTTTTTTTAGTTTTTTCTTGCGGCAATGCCGATGATGATATTAATCTTGATTTAAATTTCGGGGAAAGCCTTGGTAAAGGAAAACCGGTTGATGAATGCCTTAACTTAGGGGAGAGTGATTTGGTACTATCCATTCAAGAGCAATATACCACACTTCCTGGCAAGGTTTCTATTCTGTTCAGAGTGTCAGATACTGACGGAGATCCTGTTTCTGGACTTACGGCCAACCAGTTCACTATCTATGAACAAGGACGTAATGATGACTGTTTTAATACTATTTCTACATCGGAATCCTTGGCACGAATCTCCTCGAATTCACAGATATTCAATTCAAGTACCCTATTGGTATTGGATTTAAGTAATAGTGTATTAAGCAGTAGTTTGGAGGAGTTAAAAACAGCTTCTGTCAGCTTTGTGAACAATGTTATGCCGTCGAACACCCAAGAATCCTATAAAATGGCAATCTATTGGTTTGATGGTGAGGATGATTTACATGTTTTGAAACCCTTGACCAGTTCTAAACAGGATTTGGTAGAGGCAATCAATACTATCACTACTGATATAAGTAATGACCCGTCTACTGATTTGTATGGAGCCGTTATTAAGTCGACCAATATTGCCGAGGATTTAGTGCAAGACAGTATTCAAGAGGAAATCATCAGTGCCGCTTCGGTTGTTGTTTTTACCGATGGTACGGATCAAGCTTCTCGATATACGGAAGAAGCCGCGCTTAAAAAAGTAGATGAGGCAAACCCCAATATTTCTTTTTTCACCATAGGGTTGGGCGCTGAAATAGACACCCAAGTCTTAACAGACATTGGCAAGACATTTAGTGTTTTTGCCGGGAATGCCGAAGAGTTGGAAAATACTTTCAATGACATATCCATAAGGGTATCTGAACAGGCAAATAGTTTTTACCTGTTTGAATACTGTAGCCCAAAACGAGACGGAAGTGGCGAAAACAATCTTGCTATACGAGTAGTTGACGGTAGTAGACAAGGTGCTGTTCAGACCAAATTTGATGCCAAAGGATTTACAGGAGGCTGCGAATAATAGTCTCGAAAACTACCGAATATAAAGGGAGTCAAGGTTGATTCCCTTTTTTTATTCCATCATTTGGTAGGGTTTTCCTCGCTATGATTGTTCTAAAAGCAACAACCCCCAATTGAATTGAATACCTAACATCCTAAAAACTATGGAGAAGTTTAATCATACTTGTAAATAGACAAGTTTAAAGAAAAGAAATGATGGATGTAATCAATGAAATTATTCAAAACAGCGCGATAGGTGCAATGCCTAAAGGTTATAAAAATTTGGTCCTATTGGTATTTTCAACCATAGTCTCCATACTATTTAGCATGCTAGTATTCTTAATTATCAACGCCCAAAATGTGGTCATTAATTTTGGATATTAAAATTAGATCCAAATGTATGGTCATTTCGAAGGAGTCCCAACAGTATCGCCGGGATGACTGAGAAATCGTATTTAGATTGATACGTTATTTCTAAAAACAAGCGTAGATCAATCATGCTGAAAAATTAAGATGGGGTTTCTCTCCCGAAGGTTATTGGAATCGAAATGACAGTAACGTTAGTTTTTGAGTAGCATCAAAAGAAAAATTGTATCTAAATAAGGAATCGGCATTTTCAATACTGGAAAGAAGTGGCCAAGAATCACATTAGACCGGAGAATTATTGTTCCAAACTTCCGGAACAGGACTTCCCTTCACTCCCACTTGTTCAAAATGAGGTAGGTAGTATAACTACCTACTAAAATAAGTTTGAATTTTTTTTCTAACGATATATCATCGCATTCTTAAAATTGCCTTTACCTGTCACCAAGTCAATCAAGAATCCATTAATAATGGCGTATCGTGGTTGCCCTTCCTTTTCCAAAATGAAAGTCGGATTAGTTCCAACCTCCAGCTGCAATTCAGTTAGTTCAAACGTACTTGAAATAATATTCAAGGGTAAAAGAGATTCCAACATATCCTTAGGAATGGTTGTGCTTCGAACATAGGTATATCCTTCTTTTAATAGAGCGATGGCGTCCAATTTTTTTACTTCACTAACGGTTTTTAAGGTTCTGGGATACAACTTGCCCAGTTTTATGGAATATCCCGTGGCATCAAAAGTCTCATAACCATAATAGGTAGATAGATCACCTTGATCCATAATTCGACTGCTATACCAAAAGTCATTATTACCTTCCTTATCGACCTCTAATCGGTTTATTCCCAAATCAAGGATATAATCTTTTTCTCGAAGTTTGTAGGTTACATTGTTGATTTTTAGGTCAAAGAGCTTTCTATCGTTTTTTGGTATCTTTTCATATTCGGCAATGGGAATATCCTCATAATTTTTCTTTGCTATGGTATACATAGCGGATAGAATGGAAACATAGTTCAATTTTCTAATTTCCTGTTTTTCGCCATCATTGGCATAGCCGCCCGATTCGATAAGGATTAGGCTAGTGCCCCATTTTTGAATGTTGTCACCGAATGCACGGGGCTCAAATTCATCGCTATATCGCCCAACTTGTCCCGGAGCGTATTTTTGGATAATATTGTTCATAAATACAATAATCTGCATCGATCTAGCGCGCACCTCATTGATATCCCTTTCATAATTATAGGCGGTTGCTAAATAGGAAATGGTAGCCGGTTTCTCGGTACGTTCTGCATTATAATATGTACTTTGGTCATGTAAATTAAAGCCAAAGTCCGCATCGAGACTATCTCTTATACGCTTTAAGGTCTGACTTTCAGGAGACTGTAGACGAAGGGCATCTCTATTAATATCTACTCCCAAGGCATTTCTTCGTTGAAAACGTTCGGCACCGTCAGGGTTCAACATGGGTAAGAAATGAAGTGTCAAATTACTTAGAATATCCTCCTTTTCAGCTTTGAAATCATCGCCCGCGAGGAAATTAAAAATATCAAAAATTGCCTGTGTTGCTGTAGGTTCATCGCCATGCATTTGTGACCAAAGCAAAACATTGGTTTTCCCGGAGCCGACACTAATGAGGTTTAAATCACGACCTTCAATGGACTCACCTACCTTATTTATTTTAAACTTGGGATTTGCCACAAGTTTGGCAATCAGGGGTTGTATTTCATGATGTTTTATCCTTCGCTTATTTAGGCTGGGCTCTTTAAACGTCTCATATGATCCATACAAATTGGACGTAAGGTCATTTTCTTGTGCTATCAGCGAAGTCGATAAAAGAAAAACCACTAAAAAGACGATTGACTTTAATTGCATTCTATTAGAATTTATTAGGTAATTCCTCAAAATTAAAATTTCTGGTCGCACTGCGCACCTTCTTCATAAATTCTTCACCTGGATCGGTCTTTTTGGTCCTATAGCCATCATCTATTTCAAGCCAAAATTCATGACCTTCAAAAAGTGTGTACTCGTGATGGCCAATAACATAGTCAATATCATATTTACGGGCCAAGTAACGCACCAACCGAATGTTTGATTTTAATTGTGCCTCAGTTAAGGGAGTATCGGCTGTACCTCCCACATTTTCGACTCCGATTGCGCAGTGGTTTAAGCCAATTACATGCCTTCCCATCTTGGTTTCAGGCATCAACCTATAAATGGTGCCGTCTTGGTCCACTAAAAAGTGTGAGGACACATTAAGACTGCCGGCATTTTTAATATCGGGGCGCCAATTGGGTAACTTGGGATTCCTAAAGGCATCAAAAGAGCCCTCAAAGGTAGGTATGGCCGTCCAATGCAGCACGACCATCCTTGGGTCAATGCTAGGGGTCTGTTGATCAAGCCCATATCTTTCCTGAAGATATTGTAAGGTCAATGCATTGCGTTCTTCGTTAAAAATGATGGGCTTATCCAAAATGTTCTTGGAAACTGAGCAGGACATCAATACAAAAAGACCTAAAAAGACTATAATTCGCTTCATTGATAATTGGATTAATACAGGTTATCTGCCCACGAATTTAGGTTAATCTTTAAAAAAGTGAGATTAATCTTGTTACTTTTTTTGAACACATCAGTTTTCTTTTGGGCCTTTAACAAATGGCTCAAATAGGCAAATGTGGTACCTATTTCCCTAGATTCCTAAATTAAAATTAGCAGGAAACGGGTCAACCCTATTCAATGGATTGATACAACGGGAATGCCATCTTAGATTAACAAAGCTGATAAGAAAATGACATAAAGGCTCTTATTTCAAAATGGCATGGCCAAAGTTTACGGAAAAATCCACACACCAAACCAAGAGATATTTATGGGTCTCGAAATTAATCTGGTTAGGGAGGTCATAAACAAAATTTCCCTCCAAACCCTTTACTACCCCTAAGGTAATGTATTGGGTCGCATCTAAATCTGTTGCCAAATAAAGTTCCAACACGGGGCCATTCTCAGATTTAAAGTCAATTATTTCAAGTTTTGTTTTATCAAAATTCACATATGCCTGGCCTTCAGTTGGATGTGCCGCAGCCATAAACTCTCCAGAAAATGCGGGTAAAGTATCCTTTTCAATGACCATTTCCTGCATTATACTTTCTTGATTACTATCCATTTCAGATGAGCTGGAACAGCAAAATATGAATGATGTAAGTATCAAAACCAAAAAGCAACTTTTCATTCGTTGAGTATTTAGAACATTCCTGACCTTTGGATGAAGAGTGCTACATCTTCAAAAACCATTTAAACTAATATAGGTTTCTGATATCACAAAAGTGTCACAATACCATAATTACCATTTATTTGAAAGTATAATTTCTTTTTAAACATGAATGATATTACGCTAAGATCAGAATCAAACACATAAGTTTTTTTATTTTCACAGAATGGACTCATAGCAGGGCATGTACAATAATCACTGTAATTCTTTTAGCCAAAAAAATTACATATAACCAATATTATGTAAGGTAAGTGCTATTATCACCGACTTGAAGAAGTTAGTTCCTATATTCAAAAACAATTCATTGGTCACAATCGTTAGTTGAAACTATGCACTTTAGTGCAAGACTTTCAGTTGCTACACATTTTTCTATATTAGTTGTATGAGAAATAAACAAAGGCGTTCTGGCCATACGGTATCGTGGTTGTCGGCGCACATAGTCTTGGTCACGAAATATCGTTTCCATGTTCTGGTGGGCGATGTCCAGGTAAGGTGTCGCGATCTTGTCAAGCAGATTTGTGATTCGGAAGATGTTCGTATCCTTAAGGGAGCGATAAGCAAGGTCCATGTGCACATACATATTGAATAC
Organism: Bacteroidota bacterium; assembly: GCA_024279425.1. Classification (GTDB taxonomy): domain Bacteria; phylum Bacteroidota; class Bacteroidia; order Flavobacteriales; family Flavobacteriaceae; genus Maribacter_A. The sequence goes on along the minus strand of JAJRRO010000116.1, from coordinate 36,427 downwards.
CGTCCTTCTCAAAAGTTGAGCGATATTGTAAAACGTCTCAAGGGCAAGACCTCCCGTCGTCTTCAGGAAGAATTTCCCGAACTGGGCAAAAGATACTGGGGCCGTTACTTTTGGGACATCGGGTACGGTGTTTGGAGTACGGGCAATATCACGGACAAGATGGTGGAGGATTATCTTGAACACCATCGCAATCCGTCCAACTTGGACAATGACAATATTATTTTGGAATAAGAATTCCATTCTTATACATATTTGTTTTAAACCTATGGATTTTCAATCCATAGCCGTTTAGTTGGATTACGAAAAATAGTGTATGTGAAAATTTAAAAAGAAGCAGGTTTCGTGATAAAATCACGGTATCCAATTGTTTTTTCCAAAATTTGGTTTCCGCTTTTCTAAAAAGGCATTTCTACCTTCTTTGGCTTCCTCGGTCATATAGGCCAGACGCGTCGCTTCCCCAGCAAATACTTGTTGGCCAACCATCCCGTCATCGGTAAGGTTCATAGCAAATTTCAACATTTTTATAGAGGTTGGTGACTTCTCTAGAATCTCCTGTGCCCATTCATAGGCTGTTTCTTCCAGTTCCTCATGGGGAATGACAGCATTCACCATGCCCATTTCATAAGCCACCTGTGCCGTATAACTACGGCCTAAAAAGAAAATCTCCCTAGCCTTTTTCTGGCCGACCATTTTAGCCAAATATGCTGATCCATATCCTCCATCAAAACTGGTCACATCAGCATCGGTCTGCTTAAAAAGTGCATGTTCCTTGCTGGCCAAAGTAAGGTCACAAACTACATGCAGGCTATGCCCGCCTCCTACGGCCCAACCTGGGACAACCGCGATGACCACCTTAGGCATAAAACGAATCAAACGCTGTACTTCCAGAATGTTGAGGCGGTGCATTCCATCTTCACCCACATACCCTTTATGACTGCGAGCCTTTTGATCCCCACCGCTACAAAAGGAATACACACCATCCTTGGTTGAGGGCCCCTCAGCTGAAAGTAATATAACGCCAATGGAAGTATCTTCCTGGGCATCATAAAAGGCCTTATACAGCTCACTAGTGGTTTTAGGACGGAAAGCATTGCGAACATTAGGCCTGTTAAAGGCTATTCTTGCCACTCCCCCTCTTTTTTTATAGGTAATATCCTCGAACTCGATTGCGGTTTCCCACTTGGGTCTTTTCATAATATACTTTTAACGCATTTACAAAGTAACGCATTTTGCCAAACGTAGACCACCATTTTGTTTACCGAGATAATAATCACTGTTAAGATTCCTGACATTAGCCATACTCGAATCTAAATGGCCTTCAATTTGTGCATACTTATACATACTTGAAACTCATAACTATTTGGTTTAACTTCGTTAGCGAACCGTAAAGATCATTAGAACGAATTTTACTAAACCTTCTATATTTATTTGCCCTTTACTCTTAAATCCCCCTATTTTTCTCCTCGATCCATTTAGACAGATACTTGGTGCTTGCCAAGGAATGATGCATAAGCATGGCTCCCGTAAAGTTTTGCCTCCTATGCCCCATTAGATTATGCAGTATATGCTGTATTTTGTCCCAAAGCCTTTTATCAAGTACTTCCTTATCATACAATTCATTTATAATCTGTTTTCCGTTTAATTGGGCTTGTTGCCATTGGGTTTCATCAGAATATAAAGCGACGGCTGCGGCTGCAAAGCGTTTTGGGTCTTCAACGATGCTGCCGTTCCAAGGCAGTTTACCGTGCATCCCTTCAGCACCTAGCCTTGTGGTAATACTAGGAGTCCCATTTTGCATGGCCTTGACCAATTTCCCTTTAATCCCTGCCCCAAACCTCAAGGGGGCCAAGTTTATACGACTGGAGCCGAAGGCTTCATCAATATGCTCTACCCAGCCTTCAATATAGAAACCATTTTTGGGTTTGTGTTTTTGTCTTATCCGCTCAGGCAAATAGCTCCCGTAAATATGGATATTGGCATTGGGCAATGATTTTCGTATCAAGGGCCATATTTCTTTTTCAAGCCATAGGATTGCATCAACATTTGGGGTGTGTTTCCCATTTCCGACACATATAAAGTCTTTTCTAGAACTAAAAGATGTCCAGCTATCAATTTCCCCTTGATCAATTTTATCCATTTGAAATGGCAAGTGGAGCACCAGGTTGTCGTCCATCTTGAGCGTATCGGTCAGCAACTCCATTTCAAAAGAAGATATGATCAATGAAAGGTCACATCTATATATTGAGGCCACTTCCCGTTTAGTTATAGCACTTGACAACCATTTTGTAGGTGAAAATGGAGTGTTTTTTTTGAACAGGGTTTCGCGGACCTGTCGCAAGGAATGTAAATCTTCAGTGTCCAAAATCCGAAGTGTCCAAGGTGCTGTTTCAGCGACGCGCCATCCAAACTGTTCCTCTGTTACAAAACGATCGAATAAAACAATGTCTGGATTCAATTTTGCTATAAATGCATTGAAACTGGAATTATTTAATTCAATCTTTTGACATAGCACTCCAAGGGTCTCCAAGGCAAAGGAATACTCGGTCTTGGAGGAAGCGCTTGCAAAGGTTATGTTGTACTGCTGCTTGCTAAAGAAATCTACCAACTGCAACATTCTATTTCCGGCCGCCGTGGTATGGGGTTCTGGCCATACTAAACCTATGATCAAAATAGTGTTGGTACTGGCACCCATAGCTCTATTTTACATTTTGGCCGCGAACCTTCGAGAAATACTTGACCGTAATTTACGTTCATAGTCTTCCTCTAACCATTCCTTATAATTCTTGGTATTGTTCATAATACAGTACGAATACTGTCGCACCCTATAGGTAATCTCCTCCTTGAGTGATTTTGCAAGAATGCGGGCATCAAATACATCTTCGGCATTTTCTACACAAATCTTGGCATGTTGTTCTATACTTTGTTCCAGAACAACTTTGGATTTTAATCCTTGAGCGAATATTTTTTTATACTCTTCCTTTACATCATATTCAATAGTGTCGGATTTAGAGAACTTGGCCCTAAGGTCCAGAGGCATTTCATATACGAATTCACGTTCAATTTCTTCATCATTTTTGATATTCTCCAAGTAGAAATCTGGAAAATGGAATATCTCTTGCCAATCGATCGATGCATTCCATAAGCCAAAGCGTGCCACATTATTTCCTAAGTCCACAACGTTGAATTCCTCCTTATTCGGTAAAACCCTGGAACCTCGACCTATCATTTGAAAATAAAGGGTCAACGAACGAGTGGCCCGATTAAGCATCACGGTCTCAACAGTTGGTTCATCAAAACCAGTGGTTAAAATACTTACCGAGGTCAAAATCGCATCCGGTGTCTCAGAGAACCATTGCAAAATTTCCTTTCGCTCCGCAGCACTATTTTTATTGTCTAAATGACGAATATTATACCCAGCCTTTTGGAAGATATCATGTACATAAATTGAGGTATTGATCCCATTATTAAAAATCAAGGTCTTTGTACCTTTCGCAATTTCTGTATAGGCGTTCAACAGCTTGCCAAGCATACTTTGATTGCCATAAAGTTCATCAGAAGATTTTACGGTATAATCCCCGCTTATGCCTAATTTAAGACTCTGAAGGCCCACATCATAATTAAACATGTTCGCTTTTGACAAAAATTTCTTGCCAATGAGCGAAGCGATAGACTCCCCAACAATCAACTTTTTATAATTGTCTTTCATGGGAAGCTTAATGTTTGAGCTCAGCGGTGTGGCGGTTACACCAAGAATAACTGAGTTTTCAAAATATTTGAATAGTTTACGAAACGAATTGTAATGAGCTTCGTCTATGATTACCAATCCAATATTGTTTATTTCAACCTTTTCTTCCTGCAGTCTATTGTTCAGGGTTTCAACCATCGCCACAAAGCACATGTACTCGTCTTGATCCTTGAGTTCCTTGACTTCGCTATTTATTACCTTGTTCTTTACACCAAACCCACTAAGCATTTTAGAAGTTTGTTGACTAAGCTCTATCCTGTGGGTCAATACAACAACCTTCTTCTGTGTTTGAGAAATATATCTCTTGGCAATCTCTGAAAAAACAACGGTTTTGCCCCCTCCGGTCGGTAACTGGTACAAGAGGTTTGCATTATCCGGTGATTCCTCCAAATACTTGCAAATGGTATTCAGATCTTCGAGCTGATAATCGTAGAGGGTTTTTTCGGTAGTAGTAGTGTATAATTTCAAGTAGGCTATGTGTTTTATGCTTTTAACTCTTTTTTGATCCTGCGCTTCTTTAAAGCCCAATTTTGCAAAATTAACAGAAATAAAAACCTACACGAAATTAAAACGAGAAAAAAACGAAAAAATCAATATCCCTTGATTCTTGAAATAAGATTTAGTAGTTCTTTGCCGGCAATAAGTCTTTGGTAGTTCTCTGAAATTTGGGGAACAATTGAATCTGGATCCGAAACACTGGCACAATGTGGTGTCATATGAATCTTTAGGTGGTCCCAAAACGGACAATCCTTAGGTAAGGGTTCCTGATGGTAAACATCTAAATTAGCACCCGATAAATGTCCCTTTTCAATCATTATCAATAGGTCATTGTCAACAAGATGCCCACCCCTACCAACATTCACAATGAACGCGCCTTTTGGCAACTGCTCAAAAAGATTCTTGTTTAAAATACCCACCGTCTCTTTTGTTAAGGGAAGTAAACAAACCAAAATCTGTGTTGAAGACAGAAACTGGAATTGTTCCTCAATTCCCGCATACGTTTTAAGGTTCTCTATGCTTTTTTTGGAGTTGGACCAGCCTTGAACCGTAAAACCATATTTGACAAGATTCTTGGCCAATACCTTTCCCAAAGCCCCTAAACCCATAATGCCAACAGTAAGATCCTCGATCCGGTGGTACCCCTTGGGTTCCCAAACCCTATTGCATTGGTCTTGTTTATACTGATTTAAATGTTTTAAATGACCAAAAATAATAGCCAATACATGCTCTGACATGTCTTTGGCCAAATATTCATCCACTACTCTGGTAATGGGAATATTTTCGGGAAGGTCCTTATCCTTGAACAAAAAATCCACACCTGCTCCAGTTGATGCGATACAACCAAGATTTGGATAGTCTTTAAAAATACCCTGTGGGGGTTTCCAAACCAGGGCCATTTGTATGTTGCTTTTTTGATGTTCCTCTAAATGCCCATATACTGGAATTTCGGGAGCCCTTTTTCTAAAGGCCTCTTTCCAAATTTCTGCCATACCGTCCTGTATTATGATAACTATTCCCATATCAGTCCAATATATCCAATGCTCTTGAAAACCCTTCAGCATATAACCAATCCCCGTTTTGGGTTATCTTATATGCTGTAACAATCCGATCTTTGAAATTGGGCAATAACGCGTTTAAAGAGACAAACTGGACCATTTCATTAAAGGAGTTCAACATGCTCTTGAAAAATGCATCGGGTACATTCCTCTCCATTGAAAATGCCTGGGCAACTTCAAGATTGTAGAGCATAACATCTGCAATATGATGGGGTTCAACGCCCAATTTGATAAAATGCTTTATATATTTTTGGGCGACCGACCTTCTGGCCTTGGGCCTTTTTCTCTTGAGTGGAAAGTATTCATTCGAAATCCTTGACTTGGCTTCTTGAACCATTTTATCCTCTTTGGGATTAAAAATAAAATCATAGTATTCCTTTACCACAGGAAATCTGTGGTACAAATCCATTAATTGAGCCTCCAACTCCTTCTTTTTTAATTCCGTCAAATATTTCATTAAGGCCCTCTTACTCATTTTTTTCAATTTGCGTTCAAAAATACACTTTGCCAGAAGAAAAATATAGAGCCTTTGAGAGTAAATCTAGAATTGCTCACAAAATGTGTATAAGAATCTATGTATCCTTTGGAAAAGACACAATAATAATGTATTATGAACTCTTGTAGAATGTACAACCTATAAACACTAATTATACATATGAGGCAGCTTAAGATCATCAAGCAGGTAACCAACAGAGAATCAAAATCTTTGGACAAATACTTGCAGGATATCAGTAAAATTGAATTGATAAGCGCACATGAAGAGGTAGAATTGGCTCAGCGCATACGTGCTGGAGATCAAATTGCTCTGGAAAAATTAACAATTGCCAATTTAAGATTTGTAGTATCGGTGGCCAAACAATACCAGAATCAGGGTTTAAAACTGCCTGATTTGATTAACGAAGGGAATCTGGGGTTGGTCAAGGCCGCAAAACGATTTGATGAAACCCGTGGGTTCAAATTTATATCTTACGCCGTTTGGTGGATAAGACAATCTATTTTACAGGCATTAGCCGAACAATCCAGGGTTGTTCGTTTACCCCTCAACAAAATTGGTGCAATCAATAAAATAAAAAAGACCTTTTCCTACTTGGAACAGGCCCATGAACGCCCACCTTCTGCCGAAGAAATTGCCAAAGAACTGGAAATGACGGTTTCCGAGGTAAAGCAATCCCTGAAGAACTCTGGAAGACATGTTTCCATGGACGCTCCCCTTAGAGAGGGGGAAGATTCGAATCTCTATGACGTTTTACGGTCTGGTGAATCTCCCAAGCCCGATTATTTATTGTTACAACAGTCTTTGAATACCGAAATCAATCGAGCACTCGAAACCTTATCTCCCAGAGAGGCTGATGTTGTCAAGTTGTATTATGGTATCGGGGATCAACAATCCATGACCTTGGCCGAGATTGGGCAGACCTTTGATCTTACTAGAGAACGGGTACGCCAGATTCGGGAAAAGGCGATTCGAAAATTACGCCATAACTCGCGAAGCAAGTTACTGAAGACGTATTTGGGATAAGCTGAGTTCTTAATGTAATAAAAAAGAGCCCTGACCGTACGGTCAGGGCTCTTTTTTGTCAATGTAATTTTGACCAATCTACACTAAGAAAAACTTAGTTTGCTAATATTAAAGTCCACTAAAATTTCATTCAAATCTTCGATAAAATTGAAGTAGGCTACATTGTCTGGGTTATGATTTGCCATAATTTGGGGTTTTAAATAATAAATATGAACGGGACTACATATAATCCAATTCAACCAATTCATTTAAGCTTAAAATTTCGTTTAAATCTTGAAGGAATGATAGGTATTCCTCTCCGTAGGTATCGTAAAGCATTGTGTTTGGGATTAGGTTAAATATTGATTTGGGATTCAAAATTCATGTTATAAACATATTAATAACGACAGGGTAACACAATAAATTGTGCTGTAACCTTAAAAATATGTTGTAAAAGCCCTTAATCTTGCTGGCAACTATTTTAGTGAACCGTAGGAACCTATTCTTTTAGCGAGCCCAAAAGGAAAGCACTATTTAATAGTTCACCCCTCCTGCTCTAGAAGCCCGAATACTTTCTATTGGCGGTTTTTGGAGATTTTCCAAGTATTGTGCCTTTGCGTAAAGCCTAATTTGGAACTAAGTGAATTTCAAGGAACTTTTACGGTGGGCAGACCATTCCTGTTTTCTTTACAATAAGATGTTCATAATATCGTTGATTACTAAACAAATAGGGCTTGAATAGACGAATTACCATTCATTCACCCCCTGTAAAATCAAAAATGAAAAACACAAAAGTACTTTTAAGAAAAATCTCGATCTTGGGACTCTTATGTGCTGTTCTGCCTATAGGATTTATCCACTCCACTGTTAACGAAACGAAAGCACACACAATTGATAATAGTAGGATCGATATGCCTAAAATGGTCCTGAACAGTAACAGTTTCAACGCAAAAAAAAGAAGTAATTTTACAATTGCAGGGCAAACAGAGTACATAGAAAGGGGGCTCACCATCATACATTTCAATACGGCCAAAAAATTTGAATATATTACCTTCGACACGTATTTGAGCGAAGAGGCATCTGCGAATATGGTTGAGATTTTGTGGCGAATGCAAAAGAACAATGCGGTATTCGCTATTCTGGCCCATGATTCCGCAGCCCATAGTTCGTTGAAGCAATCTGAAAAGTTGGCTAAAATGGATTTTACCCAACTAAGTACCCTTAAAGGCAGACAAGCCTACATAATGCACAATTTTGATGGTAATATCCATGAAGATATCGATGACACGTCCGCCTCCATAACGCTGCGTATTCCCACAAATGTATCTGATAACCAAATCTATTTCCCAAAGGTGCGGTACGAGTTCGAACCTCATAATAATAGATATATTGCGCATGCCGGCGGTGAAGTGAACGGAATTAAATCGACTAATTCCAAAGAAGCCATGGATCAAAATTATAAAAAGGGATTTCGCCTTTTTGAATTGGACATTATCGAGACCTCCGATGGAAAGCTTGTAGCCGCCCACGACTGGGGTATGTGGGCAAGATTTACGGATTATGAAGGGGTGCTTCCGCCCAGCCATTCGGAGTTTATGGGGCGTAAGATCTATGGAGACTATACCACTCTTGACTTAAAGGGCATAAATGATTGGTTCTCTGCACATCCCGATGCCACCCTAGTTACAGATAAGATAAATGACCCCATTTCTTTTGCCGACCAATTTGTAGATAAGGACAGGCTGGTTATGGAGCTTTTTAGCGTCATGGCCATCGAAGAGGCCTCAAAAAAAGGGATTAAGGCCATGATTTCCCAAGAACCCCTGATGCGCTTAATTGGAGACAAACTAAACTATTTGGAAATTAATAATGTTAGGTATGTTGCCCTTTCCCGTAGACTCATTGCAAGCCAAACCAAATTGCTATTGAAGTTAAAAGAACAGGGTATAAGAGTCTATGTTTACAACGTAAATTTTGACCCTGGTAAAGATGAAAAATACGTTCAGGAAAATGAAATTGGACTTGTTTATGGCATGTATGCCGATAAATGGGTTTTTGACCAACGCAGTGGGTCACTATCAAAATAAGCTGTAAATCAATCTAGTTCAGTCGAATACTGGACAATTTGCAGTCCTTTTGCCACTCTACTTAATACTGTTCTTCTTCTGTAACCTAGGTAATTAAATATTGATACATCTTAGAACTTTGATTGATATGTGAGTCCAGCCGATATCCCCCAAAAGAAGTTACCAGAAGCGAATGCCAATTCTTGTCGTCTTGCACTCATGTTGACCTTATAAATATTCGGGTTCTTTCCTCCGGTAAACTGATATTCAACGCTTAAGCGCTGCGACTCTACATACAGAAAGGTCTCTGCCAATAGTTCATTTCCCGCGGTCAATTGTCGCAGTTCGGGCGAATAGCCCATACCAAAATTAACCCCAAAATAGTTTTCAGCATCCTTTAAATACTTGCGTACGAGAATATTACCGGAAACCCGAGTTAATTTATCGGGTCTTGGAGTAATATAGGATCTTAAAGAAAAATAGTAATTGCCCCTATAATGTCCCAAGGAATTAGTGATTACAGAAACATTTTTGGTCTCAAAACTTATATAACGACCCCCGGCCGAGAATTCAAAAGCTCCCGGCAAATTAACATAAAGGTCACCTCCCAGCTTGTGATTGGGATAGATAGAGGCATTAGAATACCCATAATTTATGTAAGCATAAAATCGTTTGGAAAATTTCGGATAAAAATCCAGGTCATATTGTAGACCATGCTTCCCTAGACGATTACTGTAATTGATTCGTGGAATAATACTCCCCGCCGCTGTTTGGCGCTTAAAGGAAATACTGGAATATACCATAGGGTCATAGCGCTGGTCAAAAACGGTGAAAGAGTTGTTCAAAGCTATCCTATTGTTGAATACGTCCTTTTCTGCTGGCTTTTTAGGTATGGACTTAGCTGAAGGTTTAGCTTCAGAAACCTCTTTTTCTTTAGGGCTTGTTTCCTTGTTTGGTTTTGTATGTGAAATTTTGACAGTTTTTAGGACTGTTCTCTTATTATACCATCCCAGTTCGGGATATTCTCTTTTCATGATACGCTTCAAGGAGATTTCTCTCAAACGTTCAACTTCTGAATCACTCTTTAGGTAAAACAGAGCTTTATTAGCAAGCCCCAATGCAGTTGCAGGATTCTTTGCATAGAGTTCGTTCTTGATAGCGGAAATCCAAACATCTTTACTATTTCGTTCTATAGACGTTATCTTGTTGAATTCGTCCCTAGCCTTTTCATACTGACCGGTCCAACTATAGGTACTCGCCAATAAGGAACGGGCCTCGGAATTATCCCGATTTTCGGAAAGTACCCTAACCAGTGTTTCCTTGGCTGCTTTATGGTCGCCTCCAAAGGCAAGATTTTGTGCCTCTGTATACAAATCATTGGAATCGTTATATGCCACATCCTGGCACCTCACCCATATACAGAGTAAGGTAAAAAAGAAGATGGTATATGTACGTTTCTGTAACATTGTTGTTATTGTTATAAGGATGCTATAGCAGTCTCCGCTTGTTGTTTTCCAGTTTTTTTGATCAATGAGGCCGTCTGCTTTTTATGTGCTTGCCTTCGAGCTCTCATAATTTTATCAGAAATCTCATTGACACTTGAGCTGTTCTGTTCTACTAGCTTGATTAATTTTAAGGCCTCTCGCCACCTTTCGGACCAAAAATAAACGTCGAATAAGGCTGAATATGAATCAATGTAATTCGGGTTCATTTTGATACATTCCTTTAAAATTTTAATCGACTCTTTGTAATTTCCTTGCCAAACATTGATTCTTCCCATTAATATTTTGGTATCAATATGGCTTGGTGACTCTGATAGGTTATATCTACATAATAAAAGTGCCCTTCTATATTTTTTGTCGAAGGCCAAATCCCTGGCCGTAAAGTATCCTTTATCAGAATCTTGACCGTTATAGACGCTGTTTATCCAAACAATTTCGCTTTGCGTGAATTTTTCTTTTCGAACGGCAAAAATGGCCAAGCTGTCAGGAATAATCTTGTCGTTCATCGTTACATAAGTATTCATTGATTTAAAGTCACCAAGCTTCTTTTCCAATTTTGACCAGCCTCCAAAAGAGGTGCTCAAATCCATATTTTCATCAAGCTCCATAACCTCGCCATCGGTAAATAACAATTCACCACTAACGTATTCCTTGAGTTCGTTTTTATTTCGCATTAGGGGTATATCCTTGAGGGACCTGAATTTGGTCTCCATATCAAGGGCAGCACCCATCCAAGCCACTTTTTTTGGCATTTTAAGTTCATACGATTCGTTCAACAAGGCCAATAAACTTGGTGTAACGTCAAAATGGGAGGATACCGAACTCATCTTTCTTGAAGATTTAAGCATGGGGCTATAGATAATCAAAGGCACATGAAAACGGCTTAAATTGTTCCTTTGCGGAATTGGGATCAATCTATGGTCTCCTGTAACGATAAAAATGGTGTTGTCATAATTGGGTTGCTTTTTATATTCCTCAAAAAAATATTTTAGCGCATCATCGGTATATAATAGGGCGGCAAATACATTGTCATTTTTTTTGATTACTTTTTTAATTTTCCCTTCATATGACCCATTTGATACAATATGCTCCACTTTTTTTTCATATTCATCCTGCTGTGGGGGTATGAAAGGTTCATGGGTGCTAATAGTCATGTATACCTCCATTCTTGGCTGATCTCCATTCCTTGGAAAGCTCAAACTCTTCTTGAACAATTCTTTATCAGGATATCCCCAGGAAGAACCCGCCGCATCTTCGGCCTGCATTTCATACTTATTCCCGAAACCTGATTTTTCTAGGACAAAATCGACATTCTCACTGAGTAGAAATCTATCTATATTATCAAAAGAACTATTGGTGCCTTGGTAGTACGAAGTACGGTAGCCATTGTTTTTTAATATGCTGAACAGAGTTAGTTTGTTTGGATATTTTTCAAGTTCCATAAAACCGCTTTTGCCAAAGGGTAACGACCCAATTAAGGACGGTAATACTCCGAAGGTCCTACCAGTGTTACTAAAGCAATTTTCCCAATACAATGACCTCGTGGTAAGACCGTCCAAAAAGGGCGTAAACCCTCCATATTCGGCTCCTTCACCAACAAAATCCCTGCCTAGCCCCTCGACCATGACAAAGACGATGTTCGGTTTTTTTTCTTTCAATTCAAAATAATTGCCCAGTACATTTTCTATTTCTGGTCTCTTGATCAACGGATATTCAACATCTGCGGTATAGGAATGATCCTCGGTTGAGCTCGTATAAAGGTTAATCGCCAAATACTGTGTCTTGTTCTGGTTGATGGGTTTCCCTTCCGTAAAGAGGGTAGCGATAAACAAGCTGAACAGTACAATCGTAAACGGATACATTCTACTGATCTTATGATAGAAATTCGAGGTAATTCTATACAGTCCAAAAAACAGTCCTATGATGACCGAAACACCTCCCAATAGATACAGGAATGTGGACAGTCCCCCCGAATTCGATATGGTCATCTTTATATCGGAAAAACTATACCCCAAAAGATCCGAGCCGAGAGGTACAAGTGCCGTACAATAGTAAGTTATGAGCATTGCTTCGATTATCAGTAGCAGGGTCAACGTCCCAAAAATGATGTTAAAGCCATACTTGGGTCTTAGATTCTCCCAAAAATTAAAAAGAAAAGTGAGAACAACCCCGACAATCGATGTAAAACCTATGTGATGCACTATAGCAATCAAAAAACTAGTGCTAATAATGCTGTCCACTACACCTTTGAAATACAGAATAGTATATTGAAATATAGACAATACAAAAAGGCACCCAAAGAAAGAGATCATCAATCTTGTGTAATGCTTTAGCGAGTATCTGTCTATTTTACTTGTATTCACACTGCTGTTATTAAGTTGCTTTGGCAAAACCCTTTCTGACCTGGGAACCCCAACCAGAATTTACTTTAAACAATTTTTTTAGATTACCCCTAACTGAGGACCATACCACAATGGGATGAAATAATATAGGCTCCATGATGGCACAAAGCATCAAAATCAAAATATCCTTGGTACGTTTGTATTCATTATACGAGTATACATCCCATAGAATGGCATAAAAGGAGAACATGATTGAGAACATATAGACGGCAGCGGTTATTGCTATAAAAAAGTCTAATTTTAAAATTCCCAAATAGAAAAACAGTATAATGGTGAAAAAGCCAAAAAACTCTAATAGAGGAGCTAACCACTCATAAAAAAACCAATAGGGATAGCTAAGAAGGCCAAGTCTTCCAAATTTTGAGTTGAAAAACATATCCTTGTGCTTAAAAAGGGTCTCTAGATTTCCCCTAGCCCAACGGTCTCTTTGATTTATAAAGACCCCTAGATCTTCTGGAACCTCTGTCCAACACAACGAATCAGGCATATATTCAACCGTATATGGCAATTTTTGTTCATGCATAAATCGTCTCATTTTAAAGACGATTTCCATATCTTCTCCGACGGTATTGGTGTCGTAGCCACCGACCGCTAAAGCAATCTCCCGATCAAAAAACCCGAAAGCTCCAGAAATTATCAGGAGACTGTCTATTCTCCCCCATGCCATTCTACCCAGTATGAACGATCTCGTATATTCCAACAATTGAAAACGTGCCAACCAATTTTTAGGTAGACGTATTTCTTCCAAATGCCCTCCAGAAATCAAACAGGAATTGGCTACTCTAATTACCCCTCCTACGGCAATTACGCGTCTCTCTGACCTTTGAAAGAACGATTTCACTACATGAAGTAGTGCATCAGGTAATAATAGGCAATCCACATCTATACATCCAATATACTTATTAGTTGAAAGCGCCATTCCTGTATTCAATGCGTCAGATTTACCTCCATTTTCTTTATCGATTACAGTAAGCTTGGAGAAAGCCTTGTGTTGTGATTTATAAATTCCTCGGATGGGTTTATGGCGCCGGTTAGGATCGATTTCCTGTTCAATCTGCACTAGATCATAAGCTTTTATCATCTTTTCGAGCGTATCATCCTCGCTACCATCATTCACCAGCATAACCTCGTAGTTCACGTATCGCAAAGACATTAGAGAGCGAATATTTTCGACTATGGTCATTCCTTCATTATAAGCTGGTGCTATTATTGTAATACTTGGTGCTAAAGGCGATGCCATAATCTTAGAGAGGTCGCCAAAACTATTTTTATTTTTATAATGCAAAGAGTTTCGCGTAGACAGGTAGCCCATGAAACTGAACATTGCGAAAAGCACAACAGTAAACAGTAGAAAAACTATGTTTATGTAGTCTAAAATGATATTGAATACTTCGCTATCCATTTAACTTTTCGATAATTTTATTAGGAAACGATAACAATTGGCTCAGAAAAGAACCCTCATATTTATCTGTGCGAGAATCATCTATAAATGCCAGAGAGGGCTCAAATAACAGACTTTCATGAAATAGTTTATTTTGCAACCCTTCAAGTATCGGTTCGGCCTTCTCACGTATTCTTATTTCAGGGTCCTCTAGTAGGCTTTTCAAAAATTTAACTTCTTTCTCATCCCCTATATCAATGATTTCATCCATCAGTATTAACTTGGCTTCAGTATCGCATGTGCGAAATAAATCTTCAAATACACTAAAAGGTTTAAATTCCGCACTTATGGGCTTTATTTCCTTTTGAGAAGATTGGACTTGTATCTCGAGCTCAAAGGTCTCCATTATTTCATTTATTCTGTCAATAACACAAGTGGTCTTGGCTTCCTGCAATAACTCTTTTAAGACAGGAACTTCGCGTTGGTCACCAAGGGCTTCGATGTCATCCAAAAGGCGCATTGTCAATATAGTTTCCCCGTCATAGTACTTGGGCTCTGGAAGTTTCCGAAGTATGGCTTCTATTTCAAAATTCTGATCTACCACATTTTTAGTAGATTTTTCTGAGGGTTCTAAAGGCAGATTGCCCAAATCATTATACTCTTCATTCATGGTCTCTTCAAATGGCCATTCCAAAAAATCATCAGAAACCGAACTTTCTTCTTTGTTTGAAGGATCAATTTTGACCTCATCATAGACCACCTCAAGATTTAAGGCTTCCACTTCCTTAGTCTCATCAAAAAGGTCTTGTTTTTTTTCCACAATCCATTCTTCCTTGAATATAGTTGGTGAAAAGTTCATTTGACCGAAAGTTTCAGCACCAATATTGATGTCTTGTTCAGGTTTCATCATGGCCATTTCTTCTTCTATGGCCTCTTCAAATTGTCGTGTACTTTTCTGTTCACTTGTCAGTTCTTCCTCATGGAACAACGCTTCTTTTTCTGAATCGGTCACATCCTCAATTACTATGGGTATAAAAGCAACCTCCCTTTCACTAAGTTCATCCAATGATGATTGTTCTTCATCTGTATTTTCAAAAGATGAAAAAGAATCTTCAAGGAACGGTGCCACTATTTCTTCAAAAACCACAGTGATTTCGGAAACATCATGGACAATCTCCTTCTCAATTAACTCGGTTGTAACCGTAGAGGACTTTGTTTCTTCAACCTCGTCTATCACAAGAGGTAAAAAATCTAGATTAATTGAAGCTATCTCATCTAAATTGGTTTTGATATCCAACTTTTCATTATCCTCTTCCATTTCTTCATTTTTAGGACCTTTTATCAATTCATCTGTAGGCTGTTCAGTTTCCAGTTCATCATTTGACGGTATTACAGTTTTCGTTGCAGAAGGTTCATAAATATCTTTTTCCGTATCCGAAATTGGTTCTTGAACTATATCTTCTGGAATCTGGTTTCCTGTTATTTGGACTATCCCCTTTTTTGGCATTATGCTCCCTGGAGCAATGGTATTAATACTGCTTATCGCCTTACTTCTAACCAAAAAGTTCGATTCCTTGTTTTCAATCAATCTTAAGAACTCAAGATCGACTTCGGTTCCTAATACGGTAATAGCTCCCAAAATCGAAATCTTAATATCGACCGAGCTTTTCCAAAAAACCAATTTCAAGGTCCCTAATGCCTCAACAACATTAAACTCCTTGATACATGCAATGGCTTCGTCTTTTATTTGGTTGTTTTTATGTTTGATCAATTCAATCAATGATGCAATTACGTCGTTTTGATTGTAATATTTTATAAGTCTAAGGGCAAAAAGAACAACAAATTTATTGTTTGAGGTCAGCCACGCTTTGAATCTTGGTGGTTCAAAATCTTCCTGATTTCTTAGGACGTCCAATAATTTCAATTGCTGCCATTCGGATATTCGATATTTAGTAGTGTCAAGAAAATAATCTATCCCCTCGTTTTTGAGGGTTACGGTTGCAATTTCTGCTTGCTTGCGTATGGTTCCCCTTTTGTCATTTATAAATTTGGTGATAAAACTATATGATTCTTCTACACGCATTTGTGTCAATTCCGAAATACCCTTTGAAATCACTTCCCACCGCCAACTTTTAAGCTTGACAAACGCATCTTGATGAAGGCCAAGATCTTGGTATAATTTCATTAGTCGTTTTTGGGCATCTCCAGAAACATCTTTTCGTAAATCCAAAAGTATTTCAGATAGGACCTGACGGTTAAAATCACTTTTGAGTAATTGTCTGATTTCAATCTTAAGGTTTACGTAGTTGCTTTTCTCTTCTTTCGACGCGTCATCTTCATGAAAAAGAAATTCGCTGATCATTGGAGATAACTCTTTCTTTCTTTGCTTTACTTGTTCTGATTTAGAGGATATTCTATTCCTAAAGAAAAAAATTGCTGCAAAGCACAGAATGGCCAGACCCGTGAATAAAATGGAAAGGTCCCACAATAAATCCGAATGGATTTTTGGGGCACCTAAAAATACTTGACTTTTATATGTAAGTATCGGTATCTTCAAATCATGCTTTGTTCAATTCCCTTGCTGCCCGCACCATAAGTTCTGAAGGACTTACAGGTTTCGAGATAAAATCATTTGCCCCCAACTCAAAGGCATCTAACACATTTTCCTCATTTCCTGCAGAGGATATTATGATTATCGGAACATTCGATTTCAATTCACTGCGAACAAAACCTATAAGTTCCATTCCTGAAAAATAAGGCATCATTATATCGCTTACGATTATATCTGGGATGCCATGGGCCAAATGCTCCTTCATCTGTTTTCCATCTTGGCATAGGGTAACATCGTACCCTCCCTTTTCCAAACGGTAGCTCAATAACGCAGCCAACAGTTCATCATCTTCTGCCAAAAAAAGTTTTTTCCGCATTGCAATTACTTTTTATCAATCATTCATTAGTATCTCTCAATTTCTGCAATTCTATGTCTATTCCTTTTTCGACTTTCGGATATTCTTCCAAGAAATTTTCGTACAAGGAATTTATTTGTTCCTTACTTGCATCGTTTCTACAACAATCCTGAATTTGCACCGCTATAGAACGTAGGCCATTGGACTGCATCATGGCCAATCCTGATTTTATCTTGTGGGCAGCAAAGGCCAATTGCTCCCAATCATTGTTTTTCAAGGATACATATGCAGATCCGATAAACTCCAGGGTATTTTGCTTGTATAATGTTACCAGATTCTCCAATACTTCAAATTCCCCCATACACTCTTCCAGTAAGCATGAAAGGCCCGTTTTCAAATTATTATCTTCAAGAGTCATTTTTTGTTCTTCCTGTATGGCCGATATCGTCTTGGAATTTTCTTCATTTTTTTTGTTTCTTACAATTTTTGACAATAGCTCCTCTGCGGCATAAGGTTTTAAAATATAATCATTGATCCCGTGAACTTCACATTGTTCCTTATTCTGAATCGTGAAATCTGCCGTTAAGGCTATTACGGGGATATTACGGACATGGGCATTCTTACTTTGTCGAATACGTTCTGTGACTTCAAAACCGTTCATTCCTGGCATTCTTAGATCCATTAAGACAATATCTATCTTATGGTTTTCCAAAATATTAAGGCCATATAGGGCATTATCCGTTATATAGGTCTTACATTCCCAGCTCTTCAGCCTTGTCTCAATGAGTTTTTGGTTTAGTGTGTTGTCTTCAAAGACCAATATGCAAATGCCTTTAACGTGTTCTAAACCTTCTTTTGGATTTTGGGTACTCTCTTTTGCTTTTACCATATTCTTGTCATTACCTTTACCATAAGGAAGGAGGAATTTGAATGTTGTTCCCATTCCCAATTTGCTCTTTACCGTAATGTTTCCTCCTTGTTTCTCAATAATTTGTTTTACTATACTCAGACCAAGGCCAGACCCCCCATATTTGGTAAAGGTGTCGGGCTCAGCTTGCTTAAAAGAATCGAAAATGTTCTTTTGTTGATCTTCCGATATGCCGATTCCAGTATCAATAATTGAAAATTCCAAATAGAGGACATCGTCTTTTCGCCCTTTTATTTTGACTTCCAAGTGGATATTCCCTTCTTCAACAAACTTGATTGAATTACCCAAGATGTTCAATAATACTTGAGAAAGTTTTGAAGGGTCACCCTTCAATATCTTTGGAATATTTGGGTCAATTTGGGCGTCTAACTTCACTTTTTTATTGGCTATCAAGGTTTTGCACAAATACAATGCATCTCCAATTACACTTTGAAAGTTAAAATCCACGGATTCAAATTGCTCAAGACCTGCCGAAAGCTTAGAGTACTCCAATAATTCGTTGATTATCTCTAATAATGAGTACGATGCCATTTGAATGGCATTGACCTGTACCGTTTGTCGATCTGTAAGAGGTCCTTCTTCTTTTAAGAGGTCCGTAAATCCAATGATTCCGTTTAACGGCGTTCGAATTTCATGGCTCACTTTGGCTACAAACATGTTGGTGCCCTGCGAGACCTGTTGAATTTTTGGTTCCTCTTCTAAGTCAATTTGCATCGTCTCCCTAGACTGGCCAGAGGGCCAAAATACCATTTCTTCTAAACTGATTTTAAAGGACTGAAAAGATTTTTTTAAACGTACTGCTTCACCTGAGCTTAATTCCTCAAACGAAAAGTCGTTCAGTACGGTCTCTATATTTGACAATTGGGAAAGTAATTTTTTTGCTTTCAAGTTAATAATGGTTTGGTTAGTGTTTTATTTTTTCTTTATGCATCTTTCCATTTGGCTGATAACGCCAGGCTTTGAAAATATCAATACACATCATAAAACTCACCAATTCATCAAGCTTCTGCAATTATTTGTTATCTGATCAGCATTTTTTGTTGTCAAATTGCTTTATTTGTAGGTATACAAAAATTATGACATGAAATATTCAATGTGCCTAGGTGGCCTTTTAGTGCTACTCTCATGTGCTCAGACAGTGAAAAAAACAGAGCTGAACGACAGTAGAGTGGTTGCGAAAATTCATAAAAAAATCATTACAATTGACACGCATGACGATATAAATGTTGCTAATTTTACGGACTCTATCAACTATACCCAGCGACTCGATACACAGGTAAATATTCCAAAGATGGAAGAAGGCGGGCTTGATGTTTCTTGGCTCATTGTTTATACCGGTCAAGATTCATTGAATACAAAGGGGTATGAAAAGGCAAAATCGAATGCTATGGCGAAATTCGATGCTATTCATCGGCTTTGTGAAGAAATAGCCCCGGATAAAATTGAACTTGCCCTAAGCTCAGACGATGTACACCGTATTAATGCCTCAGGTAAAAAAGTTGCTATGATCGGTGTTGAAAATGCATACCCTATGGGCGAAGATCTTTCGAACTTTGAAAAGTTCCATGAATTAGGGGCAAGATACATTTCCCTATCCCATAATGGCCATAGTCAATTTTGTGATTCGAATACTGGTGAAAAGGATGGAGAATGGTTGCATAACGGTTTAAGTAACCTAGGCAAAAAGGCTGTAAAAGAGATGAATAGACTTGGGATAATGATAGATATATCACACCCCTCAAAGGAGTCTATGATTCAGATGGTCAAGCTATCCAAAGCCCCGATTATCGCCTCCCATTCATCTGCCAGGGCCTTGTGTGACCATAGTAGAAATTTGGATGATGAACAGTTGCATTTGCTCAAAGAAAATGGCGGAGTGGTACAAACCGTTGCCTTTCGTTCTTACTTGAAGGCCACTAACGAACCTGATGCCTTGAAAAAAGTCAATGTCTCCGATTTGGTAGACCATATCGACTACATGGTAGATTTAATAGGCATTGATCATGTTGGTATTAGCTCAGACTTTGATGGAGGTGGTGGAATCCAAGGTTGGTCCGATGCCTCGGAAACTATGAATGTTACGGCCGAGCTTGTTAAAAGAGGGTACTCAGAAACAGAGATTGAAAAACTTTGGGGAGGCAATCTATTACGAGTTCTGGACGAGGTTCAGGCGGTCGCTGTAGAGCTTTCCAAGGGTTAATAATCTAGGGTTACAGAGAATACTTCAAATTTTAAAAGCCTAAAAAAGCTTGGGGCCAGAGCCCAATAAAGTTTGGGGTATCTTCAAATTGCATCCCATTTTTTTATTCAATTTTGGGATAAAATAGGCCGAGAGCAGAGGGGATTCCAATTCTAGGTTCTGGTGAACAAAAAAATGGATTTTTTTCAATCCTTTTTGTTTCCAATTATACAATTTATCCACCCAATCATCGAGCCGGGAGTAATCGCTTTCATGATTGGCCCCTACATATCTAATAAAGGCCTCATTGTTGGTTAATCGCATATGCATTAAGTCTCTTCTACCTGCAGTATCAACCAATATATTGGCAATGTTGTTTTCCTCGAGCAAATGATAGAGTTCTTGGGCAACCTTTTCATCGGTAAACCAATCTGTATGCCTAAATTCTATGGCCAACGGAAATTGCTTGGGCCAATATTCCACAAAACGAACAACTCTATCCCAGTTCTTAGGTCCAAAATTACCGTGCATTTGTAGAAAAATCGTACCTAATTTCTCCTTTAGGTTTGAGGTAATATTCAAATATTCATCCAAGATAGGATACACTTGTTCATTTAGCCTTCTCAAATGGCTTACATTTTGAACAATCTTCGGAAAAAACTTAAACTCTTCCGGTGTCTTATCATACCATTTGGAATACTGCTCCACAGGAAAAATACGGTAAAAAGTAGCGTTCAACTCAATACTGTTGAATTGTGAAGCATAGTATTGCAGCTCATCTTTGGTACCCCTTGGATAAAAATTCTTTAAATCCTGTCTGTTCCATTTGGCACAGCCTACATAAATCTCAATGGGTCCCTCTTTTTTAGAACCTGACAATACCACCTCTGTATCAGGGTGGTCCTTAGGGATAGTAAAATCAACAAGTTCTGGACGTTTTACTTTTCCGAATTTCATAGGCATAAAACTACTGATAAAAGATTGGCGTTAAAAATTTCGCCGGTCACATTTCGCCATTTTTTAAGTTAAAAAAAGTGTTCATAACCTCGTTAAAAACTATAGACCTCCCCAATTAAGCCGATGATTTAATGCTTTACCTTTAATAAAACTTTGTGATATGTGTGATCGATCCCATAGTCTTCTGCAAATGCGTCCACAAATTTCATCAGCAAAGGTTACGCCTTTTATGAGTTTTAATGAGCAGTTTCAAAACAGGACCCTAAGGCCGATACTAAAACTACAAAACACCTTATTGGTAGCTGCCTTTCAAAATTATATTGCCAAGCATAAAAATAGATATCATGAACTAGGTCCTGAAAATCGACTAGGTTATATCGAAAATGCCATTCAGAAAGATATAAAGTTTAGGAACTCCCTAAAAGGAATGGTTATTGGTCAATTTACGGTTGAAGAATACGAAACATATATCCAAAATTCATCGGCCCTGAACAAACGCATGATGAATATGGTAATTGCCCGATTAAAGGATCAGGTACAATTGTTTGAAATTCAATTTTTAGTTCAGCATTGATTCCCCGTTTAAATTTGTTGTAAGTATATCACTCATTAAATCAAAATATGGGCGTATCGCCTTGAAGGAGTCGTTTACCTGTTTCCCGAAATTTTTGGACAATACCTCTTTATCTGAAAATTTTCTGACGAAAATATATTGTTTCTTTCTTATCAAATCAATATTGCGGTGTTCCTTATCAAAGCTTTTGGGTGCGGTTTTCACCTCATCGCCTACAATATCACCCCAAATATTCTTGAGCTTCTTATTTCCTACTACCTTACGAAATTCATCAGCGTCTAGTTCTAACTCCTTCCGAATTCTTAAAAGGTCTTCCTTGTTGGGTTCCCAAAAACCTGTGGCAATAAAGCTATCTCCAGGTTTTAGGTGTATGTAATAACCGCCCCTGAGCTTGGCTCCGGCTCTTGCGAATGAACCTCCAAAATGACTTTTATAAGGTCTTTTGTCCTTGGAGAAACGTATATCTCTATAAATGCGGAAAATTTTCATTTTTTCTATTTCATCATGGAGCTTCAAATTATCCATTGAAGCGGCATAGAATGCTTTGACATCTGTCTCAATGGCCTTGAATTCTGGTTTGTTATCAGCAAACCATTCCCTATTATTGTTTTTTTCCAATTCATTTAAAAAAAGAAATGTTTCTTTAGTAATTACAGGGTTCTGCATACGACTTAATTACGGTTATTTTATGCTAAAGTTAACCAAATGGAATAAACTCCTTTTAAAAATATAGTTAATTTTGAAGATGTAATAAGATACATATGGACTACCAATCAATAATTGAAAAGATTCAGCAAAACAAAAAGCAACCCAATTTGAGGTTTGCCTTAAAGGAAAAGGTAGAATTGTTTACCAATAGACTTTTCTATACCCTTTTTGACATCGACACTCCTGTTGATATAAATCTGAAAAAGTTAGAAGATGTTTTTAGTGAGCTAACCGAAATGGCGTGCTGGGAAACCGGCAAACCTTGTAGTAAAATTTGGGAAAGGTACTTAACAGCATTACCCAGAGTATTGGAGAACCTGAACCTTGATGCAGAGGCCATCGTTGATTGCGATCCGGCATCAATGTCGATAGAGGAAGTCTATATGGCCTACCCTGGGTTTTATGCCATTGCTATTTATCGTCTTGCCCATGAGCTTTATAAAGAAGGTTTTCCATTAGTTCCCCGCTTAATGACAGAATACGCACACAGCAGAACAGGTGTTGACATTAACCCTGGCGCCCATATTGGTAAATCGTTCTTTATTGATCATGCAACCGGTGTTGTCATTGGTGAATCGGCGATTATCAAGGATAACGTCAAAATCTATCAGGGAGTTACTTTAGGGGCACTCTATGTTACCAAAGGGCTGCAGCAAACCAAAAGACACCCAACCATCGAGGACAATGTGACCATTTACGCCAACGCTACTATATTGGGGGGAGAAACAGTTATTGGTGCCAATAGTGTCATTGGTGGCAATGCTTGGGTCACTACCTCCGTACCCCCTAATTCAACAGTTTTCCATACTCCGGAAATAAAAATAAAAACCATAACCAATGTCTAAAAGCATATTGGATTTAATAGGAAATACCCCTTTGGTCATTTCCAAAGTATTGAATCAAAACCCCAAGGTTAAACTTCTTTTCAAATTGGAAGGTCACAATCCTGGAGGAAGCGTCAAAGACCGGGCCGCCTTTAGTATGATTACTGCAGGATTGGAAAAAGGTACAATTTCAAAAGATTCAAAACTTATTGAAGCAACAAGTGGCAATACTGGGATAGCCTTGGCAATGATTTCTGGAATTTACGGTTTGAACATTGAATTGGTAATGCCTGAGAACTCCACCAAAGAGCGCGTACAAACAATGAAAGCCTATGGAGCCAAAGTAATCTTGACATCGTCGGATGAGGGTATCGAAGGTGCTCGGGACTATGCCGAGGCCAAGGTCAAGGATGAAGGCTATTTGATGTTGAATCAGTTTGCCAATGATGATAACTGGAAAGCCCATTACAAAACTACTGGCCCTGAAATATGGAGAGATACCCAAGGTGAAATCACGCATTTTGTTTCTGCCATGGGAACAACAGGTACCATTATGGGAACTTCGACCTTTTTAAAGGAACAGAATCCGGATATTCAAATAGTTGGCGTTCAACCCACTGATGATTCTAAAATTCCCGGGATTCGAAAATGGTCTGAAGCTTATCTCCCTAAAATATTCAATCCTAAAAAGGTAGATCAGGTTATCGAAGTCAGTACGGAGGAAGCAACCGAGATAGCAAAAAGATTAGCCAAAGAGGAAGGTATATTTGCCGGTATGAGTAGTGGAGGTGCTGCTGCTGCTGCCTTACGATTGGCCTCTACCTTGGAACATGGAACAATAGTTTCTATCGTATGTGACAGGGGAGACAGGTATCTCTCCTCCGATTTATTTGATTGATTTATTTCAGGACTTCCTCCATTCCGTTTAAATAATCGTTGAACTGGACCAGATTGTTGTGACTACCACCATCAATGGTGTAAAATGTTTTTTTCCCAGTTGGAATAGATTCAAAAAGCCGCTTTCCTGAAGCATAGGATACGACCTTATCATCAGTCCCATGGAAAATAGAAATAGGGCAAGTTACCTCTTGGATATATTCATAAGACAACAGCTTATATTTCATTGACCATTTTATTGGCAAAAAAGGGAAACGATTATTGGCCACATCAAGTAAACTATAATATGGTGTTTCCAAAATTAGTTTGTTCGGCTTATTTATAGAAGCCAATTTTGTTGCAATTCCCGTGCCCAGAGAACGACCATAAAGTGAAATTCGCTCTTCTTCATATTGTTTTAAGACATAGTCATAGAAGAGTTGCGCATCGTCATGTAGGGCTTGTTCGCTTAACTCGCCTGTACTTTTACCAAAGGTCCTATAATCCATTACCAGAACATCATAATTTCTCTCGACAAAGAAAGTAGCTATGTCCCCCCAACGTGATAAATCACCGGCATTTCCATGAAAGTAAAGAATCAGACCCTTGGGGTTAACTTTCTTAAAATGAATAGCATTGAGGGAATATCCCTCTATAGTCGTTAAATTCACCTCTTCAAAATCATGAACGAAAGAATACTCATAATCTCCTGGTAATTTGGTGGGAAGAAAAATCATTTTTTCCTGAAGAAAATTTATCATAATAACAGTAAAAATATACATAAGAAGTAATACCCCTGCTATTCTTTTAAACTTTTGCATTGGTCTTTTTTGGGGAAAGTCTCACGTTAATGCTTGAACCTTCCAAGTCAATGGCCTTTGGTTTACTGGTGATAATTTCGCTCAACATCCTATGATACGATGAAAATGTATTCAAATTTTTATGTCCACCGCCAATAACGGTATACAATCTTGTGGAGTTTGGCTTTATCTTAGACAATTTCACACTTGTCCTATAGGGTATTAATTTGTCATCGGTACCATGAATGATATGAATGGGACAATTTACGTATTTCAACCACTTGTATGTTGGCATCGGGAACTTCAGGAGTATTGATAGTGGCATAAAAGGAATGTATTTCATTGCTACCTTGCTTAAACTGTAGTAAGGAGCATCTAAAATCAACATCCTAGGATTATTCATTGAAGCCAGTTTGGCGGCAAACCCAGAACCTAGCGAACGTCCATAAAGAATGATGTATTTCTCAGAAACATTCTCCTTTATCTTGTTATAGACCATTTGCAAATCTCTTTTTATGGCTTTCTGGGTCCGCCTCCCTGTGCTCTTTCCAAAACCCCTATAATCTACCATTAGAACATCATAACCATGACGGGTGAAATCAACTGCGAACTTACCCCAACCTTTTATGCTTTTGGAATTCCCCTTGAGGTAGAATACAATCCCCCTTGGATTTTTTGTCACAAACCGCAGTCCATTTAAGATGGCACCATCCCTGGTTTCCATGTTATACTCCTCTATTTCTTGATTTTCATAGTAAAATTCAAAATCCTTCGGTAGCTTTTCTGGTTTAAACATCAAGTAATCTTGTAAAAAATACAGTAGAATACTTATCCCAAGGTAAATTCCCAAAACCAATAAGGCAAGATAAACCCAATATTGCATCTGTTGCTGTTTAATACCAATGTACAAAAAAATATTGCGAAGCTATGTTAGTCCAGTTCCAAACGATTCAATAAAAGTCCGGATCCAGGGGCGACGTATGTCAACTGCACATTATTGTTTTCAGTAAGGGATTCTACAATGTCATCATAATGCAACTGGCCCTTCCCCAATTGGATCAGCGCTCCCATCATCATTCGTATTTGATATCTCATAAAACCTTTGCCCTCGACATGAAGGGCGTACGACTTTTCAGGAAAAAAACTTGCCTTAAGAATATTATTCTCGCGTATTTCACAAACATCAATACATCTCAACGTTTTGGATTGGTCTTGCCCTTTTACCGTATAGGCTGAAAAGTCATGATCCCCTTCAAACAATTTAGTAGCGCTTATCATGAGTTGCAAATCCAATTCTTCCAATACGTTGGTAATAAACGGAGCGCTAAAAGGATGGTTTTTCTCTCCATATGAAAAAAAATATACATATTCCTTGCTCTTTGGGTTTTTAATAATATTAAAAGATGCATCTACCTCGCGAATAGTAGTGGCCCTGATGTCTTGGGGAAGATTTTTATTGAAAAGAGCCAAAAATGCCTCAAGATCTTCAATCGGACAATCATCCAAGAACAGTTCAAAGGCCGCCTCTAAAGCTGAGACCTTAGCATCAGTGCGACCCGCACCCAAAATCTTGAAGCTACACCCCGGCAAGACAAATTTCAAAGTCTTTGACAACATCCCTTCTATGGTCTTTTGGTGCGGTTGCTTTTGCCAACCACTATATCTAAACCCCAAAAATTGAAGCTTTATAACGTAAAAAAAACGATGTTGTGCCATTTATTAAATTTCTATAAAAGTAATATTTATGCAAAAACGACAATCTATTTTGGATTGATAAATATGAGAGGAGGATCTTCTATGGATTAGAAGATGAAACCTCATTGCTATAAATTTTGTATTTTAAAAGCAGTAATCAACGAAACATATTGTAATGACAAACAATGGGAAAGTAAAACCACCACTATGGTTTTGGATAGTTAGTGCAGTTGCATTCGTATGGAATGCATTAGGCGTTAATGCGTATTTGATCGACGCCTATATGAGTATTGAAGGCCTGGAAAAAATGTCCCAGGTAGAGCGATTGCTTTTTGAATCACAACCGGCATGGGTGACCGCAGCTTTTGCAATTGCTGTATGGGGCGGGGCATTGGGGTGTTTGGCCCTCCTCTTACGAAAAAAATGGGCAAGGCCCTTATTGCTTGTCTCATTAATAGGGGTTTTAGCCCAAATGACCCATGCGTTCTTTAAGAGTAATACTTTTGAAGTAGTTGGCAACGATCAAATGGGTATGTCAATTATGATTGTCATTGTCGGCGTGGCATTGGTATTATTTGCACGTATGTCACAAAATAAAGGTTGGATATCCTAAAGATCGATCAGAGGACAAAAGCAAATACTTTCGGGCCAAGAAATGCGCTTTTACCACACTTTTTTTAATGTTCTCAACATAAAATGCTGTTCATCGATTTTTTCAAATAAAGAAAATTCGGTTGCGTTTAGGTTTGGAATATAGGGTTCCCCCAAAACTTTGAAACCAACTTAGAATGAAATTACTCTTGCGATTATTTTCGTGGAAGACCAGCCTATTGCTCTCGATAATTATTTTACTAACCTTGATCGTCTTTAGTTTTTATGGCTTATATACCAATAAGTTTTATCTTTTTAAGTTCGACAATTATATTTTCCCGGTATTGACCCTGGTACACTTTGTATTTATATATGTAATGTGGTTTAAAATAAATGAAAATGAAATTTCGGACCCCCAAATGAGGAATTTGGAATTCGCTCTGTATGTCGTCTTGCTCATTTACGTATTCAGATTTTTCGACGCGCTTTTTATTCTTTTAAGTTATAGCGAATATGAAAGTCATGTGATTCCAGAAACTTTTATTCCAATAGGCGTATTGATACTATTTCTTTATCTACTGTTGGTTGTGCTTACATTGATAACTATTAGGTATAGAATAAAACTTGTAGGTGGCTATAGTTTTGACGAGATGAACGACCAGATTGATTCTTGGGAATGATGTATATATGATACATCACGAAAAAGGCCCGAAAAATGTTTCCCCGAGCCATTTTATTAACAAAACTAACCAACCAAAATATTTTTCTACTTTCTAATTTGGCTCAACAGTAACTTTTACAAAATTATATCCTCCTCCAAGGTCTCCGTAACCAGCGACTCCCTCAGTAGAAGATATTGCACCCTTACCAAATTGAACGTCTTGGATTTCAGTAACTCTTCGGACCGAGGTATTTTCATCTGCCGCACCGGTGTTGGGGCCTGATTGAAAGGGAGCTTGGTCCATTCCCATACCAACAGGCTGATCCACTCTGTTCCGGCATGCAGAAATGGGTATTCTATACTTCCATACCACACTTATGGGAGAACCATCACCATTAAACAGATGATAGCCCTCATTCTCAGTTTACATCTATTCTAGATACGGTTCCTGTAGGTAAAGAAGCTAAATTCAAATTAAAGGGGTACGATATTGGGGCAGTGTCGTTCCCTGATACGGCTACCAAAGGTTTTAGTAAAAAGGGTGCCGGACTATTATCCGGTACCGGCTCAATACTAATCACAACCGTTCTTCCCCGAACATCAAGTGGAAATGTCTCTCCCACAGGTGGATTGTTAAAGAAATCCTCTCCAGGAATTGGTGGCCCCAAATTCTCAGTACCTCCAAAACTTAGGGCGGCACCAGCATTATTATCCAAGACGTCAAAAGAAATAAATGTTCCTGTGGACAGCGGGCCTGCATCACCTACGACCCAACCTTCGTATATCCAACCTGTTGGCAATGTGGGCAAGGTAAAGTTAGCAGCAGGTGGCATCCCGGGCAGGCCAAACCAAATCCCGTTTTGATCATTTCCATTGTTAGCGGAACCAGCTGGCTCATCGGTGGGACTACGTAAAAAGAAGGTTCCGGCAGCACCGCTAAAGTCACCGACCCCGGGCATCACATTGGTAGCTACGGCTGCCGAATTACCATTAAAGTCACCGGCAATCAGTTTCTGGTCCGAGGGCGTAGGATCCGAATCTGGATTTGGTTCAATAGTCAAAACAAATTTTGTTGCACTTGCCAACATTACCGAATCTACTTCAAAAGAACTTTTTGAAAGTGCACCGGAACTATTAACAGAAAAAATACCGGTTGATACAGGCCCCCCGTTTACAATAATCCAACCTTCATATAAATAATCGGGACCTAAATCTTCCAGACCATTAAGGTTAAAGTCCAATGTCGCCGTTTTCGGTACATCCATACCATCCATGCCATCAGTGCCATCAGTGCCATCAGTGCCATCAACACCATCCATACCAGCTATACCATCGGTGCCATCAGTGCCATCACTACATGATGATAATGTAAAGAACAGCATTGTAAATAATAATAAAGCAAATTGATTTCTTACATTTTTCATTTTTAGTTGTTTTAAGATTACACAACAAACTAAGTTTCCCCATATTACAGGCTAATCACGAAATGTTAAACTTTTGGTGATATTCTGTAAGGGTTTTGTGATAAATTCAACTGCTGAATGTTCTCCTATGACGTAAATAGGCTATATTTCCAATGTTTTACCGGCAAAATGTCCTTTTTAACTTATATCATTTCTTTGTGATACTTGTGTGATATATTTTAACTTCATTCGCAATACTATAATTATGAAACAGATCCTTATCATAGAAGATGATCTGGAGATTATAAAACTCCTAGAAATTCATCTTACAGACCTTATATATAGCACATCCAAAGCAATAGATGGTGGGCAGGGCCTAAAAATGGCTCTTGAGAATGACTATGACCTTATTCTATTGGATCTGACGCTACCGACGATGGATGGGGTTGAAATCTGCAAAAGGCTTCGGGCCAAAAAGAACACTCCCATAATTATGCTCACCGCAAAATCTGAGGAAATTGACCGTGTACTTGGCCTTGAAATAGGTGCTGACGACTATATGACAAAGCCCTTTAGTATAAGAGAGCTATTGGCCCGGATAAAAGCGGTGATGCGTAGAACGGATATAAAGTTGAATACAGTGCAAAATACGAGCTCAATTTCAGCTGAAGGTCTATACATTGATATTGATAAAAGAAAGGTTCTGTTGAATGATCAAAAAATAGAACTTTCACCCAAAGAGTTTGAACTATTGGTACTCATGGCATCAAACCCCGGTAGAAACTATACAAGAACTGAACTCTTGAATATGATTTGGGGGTATAATTTTGAAGGTTATGAACATACCGTCAATTCCCATATAAATAGACTCCGGGCCAAAATTGAATCCGACATGGCCAATCCAACTTTTATACTAACAACTTGGGGCGTTGGCTACAAGTTCAATGAAGATATCGCAACATGAAAGCAGAAAAAACATTGACCCCCCGATTGGTCAAAAAATTATGGCTTGCATTTGTTCTACTTATACTAGTAATGGGGGTCTCATATATTTTTGTCACAGGTTATTTTGCTAATAAGTATAGTCAAGCAAGGAGGCAAAAAGTCAACGCCAAGATCGCGAATCATCTGATAGAGGAAAAGTTTCAGAATGCTTCCCCGTTCCTGGAAGATGGGAGTGTAAATAAGCCCTTATTCGGTGATTTGATGCATGATATGATGGCCGTAAATCGCAGTATCGAGGTGTATTTACTGAATCAAAAAGGGGAAATCCTCTACTCAGTGGTTTTGGACCATAGCGACAGCTCTGATGTAAAACATGTTTCTTTGGAACCCATTAAAGCATTTATAGCAGCAAAAGGCGAGGAATTTATCTTAGGGGATGATCCAAGAAATCCAGGTGAACAAAAAATATTTTCCGCTGCCTCTTTTTCGGTTAACGGGTGGCAAGGATTCATTTACATCATACTTGCTGGTGAGGAACTTCAGCAGGTTAGTGACACTTTGATTGGGCGTTATTTTTCAAGGTTGGGTATTGGTGCAGCCCTTCTATCCACGCTATTTGCCGGATTGATTGGCTT
Source organism: Bacteroidota bacterium (assembly GCA_024279425.1). Taxonomy (GTDB): domain Bacteria; phylum Bacteroidota; class Bacteroidia; order Flavobacteriales; family Flavobacteriaceae; genus Maribacter_A. Next base: position 5,595 of record JAJRRO010000116.1, on the reverse strand, counting down.
GTTGAGCATTTGGTTTTTGACCAAAAATCTACGTTTGATGACAGGGACGGTCAGGCGTTTCCAAGAAGGTGATTTGGAGGCGAGGATTGAAAATCCCAAGGATTCAGATATCGAGGTTTTCGCAAACTCCTTCAATGAAATGGCGGACACCATTGTAGAAAATATGGATAAAATGAAGTCTGTTGACCTTTTAAGAAGGGAATTGATTGCCAATGTGTCCCATGACCTAAGAACTCCCCTTGCTATTTTGAAAGGATATATTGAAACCCTGCAGATGAAAAAGGATTCTTTAACCGAGAATAAAAAACAGGAATATCTGCAAATCACCCACGACAATGTGGATAAGCTTTCGAATCTGATTAATCAGTTATTTGAGTATTCAAAGTTGGAAACCGAACAGATTACGCCTGTAAAGGAGCCATTTTCCATTACGGAATTGTCTCACGATTTAATCGCAAAATTCAGGGTTTTGGCAGATCAAAAACATATTAATTTACAACTTAACAATCCTCAAGAGAATTGCATGGTCTTCGCTGATATCAGTTTGGTTGAACGGGCTTTGCAAAACCTGATCGAGAACGCCATTAAATATACGGCGCCAAACGGTCATGTCAAACTATCCCTAAATCGCAAAAATAAACATGTTGAAATCAATATTACCGACAATGGCTCAGGTATACCTTTGAGTGAACAGCCTTTTATCTTTGACCGCTATAAACAGGTGGATAAAAGCACAAAGAAATTAGGATACGGCTTGGGCTTGGCAATCGTCAAAAAAATAATGGATTTGCACGATACAACTATTACCGTAATGAGCAAACCCAAAGAAGGAAGTTCCTTTATTTTCAACTTACCGGCATATCAGGTATAATGGAAAATAATTGCTATGAAAAAGGGGCTTACATCGCAGGAAGACCTGTCAGGTTTTGAAACCTGACAGGTCTCGATGTTTGTTCTATAATCCGCTTATAAAACTGCCGTAAAGATCTTTGAATTGAAAGCCTTCCGAGAATCGATGCTTACTTAGTTTTTTGTAGGTCACGAGTCCCCATAATAACAACTCTTTTAGAAAGTAATTATCTTTTTCTATGACTTCAGGTTGGTACTTTTTCATCAATTGATTCAAGGGTGTTACACTATCCAATGCACGTTTATATTCATCGTCTGTATAATCATCCAGTAACTCAAAACCTTCGCCTTCAAAAAACCAGGACACCAGTTCATCATAAGGACCTTCGGCATCTTTGCGTTCCAGTTTTTCAATTTTTGGGAAGTATATTGGGAATATCGATTTTATTGCATCATCTATTAATATAGCGGCCACGGCATCGGCTCCTTCTTGCTCACCTTCGTAAACCAGTTCGATCTTACCGGTAATAGCCGGGATAACCCCAAGAAAATCACTTAATCTAACGACTGTATTATCAGCTCCTGAGAGTAATGCTCTACGTTCTGCAGTGCTCAAAAGGTTTTCAAATCCGGTTATACTGGTCCGGGCACTAACGCCACTTTTCGAATCGACATACTCGCTATTCCTAGCTTCAAAACTTATTTGTTCCAATAGGTCCTTGGCAATATCAGGTACGACCACCGAGTCTATTTGTCTTTTATCCAAGTTTGATTCTTGCTCGGTAATCTTTCTCGCTGTTGCTATGTCATCAGGATAATGTGTCAATATCTGTGAACCGATCCTATCTTTTAAAGGCGTTACTATACTCCCGCGATTGGTATAATCTTCGGGGTTTGCCGTAAATACAAATTGCAAATCAAGAGGCAATCTCAGCTTAAACCCCCTGATCTGAATATCTCCTTCTTCCAATATATTGAACAATGAGACTTGAATTCTGGCTTGCAGATCTGGCAATTCATTGATTACAAAAATACAACGATTCGCCCTAGGGATCATTCCAAAATGAATTACCCTATCATCGGCATAGGATAGTTTGAGATTCGCAGCCTTAATTGGGTCTACATCACCAATTAGATCAGCTACGGTAACATCTGGAGTGGCCAATTTTTCATAAAACCGATCATCTCTATGCAGCCAAGAAATTGGAGTTTTATTTCCTTTTTCTTTGATAAGTTCCTTGGCATATCTCGAAATGGGGTTTAAAGGGTCATCATTTATTTCAGAATCCTCAACGATGGGAATCCATTCATCCAATAAGTTGACCATAAGTCTTGCCAACCGCGTCTTGGCCTGACCTCTAAGCCCCAACAAATTGATATTGTGACGAGATAAGATGGCCCGTTCCAATTCTGGAATTACCGAATTTTCATAACCCCAGACTCCTAAAAATGATTCCTTCCCATTTTTTATCCTTTCACGAAGGTTGCCTCTGAGCTCATCTTTTATGCTTTTGCTTTGGTAGCCAGCCTTCTTAAGGTCTCCTAGTGTTTTTATATTTTTATACTCTACGGCCATTTGGTCTTTTTTAAATTTTAAAGGTTTTGGGTTATATAAACTTTCCTAAGGACACCCCTAAAGTCCCCTCAAGGGGACAATCCTTAATTCCATATAGAATTTTATATTTCAAGCCACGTATTTTGCGTCACTGGCATTATTTTAATCTTTTTCTCCTGTTGGCTTCGTAGTCCTCAAAAATCATTTCACCCAAATCCGTTAGACCTGTAAAGAAGGCTTTCCCATTATTTGCTTCAGTAAAATGGCGGATAAATTGTTTTAAATAGGGATCTTGGGCAATCATGAAGGTTGTTATAGGAATATGCAACTTTCGCGCCTGACTAGCCATATTATAACATTTTTCAACAATATATTCATCCAAACCCACGCTGTTTTTATAGTAGGTTCCATCTGGCAATCTTAAACAGCTGGGTTTACCATCAGTAATCATGAATATTTGCTTATTGGTATTTCTTTTTCTTCGAAGCATATCCATGGCCAATTGTAATCCTGCTACGGTATTGGTATGGTAAGGTCCTACTTTCAAATAGGGCAGATCCTTTAGCGGAATGGGCCAGGCATCATTGCCAAAAACAATGATATCCAAAGTGTCTTTAGGATATCTGGTGGTGATCAGTTCGGCCAGGGCCATGGCTACTTTTTTTGCTGGTGTTATGCGGTCTTCTCCATAGAGAATCATACTATGGCTGATATCAATCATTAGAACCGTACTCATTTGGGCTTTGAAGTGTGTATCCTCTATGACCAAATCATCCTCGGTCAATAAAAAATCATCAATACCGTTGTTTATTTGAGCGTTTTTCAAACTTTCGGTCATGGAAATATGCTCTAGGCCATCACCGTAACGATATTCCCTAAAATCGCCCGTATGCTCATCCCCTTGTCCGGCTTTGTTCGTCCTGTGATTGCCAGAACCGCTACGTTTCAATTTACCAAATATTTGATCTAAGGCCCGTTGTCTGATGATACGTTCCATCTTTGCAGTAATGGACAAATTACCTTTACCCTCTTCCCCTTGTCCTTCATCTTCTCCATCTTCAAACTCTTCCCTGAGAAACCCTTTAGCCTTTAAATCTTCAAGAAAGTCATCAATGGTATAATTCTCATCGGTAAGCTCATATTCCCTATCAAGCTCTCGAAGCCAATCCAGGGCCTCATCCACATCTCCCGAAGTATGTGTAATCAGCTCTTGGAAAATATCGAAAAGTTTATCGAAAGGGGATTGTTCAGGTGCTTCATAGGTTGAAAAACGAAAGCCCTTTCTTAAGTTCATAACCATCTTATAAAAATACGGCTTTTGATAAAATGAATATCCGATTTTGGGGGAAAGTTAACTTTAGGGAAGATGGGAGTACAAAATATGAAGTACAAAGTACAAAATAGGTGTTCTGACCATGCCCCGAACAGCTCAGCATGCACTCTAAGTGTGACCGCTAAGTGCAAGGTTCTTGGCATTTAGTCTTCAACTTTGTACTTATAGCTTTGTACTTTATACCTTCTGAAAGGTATAACTTGCCGTATTGACCTCAGTCAACCAAAAATAACCATGTGCATAATTTTCAGGATTGGTCTGATTTACACAAGTACCCTAGGACCCGTAACGGAATAGAAACCATATTCGTTGGTCACTACCCCAATGGTCGTGCCTTTTAAAAAGACCGAGGCCCCAAATAGCGTTTCACAATTGCTTTTGTCGATTGTGGTGCCATTTAGCGTATAGTTTGTTTGTGCATAGGTACTTGTACTAAATATGAGGATACTCAGCCAAAAGCCAAAGGTAAACAGCTTTTGATAATTCAATTGTATTCGCATTGATTGTCAGTTTAGAATGTTGTTTTTTGATTTCCCTAGTAGAGACAACGGCAAAATTAAAAGGTTGCATGTACCCACCCTTTTATTTTTGAAAAGTTTACCATCACTGACGTAATGGTCGATAATAGCATGTAGTATGAAGCCATAAATATAGAACTTCATTTACTGATCAGTATTGTGAACAACTGTTAACAAGTACAGTTTTTCAACAGTAATTAAATGGTTAAATTCGTAGGAAGTATAGAATGGGGATATCATCAATGATAATATTCCTTTGTTACCTACAATTTTAAAAAATAGTGGATTCAAAATATAAACCAATTTATATTTCACACTTTGCCAAGTATGGCGAAGATTGCTTACGTGTTGATTTTCCGTATGACAATGAAATTAATAGAGGTCAGTAGTTAGATACATATTAATTTCTTTTGATAGACTTTTTTCTTGCTGACCATTTTTGTTATAAGGTTGTTGAATATTGTTGCTTTGCCCTGAGACCGGTTTATTCTAAAGCAAGATTCATTAAAGTATCTGTTCATGTTGAAATCACTTACCCATGAATAGGTCGTCCTTATCCATGATTTGATTTGATGTGTCATGGTATGGAGGGCTTTGAAGTTGAGCCCGTTGTTACTTTCGATTTGGGTAATATTGTAGGCCTTTGCTATTGGCCTGTATCCTTTCCATTTGTCGGTGGTCACCTCGGCGGACCTACTGATGTTGTTGATGAAAATGTATTGTAGGGACCGTGCCGAGAAATCTTCGATACGCATGGCGTACATACGCTTGACCTTTCCGTCTTCCGTAAGTTGAACAGCTGTAACCGCCTTCTTTTTCTTGGCATCGTAACTGCGACCGATCTTTCCCTTCTTTGCTCCGCCGATGACGAATTCATCCACATGGACGATACCATCCATAGGATGGTTCCCGCTAGATTCCATAGCCTCACGAACTTTAAGCATGAACAAACGGGCCGTTTTCTCTGTCACTCCGTAACGTACCCCCATATAACTTGCCGAAAGGCCCTTGGTGCTGGTAGCCATTTCAAAGCAGATGAAAAATGCCTTGCGAATCCCGGACCTGACCTTATGGAAAAGCGTATTGGCCGTAGCCGACTCCCTATGTCCACATATGTTGCAGGTCCTTGAAAAATCCTTGTGCACCTGAGCGGCGCCATGGTTGCATTTGACACATTTGAAGCCCTCGTTCCATTTGATTTCGCAGAGATACTCCTTGCAGTCCAGGTCCGTTTTGAACCGATCAGAGAACTCTAGAAGATTTCGACCCTTGAAAATATCCATATAATTCCTATATTTATTGGCCTTGAAACTATGAATTTATCTACTGACCTCTAAAAT
>JAJRRO010000115.1 GCA_024279425.1 Bacteroidota bacterium | reverse complement strand
TCCTGAAAATCTAACCAAGGACTGGTACTCCAGAACAACAGGAGCAAAAAACGCAGAATTTCATAACAAAAGAGGTCAGATGCCTGGAGCTTCACAACAAGCCGAACATATCAACAATCAGTTAGGATTTTAAAATAACCTGAATCAATATGAAATGAAGACAACTACCAGAACTTTCCTGCTTTTAGCTTATTTGTATATATGTTTCCAATGCAAAGATAAAGTAGCGAGCAATATTTATGGCCAAGAGTCAAATAATCAGAAAATTGAAACCGACGATGTGGATACATTTAGTCGAAAAACAGGGATAATTTTTCGTGAAGATTTTGAATCCAATTCCATTGATCAGTTACAGGACAATTGGGATGACCGGAAAAATACAAAAGGGATGTCTTTGAACGACGATGTACCGGAAGGCAGTGGGGGTAAGCAATCCCTCATGATAACTTATATCGCAGGAGAGAACCAAGGAGGACATTTATTTAAAAGCTTTCCTCAGGGCTATGACTCTCTCTTTGCTCGTTTTTATGTAAAATTTTTGACAAGAAACAGTAAAATTCATCATTTAGTAAAGTTAGGAGGTTACAATCCTGCTAGCACCTATCCAAAAGGCCTAGCAGGGTTAAAGCCGCAAGGAAATGATTTTCTTATCTCTGGAATAGAATGTCCTCTTAGTAGCTCATGGGAGTGGGGGTTTTACACTTATTGGAAAGATATGCTGGGCAGTTCCGATTCAGGATATTGGGGTAATACCTTTCGTCCCGAAACACCCATCGAAATGGAAGTTGGAGAGTGGACTTGTGTAGAATTTATGTTGAAGATGAACAGTCCGGTAGAAGAATTAAATGGTGAAATGGCATTTTGGATCAATGGGAAAAAGATACTGCATTTAGGTGAAAATTTTCCTTTGTTGAAAAAAGGAGGCAATAGTATTGAAAGTTCTGATGGTTATCCCTTTGAAGGTTTTCAATGGAGAAATAAGGAAGATTTGAAGTTGAATTTCTTTTGGTTGAACTACTATATGACAAAAGGTAATCTTGGTGATATAGACCAGATACTATTTGATGAGGTAGTAGTATCTACAGAATATATAGGGGTTTTGTAATAAATCATATGGGTCAATTGAGGTAAAAGAAAGTATTTGTAATCAATAGTTTTAAAATGGTAAATAGTTGTAATAAATTAACTTTAGTAGTATTTCTTTTTAAGAATTGATGGAAAGGCTGATGACAGAAAATAATAAGAACGTCGATGTGACCATAATAGGTGGAGGTATAATAGGCTTGTTTTGTGCTTACTATTTGTCCAAAGAAGGTAAATCAGTGATGGTGCTTGAAAAGGGGAAGGTAAAAGACATGTGCTCCTATGGTAATTGCGGATTGATAAGCCCTAGCCATGCTCTTCCATTAAATAGTCCGGCTCTGCTAATGAAAGCGGCAGTGTGGCTGTTTCAAAAAGACTCCCCTTTTTATATCAAACCGCAATTAGATATGAAGTTTATCAACTGGATGCTGGGTTTTGCCTTGAATGCCCTGAACAAAAAGCAGATAGAGCGAAGTATGTATGGCCGTAACAATTTATTGATGGAATCTCGTACTTTATACGATGAGTTATTTGATTCTCAATCAATTAACTGTAGCTGGGCACCAAGTGGGGTCCACTTTGTGTTTAGTAAAGAAGAAAAATTTGTTGCCTACCAGAAAAACAATGATAAACTGGCAACAATAGGCTTGAAAGCCGAACCAATAATTGGTTCAGTACTTTTGGATAAAGAACCAGCACTTACCGACCATGCCTATGGATCATGGTTCTATAAAATGGATGCCTCCCTCAACCCCGGACAGTTATTAAATGAAATCAGAAAAAAACTAAGTTTCGATGGTGTACTATTCGAAGATCAGTGTGAAGTTAAAGAGTTTAAAAACACAAATGGACGGATTACCGAACTCTTAACATCGAAGGGAAGTATAAAGGCCAAGGATGTAGTATTGGCTACAGGGGCCTGGTCGCCATGGCTAGAAAGCGAGCTAAGGTTAAAAATCCCGATCGTACCGGGCAAAGGTTACAGTATCACCATGAAAAGACCAAAACTAAGCCCTATTTGTCCTCTTATATTTGAAGAAAAAAAAGTAGTGGCTACCCCATGGAGCGATGGTTACCGTCTTGGTGGCACCATGGAATTTTCCGGTTATAATACCACCCTAGATCAGAAAAGGTTACAGACGTTGAAAAATGTAGCGGCAGAATACCTCAAAGAGCCTTATTCTGACAAGAAATCGGAAGAGTGGTGTGGCTGGCGACCAATGACCAATGACGGTATGCCGATTATTGATAAATCTCCAGTGCATAAAAATTTGTATATGGCCTCTGGGCATAACATGTTGGGGCTTAGCATGGCACCAGCCACCGGAAAACTTATTACCGAAATGGTTACCGGCCAACAACCGCATATTGATTCATCCCTATATGCATTTGAAAGAATCTAATTAAAAATAAACAAAAAATGAAAAGTAGAAAGTTAAAAT
>JAJRRO010000114.1 GCA_024279425.1 Bacteroidota bacterium | reverse complement strand
TAGTAAAATATCCTATTAATTTACCGTACATAAGATACACCAAAACGCAAATCAATACAAACCCCACTATGGCCAATATATTTTGAAAAGTCGAGTTCTTGTATTCGCCCATTACATCCTTACGGTTAAGCACCAATAATAAGTTTATGGCGATCTTCAGGGCACTGAACATCATGGACGATTACAACAGGGAGGCCCAGCATATCGAGGTGGACTTCTCCTTGACCAGCAACCGGGTGGTATGGGTGCCTGACCATTTACTGAACCGAAGGAAAAAACCCAAGAGGATACACATGGACAACGGACCGGAGTTCATAGCCGACCTAACGGCAACATGGAGCAAGATGCACGATATCGAGTTCAAGTACATACAACCCGGCAAACCCAGCCAAAATGCCTTCGTGAAGCGTTTTAACGGAAGTTTCAGGCGCGATACGCTAAACAGGTTCATCTTCGAGGACATCGACCAGGCAAGGGAACAGACACAAATAATGGATGGACGATTATAATCACGACAGGCCCCATAAGGCCCTTGGTTATCTCTCGCCAAAACAATATCTGAAACTTAATTCCTTGCGCGGTACCGCCCAAGGAACTAAAAATGAATAAATACGGTGTGTAATAACTAGGCATTTATGTTGGGTCGTACTGACCACTCGAATGCCTAGTTATTAGCGCTAGTTTCTTTAGGATTATTGATCTTCAAGTAAATATCATAGTCACCACGAGGCATCACACCAAATGTGCCCACGTCAAGTGAGAAGTTCAAATCACGCCATGCGGCGGTATTGTCAGCCCTGCTGTCCAAATCAGGCTGCCGATCCCTTGCGTCAAGGTTCGTAAGTGCCGTGTAAGTTTTAAAACCATCTTTGGCTTTCAGAATTATCGACACATTTTTCTTGTTTACTACATTACCAAAGCCGACATTAATTGTTCATGATTCTCACCATTAGTATCACCAACCCATTTTTGGAAAGGGTTTTCGTTCTGGCATTAATTCGGCAATTAATAATCTATTCGTTCATTTGTTGATTCTTCTCAAAGAAATCCTCTAATTCATTTGATAGAGTCGTCTTCATGTTATGGGGTGCTTTCGTGAAAGCGGGGCTTTAACTTTACATCATTGAGAAATGCTTCGTATAGGGAAGCATGTTTATTCGGGTCGCTTCCAAATTTTCCGATGATCATTCGCATTTGTGTTCGTCGCCCTTCGCCAGCAACGAGATCTTCACCAAACAAGGAAAGATAGAGACTGCGGTGTGCGGCAATGTCGTCGGTTTCTGGATCTCCTTCGTAAGTGGCGCCGACGGCATACACATCTTCCGGGCGTCCCATTACTAGAACATCGACGTCGCCTTTATTAAAAAATGCCATAGGCATGCCGTAGCGTCGTCCGACTGCCATCCGCCAGTACCAACGGCCTTTTTGGTGGCGTCCATCGGTGAGCACATTGGCCCCGGCTTCATCCCGGGGAAAGAATGGCCATACGCCGTGAATCATGGGTTGGTCGGTAATGCGAATCTGCTCTGGTACCACAGGTCCAAACTCTTCTTTGGCGACATAAGCCCCTGATACAAAGCCCGGTGCGAGGTAGGCCGACAGCAAAATCTCGAAACCAGGATAATTGGCCAGAGTCTCCACCGACATATCCATGTCAATGATGTTCGGTTCGCGGAAAGTAAACCTGATGGTCACTTTTGCCTGACGTCGAATCGTGGGCAACCAAGTGAGAGTGACTCCATCTTTCTCCGGTTTTACGAGCGGCTTTTCTTCCCTGAGCTCGGTCAAGTATCCACCACTAATCAACACACGAAAAAAGTTTAATAGACCGACATGTTCCATTCCACTTCCATCAGGACTAATCAGCATGTTCGAAGGTGTATGTCGCACCTCGCTAAAGTGGTGGCTCTTACTAAAATTTATCAATCCAGACAAATGCGACAGATTAAACTCCATTTCTTCGAGCTCTGGATTCCAGGTAACCCTCTCCCCACTTTGCATCCGCAAAGTGGTATTAGTATTATTGTTTACTAATTCTTGTTTTTCATTTTTCTGCCCACTGACGATGTGTATAAAAATCGCGGACAACACTAAAATTCTGATTATCATAGTTTCTACCTTTATTTAAAAGTTAAATTTTATAACATACTTTGAAGAATCTATTTTTGGATTAGCTTTTTTACCTCCTTCTGTAGCCTTACCCTTTAGTACTACGAATTTAAGCTTTTGTTTAAAAAAAATCGGTCCCTTAAAATGGTCATTTTATGGTACTCTTCTGAAAGTACCGCATATCAGTCTTGGAAGTGTCCCATTCCTGGCTTCTTTTAGTATTCTTGTTAATTAACCTTTTACGGGACTTTTAATTCTTTAATTAGTTTTTAAAGGCTTTTTACAAAATAAGCATTCTTTAAGGGGTGAAGAATCATCAAATTAAGCTAATTTGTATCAATCAATATCAAACTTAATTTTATTCATGATTTGCGTGCAAATTAAAAAAGCTTCAAAAGTTAAAAACTCTTGAAGCCTTACTGCTATTGGTGGAGAATACCGGAGTCGAACCGGTGACCTCTTGCCTGCCAGGCATAACTTCAAAAAGGTCATTAGACCTTTATATATAGCCTTCTATAAAGATTTCAATATGTATTATGCCTGAATAATGCCTGAATCATTGAATCTTTTGAGATTTTCGAAATATTTTTCTACTTTCGTATTACCATGATATCGTAACGTCAAAAATGTAGGTGATTGATCATACACATCTTTTTTAAGCGTTGCGGGATCTAAAACTAAAGTTACCGAAACCACCACATTATGAGTTTTAAAGTCAACGCCCTCGAAGGCTATTTCGGAGGCAAAGGCGGGTCTGGAACTTACCAGCAGATCATTAACCTGATACCGCCTCACAACACCCTGGTCATTCCCTTTTTAGGCCATTGTGGCATTACCCGAAACATTAAACCTTGTCAGAATTGGTATTTGAACGACATTAATAAAGATGTTGTCAAAGCTTGGGAGATTTACTGGAAACAGACCAGTACGCTCGACATTTTCGCCCCTAACACCAACTTCCTTACTACGGATTGGCGGGATGTGCTGAACATTAACATGGATCAACACCATGTTGTACATTACCTGGATCCTACGTATCGACCTGAAGACCGTAAAAGCAAACATCGCTATCCTTATGAACTTACCGAAGCCGACCACCTGGAAATATTGGAAAGGGCCAACAATTTTAGTTGCTCACCTGTTTTGATCAGTACCTACGATAACAAGGTGTATGAGTCAAATCTAAAAGGTTGGAACAAAATTAGTTTTGAAGCAAAGACCAGGCACGGCATGGCCACCGAAACGGTTTACTTCAACTATGAACCTCCCAAAGAACTCCATGATTATAGATACATGGGCAATGATTATCGTGAACGCCACGACTACAAACGTAAGCGCAAGCACCTGACTAAAAAATTTGAGCGAATGACCGCTTTGGAACGCAGCTATTTCATGAATGCCCTATCAGGACCATAACGCTAAAAATGCAGTTCTCGAGTAACAACAAAAAGTCCGGTGTGTTCCGGTAATAAAATTAATAATGAACATCCTTTGTAAAAACATAGCACAAAAATACCAGGATGCCGTAAACTACGCCAAGTCTCGTTTCGACGAAAAGACAACGGCCAATGCGGTACTTAAGGTATTATTGCGGTTTCAGCACCAGGAAAGTATAATCGAAAACCTGCAAGATGACAATGCAATGCTCAGAGCGAAGGCATATTTATTGGAACGGGGTATGGAAAGCATAAGTGATAAAAGCTCCAAGACCCTAGTAGAACTTGAAAACAACATTAAACGATATCGAAACGTAACCAACTCATTACCCCATGGCGAAGACCAGGAAGAAGAATGATATCGATTGCATCAAAAATTCTGTCAGAAAATCGCTGTCCGGATGAAAAAATGATATCGATTTTACCGCAGCTCATGTATGGCCAATGAAGACCGGCGAACAAAATGATATCATTTTACATGGCTCTCACTCGAAAAATCCAAAGACCGGGATAACTATCGATATCGAACCATCCCTAGAATAGAGCCCCCCCCTTGAATTTGTTTGGTTCATAGTTATCATTGAATCAATAAAAAAAAGCGACACCCTAGAGCATCGCTTTTTCAACTAACCAACTAACTCAAATTCTAAAACAAAACTGTTGGGCCAGATACCTCCTGTTCATTTTCTTTACCAATCAATTCGGCATACTTTTTTGGGTCTAGCCTTTTCAAACCTTCTGGCCAAATCACAAAGTGGCCCATACCATACCTGCCTTTATTGTACATGACAAAATTTTCAACGTCCACGATGGCATCTACAAGATGTGTCCACTTTTGATTGCCTTTAAAATCTCCTGACTTGGTAACCTCGAACACCAACATAAAACTTACATCATTATACTTTTTAATGAACCGATCTTTAAATTCTTGGGGGCCGATTCCGCTTTTATCAATATAATCATTGATCATGTCTATGAATACAAATTGATAGTTTCCAGTGGCAATTTCCCGCTCCAATTCTTCCAGATTATCTATATCGGAAGCAAAGGCTCTGGGATTGTCCGCGAGACCAGCCAACTGCCAAATATCCTTAGTGCTTTTGTTAAAGCCCTGGTCAACGAAATTATATAGCACATTGCCAAACCTGGTCAAATAATTCGCAAAAGTGGCACTACCTGATGTTTTACCATTTTTTGGCTTTCCTTTTATGGCTAATCGCATGTTCTTTGCAGGGTTTTGCATAAATTCCGCCCAGGCACCGTCGAAGTCCAAACTCTCAAAATGCATGTTCATTAAGTCGCCACTACTGAGTACTTTCTTTGATTTGGGATTTACGCGAGCTGGCAACGGTTTTTTTGTAGGTATGTCCAGAACCTGGGGAATTGGATTGACTTCTTCCGAAATTACAGGGATTTCCAAAACGGAAGCGGCAGCATCCCCATTATGTGCCGCCCGTTTTGGCTGAACGGGGTTAAGTGAAGTTCCCGCGTCCAATACTATAGGTTGGCTCAACCCTTTTTTTTGCTTTGGCCCAGTTTTTGTAACTTTGTTCTCGGAAGGCAACTTGGCACGTCTTAACGATTTTGATTTTCCATTGGGAACTTCATGCGGTACGCTAAGTTGCTTTTTTAGTTGTATTTCGGTATGATCGTAATAAATAGTTCCATTGGTGGACTCCTTTAACTTAATGATCACTTCAAAAGTTTGTCCGTCGAAAATCTCTTTGGTTCTAAGGGTATGAAAAACATTACCGGATTTGGCCCGTTTTTTATCTTTTTCACTGCTATGAAGCCTGGCCTTTTTTAATAGGTCTTTGGCAATGAATACCAATTGTATGCGAGTTCTGGTAACTCTACCGGTACCGTTCAGGGCTTTTTTAATTCCCCGCTTCGTGAAAACTACCTTTTTTTGCACATCTGCATGATAAATCGATGTACCTACCAGATGTTTATCCGCATAGGCCAATGCGGATTCTACCGTTGGGTTTTTAGGAATTGTGCCGAAAAGTCCCAATTGCTTTCCTGCAGTAACCTTTCTTTTGGGGGTGGACTTTTTATTGTCTCTATTGAATACGGATTTATGGATATTATCGCGCCTTTTCTTTTCCTTCAAAACTTCTTTGATGTAATCGACAATCGGCTTTTTCCAAAGTATATCTTTCCCATACTCTTTGCCAATTTCCTCTATTTCCTGGTACGTAAGTTTTTTAACCGGTTTCCTTTGATCCAATAGTGATACTGGTTTCTCTAAAGCATCCTTGTTTTTCAAATACTTTGGTTTTCCATTTTTATCTTTCTGCAACATAAAATCGGCAGCGGCTTGGGCCTTACTAGCAGCCCTAAAGAAAAAGCGATTATCTTTTTTGACCATGGCCAAAAGGTTCTTTCTCCACCCTTTTATATAGGCTGCACTATTACGCATGGTGAAATGTAATATACCTGATTCGGCACTTAAAAAACTGGCCCCAAGTTCAGCGATCAGTTCTTCAAAGGCGTAGTCCTTGTCACCGAACTTTTGCCCATTACCCGATCTAACCTTTTTTTACTGCCCGTACTGTGGATCAGTTCATGAAAGAAAGTTGTATAATATGCCTGTACATATTTGAACTGTTCAATATTGGGCATTTGCACCAAATCGGAGCTTGGTCTAAAAAATGCCCTATTGCCCCCATATTTAAGCGTAGGACTTGGTTTGGGATAGCTATTGATGATTGCCTCGGAAATTTCCAGTTTTTCTGGTTTTTCCTGTTTTCCTGATTTCAACTGACCAGCTCCCTTAAAGTTGTCCAGGTCAAAATCGACCCCTTCGATATCGGCACCATTAAAAACATTGTAATATTTAAGAACGGGAAGATAACTTTGGTCGGCAATCTGTTCGGCGGTCAACTTTTTAAAAAGTGAAATCTTGCTTCTGTTCTTATTAAGGAAAGCGATCATTTTTTTTCGGTCATACGTGCCAAATTCCAATGCAGGTTCACCCTGTTGGTAGTGATACAGTTTTGTGAAATAAATGGCCAAATGTGCTTTAGCCCTTTTTTTCACTTTCCCATTTCTTTTGGTTATCTGGTTAAAGGTCAGATAATAGGGGTTTTCCAACAACGGTTCTGATGGGTCAAATATGTATTTACTCCCCAACATTATCGAATTGATACCTCTATAGGGTTTCTTTGTGTCAAAATTATAAGCGTAAAGGAATCCGTTTTGGCCGGGGTTCCATTCCTTCTCCCAATCAATTTCCTTTTCCAGCATTTTTACAATGCTATCTGTAATGGTCTGATATATATCATCGGAAGAAACAGCTTTAGCCAATCCTATTGGGTCGAGTGAAGATTGACCAGGGTGAAAATCCAATAAATTAAAACATTCAAGCCCATGCAATTCATCCAACCCAGCCCCTAACCCCCGCTCTCCAGTATCACCTTTTTTCGCGTTCTGGTCCACAACGGCATTTTGTTTGTTGCCACCAGGTGTTGAAGATTTGACCTTTGACTTTAATTGGATTTGAAAAGTATCGGCCTTCATCGAAAACCACTTTTTAGGATGCGATTGTAATAGTTCATCAATACGCTTCACAACTTCTTTTTGATCCGGGGAGGTTGCCAATTCTTTTATCTCAAGCAACTCCTTTCTTGTAACGGTCTTTCCATTTAAAGCATTGAATTTTTGTATCGCAGTTTTCATATTGGGGATTTCTTTAAGTTAGATGTCAGTATCCTAACGCCAATTTTGAAGTTGCTGGCCAGCAACGTAATTTATACCGTTATCATGGTGCCCAAAGCGTTTATTTCGGCTTCTATCCTGTAGTCATCGGGGTTGGTGCTAAAGCCTCCTAAAAGAGAATTGACAATACCTTTAAAGGTGCTTTCCAAAGGAATGTTCTTCAATACTATTTCTCCACCTGCCGGAATACTAAGGGCATTGATATTTGGGGCCGCTGTTGCCACTAAATTGTTTTGACGGTCATAGACCAATAATTTGCTAATAGTGACCGCTCCGGCACTAGCAACATTCAAAGCTTTGTTGGATGGGTTTTTAACCGTAACATCTATCATGGCGTTAATGCCCTGTCTTGAAAAGCCTACCTTACGAATAGCACTAAGCGTTGCCTTTAATTGCGGCAACACTTCTTTGATCTCAAAACCCTTTGTTCTGATTGCGGAAATGCCCACTAGGGCCAAAGCTCCGTATAATAGATACTTCATTTTCATAGTTCGAATATTTTAAAAGTTACTCTCCGATTAGAATAATAATGCTGGATCAATAGCTACATTCATTTTCCTTAAATCCCAGACTTCCATATGAACATGGTTTGTTATTCCAGGATATCGTGCGCCCAAATTCTGGGCAAAACCAATCACCTGACCTGCCTTTACCAGATCTCCTGGATGTAGTGTTGGCGCTAAATACCAAAGTTTAATCAAATATTTGTCGGTCAATAAATGGTATCCGGAAAATGATTTATCGGGATAGGGATAAGAATATTGTTTTATTTTCCCATCAACAGGACTATAAATTGCTTCTCCTGGTTGAGCAACAATGTCAAGGCCGTTGTGGTCACCATCATGGGTTCTTGGTGCGCCAAAAACACCGTTGCCATATGCATCATCACCCCGGACTTTTTGACCTTTGACCAATTGATGAAACTTGGCTTTCGTCTTAAAAACAAGCCACAAGATAACGGCACCTACACCCGTACCAATTGCTATGTGCTTTTTGTTTATCACGCCCAAAGACTTTTAATGTTCTCCAATATCCTTAGACTTTTTTTACGGGCTGGCTCGTTGCTCCCGTGAATAGCTATATAGGCCAAATTACCAATGCTGGTTTTGTTGATGTCTTTGTACAAATTCGGGTCTTCGGTGTCCTGATTGGCCATTTGTTCAACCAACCAAATAGAACTACCTGCGTTTTCTACCGTTACATGATCAGCAAATATGGCCTGGTGCTCCAAGGGCAGAAAAGCAAGAGTCTTCATGTCAAGCCCTATTCTTTTTTTAGGGGCCATTAGCTTATTCACCATCCCGAAGGCAAAAGCATATATTGCTGCCTGGAATGCCACTTGCTTATAGTTCAATTTTGTTGCCATCATTTTACTCCTTTCTATTAACGACTACTGTTTTACTTTCCCCACAACTATTGAAAACAGTAACCTTTATTTCTTTTTTTCCAAACCATCTGGACTTAATAAACCATAACTTCCATTGTTTGCGCTCCCAATAACTTACAGCCTGATTGATGCTTTTAAATTCACGATCTGAGATCGTTATGTTCATCTTTTTACCATCGTATTCAACAAAACCTCGAATAATCATACAGTGGGAGATATCGGCAAAAGGCTCTTTTATATAAATGCCCTTTTGAATAGCTTCAACAACTGGTTTCAAATCAGTTTTACGGCTCGTTGTATCCTTGTAAATTACTTTTTGGACAACTATTTTTTCAATAGTTCGGGATCTAATGTTCGCACTATCTATTTTTGCTTTTAAAGCTGGGAAACGTATTTTTACAAATTCTGAAAGTTCTTTTTGGGTAAGGTTTAGATTGGTTACCAAGGTTTCATTTTCGTAAAGCAACTCTTTTTGATTTGCTTTTAAGTGCTTATTTTCTTGCTTGGTTTCCGCATAGTCGTAACCCAAATATGCAATTGCACTTAAGACAACAAAAATTAAAATGTAGATTGGCCATTTCATACGTGTAGTTCTTTGATCACATGAACAATCGAATTGATTTTTTCTTGACGGTTCCAGGGATCCCATAGTCTTTTGTAATCTTCGGGGTGGTCCATAAAACCCAATTCCAATAATATGGCCCTGCCATTGGTTTTTGAAAGTACCCGGTAATTTGCCTCTTTGTCCCTGTCACCGTCCGAGTATCTGTCAAAGCGCATTTTTTCTTTTGGAAGGTCGTTTTCTAGAACTTCAAGGAAGCGTTCGGCAATAGGATCACTAGCAGTATCTCCCACACTTGTAAACCCCTCAATACCTTCGCCACCACCTGCATTTGCATGAATGGATAACAGGTAAGTATTCGGGTTTTCCTGATATATTTTATTAGCCCTCGCAACCCTGGCATTCAATGATACATCCCTTAATTCCGGTGAAACATGATAGTAAGGGATTTGCAATTGATCCAACACCATCATAATGCCGTTAACTATCCATCGGTTAAAAGCACCTTCATACAAAACACCCATATCCCAATTTGGAGAGCGTTTGCCCCCCGTTTGGTATCTACCATTGATAATGCCGCCGTGGCCATTATCCAATATGGGAATGAGTTTTTGCATTTATCTTGATTTAATAAAATATTGCATGGAGAGCCAAGCCTAATAATAAAGCCGCTACCAAGTGCGTATAAAACCAAAAGTTAAATTCGGTGGTCAACTGGGATAATCGGTTCCAAAATCTTAAGAATGAATTTTTCATTTTTTCTTATTTTTTTTGATCATAATGTACCATCGATGGAGGGTAAATGCGATCGGGATTATCAATGCCAAATATTTGAGCACTACAAAAATTGGGTCGCCGGAAACGGCCTCAATGATAAGGCTGGACAAAAGACCGATCACCCCTATAAAAAGGGGTTTCAAATCTGGTTGTATTTCCAAAAATCTATACATTGTCGTTTTCTCTATTTTTAGGTTTTGAAGGTATTCCAATAAGCTTTTTCCCGCCTTGAATCACAACATCAAAAACCGATGTAAGCCTACTTAGTGCGAGACTAATAGCAATACAAACGACACCCGACCCTGCAAAAATGGAATGCATGGCAGTCCAGTCGGTTTTTTTTTCGGTAAGCAATAGCATTTCCATGCCCCCGGCATAAAAGACAATGACCAATAGGGTCATTCCCAATAAAAAGAAGAATGTCCTAACCAATATTTTTTGACCTGTTGACAATGTTTCAATCCATTTTTTCATCCTATTCTATTTTACATTTTTTTACGTTTTAAAAATCGACTCTTAACACCTCCTAGAGTAGGTGGGGTTGGTTCTGATGGACTTCCAGCTGTTGTAAATGAATATTCCGAACTTGCGCCTACATTCCCCGCAGCATCTTCAAGCCTTATCCTAAAAAAATAGGTTGTTCCTGAAATTAAGGGACTACATCCCGAACAATCACCTAAACTTGTTAATACAAAAGTTGGAAAGCTTAAATCGTAATCAAACCCTGAATTAGGGTAATCAACTAATGTATTCTCGTCAACCGATAGTGTGGCAGAACCTGTATTAGTGTCATAAAAAACATGAAAATAAGACCCTTCATCTACATTAAAGTCTATATCTACATTAGTATCGCTTATATTACTTACTGTTACGTTGCTTTCGGTGGGTGCGGTTACATCACCACCACCACCAGAACCCTCTTCAAAGGCCGCTAAATCAAAACTTGACCCTGCGGGCCTAGAATTACCTTCATAATCTGAATTTGCCAGAACCTCGGTTTTTCCTATATCCTTTAACAAACTACCTGATTGCAGTTTAAAGCCTACATCCGAAGTCAAAGGACCTACAAAGCTAGGTGCATGGGTGGTTATGTTTGTGCCTGTTGGAGTGGTAAAGCTATTATTTGAAAAGTTGGTGTATTGAAAAGTTAAACCTAATGACCCATTCCCAGAAATGTCCGACATATAAGGGTTGTCGAAATTGTCAAAAACACAATTGATAAAATTTTCATTCGTAACTACTTGCTGGCCATTTATCAACCCACCGCCACCTGTCGAATTATAGAAAGTACAATTGTACCAAGTATTGTTGGACGACACAGCATTGCTCGCCGGTGACTCCGTGTAGGCTGTCAATGTATTCATACCATTGACAACCACATTGATAAAATCATTGTCATGCCCTCCTTCGATTGCATCGGTATCAGGACTAGGCGTGTAACCGTCGTCAAAGTCATGGAAGTTGAATGCATACCTCGTGTCCTCTATATAAATATTTTTAAAGGTGTTTCCTGAAGCTCCATTAATGATTCTTATCCCTGCTGAAAACTGTCCAGGATTGGCCGTATATTCTCCATAGATTTTTATATTCTCAAAAGTGTTATTGGTAACATCCGAAAAATTGACCTCAATACCAGTATTGTATGCCGTGTTGTTTCTGTAAATATTATTTTGACTATCGGCTTTTCCAACGAATCCGTGTCCTTGGTGATAGGTTCCGCCACCTGTTGCTGGGATTCTATATGCCGTACAGTTCTCTATAATATTGTTCCTGGCCCCCAAAGTCGTAGCGAAATAATATCCAATCAATGGATTAGGGTCGTTTGGAAACTGTGAGGCGGGGTCGTCCGTCCGTACTTGACTGTATTTGACGGTATAGTCCTTTCCACCTTGTATATTTATTCCTGTGTTTCCAGAATTAAGAACGTATGAGTTTTCCAATACTCCACCGTTTAGACTTCTATTGAGCAAAAAACCTGAATTACATGAATAGGTTATAGCATTAATCATTTTAGCATCCAATCCAGACGAAATAAAACCCCAATCAAAATCCCGTACCTGTATATTTTCGACGGTTATATAACTACCAGAAATGATTACACCATATTTTCCCGCCAAATCAGGGCCGTCCAGATAAGGCATATCTGAAGATGAGGGGAAAGTGCTTGTATTTGTCCGAACAAATGTTGAGCCGTTTGAACTAACTACATCCCCTGCGGCAGTTTTATACCCTCTAAAATGCAATCTTTGCGTTGCGGATAGTCCACTGTTCGGAATGTTATAGCCATTAGTGACATCATTTCCAGCCTTCATGTTAACTATCATGTGACCAGTAGCCTGTGCAAAAGCCTCCGCATAACTCCAGGCATTCGCTACCGATGTCCCGTCGTGTGTTCCCGCGCCTGTAGCCGTTGCCTCCCGAATTGTCTGACCAAAAGACAGTAACGGGACTAAAACCATTAACCAAATTAACCTTCTCATGTAGTTGCCCATATTATGCTAATATTATCCGCAAAAACAGTATCGCCTATTGTTCCGCTATTTGCAGCATATACGCCTATATCAAGAGTTCCAGTACTTGTGCACACAATCGTGAATGTTTTACTCCCCCAGGTGCCTTCGGAAATCGCACTAAAAGACGGTTCGCCCGTTACAAGACTACCCCCTGCGGTCGTGTGCACTATTGCTGTTGTTCCTATAGTCTGGATGAAATCGCCCGTAAATGTATAGGTCTTTCCACTTTCCACACTTATACTGATTTCCATGAACGAAGATGAACTGGCGTCTGCATATATCTTGAGCGAATAATCCCCAACATTCTTTGTGCCTGAATCAGCAGTTACTGTTACGTTTGCGGTTGGCAAGCCTTCGGATACTCCTGCAAATCCGTTCGTTTCGTTGCAATTGGGGTCACTGGCCGCATTGGCCGTGGTGAACAATTCATTGGGGTCGGCCGTGCAACTTGTCCAATCAACTATATTTGTCTTATCAAAATAATCTTCTATTTCCCATTGTTCCGGACCCGTGGCCGAGCTTGTCCTGGTAATTGTGGTTGCTGATGGATAAGCTCCAAGTAAATAGCCGTCCGTAACTCCAAAAATATCAACCCCGGAACCTTGAATTATTCTAACTTCGTTTAAAGCTTCCTTATGTCTTGAAATTCGTATTGATTGACCTACGGAAAACACACCACTAGGAATAGTAAAACTTTCATTATCGTAATTCAATTTTACTATCAAGCTATCAAGAGCATCATTTGCAATGGCTGTTTGGTTTACCGCTAATATCTTAAACCCAAACTGGGATGCACTCACAGCGTTCAATGTTGTAATAGAATTGGAATTGTCCGTAATGGAAGATGCGTTGGCAGAAATCGACGTGCCGTTTGCGCCAACATTTCCCTGAACTTCATCGATAGCCTCTTTATACTTATTAGCAGTTAACCCGCTTAAAGTATTATTAAAATCAATCCCTAAAGGAAATTCTACAACGCCACTATTAAGGCCGTCTACCACTATGACTTTTTGGGCACCTACCGTGATTTCCAATTTTCCAGTGGGCTGCACGTCGATAGCCCTCGTTGTGCCGTTGACAATGACCTGGTTTGTTTGGGATAGGGAGTTATCGCTTGGGATTGCTTGCGCGCCAATATTACCATTATTATCAACGGTGACCATTTGATTACCACCGCCTTGAATAGCGAACATTTGCACAGCTCCCAAGAACTGCCATTTATCAGCCGAAAAACTGTATTGGAGTGTAGACCCTGGCACAGCGTTAAGAAGAGGTTGTAAGTCATAATAATCACCGCTTACATTCTGCCTCATTATTTGCGTACTCAAACTGTTTTCAATTTCAAAAGTATTTACATCTATGATATTATTTTTAAGCGCATCGAGTGTACCACCTAATTGAGGTGATATATCTTCTACTATGTTCGCTAGGCCGCTGCTTAAAAGACTTACATTATTAAATTTTATATCATTTGAATAAATATCTAGGTTTGAAAAACCACTTCCATTTCCGTTGTAATCGACATAAAGTCGTGTAAAACCACTAGCAACGTTACCTTTCCACGTCATGTTGTTGTTTACGGCATCGTTTCTGACATCAAAAGTTGTGCTTTGTTGAAAGGTATTGGTTCCTGTGAATGTATTGTTTCCTGATAATGTCACACCCGAAGCAATATATCTAGCCCCCCAACCAGCACCACTATTAATGACTTCATACCCCAAATCGGTATCATAGGCCGTGTATATGTAACTGGTATTGCTTACATCAATGGCCGCAATTTGGGCGCTTGTCTTTTTGCCATTTATGGCATAACCAATATAAATCTGTGATTGGCCTATATACCCAATCAGTAATACTGCGAGTAGAATTAACTTTTTCATTTTTTTCGTGTTAGTTGATACTTGTGTATTTCGCGACCATCCCTGGTATGGAGGTACGCTATATTGTTCTTGTCAATTGAAACTATCGGGGTTTCTTCCCTTAATTTTTCTATTGATTTTAAAGCCTCTTCGGGTTCTTTATTTAATTCGGGCAATGAATCGCTAGATTCTATGGCATCACTACTTCTTTTCTTTTTGAATTGGTAAATGACAAAAACCCAAAGGGCTATTTGGCCAATGGCGATCGCTGCGATTATTAAATTTTGTGCATTCATGGGAATTTTGTTAAAAGTTTATAGTTAACTCCTTCTACCGCCAAGGCAATGTCGGGGATATTCGCTGTTGCCTCTAAGTGTACCAGCCAGCCGCCTTCTAGTGTGCCATCACCACGACCTTTAATTTCATCTCCTGGCTCTGGGTATGGCAATACACCACCGCTAGTTTTGTACAGTCGGTAGCCGTGCCAATCTTTGTATCCTTTACTGTTTTTGCTTACCCTACCTGCCATTGTGGTTAGTTATTAGTATAATAGTATGTGCCTATGGCCAAGGCTCCCAACAAAAGGCCACCCGCCGTTAAGGGGTTGTTGTTCAGCCAATCTTTAAAACCACCTTTAGGAGTTTCAGGAGTTGGCACTCTTTTGGCCATATCTCCCGCCTTGATCTGATTCGTAAAAAGTACAGGGCCATTGCTTGTAGTTTCTACCTTAAATTGTGCTTGTCTTGCTTGAATTGGTGTAAACACATTCGCGTTGGTCAAAATTCCGTCTGCAATGCCCCCGAAAATGTTCCAAAGTTCAGTATCGGTTCTGCGGTCAACTTTGGGTGGCAACTGTCTAGAAGGTGTACCCGTATATCCATCCAATTCGTAGGCATCTTCTTTTAGTCTGTAGGTCTGTTTGCCCATGTATTTATCAAGCCTAAAAATTTGAGATTCAAAGCCCAGAAAACCAATTTCGAAAACCTCGTGTAAACTACCGTCAACACTGAAATTGCCGTTGGCATCAGTAATGACACCTCGTTTTGGATTACTGTTCACAGTCAAAACATGGGCACCTACCAAAGGTTGACCACTCTCGTCTACAACTCGACCGCTATGGATTATTTTTGACATCGCTATTATTTTAAAAATTTGAATCCTAAAAAACCTAGACCCAAAACACCTATGGTCGTGGCGATTGGATTTTCAGAAATAATATCTCCGAGACCCTTCTTTTTATCTTCTCCAGTACCGTCATTTTTTGCGTTCCGGTCCACAACGGTATTTTGTTGGTTGTTCCCTGGTGCTGAAAATATCCCTGGTGTTTGATATATAGGCCCGTTGTTTTGATTGGATTGAATAAGGGGTTTGGCAAAGTCTATCACCTTTGGCAAATAGTCGGCCAACACATCATACCATTTATTGCCGTTGTCTACCGGAGGTACATAAACATTACTAGGTAACGGAGCTACAAAAGGTGTAGGGTCAGGTACGAAAATAGGAGCCGTAATCGTCTCAACTTTTGTAAGCTGCGGTCTACTGCCATTAAGCCCTTTGTATTTTCCGTAGTATCTCATAATCGTTAATTGAATATTCTGTTTCCTATAAATAAAATCGTTGCCAGGCTCAAAATCGAAAGCAACACATTTTTCCTTTTCCTGAGGGCCGTACCCACAAATTCATCAAGTACGAATGCATCATCCACTAAAATGTACTGCCCTGACGGCATCCCGTTTTTTAGCGTTACTTCAGTAGCCTTTTTGCCTAAATGACCTATCATGTATGTTTGACCCTCAGAACCGCTGATTTGAAAATTACCGTCAAAATCAGTGATGGTTCCTATCGTTGGGTTGCCCTTTAAAACTATATGGGCACCTATTAATGGTTGACCGTACTGGTCTTTGATATGTCCGTTATGAATCACCATTCTGTACATTATTATAGTTTCACCTTTTTAACCTTGTTTTTTCCAATGAACACGATAGTTCCAAAAACCAATACTCCTAATACTACGTTCGCAACCACCCCCATACTCGAATCCTTGTTCGGGTCTGGTGCCTTGAAATATTGTTTTGGCCCCGTTCGGTTGGCAGCATCGATTTTTTGTTGCTCGACCTGTTTGGCGATCGACTGTAATTGTTCTGGGGTAATCACCTCGATTTGCAATGGTGGCCTTGGTGGCAATGGCCCTGAATTCAATTCTGCTCTTGGGTCACCTTCAAACAACAAAACACCATCCAAGATATCTCGGCCCTTCAATAATTCACCGAAATTATCAGGTAGTCTTAGCGTATTTTGAAATGTTTGCATATTCGTTTTTTTAATGGTTTCCGATCAGGGGGGAACCGCTTTAATCTTTCTTATCCGGCTTGCCCGATTTCATGAATTGACGTACGATCATACCCGTAACAAATAGCCCTAAAAGCCAGCCACCGGCCTTAGACGGTTTTTTACTTACCACCGTGTTCGTGGTCTTCGGCTGCGCTCCGGTAGAGGTTTTTAGGTTTTCTTCAATTGCGGGTGGTATTGCCCCTGGATCTATATTGGGTATTGGCAATTCGTCTGTCAAAGTCCGGGGGATGGTAACGGTCAATGGTAAATCAGAAATAGTCCTACCAAATGGATCAACAAAATCTGTGACAATTGTATCTTGAACGATTTCAGGAACAATGACAGAAACTTCCCCGACCATGGTATTGAGTGGGTCGATCGAAACTGAAGGTGTCCTTTCAAATAAAGGTTCATCAATTACAACTCGACTTGGAACTTCCTGAATTACTGGCAAAATTTCAGCTTCTATGGCACCGCCATCTACACGATTTCCCGAAGGCAAAATCGTTTCGGGTGACTTGGTTAATGGGGCATCGTATTTTACCAGGTTCGATGTTCGTATGGGTTCCACAGCTATTGCAGTCGAAATGTTGTTTGTACACCCACACTTATGCGTGTCAGTAGTGTATGGCCCATTGTGACCTATACTTTCCAAATACCGTTCTAAAGCGTCAGTTTCCATAGTTTTTTAAAATATAAATCCGGCCCCTTCTACTATTTCCTTTACTCGCTTTTTAAGACTGAAATCAAAAAAGTCAAGTTCTGAGCGTAACCAGTAGACTAAATCCCGTTTTTCAGATATACCAAGAGCATCTTGAATACCGCCTCCAATATTCGAAGGTGGTGAGCTATAACCATTGTAATCTTTGGTGTCAAATTCCTGGTACATCACTTTAAAATCTTCGCTATTGATGCGGTCGAATATCGATTTTACAACATTGTTGTCCGTTCCTTCCCCATAATGCGGATATGGTAACAGCATAAATCCTTTCCAATTAAAAGCCGTCAACAATTGACTGGCAAAATTGCGTGCCTCATTTCTGGTTATGGTTGTCCTGGAAGTATCTGGTATAACCCTTACTGGAATAGTATTGTCGATATTGTCACCAGATACAGTATCGGAAGCATCTTTAGCCCATTTCGCCAATTTATAGGCTGCGATAACAGCCAAAATCCCACCTCCGACATATAAAAGCGAAATAGGATTCTTGACGACGGAAGCTCCGGCCTTTGTGGCCGTCTTTCTAACTGTGTCCACTATTTTTCTGGTGGCTGTTTTTCCTTTTTCCATTACAGGAACATCTTTAATTTTACAAATGAAAAGTCGCTGCTGATCGCTTTAATGGCCTTGGGCGAATTCACCAGGTATTCCATGTTTTTCAACTGCGTACTGTTCAATCCATTGATCATGTTCATGATTCTTTCCCTTTTGGCGTTATCGAAAGGATTGGTTTGCTTGATCTCAATTGTCTTGATTGCCATATTGTTGGTTTAGGGTTTCTAATGCCGTAGGGTAATTGGGTACATGGGCCAGCAAATACATAACCGAGGTCAAGGGCATCATCATTTCATCGGTAACTTTTTGGTCAGCCAAATAGCCAACAAAATCGGATTTTGCGGCACTAAGACCGCTTGGAGCGTTCAAACCAGTAGAGGCATGTCCACCAGCTTTGTTTGTGATCATTTCAAATAATGCGGGTAAAGCATCGGTCATTTTCTCGGCAGCTTGACTATCAAAGAAGTTGCTCTTCTTCAATTGCTCTGCCAGTACGGCCAATTCCTTCGCCTTTTCGGCTGATGACAAATCAGTTTCCAAGGTGCGGTTTCGCAAGATCAATGCATGGTGTTCTTCTTTAAGCTTATTGTATTTATCCTTTACTTCCTGGTAGCGATCAGCATTCTTTTGAAGCTCCACGAATTGGGACATGCCCAATCCCGCAGCCTGTGCTGTTGCTGCTGGGCCACCCATTCCCTGCATTGCTGCTGCTGCCAATCCATTATGATTTTGGACAGGGTAAGAAACTGAGTGGTGCATTGGTGACGGGATGACTGGCTGAGGGATTGGCTCACTCTTTATTTCAGGTGTCATTGATACCGTTTTTTTTGTTGTTACTTGAGTATCGCTGTTAGATGCATCAGTCAACATTTTTAGAATTTTATAGGTGACATAATCTTTATCTGAAAAACCCTCGACTAATAGTGTTCCGGTTCCGTTCTTTTTCCTGGGCAGAATTGTGATCGCCGTCAATTTTTGAGACCCGATTTTTTCATTCAGATAGCTCTGAAAAGAATCATGTGAGCGAAATACATCAGCAGCGAAAATATAGGTTGTGGTGTTTGGATATTCACCTCTTAGGTAGGTGCCATTTTCGTTTTTCAAACCTCTTTTGATTCGCAAAAAGTGCAAAGGGGATGCCCATAGAAAGTCTTCCCATTTTTGACACTCGCTTAAGTAATTAGGTTCCTTATGCATCTTTGTTGGGGTTAGTTACATTTAGAATTATGAGCGGCTATTACTTGCTTTTGTTCCAGGGTATATGCCAATCCGGTCTGTGGATTCGTATACGCACCGATAAATTTCCCAAAGTGAAGGATGACCTTGTTGATAGATACTCCTGGTGCCTCTACAAATCTGATACTCACTGTACCACGCAACACCTTATCTGGAAACTGCGCTCCAAAGCTTTGACCAGGGGCAATAACCTGACTCTGGATTACAACATCAGTATCACCATCATTATGAAATTCTGGGTTTATCATGCCCGTAATCTCATAGCCTGAATCGTCAGCTGAAATAATATTGGTGTTAAGTGAAATCTCGTACATAGTCTATTTTGTGATTATGGCAAAAACCACCTGAACCTTTACATCAGCAGCCAAAGCAACCGCCGTGGTAATGCGAATAATGGTATCACGACCACAATCGAAACTCATTTGTCGCCAAGAATCCAAGAACCTCCCATGGGTCGTTTTTTCACTCAATCGATAGTCCATTGGTTCAATAAGGTCTGCCCCATTATCGAGAACATGTAATTCCACGATTTCATCAGGACCAGCCTTGGGATTGAATACGGTCATTGCCCGGCATTCGCCTTGGGGCAAACTAAGCGGCTTATCTACCGAAGTTTGTCCTGCCACCAGTGTTAATTCAGCTTTTCTATACTTGATATTCATGAGATTGATTTTGTGTTAAACAAAAGCCCTGCCCATATTCAGGCAGGGCTTTTAAATTCTAAATGGTGTTTTTGTTGACTACAGCTTGCGGGTAATCAATGAAGGGATAAGGAGTTTGATATACGTTCCTACAGGGATAGTAATTCCTTTAGGTACTTCGACCTTGATGGTGATATCTTCATTAGGAACAAGGAAACGTGGGCTTTTCAACTCTCGGTACACATCTGGTCTTGAGCTACTGCCTACTTTACCATTCAATTGGCTCATAGGTGACCGCAAAACCTCTTGACCCCTTTGATATATCACGATTTCAGAATTAGCAACTTCAACAGGCATAACCTGTGTAAATGCCAGTGTTCTAACATCAACACCCGCCGCTACATTACTACCACATAAAACAACCGCTTCTTCAAAGACTGCTACTTTGTTGTCGTTCAATTGGCCGTCTGGATCAAAAGAACATACCCCTACCAGTTTCTTGGTGTCCGTATCCATTATGGTGGTCTCACCTGCTCCTGCACCCGAAATATCGAATGCTATATACAGGTCAAAAGGGTCGAGTACCAATTTATTGACACTCAACGCTGTTGCAATCTGGTCTGGAAGATGACCGATAATCAAGTTTAAGAACTGTATTACTGCTAAATGTATTTGAAGACTTTTCATTTTTACTGTTTTTTGTGTTTACTATTTATTTTAAATTGAATATTCTTTGATAATTATAAGGTCGGATTACCCGAACATTAGGGTGCTATGACCTTGATTTCCCCTATGATAAGGGTTGCCCAATTGCTCCACTGGTCGTCGCGGCTGAATGTATTCTGTTGCTGGGTATTCATAACCCCCCGCAAGGCCAAAGGCCCGTTTTCCGAACTCCTTTAAGGTGCTCGTTTCACCCTCTAAAATGGGTGCTACCAAAGGTTGTATCGCATCAATAATGACTTCGCCGCCCTGTTCCAGGGCTACGCCAAACAATGCACCTTTGGCGAGGTCGGCACCTGCATCAGTGCCAGAAATGGAGGCTGCACCATAAATTGCCAATGCTGCTAATGCTCCTTTTACAAGGACACCTCCTGGGATCAGTCCGGCAGCACCTCTAGAGGCCGCAGCCCCAAGAACCCCACCAGCGATTGTCGTGCTTACGTCACCGACTTTTTTTAAACTTGCTGCTTTTACTTTCATGTTGAAAAAATTAAATTACTATTAGATTAAACTGCTATATAGGCGAGAGCGGCCAATGCGGCCATCCCTACGACACTAGATGTTTTGAATTTTGTTGTTGTTGGACCCTCTATAGGTAGGTTGTTCCCTTTTGCCGCTTCTTCTGCCTGGATCTGTCCTAATACGGCTGGGTTGATAATAATCTCATATTGTGGCACTTTTTGGGTAAGCGCATGCCTTCCTGTGTGTGCTTCGGCGGGGTATTTTACCGTCTTGGTCTTACCCGTTTTTGCCAAAGTATGCCCAGCCGTGTTTATGGCCTGGGTGAGCATGGCCATATATTCTTTAAACCCTTCGTCCAGGGTTTTTATCATCAACACCAAACCCTTTTTGGTGCATTTTTTAGCGGTAGTCTTTTCCCAATCCCTTTCAACACTTCGAATGGAATAGAAATACTCAACAAAACCGTTGATGGCCTGCTCTATTTCCACCACTGTTGCCGTTTGGAATTTTTGGATGACCCCCATCGCCTCGTTACGAAGAAATTCGTTCTCTATTTCGGCAACTTGCAAAGCTTTTTTTGGTGTCCAACTAGAGCCTATACACGAAAAGCCACCACTGAACAATTGGCCCAAAACTTTTTCGTACCATTGAGAGGGTATAAGAGTCGCTAATGCAGATATGCCAAATGTAAATGCTGCCGCACCTGCACCTGAGGCCTTTATTATCGATGATGTAAAGCCTGTTTGGCCTATAGCATCCAACCGCTGTTGTTTAGTGCCTTGGGTTATTGAGGCCTCGTTGTACGCGCCTCCTTGTTTACCCGCTTGGAATAAAGAAAGTGCAAAACCAGTATAGTCACCTGCAATCTGAGACGTACTTTTGTTCGATTCGCTCAAACCATATAAACCAAGACCATGCAATAGCCAAGGGCTTTGTAGAGCTTCGCGACCTTCTAAGTGTTGGCTACCTCTCTGGGTCTGCACATTTGATCGGGTCGAAGTTGTAGATATGGTTCTTCGAGTAGCAACGCTCCCTGAACCTGACCTTGTTGTTGTAGTTATCGGCTCAACGATCAATGGGTCTATTGGCTGCGCAAATACAGGTTCGATCAGTTGGGTGATAATTGGATCTAACTGTTCAACAATTGGTATTGTAGTCTTGACGGGTTGGACAATTTCGGTACACGTACAACCAGACAAGCCCCTAATAAGGGGAGATTGTAAACCGTAATGTCTTAAACTGACCTTCGTCATAGGTGTATCGTGTTTCTTGGAGAAGGACACTTCTTTGTTGCCTTCTACCGTTGCATCGATAATGAAATAATCATGTTCATTATCGGCTTTCATGGTTTGTTGGTTTTTGGGGATCACTACGTACACATGCGACCATAAACCAGGGTCAATACCCTTTTTGGTTCGTGCAAAATCTGGGTTTATCTGCTTCACCCGTCTCAGGTGGTGCTTTATACCCAAATTGCATAAAATGGTACTTACGAAAATCGAATAGCTCTTGCAATCTGTTCCCTGTGTTCTGGTTGCCCAGGTACACTGCGGACTTTTCAGTAGCTGATCTTCACCGTCCAGTTCATACTGCACGTGATCAAAAAGAAATGAATGTATTTCTTCACAAGTGCGCTCCAAGCTTTTGTTGGCAAATTCGCCCAGGGCCAAGGCCTTGGTGTGCGGTTTGTTCTTATAGACCATTTTGGCCATTTGCCGAACCGTAAAAGCGGTGTCGCTCTTACCCATATAAAAAGGAGTACAACTACTATGTTTAAAATATCGTTGGTACTGCGTTCCTTTTTGGAGCGGCCTTTTTAAATAAATGTTCAAATCTTCGTAATCCACAATTTCAATGACCTTTTTTCTTTGATTTTCCCTGAGACTTTTTGTTGAGAAAGTCTCAGGGTTTCCAAACCAAAATTTCATAATTAAAAACCAAGTCAAATTTTACGAAGGATGGATTTATTGTTGTGTGCGTATTGTTACGAAACGGTACGCTTTCGCTCGAAACGGTACGCTTTCGCTCGAAAATCGATGTTGACCTTTCTTTTTGTTGGTGTTTTTTAGGATATTTGTAGGAGTTACCATAAACCACCACCATGATATTGAGTTTTTCTTCTTACCGTACCAGTAAGGGTAAATTGTTGCGAATGTTGAAGCCCATGCGGGGGGAACAATTCGCCAACAAAATAAACCCGATCATTGCAGAAAAAAGGGACATTAGTGAAGACCAGGCCAAACAAAAACAATACCTGCAAAGTAATGAGGTCATTGCTTTTTTGGAGGCTATCGGAGAACCTTTGAACAATTATGCCAAGGTATTGGATGTTGGTTCGCACCGGATGAACAAGACCAGACTACGTTTGTTGTTCCCAACCTTAAGTGCGCCGGAATTCTCCAAGGTCATCAACAAAACCATTTCACAATGTAGGGGTATACCACTTGATGGTGCCACTCGCAAACGCTATTTGTTGCCTACCGAAATAATGACGTTCCTTGAGATGATCGGTGAAGTTGTCCCTGGCTAGATCCAGCAACTCATAAAATAGGGTTGTGGTCCAGTACACTTATAATAGTGAGTGATTCAAGAGTTTTTAGTATTAATTATACTACTTTTAGTGTAGTTATATTTGCGGTGTGGTTATGGGGAGTCTTTTCTTTACACGCAAATATCGCGGTATATAGGTCATATGACCTATATACAATTGTTGTGCCCAATGTGTAAATCCAAGATTGAAATATGACATTTGAAGAATTTAAAAGTAGATTAAAAGTGGCCAAAACTGAAGAAACAGTTAAGGCAATTTTTGCGAAATACTTCAAAATAGATTATGATACAGCTGACAAACACGATTTATATACACCACAAGTATTATTCGAATTCAAGTATGACAAGAATTTTCAGAACCTTAAGGCGTTAGCGACAATTTTAGCCCAATCACTTTATTATATTAGGAGATTAAAATATGGAGATGCACAAAAAATGATACCATACTTTTTGTGTTTAGCAGACAAAAATGAAGCTTCAATAACAGAAACTAATAAATGGTCTAGTTATTATTCGAATGACACCTATGACTGGGAAAGACCGCCAAGTAAACCTGACCCTAAGTTAATTGACCATCTTGTAAAAGAACCTGAAACTAGTAAATTACACATTTACCGAATCTATCTAAAAGGAGAACATTCTGCTTTTAAAAAGAACCTTGACAACGCTTTAAATCCACAAATGATTATGGATTTTGGCGATAAAAAAATAATTAGCGAAGAAAACTTTGAAGCTGTTTTTGACCATTGGAAAAATATATTAGGTAAGTATATTGTAAACGGCTATAAGGATTCATTTTACTTTTTATCTAATATTCAAAAAGACAAAGTAATCGTTGATAGAGAAAACAGTCGTGTTGTTTTCACCTTCGAAGACAAAAATTCCAAAACCCAAAAAGTCTTAATGAAAGACTACAATTATTTTTGGGAAGTTTATGATTATGTTACAAGTCAAGATACTATTAATGGTATCCACGCTAAACTAGACAGATTAACTGATGAAAATCAACGAAGATTTGAAGGGGAATTTTACACGCCATTAAGATTCGGAAAAAAAGCAGTTCATTACATTGGAGAGGTTCTTGGTGAAAATTGGTATAAAACTGGAAAATATCGCATTTGGGATATGGCAGCTGGTACAGGAAATTTGGAATATCATTTACCCGCTGAATCCTATAAATACTTGTATATGTCAACACTTCATGCAAGTGAAGCTGACCACCTTAAAAAGGTTTTCCCAAATGCTAATTGCTTTCAGTATGATTATTTAAATGATGATGTTGAATACCTTTTAACAAAAGACAATTTACCTTTTGAACCAAATTGGAAATTACCAAAAAAATTACGTGATGAATTAAAGGACGAATCTATTACTTGGTTAGTTTATATAAATCCACCTTTCGCAACTGCTCAAGTTGGAGGAGCAAAAGGAGAGTCAAAAAAAGGTGTTAGCAAAACAAAGGTTGAAGTATTAATGGATAACGAGAATACAGGGCACGTAAAGAGAGAACTTTTTGCTCAATTTATGTTCAGGTTATCTCACGAACTACCACAAAAAACATATTTAGGTATGTTTTCAAAACTTAAATACCTTAATGCTCCTGATAGTGTTGCATACAGAGATAGATTCTTCAATTACAAATATGAAAGTGGTTTTTTATTTAAGTCAACTAATTTTAATGGTGTAAAAGGTAAATATCCTATTTGTTTCTTGCTTTGGAATTTGTCAAAAGAAAGAGAACAAAAATCTATTGCAATTGGTATAGCAGATGATTCTGCAAAAACTATTGGAACAAAACATCTACAACTTATAGATAAAGATGATGTAATTAATAAATGGTTTGAAAGACCTAAGAATTCAAATGATTTTATCTTACCTCCATTGAGTAATGGTATATCTGTAAGAGCTAATAACACAGACACACGACATAGGGCAAGACCTGACTTTCTAGCTTCAATTTGCAGTAAAGGAAATGACTTTCAAAACTCTAAATATGTAGTAATTTTATCATCGCCAAGTGTTAGTGCTGGGGCATTTACGGTAAATAAAGATAATTTTGAAAAAGCTTTAATATTACACGCAGTTAGAAAAATTCCCAAACCAACTTGGCTAAATGACCGTAATCAATTTTTGGTTCCACAAACAGAACTGACGCAGGATTTTATTAATGATTGTGTTATTTGGAGTTTGTTTGCTTCATCTAACGAAACTACCTCGTTGAGTAATGTTGAATATCTAGGAAACACTTATCAAATAAAAAATAACTTCTTTCCTTTTAAAATTGAAGAATTGAAAAAATGGGAAGTAAAAGACCCTGATTTCAGACAACAATTGTCAAATAATGAAGATAGGTTTGTTGCAAAATGGATACACAAGCACGAATTATCAGAAGAAGCCAAAAACGTTTTAGAAAAAGCAAAAGAAGTATATAAATTCTTCTATTCTCATTTGAACGAAATGGTAACTCAAAATTGGAAAATTGACACTTGGGACGCAGGTTGGTATCAAATAAGAAGAAGTTTAACCGAACATAATTTAGGTGCAGACGAATTGAACAAATTGAAAATTGCAACTGATGGATTGGGAAGTAAGATATTGCCTCAAATTGAAGAATTCGGATTTTTAGATAAGGACGAAGTTTACGAAGAAATATAAAAAAACACTGGTTACAACAGCGGCTCCTATGAAAAGCCCTAGTCCAGTTCTTCAAAGTTATCTCAATTCAGGTTCCAGGAACGGCATGTCTATGCGTTTGAAAAAGCTATGTTCGTCGGGCACTTGAATGTTTTTACCGTCACAGGTTAAATGCCTTTCCTTGCAATCGTAGCCCTTTTTTATCCAGTTACTTTTTATGATAGTTCTATATTTTGTTGGACTATTGCCCCAGGCCAATATGTAGCCATAATTGTAGTGGTCGCAATTGTAGAAATGAAGAGGAATACCCTCTGGCAACATTCGTACTATACAGAAATTGGGCAAGGCTCCCTGGATCGGTGCAAGTTTATTTAAGATCAATGCCACTCCGGTCATGAAAAGTCCGGTATCGTAGAACTTGGGAATGGCCACAATTTCAATACGGTCAATTTCAGGTTTCTTTTGGGCCAATTCCCCAGAAATGGCGACTTTATCGCAATGCGGTACTAAGGTGTTCAATACTTCTTTGGCGATGGCCTTTGCTCGATAGTGTTCCATAGGTCGGGTTTTTAGTTATGAATCTGTTCTGTATCGTAAATTTTCAGCGTTACTGCAGGTTTTGAAATTGTTGATGTGGTCTATCAGTTTCGGGAGGTCTTCTTTAGGGGTTTTTCTGAGTATCTTTTTAAACAGCAATACTTTGTCCGTGTTTTCAATGATGTTGCTGATTGCAATCACATGGCCCCGTATTTCGCGCTTATCAAGTTTTAGGGAAATCACTTTTTGGCCCAACTGAACAGCATTATGTGGGCGACCCCAAAAACGACCTATTTCCCTGGTACTGCCATAATCTAATTGTATGGCCATATAGCTGAATAGATGTTTGGCCAGGACTATAGTCTTCTTTTTGTTGCTGCTGCGTATATCGGCGACATCGATGGTAAAGTATTGAGCGATATGAAAGATTAGATTGTCCAGGCTCTTGCGCTGAAAGATGTCTTTTAACTGTTTCTGGGTGATTTTTCGAACGGTTTTGTTGCACGATTTACAGAACCAAACAAAGTCTTCATCCGTAGCATCCAGATCAAGGTTGAATTGCTTGAATTGCTCCGTTTTCCTATCGCATTTAGGACAAAAATGGTTTCTGTTGTTGGTCATACAATTTGCTTTTCAAACTTGTTCCATAATACATCGCAACGGCTGCGCAAATAGGGGTCGTTCGTTTCTTCTTGGTAGTGTTGCAAGGCCGAAATGGCCACCAATGCCGTATGGGTGAGTAGGGTAAGTTTTCGGGATTGCTCCTGTTTTTGTTGGCTGCTCATGGCAAGCACTTTTTTACTATTGAACAAGATGGTGAACTGGTGAAAACAATTCTGGGAGATACTGAACAGTAACAATTGACCCCGATCGTCACTATCGGCCAAATATCTACTTTGAAGAACCTTGCCGTATGTATCAATGGCCTCAGCTACGATCTGCTTATCGTTTATGCTTATCTCGGTTATTTTGATCTCTTGTTGTAACATTGGTTTTTGTTGTCCCTTCGACTGCGCTCAGGATGACATTTGAAACGATATCATTTTGTCCGCCGGTCTCCGGTGATGGGGCGTGAGCTCCCCTTAAATCGATATCATTTATGAACTTTTTTCCAAAAATTGGTCTGTTTTACGGTCATATAATCGAATATTGTTGCTTCCGAAATAGAGGCTGGCCAATTTGGGATGCTTTGTTACACGGCCCAACATTTCAGCAAAAACCTTTTCCATTGTCCGTTTGTTCTGCCTAAGAAAACACCATATGGCAGGGTTAACGAACCCGCCCCCTTTTCCGATTACTTTTAACCCGGCATGGTCACTTCTAAGATTGAACACCATTTTGTAACGACTGCAATTACTGCACGATTGGCCCATGCTCTTTTTGTTGGCACATTTACACTTCTTTTTACTTTCAATGGTTATGGTGTTCATGGTCTATAGATTTGATCAAGCACTCAAATAGGACTTCTTTTGGTTGGTGAAAAAATTATCCAGATGTTTAGGTAGGTCGGCATGTAGGTTGGGCGGCATATTGTTCTGGGAGTAGTTGAACAGTTTCGCAAAATCACTGCCGCTATTGTACCATTGGGCAATGGCCCTGTTCAGTTTTCGTAAATTGTTGGTGTATGCCAGGTTCTGTTCTGCCTTTTTTCGCTTTTTGGCCCGTAGCTTGTTTTCAGCATGCATTTTCTTGACAACATTTTCTTCCACGGCCCTGTAGTGATACATGAACGTACCTGGTGTTTTTAGATCAGGATCAAGGAAGGTACTGGGCCTTGCAGGAACGAATTTTGAACGCCGAGCTACCGGATACGCTCCAAACGAACGATCCGTGAATGCGAAAAGAAATTTTCGATATTCCTTTAGGGCAGTATCCTTGCACAGCACATTGCCGTCACCGCTCATGAATTGACCACTCAATAACCAAAGTTTGATCGTATTGTACCATTCACCGGCAAAAACGATAATGAACCGTGGGTGATCGGCATAGATCTTTGAAAAGGTCTTCAAAAGTTCCGTAATCAACAATTCCCTAAAATCGATACGGCCCATGCTGCCGTTCATGGCCTCATATTTTAGAACATCGTAGGGTACGGGTTTGTGATTTTCGTATTTCTTGGCAGCCAAATTGTTGGCAAAAACACTCCACACCACCAAAAGCGACCTCAGATACGAAGTGTGTTCCGTTTCTGTTCCGTTTCGCGGGATGATTTTTGCGCCGGAATCCTTTTTTTCGGGCGATTCTCCCTTTTTTTCTTGCGGCTCCGCCGAAATTGCTTTTTTTCTCGGTGCTCCAGTAGCCGACGGCAGGTCTGCTCTAGTATTTTCCGTAGGAAAGTGGTCTCTTAAAAAAACAGCTTTCTCCTGATCGGTAGACAAACTGTCCTCGGCGTTTTTTTTCCGTATCAGAGTTGTTGGGCTATCAACAACTCTCTTAACTGTTGGTTTAATAATTGATGAAGTAGATATGAATACATCCCTAAAGATCTCAGGATTGCAGATGTTAATCAACTGATTATCAGTGAAAACAAATTGCTTTTCGAATTCATCGAAAACGACCAAGATCTCAGGGCAAATGTGGTGCGTGGTGCCTCGCTTGCTACTATGGAAGGTATTGTTTACCAGGATCCCGGCTTCGATCAGGCGGCTCTTATGGTTTAAGATCGTGTCCGGGCAACAATGCAATATGTATAGGCCAAAGTCGCCTTTGAGGTTCTCTAAATGCTTGGTGTTGACCTCCATCGTATTCACCTCGCGACTGTAGGGTGTAATGTTGCTGGCAACCTTTCCTTTCTTCAATTTTAACAGCTGGGCCGCGTATGCCCATAAAAGCGAAGTGAACACTTTTTCGGTAGCCTGTTTTATGGTCTGGGGTAATTTAAGCGGAATGATCTGTTCAAAACGTTTGTTGTGCTCAAAAACCTTTTTGTTGTATTCCCAAACATCGTTATGTCCGTGGCAACTCAAAAAATGCCGTTGCTTCAGCTTTACCTGTTCAGGGTCAAGCTTTTCTAGAATCAATGCTAAAGCCGCATTGTGTTTCTTTACTTTCTTGCGTTCTAGGCGAACCTTTTTGTTGTAGCCTTCTACATATATACCGTATGCTGCAATGGTGAGGCGTTTGGCTTGTTTGGTCAACAATGGGTAGGTGGCCCATAGTGGGTATTCGTCGCCATTTTCGCGGTTAACGTGCACATACTGGAAGGTTTTCTCGACGTTGGGGTACTGTTGTAACAGTTTGCCTAACGTCTGTTCCGGTGTGCTTCTTCTAGGATTGTTGTTGCTCATTCTGTGTTTTTATTGCGGGGATGCAGTAAAAATTTAGTTTGATGATTTTATGTCGTTACTTGAGTACGAAGGCTATGTGAAAGCCATATGCTGCCAAGGCCATAATAATAAGTGTGCAACAAGTGACTATAACTTCCAGTCTCTTCTCCGCTTTTCGAAGCCTTCTTCGGATACTCCTTTGATCTTCCTGTAGTTCCTCTACATCCCACTCTTGGGTAACTAATTTTCCTTTCAGTTTTTTTAGTTTCTTGATCATAATCTGTTGCTTTGTCATTTTAGGTATGATTTATATTAATTCATGTGCCAGCTTCCCGATTCTGAGGATGCCCTTGTAGTTCTCAAAACCTACTTGATGGGTAGCGGCGAAATATTTGATCTCGGAAATCAACTCTGGGTCTTTAACGCCTTCGACCCAAACGAACCAATTGGTATCGCTCTTGATGGCCTTGTCCGTGATTCGACCTGCAAATTGTTGTCGTAACAAACGCTCGGTGGTATCGTTTTTGTTGGCACCTTCTTTTCCCTGGTCTGTCATATTAAAGTGGAATTTCAATTTGAATAAACGGGCCTTCAAAGTCGGCGGGGAATTTTGCTTTAGGAAAGTGTTTGAACATTTCCTTTATCCGCATGTTCACAACAATGTTGGCCTTTTCTTCTTCGCGGAGCCAAATGCGAATAATTGTCTTGTTCTTTAATGTTTTATCTATGACCCTTGCAATGGAAGGAGATTTACCCAGATCAATGTAGAGGCCAATCAATTTCTTGTTCACTTTGGGCAAGTAGGGTGTTCGTACGCCGTTTACTCCCTTTAGTTTTTGTTGCTGTCTAAAAATTTCGGTATTGGTCATACGTAGATGGTTTTAGTTAATTGATCCCTTACGTTCTGCAAGCGCAAAATGGTATGTTCTGTTGCCGATTGCATACATGCAGCATGTGGTACATCTTTATCTACTGCCATCAAAGATTTTATGGCCTGGTCAATTTTGTTGATATGTGTGTTCTCGTAGATTACCTCAGTGGCCCCGAATACCTCTATTTCACGAAGCTGGTTTTCCAGGATCGGGACTTCTTTCTTAAGGGTTTTGGATTTTCGTTTTCGTTGACAAACAACCAGGTGTGAACTCCCGATTTCTGCAAGTTTGTAATTGCGTTGCGATGCAAACCTAAGT
The DNA here is from genome assembly GCA_024279425.1 of Bacteroidota bacterium. GTDB lineage: Bacteria > Bacteroidota > Bacteroidia > Flavobacteriales > Flavobacteriaceae > Maribacter_A. The sequence continues at coordinate 23,982 of JAJRRO010000114.1, read as the reverse complement.
ATGGCAGACCTGGCGTTTTGGTCACTTAAAAATGCGGCAACAACATTATCACCTTCGTACATGGTCTCGGTGCCTGGATAAGGTCGCAACAGTTCGGCGATTTCCTTTTGTAGTTCTTCCCTCTTCATTTCGATTGATACTTAGCGGCGTAGTGCTTAGAGATGATCATCAAGATTTCGTCGATCAATTCGCTCTTGTCAGAAGCATCGCTCAACAATTTTATTAGATCCAGGTCATCACCAACAATTGCAGCCCTTGTCTCTATCTCTTGATTGTCGTGGATAAGTACTACCATTTGACTTTTTGTTGCTTGGCAGGTAGCGACCAATTGTTGCATTTGTACTTTTAGCGTTGGTATGGGAATCCCCTTAGGCTTGCCCTTAGATCGGTGCATTGAGTAGAACCGCCTTTTTTCGGGTGGTGGGTCTTGGCCCCTATCAGGGGTTTTGTTATTTATTTTTTTTAGAAAGGCAGATCTTAGTTTCAGGGTTCTAGATTTTAAAAGTGGAAAAGCCAGAAATAAGAGATAGGTAATAACCGCTATGACCGTGCATAAATTGGCTGATTCTGTACTCATGATGTTATGGTTTTAAGTGAAGATTGTTTTTGTTGGAGGCGTTGCATGCCCTTAATGTGGTTGATCAGAATATTCCAGTGGTCTTTGCCTTCGGGATAGATATCCCTCATTTCGATTAGGCTTACAATATGGGCTTGTTGGTTCTGAATTATTGTTGGTGATTTTGTTGGCGGTTTTGTTGACTGTTCTGGCATATGAAATGGTTTTTAAAACCGCTCCCGAAGGGGAACTATAAAAGCCAGGAGCGGTTAAGAGTTAAGCAATTGCTTTCCCCTCGGTTTTGTTGATGATCTATGTTTTTGTTGCCTTCCTCATTAGTTGTAGTTTGTTCCAAACTTCGAGTACGCTACTTATCTCATATTCTAATAAGCGGCCCCCATTTTTACGTCTAAATACAAAGGGGAATTTGCTTCTGTTCTTCTTTACCCAAGAATCGCTTTTGTCCAACAACACCGCTGCTTTTTCGGTGCCGACGTACAAGTCTGCTTTTCGTATTTGGGTAATGGTGTTCATACTATTTTTGCTACTTTAGCAATACGGAAAGGGCTGTGGTGGCCCTGACCGGACTTAGGTCATTGCTGCATTAATTTGTGGTGGTGGTCTAAGGGGTAACACGAGGAGGCGGTTGGTTCCACCTCCTCATTTTTTTATGGGAGACGGGTGGTACAACCTTCCGCTTTTAAGTAGGATATGGTGGTATCGGTAACTTATTGTTGATGTTTTCCTCTGATCGGTATTTTTTGTTGGTGCTATACATTATGCTGATTGTTTTTCTAGTTCTGCATCTTCTTTCAGTATCCTTTTGGCCTCGTCAACAATTTCCTCTATGGTGCGGGTGCCGACAATTTTACCGGTCTTTTCATCGAATATGTTCCACGGGCTAAAGGCATATTTCTTGTAGTAATATACATGCCGTACCGTACCATAAGAATATTCAGATTCATCGGCAACCGCTTGTATACCTTCTCGTACTTTACCATCTAACATTATTTTGTTGTAAAGCCTATTGAACAACAAAATGTTGCGTTTTATCAGGTATTTTTCATTGATGGTGATCATTTTTTATTACTTTGATAGAACAAACTTAGCAATTAAATGGGCATTAAGCCCATTATATGGCTAATAAATTCCATTTTAATGGCAATTACTTACAATTTGACACAGAATATTAGTTTTCTTCTTTCGTATCGGAATCTTAGTCAAGATGATTTTGGTAAATTGATAGGAACTAAAGGAAAAAATGTAAGTAACTGGATAAATAACATTGCAAAACCACCCGTCGACAAACTTTTTTCTATATCGAAAGAATTTAATTTAAGCCTGGATACATTGGTGTTTGGTGACATTAAAGATTTGGAGCGTGAGCTTTCAGGTTATAGATTGAAAGAAAACGAGACGGACATGATGAAAGGGAAAAATGGTGAGAACGGTGCTGTAAATAAAGATCAATTGATCGTAATGTTGCAGGATAGGGTAAAGTTTTTGGAGTCAGAATTGCCTGAAACTATTGATAAAGTCATTAATTCAAAACTATCCCAATTGACCAACGGCCAAGATGTTCTCGGTAAATCATTGCTAAACCTTAGTTTGTTGACTGAGGAAATAAAAGAAAAAGTTGATAAAAAATAGGGTAGACAAATTGAAGGTAATTTATATCATAGGTCATTAATCTTATCAAGGAATCCTTCTAAGCCATTTCCCATATCAGATTTTAATTTCCTTCGGAATTCAGCTAAAATGATTTTCCTTTCTTCTTCTGTATAGCTATCTCTTTTGGATTGGTACAGTTGAAATTCTGCCAACAATTTTATACTCATTCGCTGTTGGGTTTAGATTTTCTCCAATAGAAGAATACTATAATGAAAAGCGCAAATATTAGGTTAATGACTACTTTCCAATTAAAATCATTTATGGTAGTTTTTCTTGCATCCAATAGATATACGGCCAACTGAAATGATAACATAAAAATGGGGGCCAGTATCACAAAACGGTAGCTTTTACCTTTGTGGCCCAAAAAAGCAAATACCCAGCCACTAATAGCAACAACAAAAAGTGAAGTTGCCCAAATACCAATACGAAGGGATGAAAAACCACTAAAGCCTTTCACCCCTTTAAAAACATCGAAATCATGTAAATACGGTAAGAATGACATGGCCAATATCAGCAATGCCAATAAAATTTCTTTATATGTCGCCTTCTTTGATCTCGCCTTTTTCAATTCCTTGTTCATAAAGTCTGTCTTCCTCTGATGTGTCATTGTCGCAAGATGCTACAAATAATACCAAGGCAAAAGCCGCTAAGATTGTAAAAAACACTTTTTTCATTTTGAATACATTTAAGATTAATACTATTCTTACCTTAAATGTAAATTCAAAACGAACATATTGTAAGCAGGAGAGAGTCAACTTATACAGAAGTTGTCAATAATAATGGTTAGTTTGGGTAGGGCAATATAAAAGCTTTTTTATAACACTATTGAACGATAACCTTATTTTTTCTGAGGTTTTCCTTTTTTATACCTTACATTAATATAATTATGACCTACATACGACATAGGTTTATCTTTCAAATGTAAAATGTGTTTGTTAAATGGTTATATTGGGTGAGAGTGAAAACCTTTACACAAATCAAAACCAATAATTACATGAGAACACCATTACTTATCCTAAGTTTACTTTTTACGGCAGCAATTTTTTCACAAACTAAGCTTTATGTGCACCCTAATGCCCAAGAATATGTTTTAAATACCAATACCATGGCAATACTGCCCATGGCTGTTCAGGTTAAACTAAGACCCAAACAATTAAAGGATTTCACCTCTGAACAGATTGAGGATATGTGCAAGAACGAAGCATTAGATATACAAAAAGCCATGTATACCTGGTTTTTGACCAGAAAAAAGAGAGGTACTATGTTGGTAAATGTGCAAAACCCAGCCAGAACAAATGCCCTTTTGAAAAAAAATGGTATCGACATTCATTCGTATGACGAGTATTTACCAAGTGAGTTAGGTAAAATTTTAGGAGTTGAGACAATTATCACTGGTTCTTTTGAAACCTCTAAACCAATGTCGACTGGTGCGGCCATAGGACTTGTAGTTATAACAGGAGGATTGTTCTCAACAAGCAGTGCTATTATGAATATGGATTTTATGAATACTGCTGATGACGAGTTGGTTGTTAATTATTTCAAAAAGGTAAAAGGCTCACTTGGCTCAGACGCACAAGATCTGATCAATGTTTTAATGAGAAAAGTTTCAAGGAGGATACCTTATACGAGGTAAAAAGTAATTGACTAGTTAAAGGAAAATTTATGCCAAAAAGGCCACCAACTCATTTTTGGGCAAATAATCATAGTGTTATATGCAAACTAAAAAAAACCTATGCCAAGATTAGAAAATAACTTAATTATTGAAAGGTGTCCACATTGTAACGTTGATAAACCGAACCTAACAATGGTTTCAGATTTTAGAACTGCAACGTTTTCTGGAGGCAACGTTAGACAATGGAAAACATATTCCTGTCAAAGATGTGGTGGTGTAACTACTGCTTGGGCATATCCAAATAAATCTGTAATTCAAGAGATGTTTCCAAATTCTTTAAATGTTGATGATTCTGTTCCAGAAAGAGCAAAGGCGTATCTGAATCAAGCAATTGAAAGTAAACACGCACCTGCTGGCTCAATAATGCTTTCTGCCAGTTCAGTAGACTCAATGCTTAAAGATAAAGGATACAAAAAAGGAAATCTATATTCGAGGATAAATAAAGCTGTCGAGGCTCATTTGATTACAAAAGATGGCAGAATGGGCACACGAAGTCAGATTAGATGCTAATGACCAAAGACACGCTGATGACGAAGCTGACTTACCTGACGAAAATGATGCTCAAAAAACTATTGATTTCACTATGGCTTTGGCTCAATTTTTATTTGTAATGCCCTCAAGAGTTCAAAGCGGAATTGAAAAGGCAAAAGATGAAGAATAAAAGCGAAATAAAAGTAAGCCTATGTTCAGTTTAGGAATCAACTCATTAAAGGAGAATTTACGCCAAAAAGGCGGTTCCTATAAGCAGGGTAGCATCAATGATGTTATCCAATTGTTGGCTGTAATTATGATTAACTACTTTAAAAGAGGTAAACTATTTAATATATATCATGGAGACAATACAAGCGATTAAACCGGGGCCAAAGCCAAAAAAGGAAGATGGAACACCTGACAAAACAAGACGAGTGAGACCAGAGACTAAACCAAAACATCATGGATTAAAACCTCATGAACACAAACCTAATGATTAAAGAAATTAAGAAAATATAAATACTATGGCAGAATACAGAATTTCAGGAGTATGGAAAGACAGTAATAAGGTAATAACGCATTATGCTTTTCATACCGTTAAAGGGAAAACAGTTACTAGAGCATCAAAAAAATCAAAAACCGATGCCATAAAGCTATTAGAGGCCAATGGAAATTCCGCTGTTACTTGGGTTTGGAATTATTCAACTTCTTTTTGGAAAATAGGTGAAAACGTAGAAGTGGTAAATGGAAGTAATGGTAAATATTTAAGGTCTGACCCTGACAATACTAAAACTGACAATTTAGCTAATTTGATTAATTTCGATTGGATAGCACCTTAAAAAACTACAGCTAACTAACTAAGTATTCATGTGGTCGGTACGACCCAACATGAATGCCGTGTTGACTTAACCGGTCAAATATTTTTGGCATGGGTGTTTTGGGGGTAGTGAACATTCGGCAAAAAGGCGGTTCCTATAAGCGGGATAGGATCAATGATGTTATACAATTGTTGTAACACATTCTAAAAACTTAAAAAGCAATGAAAATTAGACTGACTTTCTTTATTTTAATTTCCTGTTTAACATCATGCGCACAATCTTCTAAGTATGTTGGGGAATACTACGTGAAAAAAGATAATAATGGTATGTCCCAGCAATATATCTTAATTTTAAAAGAGAATGGCACTTTTCTATTTAACCAGTATTGGAAGCAACAAAGTAAGCAATCTTTGAAAGACTATGAGGGAGTTCAATCAACAGGAAATGAGAAAGGAAAGGGCGGGTGGATTTATAAAAATAAAGCGATTCTTTTTTTGTCCGACTCAAAATCCGACATTGACCAAAATCATCGTTTGAACTTTAATAACAGCAAGGCTAAGTTGGAAAACAATTCCAGTTTGGTCTTCCTGGAATCGGAATTGTTCTGGCTGGAAAATTTAAAGCTGGAGAAAAAATCCTAACGTACTATAAAAATTCAAAATCCAACTCTCGAAAGTTTAAATAAAGGATAACCAATATGTCTGAATTAGAATTAAAGAATGGTCAAAGTTTTATATACATGGACCAATATGAAACTGTAGAAGCCAATGTAAGTTATGCCAAAACAATAGAAGGGTTTAGCGCATTTAAAATTCGTGTAAACGGTAAGCCAGTAGTTATATCCAAGAATTTCAAATTCATGGTTGATAAATTAAATGAATTGATTGGGAGACATCAATTAATAGAATCAAAGTTTAAATAAAGGATAATAAACAATTAAATATGTTGGATAAAGATTTTAGTACAGAACGGTACTCTGCCATTCTACAAAATTTGCAAGATAATAAATACTTGACTGAAAATGATGTTGAAATTATATTGAAAGACTCCTTTTCAGGTAATTCAGTTGTTTTGACAAATGTTAGTGAGGAAAAGGCTGAAATAGTTAGAAAAGCTCTATTAGAAAACAGCAATCGAAGAAAGTTCAAATAAATGATCAATTCATTAAAGGAAAATTTACGCCAAAAAGCCACCTACGCGTTTTGGGGGTAGCAAATAGTGAAGAATCCTCAGGGCAAGCCCACGAGGCATTTTAAAGCAATAATCATGAGTGGTCAAAACCATAAAAAACTGCGTATAACCACCCAATTAAGGGGAATAAGCGTATTAAATATGCACATTTAAATAAGTTGGGCACAATAAAAAGAAACTAATTTTCATTAACAATAATTATAAACAGAAATAATGAGTTACATCAAAGTGAAAAACAAAAAAGGAACAGCAGACAATACCCCGCCAACAGGATATACAAGCTGGCTTGACTTTTGGGAAAATAAAAAGAGCAAAAAAGCAACTACTTGTGAAGTCCTTAGCTGCAATGGAAATGCAGATGTTGGTGGACACGTTATCAAGTCTGGAGAAGGTGGGAAAGAATATATATTACCTATCTGTTACAGCGATAATAATAAACCAGATAATGAAGAATACCAAGCGTGGGAAAATGACCTTGTTCCTGTAACATAGGTTAAATTAATTTAAAAAGGAAGATTATGGGAATTAAAAAAGGGCCAAAAAGAATTGCTAAATCAACAGGGAAACCAGACAGACGACAACGAGATAATAAGGAAACCCCTGGAAATACGCCATCACTAAAGCCACACCGGCATAAGAAAGGAGATTAATCACTATAACCCTGTAGAAATGAAGTTAACCTTTTGCATACAGAAGTTTCGAAAAGAAACAGACCAATAAAATGCAAAAAGAACGCCATGTAACAATTTGTTAATTCATAAGGGGTTTAGTGGTTTTCGAGGAAAAAAACATGAGCTCAGATAAACCATAAAAAACTGCGTATAGCCACCCAATTAAGGGCAATAAGCATATTAAATATGCACATATAAGTAAGATGGCGTTCATTGTAAGAAAGAGCAGAAAGTATGAAAGAACTAATAGAAAAAATATCGTCATATAACTTATTCAATTACCTATTTCCTGGAGTATTGTATGTAATAATAATAAATAAAATCACTACTTATAATATGATTCAAGAGAATATATTTATAGGCGCTTTTTTATATTATTTCATCGGATTAGTGATAAGTAGAATAGGTTCATTATTAATTGAGCCTATCTTGAAAAAGATGGCTGTGTTTGCAAATTACTCTGATTTTATAAGTGCTTCAAAAGAAGATGATAAGATTGAATTATTATCAGAAGTCAATAATATGTACAGAACTCTTATTTCATTGTTCACTGTACTTTTAGTTTCAAAATTATATAACATTTTATCGGACAACTTTAATTTTCTGAAGTTAATTTTGCCTTATTTACTAGTTATTTCATTGATAGTGCTATTTATTTTTTCATTTAAAAAACAAACTGCCTATATAGTTAAAAGAGTTATTCATCACAAAGAAAAGAGTAAATAGAATGAGTAAAATAAAATCATTTTCCGTCGGAAATGGTGATATGTTTTATATCAACCACGGCAGTTCGAATTTCACAACAATCGACTGTTGTTTATCGGAAGAAGGCAAAGAAGACATCGTAGATGAACTGATTAGTGAATCAAACGGAAAAGATATTTCAAGGTTTATTTCAACTCATCCAGATGATGATCACATTCGTAGAATTGAATATCTTGATGATAGAATGAATATTGTGAATTTTTATTGTGTTAAAAATGAAGCCACAAAGGATGATGATACAGATTCTTTTACTCGCTATTGTGAATTAAGAGATTCAACAAAGGCATTTTATCTAAGCAAAGGGTGTACGCGGAAATGGATGAATCAAAGCGGAAACGATAATAATGGAAAATTTATTGGTAGTTCTGGAATTAACATCTTATGGCCAAATACAAGCAATGAATACTTTAAAACAGAATTAGAAAACGTCAAAAATGGAGAAAGTCCAAATAATATTTCTCCGATAATAAAGTACGGTATTGAAGATGGGGCAACAGTATTGTGGATGGGTGATTTGGAAACAGAATTTATGGAAAATATTCGCAATGAAGTTTCTTTTCCAAAAATCAATATATTATTTGCACCACACCACGGAAGAAAAAGTGGGAAAGTTCCAAATGATTGGTTAAATGAAATGAATCCTGATATTATAATTATGGGTGAAGCACCTTCACAAAATTTGGATTATGCTGGATATGATGCTTACAATAAAATCACGCAAAATTCTGCTGGTGATATAATACTTGATTGTATTGGCAATAAGATTCATATTTATGTTTCAAATGAGAATTATTCAGTTGATTTTTTAGAAAATGATTATATGACAAATAAATATGACTGCTATTATTTAGGGACATTGAATATTTAAGAAAATAGACGCCAAAAGGCGACCAACCCATTTTTGGGTGGGGCGTTTTGGGGTTGGTGAAAACCATTACCAATATTCTAAATCAAAAACGTGAACAAAATGTACTGTTATACCGAAATTTAAAAGGGGATAACAGTATATTTAGTACGGATTTAACGAGTTAGCCACAATTTAAATCAACCAACTGCAATTGAATGAAATGGGACACTTATCATACAAAAGAAATTAAGGAAAAGTATGTTTATAGATACTTAACGATTGAAAAACTTGTTGATTTTCTTGAAACGAATAGCATCTATCTTGCTCGTCTTGATAAATTCGAGGACAACCTCGAAAACATTGAACCTTATGATATCAACGAGCTTAAATTAAGAAGTGAGACGCTCAGCAAACCTGAAGATGCAAATCCGGATATTTCAGATAGTCAATGGGACGAGACAATTCAGAATAATGTTTTTGCGTTGAGAGAACTTCAAAAAACTCTTGTCCGAAAGCAAAAACACAGATTTGTTAGTTGTTGGATTTTAAATGATGTTGAATCATTTGCAATGTGGGATATTTATGGAAAATCAGGTTTCGTTATAAAATTTGAACAAAAATATTTTCAAAAGCTAATAAGAGACTCGATAAAATTACAGAAAGACCAAACAGAAAAAATTGATTTACTATTGGCAGGCACAGTACAATACCAAAACTATGATAATATGCTTTTCAAAGAAAAGGAATCTTTGATAAAGTTTTCAGCGTTTAGAAAACACATTGCCTTTAAACACGAAACGGAATATAGAATTGTTGGGTTTATGAAAGAAATTTTAGACATATCCGGTCTTAAATTTATTCTACCCGACTTAAAGGAATTGAAGTTTGAAATAATTGCAAATCCAAGACTCGATTCCTTCCAATTTGCGAAATATAAAAGTATGATTTCAAAATATTCTGAAAATCATCCTCTAAAAGAATCGGAATTAAAAAGATGGTTGGACTTTAGAAACATAACGTTCTAAAAACTGTGGCTAATAACGGTAACCGTTGCACAACCCCTGATTTTGACAAGACCGAATCCATTTAAGCCCCTCTAACGTGGCATTTTAAAGCAATAGACATGAGTCAAAACCATATAAAACTGCGTATAGCCACCCAATTATGTGAAATAAGCGTATAAAATATGCAGATATAAATAAGTTGGCCAACATTAAAAGATGAATAAAGGGAAGCACTCTGTAATAATGAATCTTGATCCAAAGGATTACGAAATCTTTGATCAGCGAATTCGAAAACCTGTTTCTGTTGTTGTCGACCTTGAAGATTCAGAAGAACTTGGTACCATGGTTCTTCAGGATACGGACGAAATTTCAATTAGAGGAAAGAAACTTGATTACTTTCTGCCCAACAACGTTGGTGTATTACTATCTGTTTCGAGCAAAGCCTTTAAAAGGGCTCAAGTAATTTATGAAGAAAAACTTAACCCTGCCAATACCACTATATCCTTATCAGAGGCTAAAGACAAAATCCCTTTCTTAAAGGCTAAGTCAAGCGATTTTTGTGATTATGTAGAGGAAATCCAGACAAGTATTGTTTTCGCTTATACCGCATTAGAAGCTTTTGCCAATCTAAGCATACCTTCAAATTATCATCACATCCAAAAAGTACACAATAAAGGAATAGATGAAAGGTATGACAAGAAGGCTATTGAAAGGTGGATAGATTTAGAAACTAAGCTGAAAACTATTTTAACTAATATCTATGGCACACCTAAAATCGACAAGACAAAGACATGGGCGTACTTTAAAAATTTAGAAGATTATAGACACAACATAATACATCAAAAATCGATAGAACACACCGACTTTTATAAACGTTACTTTAAAAAGGATATAGCAAATATTTGCAACTGTTCTGAAGCAATAATTCGGTTTTTCTACGACCAGAATAAATTGAATAATACCAATCCCCTATGGCCTTGGATTGTTGGGAAAGAAAAGGAATTTCCGATACGGAAAGATAAAGGTGAAAACTATGAAGTAGTCGGTAATGTGTATGAAGGAAGAACCAAAAAGAAAAAGTAATAAACGTTGCCTAATAACTAAGCATTCGTGTGGTCGGCACGACCCAACATGTATGCCGTGTTGCGACCGACACAAAGTGATAATTATGTATTTAATGGTATAGATTTTGCTTTTAGTATTGGTAGAACAACTAATTTAACTGATGCTAGAGCTAAATATTTTGTTAAAAATGTAATAAAATGCGTTTTTAACCGTCTATTATATATTAACTATCATTGTTGACCAATTGTTAATATTATTGGTATAGTTGTTGTTTTATTAGAACAAAAACGTATTATTGCTTATATTACAAATACCTTTTAACCAAAAGTAATGTACTTAACTGCAGACATAGGACATTTTATCGACCCTGTTGCTAAAACTAGTTATAGAGCTGGCATAACAGCTAGGTTTCTGTCGTTTATTGACTCTCTTCAGGAAAAGGCGGTTAATAAAGTCATTAAAGAATTAGATTATTGCATACTTGCTTTAGAAGGCATGATGAATAGAGTTGAAAAGCTAAATGCTAAACAAGCTCAAGGTGTAATCGAGAACATAACTCTAGCTGTAGTAAGATTTGATAAGATCACAAAGAATATAGCTTCCTTTGATTACTTTGAAAGCAAAGAAGTCAAAGACAGGGTAAAGTACACCCAAAAGTGTCTTTATAAGATAGAGTCAAAACTTCATAGAAAGATTTATAGAGAGAAAAATATTTCTTCTACTCCAAAGGAGTTTAAAGATGGAATAAGTAAATTAAATGCGGTTTATTCAAGTTAGAGAATGGCATTTAAACGAGGGGATATTATAATGGTCTTTTTCGACTTACCTTATTCTAAATCTAATGCTTCCCATCCTGCAATTATAATTTCAAATGATGATGTACATAATAGTGATGACACATTTATCTGTGTCATGATAACTTCTGTTGATAGAACAGACTTATTTTCATTTGAAATTGATGATTCGATGCTTGAAAAAAAAGGCAAAATTGTCGGTCAAGCTAGATGTCATTTATTGGCATTTGTCCAGAGAAAACAAATTGTAGAAAATTACCCAATTAACACTCTTAAACCTGAAGCGGTAAACAGGTTAGTGGAAAGAATAAACGAAGTGTCTATTAGTGAAGATATAGACTAATCAATTCCCTTTTAAGATTCCAATCTAACCCATTTTTAGGTTTTTATTGAACTCCGACAATGCTTTTTTATTCTTGTCTAGAATATTTCCACTAGAAAGCTATCTAAGAAGGTTATATCGATACTATTTTTAAATGAGCCTCGTCCTGTACCTTTTGAGGAAAATCGTTGGAATATAGGCTAGTTGTAGTTCGTCTTTTATGGCCAACAATTTGAGCGGTAATACGTTCGTCGATCAACAATTGTTGCGCGCGGTCTATAAAGGTGTACCGTGCTCCCTTAGGCCTTAATTGTGTAGATAGCTCCAATATGATACTCAATTTCTTCATGCGCTCCGTAAAATTTGACCTAAACGTGTTGTAGTTTGCGCTTTTATAAATTGGCACCAAATACGGTTTGCAATTATATTGCTTTAAAATTTCGAATGCCTGTTTAGAAATTATAGTTCTACATGCGGCCTTTGACCTGCCTTTGTCCCTGTTAAAGTGTATATGATTACCCTGCACGTTTTCATCGTATCTAAGTTTTGCCAACGCTTCAGGATCAATACCGCCTAGGTAGAACATCAATAACCAATAATTTCTGTAATTAAAATAGCCTCCATTGCCAACGGGCTTACGTTTGAGCTTGGCAGACCTCAATTTCCGCATGTCGTCAAGGGTAGCAACAGTATTAATTTTATCCGGTATCTCGACCGAAATACTGCTAAATGGGTTTTTCTCATTTGAAAGCCTATTCCATATTGCTCGTAACGACCTTAAATAGCTATCCACACCGGATGGTTTTCTTTTCTTTTTAAGCAAATCATCTCGGTAATCAAGCACAATCTTTTTGTTTATTTCATTGAATTTAAGACCAGGGGAGAATACATTGAAACTTTCTACAGCAAACCTGGATGTACCATTATAGTCTTCTGGAAAACTTGCAATCGTTGAATCGTAAAAGAACAGGCTTTCAGTCCTAAAAATGATTTGCTTGGCCTCCATCATCGACAAAGGGCGATGGTTATTTTCCTTCAAAGTAGTCGCGATTCGCTCCTTTAAAAACGTTATCTTGTCACTCAGAACATAAAAATCGGGGTGTTTTGTTCGCGGTTGGCACAATTTTTCGTTCCATTCCGTTTTTTTAGAATGATATCCAGTTCTCCACCTTTTTTGTTGGTAACTGCTGTTAGCCTCAATGACAATGGGGAATCCCTTAGGAGTCTCGCCCGAATTTCTACCGTCTAGTTTAATGCTGATTTCCATAATAAAAATGCCTAAATAATGCCTGAATTAATACCTGAAAGTAAGGTTTTTAAGGTATTAATAGCAAATTAAGCAGCAATTATTTTTGGTGTAGAAACGAAAAAACCCCTATATATAGGGGTTTTAAGGTGGTGGAGAATACCGGAGTCGAACCGGTGACCTCTTGCCTGCCAGGCAAGCGCTCTAGCCAGCTGAGCTAATCCCCCATTTGACTGCGGCAAAGGAAATACTTTTTAAGAACCTATCAAAATCCTATAATCGTTTTCTTGGATCTATTTAAAAAACATTAAATTACAGTATGATGGAATTAAACAATAAAATTGCCTATATAACAGGTGGTTCTAAAGGTATAGGATATGGTGTTGCCCATATATTGCTCAAAGCTGGGATGAAAGTAGCCATTGGTGGCAGGGACCTAAGGACAATAGAAGAAGCTGCGAAACAATTGGAGCATGAAGATAACGTACTTGCTATACAGTCAGATGTTACCAAATTTGCAGATGAAGGTAACGCCGTAAAAGCAATTTTGGATCAATGGGGCCAGTTGGATGTTGTCATCGCCAATGCCGGTGTAGGCCATTTTGCAGCTATTGATGAAATGACAGAAAATCAATGGCACGATATGGTAAATACAAATCTAAATGGTGTTTTTCATACCCTAAAGGCATCTGTTGAAGCCTTAAAGGCGTCTAAAGGCTATTATATTACATTGGCCAGTCTTGCTGGCACAAATTTCTTTGCAAAGGGAGCTGGCTACAACGCCACCAAATTCGGAGTGGTTGGATTCACCCAAGCAGCCATGTTGGATCTTCGTAAATACGATATTAAGGTTTCTACCATAATGCCAGGATCGGTGGCAACACATTTTAACAATAATGAGCCCTCGGAAAAAGATGCTTGGAAGATTCAGCCGGAAGATATCGGTGAATTGGTGTTGGATTTGTTAAGAATGCACCCGCGGACGTTACCAAGTAAAATTGAAGTAAGACCTAGTAGACCCGATAAAAAGTAGATTAGACTTCTTTCTCCTCAAAAGGGATATGTGGATTGAAAATTTCTAGAATAAGTTTCTTCAGCTCCTTTGTGAATTGTGCCAGGGTCTCAGAAGTGATTGTTTTGTCCTTGGTACGGCTATTCCTTTTTTCTTTAACCGCAAAACTGAGCAAACCTGCATTTAGGTTCTTGAAAGAAAAAATACCTGCTTCAATTTTGTCGATGCTCCCTTTTTGATCGTACATAAGCGCATAGCATAATAATTGAAAGGCCTTACTGTGATTATAGTCATTGGTTATTTCTGGCCAATCGATTATTTCAACTTGGTTTGCCATTACCTTACCAGATTTGTAGTCGATAATTCGCAGAACCCCATCCTTTTCATCTATCCTATCCAGTTTGCCTTTTAAGAGTATTGGGAAATCCAATTCAGGGAAATCCAGTTTTAGCTGTAATTTTTGTTCAAGTCCCAAAATTTTTATTTGATGGTTTTTGGTTGTACCAATTTCCAAATCAATAAAATTCTGAACATAGTTGATGATTACATTAAAAGCGATTAAATTTTTGCCGCGTAATAAAGTAGCATCTGAATAGGTTTTGGTAAAGTGCATTTTTACCAATTCATTGACTTTGGTTTTTGCCTTTAGTAGTAGTTCCTCATTGATAATGCTTCCTATAAGGGGTTTATATAGATCTTCTAATGTATAATGTATAATGGTCCCAAAGGTATTGGCGGCGATTGTTTCTTCAACATCCAAAAAATCGTTGATTCCCAAAAGGTTTTGCTTATAAAAATCAATAGGGTTTCTAATATAATTACTTAAAGAGGTGGGTGAAAATCCTTTTCGCGCGTGCTCTTGAATGAGTGCCATTAATGAATCATTCTTGTCAATGCCCATTTTGGTATTGGGTTGAGGTGCGATTTCAGGAACGGCAATGCATTCGGTAATGTTATGATTTATGTTTTCATCGGTCAACAATTGAGTAATCAAACGACTTCTCTCGCCGCCTTCCAATACATCGGGTTCGGTATTATAGATTAGATATATGTTCTTGGCCCTTTGCAACAGACGATAAAAATGATACGTATAAACAGCATCTTTTTCTTTGAATGTAGGGAGTCCAAAATTTCTTTTTAAATCATAAGGAATAAAGGAATTATTGGACTTTCCTGAAGGTAATATGCCTTCATTGACAGAAGTTATGATAACGGTCTCAAAATCGAGGTTTCGAGTTTCCAACATTCCCATTATCTGAAGACCTTCCAATGGGTCACCTTGAAAATCCAAGGTTTCTGAAGAAAGCAACTCTTGAAATAATGCTTGGAGTGATTTCAAGTCTGTAATAAATCCATGTTCTTGAATTAAATCAAGAACTTGATTGAATATACCATAGTACCTAAAAAGTTCTTCCAATGCCAGTGCATTTTTCGATGCTTGCAGTTTAAACTTGAGTTCTGAAATGATTTCTAAACAGCATTCCACAAACAGCTTTGGTGAGGGTTTGCCCTGAAAAAACAACAATGACAATTTTTCCTGCTTTCCCTTTTCTAGTGGAATAATGTGGGGTATATCCAAAAAGGTCAGGTTTTTACTTTGTACGGTTTTGCTTATTTCGTCTCCGACATTGGTATTGTCACATGTTAAAAGCATGGAAGTGAAAGGATTCGATACAAATGACAATACATTTTTATAGTACCAACCGTTCGGCTGTTTATTATGATACAATTCGAAAAACTGCATAAAGAAATTGTGAAAAGGGCTTTTGCTGAGCGGATACCCCATGGTAATATTCACTTTGTCTATTTCAGACGGAATCGAATTTAACAATGGGTTGAGTAACGTTTCATCACTCAATACAACGGATGTATTTTGTAAGGATACCCTTTCTAAGCGTAACTTTTTCAGCAATGACCCAACATATTTTGCTTGCGAAGTGTTTTTAGGAACCCCGATTACCTGAATGTTCTTTTCTGCAAGAAAGTTTGAACTAATACCCTTTAGCTCATTTTTCTTCAAGTACTCCCAGTTTTTTCTATGGGTCCTTATAAAGAAACTTGCGTCGTGAACAGGATCATCTAGAAAATAGGAGTCTATATCCCAATAGATTTGAGAATCGGGTATTTTCAATATTCTCTGGATAATTTTGCTCTCAGCCGAATTCAATGCATTAAAACCAATGAAAATGTAGGTCTTGTCTTGGTTTGATTCTAGATAAGATTCTAGATTTCTGTAAGCTTCTCTATATACCAGGCCTTGATGACCTTTTCCTTTGTCCAGCAATTTTTTATTAAACCGCTTATACAAACCTTTCAAATTATTCCAAAAATGAATGTAATCCTTGATCATTTGGGTCTTTTCGACCTCAACATACCAATGGTTTATTTCTTGAATTGCCGATAGATTGGAAAGTAGCTCTTCTGAGTCGATTAGATAGCGATCAATCTCATTAAAGTCCTGTAAAAGTGTTTGACCCCATTTTGAAAAGTCAATGAAGCTGTCCTGTTCCCCCTTACCTTGCTCTAGATAACAATAGTAAAGCTCAAATAATTGCTGGGTATTTGTTGCATAGGTAATACCCGAAATATTCTCGACAAAACTCTCGATGCTATATATTTCTGGAGAAAATATAGTTTTGCCCGTTGTTTTGGCAATGTTATTTCTTAAAAAGGTACCCGCTCGCCTACTAGGGAGTATAAAAACAGTGTTTTCCAAAGAAATCTGTTCACTATTGACTTGCTGTACAATTTCCTCAAGAAAACTATGCATGACCAAAAATAAAAAAAGCCCTGACAGAATCGTCAAGGCTTTTAAAGATTATTTGAGTTTTTGTTTAATCTACTTATTTGACTAAGTTGATTTCAACTCTTCTGTTTTGTGTTCTACCCGTTCTTGTATTGTTGGTAGCGATAGGTTTTTCTTCACCGTAACCGATAGCAGACAATCTGCTTGACCCTATTCCTTTATCGATTAAGAAATCGCGAACTGAATTAGCTCTAGATTCAGATAAGGTTTGGTTTAGTTTTGAACTACCAACGCTATCTGTATGACCTTCAACAGTAAATTTAGCAGTTGGGTACTCACTCAAAATCTGGATGATATCAACCATTACCGAGGTAGACTCCGCTTTGATAGAAGATTTACCGGTATCGAACAAGATAGTTCTAGCATAGTCGTTCAATTGTTTTTGAACTTCTTCAGTAACTTCAGGACAACCGTTGTTTGCAACAGTACCTGCAACATCAGGACATTGGTCATCTTTGTCTAAAACACTATCACCATCTTTATCAGGCCAAGGGCATCCTTTGTTTTCTGACGGACCTGCTTCATTAGGACAGGTATCATCTTTATCAGCAATACCATCACCATCACCATCAGGGCAACCTGCTAGGGCAGCTAAACCCGCTTCATTAGGACAAGCATCATCTTTATCAGCAATACCATCACCGTCAGCATCAGGACAACCGTTCATTTCTTTAGATCCTGCTGCATTTGGACAACTATCCTTACTGTCTTCGATACCATCTCCATCAGCATCAGGACAGCCATTGAAGGCTTCCAAACCTGCTACTTCAGGGCAAGCGTCATCTTTATCATAGATTCCATCACCATCAGTATCAGAACCACCAAATTTAACGGCAAGACCTGCTAAATGTTGGAAATGTTTAGTGCCAGCATCCGCGAATGCGTGCTTGTATACTGTTTGAAATGTAAGTCCAATATTTTCTGAGAACCAGAAATTAACTCCAAGACCTCCATTTGCCGTACCAGAACCCATTTCATCAATCCAAGCATAACCACCACCTATTTCTATGAAAGGATCAATAACCGTGTTTTTGGCAAAGTTATATTTGATAGTACCATCTACTGCATAATAAGAAAGGTCAGCAACTGTTTCATCACCCCATTTGCTGATTTTATTTAAAGAACCTCTAGCACCAACGGAAAAACCATCCCCTACAGATGTAGAAACGCCAACATAAGAAATAGAAGGAAGAATGTTCCAGTGATCATTCGCATTAAAGAACTGATTGCCAAAAGAACTTACATCACCAGTAGGAAATACGTCTATGGCATTTACCCCAAAACTAACCTGAATTGGGTTGTTCTCGTCTTGCGCTTGTATGTTGTTAAAACCTACTACAAGTAGGGCAACAAGCATTAATTTGCTAAGATGTTTCATGTTTAAAATTTTTAGTTTAAGTGTTTATTAGCTGCAAATGTAAGTTGTTAAATATTATTAACAAAATCATCTTCTTGTTTTTTTTAACACATTTTATGGAGGAAATGAGACATTTAAACGATTTTTAATAACCTTCCAACCTCGATAAAAGCAGCAATTGCCTTGTCTAAATGTTCTATTTCATGCGCAGCCGAAAGCTGAACTCGTATCCGGGCCTTGTCCTTTGGAACAACCGGAAAGAAAAATCCGATTACATATATGCCCCTGTCAAGTAGCATATTGGCCATTTGTTGCGATAATTTAGCATCATATAGCATTACAGGGACGATTGCGGACTCACCATCAATAATATCAAAACCTGCCTCTTTCATTTTGATTTTGAAATACAATGCATTTCCCTGTAGCTTATCGCGCAATGAAGTATCGTTTTCCAACATTTCGAATACTTTTATTGAAGCTCCGACTATTGCTGGGGCCAAAGAATTGGAAAATAGGTAAGGTCGTGAACGTTGTCTCAATATTTCGATAATCTCTTTTTTGCCTGTAGTGTAGCCCCCCATAGCACCACCTAGGGCTTTTCCTAGTGTTCCGGTTACTATATCAACGCGCCCCATAACTCCTTTCTCTTCCAACGTTCCCCTGCCTTTTCCCCCGATGAAGCCAGCTGCATGGCATTCATCTACCATTACCAAAGCATCATACTGTTCGGCCAGATCACATATTTTATCCAAAGGGGCTAGGAGACCATCCATCGAAAAAACACCATCCGTTACTATTATTTTGAAACGGGCGTTATTCGCGCTGGCCTGTTTTAGTTGATGTTTCAAATCGGACATGTCACCGTTGGCGTACCTATACCTTTGGGCCTTGCATAGGCGAACGCCATCTATTATAGAAGCGTGGTTCAGTGAATCGGATATAATGGCATCTTCAGGCCCAAGCAATGGTTCAAAAACTCCACCATTTGCATCAAAGGCAGCCGCATAAAGAATGGTGTCCTCGGTGCCGTAGAAATTGGCTATCTTTTGCTCCAACTCTTTATGTATATCTTGTGTACCACAGATAAAACGAACGGATGACATGCCAAAGCCATGCGAATCCATAGCGTCTTTCGCTGCCTGGATAACCTCTGGGTGCGAAGAAAGTCCTAGATAATTATTGGCGCAGAAATTAATTACTTCTTCACCAGTTGAAATTTTAATGACAGCGCTTTGGGCCGATGTTATAATGCGTTCTTTTTTATAAAGACCATCATTCTTAATGGTCTCCAATTCTTTTTTCAAATAATCTTCGATTTTTCCGTACATAATTGTTGTGAGTTAAAAGTATTCAATAGTAATCTTATCATTTATATAGGCTATGATTTTGTTCTCAATGGTATAGCCCATAGTTTCCAAAGCCAGGGCATACTTATTTAGTTGGTATTTATATTTAATATTCTCCTTTCCCGTTTTATAATCTATTATGGTAGCATTATTGCCTTGGATTACAATTCGGTCTGGGCGCAAAATTTCTCCTGTTTCCGTAATGATATCTTTTTCATTCTTAACAAGAACACCCTTTGAAAAGTACTGCTTCAATTTGGGGTTATACATGACCTCGTAAACCTTTTCCTTAAGCGAAGTGGTCTCTTTTTCACTAATGGTTCCATTCTGTTGAAGTCTGTCAAAGACCTTTTCAACATCCTCCTCTGTTTCAATAAGTCCCATAAGATAATGGATTAGATTACCTCGAGAAAGAGCCACCTCTTTTTGAGTATCCCACAACAGTCCTGCCTTGGCTATTATCTTAAAATTGGGACTTTCTTTATTTGAATATTGATGGGGGATACTTTTTTCACTTGAATTTGAGTTTTCATGTGTATCATTGATCGATAGTTGGCCAAATGTATACGTTCTATTGGTTTCGTCCCAAAGATTTCTTTCTTTTAGATAATGAATGAAGACATCGGAATAATGAGTAGGTTTATTTGTTTCTTTTGATGTCTTGTTTTTTTGGGAAATTATGTAAAGGCCCTTTACGGCACGAGTCAATGCCACATATAGTATATTAAAGGCATCTAACTCCAATTTGTGGTGTTCTTCGTTGAAGGCTTGGGCAGCCTCTTCATTATATTCCAAAACCTCATTTTTCTTACTGATCAAAACCTCTTGGAAACCATTAAATTCCTGGCGGTTTACAGCAAGCCAAATTTTTGGGTCAATTTCCTTATAAATATGCGAATTGGCATATGGGAAGATTACTATGGGAAATTCCAATCCCTTTGATTTATGAATGCTCATTATTTGAACCGCGTTCATACTGTTCGGGGCAGAAATACTATGCTTCTCCTTTTTCTTTTCCCAATAAGCGAGGAAGGTGAAAATACCGGCCCCTTCCTTTTGCTCAACCTCAAGGACAATATCCATTAAAAAAGTAAGGTAGGCGTCAGAATGGGTAATTAAATCAAACTTCATAATCGCATATTCCAGGCCATCGTAAACTGATTTTTGTTTAAGAATCGATACATCAAATTCGTAATTGTATTTTAGGAACTCAGCCAAATTTTTTAAATTATCACTAATAAATGAGTGTTTGTCACCTTGTTGGGCGGATAAGAAATAAAGCAGGTCATAACTGGCCTCTAAATCCTCTTCATGCGTACTGAAATGCAATAGATTAATTAGAAATTGCACCTTTTTACTGTTTGATACCAGCAAAGAGTCAGGTGAAACAGTAGGAATGTTGTTTTGGGACAAAAAGTCGGCAAGTATTACGCCATGCTTATTATCCCTAACCAATATAGCGATGTCATTGTATGCATACCCCTTATTTAGAATGGTTTCTATGTTATCGAGAACATTTTGGCAATATATTGCGTCCAAATCCTCACGTATTTCCTTATCTACAAAGGTGAGCTGAACATGACCTCCCTTTTTTGAGGTATATTTTTGTTGATTTCCTTTTTCAAATAAGCCAGAGTACAATGGACTGTTCAGCATTGGACTGGTAGTAGTAAAAAAATCATTGTTGAATTTTATGATTTCTTCATGGCTTCTGTAATTAGAAGGCAAATCATGGACTTCAGGTGAAATCATAAAAGGGATCTCCTGTGTGTTGACTAAATTTAAAAACTGCTCCGCTTTTCCACCGCGCCACCGATAAATGGCCTGTTTGGCATCTCCCACTAAAAACAAAGAGCCACTTTGTCCTTGTAAATCCTCACTTTCCAGTGCGTTGCTAATTAGTGGGATAAGGTTGTTCCATTGTAATTCTGATGTATCCTGAAACTCATCAATGAAGTAATGATGGTATTTTTCACCAAGGCGTTCATAAATAAAAGGCGCAGGTTGGTTTTTTATTTCTGCTGAAATAATTGTGTTGAATTCTGATATTGACAGTTGCCCCTTATCTGTCTGTATGGCTTTCACTTCATTATGAATGGCATTCAAAACGGTTAATGGCACTAAATTCTTATAGATATTGAACAAGAACAAGGTGTGGTGAAATAGGTTCTTGATGCTATTGAAAATGTCAGAGAATTCTGGATGAAGATTATCTAAAAGTACCTTGGTCTGATCTGGGCAAGATTTGATATACAGAGGTGTATTCTCGAAATTCTTCTTCCAACTTGCACCAAAATCGAATCTAAGGGTGCCGCTTTCTATCTTCATCATGAATTTGGGAAAATAGCCTGATTTAAAATCTTCAGCGACAAGCCCTTTATTTTCAATTAATTCCAGGGCCTTGGAAGCATTTTGTATCAAGCAAGTCCTGTTTTCCGCTATTTGTTTTTTTGTAAGTTTCTGGAGTTCCAAAAAGTCCTCGATCTTTCGACCTTTCATTTTTTTTAAATGCTCTGAATCGGTTTCATTAAAGAGTAACTTTCCAATCTTATTAAGGTCAAAAGATATATCCCAGCTTTTATCGTCACTGATTTTATCCAGTGCAAATTCTAATAATACTTTGGTCAATTTCTTGTCTTGACCTACTTTTTCCATCAGTTGGTCAACAGCTTCGCCTAATAAAAGATCAGTATCCAGAACGACCTCAAAATTTTGAGCCAACTTCAGGTCTTTGGCAAACGTTCTTATGAGCCTGTGGGTAAATTTGTCTATGGTCGAAATATCAAAGAACCCATAGTTGTGCAAAATGTCCTTTAGTGTTTTTTTTGCCCTTTGTTGAAGTGTTTTTTGATTAAAATTCAATTCGGTCATTAAATCAATGAACAGAAGTGAGGCGTCTTCTAGCCGTGAGGTCCTGGAAAATTCATATAAACTCTTCAGGATTCTTTGTTTCATCTCATTTACGGCCTTGTTGGTAAATGTAATTGCTAAAATTTGACCAAAGACATGGGGTCTGGAAAGGACAATTTTGAGATATTCCTTAGTTAAAGTATGGGTCTTGCCAGAGCCAGCGGAAGCATTATATATTTTAAAAGGATGACGCGACACCTGTTTTTACTTGCAAAATACATAATCCTAAATTGTTCTTAACAAATTATTAGCTGAATATGTTTGTTAAAAAATGTAAATTTGATCAACATTTTTCTAACATAAAAAACACAATTATGGCTTTTGAATTACCTAAATTACCTTACGCCTATGAGGCTTTGGAACCACATGTTGATGCACGGACCATGGAAATACACCATACTAAACATCATAATGGTTATACGAATAATCTAAACGCTGCAATCGCAGGGACTGATCTGGAGAATAAATCTATTGAAGATATTCTGACCAACTTGGACATGAAAAATATGGCAGTTAGAAATAATGGCGGTGGGTTTTTAAACCACGCGTTGTTTTGGGAAGTAATGTCACCAAATGGTGGAGGCACACCTTCTGGAGGCTTGGCTGCTGCTATTAATGATGCCTATGGGTCGTTTGAGGCGTTCAAAGAAAAGTTTAGTTCCGCTGCAGGCACTAGATTTGGCTCAGGATGGGCTTGGCTATGTGTACATGGAGGAGGCAAAGTAGAAGTTTGTTCAACTCCAAATCAAGACAATTCCTTAATGCCGAATACCGGTTGCGGTGGGCATCCTATTTTAGGTCTCGACGTTTGGGAACATGCCTATTATCTAAATTACCAAAATAGAAGACCTGATTATATAAATGCATTTTTTAATGTCATTAATTGGGATAGGGTTGCTGAATTCTATGCCGCGAATAAATAGGTCGCATACATCTCTAAAAGCCCCCTTGTAGGCATTGTCTACAAGGGGGCTTTTTTATGACAAAAAATAGAAAAGGGCGGAGAAGTCTCCACCCTTTTCGTCCCAAATCTTACCATAAACTTAACCTACTTATGCTATGGCAGGACTAAATTACTGGTATTGTGGGGAATAAAAAAGAATTTTTAACAAATTTTAGGTTTATAACTCTGAATCGAAAAGGATTCTGAAATGAAAAAAGTAGGTTTAAACCTGTTAAATAATGAGATTATAGAAATAAAAAAGGTGGAGCAGTGCCCCACCTTTTTTCCCCAAATCTTACCATGAACTTAACCTACTTATGCTATGGTCCCACAAACCTAGGTGATTCTTAAGTGGTGCAAAAAGGTTTTGGATGAACGCCCCGATCTTTGGTTGAAATGCGGTTGCAAGGTTTTGGGCAGCTATAACCGTAGGTGGAGAAGTTGAAGATTATCATAAAATAAAAAGGTGGGGCATTGCCCCACCTTTTTCCCCAAATCTTACCATGAACTTAACC
>JAJRRO010000113.1 GCA_024279425.1 Bacteroidota bacterium | reverse complement strand
GGCGTACCGGCTTCGGCTTGGTTTAAAATACTGATAATCTGACTGTCTGAATAACGTGACTTCTTCATGTAAAATCTCCTGCTCTATAATTACGAGAAAATTCTACTTCTGAGTACCTTTATTTAGTGGGTGTATTACCATTGGACCTCGCCCGCTAACTCTACGGGCCTTTGATGCCTTTCCTATGGATGCTCAAAAGGAAATTCTGCAGGTCAAACCCGGTTTATTCGGCATTGGATCAATTATATTTTGTGACGGAGAAAGCATGCCCAATAATCCGGAAATTGATCAAATTAAATTTTACTACGATATCATTGCAGCTTACAAAGACCAACTGGAACAATGGCACGTGGAAAACAACAACCTATATGCGTATTTCATGCTGACCATAATCACCGTATGGGTTGTTATATTCCCGAAAAGTCGCCTTTATTATTATGTTTTCTCGGGGCTGCCAAAGTCGAACCATAACTTCAACAGTTAATATCTTGTCATTCAAGGGATATTTTTGCCAATCTTGCCGGTACGCCAATAGCTGTATGGTTTGAAGGAACATCGTCCAAAACTACCGCGCCCATTCCGACAACAGATTCCGAACCCACGATTAGTTTCTTCGTGGGGGAGCCCTGACGTATTGACGCATTACACCCTATATAAACACCTTTTTCGATATGAACATTTCCTGACAGGGCAACTCCTGGCATGATAGAAGAAAAAGCCTCGATGAAACCATCATGACCAACAATACTGTTCATGCCAAAAAAACAGAAATCCCCCAACGACACTGAATTAGAAATTCTACTTCCAGCCGCACAGACAATGCCAATTTTAGAGGTTATGTCCTTCAAAGACCCCTTACCGAAAGTGACCGTCGTGTGAATGAGGTTTGGATAATCTAATTTGGGGTTTTGCAGATATACCTTCTGCCTTATATCAGGCCTCCCTATCCCAATAGCAAACTGAAATCCGTCCTGGACCAATCCTTGCAAGGTTTCTGGCCTTTCATTCAGAACCTGAATACCGCCTACCTGCGCGCTTTTTTCGCTATCATTTAAAAACACGATATTCAGATAACCAACATCAATGGCAATGTCAGCGACATCACATGCATGTCCTGAAGAGCCAAATATTGCAAGTTTTTTCATAAATTTCTTCTTTGATTAAATATTGAAAAATCAGGTTAAACTACAAATCACCCTTCAAAAAAAGAGACCGTGCAATATTTAAACCTCACTGCTTTTTAGTTTCTTCATTTTTTGAATACTTGTCTGAAAAACAACAATAATCACTCCTAACAACCCGCCACACAAGCCCCCGAGAATTACAATGAGCATCCGCCTAGGTCCAACTTTCTTTTCAGGAACTGTCGCTGGATCAATAGTCTTTAAGATATACTCCTCTTCAGTCTTAGCAATTAATCCCCGCTGAACTTGCTCTTTAATGAGTTCAAAGAAAGTATTCCTAATTTCTACAACTGTCGTTTTCTCTAATTGGTCCTTCAAATATCGGATGCTGACCTTCATGCTCCTTATTTCTTGCTGACGCATATATTCGTTTAAATCAGAAATAAGCCACCTAACCCATTGGCTCGCCGATGCCGGGATTGGGAACTCTATTGAGACAGTGACAAATCCTGTTTTTTCATTTGTTTCAACAGATAGGATTTCCATAAATTCCTTATATAACAACTCGTCAGATGGAGGAGAACCAATAGGTCGATCATTAACCTCAATAAGCCACTGTTTTTTATCAATATCATAGACATCATCTTTATAAAATACCTGATTGTTCGACTTGTGCCATTCCTTAACCGCCATTAACGGAACTGATATATTATGCTCCTTTATAAAATTGGTGATAAAAAATCGAGATCTCAATACAGCCATCGCAATAGCAGTCTTATTAATTTTTTTATTACCCAGCTGAATATTTGCGCCAGAAAGAGCCCCAAATTTCTGAGCAAGTCCCGCAAGTCCTGAGGCGTTATTATTTTCCATTGGAGCGACCAAAGCCGAGGCTTTATATTTATTGGGTAAATTAAGCGCAAAAATGACAGACATCGCAGTAATAAGAACCGTGATGACAATGATCAGGTATTTGCCTTTCCATAGTATTTTTATGAATTCTAGAAGATCAATTTCATCATCTGCTATTGATGTTGCTGTATTCGACGATTCTCTATTTTCTGTCATATCGCCAGTCCTTTTATAATTTTTTTGTTGTTTGGTTTTAGAGGGTTGTATTTTATTCTATTGATGCCATATATTTTTTAGTCAGCATCTTTCCTTTTTCCACAGCCGGCTGATCGTAAGGATTAACATCAAACAGATAAGCTGTCAGTACTGTTTCTAACATAAAATGTGCCATAAGCTCTCCCATAGAATATGCGTTGATGTTATCGAATGCGATATGCCTGACAGGCCGACAGGATTGTATTAAAATATCCAGAGTAGATGATGCTTCCGCGTGAACCAAGTCACCGATCGTCTTATTATTTAAATAGTCCAAGTCAGCATCCGCTTCCACTGGAACCTTAATGGATAAACCAGCCCCTTTCACATTTTCGGTAATGACTGTCACAAACTTGTCTTCTGGGCCGTCAAGTAGCAGCTGTAACTGACTATGTTGATCCAAAGGGCCAACTGCTCGAACAGGAGATAAGCCTTTGCCATCTTTACCAATACTCTCTGCCCACAGCTGTTGATACCAGCGAGAAAACTCAATTAACTGGCTATGATATGGCATCATAAAAGATATTCCTACATTCTTAGTCTGCTTGAGGACGTATGAAAAACATGCCCCTACAACTACAGGATTATTGCTAATATCTTCGGAATTAAATAACTCTTGTACATACTCCGCCGCAGCATGACGAATTTCGGAAACATTCATGCCGACCAACATTGCAGGCAAGAGACCAACAATGGAAAAAACAGAATACCTGCCGCCTATATTTGCCGGATGATTGAGAATAGGGAATTTTAGTTTAGTCGCTAGGTTGTGGAGTGGATTATTCCCCGCCTGAACTATTATTGTAAAATATTTCTTTAATTGACTGGCCGACACAACCTTCTTCACCGCGACTAGGCAGACAAAAAATTGGGCAAGAGTTTCTGCAGTAGATCCCGACTTAGAAATAACTAAAAAGTGGGTGCGCTCAAGCTCAATTTCTTTTAACAATCGATCCATTGTGTGAGGGCTGAGATTATCAGGAAAATGTAAAGTCGGACATTTATCATTTAACTTTGAACCATTGCCAGTCAAGGATACAAGAGCCTGGGCGCCCAAGGTTGATCCACCTGTACCTAGGACAACAACATCGGTAAACTGGCTTTGTATCTGTGTACAAATTTCTTTGGCCTGATCCAAATCTTCTGTTTCGTTGAGTATGGCAAGATATGCTAAATCTGACATAGAGTGTCTTGCCTTTAAATCAGCGAGACCCTTACATACTTTTTCTAAAGAATGCGGGATCCCTCTCAATGGCGAAGAATCGTCACAAGTGTATGATTTTCCTGCAATAAACAAATTATGTTTTGCTAACATGTATAAAATTCTTTCAAATAATTACCCGAACTCTACCGGTCATGATAAAACCATCGCATTTTATTGAGGAGTGTTTCTAAAACCATCCCTCTCTTAAATTTATACCGTGACAAATTGAATAAAAAAGCCCAAGTCTTGAATGATATCCTCCACCCTAACGTAGAGCCATATTCACTTAAGAAAATCCTATACTTATCACTATCGATTATGCGATCCCATTATTATTACAAATAAAATATCAAGCCAAGTGATAAATCACCGATGCATAGTTACATTTTTTCCCAGAATAAGATATGTATTATAATTAACTTGGAAAAACAGATAATTACCCCAAGAACTGTAGTTCTACCTTCATTTAAGTTGACTTATTTGGTTATTTATAATTCTATCTATGTGTCATTATCTCGCTATTGGAGAAGGGATTATGGGAAGAGATACTGGTAGGGTAAAGAAATATATTGTGTGCTTAAGCAATGATGAAAGAACTGGTCCTGAAAAGATCATCCGGACAGGGCGCGATTTTGCGGGCCGACTTTTGAAGGCTTGGATATTGTTGAAGGCCGATATCTCGGTGGTGAGGCTGCTGGATGGCCGCATTGGTGAAGCGTTTGAGTAAGCCTTTCAAGGGTGCAGCGTCTGCGTCGACGTCTTGTTGAAAAGAGCCTTGAAGCCGCCTTCAGCCGCAAGAAGCGTGTAAGGTCACCGTCATCACGTCAAGTGAAGAATGATGAGAATACGCTGATTGCGGATTGGCTTCTGAATTTAACTAGCCATCCGCGCAACTGGGGTTTTCAGCTTTGTTTCTTGTATATGCCCAATATGAAGGGCATTAAATGGAATTACAAACGTGTCTACAGAATTTATCGTGAGTTGGAGCTTAATCTGCGGACCAAACCAAAAAAACGTCTGTACAGGGATAAACCTGAGCCTTGTCTGTGCCGCAAAACATAAATGAGGTCTGGTCTATGGATTTTATGCATAATTAGCTCTAGGATGGCCGCAGTATTAGGCCGTTTAACGTCATTGGTGATTATAACCGGCAAGGTCTGGGCCTTGATGTTGATTTTTCCCTACCCATATGTCGTGTCGTTCGCGCTCTTGACCGGATCATTGAATGGCGGGAGCAGACATCAATCATTCGTTGCGACAACGGCCCTGAGTATATCAGCCATTTGCTCGGCAGGTGGGCAAAGGACCAGGGTGTCGGCTTAAGTTCATTCAGCTAGGCAACCCGCAACAAAATGCCTATGTGGAGCGCTATAACCGAACCGTCAGATATGACTGGTTGAACCAATATATCTTTAAAACAATTGAGGAGGTGCAGGAAGCCGCAACAAAATGGCTATGGACTTATAACAATGAACGGCCCAATATGGCCATCGGCGACATAACATCAAACAACATAACAAAGCTTAACATCGACGCAAATCTGTCCAACAAAGTAGGGCCGCCACTATAAGCATAAAAATATATTAGTTCAGATATGATCTGACACATTGAGCACTTAAAAGAGTTGCAAAGATGTGAGTTACCGATTTTGATGTTGGTGTTAAACAAATATCAAAATTGAAAGAGGTAACTCACATGTTAAATTCTAATGAACGT
>JAJRRO010000112.1 GCA_024279425.1 Bacteroidota bacterium | reverse complement strand
AGTCCGCTTCAATCTTAGCTTTGCCAGGATTGAGGTTCGAAAATCCCCGATAGACTGCACGTGAGCCCATAGCCCCCGTTCCTGAAAGGGCAATAAGAAAAATGATTATCATAAAAATGGTTCCCATTGCTTTTGTATTTATAGGTCAAAGATACATTTCATTTCTCACATATTCTGTGTTAAAGTTTTCTTAAAATGGAATAGGCTAGTTATAAATTTGTTTCTTTGCCAAACCTTTTATTTTTTTAAAAACCAATATTATGAATAAAATTGTAATCGCATTGCTCCTATGCCTACCATTCTTGGGAAATGCACAAGAAACAAAAAAGAAGAATAGATGGGAAATTGGCTTAAATGGCACCCAGTTATTACGTAATTTATTTGCACAAAACCCTAGTGGTGAAACAGGTAGGCATACTTTCTTTGTCAAAACAGGTACCGATCGAGCGATGTTTCGCCTGCTTGTCGGTGGGCATGTGCGAAATAGATCAGAAGATTTTGATGGTACAAATAGTTTAATTTTTAATTCATCTAAACTTGACTTAGGACTTGGCTTTGAACGACGCAGACAAGTGTATAAGAAGTTAGAATTGGTTGTAGGCTTTGATGTACTGACTACTATTTCAGAAGAGAAAAGCACGAATAGAAGCTTTGGTTTCCCCGACCAAATCCTTTTAGAAAATACACGAAGCAGTATTTCTTTAGGTGTAGGCCCGATATTGGGGCTGCGCTATGCATTTAGTGATTTCTTTGCGGTTTCCACTGAATCAAATATATACCTATTGGCTACGAAAGGTATAAATAAAACAACTCAAGATGGAAATGAACTTACGAATAAAGAGTTTTCGAAGCTAGAGGCCATACATACTCTTCCTACTAACTTATTTGTTGTCCTAACATTTTAACTGACATGATAAAGAAAATTCTTGTTTTAATTTTCGTCTTTTTCAGTATAAGTTTAGTTGCACAAAAACCATTAGATCCTGAAAGATATAAGGAATATGGATTTAACATGACTGGCATGATAGCCAATTTTGTGCCGTTTAATTCTACGAAGCTGGGTCTTCAACGGTATGCATTTTCCTATAAATATACCCGAAAAAGAAAGAAATCGACAAAACGAAAAAAAGAAGGAGAACTTCGCACTTTGCGAATAGGAATAGGGATTGATGGATTATTTGATAATAATAATATCTTTAATTATAATGTCCGTATTGGAAATGAGAAGAAGCACATTTTATCAAAATCATGGTCTTATATAAGTGCCAACGATTTTATTATGTTTGTAGAGCCTAGTGGAACTTTTTTTGATGAAGATATACCTAACCTAGGTATTGGATATGCACGGGGATATGGCATAGAATACCATATTAACGACCGTATATCTATTTATACAGAAACGGCTTTGATGGTGAATGTCGGTTTTCCACCAGTCCAAGTTCGGATAGTTCCGCCCACGTCAGTGTTCTTGAATGTAAAGCTATAAATGTTAAATAGGTTAAATTATTGCTAATAGGCAGCTAATTTACCTTATCTTGCGTTTATACTAATGAAAATTAAAAACAATTAAAATGAAATTATTTACCTTTTCTCTTGCCTTATTTTTGGCATTTAGTGTAGTGAGTTGTGTGAAAACAACACCTCCAGACGTGTCTTTAACACCTAAGAAACTGGTTCTTCCAGACGTTTCTTTTACTTATTCCTCAAAGGTTTTTAGGGAAAATGAACAAGCTGTCAATAAAGAAAACCCTGATGTAACGAATGCTGGAGCGACTTTGGGTAGAGTATTATTCTACGATGAAGTATTGTCGCTCAATAACAGAGTCTCTTGTGCTTCTTGTCACTTCCAACAATTTGCTTTTGCAGATGGAAAAGCACATAGTGAAGGATATGAGGGCAAAATTACCCCTCGAAATGCAATGGCTTTTAATAATCCAGTATTGAATAGAAGTCTGTTTTGGGATTCTAGAGCAACTTCTGCTACCAACCTAGCCTTACAACCTGCGCAGAATCACATAGAAATGGGCATGGAGAATCTTGATTACCTTGCGGAAAAACTAGCAAAAATCGAGTATTACCCCGATTTATTTAAAGCTGCATTTGGTTCTGATGTAATCACCAAAGAAAAAATTGCGGATGCAGTAGCTCAGTTCTTATGTTCAATGACTACTGCCAATTCTAAATTCGATAAAGTAAATAAAGGAACAGAAACCTTTACAGCTTTAGAAGAAATGGGCAACCAAATTTTTCATGGGAAAGGGAAATGTAATCAATGCCACTCTGGTGAAAATTTGATGGCAGATGATTCTCCTTTTAGTGGAGGGTATGGGGGTACAAATTCTAATGGAGAAAGCATAGCGGGTACGGCTAATATTGGTATTGATAAATACACGAAAGATGAAGGTCGTAATAATGGAAGCTTTAGAATACCTAGCCTGCGAAACATTCAAGTAACGGGACCTTATATGCACGATGGACGTTTTGAAACATTGGAGGATGTGATTGACTTCTACAGTCACAATATTCAAGACCATGAGGATTTAGACCCTAAATTAAAAGAAAATGGAATGCCAATTCGTTTTAATTTCTCCGAATTAGAGAAGCAAGCCTTAGTCGCTT
>JAJRRO010000111.1 GCA_024279425.1 Bacteroidota bacterium | reverse complement strand
TTCGCAGAGATACTCCTTGCAGTCCAGGTCCGTTTTGAACCGATCAGAGAACTCTAGAAGATTTCGACCCTTGAAAATATCCATATAATTCCTATATTTATTGGCCTTGAAACTATGAATTTATCTACTGACCTCTAAAATATTTTATAAAACGTAGTTACTAGAACCCCATTACAATCATTTATAGTAACAGACAATAATTGTTTTTCTTCTTTTACCTTAAAATTAAATGGTGGAGCTAATACGTTTAAACCACTTTGTTCTTTTAGTCTAATTCCTTGTCCTGAAATAATCTCTTTATTGGGTGCAAAATCCCCTTCAGGTACATGTTCTGTTAAAATAACATATTTAAAATCAGTTAACTTATTCACTATACTTTGTACTTCAACATTCGATAAATGCTGAAGTACGTGTCTTACTATAGCACAATCTCCTGAAGGCAATTCATCTACTGCGATATCCAAACAATGGAATTCTAAATTTTCTTCTTTAAATTTTTCCTTATTATGCGCTATAAGGTCTGTTACTATATCTACCGCAACATACTTCTTAGTATGCTTTACCAATTCCTTACCTACATTAAAATCCCCGCAGCCTAAATCACATACCACAAGAGGACTTTTAAAAGATGTTAAAAATGATGTTAAAACATCTATATATGGATTTATCATCTCAGGATGATGTGATCCTACGCCTGAATAAAAATCAGATTTGTCACCACCCCAAAGTTTCATCTTATAAACCTGTTCCATGGCATCTTTAGTTGGCCAAGGCTTCTTTATTCTTTTAGTTCCATTTTCTTTCTTCTTCATAAACACGCTATTAGTCCATACAAACAATAAAAGCATAATTATATATTCAAATGTAATATTAAAACACCTGTACTTCTGTACGCACAACTCATACATTGAACGTAGTAGTTACAAGTAATAGAGAAACGCTCTCAAACCCATAAATCAGAATTTATAACTACTTATTTTTACCAAACAAACACTGAACGAATTGCTTTGAATCTCACAAAAAAAACCTATGATAATGTGTTTTTTTAAGAGAAAATCGGTTTTCATTTCTTAAGGCGACGCTTGTGTTGATATTAAATTTCGTCTGACGGAAATTATGGTAAATGAAGTTTGGTTTTTTTAAAAATATGGATGCGAAATTAAATTAGCAACATATAAACGTATTTGATTTCAAAAATAATATAGATTCCACTTTTTTTCCTTACTATACAGCCCAATAATAAATTAATAAAATTACAAATGACATCTTACTCTATACGTGAAATTAACAACCTCTTAAAAGGCGAATTAATAGGCAATACCAGCCAAAAAATTGAAGGGCCTGAGGAAATACAAAAAGCAAACAGCAATCAAATCACATTCATTGGAAGCACTAAATATTTGAAGTTTTGGAAAGATTCAAAAGCCTGTGCTTCTCTGATAAATTATAATGTAACTATTGACCCGGGCGACAATCGTGCTTTTATTAAAGTGAAAAATGTCGATTTAGCGATGGCAGGAATATTAGAGCTTTTTAATCCGACAGCACCTGTGTTTGATACAGATATACATCCAACTGCAGTGATACATGAAACGGCTAAAATTGGTAATGGCTGTAAGATTGGTTCAAATTGTTATGTAGGTAAAGATGTTGAATTAGGAAGCGGAGTAATTTTATACCCAAATGTTTGTGTGTTTGATGAGACCATTGTCGGTGATAGCACCATTGTTTGGTCTGGGACTATTATACGTGAACGCTGTATTATTGGTAGCCATTGTATTTTTCATACTAATGTAAGTATAGGAGCTGATGGATTTGGATATAGACCAAGTGATGATGGCAGACAACTGGTTAAGATACCACAGATAGGTAATGTGATCATTGGGCATTATGTTGAAATTGGGGCCAATTCTTGTGTTGATAGAGCAAAATTTAGCTCCACTATTGTTGGTGATGGTTGTAAAATTGACAACCTAGTACAAATAGCCCATAATAGTATTTTGGGACGTTCTTGTATTATGGCAGGACATAGCGGACTTGCAGGCTCTGTTACTTTAGGCGACGGCGTTATTATTGGAGGAAGTGCCTCTATTAAAGACCACACAACCATACATTCTGGCGCTACCGTTGGCGCTGGCTCTGGAGTTATGAATGATGTGGAAGTAGGAAAAACTGTTTTAGGCTACCCTGCCCAAAATGCCAGAGATATGTTAAAACAATGGGCATTTGTAAGAAGAATTGTAAAAAATCAATAGCATGATTTTGTTAGAAAATCAACCGATTTCGTTTAACTTCACTTAAATATTGAAAATTAGAGCGAAAATTTAGCCGAATAATTCAGAATCTTAAAAAAGTACTACTTCTTGCAACACCGTGTCCTATGAAAAGCCCTAGTCCCGTCTAGAGATTGGCGCTCAATGTGACAGCGAAATGGGCCTTTTGACGGTTTCATCGCTCACTGTCTTTATTAGCTTTAAGAAAGCGTAACGGTTGACACTATTTGTTATCTGTTGATCAATTGCGCTCATTCCCTGATGGTTATCCTCACAGCGATTATTTTCTTTATTGCTGCTTCCAATTATCAAACAATATTAAAAGGTTTAATCCGTTTTCTTTACACCAAATCTTATTGCCGATTAAAAATGAATACTATATATGCTATTATAATTTTGATACTGTTTTTTTTACCTTCCAATACAAATGATCATTGCGCTGTTGTTTATAATATTGCCACTTACGCACTTTCCCATTCCAAAAAGGCATTAAAAGCCAATAACTTTGAGCACCAATTATATTATTCCGGAAAAACTTTGGAGTCATACAAAAAAATAACCAAGGGTTTGAGCGGTTGTGACTGTCAAGATTTAAATGAAATGGTCGAAGACATTCTTTATGATGCAAAAAAAGCAGCGGACCCTGTTGATTGGGATAGAGGGCGTTATTATAGTAAAAAGGTTTACAAAAGCACACAAGAGTTAATTACTGTATTGGATTTGTGGGCCGATTCTAAATTACTAACAGAATCTCCTCAGGAGATAGAACAGTAAACATAGTATATCCTAGTGTCTTTGTTCGAGCACTTTTACTATATCATTAAGTTTAAAACCTTTGGCCTGAAGCAATATGAGATAGTGGAACAATAAATCCGCACTTTCGTTCAAAAACAGTTCATCATCATTATCCTTAGCTTCTATAACAACTTCCACAGCCTCTTCACCAACTTTCTGGGCTACCTTATTTATGCCACTTCTGAAAAGTGAGGCTACATAACTCTTCGAGTCGTTTTGGTTTTCCTTACGGTTTGCAATCACCTTTTCCAACTCGGTCAAAAATCCGAATTCCTGAACATTTTTGGTATTCCAGCAGGTATCACTTCCTGTATGACATGTAGGTCCGGTTGGGTTAACACCTATCAATAGGGTGTCATTATCGCAATCATTCTTAATATCTACAAGGTTTAGAAAATTACCACTTTCCTCTCCTTTGGTCCATAGTCGTTGCTTGGTTCGGCTAAAAAAAGTCACTTTCTTGGTCTCTTGGGTTCTTTGAAAGGCCTCTTTATTCATATACCCCAGCATCAATACATTTTTGGTATTTGCGTCTTGGATTATTGCGGGTATGAGTCCGTCGTTGTTTTTGTTGAAATCGATTTCCATGGTCTTATTTTTATAAACGTACAGGAATTCCTTGCTTCCGGAGTTCCTTTTTTAATTCTTTTATTTCAATTTCCTTAAAATGGAATACACTGGCGGCAAGGGCCGCATCTGCCTTCCCTTTTTTAAACGTATCAGCAAAATGTTGTTTGTTCCCAGCTCCACCTGAAGCAATTATGGGGATATTCAGTTCATCGGAAAGCCTTGCCAAGGCTTCGTTGGCAAATCCATTTTTTGTGCCGTCATGGTTCATTGAGGTAAAGAGTATTTCTCCCGCTCCTCGTTGTTCCACTTCCTTTGCCCATTCAAACAATCCAAGTTCAGTCGGGACCTTACCCCCTACTAAGTGTACTATCCATTCACCTTTGATTTCTTTTGCATCTATGGCCACCACAATACATTGGGAACCAAATTTGGCCACAAGATCATTTATCAATTGTGGGTTTTTTACCGCTGAAGAGTTGATTGAAACTTTGTCCGCCCCATTGTGAAGCAGTATATCAACGTCTTCAACAGAGGATATTCCGCCACCCACTGTAAACGGAATATTGACTTTTTCAGCTACACGATAAACCAGGTCTGCTAATGTTTTTCTGCGTTCTTCTGTTGCTGTAATATCAAGAAACACTAGTTCATCCGCACCCTCCTTGGCATATATTTCAGCCAGCTCAACGGGGTCACCAGCGTCCCTTAGGTCTACGAAATTAATACCTTTTACGGTACGACCATCCTTGATATCCAAACATGGGACTATTCTCTTTGTCAACATAACTAAAATTTGGAAGTCAAAAGTTCTAAATATAAATTGAAAAAAAATGAATTTATCTTCATAGTTGATTTGATTCTATTCTATTTGCTATTTTCTTACCGCGTCTATTAAGTTGCATTAAGACCTATCTGGTTTTGAAAACCAGACAGGTCTAGATTATTTCTTGTTTTTTATTGTAAGGTTAACTCCGTCATAAAAACCCAAATCTTTATTCTTCAATATTTTTGACCAAAAAGCAATTTGACCGGTATGGTACGAGTAATGCTCAACCACATGTAGTATTACTCCAATCCCCGAAAAGTTAAAACCCTGAACAGCCCTTTCTTTTATAAGCCTATCCTTTGAGGCTCCCTGTATTACAGCTTTTGCCTTTTCAACGGTATCCAACAATATTTGGAGTAGTTGATCTTTTGTATACCCCTCTGTTGTTAAAAATTCCTTTTCCCGTTCCCTAGTATCTTTGACTTCGCCCAAAGAAGAAATGATATACTGTGTGATGTTCCCACACAAATGCAGTATCAGATTAGCAATGCTATTGGAAGATTTATTTGGTTTTTCCCAAACTTGTTCCTCTGATAATTCCTTGAAACAGATTTGGATCATGCGCGTGCTTTCTTCCATCCGATATATCGAATTTTTGATGAACTCATTCTTTATTTCCTTTTCCATTGGACTCATGCTGTCAAAATATAGTTTTCTAACTGCTTAAGACTAATTCTGTTCTCATAAATAGCCTTCCCGATTATCGTTCCTTCACAGCCCATCTCTGCCAGTCTCGGCAATTCATCAAAAGTAGATATCCCTCCACTTGCGATTAAATTAATCCTAGAACCTTCCGCTCCCTCTACCTTTCCTGACGTTTTGGCGATAATCTTTTGATAAAGTTCAAAAGAAGGACCTTCGAGCATACCATCTTTACTGATATCGGTACAAATAACGTATGTTATCCCCATATTCTGATAGGATTGTATAAAGGGCACCAACTCTTCCTTAGATTCCTCCATCCATCCTGAAACAGCTACTTTTTCATCTTTAGCATCGGCTCCCAATATAATTTTATCAGGACCATATGTGTTGAGCCATCCTAAAAAAACAGCTTTGTCCTTAACTGCAATGCTTCCTCCCGTTATTTGGTTCGCCCCACTTTCAAAGGCAATATGCAAATCGTCATCGCTTTTGAGACCACCTCCAAAATCTATTTTCAAATTGGTCTTGGATGCAATTTGTTCCAAAATCCTGTGATTCATTATCTTATGGGATTTAGCCCCATCCAAATCTACCAAATGCAGAAATTCGATTCCATGGTCCTCAAACTCCTTGGCTACTTCCAACGGGTTTTCATTGTAAACTTTCTTAGTGTCGTAATCCCCTTTTGAAAGTCTTACGCATTTGCCTTCTATGATATCTATTGCCGGAATTATTCTCATAGTCAATTTGGAAATTAGAAATTAGAAATTAGAAGTTGCAGTATGGAATTCACTTTTGCAAAATATATTAAATTCATTTATTGTTTTTTCTGGTTGTTTTTATCGATGAAACTATAATGGCCAAAATTTCATTGGCCTCAGCATGCAAGCTTTTTAGCTCCTTTTGCTAATCATCCAAAAGTTCAATGAACATTTCCAACTAATACACGCTTTCGTCAGTTTCTTATTCAACTATTTTAAGTTTATTTATAAAATCGGCCGATGATTTGGCTCTTTGAGAAGCTCTAAAATTTGCCCCAACCGAGCTAGAACTTCGAATAAGCTGATTTACAAAGGCGTTATACTCCCTGGATTTAGGTATTTTGGAGCATAAATACCAACAGTCAAGAGCAAATTTTTGAGTTCTTTTTTTTAAATCTCTCATTCTGCTTTTTTTGTCTTTCTAATTTCGTATTTCTAACTTTAAACGACTTCTGTCCCTAAACACCAATGTACTTTTAAAAGTAGTTCAAGTGGACTTATGATAAATTCACCTTATCATTGGCCATCCATAAATCAGAATTGCCAATTTTCTTAAAGTCAAATTTTTCATAAAGTTCATGGGCATCTTTTGTTTTAAGAGCTATGGTCTTTAGTTTTTTGATCGTATCATGATCCATGATAAATTCAATTAATTTTTTGCCATATCCTTTGCCTTGGTACTCATCAAAAACAATTACATCCATGAGATAACCGAAGGTCACATAATCGGTGACTAGTCGTGCAAACCCCATTTGTTCGTTAGCCTCATTGTACATTCCAAAACAGAACGAATTCTCTATGGTCTCAAGAACTTCTTCAATGGCCCTGCCACGACCCCAATACGAAATTGTACTAACATACCTATGAATCAAATCTACATCCAATAAGGTTTTATCCGTTGACATGAAAATCTTCATCTTAAGCGTTCTCTATAAAGTTTTTCAATATATTTTCGCCAACGACACTACTTTTTTCTGGATGAAACTGAACTCCATAAAAGTTATTTTTGCCTAGCGCAGCACTGTACGACAATTCATAGTCCGATTCTGCAATGGTCTCTTTGCATAATGGGGCGTAAAAACTATGCACCAAATAAATATGCTCTTTTTCTGAAATCCCTTTGAACAGATTCGTTTTTAAATGTGAAATCCAATTCCAGCCTATTTGAGGTACTTTAACCTGATTTGAAAATTTCACCACATCTACATCAAAAATACCTAGGCCTATGGTATTGCCCTCTTCAGATGAATTGCACATTAACTGCATGCCCAGACAAATACCTAAAACAGGCTGTTTCAATTCGGGTATCAATGTATCCAACCCACTTTTTCTGAGCATTTTCATTGCACTGCTGGCCTCACCTACTCCAGGGAATATCACTCTATCGGCATTTCTGATTTCCTCCACATCATCGGTCAAAATTGCCTCGTAACCCAATCTTTGAAAGGCAAATTTAATACTCTGTATATTGCCAGCACCGTAATTTATTATTGCAATTCTCATTCTATCTCTTCTATGATTCCCATTCTATTTTGGCTTGCCTTTGAGCACCTATGTTTCAATGTAGACACTACAACACTCCCTTTGTGGAAGGCAAAACCATTTTTTCAACATCCCTCTTCACTGCCATTTTAATGGCCTTGGCAAAAGCCTTGAAAATAGCTTCTATCTTATGATGCTCATTTGAACCTTCGGCTTTGACGTTCAAATTGGCCTTAGCGCCATCAGTAAATGACTTAAAAAAATGATTGAACATCTCAGTGGGCATTTTACCTATCATCTCCCGTTTGAACTCCGTTTCCCAGACCAACCAATTGCGTCCACCAAAATCTATCGCCACTTGAGCCAAGCAATCATCCATTGGCAAACAAAAACCATAACGCTCTATACCTAATTTATGACCCAATGCTTTTTGAAATACTTCACCCAAAGCAATGGCCGTATCCTCAATGGTGTGGTGTTCATCAACTTCAAGATCCCCTTTGACCCTAATATCCAAGTCCATTTGTCCGTGTCTGGCCAATTGATCCAACATGTGGTCAAAAAATGCTATTCCAGTATCAATATTCCCAACACCTTTTCCATCAAGGTTCAGTTTGATGAAAATATCGGTTTCATTGGTTTTTCGAGTTATCTCGGAGACCCTATCCTTTAATTTCAAAAACTCATATATTCTTTCCCAATCGCTACTCTCCAAAGCGATTATATCATCTAATTCTTGTCTTTTTACGGTAATTTCGACAGTTCCTAGATTGGTATTGTCATTAATGAATATACCTTTAGAACCCAAGTTCTTGGCCAGTTCAATATCGGTCAGTCGGTCTCCTATGACAAAGGAATTTACCAAATCGTATTCATCTGAAAAATAATCTGTAAGTAGAGCAGTTCCCGGCTTGCGTGTATTCGCATTCTCACGAGGAAACGTCCTATCCAAGAACACCTTGTCAAATATCACACCTTCATTTTCGAAGGACTTAAGTATAAAGTTGTGCACAGGCCAAAAGGTTTCCTCAGGAAAAACATCCGTTCCCAATCCATCTTGATTGGTTATCATAACCAACTCATAGTCCAATTCCTTGGCTATCTTACCTAAATATGTGAAGACCTTGGGGTAGAATGTCATTTTTTCAAAGGCGTCGATTTGTTCATCCTCGGTTTCTTTAATGATGGTACCGTCCCTATCTATAAAGAGTACTTTCTTTCCCATTAGTTTATCTCTTTTAAAGTATTTATAAGTCTTACATTCTCTTTTGAAGTTCCCACAGTTAGCCGCAACGTATTGTCGCATAAGGGCTGTGAAGATCTATTTCTTACCACGATTCCCTTTTTTAATAATTGTTGATATCGTTTATTGGCATCATCAACCCGGATTAAAATAAAATTTGCATCAGAAGGGTGAATTTCCAAAACATAATCAACTTCATTCAACGCTTTAAACAATGCTCTTTTTTGATTCAATATTTCAGTGACTTCAGTTTGTAACAAACCTTCCTTAAGTACTTGCTCCCGTGCCCGTTGTTGCGTAAGCTCATTCACATTATATGGCGGCTTGATTTTATTCAATATGGAAATTATTTCTGGGGAAGCACAACATATTCCCAATCGAATTCCAGCCATACCATACGCTTTTGACAAGGTTTGGATAACTATTAAATTAGGAAATTCAACCCGTCTTTTAAGCCAGCTTTCTCTTTGGGAGAAATCGATATAAGCTTCGTCTATCACTACCAACCCATTAAATTTGACCAGTATTTCCAAAATTGCATTTTCATCAAAACTATTCCCTGTAGGGTTGTTGGGTGAGCAAATGAATATTATTTTACTATTTACATCCACAGCCTCCAGAATTTCCGATACATTCAAGCCAAAGTCAGGGGAAAGCAATACTTCCCTATTTTCAATGGCATTGATCCCTGATAGCACCTTATACATGCCATAGGTTGGTGGCAAAGTGATTATATTATCTATACCGGGTTCACAAAAAGCCCTGAAGATAAGGTCTAGCACCTCATCACTACCATTACCAAGCAATAGGTTTTCTACTTTAACACTTCTTCGCTCTGCCAAAATAGCCTTAAGGCTATGCTGTTGCGGGTCTGGATAACGGTTAATCCCATTCTCAAATGGGTTCTCGTTGGCATCCAAAAATACCATGTAGCCACTCGATGTTTCCTTAAATTCATCGCGTGCGGACGAATATGGCTGTAATCCTTTTACATTTTCCCGTACCAGATTATTTATATCGAATTTTTCTTTCTCTTCCATTTTTATTAAGGTCTAGACTCCGCTCAACCTAACAGAATACTAATTATTTTAAACTTTCAAGTCTCAGGGTTACCGCATTTTTATGTGCCAGCAAACCTTCGGCTTCGGCCATTAATTCTATCGTCCTACCAATTTCCTGAATACCCTTCGCAGATATTTTTTGAAAGGTCATGCTCTTCATAAAGCTATCTAGATTTACGCCACTGTATTGCTTTGCATAGCCATTCGTAGGTAAGGTGTGATTGGTGCCGGATGCATAATCCCCTGCGCTTTCCGGCGTATAATTTCCGATAAAAACAGAGCCTGCATTAGCAATTTGGTCAATAAATGACTGTTCATTCCTTACACAAAGAATATAATGCTCTGGACCATATTCATTGATTAGGTCAATAGCTGTTTGATCCTCTTCCACAAATATTAATTTGCTATTTGAAATTGCCTGCTCAACAATATCCTTTCTCGGCAACTCTTTTATCTGAGTTTCGATTTCATTTTCCACGGCTTCTATCAGGTCTTTTGAAGTGGTAACCAAAATAACCTGGCTATCCGCACCATGTTCAGCTTGGCTCAACAAGTCAGATGCGACAAAAGAGGCATTTGCCGAATCATCGGCCATAACCAAAAGCTCGCTTGGTCCTGCGGGCATATCAATAGCTACACCATATTTAGTTGCAATTTGCTTAGCAACTGTAACATATTGATTGCCAGGGCCAAATACTTTATAAACAGCTGGAACACTTTCGGTTCCGAAAGTCATGCCTGCTATTGCCTGAATTCCGCCTACTTTGAATATTTTTGTCACCCCGCACAAATGTGCCGTATACAAAATAGCTGGATGTATTTTCGCTTCTTTATTGGGTGGGGAGCATAATATAATCTCTTTGCAACCAGCAATATTGGCAGGTACTGCAAGCATTAAAATGGTTGAAAACAAAGGGGCGGAACCTCCAGGAATATACAACCCCACTTTTTGTATCGGTCTTTTTTCCTGCCAACACTTTACCCCGTTTGCCGTTTCTACCTCAACCCTAGAGGTTCTCTGGGCTTCGTGAAATACTTCGATGTTCTTTTTCGCAACTGAAATGGCGTTTTTCAATGCTTCACTCACAAGGGAAGAGGCATCGTTGATTTCGGCACTTGAAACTAACAAGGAATCTAACACGGCCCCATCAAACTTTTGGGTGTATTTTTTCAAAACAGAATCTCC
The DNA here is from genome assembly GCA_024279425.1 of Bacteroidota bacterium. Classification (GTDB taxonomy): domain Bacteria; phylum Bacteroidota; class Bacteroidia; order Flavobacteriales; family Flavobacteriaceae; genus Maribacter_A. The sequence continues at coordinate 87,075 of JAJRRO010000111.1, read as the reverse complement.
ATGTTTTTCAACCTCCAAAAAAATATCGTTTACGATGCCTTCAATATCAGCCACCGTCTGGGTAGGACGCTTCAAAATGTCTTTCCAGGCTTCTTTCTTTGGATTATATATTGTATTCATCTTCTTTCTTTTCCTATTCTGATTAGTCCTAGACCTGTCAGGTTTATAAAACCTGACAGGTCTCTTATCTTATAATCATAAAACCATTTTCTCGATCGGGCATACCAGAATACCTTCAGCCCCTGCTTGCTTCAACTCATCTATGACCTCCCAGAACTTATCTTTATTGATAACCGTATGTACAGAGCTCCAACCATCTTCGGCCAAAGGCAATACCGTTGGACTTCGCATTCCCGGTAGAAGCTTCAAAATCTCTTCCAACTTATCATCAGGAGCGTTCAATAGTACATATTTGGATTGTCTTGCTTGTAAAACTGATTGAATGCGAAACTGCAGCTTACGAAGTATCGCTCTTCTTTCTTCCGATATTCTTTTGGAAACAGCTAAAACCGCTTCGCTTTTCAGCATCACTTCGACTTCTTTGAGATTGTTCTTGAAAAGTGTACTCCCACTAGATACAATATCACAAATGGCATCGGCCAGGCCAATATTGGGAGCAATCTCTACTGAACCATTGATAATGTGCAAATCTGCCTCTACACCTTTCTCCTTCAAATAAGTCTTAACAGTATTTGGATAGGAAGTTGCGATGCGCTTACCTTCAAAATCACTAACTGAATTATACTTTTCTCCTTTAGGTATGGCCAAGGACACTCTACACTTTGAAAAGCCCAGTTTTTCAACAATGTCTATATCTCTTCCTTTTTCAATCAATACATTTTCCCCAATAATGGCAATATCGACTACCCCGTCCCTTAAATATTGGGGGATATCCCCATTTCGTAGATAAAAAACCTCTATGGGGAAATTTCGGGCAGAGGCTTTCAATTGGTCCTTTCCATTATCAATTGAAACACCGCAATTCTTTAGTATTTCCAGTGAATCCTGATTCAGGCGCCCTGACTTCTGTATGGCTATTCTAAGCTTTGTCATTACTATTTTATTTATTCTTTCTCAACTTTGATTCCACCTTGGGAATGACATAAGGGTTAAACAAAAAACCCGTTTGATTGCTCAAACGGGTCAGATATATTTGTAAATACTACAATACACTTTTACCTCGCTTGAGAGCAAGTATAAAAATGATGATGTGTATTTTGGTTCTTCATTACGCCTGTAAAATTAAAACTTATTTTCAAATCACAAAACAATTGTTCAAAATTGCACAATTCTTCCTGTTAGCTGTGTGTTGGCAAACAACTATTAGTTGTTACCCAGAATCAAGGGAAGACCGGCCTCGCCACCACCTACAACAATCACCTTAGAATTTGGTGATTTGGCAAGTTCAAGTGTGGCATCTATACCTTTATCCTTCAAGATTTTATCAGTTAAGGAAGCACTCAAGATCCTGTTAGCATCCGCCTTACCTTGAGCTTCAATTGTTACTTTTTCTGCTTCTTTCTTTGCAGTCACCAATCTAAATTCATATTCCAACGACTCTTGTTCTTGCTTTAATTTACGCTCAATGGCTTCCTTTATGGTGGGGGGCAAGGTAACATCTCGAATTAATATTTGATTAAGTTGAATATATTGCTCGTCAACAATCTTGTGGGTTTCTTCATAAATCTCTACCTGTATGGCATCTCTTTTACTGGAATACAATTGCTCCGGTGTATACCTGCCAACAACACTTCTTGCCGCAGATCTAATGGTTGGCAACAAAACTCTTTGGACATAAGCTTCACCTTTTTCTTGATGAAGTTTGCCAAGGAATTCACGTTTGGGTTCAAACCAAGCGGAAGCATCGAATTTAATTTCAAGACCGTTGGAGGACAGTACCTGCATTTTTTCAAATACTTCTTGTTGCCGTACTTCATAAATGAACACCTTGTTCCAAGGAGCAACAATATGAAAACCTTCTCCTAACGGCGGTTCATCGGTGACCACACCATCGCCAAACGTTCTATAAAGAACCCCTGCTTCCCCTGAACCAATGGTTATGGCTGATTTTGATATTAAAATTACCGCAAGAATCAATATGAAGATTGCGGGTAATGCTATTTTAGGTAATTTGTCCATTTTTGTTTTTGTTTAAATTAATCCGTTATATTTTCTAATAAACCATTCTGCCGATAGGGCCAATATTATTAAGCCCAGCAATATTCTAAAATCGACCAAAGATACGACATTTTCATTGCTTTTACGCGTTGGTTTAAAATTGTTATTGGCAACTAAATCCTGTATCAGTTTTTGTGTTCCAGAAGGGTAATATAATCTGCCATTGGTTTGGTCTGCCAGTCTATTTAATTTTTTATAATTACTTGATGAAAATTGCTGTTCAACGTCATAATCCAAAATAATAAAACTGCCTGATTTTGATAAATTTTGGTCCGTGACCTTGACCGTAAAATCATAGGCTCCCGATGGCATATTTCCCAAATCCACTTCGTAATAATTTCCCATCAAAAGCATGGGCAGCTCTTTGGATACGTTCATTCCTTTGTTCCTAAGGCTCAAGGAAAGGCTAGCGGCAGGATCAAAGGAAAATGTTTCGTCAAAATAAGTGGCTGTAATCTTTGTATCGTTGTTGCCTTCAAAAAGCGATTTATAATCCAACACCAAACGGCTCCGAGATCGATCCGTTGACAGATATAAAATTATTTTCCCCATGATTTCATCAAAATAATTGAAACTTTGATACTCACGAAAACTCTGCATACGCCATTTCCAAATGTTTTCACCAAATAAGATTGCCTCTCGCTCTAAACTGTTGCCCGCCAGAACCAGCAATGGTTCATCAATCTCCGTTCCCTTAATTTTTTGTCCCAACAAAATTTCATGGGATTTGTTGATCAATACTTCACCAAGATTGGTTTCCAACGGTGGATAATTATCTACGTCAAAATTTGATATATCAAAGAGAGAGAAACCATTATTGAGGGTGGGGATAACTTCTTCGGATTGGTCATAGCTATTTTTTGTATAACTATTTTGAACACCATTGAGAAAATTCCAATCCGTTTTGGGACCGCTTACTGTAAATGTGTTCGACTTACTTTTCTTTATATAATCATAAATATTTCGAAATGATCCATTGGGCTGATACAATATGAACATGTTAATATCTTGCAGTTCATTTATATCAATAGATGGCTTATGAATAGAGACGGAACGTTGTTCGTTGCTCTCCAGTGATTTTTTCAAGGTACCCAAATCTGGATGAAGCATGTCTGAAATAATAGCAATATTCGTCTTTTCATTAATTACCTCTACAGATACATTTTTCCCATTGTTGTTTATATTTTTCTCGTTCACCAAAGGTTCCAAATCAAAACGTATTTTTTTAAGACCAACCGAACTGGCTTCCAAAAGAGTGGTAATGGTCTTGGTGTTGTCGTCTTTGGATAATGTGATATTTTGACTATATACCTTTTTTCCATCAACTGCTATGTTAAATTTAGCTCTGATATCGGCTTCACCCTCGTAGGAAATAAAGGACTCAGCTGGAAACTTATTATTTAGAAACGCATATTTGTTGATGTTTACCTGATTAATTTTTAGGTCTTCATAACTAGTGGTATCCCCTAAAACTATAGGATAAATTGGAAATTTTTGTCTTCTACCGTAATATTCATAATCCTCTCCAATAGTACTATTACCATCAGTTAAAAGCACAATTGCTCCATTACCATTACCAAATATGGTGTTCAACGATTTTAAGGCTTTGGAAATATCTGTGTTCTTATCCGAAAAGGACAAGCTATCCTCAGTACTTAAGCTTCCGCCAAAATGATATTTCTCAATGTCGAATATATTCTTTATATCTCTTGAGGCCCCGATGTCATTTAAAATAGCATCTATGTCAGTATAAGCCTCATTCTGTTTCATGGACGAGGAGTTATCAACCAATAGTAGAAGGTTTGATTTTTCCAATATGAAATCCCTCTTCGTGAATTCTGGATTGATAAGCAATAAAAATACCCCGAACAAGGCTGAAAAACGCAGAAAGGAAAGCCATAACCGTAGCTTTCCTTTATTTTTTGAGTTGTAAAAATATTGAAAAAGCACTATTATCATCGCTATTAAAGCAGCCAAGATAATTAATAGTACTGTTGTTGTTTGCATTACTTTGGTAACTGGTACTCCTAAAAAGTACAATATAGATTAAGACTATTAAGGCAGAGAAATCAAATCAATATAAAACCATTGATTTGCTTAAACCACTTAAGTAAGCATACCGCCATCAACATTCAGTACCTGTCCGGTAACATATGCCGATAGGTCAGAGGCGAAAAACAAACATGCGTTTGTAATATCCTCTGGAGAACCTCCACGTTTTAATGGAATACCGTCGCGCCAGCTTTGCACCACTTTTTCATCCAATTTACCGGTCATTTCAGTTTCTATGAAGCCAGGGGCAATAGCATTGCAACGAATATTTCTTGAACCCAATTCAAGGGCTACCGATTTCGTAAAACCAATCATGCCTGCTTTGGAAGCCGCGTAGTTGGCCTGTCCGGCATTACCTTTTACCCCCACCACACTACTCATGTTGATAATAGAGCCCTTACGCTGCTTTAGAAAAGTGCGTTGAACAGCCTTGGTCATATTAAAGACAGATTTTAGATTGGTCTGAATAACCTGATCAAAATCTTCCTCGCGCATGCGCATTAGAAGATTATCTTTGGTAATTCCCGCATTATTGATCAATACGTCGATACCACCAAAATCTTCCAAGACTTGTGCAACCAATTTTTCTGATTCTTCAAAACTAGCGGCATTACTTTTATAGGCTTTGGCTTTCACACCTTTATCAAGGAGTTCTTTTTCCAATTCGAGGGCTGGGATTTCACTAGAACTATAGGTAAAAGCCACATTGGCACCATGTTCAGCAAAAACTTGGGCTATTCCCTTACCAATTCCTCGACTCCCTCCAGTGATTATCACATTTTTTCCTTCCAATACTCTCATCAATTTCTTTCTTTACCCGGTTGATTGCCAAATATAGGCTATGTTTATTCAATGCTAAAAAAATCCCGAAAATCCTGAGTTGGGGTCAGGTAATGCGGGATTCAAATTTCATTGTTATTAGAGTGGTGTTTACGGGATTACAATCACCCCATAACTTCCTTAACCTTAATACCGATTTCTGCTGGTGAATCAACAACGTTGATTCCGCATTCTCTCATAATTTTCTTTTTTGCCTGCGCTGTATCATCACTGCCGCCAACAATTGCACCAGCGTGCCCCATGGTTCTTCCCACAGGTGCTGTTTCACCGGCTATAAAACCAACTATTGGTTTTTTACTTCCGCTCTCTTTATACCATTTAGCAGCATCGGCCTCTAATTGTCCTCCTATTTCTCCAATCATAACCACACATTCGGTTTCCGGGTCATTGATTAGCAATTCAACAGCATCCTTGGTCGTTGTGCCTATAATCGGGTCACCTCCAATACCAATAGCCGTCGTGATTCCCAATCCTTGGCGAACTACCTGATCCGCAGCTTCATAGGTAAGTGTTCCCGATTTGGAAACAATACCGACATTTCCTTTTTTGAAGACAAACCCTGGCATAATGCCAACTTTTGCCTCCTCCGGGGTGATTACTCCTGGGCAATTGGGTCCGACTAAACGACAATCCTTATCTTTTATATAATCAGAAGCTTTTACCATATCTGCAACGGGAATGCCCTCAGTTATAGTAATAATCACTTTGATTCCTGCGCTAGCTGCTTCCATTATTGCATCTGCAGCAAATGCAGGCGGAACAAAAATAATCGTGGTATCCGCTCCAACTTTTTCAACAGCCTCCGAAACAGTATTGAAAACGGGTTTGCCTAAGTGTTCTTGACCTCCTTTTCCCGGAGTTACCCCACCAACCACATTGGTGCCATAGTCGATCATTTGTTCTGCATGAAAGGTTCCTTCACTTCCCGTAAAACCTTGTACTATTATTTTGGAGTTTTTATTGACTAGAACACTCATATATCAGTTGATTTGTTTTTTGTTTCGCAAAAATATGGGATTGCTCATGAATTCTAAAGCAAACCTGTAGTTATTCTTCCAATTTCTTTAAGATTGAGGGTATTTTCTTAACATATGCTAATTGCTTTAATTTTTCCCGGGCTTCTTCAATTGGAGTTCCGAAATAACTTTTCCCTCCTTCTACCGATTTTGTTACCCCGGTTTGCCCCATGATTATGGCCTTTTTCCCAATCGTAATGCCACTGTTGGTTCCTACCTGCCCCCAAATAGTCACTTCATCTTCAATTACCACACAACCAGAGATACCAGTCTGCGAGGCGATTAAACATTTTTTCCCAATTATCGTATCATGACCAACATGCACTTGATTGTCTAATTTTGTACCCTTCTTTATAGTAGTATCCCCCGTCACCCCCTTGTCAATTGTACATAAAGAACCGATCTCTACATCATCTTCTAAAACCACTCTTCCGCAGGAAATCAATTTGTCAAATCCTTCATCTCTATTTTTATAATAGAAGGCATCCGAACCCAATACAGAACCCGCATGAATAATTACATTATTACCAATAATGCAATTATCGTAAATAGACACATTGGAATGAATAAGACTTCCTTCACCTATTGTAACATTGTTTCCTATAAATACGTTGGGCTGCACAATGGTGTTTTTACCTATAATGGCCGACGATGCAATTGAAGTGTCACTTCTTTTGAACGGCTTGAAAAATTGCGCTATTTTATTGAAATCCCTAAAAGGATCATCAGATATAAGCAATGCCTTTCCCTCGGGACATTCAACGTTCTTATTTATAAGGACAACAGAAGCTTTTGAATTCAAGGCCTTGTCATAGTACTTTATATGATCTACAAATACAATCTCTCTTTCTTGTACAACGTGGATTTCATTCATTCCCAAAATAAGGAAATCAGGAGAACCAACATAGGAAGATCCAATGAGGGTGGCAATCTGTTCAAGGGTATGTGGATTTGGAAATCTCATAGTTCTGGTAGATACTTAATGGGTCATAAAGTTCGAAATGAGCTATTCTTTGACCCGCTCCATATAATTACCTTTCTCCGTATCAACTTTTATCTTATCGCCTTCATTGATAAAAAGAGGCACGTTGACCTTTGCCCCAGTCTCAACAGTTGCCGGTTTTGTGGCGTTGGTTGCGGTATTACCCCTAACACCAGGTTCTGCATGGGTCACCTCCAAAATAACACTTGCAGGCATATCTACCGACAATGGCATGCTATCTTCTGTATTGAACAAAATAGTTACGATTTCACCTTCTTTTAATAAATCCGAGGCATCGAGAGAACTTTCCTCTAGCGAAATCTGGTTAAAGTCGTCCGTGTTCATAAAATGATACATTTCTCCTTCTGCATATAGGAACTGATATGAACGGGTCTCCACCCTCACATCTTCAATTTTGTGTCCTGCTGAAAAAGTATTGTCTATTACTTTTCCTGTGGTAACACTTTTCAATTTTGTTCTTACAAATGCAGGGCCTTTTCCCGGTTTCACATGTAAAAATTCAATTACTTTAAAAATATCGTGATTATACTTTATGCATAAACCCTTTCTAATATCTGATGTAGACGCCATATTTCTTCTAATTAGTACTAAAATATCCTTTCATTATACCTCTTTGGGAGTCCCTAATAAATTGAAGGATTTCATCCCTTTCTGGACTTGCTTCCATTTCGGCCTCAATAATTTGAACGGCCTGGGTATTGTTATAATTTTTTTGGTAAAGTATTCTAAATATATTCTGGATTTCCCTGATTTTATCTGAAGTATAGCCCCTTCTTCTAAGTCCTACGGAATTTATACCCACATATGACAAAGGCTCTCGTGCGGCTTTTACATAGGGTGGGACGTCTTTTCGAACCAAAGACCCACCGGTAACAAATGCATGCCTGCCTATTGCAACAAATTGATGTACTGCTACCAAACCAGCAAGAATTACATTGTCGCCTATAGTCACATGTCCGGCCAACGTAGAGTTGTTTGAAAATATACAGTTGTTTCCAACAAAACAATCATGGGCAATATGGCAATAGGCCATAATCAGACAATTTTTACCAATGACCGTTTTCATTCTGTCCGATGTTCCTTTGTGAATGGTGGCGCATTCTCGAATGGTCGTATTGTTGCCAATGGTTACAGTTGTTTCCTCGCCATCATATTTTAAGTCCTGTGGAGGAGCAGAAATCACGGCTCCCGGAAATATATTACAGTTTTTCCCAATTCTTGCCCCTTCCATGATAGTAACATTGGAGCCGATCCAAGTCCCATCTCCAATGGTCACATTATTGTGTATGGTGGTAAAAGGCTCTACCACAACATTTTTTGCGATTTTAGCCCCGGGATGTATATAGGCCAGTGGTTGGTTCATATTATTTCCTTTTAATGATTTGAGCCATTAGTTCTGCCTCACAAACTAATTTTCCGTTGGCATAGGCATAGGCTTGCATATGACATATGCCCCTTCTAATAGGAGTAATTAAACTACAATTGAAAATCAAAGTATCACCGGGTAAGACATTTTGTCTAAATTTCACCTTATCGATCTTCATGAATATGGTTAAGTAATTTTCAGGGTCCGGAACAGTACTTAGCACTAATATCCCTCCGGTTTGCGCCATGGCTTCTATCTGTAGTACTCCTGGCATAACCGGTGCCCCTGGAAAGTGACCCACAAAAAAGGGTTCGTTCATGGTTACGTTTTTCATCCCAACTACATGGTCCTCTGAAAGCTCCAGTATTCTATCTATTAGAAGAAAAGGAGGTCTATGTGGCAACATTTCCATAATCTGATGAATATCCATCAAAGGCGGTTTGTTCAGATCATATTTCGGTACTTTGTTCCGCTTTTCGGATTTAATAATTTGAGCCAATTTCTTAGCAAACTGGGTATTTACAAAATGCCCTGGTTTATTCGCAATAATTTTGCCCCTAATCCTTGTTCCTGTCAATGCTACATCTCCAATAACATCCAACAGCTTATGTCTGGCAGCCTCATTGGGTTGATGTAAGGTGAGGTTGTCCAATATGCCATTGGGTTTTACGGATAATTTTTCCTTTTTAAAAGCTTTTAACAGCTTTTTCATTGTTGTTTCAGAAATCTCCTTGTCCACATATATTATGGCATTGTTTAAGTCTCCACCCTGAATTAGGCCATTTTCCAATAGCATCTCCAGTTCATGTAAAAAACTAAAAGTTCTGGCATCAGCTATTTCTTTTTTGAAATCAGAAATTTTTTCCAAAGTTGCATTCTGTGTCCCTAAAACTTTGGTGCCAAAATCTACCATAGTGGTTACTTGGTACTCATCTGATGGAATAATGGTAATTTCACTACCCGTAGCTTCGTCTTTATACGAAATAACTTCCTTTACAATGAACTCTTCCCTATTCTTATTTTGTTCTAGAATACCTGCTTGTTCCAATGCTTCTACAAAAAACTTGGCAGAACCGTCCATAATTGGGAGCTCTGGAGCATCCAGTTCTATTAAAATATTGTCTATCTCCAAGCCTACCAATGCGGCCAACACATGCTCGGAAGTCTGTATTTTCACCCCTTTGTTTTCCAAATTAGTACCCCGTTGAGTATTCATGACATAATTGGAATTAGCTTCAATAACAGGAGTGCCTTCTAAATCGACACGTTTAAATGCATATCCATGGTTTTCCGGAGCGGGCAAAAATTTTAAGGTTACGTGCTCACCTGTATGTAAACCTACCCCGGTGAGTGTAACTTCTTTCTTAATAGTTCTTTGTTTTTTATTTGTTTTGTCCACCGTTAATCTTTTTTTTCCAGTTCGTCAATTCTATTAATAATTTTCGGTAAATTTTTAAAGTGTACATATGATTTATTGTAATCCCCATAATTTAAAGCGGGAGATCCTTGTAACACTTCATCATCTTTTACATTTCTTCCTATACCAGATTGGGCCTGAATCTTTACCCTATCTCCAATGGTAATATGGCCTACAATACCAACTTGCCCACCTATCATACATCTTTTTCCTATTTTCGTTGACCCGGCAATACCGGTTTGCGCTGCAATTACAGTATGTTCACCTATTTCAACATTATGTGCAATCTGTATTTGATTGTCCAATTTAACTCCTCTCCTCAAAATAGTGGAACCTAGGGTTGCTCTATCAATCGTAGTGCCGGCCCCAATATCTACATTGTCCTCCAATATTACATTACCGGTCTGCGGTACTTTGTTGAATTCACCATTTTTGTTAGGTGTATAACCAAAACCATCAGCCCCGATAATCGCCCCACTATGCACAATACAATTTTTGCCAATACGAGTTTCAGAATAGATTTTGGCGCCAGCAAATATAATTACATTGTCGTCGATTTTTACATTATCCCCTATATATACATTGGGATAAATTTTTACATTATCTCCTATTTTGACATAATTGCCCAAATAAGAAAATGCACCCAAATAAAAATTTTCACCATAAATGGCATCATTTGAAGTAAAAACAGGAGATTCTATGCCTACCTTATTATTTTTCACATGATTATAGTATTCAAGTAATTTTGAAAATGATTCATAGGCATCATCCACCTTGATCATCGTCGTTTTTATATCCTGTTCAGGAACAAAATCCTTGTTAACAATGGTGACAGAAGCTTTTGTCGTATATATAAATGACGTGTATTTCGGGTTGGCCAGGAAAGTAAGCGACCCTATTTCCCCTTCTTCAATTTTAGCAAGTTTATGAACTGTAATCTCTGGATTCCCTTCGACTTCCCCCTCTAAAATACCTGCAATCTGACCTGCTGTAAATACCATGGGCACAAAAGTAAGAAAAATTGTTAAACAGAATCTTTGGGGTAACAGATATAATATTTGGTTACTTTTTTGGAAAGTGCCTTTAAGTTTAGTTGGTCAGAAGCCTTTGCCACATCCTGTAATCGACCATTCTTTTTGAGAATATTAATGTTCTGTTTTTCATGGTTATAGGCTCTATTCTCAATTTTTCCCGAAAATACGAAATACGCTGTTTCTTCTTTGGTAAGCCCTTGTAGCATTTTATAATTTTCAATAAACTTGTCAACTTTTTTGGTTGCAATAGGCTTGTTTTTCAACTTGATGGTTAGAAGCTTTCGGTTAATTATCATCTGACATAAGTGGGAAAGCACAAAATCATCATGATCTTGCCAATTTTTGATCGCAGCTAAAATATCTATGTCATCGAGTTTCGAGAACGTATCCAAGATAGCAGGAGTAAAATCTATCTTGCTGATTCTGTTTTTCATAAAAAACAAAAGATTGGCACTACATGGTAGAACCTCTCCTTTGCCTAAAAGCTCTTTCGCGCGTTTTAATATTCGAATCAATAGCTGCTCTGCAACAAGTCCTGTCTTATGCAAGTACACCTGCCAATACATAAAACGTCTTGCCATTAAGAACTTTTCAACCGAATAAATACCTTTTTCCTCAACCACTAACTCATTGTCAACTACATTGAGCATGGTAATCAAACGATCTGCATTAATTCCGCCTTCAGCTACTCCCGTATAAAAACTGTCCCTTTTGAGATAGTCTAACCGATCCATATCCAATTGACTCGAAACCAACTGATTTAAAAACTTTTTCGGGCATTTACCTTGAAAGATTTCAATGGCAAGCGTTAAACTTCCGTTAAACCTGGTATTGAGCTCTTGCATGAAAAGCAACGAAATATGCTCGTGGGAAACATCCTCAACGATACTATTTTCCATGGCATGGGAAAAAGGACCGTGGCCTATATCATGCAAAAGAATGGCTATCAAAAGGCCTTCCTCTTCCTCTTTGGTGATTTCAACCTCCTTAAAACGAAGCACTTGTATGGCCTGTTGCATTAAATGCATGCTACCTAACGCATGGTGAAACCGCGTATGATGGGCACCAGGGTATACCAAATAGGATAATCCCATTTGGGAAATTCTACGCAAACGCTGAAAATAAGGATCGGCAATTAGGTTAAAAATTAGGGTACTGGGAATTCTAATAAATCCGTAAATTGGATCATTGAAAATCTTAAGCTTGTTTGATTTTATCAAAATGGCCTTTTTAAAAATAAAAATCAAAGTTATGCAATTGAAACGAGACCTCGCCACACAGCGGGGTTAGTCCAGCTTCGTATTTCATACGCGTCTTGCAGACTTTATTAAATACAGTTTCACTACAATGAACAAAATAACAATCCTATGGGTCGATGACGAAATCGATTTGCTAAAACCCCACATTCTTTTTTTAGAAGGAAAGGATTATGAGGTCGTTACCTGTAAAAGTGGGCAAGAAGCGCTTGAAGAGATCGGCAAAACGCCAGTAGATATAATATTCCTAGATGAAAATATGCCCGGTATTTCGGGATTGGAAACCTTAAATGAAATCAAAATCATTGATTCTTCCATTCCCGTGGTGATGATCACAAAGAGTGAGGAAGAGCTGATAATGGAAGAGGCCATTGGCTCAAAAATAGCTGACTATCTTATTAAGCCGGTAAATCCCAACCAGATATTACTGTCCCTTAAAAAGAACCTCGACCATTCGCGATTGGTTTCCGAGAGAACCACTGCCAATTATCAGCAAGAATTCAGGAAAATTGCCATGGACTTGTCCATGGTCAATTCGTATCAGGAGTGGATAGATTTATACAAAAAATTGATTTATTGGGAACTTAGACTCGAGGATATTGAAGACCGTAGTATGTTTGAGATTTTAGAATCCCAAAAGATTGAGGCGAATAACCAATTTGGCAAATTTATCGAAAAAAATTATGAAGATTGGTTTTGTGGACATGACGGGCCTGTTTTATCCCATACCCTTTTTAAGGAATGGGTAAAACCAGAACTTAAGCAAACTCCTACCCTTCTGGTAGTCATAGACAATTTGCGATATGATCAATGGCTTGCCTTTGAAAAATCGGTAAGTGTATTTTATAAAAAAACAAAGGAAAATTCCTATTTCAGTATTCTACCCACGGCAACACAATACGCCAGGAATGCCATTTTTTCAGGACTGATGCCCATGGATATGGAAAAAAAATATCCCAATTGGTGGAAAAATGACACCGACGAAGGTGGCAAGAACCTATTCGAGGATAAATTTTTGAGAGAACAGCTGAAAAGACTGGGATTGGACCTTAAATGGGAGTATCATAAAATAAGCAGTTTAAAACAAGGTAAATACCTCTCCCAGAACTTCAAATCGCAGAAAGATAATGACCTTACCGTAATCGTATACAATTTTGTGGACATGCTTTCCCATTCCAAGACCGAGATGGAGGTGATAAAAGAATTGGCCTCCAACGACAAAGCCTATAGATCCCTCACCCAAAGTTGGTTTAAAAATTCGCCACTGCTTGAAATTATACAACAGGCACAAAACATGGGATTAAAATTGATTATCACGACAGATCATGGCACTATAAATGTAAAACAACCTTCGAAGGTAATCGGTGACAAGGAAACAAGTCTTAACCTTAGGTATAAAACGGGTCGTAGTTTAAGTTATGAGCAAAAAGATGTGTTTGAGGCCCGGAACCCGGCACAAATTCACCTGCCTAGCATTAATATGAGCAGTTCCTTTATTTTTGCCAAAAACGACTTGTTTTTCGCATATCCCAATAATTACAACCACTATGTAAGTTATTACAGGAATACTTATCAGCACGGCGGAGTTTCATTGGAAGAAATGATTATTCCTTTTGTTGTTCTTGATCCTAAATAAATTTTTTCAAGAAAATGCAGATTACGTATTCGGAAAGCCAAATTAATGAAGTTGCCCTTAAATTGGTAGAACAAGTGACATCTAAGGTTTTGTGTTTTTACGGTCCAATGGGGGCGGGAAAAACGACCTTGATCAAGGCTTTGGTGAAACAATTAGGAGGGGGCGGAGGTGCGAATAGTCCCACTTTCGGTATTGTCAATGAGTATCATACCAACAATGACGAGCTGTTAGCCTATCATTTTGATTTTTATCGACTGAATAATGAGAGCGAAGCCTTTGATTTAGGTGTAGAAGACTATTTTAATTCTGATGTATGGCTATTTATGGAATGGCCTGAAAAAATATCGAGTATTTTGCCTTATGATGCGATAAAGATTACAATAGAAGTATTGGATTCCGAAACTCGAAAATTGTCTTTTCCTTCTAACTCCTAGCGGGAAGGCCAAACGAAATCACCCAATTTTTTATTGTCCCTCATTCGATAAACGGACAAAATAATCGATGAAATGTATCTTTTTTGAGTTTAAATGTTCGATTTTTCCGATGAAATGCATCGACGTATGCTTTTTTTTCCTACATTAGCGGTAATTAATTGTCCAATTTTAGAACTAAAACCTATCAGAATGAAAATGAAAAGACTAATATTTGGCATCTTGGCTTGCGTAACGTTAATGGCTGTTTCTTGTGAGCCAAACAATACTGCTGACGAGGATCAGTTGTATGAACAAGGAATTGATAAAAAATCGGTTAAGCTTAAATAACACACATTTTATCGATTAAAAACTTAAAAGAGCAATAATTTTGCTCTTTTTTTGTTTTAGGAGCTATTAACGTCAGTTTGAATGATGCAGATAGATCCAGACAAAAAGAAAATCAAAAAAAAGTTTTATATCGAATCAATAATACTATTATTGATTGCATTAACCCCTTTGTACCTGAAAGTCTATGACTACTTCCCAGGACCAAATAATGAAGCCGCTCATGATTCTATTTCAATTTTGGGAGTGTTTACTATTGGAACCAATGGATTTGATAGTGTTTCTACAAATATTTGGTTCTATACTCAAAAAATGGTCCCCCTATTATTATTTATATTCTGGTTTTTTACTTCAAAAAATTGGTGGTACCATATTATTATAATTCCTATAGCCGCTTATGCTTTTCAATTGTTTGAATTAATTTATTCTGAAGACAGCATAATTGATACCGAAAATATATGGTGGTTACTCCCAGTTTGTATGATCGTAGTTCCTTTTGTTTATCTTATTCGTATCAAATTGTACGATAAGCATGTTCATGGAATTGATTTGGAGGCCATGGATGCCGAATTGAATACACTCAAAAACAAGACTGCTAAATCCCGATTAAAGGCTATAAAAAAGGAAGAAATTGTTGAGGAAAAACAAGAGCAGATAGATGCAACCCAATACCTTACAATCTCCGAATACATCAACACCAAACTTTCCACAGATAATATTGAGCGAATGTTCAAAAGCTTTCAACACAATCTTAAAGGTTGGTTGCATCTTAAGTCATAAGGGCCGATTATTCAGATTCCGGTTGGAGTCTATCTTGAGTCCTTCGACTGTACTCAGGACAAGCCATGATCGGAGGGAGGAATGAATGACGATTCCTGCAGAAACCTCGTCTACCCACAGTCAGGCCTGAAACGGAGCTTCGAAGAATGCTCTTCGAAGTTAAGATTTCATTTTAAAATCGTAATTTTACTTTTAGCCGAAGTTTACGCAACGAGATGTAATCTATATGAATCAACCCAGCTCACCATTTAGCAAACAACAACTACTGCCCCAAGAAGAGACCTTAGAGGTTCTAAAACAAAAAGGGGAACTTTTTATCGGTATTCCCAAAGAGAATCAATATCAAGAAAAACGCATCTGCCTCACCCCTGATGCTGTCAATGCCATTACTGCACACGGACATCGCGTACTGATTGAAGCTGACGCAGGCGAAGGTGCCCATTTTTCGGATATGGATTATATCAATGCTGGAGGTGAAATCACCAAAGATGTAAAAAAGGTCTATGGCTGCCCATTAATCTTAAAAGTAGAACCCCCTACCCTCTCTGAAATTGAAATGCTGAATCCACAGACCACTGTTATTTCAGCCTTACAGATAAAGACCCAAAGAAAAGAGTATTTTGAGAAAATGGCCAAAAAAAGGCTTACGGCCATCGCCTTTGAATTTATCAGGGATGAAGATGGGAAATATCCAGCAGTGCGCTCTTTAAGTGAGATTGCTGGCATATCATCGGTGCTCATTGCCTCCGAGCTCATGGCCGCTACCAATAAGGGCAATGGGCTTATGTTCGGCAATATTAGCGGCGTACCGCCAACGGAAGTTGTGATTATCGGTGCAGGGACAGTAGGCGAATTCGCAGCTAGGTCAGCGATAGGCCTGGGGGCCAATGTAAAGGTCTTTGATAATTCCTTGACCAAATTGCGAAAAATACAGACCAACTTAAAACAAACGGTTTATACGTCTACCATTCAACCCAAAAATTTACTGAAATCATTAAAACGATGTGATGTGGCCATTGGTGCCGCCAGAGGTAGGGATAGGTCGCCAGTTGTGGTGTCAAGTACCATGGTGGAGCATATGAAGAAAGGCGCGGTCATCATTGATGTAAGTATTGATATGGGAGGCTGCTTTGAAACCAGTGAAGTTACCAATCACAATAAGCCCACGATTGAAAAATATGGGGTTATACACTATGGCGTTCCCAACATACCTTCGCGGTATCCAAAGACCGCATCTATATCTATCAGCAATATTTTTACGCCTTATCTCCTAAAACTTGGTGAGGATGGCGGATTAGAGAACTCTCTTCGATTCGACAAAGGGCTTCGCAATGGTCTCTATATCTACCATGGAATATTGACGAGCAAGGCCGTGGGGGAATGGTTTGATCTTCAATACAGCGATATTAACTTCCTTATTTTTTAATTGGGAATTCTTTCCAACTTTTATAGTACTTTTGCGCATTGAATTGATTCTATGGCATTTTTAAAGCGTTTGGGGTTCTTTTTTTTCGGGTTATCTATTGGACTCATTTTTTTAACGATTTTTTTTAAGAAGAAATCCGAAATAACCGGAGTTGAATTTTGCTACTTTCCTAATTGTAGAACTTTGAAAGATATTCGGTCGAAACCCCTTTCCTATTCCGAAGATGTTGAAGAATTGATTCTAAACCAGGAATTAGATTCTACCAAAATTGCCTATTTCCTCAGGGAAGGAGATGTCGATTTTAAAAGCAGTGATACAAAATCCACACCATGCAGAACGTACATTATCAATGCCGAGTTTGATGAAAGACTGGCTGTAATGACCGTTAAAAACTGTGAACAAAAGGCGCAGATAGAAAGCGTTGTCCTCCATTAACCTTGGTAAGCCCTTTCTTTTAGGAATATGCCCCCAACTTCTGATTTCGGATTTCCCACTTCCGTCTTCTGAAAATTAAATCTTTCGACGTTTTCGTTCTTTTTTGAGTAATGAAAGCTCGCGACTGGTCTGTCCCGCAACAGAAGTGTTTTCTTCTGCCCGCCGTATTAAATATGGCATTACATCTCTTACGGGCCCAAATGGTAAATATTTAGCAACATTGTAGCCCTTGGCCGCCAAATTGAATGATATATGGTCGCTCATTCCATATAGTTGTCCAAACCAGATTCTACTATCATCATTGGCAATCTTCTTATCTGACAACAATTGCATTAATTGATAGCTACTTTCCTCATTATGCGTTCCTGCAAAAAGTGCAATGGTATCCAAGTGGTCCAGGACATAGTTTATACAGGCATCAAAATTATCATCTGTGGTTTTTTTGTTACGACATATAGGTGATTTATAGCCTTGCTCCTCGGCACGAACGTTTTCTTTTTCCAAGTAGGCACCCCGTACTGCTTTTACCCCGATCTTAAAGCCATCGGTTTTCGCTTTTTTATACAGGTCTTTCAAATAGTCCATTCTATCCCAACGATACATCTGTAAGGTGTTAAAAACAATGGCTTTTTCCTTGTTGTATTTACGCATCATCCGCTCTACTAGCTGGTCGGCTGCATCCTGCATCCAACTCTCTTCGGCATCAATGAGCAGGGGAACATCCAAATCATGGGCTTTTTTACACGTGGCCTCAAAACGGTTTACCACCCTATTCCATTCTTTTTTCTCTTTTTCAGAAAGCTTTTTCCCCTCACCAAATTTTTGAAATAAAGCGAGCCGTCCATATCCGGTGGGTTTGAATACCGCAAAAGGAATAGCATCTTTCTGTTTGACAAAATCCAATATCTCCAAGGTCTTTGCCAAGGCGTGGTCCAAGGGATCCTCATCATCCTTTCCTTCTACCGAATAATCGAGCACAGAACAGACACTTTTGCCCCACATTTTATCAACAACGGGCATACAATCGGCCTCATTGACCCCTCCGCAAAAATGGTCAAAAACGGTCGCCCGTATCAATCTGTCGACAGGAAGGTGGGCCTTTATGGCAAAGTTGGTCATTGCAGTACCAATTCTCACCAACGGTTCATTGGCAATCATTTTAAACAGAAAATAGGCACGCTCTAATTCAGAATCGGTTTTTAAAGCGAATGCCGTTGAAGTATCCTCAAAAATACGCTCCATTTTTAGCATTTTTTTTCGGATTCAAATATAAACACAGATTTTGTATTATTTTGATTAAAAATAACGTTTATTTTGTGCTTCAGATTTATTTTAAAAATGGAATCAATTACCACATCTACATATGCCGTTCATTTCAACGAGAAGGTATATACTTCTTTAAATGAACACCTATCATCAAATTCCTATTCCAAAATATTTGTTTTGGTGGATGAAAATACGAAAGCAAAGTGTCTACCGATTTTAAATGAGCATTTACTGGCTGAAATATCGTATGAATTAATCGAGATAAGGTCTGGGGAAGTGCATAAGAATATCGAAAGTTGCAGCCATGTTTGGAATGCCTTATCTGATTTGAATGCAGACCGAAAAAGTATATTGATTAATTTGGGGGGTGGGGTATTGACCGATTTGGGTGGCTTTGTAGCCTCTACCTTTAAAAGGGGAATAAGTTTCATAAACATACCTACTACCCTTCTATCAATGGTAGATGCCTCTGTTGGGGGTAAAACAGGTGTGGACCTAGGTCCCTTAAAAAACCAAATTGGAGTCATTAACCAACCCGAAATGGTTTTGATTGACACCCATTATTTAAACACATTGGAAGATAGGCAGCTACAAAGCGGTTTTGCTGAAATGCTGAAACATGGATTAATACAAGATCAGGAATATTGGGAAACACTGAAGGGTATCAGCAACTTCAATACAATCGGTGCATTTGTCTATACATCCGTTTTAATAAAGAATGCAGTCGTCCTTGAGGATCCAACGGAACAAAGTCTTCGCAAAATCTTGAATTTCGGTCATACTTTAGGGCATGCCGTTGAGTCGTACTTTTTGGAAAACCCCAACAAAGAGACCTTGCTCCACGGTGAGGCCATTGCTGTTGGTATGGTATTGGAAGCCTATCTTTCACATAAATCAACAGGGCTTTCCAAAGAAGCTTTGGACGACATAAAGGTTACTTTTCTGAGCAGATACGATAAAGTAGGTTTTGACACTGATGACATTAATGCAATTTTATCGCTTTTGAAGTTCGACAAGAAAAACTCCTATGGGAATATAAACTTTGTGTTATTGAAAGGTATTGGAGAACCGATCATTGATGTGAAAATACCAGACGATTTATATCTTGAAGCGTTTGCTTACTACAAAGATCAGTAGCTACATATACTAAAATCACGGTTTTACAACTCTTTGAAACCATCAAAGGGAAAATTATATAGTTTAGGGTATCAAATGTATCCAATAAGGGTAAACCTGAAAAACCTAACCATTATGATTCGAAAGCTTGTTGATTACAAAAAACTTGACCACAATTTAGCTGCCAAACTTATTGAAACCTATTCTGATGGATATGGTGATGACGACATCATCACTTTTAAGAATGTAAGCGGTGAAATTATCGAAACCGTCGAATTACGCACTGATGACACCATTTATTTGGTAAAAATCAGTAAAAGCCTTGCCAACTTCATTTCAAATTTTGAAGAAAACATAGAGAAGGGCTTGGAATCCAAAATTGAGCCAATAACAGAAAATGATATTCCAAAGGTAGAAATGGAACTTCAGGGTGAGAACGAACTTGAGGAAGGGCCAACAACCGACCAATAATCACAGATACCTTTCTCGAATTACATTTCTGTGATGTTTTTGATGCCCACAGATAATGAAGCCCATGGCAGCAACACTCATAGGTGAATCGCTCGCCACTCCCTTGCGCTGCAATGATTGACCGTTCATATTTGAGTATAGTGCTATTGTAGAACGCCGTATTACTTTATATTCCTCGATTATACTCTCTTTAGTTCTTCTGTCGGCATTGGAATTGGGAACGAAGATATCTTGGTCAAAGCCCGGTAAGAGTGTTTTGTCTCCCCTCATAAAACGTAACGCCCTATATTGAAAAACACGTTCGGCATCTAGAACATGCACTAATACTTCAGCTATCGTCCATTTACCCTCGGCATAAGCATAATCCAATTTTTCATCAGGAAGGCTTTCTAAAAATTCTGGAAAGTTTTTAAGCTGCCGTCTAAGCATATCCATCAATTCCACATCACCCAATACATCGACATATGTTTGGTAAAATGGATTGTAATCTTCTGATTGCAATTCAATGGATCTCATATTTCCTATAAAAAATCCCAAAAACCAGAGCCTTTGGGATTAACGTTTATTAGTAAACCAGGCCTCTATAATTCGTTGAAAATAGTATGCATCAATCGTTTCTTGTCATTTATACTTTCCTCAAGTGAAATCATGGTTTCAGTTCTACTGATTCCATCGATATCATCGATTTTAAATATAATATTTTTGGCATGGTTGGTGTCCTTTGCCCTTATTTTACAGAAAATATTGAATTTCCCGGTTGTAATATGGGCAACGGTAACGTTGGGTATTTGCTCCAAACGCCCCAACACGAATTTTGTCTGATGTGTTTTTTCAAGAAATATACCAACATAGGCTATAAAGGCATACCCCAACTGCACATAGTCCAAAGTAAGTGAAGAACCTTTTATTATGCCCGCCTCTTCCATTTTCTTAACACGCACATGAACCGTGCCTGCCGAAATAAGAAGTTTCTTGGCGATGTCGGTAAAAGGTGTCCTGGTGTTATCAATTAACATATCCAGAATCTGGTGATCTATTTCATCTAATTTTACTTTTGCCATCGTAATCATATTTTAGGCAAAAATAAGAAATTAAGAAATTAAATTCAACAAAT
Source organism: Bacteroidota bacterium (assembly GCA_024279425.1). Lineage (GTDB taxonomy): Bacteria > Bacteroidota > Bacteroidia > Flavobacteriales > Flavobacteriaceae > Maribacter_A. Next base: position 65,911 of record JAJRRO010000111.1, on the reverse strand, counting down.
GTTGGTTTTTTTTAACAAAAACGTAATAAAACATTGTTTTTGGAAACTTTTATTCAAACAGCCTTTATAAATCGCTCCAAAATGACTGTGTTTTTAAGTTCACTAGGTCATAGCTAATCAAGCAATCATATGTTTTGTGACCAAAGTAACCTTTTAGATTCCCGGTTTTCTCAATCATTGGCACAAATTCTATAGCATCATTCCTAAGCACTTCCTTAAAAAGAATTCCTATGGCGTCTCCTTCGCCATATATATTGGAATTAAGGATATGGACATTCTTAATCAAGACGTCGTAAAAACATTTATTGTTTTCAGGAATATCAAAGTAATCTTCCTTTTTATACTCTGAGATACTATCATCGGAAATAATCTTTAAGGCTGTTACCAATGCATTGAATATATACTGCCTAGTTATTTCACGCTCATAGTCACCAGGAAAATGACCGGCTTCAAATAAAATCGTTGATGTATGTAACATTTGAAATGTATCACCAACGCAGTTCGCATTAAATGTATCGTCATAACGGCCAACTTGTCCAGGAATCATTGTATTCAGCTGCTTGCTCATTGCAGAAATAAGCTTCATGCTAATCTCCCGGGTACCGGATATACTCCGTTTCTCGTCGTGGGCCGGAGCCAAAAACGAAATAGTGGCTGGCTTGGGTGTTGCCCCAACATTAAAAATGGTACGCTGATCATGGAGGTTAAAGCAAAAATCGGGTTTAAACGTTTCGTAGCATTCTCTAAGTACTTTACTCTCGGGCTGACTTCTAATTTGGGCATCCCTATTTAAATCAACATCATCCCCATTGACCCTGGTGTACGCTTTAGCGCCATCTGGATTCAACATTGGAATTACTTTTATGGTACAGCTGCTTAATATCCCCTCTGTCAATTTTGAATCCGTTCCCAATAAATTGATCAAGTCGAATACCGCCTTTGTGGTCGTAGATTCATTTCCATGCATTTGGGACCACATGAATATTTTTTTTGATCCCTGACCAAAAGTTACAGATTCAATGGGATTGCCAAGCACCGAATTTCCAATTCTTTCTACTTTGAAAGTAGGGGGGAAATCAGTCAATATTTTCGATATATGATTATATGTAATATACCTCCCCTGAATATTATTCTGTTGTATGGAAAGGTAATCTATGTCATCAATTTTCATTGGGGGCATGTTAGAAAGTGATTACAAATGTAATATCAATATAAATTACAAATGTAATCGTATAGTTTACATTTGTATACGTGATGAGGTCTGGGGATTGCCTTTTTACTATACAATTGTAAACACTATTAAGATGATCCTAATTCAAGTTAATGTAAGCGATTTATTCCTCTAAATACCAGATGTTTAAATATGTTTACTTAAACCTATATAGTATTAGTTTAACTTAAAACATATTTAAAGTTTGGGCTTTGAACCCTATCTTTTCATTAGATTTGTAAAAAATACAGGTTACAGTGGTGAACGCGGAGGATTTTGTGGTTCGATTAGAAAAAATACTTAGGCATTATGACCTTTCAGCTTCGGCCTTCGCTGACAAGATCAAAGTACAACGCTCGAGTATTTCACACTTGTTATCGGGAAGAAATAAGCCAAGTCTGGAGTTTGTTCTTAAGGTAATCAAATCATTCCCAGAGGTTAATTTGTATTGGTTGCTTAATGGTAAAGGTTCCTTTCCGCCAGCCACTTCCCAGCAACCCAGAATCTTTGACCCTACCCCAATAGCTTCAGTTCCCAAAGAGGCAAATGCTCCAAAAATCGACAAGGAAAAAAGTATTGAAAAAATAATCATTTTCTACAATGATGGAAGTTTTAAATCGTACCACAAATAATAGTCCTTAAAAACGCGGCACTTTTATTTTAAAAGCACTGCATCTATTTGCCGCTAAATTCTTTATTTTGTGCTTATGTTTAAAAGAATATTCCCGTTGCTATTGTTATCATTAGTATTCTTCTCTTGTTATGAACCCCAAAGAGATTGCCAGACCTTTAAAGATGGGGATTTTTCATTTACCTCAATCATAAATGACAAAGAAGTGACATCTACTTTTATTAGAAAGGGGGATTTAGAAATTGATTACTTCCAAGGCAAGGTTGATAGTTCAGCTGTTCGTTGGATTAATGATTGCGAGTATATCGTTAAAAAAATAAATCCAAAAAATAGAGCTGAGGAGAAATCAATTCATATGAAGATATTGACCACAACAGATAGTTCGTATACATTTGAATACAATATTGTAGGCCAAAGCAATAAATCTAAAGGTGTAGCCTTTAAAACCAACTAACCATGTTCGAAATCCTCACTAGCCCAGATGCCTGGGTGGCATTACTCACCTTGACATTTTTAGAAATAGTATTAGGGATAGACAATATCATTTTCATATCCATAGCCGCTGGAAAGCTAGAAATCAGCCAACGCAAAAAAGCAACCCATATAGGACTGATCTTGGCAATGGTCATGCGAATTTTGTTGTTATTTGGAATCTCATTGCTAACGAGCATGAAAAAGCCATTTTGGGTTTTGAACAGTGATTGGATTTCTGGCGGTATTAGCGGGCAAGCGCTTATATTATTTGGTGGTGGTTTGTTCTTGCTCTATAAAAGCACACATGAAATTCATGAGAAAATTGAGGATAGAGGCCATGATGAACGCGAGATAAAAAGTCATCGCTCCTCCTCCTTAGCAAGTGCTATTTTGCAAATTACAGTGATTAATATTGTTTTTTCGTTTGATTCGATATTAACGGCCATAGGAATGACCAATGGCATTTCCCCCAACCCCAATGATGCTATTTTATTAATGGTCATTGCAGTCGTAATCTCTGTTCTTATAATGATGCTATTCGCCAACCCGGTTGGGGAATTCGTGAACAAACATCCTTCAATTCAAGTGTTAGGACTGTCATTCTTAATACTCATAGGTTTTATGCTAATAGCAGAGTCGGCGCACCTAGCACATCTCGTAGTATTTGGCAATGAGGTAGGAACTATTCCTAAGGGATACCTATACTTCTCCATTACATTTTCACTTATGGTGGAATTCTTCAATTTGAGAATGAAGAAGAATAAGAAAATGGCCCAAGAAGTAATTGGGGACTAAACCAGTTTGGGAACTGGATTAATTAGGTCTTGAATAAGCCGCCACTGGATTCTTTTGCTTTTGTTCCTTAAATAAACGCTGCTGCTGTTTTACAGTCAATGTACTGCCATCAGGGCTCCATCCAGGAGGGCCAAAGATGTACATCAATACATGGGGAAACTTTTTGGCCTTCTTAACATCGTTCCAGATGTCCTCGAACTCATGCGTTAGGATTACTATTGGATTATGCGATTCCGGAGCATGAATAACACCATATTCAATCTCGATATCATCATCCAATTCTATCCAAGTGCCAAATATTTTATCAAAGAAGTTCAAGAAGCCACCGTGATTTTTATCTAGATATTCCACATTCTGGGCATGGTGTGCCTGATGCATGGTATGGGTGTTAAAAATCTTTTCGATAAATCCCATTTTTGGAACATAAGTAGAGTGCAATTGAAATTGCCACAAAGCTTCAATTCCCAAACAGACCACAACCATTTCAGGAGGAAAACCGAGAGCAGGCATCCACATATAAAATAAAGGCTTGTAGAGAATTGTAAACCACCCATTACGAACCGCCGTTCCCAAATTATAGTTGACTGAAGAATGATGAACTATATGCGCCGCCCATAATATGCGTACTTCATGATTCGCACGATGAAACCAATAATAGGTGAAATCATCAGCTAACTGACATAGTAACCAAATATACCAAGCATACCCAAACGACGTGTATCCCATAATATTTGTTCTGATCCCATCTACCATTGGATTGAACAGATCATAGGTGTACTCAAATATCACTACAGCTGAAACCACCTTGATCAAAGGGGCGATAATGGCCGATCCAACACCCATAAAACCACTTGCGAATAAATCTTTCCACACATAAAGATCCTCATCGCCATGAGTTTTGCTATAAGCAAGTTCCAATATTATAAATGCAATAAAACAAGGTGCTCCGTATACAAGGGGGTTGGTAAAATCCATAGGGAAATTTAAATTTGGTGCTAAAGGTAATAAAATACCTTTAGGTCTTATTTGTAATATTCGAATTATTTTTGGCCATTCCTTAGTATTTCATTCTGTTCTTTCAATAGCTTTTCCAGATTGGCCAATAATTCAATGTTCTTTGGGGTAACCTCCGCCGTATCATCTGGATCCTCTGCCTTACTTCTAAATCGATTGATGAATTTGATTACAGTAAAAATGGTAAACGCTATGATAGCGAAGTCCAATAAGACCTCCAAAAGTTCACCGTACCCTATGGCCACCTCGTCAACCTCGGCATAGGCCTCGCGTAAAACATATTTTCTATCTGAAAAATGAACGTCTTCGGTTAGCAGTGATAATGGCGGCATAACCACTTTTTTAACAAGGGTGCTGACCACTTTATTAAATGCCGTCCCAATGATAATACCTATGGCCATATCTATCATATTGCCCTTTATGGCAAAATTCTTGAATTCTTGGATAAAATTTTTCATCAATTCTTCTAAAACAATACAATTTGCCCCTCATCATCCGAATCGTCACCGATTTCGCCCTGAGGACTGGAGCCCGAGGCACCTGAACTCACATCTTCCTCATCAATAACTTCTATCTCACTAGTTTCCTGCTCTATGGGTTCCTCGTAGGGCAATGGCACCAATGTATTGATGTTCTTGACCTTTTCGGAAGTTAACTGGTTGCCTAAAGCTTTAATTCCCTTAATGGATATAAAATGCTCTAAATCAATATCTAAATTAGGTTTGGCCTCTTTACCGCGAGGCTTAGAGAATTCTAACTGAACCTGAGGTCTCCAATCGGTCGAAACCAATTCCAAATAAGACTTCTGATGTTCCGAAATAAATAAATCTTCTTTATTGCCCTGTTCAATCAAGAAGCGTTTTACGTAAAAGCGATCTTTCTCTCCATCCCAATAAATAGCGGAAAGCGGTTTTTTTGAATTCCATTTTTCCAGAACAATCATATCGTCATCAAAACGGGTCGTCATAGTTGGCGGCACAGTCTTGGCTATTCCTTTTTGATTAACGACCAACAACAGGTCATCTCCTCTAAACTCACCCAAAAGCTCTCCGCGACCATCTATATTCAAACGACGCACAACGTCATCAAACCATATTTTCCTTGGCTTAAGCGTAGAAACTCCTTTTTCTTTAAGCTCAATACGCTTAACAGTATATTTAGTTACTATATTCCCTTTTGATGCCCTGCCTTTTATCAAAACATCAGCAAAGTCAACATCCCATTTCAACTTTTTAATACTACCAACCTGACGTAAACTAACAGTCACAACCTCGGCCTCACCGTTCGGATTTGCAGAAAAGTAAAAGGCTATGGAGCCTGGCTTACCCGTGGTCAAATCATACACCTTGTCTCTAGTGACACCGGTAATATTGAATCTTTTTATATAGGTAGGACCGCCTTTGCCATCCTTATAAATCATGTTGTAGGTGGTTCGTTTATCCTTTTTCTTGAACACAGCAACATGAATGATGTTCTTCCCAACAAACGTTTTGGTGTCTACTTTGGCAACCATAGCCTTGCCTTCCTTTGTAAAGACTATGATGTCGTCGATATCACTACAGTCGGTCACATATTCATCGCGGCGTAGTGAGGTACCCACAAAACCTTCTTCTCTATTTACATAAAGCTTGGTATTTCTAATAACCACCTTGGTCGCTTCGATGTTATCAAAAATCCTAATTTCAGATTTGCGTTCCCTACCCTTACCATATTTCGTTTTAAGGTTCTTGAAATAATCAATGGCAAATTCTATTAGATGTTCTAGATGATTTTTTACCCCAGCTATTTTTTCTTCTAGATTATCGAGATGCTGCTGTGCCTTATCCAAATCAAACTTTGAAATACGTTTAATACGGATTTCGGTCAGTCGTACAATATCCTCCTCGGTAACGGCTCGTTTCAAATGCTTGCTAAAAGGTTTTAACCCTTTGTCGATAGCCAAAATCACACCTTCCCATGTTTCTTCCTCCTCTATGTCTCGATAAATGCGATTTTCAATGAAAATCCGTTCCAAAGATGCAAAATGCCATTGTTCCTCAAGCTCTAACAGTTGAATTTCCAATTCAGCCTTCAATAACTCCACAGTTAAATCAGTGGATTGCCTTAGCATTTCTGAAACTCCTATAAACAGCGGTTTATTGTTCTCGATAATACATCCCAAAGGAGAAATGGACGATTCACACGAAGTGAATGCATACAGCGCATCGATGGTCTTGTCCGGGGAAATACCATTTGGCAAGTGCACAAGGATCTCTACCTCCGCCGCTGTATTGTCCTCAATTTTCTTGATTTTAATCTTCCCTTTATCATTGGCCTTTAAGATTGAATCTATTAAAGAAGAAGTATTGGTTGAATAGGGTATCTCATTAATAACCAAAGTATTCTTGTTCATCTGGGATATTCTGGCCCTCACCCGTACTTTACCACCTCGCATACCATCGTTGTAGTTGCTTACATCAATAATGCCTGCGGTAGGAAAATCAGGGAATACCTTAAAACCCTGCCCTCTCAAATGCTTAATGGAGGCATCGACCAATTCCTTAAAATTGTGAGGTAATACTTTGGTTGAAAGTCCAACAGCGATACCTTCAGCCCCTTGAGCCAAAAGTAATGGAAATTTTACAGGCAGGTTTACGGGTTCTTTTTTACGCCCATCATAGGAAAGCTGCCATTCGGTAATCTTTGGACTAAACACTACCTCTAAAGCAAATTTGGACAGTCGGGCCTCAATATATCGAGATGCCGCGGCCCTATCTCCCGTTAATATATTGCCCCAGTTGCCTTGAGTATCGATCAATAGGTCTTTTTGGCCGATTTGTACCATGGCATCGGCAATACTAGCATCGCCGTGAGGGTGATATTGCATAGTATGCCCCACTACATTGGCCACTTTGTTGTACCGCCCATCATCCAAATCCTTCAAGGAATGCATGATTCTTCGCTGCACAGGCTTAAAACCGTCTTCAATTGCCGGGACTGCACGCTCTAAAATAACATATGAAGCATAGTCTAAAAACCAATCCTTGTACATTCCCGTTACCTTGGTCAAGGTATCGTGTGAATCTTCTGTATTCTCGTTATGTGCTTCGTTCAGTTCTTCATTCTCTTCCATAAAGAAAGAATCGTATTATATTGGTTTACAATTGGTTTTCCTCTACGAGGTCAATTTCAACTTTAAGGTTGTTTATTATAAATTCTTGACGGTCAGGCGTATTCTTTCCCATATAAAATCGTAGCAGATTTTCGATAGACATGGCCTTGTCGAGCATTACAGGTTCCAATCGAATGTCTTCCCCAATAAAGTGTTTAAACTCATCTGGTGAAATCTCACCTAGCCCTTTGAATCTTGTAATTTCCGGTTTGCCAGTCAATTTATGCATTGCATCCCTTCGTTCATCTTCACTATAACAATAAATGGTCTCCTTTTTGTTTCGCACCCTAAATAATGGAGTCTGTAGGATATAGAGATGATTTTCTTTTATCAATTCTGGAAAAAACTGAAGGAAAAAAGTAATGAGCAATAGTCTGATATGCATCCCATCCACATCGGCATCGGTAGCAATTACGATATTGTTATACCGTAAGTCCTCCATTGACTCTTCAATATTCAATGCCGCCTGTAGTAGGTTGAATTCTTCATTCTCATAAACGATCTTCTTTGACATTCCATAAGAATTCAAAGGTTTACCGCGTAAACTGAAAACTGCCTGGGTATTTACGTCCCTTGACTTGGTAATTGAACCCGAAGCAGAATCGCCCTCTGTAATGAAAAGCGTGCTCTCTAACCGTCGATCGTTTTTCATATCACCTAAATGTACCCGGCAATCCCGCAATTTCTTATTGTGCAAACTTGCCTTCTTGGCGCGATCCCTTGCCAACTTACGAATCCCCGAAAGTTCTTTGCGCTCCTTTTCGGCCATCATGATCTTACGCTGTAACTTCTCGGCGGTGTTAGGGTTCTTATGAAGGTAGTTGTCTAAATATTTTCCAACAAAGTCATTGATATATGATCTAACGGTCGGGAAATCGCCACCCATATCCGTAGAACCCAGTTTGGTCTTTGTCTGACTCTCAAAAATGGGCTCCATTACTTTTATGGAAATAGCCGATATCACTGATTTTCGTATATCACTGGCATCGTAGTTCTTACTGTAAAAATCGCGAATGGTCCTGACCAATGCTTCGCGGAATGCGGATTGGTGTGTTCCGCCTTGGGTCGTATGCTGGCCATTTACAAATGAATGATACTCTTCGCTATATTGGGTCTTACTGTGGGTGATAGCGACTTCAATATCATCTCCTTTTAGGTGAATAATGGGATATAACATATCCTCTGCATTATTGTTGTCCTCGAGCAAATCCTTTAATCCGTTTTCTGAATGAAATTTTTCCCCGTTGAAAACTATGGTCAATCCAGGGTTCAGATAAACATAGTTTTTGAGCATGCGTTCAACATACTCATTGTGGTATTTATAATTTTTGAAAATTATTTCGTCCGGAGTGAAAGAGATCAGTGTACCCTTTCGTTTTGAAGTTTCTAGGGGCCCTTCTTCCAATACTAGATTTCCTTGACTGAATTGGGCGGTTTTTATTTTACTATCACGGGAGGACTGTACTTCAAAAAAACTGGAAAGTGCATTAACCGCTTTAGTACCAACTCCGTTTAGACCAACCGATTTTTTAAATGCCCGGCTATCGTATTTACCTCCAGTATTCATTTTGGAAACTACATCCACCACTTTACCCAAAGGGATGCCACGACCATAGTCCCTAACCCTAACTATTTTATCCTTTATCGTAATCTCAATGGTTTTCCCCGCCCCCATGACAAACTCATCGATACAGTTGTCCAAGGTTTCTTTGAGAAGAATATAGATGCCATCATCCGCCGAAGAACCATCTCCTAGTTTACCAATGTACATCCCAGGGCGCAAGCGTATATGCTCTTTCCAATCGAGGGATCGTATGTTATCTTCTGTATATTGGGACTGTGCCATATTGCATCAGGGTTTATCCCTGCTAATATAAAATTTCAAAGCAAAAATCAAAGCCTGTAGCTCGGAAAGTAATTAACAACGAAATTACCAATTTTGTTAATAGCGTTTACAGTTCGGACGAATAAGTTCAAAACAAATTGGGGTAAATCATAAAATTGTTGATTTTCTGATTTCCTGTTCTCCTTAATTTGGTCAATAGCTTTCATTTATTGCAGAAATCTGTTAAAAATTTCTTAAATAAGTGTAATGCCACATTATATTAAAAAATAATATTTAGTTTTGTTAACTAGATAGTTAAACTAAATAGTTAATTTAAAATTAACATCATAAAAAAAACAACATTTTACACCTTAGTAATATCACTTACACTAATAAGCAGTTGTTCATCAGATGATGATGACAATAATGATATACAGCAAATACTATTATCTCAAACAGAGATAAATGATTTAAAAGTTTTAAGGGAAGAAGAAAAGTTAGCACGAGATGTTTATATATATGCTTATAATAAATATGGGAATAACATATTCAATAATATTTCTCAAAGCGAACAACAACATATGGATAAAATACTTGTGCTTCTAAACAACTATAATATTGAAGATCCAGCGTTACCAAACAATGGTGAATTCACAAACCAAGTATTACAAGGGTTATATAATGATTTAACTGCACTAGCAGATATTACATTAGTTGAAGCCTTAAAAGTTGGTGCTACTATTGAGGATCTCGACATTAGAGATATTGAAGATTTTGAAGGTAGAACTGATAAAGTAGATATTCTAAATGCCTATAACAAGCTAAAATGTGGTTCAAGAAACCATATGAGAAGTTATTATGGTCAATTGGTAAATAATGGTGTTGCTTATTCTGCTCAATTTATTTTAGCAACAGAATTAGAAACAATTATTATTAATTCAAATGAACGATGTGGTAATTAATTTTTTATAATATAGAATTATGCCAAAAACTAAAGATATAAATACTGAGTACCACATACTTGAAGCTGCAAAAAAAGTATTTCAAAGTAAAGGAATGGATGGTGCGCGTATGCAAGAAATTGCAGATGAAGCAAAGATTAATAAAGCAATGCTTCATTATTATTACCGAAGTAAGCAACTACTTTTTGAAGCTGTTTTTATAAATGCTTTTGAATTATTGGCACCTCAATTAAATGCAATTTTAAATGATGATTCTTCCATTGAAAAAAAAGTTAGAAACTTTACTTCTAATTATATCTCATTTATCATTAAACACCCATATTTACCGTCATTTATCATACAAGAACTGAATAGAAACCCTGAATTTATACTAAAATTAAAAGATCAAAAGGCTTTCCTAGTATCGATAAATTTAAAAGAAAAGTAGCACTTGAAATTGAAAAAGGCATCTTAAAACCTATTAAATGCGAACAGTTATTTATTAATATTTTGGCGCTTAATATATTTCCGTTTGTAGCATCTCCACTAATTAAAGCTTTTACAAATGTTGACAACAATGAGTACAAACGATTAATGAGCGACAGAAAAACCGAAGTTGCCAATTTTATCATTAACTCTATTAAGGCGTAATTATGAACAAATTAAGAACATACATTCTATTGTTCCTTTCTATAAGTGTGTTTTCACAAGAGCAAATCTCTTTAGAGGAATGTTACCAATTGCTAAATACAAATTTTCCGTTAGCAAAACAAAGTGCACTGCTTGAAACCCAAAACGCATTTGATTTAGAAACCATTAAAACTCTAAAATTACCAGAAATCAACTTTTCTGCACAAACAACCTATCAATCCGATGTGATTGAAATCCCAATTCCAAATTCTGGAATAGAACCTTTAAATAACGATCAGTATCGTGCAACCGTTTCTGTAAACCAACTTATTTATGGAGGCGGAAGTATTGACGCATCCTTAAACGCAAAGTCTGCTGCTTTAAAAACCCTGCAAAAACAGGTAGAAGTTAATTTATATCAAATAAAAAAACAAATCAATCAATTGTACTTCTCAATACTTTTAACACAAGAAAAAAGAGGTTTGTTGAACGAAAAAGGGAAACTATTAAACACAAAATTAAAGGAAGTGAAATCTGGAATAAAAAATGGCGTGTTACTGCCAACTTTAGATAAAATTTTGGAGGCTGAATTACTTAAAGTAAACCAGCAACTTTTAGAGGTAGATTTAAATAAAGCATCATTGATTAAAACATTGTCATCCTTAATTGGAAAAGAAATCGATAGTAATTCAGATTTTAAAAACTCAACTATCAATTCGAAATTAAACACTAATATTTCGCGTCCAGAATTAGAGTTGTTTCAACTCAAAAAAGAACAAATAGAAGCCTCTGAAACTATAATCTCTAAAGAAAATTCACCAAAATTAATAGGTTTTGCAAATGGTGGTTATGGCAATCCAGGATTGAATATGTTAGACAATTCATTTCAATCTTTCTACACAGTTGGAGTAAAATTTAATTGGAATGTATTTGATTGGAATGCAACTAAAAAGAAACGTGAAGCAGTATCTATAAATAAAGATCTTATTGATAATGAAACAGAGATATTTACATTAAACACCAATATCGAGTTAGACCAACAACAATCTGAAATACAAAAATTAGAAGGTTTTATTACATCAGATCTGGAGATTATTCAACTGCGAAAAGAAGTACTGAAATCAGCAGAATCTCAATTAAAAATGGAACCATTACACCGTCATCATATATTACAGAATTAACAAATTTATATGAAGATGAAACAATGTTACGCACACATAAAATTCAATTATTACTTGCAAAAGCGAACTATAACACCACAAAAGGAAACTAACTACTATGTCATTCCGACAGAGCCTGAAAAGGCGATTAGGAATCTATTAAAATAATAAAGTATGAAATTCACAAATAGTATCTCAATTCTAATAATTGTCATTACACTGTTTTCCTGTAAAAATGGTAATGACAGAGCAGATGGATACGGAAATTTTGAAGCAACAGAAATAACCATTTCAGCAGAAAACAACGGGAAACTATTAATTTTCAATGCAGAAGAAGGTCAAACATTAGCAAAAGGCATATTTGTAGGACTCATTGATACTATTCCACTAAGTTTAAAGCGAGAACAATTAGTAAATTCTAAAACAGTAATTTCTTCAAAATCAAGAGGTGTTTTGTCTCAAATTAGTGTGTTAAATGCACAACTTAAAACTGCAAAACTCAATAAAACAAGAGCGGAAAATTTGTTGAAAGACAATGCAGGAACACAAAAACAAGTTGATGATATTACAGGACAAATTGATGTCATCAAACAGCAAATCAGAAGTGTAGAAACGCAAAACTATCCTGTAGTTAACGAGTTAAAAAGTATTGATATACAAATACTTCAAATTGAAGATCAAATACTAAAAAGTAAAATCCTAAACCCAGTTACAGGTACTGTTTTAGTACAATATGCAGAAGAAAATGAAGTTACTTCCTTCGGAAAACCGCTGTACAAAATTGCCGATTTAAGCACCATGCAGTTGCGAGTATATGTAAGTGAAACACAACTTTCAGAACTAAAAATCGGACAAGATGTTACCATTAAAATTGATGCTCAAGACACTATGAAAAGTTTTAAAGGAACCCTTACTTGGGTTGCCGCTGAAGCAGAATTTACACCAAAAATCATCCAAACAAAAGAAGAACGTGTAGCCTTGGTGTACGCGGTAAAAATAGATGTTGTAAACGATGGAAGCCTAAAAATAGGAATGCCCGCAGAAATGTGGTTAGATAGCCAGTAAGCAGTTAGTAGAATCAGTGAACAGTGAAATAAATAATAATTTGTGCTATTAGTGTTTACAATAAAAAACAATGAACAAAAAAATAGTTTTATTAGTAAGCGTTGTTGCGCTTTTTATGAGTTGCAATCAAACAAAAAAAGAAAGTCTCGTTGCTATTACAGAGGCAAATAAAGACCTTGCTTTACTAACAAGTCATGAGCCCACCGAAGAAGGTTACACCTTAATGAAAAACAACTGTTATGCGTGTCATAACCCAAACACGGCCTCACACGACGATATACTTGCACCTCCATTTAAAGCAGTAAAAATGCATTACAATCGTGAATATGATAATAAAAAAGATTTTGTTGATGCAATGGTGAATTGGGTTCAAAATCCAGAAGAAGACAAAGCGTTAATGTTTGGTGCTGTGAGACGTTTTAAAGTAATGCCAAAACTGCCATTACCCATTGAAGATTTAGAAAAAATTGCTACATATATCCATGATAATAATATTGATGAGCCAGAATGGATGGAAGGACATATGAAAGGGCATAAAGAAGGAAAAATGGGAAATCGAAAGATGAAAAATGAAAAAAATGGATGTAATCATAAAGATGGAGAATCTTGTGGTAATGGCTGCTAAATAAAGAATTATGGAGCAAAAAATTATTTTATCTGTAAGTGTAATTACACTATTTATAAGTTGCAATTCAAATAAAAAGAAAACTATAGATACAAGTTCCATAAAAATTGATGGCGTTAGTTTAGATAATACAAAACTGTGGCAAGCCAATTTGGAAACTACAGGAGGTATCAAAAAAATGCAGAGTATTATGCGTTCTTTTTCTAAAGAAGAAAATGTTTCTGCTTATGCTTCGTTAAAAGGAGAATTGGAAGTAGAGTTTACAAACATCTTCCAAAAAATGTACAATGAAAGGCGAAACACTCAACCAATTGCATAACTATTTAAAACCTATGATTGCATTTTTGCAAGGTTTAGAATCTTCTGATTATAACCTGTAAGACCAATTTTAAAACAATAGAAAATCATTTAGCAGATTATGCTAATTATTTTGAATAAAATGATGAATATATCAACAACAAATCTCAGCACTATAAGTCAGAAGATCGCAGCAATTCTAGCATTGGCATTAGGGTTAATGTCTGTTTTTGCCGGCTCAAAAGTACTTCTTGAAATAGATACCAAAGATTATAATGTATTGATTTGGTTGGTGTCATACAACGTAATTTTTGGTGCTATTTCTATTGTTGTAGCCTATTTTATTTGGAGAAACTATTTAAAAGCAAAAAGCCTCACATTGTTTGTTTTAGCAATGCATTTTATGGTTTTTATGTATTTAAAAATCGTGAGTGTCACTGCTGCTTCAGAAAGTATAAAAGCAATGCTTTTTAGAACAAGTGTTTGGATATTAATTGTTCTTTTATCAGTAATTATCCCAAAATATGTAAGTAAACAAAAGCAATAAAACTGTGAGTATCTCAATTCAACATATAAATAAATCTTTTAAAGATGTTTTTGCCTTAAAAGATATTTCTTTGGAAGTCAAAGAAGGTGAATTATATGGACTTATTGGTCCAGATGGAGCTGGAAAAACAACTCTTTTCAGAATTTTAACGACGCTTTTAATTGCTGATGAAGGAAACGCAACCGTTGCTGGTTTTGATGTGGTTGAAGACTATAAAAAAATAAGGAATAGTGTTGGTTATATGCCTGGGAGGTTCTCGCTCTATCAGGACTTAACGGTTGAGGAAAATTTAGAGTTTTTCGCCACCATTTTTGGGACCACCATAGAAGAAAACTACGAGTTGATTAAAGATATTTATGTGCAAATAGAACCTTTTAAAAAACGTAGAGCAGGAAAATTATCCGGTGGAATGAAACAAAAACTGGCTTTATGTTGTGCATTGATTCACAAACCAAAAGTGTTGTTTTTAGATGAGCCAACAACAGGAGTTGATCCTGTTTCTAGAAAAGAATTTTGGGAAATGCTAAAGCGTTTGCAACAAAAAGGCATTACTATTCTGGTGTCTACACCTTATATGGACGAAGCATCACTTTGCGATAGAATTGCGCTGATTCAAGATGGTGAAATTTTAGAGATAGATACACCTCAAAACATCGTCAGTCATTTTCCGAAGAAACTTTATAATGTGAGTGCTAATAAAATGTACGAACTCATTGAGAGTTTAAAAAACTATGAGCACCAATACAGTATCTATCCTTTTGGCGAATTTGTGCATTATACTGACCAAAGAGATCATTTTGACCCAAAAGAATTACAACAGTATTTAGAGGCAAATAACCTGAATGATATTAGCATAGAAATTACAAAACCAACCATAGAAGATACCTTTATGGAATTGGCAAAATAGATGAGATTCCCACTTTCGCGGGAAATAAACATGAAAAACAAAAACGTCATAGAAGTTAAAGCCTTAACCAAAATATTTGGCGATTTCACTGCTGTAAACACCATTACTTTCAATGTAAAACAAGGAGAGATCTTTGGCTTTTTAGGAGCTAATGGGGCAGGGAAAACAACAGCAATGAAAATGTTGATCGGCATTTCCTCACCAACTTCTGGCAGTGCAAAAGTGGCTGGTTTTGATGTGTATAAAAATGCAGAAGACATCAAGAAAAACATTGGTTATATGAGTCAAAAATTTGCTTTATATGATGATTTAACGGTTAAGGAAAATATTACGTTTTATGGTGGAATTTATGGTTTGCCAAGAAAACGTATTAAAGAAAAACGATGCCAATTGGTTGAAGAATTAGGCTTGCAAGAAGTAACAAATGAACTAGTTAGTTCTTTGCCTTTAGGCTGGAAACAAAAATTAGCCTTTTCGGTTGCGTTGTTGCACGATCCTAAAATCATTTTTTTAGACGAACCAACAGGAGGTGTTGACCCAATTACAAGACGACAATTTTGGGAAATGATCTATAAAACAGCCAACAAAGGCACAACCGTTTTTGTAACCACACATTACATGGACGAAGCCGAATATTGTGATAGAGTCTCCATTATGGTTGATGGAAAAATAGAAGCATTAAACACTCCTAAAAAATTAAAAGAGCAATTTAAAGTGGATAGCATGAATGACGTGTTTTTAAAATTGGCGAGAGGGTGAAAAAGTTGAAAGAGTGAATAGTGAATAGTGAAAAATATGTCATTACGAATGCAGTGAAGGAATCTCAAAAATTAAACCTCTGTCATTACGAAGAAGGAACGACTGAAGTAATCTCATTAATAATTAGCAGATTGCTACATCGCAAACCCCTCGCAATGACATAAAAAAACCTTTGTTAAACTTTGCGATTCCTTTGTGAATCTCTGTGAAACAGTAAAAATGTCGTTTGAGACTTTCGTCTTCGATCAAGATGAACTAAAGTCGAGAACTCTATGATTTAAGTAATAAATAAGATCTCTGCCTACGCAGAAAATGAATATGAAACGATTTATAGGCTTTATAAAAAAAGAGTTTTACCACATCTTTAGAGATAGACGCTCATTGTTTATCCTCTTTGGGATGCCTATTGCTCAAATTATGTTGTTTGGTTTTGCCATTACTAATGAAATCAACAATGTAGATATTGCCATTTTAGATCACTCTAAAGATGCAACCACACAAGAAATTATCAACAAAATCTCGGCTTCAAAATATTTTAGCGTTCAACAATTTATTGGGCGTGAAGCTGATATAGAATCCGTTTTCAAAAAAGGAAAAGTAAAAGCAGTTTTAAATTTTGAAAAAGATTTCAGTAAAAAACTCATTAAAAAAAACGCTGCAACCATTCAGATTATTACAGATGCTACAGATCCAAATACAGCAAATACCATTAGTAATTTTGTGAACTCAATTTTAAGAAAGTACCAACAAGAATTAAACAAAGACATTAAAATTGCTTACCAAATTGTGCCACAAACACGTATGGTTTACAATCCGGAATTAAAAAGTGTGTTTATGTTTGTTCCAGGTGTTATGACTATTATTTTGATGCTCGTTTCGGCAATGATGACCTCCATTTCTATCACCAGAGAAAAAGAATTAGGCACTATGGAAATCCTGTTAGTATCACCTTTAAAACCGTTTCAGGTGATTATTGGCAAGGTGGTTCCATATATTTTTCTATCAGTTATTAACGCAATTGTGATAATTGTTTTAAGCATTTTTATTTTTAAAATGCCAGTTCAAGGAAGCCTATTTTTATTAGGATTTGAAAGCGTTTTGTTTATCATCAACGCTTTATCATTAGGAATATTAATTTCAACCATTTCGGCAACACAACAATCGGCAATGATGATTTCGTTAATGGGATTAATGCTTCCTGTAATTATTTTATCTGGATTTATTTTTCCAATATCAAGTATGCCTTTGCCATTACAAATTATAAGTAACATTATTCCTGCAAAATGGTTTATCATCATCTTAAAAGGCATTATGCTAAAAGGTGTTGGCATTGCTTTTATTTGGAAAGAAACCTTGATTTTATTAGGAATGACACTGTTTTTTATAGGATTAAGCGTGAAGAAATATAAAATCAGATTGGAGTGATTAAGTTAGCAGCCTAAACAGTAAATAAAATAATTCGTGACAATTAGTGAGATCACTGTCTATGAAAACAATAGGATACATCATACAAAAGGAATTCAAGCAAATCTTTAGAAATAAAGGAATGTTGCCTATTATATTTATTTTACCATTATTGCAGTTGGTAATCCTATCAAACGCAGCAACTTTTGAGATTAAAAACATAAAATTCTCATACGTTGATAACGATTATTCATCGTCATCAAGAGCGTTAATAGAAAAATTTGATGCATCTACCTATTTTAATACTATTTCAAGTTTCGCTTCGGAAAAATTAGCAAGTTCGGCAATGCTTAAGGGTAAAGTAGATGTTGTTTTAGAGATCCCTCAACATTTTGAAAAAGACTTACAAAAAGACAAAAAAACACATTTAGGAATTACGATCAATGCAATCGATGGTGCTGCTGCAGGTGTTGAAAATGTGTATATCAATCAAATTATTCAGCAGTTTAATAAAAATGTGCAAATTGATTTGATGCAACCTCAAGATGCAGAAAACAAACCACAAAGTATCACAAGTATTCCTTCGTTTTGGTATAATAAGACCTTGAACTATAAAACCTATATGGTTCCTGGAATTTTGGTTTTGCTAGTTACTATGATAACGCTTTTCTTATCAGGAATGAATATTGTTCGTGAAAAAGAAGTTGGCACTCTAGAACAAATAAACGTAACTCCAATTAAAAAATACCAGTTTATTATTGGTAAACTCTTTCCGTTTTGGGTAATTGGAATCGCAATTTTAACCATTGGATTAATCATTGCCAAACTTATTTTTAACGTGCCAATGTTGGGCAGTATTGCGCTACTTTATTTGTACACTTCCATTTATATTTTGGTTATTTTAGGAATGGGATTTTTTATCTCTAACTTTACAGATACACAACAACAGGCAATGTTTATAGCGTGGTTTTTTGTGGTGATTTTTATTTTAATGAGTGGACTTTTCACACCCATTGAAAGTATGCCGAAATGGGCTCAATACCTTACAGAATTTAATCCAATAAAATACTTTGTTGAAGTTATGCGAATGGTAATGCTCAAAGGTTCTACATTTACAGACATTTTACCACAACTTCAAAAAACCCTGTTGTATGCTAGTGTTATGAATGGATTGGCAGTTTGGAGTTATAAAAAGACGAGTTAGCTTCTTTGATTTACAGTGTAAGAAATTTAGTTCTATGAAATTATTACAATTTACCTTGTGTAATAATTACCAAATTATATGTGCAGCACCTTAATCTAAAGGCAGAATAAAACAAACGTTCCAATCAAATAAGCTACTCATTAAATTGCGAAAAACGTAACTTCTTGATTTTTAAATATAGTGTGGTTCGATAACATTCTGCCACCATCATCCGAGATATTACCTCTCCCTAACGAAAATCGAGGTTTCGGTAATGGTCAATGTGGTCAATACCGAAAGATGTATAGGTTTTTGTCCAATTTCCTGATTGGAATCTGACTTTGAACAGCCAACAATAAATAAAAGAATAAGCAAGGGAAATGTGCGGCAATATTTCATGAAGCTATACTAAGAGACTGTTTTGAATTCTATCAATTGTTTTTCTATGGCTCTTTTTGCGCACCATTTTGTTAAAATATCTTCAAGTAGCACTGCTATTATCATCTATTTTACCTCATGTTACATCAAAAATGGCATATACAAAATTCCAATCATAAAATTCAAAACAGTCTCTAAAAGGGGTAGATTAAAATTTGCCAACCCCGTATGACAAATGAAAGGCAATTACAACTCCAAAGAAAGTATATAACAATTGAAAAATCACAAGCTACACGTTAAACCTAAAATGCATAACATCGCCATCTTTGACGACATAGTCTTTTCCTTCCACACGCATTTTACCGGCTTCTTTGACTTTTGATTCACTGCCATAGGAAACATAGTCATTATACGCAATTACCTCCGCACGAATAAAGCCTTTTTCAAAATCGGTATGTATGACCCCAGCTGCCTGTGGTGCGGTTGCCCCAACGGGAATCGTCCAAGCCCTAACTTCCTTGACGCCAGCCGTAAAATAGGTTTCTAAATCCAATAATTTATAGGCACTGCGAATCAATTTGGCAGAGCCAGGTTCTGAAAGCCCTAAATCTTCCAAAAACATTTGTCGCTCCTCATAGGTTTCCAATTCTGTGATGTCCGCTTCAGTACCTACTGCCAATACAACAACCTCTGCATTTTCATTAGCCACGATGGCTTTTACTTTTTCAACATAAGCATTGCCCGAGACGGCTGCTTCTTCATCAACATTACAAACATACATAACAGGTTTGTCTGTTATAAACTGTAAAGGTTTCACATAATCACGCCTATCGTCATCCGAAAGTTCAATGGCCCTAACTGATACGCCAGCTTCCAATCCATCTTTCAATTTCAATAAAACAGCTTCCTCCTTTTGAGCTTCCTTATTTCCTGTTTTTGCGGCACGTTTCACTTTGTCCAATTTCTTGTCTACCGTCTCCAAGTCTTTCAATTGCAGTTCCATGTCAATGGTCTCTTTATCTCGTATGGGATCTACTGAACCATCAACGTGAACAACATTATCATTGTCAAAACAACGTAGCACGTGTAGTATGGCATCGGTTTCACGAATATTACCTAAAAACTGATTTCCAAGTCCTTCACCTTTGCTGGCCCCTTTTACCAAGCCTGCAATATCAACAATTTCAACAATGGCAGGTAAAACTCGTTCCGGATTTACAAGTTCTTCCAATTTTTCAAGTCTGGTATCAGGAACATTCACAACTCCTATGTTAGGCTCTATGGTACAAAAAGGAAAGTTTGCACTCTGCGCCTTTGCATTGGATAAACAGTTAAAAAGAGTTGATTTTCCGACATTTGGAAGTCCTACGATACCAGCTTTCATTTTACTTTGTTTTTAAAACAGCTGCAAATATAGCTCTTACCTATAGAAATTCATTAAAGTTGCCAAAACAAATAACACAGGAACATATTTCAAATTGGACTGTATATCTTTATATGGATCAATCTTGTTAAAACATGTCGGATAAAAAAATCACCCTCCAAGGTTACTTGTACGATGAAAAATCATCTTATTTAAAAGGACCGGCCCTGGCCCCACCCTTGATAAGGGAGGCCTATAACTGTGATTCGGCCAATTACTTTTCGGAATCTGGAATGGAATTACGTCCAAATGTCTGAGATGATAAAGGGGATTTTGAAATTGAGAACTACTTTGATATCGAAAAAATCACTCGTATAAACCTTGATCAGAAAAAGACTTTGGTCACTTTGGGAGGTGACCATTCCATTACTTACCCAATTTTAAAGGCTGTAAATAACGTACACGGACCCGTTACTATTCTGCATATTGATGCCCATAGTGACCTTTATGACCAATTTGAAGGAGGCAAATATTCCCACGCCTGTCCGTTTGCCCGAATCATGGAAGAAAACCTAGCCAATCGCTTAGTGCAGATTGGCATACGAACCTTATCTACACATCAGAAGAAACAAGCAGATAAATTTGGAGTTGAAATTGTTGAAATGAAGGATTTTGCGTTGAACAAATTACCGACCTTCAACAACCCTATTTATTTGTCTTTGGATATTGACGCCCTAGATCCAGCTTTTGCTCCAGGGGTATCCCATCATGAACCAGGAGGATTCAATACCAGACAGGTCATCAGCATAATTCAACGGATACAAGCACCTATCATAGGAGCAGACCTTGTAGAATATAATCCAACCAGAGACATTAATAACATGACCGCAATGGTATGTGCCAAATTAGTAAAGGAAATTATCGCTAAAATTTTAGAAAATAATTAGGAATTCTAATCCTCGGGGTGCATAAACTGCTGCTTACCCATTAGCTCTTCCTCAGATTCCACATGATCTTCGTCTGGAACACAACAGTCAACAGGACATACCGCAGCACATTGGGGTTCGTCATGAAAACCTTTACATTCTGTACATTTATCGGCCACTATATAGTAAAGCTCATCACTAACCGGTTCCTGAACATTATCTGCATTAACAGATTTGCCATTTGACAATACGACATCCCCGGTTAAGGAGGTCCCATCACTGTATCTCCATTCATCAGCTCCTTCATAAATTGCAGTATTAGGACACTCAGGCTCACAGGCTCCGCAATTTATACATTCATCAGTTATTATGATTGCCATAATTTTTCTTTCCTTTTAAACCGAATTAGCTTCAGCATCCCTATTTTTGCCCAAAGGTAAACCCTAATACATTTCTGCACAACTATTATGATAGACCATAAGGAAAGATTACAGGCTTTTGTAGAACTAGGGGATTTCTTTAGAGCATTTTGTGAAATCAGTAAAGATGCCCAGTCCCATTCGCCAAAATCTGAATGGCAAAAGGAATTCAATGATGCCATTGTACTGGCTTCCCATAAAAATGGCTGGTTTACCGAAGAGAATGTGCTTTTTTCAATTAAAAGTTGGGGGAGTCTACTTACTAAGGGAAATTTAGAGTATTGGCTGTCCACTTACAAATTGGATGAAAATAAATATAAGACCGTAGCCCTTATCATGGCAGGCAATATTCCCTTAGTAGGCTTTCATGATTTTTTGGCGGTTGTGCTCACGGGTAATAAAGCTTTGATTAAATTATCCTCGAATGATCTGGTTTTATTGCCATTTATATTGAAATACCTTACTGAATCAACGCCTTCATTGAAAGGGGAAATTGTCATCACCGAAAATAAATTAGAGAATTTTGATGCAGTTATTGCTACAGGCAGTGATAATACATCCCGCTATTTTGAACATTATTTTGGGCACAAGCCTACTATTATTCGTAAAAATCGAAACTCAGTTGCAATTCTAACGGGCAAGGAATCAAAAGAACAATTAAAGGCTTTAGGGGAAGATATATTCCGATATTATGGGTTGGGTTGTCGTAGTGTGTCTAAACTATTTGTGCCAAAAGCATATGATTTCAACACTTTTTTTGAGGCAATCTATGATTTTAACCCAATAATAAATCAGGCTAAATATGCCAACAACTATGATTATAATAAGGCCGTTTATTTGATGAGTGAATTCAAGATTTTGGAAAACGGATTTCTCATGCTAAAAGAAGATAACAGCCACGCTTCACCCATTGCCACTGTCTTTTATGAACATTATGAGTCCCTTAAAAGCCTTAAACAACAGCTACATCAGGACAAGGAAAAGATACAATGTGTTGTTGCCCATGGTATATTGAATGATGAGGTTAAATTTGGGCAAACGCAAAAACCCAGATTAACCGATTACGCAGATGGAGTGGACACTGTTGAATTCCTGTTAAAAACATAGGGTAATAATTACTGAATCCATACCCATTGTTCGCCTTAATTTTATGATCTTAGCGATCTAATTTTCAATAAACAATGAAGAAACATAATTTTAGTGCCGGCCCTT
The DNA here is from genome assembly GCA_024279425.1 of Bacteroidota bacterium. Classification (GTDB taxonomy): domain Bacteria; phylum Bacteroidota; class Bacteroidia; order Flavobacteriales; family Flavobacteriaceae; genus Maribacter_A. Next base: position 42,995 of record JAJRRO010000111.1, on the reverse strand, counting down.
GTGTTTTACCACAGGAAGTATTTTTAAAAGCCTCCGAAGCTGTAATGGACCTAAATGGTTCAGGCCTTTCGCTTATTGAAATATCACACAGAAGCAAAGACTTTATTGAAATTATGGAAAAAGCCAGGGCGCTTGCTTTGGAACTTTTGGGATTGGAGGGAAAAGGATATAAAGCCCTGTTCCTACAAGGCGGTGCCAGTCTTGAATTTATCATGGTTGCATATAACCTCCTAGAGAATAAAGCAGGCTATTTGAACACAGGTGCATGGAGCGACAAAGCTGTTAAAGAGGCACGATTTTTTGGTGAAGTAATCGAAGTGGGGTCTTCCAAAGACGAAAACTTCAATTATATCCCTAAAGGATATACTATACCGAAGGGTCTTGATTATCTACACCTAACTTCAAACAACACCATATTCGGAACCCAGTTGAAAAAGTTCCCTAAAGTTGATGCACCCTTGGTGTGTGACATGAGCTCTGATATTTTCTCAAGGCAATTGGATTTCTCACAATTTGATCTAATATATGCCGGTGCACAAAAGAATATGGGGCCAGCAGGTACGACCTTAGTTGTTATTAAAGAAGATATTCTAGGTAAAGTATCTAGAAAAATTCCGTCTATGTTAGACTATAAAGTACATATAGCTAAGGATAGCATGTTCAATACGCCTCCTGTTTTTGCAGTGTACACCTCAATGTTAACTTTAGAATGGTTAAAAAACCTTGGAGGAATCCAGGCCATGGAGGAAATCAATGATAAAAAGGCTCGATTATTATATTCTGAGGTCGATTTGAACCCAGTATTTAATGGTTTTGCTAAAAAAGAGGATCGATCTACTATGAATGCGACCTTCAACTTAACCGATGACAAGTTAAAGGAAACTTTTGATGCCATGTGTAAAGAAGCAGGTATTAATGGATTAAATGGGCATCGTTCTGTAGGTGGTTATAGAGCCTCTATGTATAACGCCCTTTCGTTGGAAAGTGTTGGTGTATTAGTAGACATAATGAGCGAAATGGAGCGTAAAGGTTAGATTTAAAATCCTCAACGTTAAGTTTTAAATTAAAAATTGGTTTTGATTGAAGAACGAAGTTTTCAATTTGCACTTAAAATAATTAATCTGATAAAAATACTTCGGAAACAGAAAGAGTATGTCTTTGCAGATCAACTTTTGCGTTCTGCCACAAGTATCGGAGCCAATGTTTCTGAAGCTGGGGCTGGTCAGTCTAAACGAGGTTCCATAGCAAAAATGGTAATTGCATCAAAGGAATCGAGGGAAACTAGGTATTGGTTAAGACTTCTTAAAGAAGGTGAAATTGTAAAAGAGAACATGGATTCCTATCTTGAAGAAATAGAACAAATCATAAGGATTTTGACGAAAATTGTAAAAACTAGTCAACTCAATTCAAATACTTAAAACTTATAACTTAACATTTAGCATTGATGAAGAAAATACTTGCAAACGACGGTATCTCCCAAACAGGAATTGAAGAGCTTAAGGCGGGTGGTTTTGAAGTAAACACGACTACAGTGGCCCAAGAACAATTGGTCAATTACATCAATGAAAATCAGATAACCGGGCTTTTGGTTCGTAGTGCTACACAAGTACGCCAAGACATTATTGATAGCTGCCCTTCTCTTAAACTTATAGGCCGAGGTGGCGTTGGTATGGATAATATTGATGTATCATACGCAAAAGAAAAAGGAATTCATGTCATAAATACTCCTGCTGCCTCCTCAGAATCGGTAGCAGAGTTGGTTTTTGCACATTTGTTCGGTGGGGTTCGTTTTCTTTATGATGCCAATAGAAATATGCCCTTGGATGGTGACAGTAAGTTTAAACAACTTAAAAAAGCGTATGCTGGAGGTTCTGAACTACGTGGTAAGACGTTGGGAGGTATTGGTTTTGGGCGCATCGGACAGGCAACAGCCAAAATTGCCCTGGGTATCGGGATGAAAGTTATTTATTCCGATCCTTTTATTGAAAAAGCATCGATTGATGTTTCTTTTTATAATGGGCAATCCTTGACTTTCGATTTTGAAAGCATATCAAAAGAAGAGGTGTTGGCCACAGCAGATTTCATTACCTTACACGTTCCTGCACAAAAGGAATATGTGATTGGTAAGAATGAATTTGGCCTTATGAAAAATGGGGTTGGCTTAGTTAATGCAGCACGTGGAGGAGTAATCGATGAAGTTGCATTGGTCGACGCTTTGGAAGACGGAAAAGTGGCTTTTGCAGGTTTAGATGTATTCGAATCTGAGCCAAAACCTGAAATTAGAATTCTTATGCACCCTAAAATTTCGCTCACTCCACATATTGGGGCTGCAACCGGCGAAGCACAAGATAGAATTGGAAGTGAATTGGCGTCCCAGATAATTTCACTTTTGGGATAATAATCCGTTTCCTTCGCACAACATACCGGGACACTTTTTGTACATTACCAGAACTAATTATAAATTAACTATAAGATGTCTGGATTATTAGATTTATTAAACAGCCCTATGGGCAAACAGTTGATTAGCGGAGTGGCTGGCCAAACAGGTCAACCGGAAAATAAAACTGCTGATGTACTGAGCATGGCCATGCCTTTGTTATTAGGTGCCATGAAAAAGAACGTATCCTCTCCGCAAGGTGCGCAAGGATTAATGAGTGCACTTTCCTCTAAACATGATGGAAGTATTTTAGACAATCTTGGCGGATTGTTTGGTGGTGGAGTTGATGAATCGGTTATGAATGATGGCGCCGGAATCTTGGGTCACCTTTTTGGCGGAAAGCAACCTCAAGTTGAAAATGCCCTAAGCCAAAAATCGGGAATCGATGCAGGTTCTATTGCAAACATCCTTAAAATTGCAGCACCCATAGTAATGGGTTTTTTGGGAAAACAGAAAGCACAGAACAATGTTAGTGATGCCAATGGGCTCAATGGCCTGCTTGGAGGTATGCTAGGTGGGCAACCGCAACAAAATCAAAGTCTAATTACTGCTCTGCTTGATTCCGATGGTGATGGTAGCATTTTAGATGATGTAGCGGGAATGGTTATAAACAGTGGTAAAAAGAAAGGTGGCTTAGGAGCATTACTTGGTGGGCTTTTTGGAAAATAAAACCAAACCCACAACACAAATATCAAAAGTCGTTTGAAAATTCAAACGACTTTTTTCGTATCTTTCTATAGGTTTACCGTAAGGTATTAAATGCCAAAATGACTGATTATTAGATACTTTGCATGAAGTCTTAAAAATTCATAGATATGAAGAATATAATTTTAAGGACAGGCGGATTATTACTACTAATTGTCTTTGTGGTCAGTAGTTGTGGTAGTACAAGAGAAGTGATGACCGTTTCTGAAGAGGAAAAAATTGCCTTCAAGCAGCAGGAGGGAGATACTATTCAGATTAGCAGTGACGAAACTGAATATGAAATAATCATAATTGAACCGGGATTTAACTTTTGGCTTCAAAGTATTGCCAAACCAGAAGGCTATTATTCACAGTCATTCCTGGAAAATAGAAATCAACTGTATGTTATTGAATGGAACCAGCGTGTTTTGCAACCACAACGGTACAGCCCCAATTTGTATGAACTACAAATTGATTATCAACAGCAAATTGATTATGGGTATGAGGTAAACTACAAGTTGTACAATTATTTCATCTACTTTCAACGAAAATATAAACAGCGATTAGGACCTTTTATCCCTCGGATTTAAAAAGTATATTTGCCGTTCATAAATCCTGATATGGAAAAATTAAAGCAACGTTGGGGAATAGATTCCAACTTTCAGATTGTGGTTATATGCATTGTTTTTGCAGTTACAGGTTCAACTGCCACAAAATTGGCCGCTCCCTTAACTGAATTTATTGGTCTTGACCGGGGAACAACCAATTCATGGTTGTACTGGTCTATTCGAATATTCTTCATATTCCCTATATATCAAGTTCTATTGGTGGTTTTCGGCTGGCTTTTTGGTCAGTTCAAATTTTTCTGGAATTTTGAAAAGAAAATGCTGCACAGGATAGGACTGGGATTTCTTTTAAAGTGAATACATCTCGTTTTCTTCATATAACGTGTTTTTATTGGCTAAATTCGTAGTATGAAACTATTGGTCAATCACAATTTTATTTCATTGATCAGCCTATTAATGGTGGTGTTCATACTATCTCCATCGTTAGTAAAGTTTTCACACGCCATAAACGGGCATGAGCACAGTGAGTGTAAATCTATAGGCCAACTACATTTCCATGAAGTAGAACTGGATTGTGATTTTCAAAAATTCAACGTCTCACCACAACTATACCCTTCTATAACAAAAGCACCACAATTATTTAAAACACCTAGGCACAAAAAGCACTTTTCGAAATATACATTCTTAAGCAAATATCAAAAACTACATTGTGCACTAAGGGGACCTCCCCAAGTTTCATAGATTATTCGGTTTAATGAGTATCACTAACTTAAATCCAATATGTTATGAAGCATATACTCCTTTTTATAGGTATGGTAATTCCCTTTCAAATGGGTCTTGCACAAAATATAGTATCAGGTACCGTCCATCACTCTGAAAACAACCTCCCTTTAATGCAGGTATCCGTTTATTTTCCTGAATTGGAAAAAGGCACTACAACCAATGCAGATGGTCAATTTGAACTTAACGATATCCCCAATGGTAGTTTCGAAATTGTTATCTCCTCAATTGGCTTTGAGACCTTTTCACAAATATTGGAAATTGGTTTTAATACAAACAAGATTGACATTTCCCTTGCACCTAGCGCAATTGAAATGGAAGAAGTAATCGTTTCAACTCCCTTTCATAAACTACAGAGCGAAAATGTAATGAAAGTTGAGCAGGCAAATATTAAAGACCTAAAGGTAAATGGGGCCGTTACCCTATCCGATGGTATAACCAAAATATCGGGTGTTGAAATTATTTCTACAGGTATTGGTATTGGAAAGCCCGTAATTAGAGGACTTAGTTCAAATAGGGTCTTGGTATATACCCAAGGGGTACGCTTGGAAAATCAGCAATTTGGAGGGGAACACGGTCTCGGAATAAATGATGCGGGCATTGAAAGCGTTGAGGTTATTAAAGGACCGGCCTCCCTACTCTATGGTTCTGATGCCATGGGTGGGGTTCTTTATTTTAACCCTGAGAAATTCGCCAATTCCAGGAGTACGGAAGGAGATTTGAACCTCAATTATTATGCGAATACGAGAGGAACCGATGTCAATGCAGGACTAAGGTCTTCCGGTGAAAATCTAAAATTTTTATTGCGTGGCAGTTATGCTTCACATATCGATTATAAAACAGGCGGGAATGAGCGACTAACAAATTCCCGTTTTAATGCATATGACTTAAAAGCGGGCCTTGCTTACCAAGCAACCACGTTCAAAACTGAATTTAGATATAACTACAATCTATCCCAATTAGGTATTCCTGAAAAAATAAGTGAGCAAACCAAGTTTCGTACTCCCGAGTTGCCCTTTCAACACATAGGTAATCATATTCTGAGTTCTAAGACAAAGATTTTTCTAGAGAAAAGTAGCTTTGAGGCAACGTTTGGCTATATATTCAATAATCGAAAAGAGTTTGAAGATGAGCAAGACATACCGACTTTGGAAATGCATCTGGCCACCTTTAACTACAATCTTCAATACGAAATGCCCAAATGGGGGAACCTCGAAACTATTGTAGGGCTACAAGGTATGCGGCAGACCAACAAGAACTTCGCGGAGGAAATATTGATCCCCGATGCAAAAACCAATGATTTTGGAGTATTGGCCACCTCGCAACTGCATTTGGCGAATGGAAATGCCGTGCAAATGGGACTCCGATTTGATCATCGGAATATTGAGAGCGAACCTAATTCCAAACCTATTGAGGAGAGTACCCGATCTGGATTGAACAGAGATTTCAACAGTTTTAATGCAGCCTTGGGCTATAAAATGAAATTATCTGAAAAGACAGTGGCCCGAATACATTTGGCCAGTGGATTCCGAGCACCCAATTTAGCGGAATTAACCTCGAATGGGGTCCATGAAGGTACCAATCGCTACGAAATTGGAAACACGGATTTGGCAAATGAACAAAATTTACAAACCGATATTTCCCTGGAATACAAAAATAAACACCTGGAGTTTTTCGTAAACGGGTTCTATAATTCTGTTAAAGACTTTATATTCATTGAAGCAAACGGAGATACCATCGGAGAAGATGAAGTTTTTGTTTACCAACAACAAAATGCAAAGCTATATGGGGGCGAATTGGGTTTTCATGTACGTCCACACCCTTTGGATTGGTTGCATTTTGAAAGTAGTTTTGAAACCGTCATCGGAAAACAAACCAATGGCCAATATTTGCCTTTGATGCCAGCCAATAGCTTAAACAATACCCTGAGGGTTGAAAAAAATAATGAATCACACAGGTTGAAAACCAAATATGCCTTTGTGACCTTGGAAACAGTTTTTGCACAGCATAAGGTTGAGGAGCTAGAAACCTCTTCAGAAGGGTATAATTTGGTGCACCTTGGTTTTGGTGCGAACTTCTCGGCATTTAAATTCCCTATGGAAGTACGTTTAAGTGGAAAAAATATATTCAATAAAACTTATATTTCCCACTTGTCACGCTTAAAGACCGATAGGATTCCAAATATTGGGAGAAATATTGTGCTGGCTATCAGTATCCCCATATAAACAAGGTAGGGAAGGGCATCCTGAAATGCGTTTAATCTGAATTCACTTCAATAACCTTCCTTTTTTTTTGCTTTTTTAAAAGATAGGTATAAATCCACATGATCGTAAATGAAGGAACAATATCGAGGCCGGGAATAATTTCTTCCACAAATGCGAATACACCCGCTGCTTGCCCCACTTTTCCTTTGTACAACCGGGTCATTAACCAACCCGCCAAGGGCGCCCAAATGATATCGGAAAAATCCCCGATAAAAGGTACTATAAAGGAAAGCATCCCGATGGCATCAAATAATAACCCAAGAAACAAGGTTTGGTATTTTTTATCTTTGATTTTTGACATAGTTACATCTTAAATTTACATTTAGCAGTACAACAAAGGTGTCAAATATAGAGGCTCATTAGAGTGTTGGCTATGACAGGCTTGAGCTTATCAGTTTTAAAAACTCATTACGTGTTTCCTCTTTGGCGAAGCTCCCCCTAAATCCTGATGTCGTGGTCACCGAATTCTGCTTCTGTACGCCCCGCATCATCATACACATATGTGAAGCTTCAATAACAACAGCGACACCTTGGGGCTTTAATGTATCATTGATACAGTCCAGGATCTGTTCTGTTAAACGTTCCTGCACTTGTAACCTTCGAGCGAAAACGTCAACGATACGCGGTAATTTACTGAGACCTACAATGTGCCCATTGGGAATATAAGCAATATGTGCTTTGCCGAAAAAAGGAAGCATATGATGTTCGCAAAGCGAATACAATTCAATATCCTTTACAATGACCATTTCATTATACGATTCTTTGAACATGGCACTTTTAAGGATGTTTGCCGCATCTTGTTGATAACCCTGCGTCAAAAACAACATTGCCTTTGCCGCACGTTCAGGGGTTTTAATAAGACCTTCTCGCGAAATGTCCTCGCCTATTTCCGCAATGATTTTCGAGTAACGATCTTTTACTTCATTGGTTATTTCCAAATTGTATTCCTCAAAATTTTTATAAGGCGCCATTTATTTTTGTTTGATTATTATAATTTTCAACCTAAACCTGACCATAACATGGTAGTCTGTCTTTTCAAGAAAAATTACAGGATGACAATTTAGCGCTAAAATCGCTAAAATAAAACTACAAGCTGTTCTCGATAAAGACAGCGTTATTTTTGTATGTCTACACTATTGTTTAATTTTCAGCCTGCAAAAATAACTAAATGATCCAGGCTACCAATATCCAAAAATTCTATGGCGATTTACAAGTTTTAAAAGGGGTTGACCTACATATTAAAAAAGGAGAGGTCGTTTCGATTGTTGGTCCATCAGGGGCAGGGAAAACCACTTTATTGCAAATTCTTGGCACTTTGGATGTGCAAAGCAACAAGCTGGATAGCATATTATTGATCAATGATATCAATGTAACCGATTTATCGGATAAGCAATTGGCCAAGTTCAGGAATGAGCATATTGGTTTTATATTTCAATTTCATCAACTTCTACCTGAGTTTACGGCAATAGAGAATGTTTGTATTCCGGCATATATCAAAAAGACACCAAAGCAGGAAGCCGAAAAAAAAGCAAAAGAATTACTCGAGTTTTTGGGACTTTCTCACCGTATAAACCATAGACCCAATGAGCTTTCTGGTGGTGAGCAACAACGGGTTGCCGTGGCAAGGGCCTTGATAAATGGACCCTCCATTATTTTTGCTGATGAGCCCAGTGGAAATTTAGATTCGGAGAGTGCCGATAATTTACACAAATTGTTTTTTGAACTCCGCGATAAATTCGGGCAGACTTTTGTTATTGTTACCCACAACAAAGAACTGGCAGATTTGGCCGATCGTAAACTTACAATGGTTGACGGGATTTTCACCGATTCTGTGGGAATAGAATGGACAGATTGGTCCAAAAGGCCTCTATTATGACAAAATCCGAACTCAAGGATTTTTTGGATGCCAAAGTAGAGCAATACAATCACCTGCGTTTTTTGGAAAGCGATCCCATTCAAATCCCACACAGGTTCAGTACTAAAGAGGATATTGAAATCAGCGCATTCTTAACCGCCACGATAGCATGGGGAAACCGTAAAAGCATTATCAACAATGCCGATAAAATGATGCAGCTTCTTCACTGTGCACCCTATGATTTCGTCTTAAACCATACCGAAAGTGACCTACAAAACCTTCAAAATTTTGTGCACCGTACTTTCAATGGCGTAGACCTGATGTTTTTTGTCAAAAGTTTGAGAGAGATATATATAAACAAGGGTGGACTGGAGACGGTCTTCGCCCAAAATATCGAAAAAGCTTCCTTGCAAACTTCGATTTCCAGATTCAAGAAAGTTTTTTTTGAAATACCTCATCCACAGCGAACAACGAAGCATGTTTCTGATCCCGCAAAGGGATCTGCTGCCAAACGTATCAATATGTTTTTAAGGTGGATGGTACGGGACAATTCCAAGGGTGTCGACTTTGGCCTATGGGAAAAAATTTCGCCTTCTCGACTTTCTTGTCCATTGGATGTGCATTCGGGTAATGTTGCCCGAAAACTCAAGCTACTCACTCGAAAACAGAATGATGCCAAAGCATTGACGCAATTAGATGCATCGCTACGGGAATTAGACCCCATAGATCCTGTGAAATATGATTTTGCCCTTTTCGGACTTGGGGTCTTTGAAAAGTTCTAAAATCAGTAAGGGCAAACATTTTCAATTAACATAATGGAGTTCTCTTGTGAAAAAACCATAAAAGATTGATTTCATTTTTGGCTATATTTGGCCTCTTTAGAAAATAGTCCACAAAATAAACAACCAAAGGAAAAACCAATTTATGGAAGAAGTCACAGAAATTGCTCTAGAACAGGCAGAGCTGATAAGTAGTATTGATACGGTTTGGGTGGCCATATGCGCTGCGCTCATTTTTCAAATGGAAGGTGGATTTGCACTCCTTGAAGCAGGTTTTGTACGTGCAAAAAATGCAATGAGTATTATTGCCAAGGTAATAATCGATATTACTTTTGGGGGGATTGCGTTTTATGCCGTTGGTTTCGGTATTGCTTATGGGGCATCAAATGGTTGGTTTGCTTTCGATATGGGAATTATGGATACCGACCTTGGTTTAGGGCTTACGGTTTCCAATAAATTATTTTGGTTTATACAGCTGGGTTTTGCCATGGCAGCAGTCTCTATAGTATCTGGCGCAGTGGCCGAGCGCATGAAGATTTGGGCATATGCGCTATTCGTAGTCATTTTTTGTGCCATTATGTACCCTCTTGCAGCCAATTGGGTATGGAATCCCGACGGATGGTTGGCGAATAGGGGGTTCCATGATTTTGCAGGTTCAGCAGCCGTGCATGTAATGGGTGGTTTTGCTGCCTTGGCAGCCGCCATCGTCTTAGGTCCTAGATTGGGAAAATATCAGAAGAATGGGGAATTGACCCCTATTCCAGGCCATAATTTACCTTTGGCGGCCGTTGGTGGTTTCGTCTTATGGTTTGGATGGTTCGGGTTTAATCCTGGCTCTACCTTGGCGGCTGTTGGAAATTGGGAATTAATTGGTACTGTTGTGACCAACACTTTTCTGGCCTCCGCAGCGGGTGGTATCTCTACCATGGTCTACACCTACTTTCGATACGGACAGATAGATATCACAATGGCAATAAACGGGGTATTGGCCGGACTTGTCGCCATTACGGCAGGTTGTAACATTGTAGATTCGAATTCGGCCATAATCATTGGTGCAATTGCTGGGGTATTGGTTGATATTGCAGTAATTATAATCGATAAGATAAAAATTGATGACCCGGTAGGAGCTATTGCGGTACATGGCGTAAATGGACTTTTCGGCACAATTGCAGTGGGTCTGTTCGCTACAGAAAACGGTCTGTTCTATGGTGGTGGATTTTCGCTGTTGAGCACACAGATCATTGGGGTTCTTTCCATTGGTTTATTCTCCTTTACGGTTACTTTTTTATTGATGAAATTGATGAAGAAGACAATAGGAATACGTATATCAAGATCGGAAGAGAATTCGGGTATAGATGCGGTGACTTTTGGGGTAGAATCTTACTCCACATTTGAATAAACGTCCATAATATAAAATTAAAAATATGAAAAAAGTAGAAGCAATCATACGACCCTCAAAACTTAAAGCGGTACAGCGTGGACTAAAAGAAGCGGAGATTCCTTGTATTACGGTAATACCGGTAAAAGGATCTGGGCTTCAAAAAAGTTATTCAGAACGATATAGGGGAACAGAACAATCGATGATATTACAAACGCGGGTAATGATCATATGCGTGATCAGTAATGAGAATTTGGAAAAATGTGTTGATGTTATTCTAGAAAACGCATCGGAGAATTTAGTCGGAGATGGCAAGATTTTCATCTATAATGTGGAGGATGCCATACGTCTCAGTTCAAAAGTCCGTGGTAACGAGGCCATCTTGTAATAAGATTGGGCACCCGAAAGCAAAATAACCTCAAGACCTTGGCCGAATTGGATGCATCTCTCGGGAAATCGAATTCCGTGAATCCAATACAATGTGGTTTTGTCGGTATTAGTCTGAGGCATTAGAAAGATTCGTAGTATCTATAGGTCATAAATTTTCGCCCATCGGGCAAATTTCCTACATTTAATCCTGACTAAACTCTGCGCTAAAAATGAAAAATCCAATCCTTTCCCTGTGCCTGATTGTAGGCTTTTTGATTACTAATGCCCAGGAACGAAAACTTCCAATTGATACCATTGTAACCACCCAACATAGCGTAACCATAAACGGTACGTCCATCAACTATACCGCTAAAATAGGGACGCAACCGGTATGGGACGACAATGGTCAGCCAATAGCATCCTTACACTACACGTACTACACCCGAAATAATGTGAAAAATCGTGCTGCTAGACCTTTATTGATTTCTTTCAATGGTGGTCCTGGCTCAGGTTCGGTCTGGATGCATTTGGCATACACAGGCCCCCGGGTTTTGAAAATAGATGATGAAGGTTACCCTGTTCAACCGTATGGTGTAAGCCATAACCCCTATTCAGTATTGGACGTTACAGATATCGTTTATGTAAATCCGGCCAATACCGGGTATTCTCGCACCATTCCAGAAACAGGTAAGGATGTAGACCGGGATAAATTCTTTGGAATCAATGCGGACATTAAATATTTGGCCGAATGGCTAAATACTTTCGTGACAAGAAACAATAGATGGCGTTCCCCAAAATATATTATCGGGGAAAGTTATGGCGGTACCCGCGTAATGGGACTCTCCCTGGCCCTACAGAACCAGCAATGGATGTACTTGAACGGTGTTATCATGGTATCTCCCGCAGATTACAAAGTAATACGTCGAGGTGGACCTGTATCTGATGCGATGAACCTTCCGTACTATACCGCTGCTGCATGGCATCATAAAGCCCTGTCCCCGGAATTACAGAACAAGGATCTTACAGATATTCTGCCGGAATCTGAAGCCTATACCATCAATACATTGATTCCAGCACTTGCCAAAGGTGGTTTTATAAGTGCTGCTGAAAGAAGTGAGGTTGCACAAAAAATGGCATTCTATTCCGGTTTGTCACAAAAAGAAATATTGGACCAAAACCTCGTTGTACCTACGGGATATTTTTGGAAAAACCTTTTAAAGGAGAAAGGAGGCTACAATATTGGTAGATTAGATTCACGCTATTTGGGTATAGACCGACAACTGAGTGGTTCGAGCCCTGATTACAGTGCTGAACTGACTTCTTGGTTGCATAGCTTTACGCCAGCAATCAATTATTACCTGCAAGAAGAATTGAAGTTTAAGACAGATATCAAGTACAATATGTTTGGTGTCGTAAGACCATGGAATAATGAAAATGATACAACTCGTGATGACCTTAGGCAAGCTATGGCGCAAAACCCTTATTTGAATGTTTTGGTACAGTCCGGTTATTATGATGGTGCCACCACCTATTTTAATGCTAAATATACCATGTGGCAGGTTGACCCAAGTGGGCGAATGAAAGATCGTTTTCAATTCAAAGGATATCGAAGTGGCCATATGATGTACTTACGCCGAGAAGACCTTCAAAATGCCAATAATGATATACGTGATTTTATTAATCGGACTATGGCGAATGGCAAAAGTGCCAAGTACTAAATGAAATAGGTCTGTAGAATTTATAAATCTATTGAAAATGACCAATGGGGTGATTCAGCCTGGTTGGTCATTTCTATTTTGCATGACCTTCGTCTCAAATGTTGACTTTGATTCCCTTTTCAATTTTAAAGCCTAATCCCTCTGTAGCAACAAGATATAAGACGTGATACTATCAAATTCTGGCAAATTTGATAGGGAATCTAGCTTGATTCCTGTAACAAAACGGATAAATCTTCTACCCATTACTATAACCATTACATTTTGGATCATGGGAGGAGAAGTGAGTATGGCCACTGCCATAAATACATTAAGACAGAATAGGGCTCTACTAAAAAAAGGAAGCTTCGGACTAAGGCCGATGTTTATGGTAAAAAAGGGTTGACCAAACTTGACCTTAAACAATCCACTCCTCATGATATGAAGGTCATTCGTCAAAAAATCAGAAGATATAAGCGAGAAAAGCGAGCTATTTTATTTGTCTCCTTGGTCGCGGTTTTGTTTTTATTCTTTGCGATGATTTGGTTGTTTTTCCATCCTTGATCGGAATCCACTAAAGCTGCATTGGTGGTTAATGGTAAAACACGCCTTATTTATACTTTCTTAAAAAGTTGGTCAACAATACAATTTTGGGATTTTCGAATCGTTTTAATAGTTGTAATAAATTGAAAATATAATCCCACAGCGTTATGAAAAACAAAATGAAAATTGTCTATGCACTTTTGGCATTCGTCATGGTTTTTTCCATCTCATGCGAAAAGACAGATGAGAACGACACGAATTCCAATGCCCTAGTGCTACCACCTTACGAATCAATGGTAGTTGATTTTAGTGATTTTTTGGATGATTCCAATTCAGCAAAAACTGCCTCAACAGCAAAAATAGGTGGTAATTGGTTATACCCTAGATTGGCCATTGGGTTTTGGAATACGGCTTTATTGACCAAGTTAGCCATTCCTATCGCATCTTTTAAAAGTGCATTTGCCCATGACGCCGAGTTTCTTGGTGAAAATACTTGGCAATGGACATATACCGTAGATGGTTTTACAAGTGAATATACTGCTAGACTTACAGGGGAACTGACCAGTGAAGAGGTCATCTGGAAAATGTACGTGACCAAAGTCGGTATTGAAGGTTTCGAAGAATTTTTATGGTTCTCTGGAGTATCTGACCTGGATGCAAAGAGTGGGCAATGGACCCTTTATCAAAGTCCTGAACATCCCAACCGTATATTGCATATTGAATGGAGCCGTGAAAGTGATGATGTAGGTAGTATCAAATACACTTGGGTTCGTGAGCTGAATGAAGAGGAAAATGAAGATCCTTTTAAAAACAGCTATGTGGAATACGGGTTACAAGAAGGTGCCTACGATATATTCTACAATATCCATGTATTTGACCCTCAAAAGGGGATATTTGTGGATGTGAATGTTGAATGGAACAGTACGGCATTCAACGGTCGAGTTATGGCCCCCTCACATTTTGAAGACGAAATGTGGCATTGTTGGGACAGTTCTGGAGAAGATGTAGCCTGCGAATAACGAATTTAGAATAATTTTCATGAAATTAAAAAGCCCTGACGGTACCATCAGGGCTTTTTGCATTTACTGGGTAACCTAAAAATGTTATCTTTAAGATTGCCATAAACAGTGGCTTTATAACCATAACCCTAATGATGAAATTATTAAAAAAAGTATTTGTGTTTACCTTATTTTTTATGATTACAGCAAGCCAAGCCCAGGATTGGGCAAATCTTGAACAGTTCAGGGCTGACAATACCAAAGTAGGTTTGCCTACCAAAGGTGAAAACCGTGTTGTATTCATGGGAAACTCAATAACCATTGGTTGGCTGAATTCGGTCCCAGGGTTTTTTAAGGGAAAGCCTTATATAAATCGTGGCATTAGCGGTCAAACCACTCCTCAAATGCTTTTGAGATTTCGGCAAGATGTAATTGCCCTTCAGCCTAAAGTCGTTGTCATTTTGGCGGGTACAAATGATATTGCAGGAAATACCGGGCCATCAACTTTGGAAATGATCGCGGATAATATTAAATCCATGGCAGAGCTGGCCAAGGAACATGGCATAAAAGCGGTGTTGGCCTCTACTCTACCTGCCTATGATTATCCTTGGCGACCTGGACTAGAACCTTCTGGAAAAATCATTGCACTTAACAAAATGTTGAAATCATATGCCGAGGCAAAGGGGTATATTTATCTCGATTATTTTTCGGCAATGGTAGACGAACGCAATGGTCTCCCTAAAAAATACGCCCATGATGAGGTACACCCTACCAAATTGGGTTATTCTGTGATGGCACCTTTAGCCGAAGCTGCAATTGCTAAGGCCTTAGGTAATTAATGGTATGTCTACAACCAAACCTGCACGTATAGCCTCAATAGACCTACTAAGGGCATTGACCATGTTGCTCATGATATGGGTCAATGATTTTTGGACGCTTACAAGGACACCTAGGTGGTTAATGCATGCAAAACCCAATGAAGATTATATTGGTTTTCCAGATATTATTTTTCCGCTCTTTCTTTTTGTTGTTGGACTAAGTATTCCTTTTGCCATTCAAAATAGAATGGCAAAAGGAGAGCCTCTTGGTATGATGGCCAAACATATTATGATTCGGTCTTTATCTCTCCTTATTATTGGGGTTTTTATGGTTAACTATGAGACGCATCACGATACCATAGGCCTAGGTAAGTGGTTGTGGTGTCTATTCATGGCAATCGGTGTCTTATTAATCTGGATGCTGTGGGAAAAGAGCACTATACCTGTTAAATGGCACAAATACCTGCGGCTTTTAGGTTGGATAATCTTAGCCGTATTGGCTATTTTTTACAAAGGAGGAAGTGACGGAACAATTGCTATGCGGACCCAATGGTGGGGTATTCTTGGGTTAATAGGATGGGCTTATGCCATTAATGCTTTGGTTTACCTATTTTCAAATGGAAATCTAATCATCATATTTTTTCTGTGGTTGCTTTTTAATGCCTTATCTGTTGGTGATGCATTGGACTTTTTACCCAATATGCCTTCTTCGCTCGCTTATTTTTCAACTTGGTATAGCGGAACTATACCAGCATTCACCGCAGCCGGGGTTTTGGCTACGATAATTTTTCAAAAAATGTCCAAGAAGAATAAGACAGGCGCCTTATCAGTTCTCCTTGTTTTTGGCTTGATCAATATTGCCTATGGACTCTTAACACGATCTATCTGGGGAATATCAAAAATACCTAGTACTCCTTCGTGGTTGGCCGTCTGTACGGGAATAGGCTTTCTATGTTTTGTCTTCTTCTACTATGTTGTGGATGTCGAAAAAAAAAATGGTTGGGCACAACTTATCCTTCCGGCGGGCACAGCAACCTTGACCTGCTATTTAATTCCTTATTTTACCTATCCCATAAGAAATTTAACAGGCCTACACCTTCCTGATTTTCTCAACAATGGTTCGGTAGGACTCTTGAGTTCATTTTGTTTTGCCCTATTGGTTGTAATCTTTACAGGGTGGCTACAGACAAAAGGGTTTACATTAAAGTTGTAAAATTGGGCATATATTTTTCATAATCCCTCTTATTTTATAGCTTTAACCAAACTTCAAAAATGAAACGATTAATCCTTTTCCTCCTCCTAGTCGTAGCCAGCAACTTAAATTCGCAAAGTATTTTTGAGGTCAAGGGGTTTTGCATTTCGGCCCCAGCTCATGACAAAATGGATGAATTTATTGATTTTGTCAAAAATGAGCTCGCACCACAAGGTGTCAACACCCTGGTCTTACGGGTGGATTATAATTATGCGTATGAATCCAGACCGGAATTGCGTGGAGAAAACCCATTAAGTAAATTGCAAGTAAAACGATTGGTAAACACATGTAAGGGATTAAATATTAAAATTATACCCCAAGTAAACTTATTAGGGCATCAAAGCTGGCACTCAAAACACACCAAATTATTGGAAGTATATCCAGAATTTGACGAAACCCCACATATTCCACTACCGGAAAATTATGTATGGCCCAATGACGATGGTTTATATTGTAAAAGTTATTGTCCGTTACACCCCAAAGTTCACGAGGTTGTTTTTGATTTGATGGATGAAATTTTGGAAGTGTTTGAGGCTGATGCCTTTCATGCAGGGATGGATGAGGTCTTTTATCTTGCTGATGATAAATGTCCAAGGTGTAAAGGCAAAGACCCAGCTTTGTTGTTCGCTGCCGAATTGACTCGGATAAGTGACCATTTGAATAAAAAAGGAGCCCGCTTATGGATATGGGGCGATCGTTTGATTGATGGCTCCGTCACGGGGATAGGAATGTGGGAAGCCTCTATGAACAATACCTCCAGGGCCATTGATATGATTCCTAAATCGGTGGTAATCTGCGATTGGCATTATGAAAAGGCATACCCGACACCGGCTTACTTTGCGATGAAAGGGTTTGATGTAATCGCCTGTCCCTGGAGAAAACCGGACGTTGCAGTAGCTCAAGTAAAAATGATGAGTGATTTTAAAAACAATTCTACTCCAGAAATGGCCAATCGTTTTTTAGGTATGATGCAGACCTATTGGTCATCACCCTCTCGTTTCATCGAAGAACAAATAGATAACGCTAGTCAAAAAGATAACGCAGCTGAATGTTTCAAGGCCATGATTACTACTATCAATGCACTCGAATCGACGAAGATGGGCGAATAACTAAATATTTACTTACATGTTTAGGCTTCAATAATCTCTATTGACCCTACTTCTTAAAGTATTTGCCTTTGTATCTCCCTTAAATTGTTGTTTTTCAGGGTCCCAATCTAAGCTACGGCCCAATTGGTAGGCAATATTCGCGATATTACAAATGCTTGCAGACCGGTGTCCTATTTCAACATCACAAATAGGTTGAGTCCTATTTTTAATTGCATCGAGCCAATCTTGATAATGATTATCATTGGTATTATATAACCTAATGTCAGAGTCTTTTAGCTCGGCGGTCAAAATTGCTGGGGGATCAGTTTCCAAATAACTTCTACTAATGTCCATGGTGCCCTCACTTCCAATAAAGCGCACGCCCCATCCCCTACCAAAATCTTCATGCACCATCTCAATTCCATTTGCGTAGAACATTCGCAACCCCCTCACCGATGTCCTATCCACTGGTGGAATATATCGTATAGGGCCTGTCTTATCCATACCCAATGCCCATTGGGCAATATCGAACATATGCGCTCCCCAATCACACAAAATTCCACCTCCGACTTCCCTGAACAACCTAAAATCGGGCCAGAAATCAACATCGTTTCGGGAAGGCGCCAATCTGTGATTATAAGCCAATAACGGGGCAGGGCCACACCATTTGTTCCAATCCAGCTCATTGGGTATGGGCTCTTCTTTCATATTATAGGGCATTGCAGGGTCGCCGACATTTACCAAAACTTTCTCAATATCTCCCAAATATCCATTTCGAACCAATTCACAAGCCCTTCTGAAATTTTCACGAGAACGTTGCATACTTCCCGTTTGAAGGATCTTTTTTGTTTTGTGGGTTGTATTGACCAGATCAATACCTTCTGTAATTCGATGGGTCAAAGGTTTTTCACAATACACATCTTTTCCAGCGTGCATCGCGTCCATAGCTTGTGTGGCGTGCCAATGATCCGGTGTAGCTATAACAACGGCATCAATATCTTTTCTATCCAAAAGTTCTTTGTAGTCGGAATACGAAGTTACCCCATTATACTTCTTCACCTTTCTTTCTTTGGCATATAACTTACTTACATGCTTTTCGAACCAAGCCGTCTTCGTTGTCCAGACATCACAACCTGCCACTATTTGGGCACTTGTACTATCAACAAACCTTCTTGCCAATCCATTGGTCTGTTTTCCCAATCCAATAAAACCAAGGTTTATTCTATCGCTTGGGGAAACAAATCCATTTCCAAGAACATGTCGGGGAACAATACTAATGGCCCCTACGGTCAATGCGGTTCTTGTAATAAACTTTCGACGTGAAACTTGATTTGGGATTTTCTTGTTAGACCTAAACTTTTTCATTTGTGCTTATATTAATTTTACTCGTTTGATTTGAGGGGGTATAGCATGATTGAACACTACTCTACATAATTGGTCAAGACTCCGATGGAGTCAATATCTATTCGTATTTCGTCATCTTTTTGCAACGTAAAGCTATCAGGTGGTACTATCCCAGTACCCGTCATCAAAAAACACCCTTTGGGGAATTCGCATTCCCTAAAAAGAAACTCTACCAAATCTGTATGCTTTCTTTTCATATTACTTATAGGTACCTCTCCTTTGAACATGCGCGACCCGTTCCTTAGAATTTCAAGTGTAATTGTAGTATTTGGATCTATTGCCTTTTCTGTAATATAGATGCAAGGACCAATTGCCCCACAACCCTCATACGTTTTGGCCTGAGGCAAATAAAGAGGGTTCTCCCCCTCAATGCTACGGGAACTCATATCATTACCCACCGTATAGCCCTCAATACTTCCTTCGGAAGTTATAAAAAGAGTAAGTTCAGGTTCGGGAACATCCCAAGTGGAATCTTTTCGTATTCGAACTTTGCCCTTATCTCCTACAACGCGTCTTGCCGTGGCCTTAAAAAATAATTCTGGGCGGTCAGCGTCATAAACCCTGTCATAAAATGTTCCTCCACCAGCTTTTTTAGATTCTTCTATTCGTGCTTCCCTACTCCGCTTGTAGGTGACCCCAGATGCCCATATTTCCTGATTACCAACAGGTGCAAGTGTATTCTCAGGAGGTGTTCGGCCATCCAGAGGCTCCAAATTTGCTATTTCCTCTGTCAATACTTTGTACAGCCCTTTCCTATTTATGAAATTGTCCCAATCAGTATTTGGTCCTTTATAAAACTGCCCACCCTTTTCAATGACTATCCCACCTTTGGTCTTGTATACCTTCATATTTTTGATTAATTCCCAGCTACTTAAATCCGGTTTGTAACTTACTTATAAAAGTACCACTTTAAACGTTAATTTAATGGACAATTCCTTTGAAAATGGGTAGTAAACCTTGGAAGTCAAGGTTCATCAATTAATTCCCAAAGGTAGGCTCATTGCACTAATGGTTTGCCTACTGGATAGCGTTTACCTGAAAAACTGAAATTGGAAGTTGCTAAATACATTAATCCATTTCTTGTTCCAAAATAGTTTGCATCACCTCACTGTTGGCATCTAAATCCCCATATTTTTTACGCTCTTCCCAAAGGGCGGTTTTCATTTCGGAGATGACATCTGCATAGGTCGTATCATCTATGGCATTGTTCAACTCCTTTGGGTCTTTTTGTAAATCGAAAAACTCCCAGACTGGTTCAGTGGTTTTTTTTGAGGTCCCTTTCATTCCTAAATCCTGTCCGTAAAAAAATGCCAGTTTGTAATGTTCATTTCGAATACCGAAATGTCCTGGTCTGTTGGGACTGTGTAACCAATAACGATAGTACATTTGTTTCCTCCAGCCATCAGGGGTGTTTCCCTTAAGGTTTTCCCTAAAACTCTCCCCCTGCATATAGGTAGGCCTATCTATTCCTGCATAATCGGCCATCAAGGCGGCAAAGTCAATATTCAAGATAATATCATCGATACGTTGACCTCCCTCGATTTCTTTGGGGTATCGAATAACGAAAGGCATGCGAAGAGATTCTTCGTAAATCATGCGCTTGTCAAAAAACCCATGCTCCCCCAAGAAATATCCTTGATCAGCGGTATAGATGACAACGGTATTGTCAGCAATGCCTTCTTTTTCCAAATAATCCAATAGTTTACCAACATTGTCATCAATAGCCGCCCCACAACGCATAAAATCCTTGACCAATTTTTGATGGATTTTTTTGCGCTTTTGAATGCTATCCAATCCATCCAATGGGTAAGGTAATCCGGGATATGTGGTCCAAAAATTTTCGGGATCTTCGGTGGCTTTATCCCAGCGTATGCCCAAATGCTCCAACTTTTGTCCTACAAAGGAGCGTCCGGTAGTCTCAGGCCCAAAATCCATTAGCGATTCGGGTTCAGGAACCTCCATATCGGTATAGAGTGAAGCAAAACGTTCTGGATAATCAAAAGGTTCATGGGTAGCCTTAAAGTTGCAGAACATTAAAAACGGCTTGGAAGTATCTCTTTTTTCCAGATGTTCAATAGTAAGGTCTGTTATAACATCTGTCGAGAATCCTTCATAAACGGCTCCTGAAGAACTATCATGTCCGTCTTTCCAATTTTCCTTTGTTTTCAGAATAGGATCCCAATACCTCCCTTGTCCTGGCAATACATTAAAATAATCGAAACCTTCCGGAGGTTCTACCAAATGCCATTTACCAATGACCGCAGTTTCGTAACCCTGTTCCCCCAAAGTTTTTGCAATATTCGGATGTCCTAAGGGTAAAGGTTCGTTCAGTGTATATACTTGGTTGATGTGGCTATACTGTCCTGTTAAAATGGCTCCGCGACTAGGAGTACAGATTGAATTGGTACAAAAAGCATTTTCCAAAACCGCTCCTTCGGCCGCCAATCTCTTTATATTCTGGTTTTGAACGTAGCCTTCTAAAATTCCACCATAGATCCCCCACGCTTGTGAAGTATGATCATCTGAAAGAATAAAAAGGATATTTGGTTTTGTCATAGGTTCGGGTTCCTTTTCCCCACAAGAATATAGTATTAAAGCAGTTGCTAAAAGCATAAAACCATAGCAAAGCAATTTTTTAGAATAATTTTTCATTCTTCTTAGCCTTATCACAATTAGTCGTTTTTTCTTTCTAATGGAATATGTACATTAAATGTAGCAGTTCTTTCATTTTCCCGTACGGCGCAAAAGAGAACCGAGGGTGCACCCTTATTATCAAACCATAATTGGGGCCTTTCTAGATTCTTTAACCGGGTAATCTCGCCATTTTCCCAAACAATTTGAGTCTTTGTAATCAATAAATTTTCCGAGGGATGCCAATCCAGCCCGTTCTCAGATTCATATAAGGCTAAAGATTTAGTACCTGTATACTTGCCATACATATCCTTTACTATTGCGTAGTATTTCCCTTGTTGAAACCAAATATATGGGTCTTCGGCCGTATGCTCGGTCAATAAGGTTTCATCGGCTATAACAAAAGGCCCAACAGGTGTCGGAGCCTTGGCCAAACAATGAATAGGGTCGAACTTATTGGAACTCTTCGCTCCAGGTTTTCGAGCCTTGAACATCATTAGATAATCGCCTTCGGGT
Source organism: Bacteroidota bacterium (assembly GCA_024279425.1). Classification (GTDB taxonomy): domain Bacteria; phylum Bacteroidota; class Bacteroidia; order Flavobacteriales; family Flavobacteriaceae; genus Maribacter_A. The sequence goes on along the minus strand of JAJRRO010000111.1, from coordinate 20,939 downwards.
GTGCGCGTCACACTCGGATTCACCATATACCCATGTGCCGGTTTTCCTTCTTGATAATCTATTAATGTTTCAGAATGTACCTTCCAAGGTCCAGCAGGGTCGTCCGCTACGGCCACACCGATTCGTTGTCCAAAAATATGATTCATCCAGTCGCTTAACCCTAGCTCCTTCTTCTCATGTGATATAAAATAGAGATAATATTTATCCCCAAATTTTTTAATATGGGGATTATGGGCAGCCTCTTCGTTCCAATGTCCTTTGCCAAATCCTTTTAAAATCACTTTTTGAAATTCATAAGGACCAATAGGTGACTTTGCTGTAGCGTATGCAATTTCAGATTCCTTTAACCAGCCCTTGAACCCACTTTTAAAGGGCCATCGGGCATAAAAAAGATGGCAAGTCCCATTTTCAGTTTGCACCATAGTACCTCCCCAAATATTGTAATCCGGATTTTTAAGGACTGCATTTTCAGGTACAGGTTGGATTTGTTGGCCTAAATCAAGATTCCCTCTAGACGAATTGATTTGTGCCAATCCATTGATCCAAACCAATAAGGTAAATACTAAAGCTATTTTAATTTTTCGGATCACTGACAAATCAAACTCAATGGATTAAAATGCAAGATAACAAAGAAATATTTCATTAATTAAATTGGGCAAAATATTAAGTGGAATTTAAACGACATTGTTAAATTAAATTTATTAGTACATTTGTGCTTTATGACCAAAATAGCATCCATAGCACTTTCTTTTTTGATTTTAATCCAAAGCTTTAATATGGATTTGGGCGATTTGGTGCATGTTGATGACCTGATGGAACACGCCGAATACCACTCAGAAAAATACGGCGATGATTTCCTTGTATTTATTTCCAAACATTACGGGGAGTTGCAAGAGGAACATAACCAAGACCACCAAGATGAAAAAAAAAAGCATGAAGAACTGCCTTTTACCCATCATTGCTGTTCACATGCTTTTACCGCACTTGTATTGAACAGGTTTGAAATGCAAGTCTTAAAGACAGAACCCGTGGCAGATTCAACTACTAATTTCCATTATCTGGATAACTATTCATCTCTGGAAAAATCCGATATCTTTCAACCTCCCCAACAGGTATAATCCCATTCTGATTTAGTTTATCCTTCCCTATTCATGGAAGGTTTGTATCATTTCTATTCAAAGGATTATGTTATCAAAAATTATTCAATTTAGCATAAGGAACAAGTTATTTGTTCTTTTATTTACTTTATTAATTGCTTTCTTTGGGCTTTATTCCCTAACCCAAATTTCGATTGGTGCTGTACCCGATATAACCAACAATCAGGTGCAGGTCCTTACCACGTCACAAAATCTTTCCACACAGGATATTGAACAGTTCATTACCTCTCCTGTGGAATTGGAAATGGCCAATTTACCTGGTGTGGTCGAAATTCGTTCCATTTCCAAATTTGGCCTTTCCGTGGTCACGATTGTTTTCGAGGATGATATGGGCACGTATTTGCCGCGTCAACTGATTGCAGAAAAAATAAAATCGGCCTCTGAAAAAATTCCCAAAGGATTCGGGACACCAAAAATGGGCCCAATCACCACAGGTTTGGGTGAAATATACCAATACGTTCTAGATACTGAACCGGGGTATAAAGACCGTTATTCGGCAATGGACCTCAGGACCATACAGGATTGGGTCGTTAAACGTCAGTTGTCAGGAATTCCCGGGGTCGTAGAGGTAAATACCTGGGGAGGACTTTTAAAACAGTATGAGGTGGCCATCAATACCGAGAAGTTGAATGCCATGAACATTACCATCGCCCAGGTTTTTGATGCATTGAAGAATAACAATAGCGTTGCCGGTGGCGGATACATAGAAAAAACCAATCAGGCCTTTTTTATTCGTGGCGATGGGTTGATCAGTTCCTTACAGGATATTGAAAATATAGTGGTCAAAAATGTAGACGGTATCCCTATTTTAATCAAAAACATCGCGACAGTTGGTTTTGGTAGTGCAACACGATTTGGAGCAATAACCGGAAATGGTGAAGGTGAGAAAGTACTGGGACAGGTAATGATGCTCAAGGATGCCAACTCGAACAAAGTAATCCAAGCCGTCAAGGAACGCGTAGCATCAATTTCAAAAACACTTCCAGAAGGTGTCTATATCAATCCCTTCCTAGAGCGTAGTGAATTGATAGCCAAAACTACTTTTACGGTCTCGGAAAACCTTATTCTGGGATGTTTGATCGTCATATTCGTGGTAGTTCTGTTACTGGGTAACATACGCTCAGGACTGGTAGTGGCCTCCGTAATACCCTTGTGCCTGCTCTTCGCATTATCACTTATGTATCTTTTTGGCGTTGATGCCAACTTAATGAGTTTAGGGGCCATCGATTTCGGAATCATAATTGACGGTGCTGTGATCATTGTAGAATTCATCGCATTCCAAATTGCCTCCAAACGGTTGGAGTTGGGTAAAATGTCCGTAGCAAATGTAAAACTGGCCAAAGATGAAATCACCTTCAATAGTGCCTCCAAAATGATGAATTCGGCCATCTTTGGACAACTCATAATTCTAATCGTATTCATTCCAATTCTGTCATTAAGTGGTGTTGAAGGCAAAATGTTCAAACCCATGGCATTGACATTCAGTTTTGCCTTGATCGGAGCCATGATTTTATGCTTCACTTATGTTCCGGTAGTCGCTTCACTCATACTAAAACCTACCCGGATTTCAGATAAGAATATTTCGGTTCGTTTGATGAGCTTTCTCAATAAAGTGTATGAACCTGTTATTGATTGGGCCCTTAAAAGTAAGAAACTGGTACTTGGCACGGCTGCATTGTTATTGGCTTTTTCAATATATCTTTTTACAATCATGGGTGGAGAATTCATCCCTACCCTAGACGAGGGTGATTTTGTAATTCAACCCATTCTAAAGACAGGTACATCTTTGAGCAAAACTATTGAAACCACAACAAGAATTGAAAAAATATTGTTGAATGAATTTCCAGAGGTTGAACAAGTCATTACGCGTATCGGTGCAGCAGAAGTACCGACCGACCCCATGTCTATGGAGGAAACAGATGTGATAATCACACTTAAACCCAAAAAGGAATGGGTTACAGCCACCAGTAAGGATGAACTAGCCGACAAGTTCAAGGAAGCTTTGGGTATCATTCCGGGAATGGAAGTAGAGTTTACCCAACCCATTGAAATGCGCTTCAATGAGTTGATTACCGGAGTGAGGGCCGATATTGCCATAAAAATATTCGGTGAAGATCTTGGGGTGTTGAGTACAAAAGGAAATGAGATAAAAAGACTGATTGAAGATATAGAAGGTGCTGCAGATATAACCGTTGAAAAAATAGTAGGCCTACCCCAAATGAACATTAAGTACAATAGGGCTAAAATTGCTCGTTATGGATTGAATATCAATGATTTGAATACTATTGTCTCCATGGGATTTGCAGGTGCGAATCTAGGTAGCGTATTCGAGGGTGAAAAACGTTTTGATCTAACGTTGCGGCTTGATGAAAATAGTAGGAAGGACATTGACAATATTGCCAATCTTTATGTTGACTTGCCCTCTGGTGGTAAAATCCCCATGAGCGAATTGGCACAAATATCGTACACCAAGGGTGCTGCCAAAATAGCAAGGGACGATACCAAACGAAGAATTGTTGTGGGTATAAACGTCCGAAATCGAGATTTGCAATCCGTGGTAACTGATATTCAAAACCGCATAGCCTCAAAGGTAAAACTCCCTGTAGGCTATACCATTACTTATGGGGGACAATTTGAAAACCTCCAAAGTGCAAAAAATAGATTGAAAATAGCAGTGCCCATTGCCTTGGTTCTAATTTTCTTCTTACTCTTTTTTGCCTTTAAGTCGGTAAAGGACGCCTTGATAATCTATTCCGCCATTCCATTGGCCGCTGTTGGAGGTGTGTTTTTCCTATGGGTAAGGGATATGCCATTTAGTATCTCGGCCGGGGTAGGTTTCATTGCGCTTTTCGGAATTGCAGTTCTAAATGGCATTGTTCTTATCGAACATTTTAAGGAATTAAAAAAACAAGGTATGGATGATATCAAGGCTCGTATCAAACAAGGGACCAAAGACCGACTTCGGGCGGTGCTCTTGACCGCCTCGGCGGCGGCATTAGGCTTTTTACCCATGGCAGTATCCACAAATGTCGGAGCTGAAGTTCAGCGTCCCTTAGCAACAGTGGTCATTGGCGGACTTATTACCGCTACCCTGCTCACATTGGTCGTGTTACCTGTTTTATACTCTATTTTTGATAAAAAAATCGAATTAAAAGGAATAATGAAGGGGAAAAATTTTAAAGGTCTTTCACTAATTCTATTTTTTGTGGCATTTGGTACAAATGCTCAGGAAAAAGGATTGAATTATGAAGATATCAGGACCTTGGCCTTTGAAAATAATGCAGGTATCAAAGCAGCGGCTTTAAAGGTTGAGGAGTCCAAAGCTCTTGTAAATAGCGCTTTCGACTTCGACAAAACCAAAATTTACTATCAATACGATCAAAACAATCTGGCCTTCAACAATGAACCCTTAAAGGTATATGGTATTCAGCAAAGTTTTATGTTCCCATCGCTGTATTTTGGTAAAAAACGAGTGAACAAATTTCGTTTGGGTATGGAACAAAATCACTATGAAGTGCAAAAACAAATGCTTGAAAAAGCGGTTGCATCTGCTTATCACCAATTGCAGTATGAAAGGGAAAGGCAACAAGTTTATGAATATTTGGATAGTATTTATCAAAAATTCGCTTATGCTTCCCAACGTAGATTCGAATTGGGTGAAACCAATTACTTGGAAAAGATAACGGCACAAGCCAAACGAAGAGAATTACAGGTTCTTTTTAAGCAAGCCAAGGAGAACGTATCCATTACCCAATCGCGACTACAAAAAATAACCCAGGTAGCCGAAAACTTGCATATAGCCACGATGCCTATGCAAAAATTAAAACGTAAGGTTACCGATATCTCCTTGAATGCAGGTCTGAGTCTATATAACCGTAGAGCCGAGATGGTCAAGGCCAAAAGTGCCCTTGAAAAGCAGCGCCTGCTTCCAGACATAAACTTGGAATATTTTCAAGGAAGTAATTCAGGCTTGGGCGATAATCTGCACGGTTACCAATTGGGCTTAAAAATCCCATTGTTTTTTAGTGGTAATGCCTCTAAAATAAAAGCAGCGAAAATTGCCAAAGAAGTCGCTAATGAAGAATCAATAGATTATTCGAATCGATTGGATCTAGAGTATCAACTATTAAGAGGACAGCTTCATAAATATGAGGAAATATTGACTTATTATGAGGTTGAGGGGCAAAACCTTTCGGATGAGATCCTAAAGACGGCCACTGTTAGTTATCAAAATGGGGAAATAGATTTCTTTCAATACATACAGAGTTTGGAAAACGCCTACAACATAACACTCTCATATTTGGAGAATCTTAATAATCATAATCAAACGGTTATTGCCCTAAATCATCTAACCCTATGAAAACCGAATTACAAAACACAGTATATAAAAGACTTAAAATCATAAAAATGAAATCATATCAAAATATTATCTACACCTTAATAACAGTATTCGTAGTAGGGTGTGGAGATTCCAAAACCAAGGGTGAAACCGAGGAAAACTTTGAAAACGAACCTGAAATAAATGTAATTCAAGTAACAAAAAAGCAATTTGAGGACAGCGGGATGCAACTTGGGGAAATCACTGAGCAATCATTTCCAAAAACTGTGGAGACCACGGGGATGATAGATGTTCCTCCGCAAAATAGGGCGGTTGTAAGCACTTTTTCCGGTGGCTATATACAAAAAACCCCTTTGCTTATTGGTGACAAGGTTCGCAAAGGTCAAGTTCTGGTAACCCTTGAAAATCTTGAATTTGTTGAAATGCAACAAAAGTACCTTGAAGTTGCGGAACAATTGACTTTTTTAAAATCGGAGTACGATCGGCAAAAAACTTTGACAGAAGAAAAAATAAGCTCTCAAAAAAACTTCCTAAAAGCCGAAAGTGATTATAAAAAGGCTCTTGCCACATACAACGGATTAAAAAAGAAATTGGAGATGCTCAATATTAATATAAAATCTGTTGAAAGTGGCACTATTACTTCCGTAGTTACTTTGTATGCCCCTATTCATGGTAGTATTACCAAATTAAACATTACCAAAGGGGCCTACGTTTCCCCTGCTGATGAAATCATGGAAATCGTCAATACAGACCATATTCATTTAGAATTGTCTGTTTTTGAAAAGGATATTCTCCAGGTGGAAGAAGGGCAAAAAATCCTGTTCAAGATTCCTGAAGCCATTGAAGGCTCTTTTGAAGCGGAAGTACATTTGGTTGGTACGTCAATCGATACAAAAAACCGTACGGTAAAAGTGCATGGGCATTTGGAAGATGATAAAGCTCATAATTTTGTAGTAGGAATGTTCGTTAATGCGCAAATAATAACTGAATCTACCCAGGCAAAGGCCTTACCAAAAGACGCCATTGTCATTACCGACGAAGGAACATTTGTATTATGTACACAACCAAATGTTTCGGACGGCTATTCTTTTACCCAAAAAGAAGTATCGGTTGGAGATACCTTTAAAGGTTACACCGTAATCAAGAATATGAGTGATTTCTCGGAAAAGGAAATTTTCCTTACAAAGGGAGCATTTAATCTGGTTGGGGACTAGTGGACATGAACATTGATTCATTGTTTTAAAGGTGATTTTGAACATATTAACTTTTTATGGAAAACCATAAAATTCTCAGTATTAAAGTTGTAAGTCAATTAACAGACGACGTCCGATTACGTTTTTATAAAAAAACCTATGAAGGCTTCTAAGAAGTAGACTATAAATGGTCACCTTGAGGGCAGCTGAAAACCAGAAATTTTTAGTACCTAGAGCATTTCGACTGCGCTCAATGTGACATTTATGCTAAAATTCAACTTTATGGAAGCTCGCTTTTAGTATGACATTCTTTTTGATTGTAGTATCTTACCAGAAGTCAAAACAGAATCAAGATGAGAATATCAGTGCTGCTAGTTTTCCTAATCTGTCTTTCTTCATGTAAGTCATCGGTTTCCGAGGCAGACGATATCACGGCCATAAAAAAGGTTCTTAAAGTTCAGGAAGAAGCCTGGTCAAACAATGACTTGGAGGGTTTTATGCAAGGCTACGTGCAATCCGATTCTCTTCCTTATTTTGGCAGTGGCGGTGTTATCTACGGTTGGCAGAACATGCTTGATAGGTACAAAAAGGGATATCCCACAAAGGCTGATACCGGAAAATTAGTATTCTCAATCGCTAATATTTCGCGCATAAGTGATGATGCCTATTGGGTCATGGGTGAATACCACTTGACCAGAGAAGTTGGTGACGCCAATGGTACTTTTATGATTGTTTTTAAACGTATAAACGGAGCTTGGAAGATTGTAGGTGACCATTCATGTTAAATTACTTTCATTTTTATAAATAAAATTGTACCAATGACAATTTCACTGTCACATAGAGCGCAGTAGGGATGGTTTTGCTGACCTTTCGACGAGGCACAAGGAGACAAAAACATAGCTTTTAACTCTTTTTCCAAATACAGATAAAATGGGTTGGTTTGATTTCCAGTATTTTCATAAAATCAGAGGCCTCTAGACCTTTGTCCTTTGGTCGGAATACCCAGACTCATAGTATTCAAGAAGAGTACTTTATTCTAAAACTTCCTCCCAGGAGCAAAGGGAGTGATATTCATTGATGTTTTTTTGCCATTAATAACTTCAGAAACCAATTTACCCGTAGCAGGGCCCAAACTCCAGCCCATCATGGCATGGCCCGTAGCAAAGGTGAGGTTATCAATATTTGAACATCGCCCAATATACGGTAAGCCATCTGGAGAAACAGGCCTCATTCCCGTCTGGGCACTTTCTTTTTCCTCAAAATTCACTTCAATTTCAGGGTAAAAACTTTTTGCAGCCTTGGCTATCGCTTCTACACGTTCTTTTTGAATTATGGTATTGATTCCCGAAAACTCCATAGTTCCGGCAAAACGTGTAAAGCCTCGCATTGGAGTTACAGCAACTTTTGCTTCTAAAAGAATAGCCGGAATACTAATTCCTGTTGGTCTTTGTACATTTATAGCATACCCCTTCCCTGCCTGTATGGGTAACTTTATATTTAATTTTTTGGAAAGCAGTCCGCTCCATGATCCAGCAGCCAAAACAACCTCATCAGTTTTATATGCTCCCTTTGAAGTTACAATTTTATCGATTTTATGGCTGGGAACGTTGATGTCAAGAACTTCTTCATTGGTTTTTATTATGACACCTTTGCGGGTTAAGTATTTAACCATTCTCGGCATAAATTCCGTAGGCGTGGCATGCCCATCACATTGATAATGAATGGCTCCTTTGGCGGCGATATCCACATTGGGTTCAATAGCGTCCAATTGTTGTTTGTCCAAAAGTTGAACTTCCAATTCCAATTGCTTCGCTTTTTCAGCGACCTCCATTTCCTCTTCTCCAGCGGCATCGGTCTTATACAGCATCAGCAACCCCTTTCTTTCCAATTGAAAATCCCCTAAATCCCCGGAGGCCTTTACCTCCTCGAACAAGTCACGACTTAAAAGGTTGATCTCCTTGATTGCAGGAATGGCCTTTTCAACGTTTTCCTTGGTCGAGGCTCTATGGAAATACCAAGCCCACTTCAAAAAATCCAAATCAAAACGGGGTTTTATATAAAACGGACTTGAGGCATTGAACATCCACTTTATACCCTTGGCAATCATTCCAGGCGATGCCAAAGGAATAATATGACTTGGAGTAAGAATTCCCGCATTTACGAATGAGGCACCTTGGGAGATGTCCGATTTATCGAATACCGTAACTTGATGTCCTTCTTTTTGTAAATAGTAGGCTGAACATAGGCCCACTATTCCCCCACCAATAATGACAATATTTTTTCCCATTGTGCTATGCTATGAAACGAATTGAGTGTTAAATGACTTGGAACCCATGGGCATATGGATCATCGTCATCTATTGTTATCGTATTGTGTCCATAGATTTTCGCCCATCCCTGAATACTTGGCACAATAGCCGGGATACCCTGTAAAGTGGTCTCCTCCTCTACCCTACCTATAAATTGAGAGCCAATATAACTTTCATGAATGAATTCTTCCCCCATTTTCAATTTGCCCTTGGCATGCCATTGTGCCAATCTTGCGGACGTACCTGTTCCGCAGGGCGAACGATCAATGGCCTTGTCACCATAAAATACCGCATTACGAGCTGTTGCTTCAGCTGCTATGGTATCACCTGTCCATAATATATGACTTACACTGTGAATGGTGTCATCCTCTGGATGAATAAATTTATCCGGGTATTTTTCGTTGATCTTATCCCTTATCTCTTGACTATATTGAATGAGTTTACTGGCGGTAAAATCTTGAATACCTGAAAAATTCTTTTGTGAATCGACGATTGCATAGAAATTGCCTCCATAAGAGACGTCAAACATCAGCGCTCCAAGTTCTTGGCATTCAATGGTCAAATCAGTAGCTGCCAAGTACGATTTCACATTGGTGAACTTTACCCAATCTACTCGGTTACCCGTCTGCTGATATTCCACCTGCACTAACCCCGCAGGGGTTTCCATACGTACTTTACCTGGAATTTTGGGAATGATAAGTCCCTCCTCTATTCCAATAGTAATTGCACCTATGGTTCCATGTCCGCACATGGGCAAACATCCACTGGTCTCAATAAAAAGAATTCCTAAATCGTTGGCCGGATTTGCGGGTGGATAGAAAACACTACCACTCATCATATCATGGCCACGTGGTTCGAACATCAATCCCTTCCTAACCCAATCAAATTCATCAAGGAAATGCTGTCGTTTTTCTCTCATATTGTGACCCTCCAGTTGGGGGCCTCCTTTGGCAACCACCCTCACCGGATTGCCACAGGTGTGTGCATCAATACAGGTAAATGTACTACGACCCATTCTTTGTCTTTTCAATATAATTATCGATTCTTTCTTCCAAAATAGCCAAGGTTACGGTACCCTGCCCTAAAATGATTTCATGAAATTCCCGAATGTCAAATTTACTTTGCAAAGTGGTCTCGGCCTTTTTTCGTAATTCCCGAATCTTAAGCTCGCCTATTTTATAAGACAGAGCCTGTCCTGGCCAAGAAATGTAACGATCCGTCTCGGTATTGATCTCATGCATTGACAAAGCAGTATTCGATGCCATATAGTCCACCACTTGGTCGCGCGTCCAACCTTTAGCATGAATTCCTGTATCAACTACCAATCTACAAGCCCTCCACATTTCATAGGTCAACTTGCCGAAATGTTCATAAGGGGTAGTATACATCCCCATTTCATCAGCTAAAAATTCAGTATAAAGTCCCCAACCTTCACCATAGGCAGAAAGGTATAGGTCTTTTCTGAATTGTGGGATACTATCTCCCAATTCCAAATTCAAAGCTCCCTGAAGATGATGTCCGGGAACGGCCTCATGAACAGTCAGTGAAGGCAAAGTATATAATGTTCGGCTTGGTAAATCGTAAGTGTTTACCCAATAATATCCTGAATCGGTGCTGTTCTTGGTCGTCCCTATGTACCTTCCTCCGGTGTATTTTGGAGCAAGCGCATCGGGTACAGGAGCCACGCCATACGGTTTACGAGGTAAAGTTTTGAAGAATCGGGGTAGTTGCTCATCGGCCCTTTTGGCCATATCACGAGCCAACATCAATAATTCGCGAGGTGTTTCCGCGTAGAATTGTTTGTCTGTACGTAGAAATTTCAAGAAATCCGAAAAGCTACCTTCGAATTGCAGCCCGGCTATAATTTTCTCCATTTCGGATTTAATCCTAGCCACCTCGCCTAATCCAATTTTATGGATACCATCTGCGGAGTGCTTTGTACTCGTCGAATAAAAATCAATTCGATTTTGATAGTAGGCCTTCCCATTGGGAGTTTCAGAAACTCCAATTGTTTCTCTGGTATTGGGTAAATATTCTTCTTCAAAAAAGGCCTTTATCCTTTTAAACTGTGGTACTACCACGGTATTGATCGTTTCCTTGGCCGCATTAAGAACAGAATCCCTTTGAGAGGCAGTCAGTATCTCAGGTAAATTTTTAAAAGAGGAGTAATAATAGCTGTCTTCAAAATTGGAAACTATATGATCCTCATAGGTAGACTCATACCCTTTGAAAATAACACGAGGTTGGGTAACTCCCTTTGTGATCGATTTCCTGAGTATCTCAAAATGCTGGTCCACAAATACAGGAATTGCATTTAATTTGTTCAGATATTCCTTTACCTGTGAATAATTAGTCAAAGGCCTTACCGAATAGGTCAAATTACTGTGAAATCCAGCGTCTGAAAGGATAGGGTTTAGGTATCTTTCATATTCATATACATCGATTTTATCCTGTAAAACAAAATCCAAAAGATGTAAGGAAATCTTGTTCGTTTCATTCAATCCACCTTCATTGATCTTTGCCAAGGCTGCCTTTGTGGATTTGGCAAATTCAGCTTCAGCCTTGTAGTAGGCCTCCGTAAATAGCCCTAGGGGATATTCTTTTTTATCATAGCCCTCATGGGCCTCATAATCTTCAATTATCCCTTGCAATTCTCCTGAAGGGTCATTCACTTTATTTCCCCCACAGCCATATAGGGTGATTAGAGTGATAGCAAGAAGGTTCCGAAGGATTCTCATTCGAGGAATTTATATTTCACGATGGGTTTGTTCGTTATTCACCAATCTAGAAATCTCAAGCGGATTCGAATTCTGGAGTTCCATGGGTAATAGGCTATCTGGCCAATCCTGATAACTAATGGGTCGTGCCCATCTTTTTATAGAATGAATGCCCACAGCGCTAAAACGACTATCTGTCGATGATGGGTACGGACCTCCATGATGCATTGACGGACATACGTCAACCCCAGTTGGTACTCCATTATAAATTATTCGACCTACCCGATTTTGAAGTGCACTGATTATGCCTTTATATTGGTGCAGCTCATCTTCTCCAGCGATTATGGTTCCTGTAAGTTGCCCTTCAAGTCCAGCTATTATTTGTTGTAACTGATCTACATCCTCACACTGTACTACTATAGAATAGGGTCCAAATACTTCCTGATGCAAGGTTGAGTTTTCCAGAAAAGTTTTTCCTTCTACCGTAGTTACCGTTTGCCGGGCAAAGTTTGGTTCTACATCCGATTCATAATCTGCCACAACTTGTAAATCACTTTGGGAAACCGCTTTTTGCTTATTTCCCTCATAAGCTCCAATAATATTTGGATGCAACATACAGGAAGGTTCAATTTTTACGATCTCATTGGAGAGTTCTCCTATAAAATGGTTCAATTTTTCGCTTTTTATTCCCAACAAAAGTCCTGGCTTGGTACAGAATTGTCCTGTACCCAAGGTTATTGAACCGGCATAGGTTTGTGCTAATGAACCTCCTCTTTCCTCCAGTGCTTTTGGTAATACAACAACAGGGTTTACACTACCCATTTCAGCAAAGACCGGAATGGGTTCTTCGCGTTGCGAGGCCAAATCGAACAATGCTCTTCCTCCTCGTATACTGCCTGTAAAACCTACCGCCTTTACTCCTGGATGCTTTACCAACTCAACTCCAACCTCAATACCGCTACTGTTCAAATTGGAGAATACACCATTGGGCATATTGGTTTTTTCAGAAGCTTTTATAATGGCCGACGCTACCAATTCACCCGTGCCCGTATGCATGGGGTGTGATTTTACAATAACCGGACAGCCTGCAGCAAAAGCAGCAGCGGTATCACCACCTGCGGTGGAATATGCCAAAGGAAAATTGCTCGCACCAAAAACCACAACCGGGCCTAATGGAACCAACATTTTTCGTAAATCAGGTTTTGGAACAGGTGTTCTATCAGGAATAGCAGTATCAATGCTGGCTTCTACCCACGAACCTTCTTCAACCAAAGCGGCAAAAGAACGAAGTTGGCCAATGGTCCTGCCCCGCTCTCCTTTAGCCCTGCCTTCTGGCAATCCGGTTTCCGAACAATAGGTCTGTATCAATTCTTCATCCAATGCGAGAATTTCATCTGCCACAGCATTAAGAAATGCTGCTTTTTTTCACCTGAAATTTTACCGAAAGTTTTATGGGCCTTTTTCGCAAGTGCCACAGCTTCATTGATTTCTTCAGATGTTGCTTCGACAAAGCTAAATTCATTCTCCTCATTACGTTGGGGATTGAAAGTAGTGTATGATTTGCCGCCTTTTGCGGATAGATTGTTGCCGATATAATTTTTTCCAGTTATCATGTATAGGTTGCTCTTAATTCTTAAATTATTTTGGATTACCAAAGTATAGAATAATTTGTTCAATAGTAAGATCTGAAACCAAAGAATTCTATAAAATAAATTTTGTTGTATACCCTTGAAACGGTTAGATGGAAAAGCACCAATGGTAAACCATTTTCAGGCTTCCATCATTTGACTATCATTTACCATAAACCACGTAGCAGTGCCACGTGGTCTTTAGTACAAAACAACAAGGTAAAACAGATTAAATATGCTGCGCTACCGTTTTATAATCAGGCAAAGTTGGTCTGGTACGCAGTCCTTCTTCGATGATGTTCAAAACTCTTGCCCTTTCTGCTCCTTGCAAAGGCAGCCTTGGTGCCCTTACGGTTTCAGTGCCAATACCTGTGCCCACTTCGGCCAGTTTAATATTTTGCACCAACTGTGGGCTAATATCAAGCTCCAATAAGGGTAAGAACCAGCGGTAAATCTCAATGGCTTCTTGAGTCCGGCCAGCCTTGACCAATTCATGAATGGCCATAGTCTCAGCCGGAAATGCACAAACAAGCCCGGCAACCCAGCCATCTGCCCCCATAAGAATACTTTCAAGAGCCAATGTATCAACACCGCAAAGTACCTTTAACCGAGTACCGAATCTATTTTTTATTCGGGTCACATTGGAGGTATCCCGTGTAGATTCCTTGACGGCCTGGATATTATCATGTACCAAAAGTTCCTCTAACATATCTAAGGTGACCTCAATTTTATAATCGATCGGATTATTATAGATCATTATGGATAAATCGGTGCTTTGGGCGACCTCTTTAAAATAAACCACTGTTTCATAATCGGTTGCCTTGTATCGCATTGGAGGCAGCATCATAAGACCACTGGCTCCATATTCCTTTGCCTTTTGGGTAGCCAAAATGGCATCCTTTGTACTTTGTTCCGCTATATTGATGATTACAGGAATTTTACCATTAACAATTTGAACGGTCTCTTGAATCAGGATTCGTTTTTCGTCATCGGTAAGGGTACTGGCCTCACCCAACGTTCCCCCAAGGATTATTCCATGTACACCTGCCTCTATTTGAGCCTCTATATTTACACGGAACATTTTTAGGTCCAGGGTATCGTCTTCATTGAACTTTGTTGTTACTGCCGGCATTACGCCCTCCCATTGTACTTTCATACTAAACTTTTTTATTTGGATATACTACAAAAATACATCGGATAAATTGTTTCAATCTCATCAATTTTAACCATATATGTGCGTATATTACCTATTTTTAATCCTAATTAAATAATATAGCTTAATATTTGCATAACTTTACGTTATGAAGGTCCTTCCCTTTAAAATTGCCAAACCGTTGAACCAGAACTTGATTGTACAAGTAGATGCATCAAAGATGTTCTACAATCAATTGCACCAACATCAGGAATTGCAACTGAGCCTGATTGTAAAAGGGCAGGGTAAACTTATTGTTGGCGACAGTGTGCATCAATTTATGGAAGGTGATTTTTTTATAATTGGTCCCGATTGCCCACATTTATTCCAAAGCGAAAAGATACAAGGACAAGTGAAAATGATTTCTTTATTTTTCACACGAGATTCTTTTGGTAAAGACTTTTTCGATTTAGCGGATATTGAGGAAATAAATTCATTTTTTGATATCGCTAAACCTGGGTTTCAGCCAATGTCGGAAAAGGAAAAAGTCAAATCCATACTACTTCAACTTCCTGTGCAAGATAAACTCACGCGCTTTTTACAACTTTTAGGGTTGCTCAAAATACTATGCAAGGCCAAGCGAAAAGTACTGACCAGTTTTGTTTATCCGAAGAAGATAGGAAATCGTGAAGGCGAACGTATGCAGGTCATATATGATTTTGTGATCAATAATTTTCAGCATGGGATTACTTTGGAGACTGTTTCAGAATTGGCATTTATGACCCCGAATGCCTTTTGTCGTTTTTTCAAGACTAGGACCAACAAAACTTTTTTTCAGTTTTTAATAGAACTGCGATTGGAACATAGTTGTCAATTGCTCGAGGATACCGATTTTCCAATTACCGAATTGGCCGAACAATCCGGTTTTAATTCAATTTCCAATTTTAACCGAAAATTCAAGGCTTTGAAGGGAGTCTCCCCTACCCAATTTAAAAAGTCCGCTACAGCGAGAATTACAGCTTAATTTCATAAAATCCCATTTCTCAAACATTATCGCCCTGTTCTGATAGTTTTGATTATTTTTGAAATTGATAAATTTTGATACAATGAAAAAATTAGTACTTGTTGCCTTGGGCTTGGTTATGGCATGTAATTCTTCCCAAAAAGCAGTGTCTGAAAAGACGGTGGCCGTAATATCTGATGGCGAACCCACTGTCTATGCAGAAACCATTACCCAAGCTGAATTAAAAGAGCATCTTTATGAGTACGCCTCTGATAAGTATCAAGGTCGTGAGACAGGTAAGCCCGGGCAAAAATTGGCTTCAGAATATATTCAAAAAGAGTACAGGTCAATGGGCATACCTGCAGCAAAAGCTGATGGGGATTATTTGCAGAATGTACCCTTGGAACTTAACAATTTACCTACGGGTTCAATCAAAATAAATGGTGCCGAATTTCCTAATGGCGGAGACCTTATAACATTTTCCACGGCAGAAGAAAATTTTGATTCGGTAGTTTATGTAGGATATGGTATTGAACAAGGAGACTATTCCGACTATAAAAATGTGGATGTTAAAGGCAAGTTGGTACTCATGAAGGCTGGAGAACCTATGCTATCTGATGGCTCGTACTATTTATCGGGAAATAAGGACAAATCGATTTGGAGCAATATCTCCGAAGCCCATGGTAAGAAAATGAGACTAGCCGCTGAAAAGGGCGCCATAAGGGTCATTTACTATGCCAAAGATAATTTTAGCCGTTTTAAAGAGTATTATAATTATATGAAAAACACTGCTGGGGGAAAGATGCAAATCAAGGCCAATGCTGAACCCCAGATTAGCTTATATGTCAATGAAAAATTGGCGAACAGCTTAATACCTAATATTTCTGAAGACCATACCCCTAAAATTATTTCAAAGAATATTGTAATGAACTTGATCGGTACAAACGATGAGATTTCATCCGAAAATGTGGTAGCATTTATCAAGGGCTCGACAAAACCCAATGAATATGTCATTATCTCCTCTCATTTAGACCATATTGGGATGACGGCTGATGGTGATATAAATAATGGGGCCGATGATGATGGTTCCGGGACGGTAGCACTATTGGAAATTGCCGAGGCCTTCAAAAAAGCCGCAGCGTCTGGTAACGGGCCTAAAAGATCCGTTGTGTTCCTACATGTGACCGGTGAGGAAAAAGGTCTATTAGGCTCTCAATATTATACAGACTATGAACCTATTTTTCCCTTAGCGCAAACGGTTGTCAACTTAAACATTGATATGATCGGTAGGATCGATCCCGAACGTGACGGAGACAGAAACTATATTTATCTTATTGGTTCAGATAAATTGAGTACAGACCTCCATAACCTTTCAGAAGCCATCAATACAAAATATGCGAACCTGGAATTGGATTACAAATACAACGATAAAAATGACCCAAATCGTTTTTATTATAGAAGTGACCATTATAATTTTGCAAAGAATAACATCCCCATTATTTTTTATTTTAATGGAACGCATGACGATTATCACCGACCAACCGATACGGCAGATAAGATAAACTATGACCTTTTAGAGAATAGGGCACGTTTAATATTCCATACAGCTTGGGAGGTTGCGAACCGAGATCAAAAGGTAGTCGTAGATAAAGTTTCTAAATAAGATTGATTATCTCTATGGAGCATGCCGAAGTTATCGAAACTTCCAAGGGCATAGAGAAGGACAAGCGCAGTGAACGGCGCAAGACGGTGGAACAGGAGCATGCCACGCACCTATCCGACACGTTTGACTACTCATTGTACTGGGAGAAGTTCGTCACCGGAGGCAGGTCTAGCGATGACACGCCCAACTCCAACGTTGGAAACTAGCCCCCACCAAATACCCCGATTCATATTATCTTTTGTTTTCTTCATGGCTAAATGTCTATATTAATTATTATTCAATATAGTCCATCTTTAGTTGACGTAGTGACACTGACAAAAAGAAATATACGTACTAGTAAATATATAATCTTAAGCTTACTCTCCTTAACTTTTAAGGTATAAACCAGAAAGAATAAAAGAGGGAAAAACGGACTACAATAAAGATTTTTCCTTAAATTGAATGGATTCTGGCCGTAGCCCCCTGCATAACGGAATTATTTTACTATCCAACCACTAAATATTTCAATTATGAAAAAGTATTATCTAGTATTTATTTTCGTTTTTTCAACAGGTCTTTTGGTGGCTCAATTTACCAAAACAATCACTGGGAAAGATGGAAGTACAATAACAATTACCAAAACTAAGGACGAAAGTCTAAGAGAGGTCTACTCTGAAAAGGTTCACGATAAAAATGGCAAATTAACGTCAAAAACGGTCTACAAAAAAGACTTGCTAGGACGATGGGAAGTCGAGCATTATGAAACTCTGCAGGAATATAGACTTGCTCGGATATTTAAATTTAATGAAAAAGGAGAATTGACTAGTACTCAATATTATATAAAAGGCAAAATCAGTACAAATTATCGTCGTAATCCATACGAATCATTGGATTCGGTACCTTATCACGAAGATAATGGAGGCTATGGTAATCAGGGGTTTGTTGAATATCACGAATATATGAACAGTCATAAATTTGAATGGCTTGATAAACTTGAAGAGAAATCTCCACCTCCACCTCCACCCAATTATGAACAGCTTAGGATAGAAATCCTGAAAAAGCTACAAATAAAAATTGACGAGAAATATGGAAAGTGGAAAAATAAACAAAAAAAAGTAAGTTTTTATATTGGGCCAAGTTTTTTAAATGGAGATAATGGATCAAGTAGAGAATCTTTTTTTGGTGGACAAGTTTATGGTCTATTCAATGTTAATTCTAACATTGCCATTGGTCCAGACTTTGGCCTAAATTCCAAAAAAGATGGAGACAATAAATTTACACGTAGTTTAATCCTCGCCAGGGGGCAATATGCTTTTACCGGAGACAATTTTGATAAAGGAGTAATCCCAGAAGCGCACATTCTCCTTGGTCTTGGTTCAGAGTCATTCAAATTTACATCCAGTGGAAATACTTCCAAGTCAAGCGGAAGCGGATTTGCCTATGGTGTTGGCGCAGGTGTGGGAATTAATTTAAGCCCTAATATAATTCTTGGTATATCAGTAGATTACATTGGTATTAAATTTGAAAACACAGATAGCTCCAATTCCAATATCCGGGCGAGTGCTGGAATAAAAATCGGCATATGAAGTGGATGAGCCGACAAAGATGAATTTAAAACGACATGCCTAATAACTAATCATTCGTATAGACGGCACGCCCCAACCCAAAACCAACCAATCCTAACCCTACCCTGCCCTACAATTTAAATGCAGTACTTTAGGGGTACTAACAAAATAAAAATAAACGTACCGGTACGTTTAGCCATACGTTAGCAGTAATTACTTACTGATGGAAGAATAGCGGTAGAGAGTTAATACAATAAATCATTCCGTAAAAAGAAAAAGAAAGTGGAATGATTAGTGTCAGTTTTCCTAACCAACAATTAATTTAAGTGACTAAAACTTGGATAATCAGATAGCAACTGAACTTCTTGAACGTATTAATACTATTTTGAAATTTGAAAAAGAAAACTGTTAATGCCGAACCTTGAAGTAGTACATGAAAACAACGATTATATAGTCGTAAACAAAATGGCTGGACTTATAAGTGAAAAAAGTCCTTACGAGGATTACACTGTAGAGGATCAAGTTCTTAATCACCTTTTAAAAAATAAACGAAAGCCCTATATTGGAATAATACATAGATTAGATCGTGTGACAAGTGGAGTATTGATTTTTGCCAAGAAAAA
Source organism: Bacteroidota bacterium (assembly GCA_024279425.1). GTDB lineage: Bacteria > Bacteroidota > Bacteroidia > Flavobacteriales > Flavobacteriaceae > Maribacter_A. Next base: position 1,632 of record JAJRRO010000111.1, on the reverse strand, counting down.
AAGCATTCTTGTGGAATTTAATGATCTATTTAGTAGCCGGAAAGTTCAAAAGACTTATTTGGCAATTGTTAAAAGCAAGCCACCAAAGAACAAAGAAAACTTAATTAATTTTCTCGTAAAAAATAACATAAAAAAAAGAGCAGATATAGTTCAATCAAGATCAAAAGACTCCCTGGAATGCATTCTTTCCTATCAAGTTATAGACAAAAATAATTTTGGTTATCTTTTAGAAATAAAACCAAAAACTGGTCGATTCCATCAAATAAGAGCCCAATTAGCAAATATAGAGCTCCCAATTATTGGAGATGAAAAATATGGTTCAGATCAAGAATACTTCCCTTTATCTATTTGCCTTCATGCATGGAAATTAACCTATCAAGTCTCTGGTTCTAAAGAATTCAAAACCTTCGAAGCAACTTTGCCAAAAAACGATTTTTGGACATTCAAATCAATCTAAAATTTGCAGCTAAAACAGGGGTAATTAAATAATTTATAATGATACTCCGCAAAGAAGCTACCAATTATGTTAATGTATAGGCAATCAAAGTTCTCTCAAAGATTTTAAGGCCAAAACTCCTTCTATTCAGCTTGTAGTACAACTGCTAACAAAACCTATAGGCAATGCGGTGTTTGGTATTTAATTCAATGTTTTGCGCATATTTACTATGTCTGCAAAATCTTTAGGATTTTGCTCTGGCAATAAAAAATAAATCAAAACATAAAGCTTTTGCTACGTGCATAGACGGAAACGAAAAGGTTTCCCTGCCTCCGCACTACTCATAGCTAAAACGTTAGAGCCAATTAAACTAATTAATATGAAAAAAACATCATCAAAATATTTAATGATTGGAACAATCATTATGGTAATAATAGGCTGTGATTCTCAAAAATCTGAATATGAAAAAATGGTTGAATTTGGAGAGAAATACACAGCAGCTTGGAATAGCATAAGTCCAGAAAAAATGGCTTCATTCTATGCAGAAGACGGAACTCTAACCGTGAATAATGGAACACCTGCAGTAGGAAGAAAGCAATTAGCTGAAACCGCTAAATCCTATATGGAGGCTTTTCCTGATATGAAATTGACAATGGATAGTTTGGTAGCTGATTCTGGCACCTATAGATATCATTGGACTTTTGTAGGAACAAACACTGGACCCGGTGGAACTGGCAACAAAGTTAATTTTAGTGGATTTGAAAGATGGACGATGAACAATAAAGGGCTAGTCCAAAAATCAATAGGCACATATAATGCTGATGAATACACTAGACAACTCGAGGGGAATTAAAAAAAACTGGCTCTAACAATGGTAATCGTTGCGCAAAGCCTTGAATTGCAGAACACCCGATCGATATAGGCCCTTGTACAAGTGTCTATTTTATGCCAACACTTTTCCGTACTGGTTTTGAAAACCCCTTATCGATGCTAAATAAGGGATTTGGCAGGTCCATTTTCGAGAAAAACACAACGCAAGGGCATTTGCCCCGTTCTTTGCCCGTTTCTGAGCAAATTTCAGGTACTTTTTCAGATTATAGGCGATCGCCGCCAGGTGCATCACCTTATTGGCCTGTCCCAGACCTATGGTATTTATCTTGCGTAGGCCCATGAACTGGGCCAGGGTGCCGAAAACG
>JAJRRO010000110.1 GCA_024279425.1 Bacteroidota bacterium | reverse complement strand
AGATTGGAAGGATATTACTGATCCTAATTATGTTAAAGTAATTACCGACCAAAATGATTTTGCTATGTATTTTTCTCGTTCACCGATCCCTTATCCAAGGGATAAAAAGGCAGGAGCAAAATACTATGAACACATCGGTGTATATGCCTTTCGGAAAAAAGCATTGATGGATTTTTACAAGCTGTCAGCCAAGCCAATAGAAAACACCGAGAAAGTAGAATGCATTCGATTTTTGGAATACGGAAAAAAAATAAAAATGGTGGAAGTCGATTACATGGGTATCGAAATTGACACACCAGAAGACTTGATAAAAGCCAACCAACTAATAAAAAATAACAAGATATGAAGTTCAGAAATTTTCCAATGGTGCCACGTGTGATATTTGGTCGGGGCTGTTTTAATCAGCTAGCTGAAATTTTAGCCCCTAAAAGAAAAAGCCAAGATGCGCCTTTTATTTTTATTGTAGATGAGGTTTTTGCAAACAAAAAATCATTAATTGATCGCATCCCTCTGTCGCATAATGATAAGATCATTTTTGTGAGTGCTAAGGATGAGCCGAAGACTAAAGAAGTGGATAGATATCGTGATGAATTGGTAGAAGAGTTTGTAGAAACACCTTCTGGGATCATCGGAATTGGTGGAGGTACTATGTTAGATTATGCTAAAGCGATTGCTTTGATGTTGACAAATCCAGGCTCGTCGGCAGATTATCAAGGATGGGATTTGATTAAAAACCCAGCCGTTTATCATGTAGGTATTCCGACTATTTCAGGGACGGGTGCCGAAGTTTCTAGAACAACCGTATTGACTGGACCCGTTAAAAAATTGGGGATGAATTCCGATTATACTCCTTTTGACCAAGTTGTCTTAGATCCAGAATTAACTGATGGTGTGCCAGATAATCAATGGTTTTATACGGGCATGGATTGTTATATTCATTGCATTGAATCGTTGACGGGGCATTTCTTAAATACTTTTAGCAAAAGCTATGGCGAGAAATCGTTAGAGCTTTGCAGAAATGTGTTTTTGAAAAAGGATATTCGGGATGAAGAATCTCAAAATGAATTAATGATGGCTTCTTGGCATGGCGGTATGAGTATTGCCTATTCGCAAGTAGGGATAGCCCACGCACTGAGCTATGGCCTCTCTTATCTGTTGGGCACCAAGCACGGTATTGGTAATTGTATAGTCTTCGATCAACTGGGAGAGTATTACCCAGAAGGAGTCAAAGAGTTTAAAGAAATGGTCAAAAAACATAATATTGATATCCCAAAAGGTTTGACCAAAGACTTGACAGACAAAGAATTTAATATTATGATTGATGTGGCTTTGTCATTAGAACCTTTATGGGAAAATGCACTTGGCAAAGGTTGGAAAGAAATCATGACCCGTAAGAAAATTCGTGAAATGTATGAGTTGATGTAGGAAGAATCCATAATAAAAAAAATCATGATTGCCTTTTGAATTGAATGTAACGCCAAAAGGAATTAAAATACAAATGCAGCTAAGATTCATCTTAGCTGCATTTGT
>JAJRRO010000008.1 GCA_024279425.1 Bacteroidota bacterium | reverse complement strand
GGACTGAACGTAATTCTCTTCAAAATTCGCATAGGAGCACTAGTGGTAGCCTATGCCTAAATTAGAAGATAGTGCCAAGGGTGAAAAGAGCTCTGGTTTGATGATTCACGAACCGCCGTATACGAGACCCGTACGTACGGTGGTGTGAGAGGCGCACCGTGGGCCTTACAGCTCACGGCCGTCTACTCGATTAGCGGTAGTTTTTACATATTCGAGGACTAACGAATCTGTTTTTTTAATTAATTCACTTTCGAATAAGGTGTTCCTATTCATAAAGATGGCTATAGTTAAAGGTTTTTTTAAATATCTTTTTGTAAAAGTATTAGTGCCGAACCACCCTCCGGTATGAACAGCAGTGCTATCAGTTACTCCCCAACCCATAGCATAATGTCTATCTTCTCCGTTTACTTGGTGTGTAGAACTGGGCTTGAAAATCAAGTCGTGAGTTTCTTCTGAAAAAATGGACTTTTTTCTTAATGCCAAATCATATTCGAAGTAATCATCCACACTTGTATAAACTGCTCCATCTCCCATAATACCATTCATAAAATGGCCATCAACTTTTTTCCAATTTCCCAAGCTGTCTTTTTCATAACAATATGCTCTCTCTTTGATTTTAATTGGATTAGCTAGGTTGTAATAATTTGTTTCTTTCATTCCAGCTTTTTCAAACACATTCTTTTTGGCGTAGATGGGAAATTCTTTCCCACTCACTTTTTCAACCAAATGAGCCAAAACAATATATGCGGTATTTGAATACTCCCAACCTTTTCCAGCTTCAAATATTGGTTTTGGATTAGTGGAGAGCCAATCTAAAATATCCTTATTTTCTACGATTTTCGATTTATCCCAGTCTTTTAAAAAATACGGAGCTTCGTAATCCGCAAGTCCGGAGGTATGATTTAGAAGATGCTGTACGGTTATATTTTCAAAAACGGGATATGGCCAGATTTTTTTGATTGAATCATTTAATGATAGTAATCCTTTATCAACAAGACTTAAAACAGACAATGCCGTAAACTGCTTACTGACAGATGCCATTCTCATATTGGTATTTGTAGTTATCGGCTTGTTGTTTTCCAAATCTCGCAAACCATAACCTTTTCCAATAATCATTTTACCATCATATGATACTAGTAATGCAGCTCCTGGTTCATTTATGCCTATTTCAGCATTAAATAACGAGTCAATATTTGCCTCCAATTGCTCTAATTCTATAGTTTTTGTTTCCGGTTTTTTATCAGATGAAGAATTACAGGAAACAAAAAAGATTGCAAGTACTATTACTATAGATAGATTTTTCATATTGGTTGGTTTTAATTACCGCTAACGGTTAGTATAAGAGCAGTAGCGGATTAAACGCACTATTCTTTTCGGATAGCAATATACTCAAGCAAATACAAATAGCGGTTTGGGTAAGTCCAAACCGCTATTGCTCTTATACCTTGTTAGCTGCTGGTGTTTTCATTTTCAATGTCTTTAAACCATTCTACCATTCTATTGACTCCATCCTGATAAGAAGAAACTTTGAAATTGGGAAACCTGTTTCTGAATTTATAATCAGACAAGACATACTTCTGTTCAAACTGATACTCCATTTCTTTAGTTTCTTTTAAAATCGGGATGAAAAGAGATAGAATTTTTTTTAATAATGTTGGCATCACACTTATTTTAAAATTGCTACCAAGTTTTTTATTAAATAATACAAGCATTCCATTTGTTGTTATTGGTTCTCCAACGGGTAAATGCCATACTTCACCATAGCAATCGTCACGCAAAGCCAGTTCCACTAGGGCTCGCCCATTGTCAAGTACATTGGCATATGTATGTTCTATCTCAGCCGAGACTAGGGTCTGTGGCCTTTTACCCTGTAACATTCGTTCCAAAAAAGAGGTGTAAAAGGGACTATTTACAGCACCTTCGCCATAAAAATCTGCAGAACGTCCAATTAGTCCTTTAATCTTATTATCTCTTATAGCTTTTATCATTAAATCAGTAGTTTGTTTACGGGCTTTTCCTTTTCTTGAAACAGGGCTTTGGGACGTGCTTTCATCAAACGGAATAGGCAGAGGTGAAGCGTACATATAGATATTATCTAGAAAGATTAGCTTAGCTTGAGCTTTTTCACAAGCATCGATCACATTTTGCATTATCTGAAGCCATTGAGTTTCCCAAACCGTAGCATTGTATGGGAGACCAATACAGAGATATACGTAACTGCTTCCGTCAATGGCTTTTTCAGCATCTTCTTTAGAAAGTAAATTTGCTTGAAACCAGGTAGGTTTTGTACTAACTTTTCTTATTTTAAGTTGTCGAATTTCTAATTCCTTTATTACTGTTTTTCCAATCGCTCCATTCGCTCCAAGTACAGTATGCATATGATTTTCCATTTGTTCTAATTCTTTTTATGAGTGTTATAATTTAATTACACTGCAAAGATGCGTGGGAAAAATGTCTCCCCACTGAACAAATGTTAAGAAATCATTTTACAGTGTTTTTTCTCAACCTACTAAGGTGTTGGGGTGTAATTCCAAGAAAACTAGCCGTGTATTGTAATGGTACTTTCAGAATAATATCGCCATTTTCTTTAATCATATTTTCATACCGTTCTTGCGCGGTTTTAGATTGTAGCATCGAAATGCGTCTTTCCAAAAGAATAAATAGGTTTTCAGCAATAATTCGCCTCCAAATTTCAACCTTAGGTACTTTTGCTGATAATTTTACCAAATCTTCTTTATTAATAACCAAAAGTTCAACATCCTCTATGGCTTCAATATTTTCCTTAGTTGGTGTTAGGGTTAAAAAACTGGTATAAGAAGAAATGAAGTTATTTTCATGCATAAAGTAACAACTGATTTCATTTCCATCTCGGTCATTATAGAATATCCGCAAAATTCCTTTATTGATAAAAGCTATATGGTTACAGTATTGACCTTCTTTAATCCATAATTCTCCTTTGGCTAAAGATTTGACTATGAAATACTTTTCGACTGATAATTTTTCATCCTTCGTCAGATTTACGACTTGATCAATTGTATCTGTAATTGTCATATTTATTTTGTCTACTTGCCTCTAACGTTAAGTATAAGAATAGTAGCCGATAGCGGGCTACAACACTTGAATTTATTACTTTCACGGCTATTATTTTTATACATTGTTAGCAGCTTTTTCTAGTTTCCCTAACGCATGTCATATAAGTTTTTGACTTGCTTCGAATCT
>JAJRRO010000109.1 GCA_024279425.1 Bacteroidota bacterium | reverse complement strand
TTGGTTCCGCCAAATATCCCTTGCAATCTTCATCCGTTTTGAAGCGTTCAGCGAACTCTAGAAGGTTTTGACCTTTGAAAATGTCCATAAATACCCTGTTTTTATTCAAATACAAGTTAAGTAATTAAATACTGACCTCTATAGGTTTTTAGTGCGGAAAGGATTAATTTCATGATATTAGAGTTTTTGAATCAAACCTTCCTGTTAATGCGGATTATTTTATACTTTTTCTTAATGCATTTATCGGCACTTGTCTGTTCTCAGGAGCAGTTGAAATCGCAGGTTCATTATTGGGAAGTACCGATTATAGGCCAAACAAATTTTGGATCTGAAAGATTACTTTTCAATGGTGCGGGGGCGTTACTCTCTAAGCATGAACTTAAAGGTATATCCATCAAATCAGGAAAGAAATTAATGTACAATACGGGTCGGTGTGGTGATGAACTATTTTTTATCATCAAAGAAGGTCCGGTAAGAGTATCGCTAAATCAAATAGCCCATGACCTAGATACGGACTCCGTGGTTTTTTTGTTGCCGGGCGATGAAGTGATTTTCGAAAATAAACGAAAAGATGATATCTCATTCTATGAGATGAGGATGGTGTCTATTTCGAAACCAGATGTGGAAAGCGCGAAAAAAGCGGGACCTTCTTTTGCTATAGACTGGTATGACATGGTTTACAGGCCCCATGACCGAGGAGGAGTAAGACAGTTATTTGACCGTCAGACAGCGATGCTCAACAGGTTTGATATTCATATTACTTCGCTCGATCCGGGAATTAGCAGTCATGCACCCCATACTCATAAAAATGAAGAAATCATCCTTATGATTGATGGTGTTGGAGAAATGCAATTGGGCGAGGGCAAACAAAAAATCTCATCGGGAGATGCGGCTTGGATAGCATCTAATATACCTCACAATTTTTCTAATCTGGGTAAGAGACCAGCTGTCTATTTTGCCATTCAATGGAACTAATATCTGAGTGATTTCATACGTCTTTTGCAGTACTTAATTAGGGAGTAAATCAATACAAATTAGATAATTCATTTGAGTTTAAGACATCCCTTGTTTCATTTCTTTTGTGATTAATTTGTTGAAGGTAGACTGGCCGTCGTCTTTTTGGCATCACAAGACTATCAGCGTGATAATTGTCCTTAAGATAAGTCTTTTGGACTTTTGCCCAATCCATAATAATCTCCCGTTGACCGGCATTAAGGTTTACCTCTGCGTGAAACCCCAAATTAATGAACGTTATAAAGCTTTAATTAGTTCTGTAAAATCATACTATTGATTTTCATGTTATTCTCTTGCTACTCCTCCCCCTTAGTGTTCCGGAAAAACAAATTTAGGAAAACATTTGTTCGCTTGAAAAACTCCAATTTCAATATGTTTGGTTTAATCGGGGGAGATCATGAGGAAGAACTTTTCCTTAAAATGAAATACATCAAATCTTAAAAGTCATACATCATTTGGTGAGGATTATTTCATTCTCAGTGGGTAAAATAGAATAAAGTACATAGGACCCCACGGTATCTTTGTTGACCACAATTCTTGTTGGAGCTTCCTGTTTACTTCTTTTATCGATGTGTACAGTTTTCCATGTGTTAGGAACATAAGTTTTTAATGTGATCGAAACATCGTAAACACTTGTGTCAAGGTCGTTGGAAACATTTACTATAATGGTATCTCCCTGTACTACGCTACTTATTACGGTATTTTTTCTTTCTCTGATATACTTGGTGACATTTGTAAAAGTATCTACCCATAATAAATCTTCCCGTTCATTTATGTAGTTGAAATATACTTCCAATTCCTCCTTGGATTTAGGCTCCCAGCCAATACCGTCAACGCCATGGAATACCAGAACCAACCAAATATTATCATGTGTCAAGCAAGTGTCTATCCATGATTTCATTACTTCCATAGAGACATTGGTAAGCGGGCCTCTTTGCCATTGAACGTATTCTTTTTTTGACGTACCCGGCAGTTTTTTACTTGATCTGTTTAGCTCATCTAGGTAAGGTTCAGGCATTCGGTTTCGAAGGGCAGGGTATACTTTATGGGCATACTCCATTACACGTTCGTTTTCCGTACCATACGGACATTCAGCAGAGAAGGTATATTTGTCTCCCAAAAAGTGCTGAATATCTTTTTTACTTTGTTCCAATTCATACAATAGATTATTTTCGTCCAATACTGCCAGACGGGCGTGAGTTACCGTATGACTAGCAATTTCATGACCTTCAGTGGCGTATTTCTTATAACTTGCCCAAGTTGTGGTGTCAACTACATTGTTATGAAAAACTATATCATCAGTATTCTTCAAATTACCATTTCTAATTTTTTCAAAACCTTCATCAATGAGTTCATAAGCTTCGTTAATTTTGCCCGACTCAAAGAGAGAACCTGCATTTGAATGGTATTCAACGGCCTCACTTGTTCCGGTATGACCGATCAAGGAGGCTCTTTCAAAAAAATTATCCGGATTGGTTTTAATAACGGCGGTTTCCTTTATAATTTCATTGGCTGGTCTTCCAATAAATTGCCCTTTGCCCGATCCATCAACTTTTCCAGTAATGATATAAAATGTTCCGGGCATCCCTAATTTGTTCATTATTGGTCGGGCTACGGTAAATTGATTGATGATACCGTCATCATAAGTTATTGAAATTGCAGATTTCTTATCTCCAAACCACTTGGTTATTAAAGTGTTTCCGATGTTTTCTTCCTTTTGAGCATTGCAAGAAACAATAAATAACAACATTCCGAAGCAGAGAATTTTATTTTTTACTAGTTGAAACCAACTCAAATTTTTCATAATGATGTTTAATGTTTTCATTGATGTTTTTTTTTGGAAAAGTCTTGGGCTTTTCATTTGGTTCAAGGGTCTTCAAAGATTTATGCTTGATCTAAAGATTCATCCAATAGGTCAGCTTAAAAACCAACGCACGATTTTAACTCATAAAATTGGATGGAAAATAGTTTTCAGTATAAACAATATAGAAATCCGAAGCCGGCTTATACCGCCATTGGAATCTAACGTTCAGGTTCATGTTTTCCGTTAAATTATTATATTGATAATAACTTGTAAAGAACAGCTTATCGGTAAAGGTCACGTCAAGTTTTGGCCCTAAAAGAAATAATTCTTCATTTCCATAATCTTCTGGTAACTTCAAATTATTGTAATCAAAACGCATAGCTACATTTACATAGGGTTGAAAGCGTACGTTAAGTTGTCCGCCCATATTGAGATTGGTGCCATTATAAAACCCCCCGTAAGTAGAGTTCAACAAAAAGTTCACTTTCTGGCCAGAATCGCTCTGAAAAGACGCGGTAATAGTATTCCAGCTGTACTCCTCCCCTTGCAAAAATTTTCTATACCTTGAATTGTCCACAGGATTAAAATCAAAGGTCATTTGCTGAAAAATATGCCCATAATCGATTATAAACTCTGCAGAATTTTGAAAATTAAAAACATACCCCGCAGTAAAATCGCGGTCTACCAATTGACCATTAGGCAGAAAGGTATCACTAATTCCGACACTAGGTCCTGAATACAAGAGGCGGTCGCCTTTGGGGTAAATCTTATAATCCACTTTGGAATAATAACCTTTTTGACCCGGATATACCACACGTCCCGGTACAAATCCTACTTCTGAGCTGAAGTTTTTGTCGACGAAGAAGGTTCCAAGATTTGCGGTCAGACTACGGTCCGAATATTGAAAAAAGGCAGATCCCGATGTCATTTTCTCTTTATTTCTGGAATCAAATGACTTGGCCAAAAATGAACTATGGTACCATCTATTATCACTACTCCGAAGTACCAAATCCGCATCAATGACCCTATTATATGTATTTGGTCTTAGCTGGTTTTCTATAGCCTGTCGGTCAAAAATACTTGGATGATAATAGACTAGGGAATCCTCTACGCCAACCCCCAAACTTTCCTTGTTCACAAAAGTCATAGAGAAACTGGATTGTTCTAAAAACATTCTCTGCAAAGTAGCAACGGTATAGTTCTGTGCTGGAAGTCCCAATTCCAACATTCTCTTTGTTTGCATGTTCATTAACCCCAACCGCCATTTTTCGTTTATCGTTCCGCTGAGTCTGGCTCCGTATAAAATGGGCACTTTTTGTGTAATGCCCGCTGTATCTTGAACGATACCAATTCGTCTTGAGAAAAAGGGTCTGGCCGATGCAAAACCGGCATTGGCAAAAAGATCACTATTTTCCAAGAAAAACTGTCGTCGCTCGGGGAATTGAAATTCAAATCTGGACAGGTTCAAAATCTGTTCGTCAACTTCAATTTGAGAAAAATCGGGGTTCACCGTAAGATCTAAACTCATGGAAGGAGTAATCCCAATTTTGGCATCAAACCCAGTCTGTAGTTCTGTAGATGATTCTATTGGGTCAACTTCTCTATCCTCAAAACCACCATCTGAAATATAGGGAATAACCGAAATATTGGTGCCGGCTTTTGGAATTGGATCTTCCCATACGAGTTGACCCGCATAACCAAATGTGCCAGTATAGAATTGTCTGGGAGTTCGGACCCAAGCAGACTTTATATTTCTTTTTTTATCAAGCCTGTCAAAAGTTACGTTCCATTCATTTATATCACTTTTATATCGAAAACTTTTAAAAGGTATGGCCAATTCTGCAATCCATTTATCTTTATACCGTACCACTTTTGAATACCACTTATTGTCCCAATGTATATTAAAGGCATTCTCCCCAACACCACCACTAGACACCGTACCATCTCTTTTAGCGCCAACAGCCGTAACATTAAAAAAGTACCCGTTTAAACGATCATTGTATGGCCCAAATATGAGGGAAACATTATCATTCAAAACGTAATTGAAATCTCTACGCAGCGTACTGACTACATCTGGAGTATCATCATCAAAACAAACGAACGATACATAAAGAAACTCATCATTGAATGTCATGCGTGCTTCTGTTTGAAATGGAGAAGGCAGGCTATCGACCGGAAAGTTCTGGTACCAATTATCCGCCACATCAGCATCCTTCCAAGCTTGTTCATCCAAAACTCCATTGAGTACAATGTCTCCATGGAATTTTTTAATCTTCAATTTGGTGCCGGAAGGTTTTGGGAATATACATTTGAGAAGAACAATACTAAGATCCAAAGAAAAAAATACTTAATCATTTTCATTACATTTTTAACTAAAGGACATGAACATCTAACAATAGACAACCTATTCATTGCTCCTTTGAGCATGGTGTGTTGGTTTAAATGTCGAACCTGATAACTACATTTCGCATGCCCCAAAACTTAGATGTCATCTATATCTTAATAAATGTTTTGTTTTTGTACATGTACCAGAGTAATACATAGAGTATTGCAAAACCTCCAAAAGACGTAATTGCTCCATAATACTCCCCTACATACTGCTCTAAACCAAATAAAATAAAATCCGCAATTTTAGGGAAATTAATGACATGGGAAAGTACATAGGCGGTTATAGCATTCATACCTATTATTTTGAGTGGTACCGCCCATTTAATTTTTTGCTTAACATCTATAATCCAGTAAAAGAGTGCCAATAGCAAAAAACAGACCCCTGAAGAAGCCAGTACAAATGAGCTTGTCCAAACTTTTTTCACAATGGGATGCCATATGCCCCAAATCATACCCAGAATTAATCCTACAATCCCACACAACACTAAATAGTATGCCACTTTTTTTCGCGGGAGTTCAGATTTGATCAACTCCCCAGCGAAGACTCCGGATAATGTGGTTGCTATAAAACCTAAACCACTGACCAGCCAGGTGTATTGCGTCTCATCATCAAATCTTCCAAAGATTAAATGGTCTATATACAAAGCGAAATTACTGTCGGGCATTATCACACTTGTTCCAAATCCAGGAACGTTGGGAATCGTCAATAGCATTGCATATGCAATTAGGCAAGAAGCAAAGATGATATAAAGCCATTTTCTTTGTAAATGAATATAAGCGATGCAGGAAAAGACATAGCCCACCGCAATTGCCTGCAGCGTATTGCTGAATACATGAAATTGATCGGCATCCAAAGCCAATAAATTACCTTGAACTATCCAGCCCAAAACAAATAAAATGAGAAAACGTTTGAAAAGCTTCTTATATAGGTCCCTTTTACTATTAGTTGCCTGCATCCTCTTTGATAAGGAAAATGGGATTACCGCCCCAACCACAAATAAAAACAATGGCATAATGATATCGTAGAAAGTTGAGCCAAACCATTTAGGGTGGGAAAACTGATTGGCCAAAACCTCTGTAAGGGGTATATCGGCGCCTTTATGCAGTGTAGCGAAAAAACGATCTGCTAAAATAATCAACAACATATCAAACCCCCTTAGGGCGTCAATGGAAAAAACTCGATTTGGTTTAGTTAAATTTTTACTCATAATTTTTTAATTTTAATCTAGTTCACTTCTAAAATAGAAAAAACATTCTAAATGAAAGGCTATTCAGAAGGGACCTTAGGTTGAACAAAGCCAATAAAACTCAAAGGCATCAATGGATTTCTATGATAGTCCATAAATCCAAATGTTTTTAGCACTACCTTTTTTACTCATATTTGCTAGTATTTTTGTTGAAGCCAAATTTATACAAGGCAGCCTATTTCACTTTATTTGGAAACCAAATGGTTTGGTAATTGTCCTATATTTTCACTACCCAACTGTTCCATAACTTGCTGCAATTGGGATTTGAACATGGAGATGGTATGATGGCCTCCTCTATTACCCAAAGCAGATACGCCATACATAAAAGAACGCCCCATAAAGGTAAATTCTGCTCCACTGGCCATTGCCCGGGCAATATCTGGTCCTGAACGTAACCCACTGTCCATCATAATCTTAATTTTATCCCCGTACAATGCGGCAATACGTGTCAAAGATTTAATAGAGGACTCTCCCGCGTCCAATTGCCTTCCTCCATGGTTCGATACTATTATGCCATCTAGGCCCAGTTGAATGGCATTTTCCACATCCACGTTACTTGCCACACCCTTTAATACCAGTTTTCCTTTCCATAGGTCGCGGATAGCACTTACCTTTTCTATATTTAACCTTCCGGCTGTATTCTGCCCCACGAATTCACCCAATTGTTTCATGCTTAGTTTTTTTTTTGGCATATAGGGTTTTAAGGTTTCAAAATTTGGTTGGCCATGAATCAATGTTTGTGCGGCCCATTTTGGTTTTCCCAATATCTGTAATATATTTTTTGCAGACATTTTGGGAGGCATTGCCAATCCGTTTTTAATGTCTCTTGGTCTGAACCCACTTGTCGGGACATCGCAAATAATTACCAGTACAGGGCAACCAGCCGATTTAACTCGTTTTAAAATATCATCCCGAAGCCACTTTTCTGCTGGATGATATAATTGAAACCAGGCCCTTCCCTCAGTCAGCTCAGAAATACGTTCAATACTACTCGTGGTTACATTACTTAAGACAAATGGGATATTATGTTCAAATGCAGCCTTGGCCAATATCTCTGCTGAATTGGGCCACATAAGACCTTGTAGACCAACTGGTGATATGCCGAAAGGTGCATCATAGACATGGTCAAAGAGTTCGACACTCATATTGGCCCCTTTAAACGTGTTCAAATAGTAGGGCAATAATTCAATATCCTGGATATCCTCGGTGTTTTTATGCAAGTTGATATCCTCATTGCAACCACCGTCTAAATAATCAAAAGCGAAATTTGGAATTCTTTGCTTTGCTTTATGCCTTAGACTTTCGACAGTAGGATATCTGGAATCAAAAAGAGGTGCTTTACTACTTCTACCCATTACTATTTGATTTATTAAACTTCACTTATGGTTATAAAATTATGTTTTTCTATTTGATAAGAATTCCTCCCTAGTTTATTAGTAATCATATATTTTGTAAAATACAATGATTTGGAATTTTTGTACAGTTTCATCGACCTATATCCAATAAGAATTGTTCTGTTAAGAACCATCATATAACCCCTATAAAATCTAAATTATGCTGCAATGGGCATAAATGAGGTTCTTACCAAATGAGAACGTACTGAAAACCATTATCACCTTAGTAAATCAAACATTCTAGTGTATTTAATAAGGAAGCTATTGTTTAAAGGGTCGCCATCACGCAGGTTATGATTATAGACTACGAATAAACCGGTATTGGCTTCTTGTAGCCATCCCAAACGAAAATTATATGCCCAAACTTTTTCTACGGTATTGTTCTGAATTAATCCTTGTACATATAGGTTGGGCTTAAATGAGTATGACAATTGGCTAATAAAAACATTGGCCGAAAACTTACCCATGGGCAAATTGAACTTGTTATACATATAGGTGAACGAAGTATTGAACTTGTCGCCAGATCTTAATCGAAGCGTACCACTGTTCAGATATCTACTCCCACCAAATGAACCGCCCATTACGGACCTTAGACTGAAAGAGATAGGTTTGCTCATATTGGTAAAAAATATTTGTTGGGACTCTAAATGATTATACACCCCAGGTTGCACCCAAATTCCATCAGAAATTTCAAATTCTTCCACAAGCCCCTCTGTGGTAACGTTCATCCCGGTATGGAACTCCATTCCATTTTTAAATTCCCAATGGTTGTCTATGTGTAAAAAACTGGTCTCCAAAAAACCGTCAAAATCCCAATATCCACGATACGAAACATGTGGTCGAAGTTCTAAAAACTTGGAATTTTCATTTTTTGGGCGAAAATGATACAGTACCAGACCTTCTGCCTTTCTAAAACCAGAACGTCGTAAAAAACCCACTTCAGGATTAAAACCTTCACCTACCTCGGTATAACCCCCATTGATTAACCAATTGTTCCATTTATAATCAGTTTGAAATTTGAAGGCATGCTCATCTTCAGCTTCGTTTTCACTCGAAGTTTTGGCATAAAAACCAAACATCCTCGCTTTTTTTCCAAGGCCCAATTTGCCATCAACGGCAAGGGTCCTATTAAAATCGTCTACCGACCCAATTCCTTCCCGGTTTACCAATATGGCTCCCACTGCAGACCTACCTTTAAATTCATGGTTGACGCGTGCTACCGTAAAATTATTTTTTTCAATGCCTACTTCCTTTACATCATCTGTGAACATGGTCAATAATCCTACATTGGTCTGGTTTAATTTACCGGATAAACGGGCACCTCCCAAGATGGGCACTAGATTTCCATCATCACCTATACCAATACGGCGACTAAAGAAAAGATCCACTTCTCCGGGACTTCCTACACTAAATAATCCGGCATTTTCTAAAAAGAATGAGCGTTTTTCAGGAAAAAAGAGGTTAAACCGATCTAAATTGACCTGTTGTTGGTCTACCTCAACTTGTGCAAAATCAGTATTGTAGGTCATATCTAGGGTGAGACTGGGCGTAATGCTATATTTGATATCACCACCTACTTCAGCTACGAATTTTGCCTTGGAGCCTGCCTGCTCAAAATTTTTAGAAATTTGACCTAGAACATAAGGAATCATTTTAAGATTACCTGGACTTTTTAAGTCCAATCCGGTAAGATTCCCGGCAAGGGACAAACGGTTTAAATTGAACCCTATAGGAAGGGATGCCCAATACACCACCTCATTGGTTTTTCTAATATTTCTACGAAAATTGACGCCCCAATCCTTTCCTCCTTGAAAACGAAGTGTACGCAAAGGAATCGCAAATTCGGCACTCCAACCATATGGCCCTACCTCGGTCTTTACTTCCCAGGAACCATCCCAATTGAGATTGAACCCCCCTACGGCACCTCCTTGTTGTAGGTTGGCATTAAAATTAAATTGCCCTTCATTATCTACCTGAGCGTCATATTCGACCCCTAAGGAATTGGTGCCAAAAACAAAACCGTTCTGATTGTCCTTATAGGTGTCCAAAATAAATATAAAGGCGTCGGTATTGTCCAAATTGGCATCACGCCGGGCACTAGACACTACCAAATCATCAGGTTTAGAATCATGACAGACTACAGCGACATAGAAGGTCTCGGCATTATAAGCTATACGGATTTCTGTTTTTTCACTGGCCGCTTGTCCATAGTTGGGTTGCAATTGACTTAAATTTCCAAAAGGTTTAATTTGTTGCCATACAGCATCGTTCAGTACGTTTCCGTCAATTTCTGGAACAGTGGAAATGGTCACTGCTTGGGTTGTGGGACGTTCACCGTCCCTTGCATTGGTGGTTTGGGAATTACCTATGATAGGTAATATTAAAAAGAAAAAGGGTACGAGGGTAAATTTAGAAAGCTTCATTTGTATTTTTAGTTTGCATAAAAATCATCTTCACAATTGATAATCCAGAAATGTGATTTACTGTCTTAAAGTTGTGAAAATGAATAAAACTACTGTAATCTTATTTTTTCAAGTTCTAGGTTGATGAATTCAATCTCTTCCAGATCCAGACTAAATGCAGCAGCCGCTGCATTTTGTACGGATTGACTTTTATTTCTTGCCCCTGCCAGGGCAATGGTGATCCCTGGCCTTTCCAAGGTCCATTTTAAAACTAGTTGAGCCAAGGTTGCCCCTTTGGCTTCGGCAATCGGCTTAATTTTTTCAAGAAAGGCATTAATTTTTACAATGCTCTGGCGAGAAAAAAACGGGTGGTTTGCTCTATGATCGCCTTTATCGAAGAGTTGTCCTGGCCTCATTTTTCCTGTCAAGAGCCCTCTTTCCAAAGGACTATAGGCAAGTATTGATTTATTGTTTTTTATGCAATAGGGCACAATTTCATTTTCAATGCCTTTGTTGACCATGCTGAAGGGTAATTGGTTGGAGGTAATATTCACATACTTTTCGGCTTCCTTCATCTGTTCTACACTATAGTTGCAGACCCCTGCATAACGTACCTTCCCATCTCGTATTAATTGGGCGACGGACTCAAAGGTCTCTTGGATGGGCGTGGAGGTGTCGGGCCAATGGATTTGGTACAGGTCAATATAATCTGTTCTAAGCCTTTTAAGGGAATCCTCTACTTCCTTTATTATACTTTTTTTACTGGCGTATTTGTAAATATCTATGTCCTTCCCCTGGTTGTCCTTGCTGTGAAAATGAAACCCCCCCTTCTTAAGGTCCCAACGGAGACCAAATTTGGTAAGAATTTGAACGTTGTCCCTAGGAAGGTCTTTAATAGCTTTACCTACGATTTCCTCACTGGCGCCCTGCCCATATACAGGGGCGGTGTCGATCGAGGTTACCCCTTGGTCATAGGCGCTTCTAATTGCCTTAATGGCCTCGCCTGTATCGCTACCGCCCCACATCCATCCCCCGGCAGCCCAGGCACCAAAGGTAATGGCCGAGACCTCAAGGTCCGTACTTCCCAATTTTCTATATTCCATGTTTTTTTATTTACTAGTATTTAATCGAAAGGCCGCAATATCTTCTACTGTTATGGGTTCTGCCGAATTCCCAAAATCATTTCTAATATAGGAGGCCACATTGGAGATGTCCTTATCACTTAATGCGATAAATGAAGGCATGGCATTGGAATAGGCCGATCCCTTGACGACCAGCCCCACGTCAGATCCGTTGACCAGTATGTCCAATAACCTACTTTTATCACCCAAAACGTATGGGGTATCATTTAAAGGAGGATTTAAACCTGGAACACCTTCCCCGGTAGATTGATGACAGACCAGGCAATTTTGGGTGTATACCTCTTTTCCTTCTTCTATGTAGGATGGCAAACTTGCCTGTATGGCCTTGTCCTGTAATTTTGAACCGATCTGTACTTCTGTTTCTGTATTCACCTTCTTTTCATTCCTGTTACGGCTATTACAACTAGTTAAAACAAGTACGGACAATAAGGTGAAGAATGGGCCTTTTAATTTAGCTCTAGGTTGATTATTAATTCGCATCCCAGTTTATTTGTTGGTATAGATGATCCTGTATAAAGTACCTCCAGAATCATCGGAAACATATAGCGACCCATCTGGGCCTTGAGCCAATCCAGTAGGTCTGTGTGTGGCATCGCTAGGAGAGAGGATGTCTTTTGAGCCGGCAAATCCGTCGGCGAACACTTCCCAGTCTCCACTTGGCATTCCATTTTTAAAAGGGACAAATGCGACCAAATAACCGGCTTGCTTTTCGGGAGCCCTGTTCCAAGAGCCATGGAAGGCTATAAAAGCCCCATTTTTATATTTTTCAGGGAACATGTCCCCGGTATAGAAAAGTAGGGCATTGGGGGCAAGATGGCCGGGAAAAGCCACTATGGGTTCCAATGCATTTTCCCCTCCGATCTTTTTGCCGTCCCCTCCGTATTCGGGTGACAGTATCTTTTTTTTCTGCAACTGGTCGTAATATATATATGGCCAGCCGGCATCGTCCCTTTCTCTGAGCTTATACATAGTTTCTGCAGGAAGGATGGCCGAGGTTTTCTGATCATATAAATCAGGGTAGAGCGTATGTAACATATCCCTTCCATGCTGGGTCACAAATAATTGGTCGGCCTCTTTGTTCCAATCCAGTCCGACCACATTCCGTAAACCTGTGGCAAACCTACTGCCATCCCCATAAGATTGTTTGAGCTTATCCGCCCTAAAACGCCAGATGCCCCCAGCAGAATCAAGGATGGCACAAGGTGTCATCCCTGGGGAACCAACGGTTCTATCTTTTTGTTGGCAGGCATTTGAATAGGCACCAATATTCACATAAATATTACCCTTTTGATCTAGGGTAATCGATTTTGATGCGTGCTGTCTGCGGTTGATTAATTGGGTCACAATGGTGTCCGGAGTTACTTTATTAACCACTTTTTTATCCTCATCAATTTTATATCGAAAAATTTCTTCGTCGGAGGAGGCATACAAATAGTTTTCGTCGACATAAATCCCGGTACCGCCATAATCGCCGAAACCATCTATGGTATCCGCGATCCCATCATTATCATCGTCCTCGAGGAATAGAATCCCCTTTCCATCAATGGGCTGCCTTAATTTTACATAGATCCCCCCTTTGGAAGTTACTGCAATATGACGTGGTTTCCCGAGCGAATCGGCCACTTTTATCACCCCGAAACCTTCCGGTACGGATAGGCTGGCATTGTCTGGGCTTATTTGCAGGTTAGCTGATGAATCTTGTACTTTATTTTCCATTTTACAGGCAAAGAAAATAAGGAGTGCCGATCCTAAAAGTAGCTTTTGGACCCTAGCATATGGATGTAATTTGATCTTGGTCATTATATGATGGATTAGGTTAAAAATAAGACATGCAACAGTAAAAACGGTTATTATGTTTTGCTTTAGTGTTCTTTAATTGCAATACAATGTAGAGGCTGCTCTCTCTTTTAATCTATTCGATATAAAGGATTTTACTACCTTTTCTTCAGCCTCTCTCTTCATCTATACCTAGAGAAGTTTAGAAAAAAAAATCCTTGATTATTATTGTTTTTCAGACAGTAGTTGTTTATAAAGGTATCAAAAATACCTTTCGTATATTCGATACAGAATTGGCATATTCTTTTTTAGCACTCATAACTTTCCACTCCGGATGGTCCACAAAAGCTTTCCAACTAGCATCATGTTCCTTCATATCCTTAAAGTTCAGCATGTAGGTTAGGCAAGGTCTATGTGGTCCTATAATCATTTCACCAAAAAATACGGGATGTAGGTTTGTTTTCAAAAAAAGATCAATCTCCTCTTTATTGAACATGTTGATCTTGCGTCTTACAGCATCTTCACTATACCCCTCATAAGTCCGCAATTCAAATAATGAGGCTCCATTAATCGGATCCAACATATTGGGCATACCATCAAATGCAAGCAATAGGGAAGAAGTAAACCTGTTATAGATCCTATCATCTTGCGAAAGGGCATTATAACCTGATGCCGCTTTGGTATATTGAGGATCGGCATCCAAGTTTTGGGCATCCATGTAAGTCTGGCTGTTAGGATAACTGATGATTACCCAAAGTTTAGTCGGATTAGAATTCCCGAGTTCATTGAAGAGCATAAAATGGTTGGCACCAACACGCTTTAAGGTTGGTTGTAGTACATTCTTCAAATAGTCGATAAGAATTTGTTGATTTCCCCCTAATTTAATTTCATAAGTACGGATTTCGTAAAGTTCTTTTTCGCCTTTATTTTTTAGCATTTCTGATTCGTAACCAAAGCTTGTCAACGACAAGATGATTGCCATTAGGGCGACGTACATTAATTTTCTTCTTTTCATATTGTATTTTTATTTTTCTTCTAATTACTGGTTAAATCACACGTTTATTTGGCCTGTTTTCCCACCTTGACAATGCTAATGACCCTGTCGCGGTGAAGACGACTGGGGGGAGTGTTACATAAACGGCGTCAATATCATGGTTGTCATTAATTTCATTAATAGTAGCGTAGGAATAACAATTGACCTTTGGAATATTGTGCTCTTCTTGCCAATGGGTGATTTTGAAGGAGTATCACTGACAACACGTACTAGTTTTGCACGTTTGCAAGATTGCATTGCATTGGCCACCCCTGTAGCATAACTGCACAAACCCATGATGGTTACCCGCAATATAGAGTCATTATGCTGCTGTGGAGGAAAGTCAAATATGTCCATGGGTTCGAATAAAAGTGGCAAACTAAAGGTCGAAGTGGTAATTCTTCCAATAAATTTTCGTCGTGAGGCCATAATGACCAATATTTATTTTAATGTTAGGTTAATGTGTTGTCCCTATTTAAAGGAAGGTAGTTTTCAACGGCTGTCTTTGTAAAATACTTTTCAAAGTCTTTACCAAAGGAAAATATAGCTTAGTACATAACTGTTATAATATATTTGATGGGTTGTAAGTATCAAATTGTATGTAGGGGTGGTATTAAGACCGCAAAGTTTAGTTTAATAATTTCCACGTATATTTTGATGAATTTCCTTCGTGTAAAATTCTGATAGAGCTATATGAATATGGAGTGGCAAAGCACCTAAATATGATACTTCGGCATTAGATCTGATTTGAGAAGGGGAACTTGCACCCGGGATAATACAACTTACCGCCTCATGATCCAGAATCCACCTTAAGGCCAATTGCACCATTGACATGTTTTTGGGTAAAAAGCTGTTCTCAATTAGATTGGCCAATTCAACCCCTTTTTCGAAGGGAATGCCTGCAAAAGTCTCACCAACATTAAAGGCTTCTCCATTCCGATTGTAACACCTATGATCATTATCGGGAAATTGAGTCTTTTTTGTAAATTTTCCACTTAATAAACCACTTGCCAATGGTAACCTAACAATAATTCCGACGCCAAGACCTTTAGCTTTAGGCAATAATTCTTGCAAAGGTTTTTGTCTAAATATATTGAAGATGATTTGTAAAGAAAGGATTCCTTCTTGTTCAAGACAAATTAAACCCTCCTCCACCGTTTCAACACTTGCTCCGAAATTTTTGATCAGCCCTTCTTTTTTTAGGGTACGTAGCCAATGGAATATTTCTCCATTCTTAAGAATATTAATGGGGATACAATGAAGTTGCAATAAATCAAGTGATTCCAAACCAAGTCGATCAATGGAGGCCTTGACTGAATTACGTAAGGCTGCTTCCGTGTAGTTATTTGGAAAGGTTTCGGCATCTCTTCCAAATTTGGTCGCTATCTTTAAGGTAGCACGTTTATCTTTAATAAACTCCCCTATAATTTCTTCACTTTTCCCATTACCATAAACGTCGGCGGTATCAAGAAAATTCACGCCATTGTCCACGGCTTCTTGTAAAATCAAAAACGCAGTGTCCTTTGTTATAGGATGGCCCCAATCTGCTCCAAGTTGCCAACACCCCAGTCCTACTTCGCCAACACTAAATCCGGTTTTACCTAGTGTTCTTTTATTCATAAATTGAACTTCATTTTAATCATTCCAATTCGCTAATTTAATTCTTGGCTTTCAACTATCTTGGATTTAAAATATCCTAAAGGAAGGCGGTTTTAAAAAACTAAAGTTCCTTCGTCTACTTTATAACCTATGGCCCACGAATTGACGAATACCTTTGCCCCTAAAAAGCTAATGTTGTAAAGGAACTAAATTAGGGCCCAAGGGGCTAATCAAAGTAAAACGTACGGGTTAACAACCAAATTAAACATAAAGCGTTTTGTTGAATGTGCAATATACTAATTAAATGTTAGAAAGTATGTTTGATAAAATTATTCCACTGGTTTAAACTGGGTATATGTCATTCTTAACTTCCTAAAAAGAGTGTTGATCTTTAGTCGGAAAAACGTAATTATCTCAAATTTGACAGTGATAGTAGAATATAGGGCATTTTTAAAAATACCGATGGTAGGTCGTTACATATTAAGAAAATGCGGGTCATTATGAGATGTGATCGGTATTGTCATTAAATCTGTTGTACGGATTTAGTATGCCTTCAATTCTATGCGGGTAATTTATCATATTTGAAAAGCAAAAGATCAAGTATAACATTCCTTCCAATACATTTATGAAGTTTACGAATTTAGAACTTAACTTCAAATTGAAGTACTTTGGAAATGACTAAGGATAAAGCACCAATTAGTGTAGCGTCAACCCCGAAAGAGGAAGGGAGAATCTGCACCTCGTTTTTGAGTTGTTTAAACTCATTTTTTAAAATATTCTCTCTTAATTTCTTAAAGAAAATCTCCCCGCTTTTAGTTAGTCCCCCAGAGATTACAATAGCCTCTGGGTCAAAAAGTTTAATTAATGCGTCTAAACCTATACCCCAACAATCCATTGCTACATCGAATATATCATTCGCGAATGCATCATTCTCCTTTGCACAGTCTACAACAATTTTAGCGGTAATTTCTTCTAAATTGCCATTTGCTTTATTCAAAATTTTGCTATTCTTATGGGCACCTATGTTTCTTTTGGCATTCTCAGCAATTCCATATCCTGAGGCCAAGGATTCAAGGCTGCCCCTAAGTCCCCCCTTTCCAACATAGCTATTTTTACTATCTACGATTAAGTGGCCAAATTCTCCAGCAAACCCATGATTGCCATAAAACGGAACACCGTTAATAATAATGCCTGCTCCAATACCATAGCCTGCATTGACGCAGATAAAATTCTTGTATTCTTTGCCCACTCCGTGGACCAGTTCTCCTAAGGCTGTAACTAGGGATACATTGTCATAAAAAATGGGAAGGGCTATATGCCGACTCAGTTCTGTTCTTAAATTAACATTCTTCCAATTGAATACAGGAGAATACGCAATCATTCCATTTTCGAAATTTACGAGACCCGCAACGGCTAGGCCCACACCTAGTATTTGACTCTCATCAAGTTTGGAGCGGAGAATTAATTTTCGAATGACTTGAACTAGCTGTGAACATATTTTTTCAAACCCACCCTCCAAATCAGTTTGCATTTCAATTTCAGTAATGAAATTACCTTCAAGATCAGAAACGGCCGCCCTTATAGTGGTTGAACCCAGATCAATGCCAATTACAAAATCATGGGTGCCATCAAATTGTAATAGTTTAGGAGGTCTACCACCGGTCGAGTCACCTTCACCGGTCATAATAACCAACTTGTCCTTTATAAGACAATCCACGATTCGAGTTACGGTTGGGGCGCTTAACCCCATTCGCTTTACAATAGCTGCGCGAGATAGTTGTTCAGATTCTCTGATAAGTTTAAGAACTTCAATCTTATTCAAACGATTGATGTATGAAGCATCTTTCCCTTTACTATCCCTTGCAGTCATAATCTTTTTTTTGCATCGATAAAGGTAAATTTTTTTAGTTTACTTTCTAGAGACTGTTTTGAATTCTATCAATTGTTTTCTATGGTCTTGGTTGTACTTGACCGAAGAAAGAGAGGGAAGGTGTAATTCCTTTTTTCTCTTGACATTTTTCAAAGTTAATTTTAAAAGCGAACACGCTCTTAACTTTATGTCCAGTTAAATATAGTAAGTCCAGTATTTCAAGTAATTGAATATCTATATTTTAAACACTGTTATTTGTTGCTATGTCCCTTAACGAACATATTTATAAAAAGTAACTTTTAAATGCAAAGTCCTCTTAGATTACAAAGAACAAAGGCTGTAGGGCTTTCTGGAAAGGAAATTTTAATTATTGTTGACGCCTTTAAAGATATTGGACATGTCACTAAACCACCAAGCAACAATAGCAATATAAAGTAGGGGGTTTCGTTAGCAAGTTGTTATTTATGTTCAAACCCCAAATTTTAATGCTATTAAAAGATTATTTTTATGTAGTTTGGCCATTATCAGTTGTTCTAAAAATGAAAGTGAAGGAGGTATTAAACTATCTTTTAGTGCCATTAATTCCAATGCTTCCAAGATGGCCACTAGCTAAAAAGCATCAAATGCTAATGTGATTTTTACAGAATTCAAAATCTCTATTCGTGATGTCGTTTTTAAAAATGATGACGATCCTACCAGTGATCTTGCTACGGATGAGATTCAATTTAGAGGCCCTTACCAAATTGATCTTTTGAAAGAGGAGAACGCTTTATCCCAAGCCATAGGTGATGCTTTTGTGCCTGATGGACTTTATAAGGAAATGCGATTTAAGTTTCACAAGGATGAAGATTTACCTATTACAGATAAGCTTTTTGATAAATCTATTTATGTAGAAGGTACAATTAATGATATACCTTTTGTTTTCTGGCATGATACCAGTGAAAACTTGGATGTAGGTAGAGATACTGGAGTGTTGGTAGAAAATGGAACCGTAAATTTTACGGTCCAATTTGATATTTCACAATTTTTAAATTCGCTCAACCAAATTGACTTAAGTTTGGCCACGGACTCTAACGATGATGGGTTGATTGAAATTTATCCAAACGATGAAGACGGAAATCAAGATATTGCCGATGCCCTAAAAGAGAATATTAAAATGGCTGCAGACTTATTGGATTAGGTTTTATATCGCTGTTTAATTGAAACTTTATAAAAGCCGACTAAAAAGTCGGCTTTTATCTTTTCCAAAAACTATACATTCAAAAACAAGTTCTCCACCCCTACTTTTTGAGACTTACTTATCGGTAGGCAGGTTTAAGAATGTCGTTGGTAACGACATAATCAAAGTATATGTCGAAATTTAATTGTTTTATCGACATATTAAATAAATACATCAGCTTAGCCATCCATAAATGCCCCTGCCATTACTACTTGCTCACCGCGAGAAATTCCAATTTCGGTGGCAAGCGTTTGCCATTGGACAACGACCTCCAACACTTTATTTATGATAGTATCCATTTGCTCGTCATTCAAGCGGAAGTATTCACCCACGCTTTTAGCCAGTTCCAAATCCAATGCGTTATCATCCATATCAATATTAAGTGCTAGGCCATCCTTTTCAATGGAAGGGTTTATGTCGTAAGCGGGAGAAAGCACCCATCCTTTTTCCTTCAAAATAAAGCCATGGTTACGCAAATGGTCATCTGTATTGGAAATAGTGACATTGAATATAATTCTAAGCCATAATTGATGTAAGTTTGCTTGCACATCGACTCCATTGGTTTCAATAAACTCAACAAGTTCCAAATAGCTGGGCGGGGTATCCCTGATGGTCTCTTCGGTATTACCTGTCATGGTCATTGCAGAAGCAAAGTGTATCCGTTTCCCCTTTTCTCTATCAAAACGTTTTGTTAAAAAGGTATGGTACTGACCACTAATCTTTTCTATTTTAGATTCAGCCATTTCAATTCCTGCAGCAATAGCCAATCTGTATGCCAAATACTCCCAAGCCGCTTTATCAATGGTATCCGCTTTTGAGGGGAATTTGGCAATCCATAGATTCTTTTGTACATCAAAGATGTTTGCCTTGGGACGGGCACCACCTAATGACGAACCTGGAGCAATCAATACCGCAAGCCATTTTTTAATGGTATCGTTCTGATTATCATTTTCCAACTGATTCACGGCTTCCTGCAACTCTCTCAGGGATGACCAAGGGGGAGTTGGATTTATGGCATTATTGTCCAAAAAAGAGCCATCCATTTCGGTCTTAAAGCGCAAGGCTCCCATCCTGCTTTCGTCATATACGCCCAATAGATAATCTATTTCATAAAGTGTTTGAGCTTTTTCATTCTTTGCCCGGGCTTCTTGGGTTGCCCTTCTTTGCATAAGTGTTTTACCCCATGTGCGGGCATACTATCCAAGAAGATCTCAAAGTTTTCTTTGTTAGTTGGGTATTGTGGTTCAGAGTAGAACTGTATATCGGGATCTAAAAGACTTTGGCTATCTGTTTTCAACCAATCTTTATCGTATTCAAAACTGAAGGCCTTTTTGCCTTTGGCAAAAAGCGCAGAAAGTGTCCCAATGAATGTAGGCCCATGCAATCCGATCCAATCGGCATACACAAATATGTCAAATTTCCCTTCTGCCATACTACTTATAATAAATCAAGATCCTGTAGTTTTCGTCCAAACACATCATTCGTACCCAGTTTCAGGAAGTCATCTTGAAGGTTCAATACTTTAAACACATTAAAATATAAGCCAATGGCAACGGCTGGGTTTCCCTTTTCAATACGGTAAAGGGTAGCCCTATGGATACCGGCTCGTTCTGAAACCTGTTCTGTGGTAAGTTTTCTTCTCTTCCTGGCAAGCTTTATGTTTTCCCCTAATTGCTCAAACATTTTCTTGAATTTAGGAAGGACAATTGCTTTTTTAGAGTTCATAATGTCGTTTATTTAAGACAAAAAAATCAATTTTGTTGTAAATAAGCAACATAATATGAATTTTACAGGTTTTAAAACAGATGTATTAAAATCTGGGGCAGTAATTTTTTTACGCAATGCTTTCTGCAAAAAAGAAGAGAAAAATTTGAACCTGTTCCAAAAACCTTCTTTTTAAGGAGTCTGCCGACAAGCAGATTCGCGGGAACGACACCTTAATATGCTCTCAAAATGGATTTGGTTTGTTTTTAAGGTTTAGATAGCCATTGTTCTATTTAGTTCTTGAAGCGAAATAATCATTCAACTCTTTCCGGGTCATCGGTAATTTGTTATCAGGATATTTTTGAATCCAACTCATGAAATCGGCGGTGATCCTGTCCGTCCATCGTGTATCGATTTGCCCTGGTGTATATTTTTTCTCTCGTAACCTTTGGAATCCAAATAGGTCTCTCAATCCCACAACTTCTGATGAAATGACCAGTTCAGACACCAAATGTGCGGGTATAAAAACGGTTCCGAAGCGATTGGCAAGTATTACATCTCCTGGCAAAACTATGGCTCTTCCAATGCGTACTGGCTTATTAATGGAAGTCAGCATTTCCTGTTGGAGATAAGACGGGTCATCTCCGCGAAACCAACCATTAAAACCAGGGATATTTCGCAGACCAGCCAGGTCTCTGACACCAGCATCGAAAATGACACCGTTCTGGGAGTTGGCATATATGGCGTTGCCCAAATTAGAGCCAATTAAAGTCCCATCGATAATCCGACCATACCCATCGGCTACATAAATATCTCCGGGCTGTAGGATTTCGATCGGCCAAGAATTGCTCCCCCCTACTGTATCTCGTTTTTCCATCGCCCCCTCTAACTTTACATGGTTCTGAAAATCTGGTCGCAAAGGCATGTATTGAGCCGTAATTGCTCTACCTGTCATTACACTGTCTGGATGTATTATTTCCCAATTACCTTCATACTGGTTGTGATAATTATGAGATCGTAAGTACCCCCAGGCTTCTTCGATCTGAATATTCTTAAGTCGTGCCAGCAACGCATCGGAGACCTTAGGTCTACCATCTTCAAATCGCTCTCCTTTCCAATTAGAAGTCAAGGCCTTGATATGTTCCGGTGATGATGCTACTCCTTGGGCGTCTATACTAAAACTGATACATACACAAAGTGCCGTAAAAACTATTCTCGTAATCATATCTTAAATTTGATGGTTATTTATTGTTTTAAATACATTTTTTTGACCACTAACTGTAGGTCCTATCATGTGAACGCAGTTCATTCCACTCTTTCGTGGATTTAAAGTAACTTTTATCGCTTGGATGTATATGTTCCTTAATTACATCCTCGTTCAGCTCTATGCCCAAACCTGGAGCGGTAAGAGGAACCGGGGCATATCCTTTATCTATCATCTTAAATCCACCAACCGTTTTGACCAGGTTTTCCCACCATGGTATATCTACGGAATGGTGTTCCAATGCTAAAAAGTTTTGGGTGGCAGCTGCGCAATGGACATTCGCCATAAAAGAAACCGGCGTACCAGCTTGGTGCATAGCCATGGCTATTCCAAATTCCTCAGCATAATCGCCTATTCTTTTTGTTTCGAGAAGTCCACCCGATGTTGCCAAATCAGGATGAACAATGTCTACCGATCTTTTGTGAATAAGGGGTTTAAAATTATCTAAATAATGAATGTCCTCTCCGGTGGTTGTAGGAGTTTCAATAGCCTCGGTGATAGTTCTCCATTGATCTAAGTGTTGCCATGGAATCATATCCTCGAACCAAGCCAGTCTGTATTTATCCAGCGCTTTGGCCAAACGAATTCCATTATTAAGGTCAAAATGCCCATAGTGATCGGTAGATATTGGGATTTCCCAGCCAACCATCTCACGTACATCTGCCACTCTTTGAGCCAAAATATCCAAGCCTTTCTCGGTCACCTGAATTTGTGTAAAAGGATGTGCAGTGTTCCCATAGGACATATAATTTCGTCTATCGCCCCATTGCGATAATCGCCCATTCGTATCTCTCCAGAATTTATCATTCACAAGGGCACCTGAATCATTTTCTAGAGAAGATATGGCCACATCCATTTTTAACCAAGTGTAGCCCTGATCATTCATTCTAAAATCTATTAACCGCTTTTGTTCTTCAACACTCTTGGCCTGTGGTGTATCTGCATATAGCCGGATTTTATCTCGATATCGTCCCCCGAGTAATTGCCAAGCGGGAACATTATAGGCTTTCCCACAAATGTCCCAAAGTGCCATTTCCACGGCACATACACCTCCTGCCTGTCTGGCTGGCCCACCAAATTGTTTGATACTTCTAAAGAGCATTTCAACATTACAGGGGTTCTTACCCAATATCCGCGCCTTTAGAAATAGGGCATAGCGAACATCGGCTGCATCCCTTACTTCCCCCAGCCCATAAATCCCTTGGTTAGTATCTATCCGAATTATGGCTGTACCCCCCATAACATTGGTGAGCACATATCTCATATCGGTGATTTTGAGTTCGGAAGGTGCAGAGGCTCTATTCACCTTTGAAGTGGTTTCTGCAATGTTGTCTTCGAAAGAATAACCCATAAAACCAGATAGTCCAATACCACCCAAGGCTGTTTTCTTCAAAAAATTTCGACGGGCACCATTTGTTCTAGGGTTGTCTATCTCAGCTTGCCTCGAAACTGTGTATTGTTTTTCTTCCCTTTTGTTCTTTGTTATAATCTGTTGTAGTGCATTTTTCATGTTTGATTGTTTTACATTGGTGTATGAATTTAAGATGGTTGTTTTGAGATAACCGCTTGCAAAGGAGAGGTGCTTATTTTGTAATGTGGGTCGGTCATTGGGATATTGGATATGTTAGACAGAAATTTACGAATTATGGAGGCCATTTCATAGATCTCTTAGTAATATTACATATATTCTTCTTTTTACATTCAAATTTCATTCGTAATGGTGTTAGTTTCTCCTAGTACTCTAAAAATTCACCCATGTATCCTTCTGAATGAAGGTTTTGATGTACCCGTTTGATGCAATGATTTGTAAATGAATAATTATCCAGGGCTAAAGGCTATTTATTGATAACTTTATAGCAACCCATAAATAACATTTTGGAATGAACTTAATTTTCAAATTTCACAGGTTTTTAAGCAAAGCCGTAGTACTAATGGTCCTGGTAAGCTTTTCTTGTAAACAGAAAGAAGTTCCTGATAAGTCCCTATCAGAAGAATTTCTACCCCGATTGGAGACTTCTTTGGACGCGTTGGTCAATGTTTGGTATCCCATTTCGTTGGACAGTCTGCATGGGGGGTTCTGGTCCGATTTTGATTACAAATGGGAAAAGATCGGGAAACAAAATAAAATGCTGGTGAGTCAGGCACGGCATATTTGGACCGCCTCTACCTTGGCTTTATTTTATAAAGACGAAAAATACAAGGCAATCGCAGAGCATGGATATCGTTTTTTAAGAGACAAGATGTGGGACATCGAGAATGGTGGATTTTACACCTTATTGGGATTTGATGGGGATTCACTAAAGGTGCTCTCAACGGAGAAAAGTGCTTATGGCAATTCTTTTGCCATTTATGGTCTGGCCACCTATTACAAGGCTTCTAAGGATACAACGGCATTGAACCTGGCAAAGAAAACTTTTGCCTGGTTGGAAGAGCACGCCCATGACTCCGTTTATAAAGGTTATTTCGATGTTTTAAAACAGGATGGTTCCTGGATGTTGGAGACCAAGATAAACGATAAAAACTATGCCAATTTCAATAGAAAGGATTGGAAGGACCAAAACTCGAGCATACACCTGCTGGAGAGCTTTAGTGCACTTTACAAGGTATGGCCCGACCCGCTTGTTGGGCAACGTCTGGAAGAACTTTTAGTATTGATCAGAGATACGATTACAACGGAAAAAGGATACTTAACACTGCATTTACAAAGAGATTGGACGCCGGTATCACTACGTGATTCGACGGAAGCTTATAGAAAACAAAATTTTCATTTGGATCATGTCTCTTTTGGCCACGATGTTGAAACCGCTTTCTTAATGCTGGAGGCCTCCCATATCCTAGGAAAAAAGAATGACGGTAACACCTTGGCAGCCGCCAAAAAGATGATAGACCATGCGCTAGAGTGGGGATGGGATAATGAAAAAGGCGGATTTTATGATGGAGGATATTATTGGGATGCATCTGGGAACAGAACCATTGAAAATAAAGCAAAGGTATGGTGGGCAGAGGCCGAAGGATTAAATTCTCTTTTATTGATGTCCATATTGTTCCCTGAGGAGGAGCGTTATATACATTTATTCAAAAAGCAATGGGCCTACATCGATACTAATTTGATAGATGATAAATACGGTGGATGGTACCATGAGGGTCTTGATACCAATCCAGAGGCAAAAAATGATCCGAAGGCGAATATTTGGAAGGTAAATTATCACAACCTTAGAACTTTGATCAACGTAATTCAGATGCTAAAAGATGATTTCGCGTTGACCAAAGTGGAACATTAGACTCAAATTCATTCTGGGAGTTAGTTCAGGATATGTCATTATCCTGACAACCATACTTTGTATCCAATGTTTACTAAGAAAATTTCCATTGTCAGTTATCCAAACCTATATTAGCATGAGAAACTTCATCTTTCTCATTTTTTTCTTCATCATTACATATTAGGGGGGCCAGAGAATATTTAATGACGCCAAAATATCAACTGGCACCAAATAAGTTATAATGCCCAATATTAAACTAAATGCGAGGTTTTTATATACTGGATATTCCGTTCTTCTAGATATTTGATGAAGTAGTTAAAACAAGCCTCGTGCTTGCCGACAAGTTCTGGTGGAAAGACCCCTTTTTCTGAAAACAGACCTTCTAAAAACAAATTGGCTGCCGCAGTAGCTGTATAACCCGTTGTTCTCGCCATGGATGATGTGTTGGTATCCTCACAAAATTCATCGTGCAGGTTATATACTATTTCCTCCTTCTGTCCATTGGCATTTAATCCTTTTAAGGTAACCCTCATTACAGTCAATTCTTTTTCTGTTTCACCCAATTTCCATTCGTTGAAGAGAATTTTGCTAGTAAATTCCAAAGGGGAAATTTGATGGCCATTAACCTCTAGCTTTTCCTTATTAAAGAAGCCGCTTTCTTTTAAGACTCTTATGTATTCTACATGACCGGGGTAACGCAAGGTCTTTTCTTTCATATTGGGAATATGGGGCATGGTGTAAATTATGGATCGCAATCCGTCCGAGTTAAAGGACTCCAACGTTCCAATCCTATCAAACTCCACATAATCACAATCCGTTAAAGGCTCTCGAACTACTTCTTCCCCATGTTCAACATACCTTGCAGGTCTGGTATATTCCTCAATTACATCAATTGGGGAGAAAGGTGCCTTATAGCAAAATGGCCATTTTTTTTCTTTGGGCAATCCCCCGACCAAACATTCAAAATCGGTCAGCTTCATTTTTTCGTTGTAGTGGCCCAATATAACATTATCCATTCCTGGGGCCACACCACAATCAACAATGGCGGTTATTTTTTTTTCTTTGGCTAGGGCATTCAACTCCAAAGAGTTTTCAGAAAAAAAAGAAATGTCCACTACATTCATTTCTGCCTCAATAATGGCTTTTAAAGTTCTAAATCCCAAAAAGCCCGGTACAGCACATATGACCAGATCATATTTTTTTATAGCGCTTTGTAGGGCTGCCTTATTGGTTACATCCAACTGCTGGGTCTTTAAACTGTTGTGCTTTGATTTTATAGTATCCAGCACACTTTTATTTAAATCGGACAGTGTTACATTATGGTTTTTCACCATATCTATGGCCATGGCACTGCCCACCATACCGGCACCTAATACAATTACATTACTCATATCAGAAAAATTAAAATGCAAATAACACCCTGTTGGTCGTGCTGTTCTTTAAAATGTAATCTGCAACTCTGCTCATCGGTAAAGTGTACTCCAAAAGAAAATATATCCATATTCAACTATCTTAAAATCAATTAAATATAAGAAATATTATTCAAATTAGGGGTCTTTGCGGACATACAAATAGAAATTAAATCATCTTTTGAACTTATTTTAATCCAACTAGAATTATTAACAATATAATAATTATCATCTATTGAGATAAAAACATGTTCATTTGCACTTTCCTCCCGCTTGTTTTTGAGCCTTTGTTATATGTGGCGTTATCATTCATTTTATCAATATCTCTGTATTACTTGATTTTAAATGTAAATCAATTTGAGGAAATGGAATAGTTATATTATTTTCAATAAATTTTCGATTGATTATTATTCTAATTTCAGATTTCACATTTTCTATCCGAAATATATTTTTACTGAAAAACAATAATTCAAAATCTAAAGAGGAATTTCCAAAATTCATGAACCGTACATTTATTGATGAACCATCTTTAATTTCTGGATGTTCCAATGCACTTTTTTGTAGTATTTCTAATACCAAATCAACATCACTACCATAAGCAACTCCAACATTAATTCTAAACCTTGTTTTTTTTGACTGATGGCTCCAATTAATAACTTTATTTGTTGTGATTAAAGAATTTGGAAGAATTGTCACTATGTCATCTCTGTTCATTGCTTCAGAAGTTCTCAGTCCAATTCTTTGTATTTTCACAACGTCATTGTCTATCTCTAAAATGTCTCCAATTTTTATTGAACCTTCAAAAAGTAAAATTATTCCAGAAATGAAATCATTAAATGTGTTTTGTAAACCAAGTCCTATACCAACAAGTAATGCGGCAGAGCCAGCTAATAAAACGTTAAGTTTTAATCCAACTGTGTCTAAGATTATTAATATAGCAAAAATCCAAATTACATATTTAATTATCTGAAATAATGAATGTAAATTTCCTTCTTCAAATTTTCTATAATTTTTATTACGAAATATTATTTTTTTCACTATCCATAATACTACCTTAGTAAAGATAATTGCAAATAAAACAGTTAGTAATATTCCCATGGTAAGCGAGTATTTCCCAATCTTAAAAAGTTCAAACTCTATAATACTATTTATTGTATCCATATTTCTTATCTTTTATGCCACATAACTCGTTATATCAGTTACAAATATACTGATACCCCCTAAAATATTTCAGGATAAGCGCAGCTCTTCTTTGCAGTTATCCCTATGGGAAATCATGTCCCAAAAACCAGTCGTTTAACAGATCGCATACTGCTGCTTAAGCCGTTCAAAGATATATTCGGTCTGGTTGGTTTCCTCGGCGACTTTGACCAAAGAGACCATTTTATTATCGAATATTTTATTGTTGGCCATACTCCGATGTAGACTATGACCAGCCAGATGGCAAAAGTATCCTTCTTTGCTGGGTTACTACTTAAAAGGAAATGTTTTGAATCAATGGATAATCGTCTCATCCATAGCTTTATAGATCAATATTTTACTCCGATACCCGGCAAATCAACAAGATGTAAATTCCTAAAAGGAGTATTCTCTAATTCATAACTTCTTCAGATCTTTCTCTTTTATCATTTTTTTTATTACAAATTATAGTGAAGTAAGATACCTAGGTTACTCTTATTTTTTCAAATTTAATGGCCATGGTTAGATCAAAAACTTTCGGGTAATAAATCATGCACCGCCTGTATAATAACATCTTCTATTTCAGGCTTATATGGCGATGGCTTGTTATACCAATACATACTTTCATCTGCCTCATAGCCACCTTCGGCAATCACACGGCTAGAGGCTATATAACTGGGCACATCATTGGTATAGGCATTGACCCATAATCTTTCTGCTCCCAGTTCTCTTTTCAATCGCAGGGAATAATCTACAACTACCTCGCCTGGCAGGTTTACCATGGCCATTTGTTTTCCAAAAGTCCAGACTTGAACGGGGTATGATACTCCAGTAGGAATGCTTTGCCCACGTAAGACCCGATCTAATGCAATTCTTGAATAATATCCCTTTGCGGAATTTTCACCACTCTCTTGCATCAGTTCTGCAACGCTTGGCACATGAGCGAAAGGCAGTTGTACTCTTTTCATACGTGCACTTGGAAGGTCGGCAATCGGTTGTAATGTTGTTAACAGTAATCTCTCTACTTCATCCGATAGTTGTTTGCCGTAGGCCTGCATCAGTTCTATTTTGCCTCTTGGTAGGGGATTTGAATCCCCTCCACATCCAATGGCTACCATAGCCATGGTAGTGGGGTGTTTTTTTTCAATATTTATTTTTGCCTCACTAATCCAATCCCCATAGACTTCATTGAGGGAGCCAATGGTAGTCGCATGGCAAGCATAACTGACCAGAATGGCTTTCAGTTCGCCTTTGGTTCCTTTTACAACCAATATAGGTAGGTCGTGATCCACCGGCCCACCTTCGGTTCGGCGATTTTTTGCAAAGGCCACAGTACCTCGTCCCCAGGCTAGTGATGCAGGTTGACGGTTCTTTAAGGCGGCTCGTGATACTTCGAGCAATTTTTCCTTGAGATCTTCGGTATATTGGGCAATATGCAATAAATGGTCTAACGGAAGTAAAGATTCCCCAAAACCATCCTTGCCGGCTTGCAGGATATTCAAAAGGTTGCCCACTTCTGGTCCCCCATGCGTATGGGAGGCACATATAGCAATACGGGCCTCATTAATATCCATTTCCTTGGAGAGCGTATTTACCAAATAGGAGGTAATGTTACCGGGTATCCCTACCAAATCTACCGTAATTAAAATAGAAGGTTTTTCTTCATCGTTGCCGAACGCCAAAGCCTTGGCTTCTAACCGATGCATTATTTTATCAGCTTCCATTCCTGCCCGAGCAGAATAACCAGCAAGACGAATGGAGGTTTTCGGTGTGATATCGGTACGGGCCATTCCTACTTGCATTAGTTTTTCGACAGGTTGCCCATCAATTTGTGCCAATGCCGGGCATGACAAGAAAACAAGCGATGTCATGAGCAAAACACCCTTATGGGCCAAACCCTTAAACGAAGTGAAAAAAACTGTGATCATTACCATTTGTTTGAAATTTGTATACCTTCTTTTGCTTTTCCCATCAACCATTTTACACAAACCTTGTAAAATAAGTTCTGCATACCGCAACCTTTTGGAAGAACCACTACTTTGAGTTTTTTAATTTTTAAACGGATTTGGTATTTTAATCAAGTCTTCGATAACTTTTCCGTTATGTTCAAATCTTGCCAACGTATATACAGCTCCATCTTTTCCAATAGCTATAGAGTTTACATATGTTGGACGTTCACCATCTTCGTAAAAAATAGGACCATGATCTATATATTTTTTATTTGGAATGTTGTAGGTTATCAAATGCAGGTTCTCTAAACCTTTGGCCCCGCCCATCGCTATTTCATCCAATCCTTTCACTCTTTTGCCATCCACGTAAACCGGCCCCCCAGTAAGGTAATATAGCGTCTCTTTGTCTGGTCCGATTTGAAACCCCAGATAACCGTAACTAAATTGATCGAACATACCACTTTTTTGTGATGGTTCTGAAGTAATACGTTGTACAATTTCAACTTTTGGTTCTCTTGGATCAAACTTGAATAAATATCCTGAATTTCCATGTACCCCGTATGCTACCATTTCTGCAGCGTGCCAAACGATAGATCGCCAATTATAACCCATGTTTCCAGGTCTTGTAGGGTCAAATTTACCAAAATAATCGAGCTTTAAATCGACCCCATCCACTTTTCTAAGAGATGAAGTACCGGGGGAGTACATATAAATATCACCTTCGGCTGTTGAAAAATATACCGCACCATCTCTATGGTCAACAAACATTGAGCGACACAGTACCCTGTAATCATCACCCGGCATACCCGCCTCACCATTTGCTGAAACTTTACCTAAATTCTTCAATTCCCCAGTATTTAAATCATAATGAACAAAGTACCCCTTTGCCCAGGTGATACCATATATTTGACCCCGTTCTGCATCCATTTCCATGGTTATGATGCCTTCCCCTTCGGGAACTATAGCCAAATCTTCAAATTTACCGGTAGAAAGATCATAGGATATTATATGACCTCCTGGATATAATTTAAATCCATCCGGTTCAGTTTCCGGCAAACGCTCCATACCATCGATCATTTCATAATATCCCAAATGCGTAGAGAAATACAGTTTGCCGTCATGTTCATAGAACCTAACATGACTTTTTCCTTGAGAAATAGCTTTCATATCTTTTTCTCCACAGATGTCTGTCAAATCAGCTAGAAATTCTGTCTTATCCGTTTTGGGGTCATAAACATGCATTTGCCCTCCCCTATCAACTGCTTGAGAGGAAAGAACATAGTATATTTTCCCATCACTACCCGTTGAGATTGCATTATAGGTGTCATGCGCCAATTCGAAACCTGAATAGTATCGTTTTGCAATTAATGAAACGGAATGGGATTCTATGGTTTCTTCTGAATTGGAACTCTTTGTGGATTTTTGATCATCACAACCTAGGCCAACCAGTATACTGAAAATTGCAAAAGAATCCTTTCTTAACATGCTGAATATTGTATTTTTCATTTTAATTGAATTTATATATTGGAGAAGAAAAGATAAGTTGTATACAATGTATTGACTATTCTAACTCTTTTTTGATTGTGTAGCTATGCTTCTGTATTTTCTCTATTGCGCCAGCAATATCATCCATATCCGATTTTTCCCCTAAAAGTAAATTCTGGTAGATCCATACCCCCTCTTCGTCGCAAAGCCTATCTGTTACAGGACATTGGTTTCGTTCAAGATACGTATTAAAATCTAGCATTTCTGGAGGGTACATGAGTTTATAGTTCTTTGATTGGAAGGCATTGTTCAAGTACGGCATTTTGTTTAAAGGTGAATAGCCACCTGAACAATTTATTCCTTCAGCATTGAGTGCCTTAAGAAACGTTTCCCTTGAAAGGCCATTAAACCCTTCCTTCCCATATTTGAACGGGAAAAGATGAAAAGCAGCTCTAGTCACATTATCATGAAGCACATAAGGTATAATTCCAGGAATTTCCTTGATCATTGATTTAAGATATGTAGCGTTTTCTCCACGAGTTTGGGTTTCTTGCTCCAGCCTTTTCAATTGTGCCAGACCAATTGCAGCCTGATATTCTGTGATTCTAAGTTTGGTGCCTGCAATTACGGTACCCGAACCCACCGTGCCAACTGCTGTGCCATAAGGGTTCCCATAGTTGTGATAGGAATAGCATCTATCCATAAAGTCGTCATCGTCACTTACTATAGCTCCACCTTCACCAATGGCCATGTTTTTTGAATTTTGAAAACTAAAACATCCGGCTTTCCCGAATGTCCCCACCTTTTTATGGTCTATTTCGGCCAACCACCCTTGGCAAGCATCTTCTATAACTACCAAATTATGCTTTTCTGCAATTTGCATGATAACTGGCATATTTGCAGGGAGTCCCAAGATATGCACAGGCATTATTGCCGCTGTACGAGATGTGATTTTTTTTTCAATTTTGCTGGTGTCGATTTGGAAAGTTTTAGGGTCACTATCGACAAATACAGGTATAGCACCAGTAGCCAAAATTGAAGCTGCAGATGCAATAAATGTGTATGATGAAACAATAACTTCGTCACCACCTCCAATACCAGCCTGCACCATTGCCGCAATTAAGGCATTCGTGCCGTTTACCACCGCCAAGGATCTTTTAGCCCCAATGGTCTTTGCCCATTCCTGTTCAAATTCCGTCACCAACTTGGCGCGAGACCATATGCCACTTCTAAGTACTTCGATTACTTTTTTTTCGTCGGTTTCCGGGTTCCAAATGGGCCATTTGGCCCACTCTCCGGAATGAACTGGTGACCCACCAAGAATCGCAGGTTTTCCAGAAACATTAGAACTGCAAGCAAATATAGAGGGCGTAGCCCCTACGGTAAGCATTATGCCTATTCCTGCTTTTGTATTTTGCTTTACAAACTTTCGCCGTGAATACCTTCTTCCGTACATTTCATTATTTTTAATTTATTAAAAATTGTTTCTTCCTTTTTTGTTGCAAGTCCAGTAGTCGTACCGCCCAGTTTCCAGCCTATTTGTTTGGCTCCTCCTTTGAGCTCCTTTTCTAACATTGCAAGCTGAATGTCATAAGCTTCATATTTTTTTAAATGCAGGTATGTTATTCGATAGAATTGCTGTCTGAACATGTTTATGGCACGCCATTAGAATTGAATCTACTATTCGCTCGTTTGAAATTACCCCAGTACTACTATTATTTGTAGTATCCATTTTTTTCTTTTTAGGTGATGTACAGGAAGTTAAGCAAGCAATAATCAATAGTAAAAATGAGTTTTTCATATAAAGAATTCTTTTAGTGCTAAAAATCCTACGTAAGATATTATGCATGAAAACACGAAGGCAGCAATAAGTCCGGTATTGAGCAGCCATCCTGCTTTGTGTTCTTTCATGATTTTAGGCTGGTTGATGATGTAAAGTATGCCGCCTATAGCCAGGGGTAATACAAAAACGTTGGCAACTTGAGTGACAATTTGGGCTATTATGGGGTTTACACCTAAAATAGGAACAGACAAGCCCACCAGACATGCAACTGCCGTCAGCTTTTTAAAAAATGGGGATTTTATATCAAATTGGCCATTTCTATAATCTGCAATGAGTATAGGGGCTACCATTAAAATTGGGAGTACAGAGGACAAACCTGCACTCAATGCACCAGTCATAAAGAGAGCTACTGCAAACTTTCCAGCTACCGGCTCAAGAGTATGAACCATATCAATAACCTTATTAATGCTCAACCCTTGATAATACATAGCTCCCATAGCTGTAATCATTATTGATGCACTTATAATGAACATTAATATGGCAGATGATAGGGCATCTTTTGATTGATTCCTCAAATGCTCTTTTCCCCAACCCTTCCCTTTCATTAAGAGTGGTCTTACAACAAAGGTTGGGGCAGCCATAGTGGTTCCTACAAAAGCCGCAACCATTAGGTTACCTCCGCTGCCTTTTGGGATAGACGGAATAAATCCTTTTACAATTTCTGATGGACTTGGGAGTACGATAAACATAGATATAATAAATGATACTCCCATAATGGTGACAAAAATGATTAATATCCTTTCAAAAAATGAATATTTCCCTACGATGAGCAATATATAAAGTATCGCCAAAATAATAATTGCTATACCCAGTACCACCCAATAATTTTCTTCCGGAAGACTGGGTGCCATTAGTCTGGTTATCTCGTAAAAAGCACTAGATGAGAGACCAACAATACCTGATAGAGAGTTCCATTGACCAATTACAATACCCACAACAAGAGCAATTGCTAGAGGTTTGCCAAATTTCAGTTCTGTCTTAAAACTATTTACAGCTGTTCTGCCTGTAACTACGGCATATCTCCCATATGCCTCCATAAGCGTCCAAGAAAACAGACAGCTTAATGAAAGGACCCATAAAAGTTGTGAACCATACAGACTACCGGCTTTGGACATGGAAGTAACACTACCTGTTCCTATGGTATAACCAATACAGAACATACCAGGCCCTATCGAAAGTAAAAATGCCATAATTTTTTTCATGATATAAAACTTCAATTATCTATTTGCGTTTAGTAAGTTTATAATATTCTAGCAATCCATTGTTTATGGCAATCCCAAACTTATCGTAAGGTCAATACTACTATTGAAACAAGTTTAACCAGTTTCATGATTTTACTTTTGTTCATGATTTTCATTACTAAGATACGAACAACACGAACTTAACATTTTTTTAATCAGTATGAGGTGGTTTGATAATAATTGATTCACGCCACGTTTTTCTTGGTGCCTTTGTCTCCACCATAGTATGACAGATGTAATAGTTGTTGGTCTTTGTTATCCTAGGATTGAATAAAGGGTTCTGTCGCATCTAGATAAAAAAAACTAAAAAATTATCTTTACTACAAAATAAGATGTTTAAAGGTCACTGTTTCCCCAAAGCTATCATTCTTCAAGCTGTTTACTTCAAATTAAGATTTAGCCTTAGTTACAGAGATGTGGAAGAACTTATGGCCAT
Organism: Bacteroidota bacterium; assembly: GCA_024279425.1. Lineage (GTDB taxonomy): Bacteria > Bacteroidota > Bacteroidia > Flavobacteriales > Flavobacteriaceae > Maribacter_A. The sequence continues at coordinate 5,543 of JAJRRO010000109.1, read as the reverse complement.
TAGAGGTGTAAAAGTGGATCATGTTAGCATTCAACAGTGGGTTTTCAAGTTTACACCTCTTGTTGAGCAACCATTTAATGCAAGAAAAAAACATGTTGGGAAAAGATGGAGGTTAGATGAGGCTTATATCAAAGTTAAAGGTCAATGGAGGTACCTATACCGGGCTGTTGACAAAAATGGAGATACCGTGGACTTTCTACTTACCAAAAAAAGACAACGTATCTCCGCGCATAAATTCCTGATTAAAGCCATTCGAAATAACGAAAAACCGGAGTTGATCAACATTGATAAAAGTGGATCCAATTATGAGGCCATCAAACTACTCAATAGAAGAACCTTCTCTAAAATAAAAATCAGACAGTGCAAATACCTCAATAATATCATAGAACAAGATCATCGAAAAATAAAATGGTGACTGATACAAGGCCTTGGATTTAAGAATTTTGAATCCGCCAAAAGAACCATTGCAGGAATTGAAATCGTACATATGTTAAAGAAAAATCAACTCATGAATCCCAAAGATTCAACCTTTGAATCTTTCAAATCATTAGCTATATGATAAAGTATTTAAATTAACATTTTCTGTTTCTTGATAAACAGATGCGATAGAACCCCAGATTTCATGAATGCTTTTACCGTTTGCAATATGCAAATTTTTGTTTAAATTAGTGAGTGTCAATATTTTGAACTATGAAAAATAACGTCAAACCAAAATATCCCGGGAAAAGAGTAACCACTAACGGTAATTCGCTCGTCTGCGAAACAGAACAACTCATCTGCGATGCGGGTGTATTTTTTCCCATTACCCCTTCCACCGAAATGGGAGAACTTTTCCAGAACGCCTATGCCAAAGGGCAGTTGAATGCTTTTGGGCGCTCACTCACAGCAATTGAAGCAGAAGGGGAACACGCAGCACAGGGAGGCGCCATTGCCATGTCTGTTACAGGAAAAAGGACTGTGAATTTCACTTCCGGGCAGGGCATTGTGTACGCCGTTGAACAATACTACCATGCTCCCGGAAAACTCAGCACCATGGTTCTTGAAGTGGGAGCCCGTGCATTAACAAAACATGCGCTTAACGTCCACTGTGGGCACGATGATGTATTCGCTGCTCTCGACACAGGATGGATTATCACTTTTGCAAAAGATGCACAACAGGCAGCCGATCAGGCTATCATACTCAGAAAAGTTACTGAACTATCACTCAATCCCGGCATGAATGTGCAGGATGGTTTTCTTACCACTCACCTTGAAAGAACTTTTAAAAAACCGGAAGCAGCTCTCATTCGCGAATTTCTTGGCGATGCTAATGATGAAATAAATTGCCCCACCGAAGCACAGAAAATTCTTTTCGGACCAAAACGCAAAAGAGTTCCGGCAGGTATAGATCTGAAAAACCCCATCCTTCTGGGACCGGTGCAGAACCAGGAACACTATATGAACGGTATAGCCGCGAGGCGAAATAATTTTTCGGAGGACATTCTTCCTTTCTTTGAAAACGCTTGCAAAGAATACGCTGAACTTACCGGACGTTATTATGGTTTGGTTACTCAATACAATTGTGAAAAAGCAGAAACCGTTTTTGTTGCGTTGGGCAGCGCGGCAGAGAACATTGAAGCGGTGGCTGACTACCTCAAAAGCAGCAGGGGGGTTGATGTTGGCGTTGTTCATATCAATGTGCTCCGTCCGTTCCCGGAAAAGGCGGTGATCGAAGCGCTGAAAGGAAAGAAAAGAGTTATCATTCTTGAAAGAACAGATGAATCGCTTTCTGGTGATAATCCGCTTACACGTGACATTAAAGTTGCGCTGAGCAAAGCCGAAGCTAATTACTTTAACAATGCTTTTCATGGATTGCCTTCTATGAATCCATCCACAGAAAAGCCCCAAATATTTTCCGGTTCGTATGGACTTGGTTCTCGCGATTTTCGTCCCGAAGGTATCATTGGCGCGTTTGATTTTGCAGAGGGAAGAATTGCACGTGCAGACGGAAAAAAAGCCGGGGAGGGAGAGAGTTTTTTCTATGTAGGAATTAAACACCCTTATGCGGTTCTTTCAGAAGAAACCCCATCTTGCCTGCCCAAAAATTCCATTGCGGTTCGTTTACATTCCATTGGAGGATGGGGAATGATTACCACAGGAAAAATCTTGGAGAAGTATTAGGCGAATTTTCCAATTTTATTTCCGAAAGGGACAAACTGCTTGAGGAAGACGGTAATCCGAAAGAGGTGGTTCACATTAGCGCCAATCCAAAATATGGTTCGGAAAAAAAAGGTGCTCCTACTAATTATTTCATGGTTGCGGCCCCTGATCGTGTGCGTGTAAACTGCGATCTTCGGCATGTGAATATAGTTCTTTGCTGCGACCCCAAAGTATTTCTTCATTCCAATCCGCTTGAGGGGCTTGAAGACGGTGGCGCATTTGTGTGGGAATCAAACGAACCCTCTACGGAAAAAGCATGGCAACACATTCCAAAAAAATACAGGCAGTGGATTATCACACATAAAATAAAAGTGTATGCCTTGAACGGATTTGCCATTGCGAAAAAAGCCACAGACCGTGAAGACCTTCAGACACGAATGCAAGGCAACGCTTTTCTGGGTGCGTTCTTCAAAGTATCGCCATTTCTTAAAACTTTTAATATTCCGGAAGAAGAATTCAAAACCACCATCCGCAAACAGTATGAAAAGAAATTCGGACGTTTTGGTGAAGCAGTTATTGAATCTAACATGACCGTTATGAAATCGGGCTTTGACAATGTTATCGAAGTTCCGCATGGCGATGTGAATGCCCGCGACACTTCACGCTTTATGGGTTCTCTAATCCCTTGCCTGACCGACGTTTCCAAAATTCACGGTAACGGAACCGTAAAGGCTCCCATGTTCAAGATGTCCACCTTCGATGAAGAATTCAGAGCCGGATTAGGATATCACCAGCCAGCAAGTGCTTTGTCGTCTGTAGGTCTTATGGCATCCGGCACAGGAGCCACGAGTGGAAAATATGTATCGAGGCGGCAGATTCCAATCTTCATTGAAGACAATTGCACGCAGTGCATGGATTGTATTGTGGTATGTCCAGATACTGCGCTTCCCAACACTGCGCAGGATATTATCACCGTACTTACTACAGCAACAAATCATTATGTAAAAGATACTCAGTCGAGAAAAGCCATTCTTAAACGGCTGCCTGAAGTGGAAAAAACAATGCGTGCGCAGATGCTGGAAATGGCGAATACGAAAGGAAAAAAGGAAGGGACCAAATTTAATAAGTTGGCAATAGATAATCTGACGGCGTTGAGTGATCCTTTTATTTCCGACAAAGCGCTCAGCGAACTGGATGCCATCCTGGAAATTCTACCGGTTGCTTACCTCAACACCAGAGGAATCTTCAGTGGAAAGGAGAAGAAAGAAAGCGGTTCTGGGGGAATATTTTCCATTTATGTACGCGACCTTTGCAAAGGATGTGCTGCCTGCGTGGAGGCCTGCGGCAGTCATGATGCCCTCAGGATGGTTGAAGAAACGGAGCAGCATCATGCCGATATTGAATCGGCTAATCAATTTTTGCAACTGCTGAAAGATACTCCCAAAAAGTATCTTGGAATTTTTGACGCTGAAAATGCAGAAGAATCAAAAGCGGCAGCACTGAAGTTTCACCTGATGATGCGGTCCAAATATGATGCATTTGTTTCCGGTGACGGTGCGTGTGCGGGATGTGGTGAGAAATCCATCCTTCGCGCCCTGGCAACACTTACCGAAACATTGATGCGGCCGCTCTTTCACCGTAAAGCAGCTCGCTTGCGTGAAAAAGCCAACCTCCTTGAAAAAGAAGGATTGAAATCCCTTGAAACACTGAAGACAAAAGATGAAAAGGCATATTACGCTTTTCGTAAAACAACGCTCCATATTCTGATGAGTTATGGTGCAGAAGGTTCCAAAGAAACCGACAAGCGTATTGTTCATGAATTCAAAGGAAATGATACAGATATCATTCATGCGATTGTAACTGTTATGCGCACCGATGCGGCTAACCATGAGGAATTGCAGGCCATAGAAGGTTTTGCACCCAATGGAATGTCGGCTATGGCGATGGCTGCGCATACAGGATGTAACACAGTATACGGTTCAACCCCTCCTAACAATCCACATCCCTATCCCTGGATGAATTCACTCTTTCAGGACGGGGCTACAATCGGGTGGCTCATTGGAGAAAGTTTCATTAAGGACCATGCCTTCCGTTCCGTGATTCCCGAGCGGCTTGCCGACATTGCGCTGAATGGTTTTACAAGTCCATTTTCTGAAAAGGATTATTTCTATTTCACACATTTCACGGATACCAATATGTCAGACCTGGAAGTATTGGAGTTGCCGAAGGTATGGGTACTAGGCGGAGACGGTGGGATGGGCGATATCGGCTTTCAGAATGTTTCAAAAGTGGTACTTCAGAATCGTCCGAATGTGAAGATGCTCATGTTGGATACTCAAGTGTATTCAAACACCGGCGGGCAGAATTCTGATTCCTCTGTGATGGTTGGGGGGTTTGATATGAACCAGTCCGGTGAAGCCACGGGAGGAAAATTTACCGAGAAGAAATCAGTAGCAGAAATTTTCATTGGCGGACATGGTTCCCCTTACGTTGCACAGGTTTCATTGGCTAACACGGGTTCATTGTACAAAGCATTGATTGATGGAATATGTTACAGGGGAACTGCTTTCTTCCAGGTGTATACTACTTGTCAGCCCGAACACGGTGTGCCTGATTATGCTTCACAGGAACAGGCATTGAAGGTGCGTGACAGCAGGGGCGTGCCTGAATTTCTTTTCAACCCGACATTGGGAGAAACATTTCAGGAAACGCTTTATGTGAAGGGAAACCCGAACTATTCGGGCGATTGGTTTAACCGCAGGGCTCCGGTTACCAAACGCAGTTACATCTTTACCACTGCGCACTGGGCTTTCACTGAAGCGCGGTTTCGCCAGCATCACAAAATGGTGTCAGAGGAAGAAGTGAAGGATAAAATTTTATTGGAAGACCTGTTGAAACTCATCACACAGGATGATGTGGTTCACCGCAGGTTCCTTGACCCTAATCACCGCTCGTTCATTCCTGATTTTGGCGTTTATACTGTTGACTACAAAGATGATGGCAGTACAAAACCTCATCTTTTGTCCAGCCAAATGGTTCTCTTCTGTGTTGAACGAAGAAAAGCGTGGCGCTTGCTGCAGAGCCGCGCAGGCATTGTGAACGCAGATTATATCGCGCAAAAAGAACTGCTGAAAAAGATAGACAGCGGTGAAATGACCAGGAAGGATTTTCTTAAAGGAATAGTAGAACCTGTTAAAATTAATAAAGCCATTACCATTAAATGAGTATAAACCTAGTTATGGTGACCAATTAGGGTTCTTTTGCATCTAAGTTAGCAAAAACCAAACATTTACATTTGTCAGCAAAAAAAGAAATGTTCAAAGGCCATTGTTTTCCCAAATCAATCATATTACATGCCGTTTACCTGAAATTACGGTTTAGTCTTGGTTATCGGGATATTGAAG
>JAJRRO010000108.1 GCA_024279425.1 Bacteroidota bacterium | reverse complement strand
TGAGAGTCCCTTATGGGCGGGGGTAACGCCTCGAACCATTAGTAAGTCGCAAGGTTGCTGACGTGAGGTCAGGACTGAAGGAAGCGAGACTACAAAACTCGGTACTGACGAACAGGAACCGTATATGGGGCATAATTATTCGGGTAAGCAAGCACATCATTGTAACGCCCCAAAGAATGCCAAAAGGGTAGTTATGTAGATACGGCAGGGATCGGGTGAAAGAAGATGTTCTTACCTGGGGAGGTCTCCAAAGCTACGTGTAGTTATATGGAGAAGTCAGCAGAGGTCATACTACTTACGGGCAACGAGCTAGGGCAGCACCCTGGAGGTCTCACAAGTCAGGAAGGACCGAACGTTAAATCACGTCTGGATTCGTATAGGAACCAGCTTGACCCGATAGCCTATACTTAGAGGGACAAGAACAGTACAAATGATAGCAAAAGTAGTAGCGGCCAGAAACTTGACCAACGCCTGTAAAAAGGTAGTCCGGAACCGAGGTTCTGCAGGAATAGATGGTATGGCCACAACAGGGTCGAAGGCATTTATAGATGCCCACCGCTCAAAAGTGGTGCGCCAACTTATTTCTAAAAGCTACAAGTCACAAGCTATCAAAGGGGTAGTGATACCCAAGTCAAATGGCAAGACCAGATTACCGGGAGTGCCAACGGTAGTGGATAGATGGCTTCAACAAGCGGTAAGTCAACAACTGGTTATTCATTTCGAACTAGATTTCGAATCGGAGAGTTATGGTTTCCGCCCTAAGAAGAACCTGCAACAGGCTGTATTAAAAAGTCAAGGCTACATCAATGATGGATACCAAGACATAGTGGATATAGACCTGCAAAGTTTCTTCGATGAAGTACAACACTATAAACTACTTCAGCTTATTTATGACAAGGTCAAGTGCCAGACCACCTTATGGCCAATGCGCAAATGGCTTCGCGCGCCTATTTTAAAGAACGGGCGATTGCATAAGCGCAGGAAAGGATTGCCACAAGGCAGCCCATTAAGTCCCTTACTGTCTAATATCATGTTGGACCAATTGGACGAACATTTAAAAACAAGAGGGTTCAGGTTTATACGTTATGCAGATGATTTTAGTATTTACACAAAATCAAAAGCAGCGGCACGAGCGATAGGGAATGGGGTTTTTCTTTTTCTAAAAGAGAAACTGGACTTGCCTATTAACCGAGCAAAGAGCGGTATCCGCAGACCTTCTACATTTAAGGTGTTGGGTTATAGGTTCGCGCCTGTCTACAAGAAAGGCGTAAAGGGCAAGTACCCGTTAGTAGTAGGCAAAGAGGCTTGGCAAACACTTAAACGCAAGCTCAAGTACGCTACCAAGAAAACGTTGCCATTATCATTGGCAGAACGTTTACAACGCTTACAACCCATCTATAAGGGGTGGCTGAATAATTTTCGTTTAGGAAATATACAGACCAAACTTAAAAAGATGGATGAATGGCTACGTAACCGATTACGCTACTGCATATGGCACGATCGGAAGAAACTAGAGCGCAAACGAAAGAACCTTATCAGACTAGGAATAAAACAGGGCCAAGCATATGCTTGGAGTAGGACAAGGATGGGAGGTTGGGCGGTAGCCCAAAGCCCTATACTTAGAACTACCATTACTGAAAAACGCCTAAGAAAAAGAGGTTATGAAAGTATGTTGGCGCACTACCTCCGTGTAAAGTTCTGATGTAACGAACCGCCGTATACGAGACCCGTACGTACGGTGGTGTGAGAGGTGCACCGTGGGCCTTACAGCTCACGGCCGTCTACTCGATTGCCAGTAGTTTTTTAATCTTCATCTTCCAATAATTCCTTTATAGTATTAAGTACTCCATTCCAAAATTCGTCTGAACGCTTTCGCTTTTTATCTGTGGGAATATTATCTTCTGAAATTGAAAGTCGAGTATGATTTTCAATTTCTTCCAAATCAAAAGTCCAAATTCTATAATTTTCAGGTATATCAGGGATTCCTTCAAGATTACTCCAATGGGTATATTGTAGTTGAATTTTGGGTACTACATTTAAGAGAACCCCTTTTTCTTCATATTTGTTACCGTTGTATTCTCCTTTAAAAATGATTGTATCACCATTTTTCCAGTTTGATATTACTTTTGCTCCAAAAAAATATTTTTTTGCAATTTCGGGGTTTATTAAAGCGTCCCAAACTTTTGACACAGAAGCGTTGATGTCAAGTAAAGATTTTGAAATATATACTCTATCCATTATATTCAATTTCAAGTTAAATTTGGCATTCCGATTCCACTCTCTAAATAATCTTTCAAACTGTTGGAAATAAAGTGAGTCCAACCAGATTTACAAATTTCATAACAATTTAATTTTGGTGATAGTCCCTTATGTAAAAAGGATACTTCTACATAATTTTATCGCCCAAATAATTTCCAAAATAATCATCCACTAATTTATGTGGCACCCAACGTTTTGTGTATGAAGCTTTGGCCATTTAAAAGCACTTCATTTTCAGTTGACAGTTACGTTTTTTTATATCTGTTAATATTATTTTAACTACTTATTACCCAATGATTTATACACTTTGTTAGCGGTAGTTTTTTACTTCTTCAATTTCACTTTTTATTCTTTTATTAACATCCACTTTAGCCGTTTTAAAAACAAAAATCCATGTTTTATATTCCCTCGCAAATTGATTTGTTATAGAGTCAACTAAAACGGAAGAATTAAAATACGGACTAGTTTCTTTAAATTCATTATCTTTTTCTTTATAATTTTTAATCCTAATGAGATTAATAAATTGTCGGTCAAGATTAAACCAGTTAATATAGTCTGCATTAAAAGAAACTGCTTTAATTCCTTCTTTCGTATAATAGTTTATTGCGCCAGCTTGCCCATAATTGTCACAAAGTATAAGTGTTTGGCTTGGGCTAGGTAATTCTAAATAAACGGAATCTACTTTTTTTGCTAATTCTTTCCATCCAAGCATATCAGCATAATCTTGTGGTAGTAAATGGTCTTTACCATCTTCCCAACGAAGTAGTCCATAAGATTTATAGAGTTCTGAATGAGCAATTATATACTCGGGACTTTTATTTGGAAATGCAATACCGAACATAGGTATAAAAACTAATACTGGAATAGCAATAGCTACAGGCTGTAAATATTTTTTCCATCCTTCATTTAAAAGATTCATAAGAAAAACTGAACCAAATGAAATATAAATAGGATAAAGTCCTATTGCGTAGTAGTCTTTGGCTTTAAAATATAGAAAAAGAATTAGTGTAAAAAAGAATGTCCAAAAGAAAGGCTTGTATCTTCTGAAAGGTTTGTAAAAAAGTAAAGCATATAAGGAGAAAGCTATTACAAAAAAAGAGCCTATGAAAAAAAACAATTGTGATTTTAAAAAACCTATCCTGTCAACATTTACCAATTGCGTGTCTGCTAATTCATTTAAATGATGAATAATAGGGAAATTATTATTGTATTGCCACAAAAGGTTTGGTGAAATTAATAATAGCGCTAAAAATAGAGCAATGTATAATTTCTTTTGAATAAAAATTTTACGCTGGTCAGTAAGTAAAATAGAAGGGAGAAGGCCTAAAAGTAGAAAAACGATATTGTATTTGTTCAGAAATCCAAGAGCAAATACTATTGCAGCAACAAAAAGCCATTTTGGTTTTTCGGTATTGAAATATTTAATGATAACGAAGTAAAAAGCTGTCCAACTTAAGACGTCAAAGGAATTAGGCTGATATAATGTATTTAGTCTTAAAAGAGCAGAAAACAAAATGCAAGTTGCACCTAATATCAATGCGAACAAATTACCTTTTAATTCTTCAATTGTTTTCCAAACCACAAGAATTGTTAAAGCACCAAACAATGAAGGAAAGAATTTAACCCAAAAAACTGAATTCCCTAAAAGATAAATAATACTTGAAATCCAGGAAGTGACAGGTGGAACGGATAAATAACCCCAAGCCAAATGGTGCGCTTGGTCAAGATAAAGGTATTCGTCTCGTTGCAAGTCGTAGTCTGAACTGAGTACAAAGTATTGTAGCAGAAACTTTAAAAATATAAAGCTAAATAAAATTAAAGTCTTTTTTGTCATTGAATTTTCAGGCTTCCTGTTAAATTACCGCTAACGTTCCGTGTATGGTGTCGTAGCATCCCGCAGGGTGCTATGCACTATACACATTGTGTGTGCCCAGCATGGGCATCTTTTTTTTGATTATTGAAAGATAATCAAATTCATTTAGAGGGTGAGAGTCCCTTATGGGCGGGGGTAACGCCTCGAACCATTAGTAAGTCGCAAGGTTGCTGACGTGAGGTCAGGACTGAAGGAAGCGAGACTACAAAACTCGGTACTGACGAACAGGAACCGTATATGGGGCATA
>JAJRRO010000107.1 GCA_024279425.1 Bacteroidota bacterium | reverse complement strand
TGGATAGAAACTTGGTACAACAGAAGAAGAACACACTCCACTTTGGGGTATAAAACTATAGAAGAATCTGAAATGGGAATGTTCAATCAAAAAGTAGCAGCATGACTCTTAACTAAATGTCCACTTTTTTGTGCAAGTCCAATAAAACACCATACCCTAACATTACCACGAATAAACTCAACAAGACTAAAAATATATTATTGAGTTTTTCATTTTCATTCATTATTTTTTGCCTATTTTCCTTTTTAGCAATTGGGCATTAATGGCAACTATAATGGTGCTCAAACTCATGAATACAGCTCCAATAGCAGGTCCTAAAACAAAACCTGAAGAATACAAAACCCCGGCCGCTAATGGAATCGCTACCACATTATAACCGGTCGCCCAAATGAGATTTTGTATCATCTTATTGTAAGTCGCTTTTCCAAATAAAATTAAGTTGGCTATATCCTGTGGGTTACTGTTAACCAAAATAATATCGGCCGTTTCAGCAGCAACGTCGGTACCGGAGCCAACAGCAATTCCAACATCCGCTTTTGCCAATGCAGGGGCATCGTTCACTCCATCTCCTGTCATTGCTACAAATTCTCCATTGATTTGTAGCTCTTCAACTATTTCTACTTTTTGGTGTGGAAGTACTTCAGCATAATAGCCATCTAATCCGAGTTTTTCACTAACAGCTTTGGCGGTTTTCTCATTATCGCCAGTTGCCATTAACACCTTAATATTATTCTTTTTGAACACTTTTATAGCTTCTGCAGATTCCGGTCTAATCTCATCGGCAAGTGCAATATATCCAGCTAATTCCCCCTCGATTAACACAAAAACAACGGTTTCTGCGGCATCGCTGTAAGCGTCTTCAGGTATTGTTGTTTTTTCATCTCTTAAATAGCCAGGACTTACTACTTTTACTAGTTTACCTTCCACATTTGCTTCAACTCCTTTACCAGTAATGGCCTTAAAGTTTTCTGGTTTTGGGATGGTAATATTATCTTCCTTAACCTTTTTTATAATCCCGACGGCAATAGGGTGTTCTGAGCTTTGTTCCAAGGCACTTACTAAGCGAAGAATTTCATCTGTTGAATAAGTACCTGTTACAGATTCTATACGCGTTACTCCAAAATCTCCCTTGGTCAACGTTCCTGTTTTATCAAAAAGTAGTGCTGATATTTTACGGGATTCCTCGAAAGCAGTTCTATTTCGAATTAGTAATCCATTCTGTGCAGAAACTGCTGTAGAAATAGCCACGACAAGTGGAATTGCAAGTCCTAGAGCATGAGGACAGGCAATGACCATTACCGTAACCATTCTTTCCAAGGCATATACAAACGGAAAACCTAAAGAAAGCCATACTGCAAGCGTGCCAAAACCAATAGCCAACGCAATGTAAGTAAGCCATTTTGCTGCCCTATCAGATAGGTTTTGCATTTTGGATTTAGTTTTCTGTGCTTCCTCAACCATCGTGATTACCTTGTTGAGATAACTATCCTTTCCTGTATGTTCCACTTTTACTTTTAAGGTACTGTTCCCGTTTACTGAGCCACCTATTACTTTATCTTTTGCATCTTTTTTAACAGGTTTAGATTCTCCTGTAAGCATTGATTCATTTAAATAACTAGAGCCCTCTACAATTACCCCATCAGCTGGAACTTTTTCTCCGGGCTTTATCAGGATAACATCATCTTTTAATAAATCTTTCAGTTTAATATCTTCAATATTTTCTCCTTTTACCAAGTGAGCTTCCGCAGGCATCATACTGACTAATAATTGCAACGCCTTTGACGCACCAAGTACACTTTTCATCTCTATCCAATGACCCACAAGCATAATAGCAATTAGGGTAGCGAGTTCCCAGAAAAAATCAACACCCTTTAAACCGAAAACGGTTGCCGTACTATAAAAGTAGGCGACACTTATGGCCATAGAAATTAAGGTCATCATTCCAGGAGAACCCTTTTTAATCTCTGACCAAAAGCCTTTCAAGAATGGCCACCCTCCATAGAAATAGACTATAGTAGAAAGTGCAAAAAGGATATAGCGGTTGCCGGGGAGCAGAAAACTATATCCAAAAAAATCCTGTATCATCGGGGAAAAGAAAAGAATGGGTGCCGTTAGAATTAATGTAACCCAAAACCGTTTTCTAAAGTCGGCAATCATCATTTTATGGTGGTCATGGCCCGCCATTCCCATGGGAACATTACCTCCATGATTGGAATGGTCCATTTTTGAGTGGTCTTCTTTATCATGATTCATTTTTGAGTGATCATGTTCATTATGATCCATCTTAGAGTGGTCCATTTTTTCATGATGATTATGTCCGTGATTTTCCATATTGTTCTATTTAAGGGTTATCGTTATTTTTCATCTTCTAATTTATTTAAAGGTCGTCGTAAAATAGCTACCGTCTTCTTCTATAAATTTCTGGAAGGATAATAAGCCATTGTCAGTCAATATCTCATTTGCAACATAATCCAATTGTTTAATTCGTATCCCCAGTGCATAGGCTTTAATATTGATTTTCGATTTAATCATTTGACCATTTCCATTGGATTCCAACACCCGGTCATATATTTTTATCTTACTGTTGGAACCAAAGAAATTCAGTAACCCTGTGTCGAAACTCATTTCGAGTTCAACATTCTCTAAGTTCACCAAATCATAGAGTTCCTTGAAATTTTCAGACACTGTACTGATTTCAGCTTCCTTGGATTTTGAGTTTGAAAATGGAAATGCCATAACCATTACACTAGATTCATCAGGGTCACAAAGATAGGTGGTAGTATATTTATCAATAGATTTTTGATTCTTGTCAAACAATTCTGTGACTACCTCAATTTCATAAGACCCTTTTGTCTCAATAGCTTCTCCAGCTTTAAAGGTTTGTTTATTGAGTAAATCCCCATTTTTATTAAAATTCTCCCGAACAACCAATTTATTAGACAATTGTCCGATAAGCATTTCAGTTTGTGCACTCATTGAAGTACTGAGAAATAGGAGGGCTAATATGGGATAGCTTATTTTCATATATGGTGCATCAACTCTTTTACTTCTTTAGCAATGACATCGCTTAAATCAATGGCATTTGATTGATGGGCAATCGTATTACAAGTTATGACATTCTCTACCTCCGCATCCCACAAATCTTGATAGGCATTTCCAGAAAATACGGCATGGATGCCGATACATATCGGTGGTTTCATTCCGGCATTTTTCAAATGTTTTACAGTCTCTATCATTGTTCTTGCCGTAGATATGATGTCATCTACCAATACTGGTGTTGAATTTTTATGGGTATTTACATCAGGAACTGAAACTTCAACATCACGGTCACCATGTCTTACTTTTTGTAGCACAGTAAAAGGAACTCCTGCATTTTTAGCAACATCAGAAACCCACTGCTCACTATCTTAATCAGGTCCAATAAATACAGGATTGTCAATGTTTTCTTTAATCCATTTGGCAATATTGTTCGCAGCGTGGATCACTCTATTTGGAATATGATAAACTTCCCCAAGGGAACTTATCCTGTACAAGTGAGGGTCAATGGTAGTAATACTATCGACAAACCCAGAAATTAGCTTTCCAAAGTGTGTAGATGTAACGCCTTCTCCTTCACCAACATTTTATCGGCACCAGCCCTTTCCAATGAACTTATCACTTTTTTTATTTGAAAGGTGCTTTCTCCCCACTTGTCTTTATAATATTTATCTTATTCATTGATATGTATTTTTTTGATATTGGCCAAGGCGAATACGATAAGGAAAAAGCTTAAAAATATTTCAAGCATAACAACAAATCGAGCTACATCGGAAGCTGGGGTAATGTCACCATATCCTACGGTTGAAAAGGTAATTACACTTAAATAAAAAAAGTGGTACAAATTATATAAGTATGAGTTAGAATACTCGGGAACGCCTTCAAACGCCTCTTGACTGAATTGGTAAAGACAGGTATAATCGATCGCAAAAGAAAAAATACTAATAATGATGATTAATCCAAAAACCCAAAGTAATCGCTCTAAAGAATGACAAATTTTTATCATTTTTGATAGTTGGTTCAAGGTGGTCAGCGTAATCACTATGGTCTTTACCAATGCAGCCGTTATAATGATGATATGAAATGGCAAAAACCTATGATCGATCATTGACATTAAAACAACATACAATAGTCCTATTCCCAAGATTGTGACCACAGGTAAGACTGTTCTCCCGAATAACAACTTATAAAAGGGTTTCCCCTGTATTTGATTTAGATCATCTATCATACTTCTGTACTTTATTTATACATGCATTGTCATTACCGGAAGGGTTGAATGGTTGGTTACCCCTTCGGCTATGTTTTTTGAAAATAAACTCAAAAACCCGGTGCTACCGTGCGTACACAAGGCAATCAAATCATTCGGTTTATACTTTAAGAATGTATTGATGCCAGTCTCCACGGAAAGTTCATTATTGACATACATGGAATAATTTTTAAAATTGGGAAATTTTTTCAAAAAAGACTTGATAGGATTTAATCCGGCTTCAATGCTGTTGAAATCTTTTTCCGTATTGATTCTTAATAAACGAATATGGGCATCGCATTTTTCGGCAAGTGAGATTACTTGTTCAAACGCATCACTCATATCCTCCAAAAAATCAGAAACAAAAACAATTTTCTTGAAAGGAAAAATAACTTCATCTTCTTTAACTACAATAACCGGTACTTCTGACCTTCGAACTATCTGCTCCACATTACTACCAAGTATTTCCCTAACAACTCCTTTAGTGCCACTACTCCCGGTGATGATAAAATCATGATGGAAATGATCGGAGTGTTTCAAGATATGTGTTTCCCCAACGTGGTATTCCAAGAAGGTCCGACACTTTAGATTCTCCTTTTCTGCCTTTTTCTCTAATACCCTTAGGGCAGATTTTGCGATACCGATATTCCTGAGGGTTTCAGGATATATCTTCTCTTTTTGTATATCCAGTTTCACCCAATCGACGGGAGTGTTTATCAAATGGAAAAAATGGATTTCCGCATCATAAAGTTTGGCCATCGCTATGCCCAAATCTGCAGCTTTATTGCAATTTTCAGAGAAGTCTGTAGGTACAAGTATATTTTTCATGGTCATATAGTTTTAGATTTATAATTATCAATTCCATAAAATTTGTTGAAAACTATACAGACTGTTAGATTCCAAGTAACGCACGACAACATATTTAATCTGCTTATGCTATATATTTAGCTCTTCTCTCTCTCCTAACTGTTTACTGAATGCCTATGCAAAGTCAAATACCCTCTAAAATTACATATGTTCAGGAAGATAGGGCAAGAGCTTTTATTCTCCAGTTATCCGAAATTACTTTTTCTATGAAATCTATTTTCTCATCCCCTGAAACTGAAGATCATAAAGTATGCCCCCTTCCATCATAGTTAACCGATACCTAAACGTATGGTCTTCCATATCAAAACCGCCAAAATGTTCATCATCATTCTGGTGCTCATCGTTCAGGTGATGCATCCATTCTGTTTCATTATTTTGCATATCGCCCATCATGCCATCGTTAATATGTCCTTGTCCCAACATATGGCCGTACATATTTTCAAAGTCATCCCCAGTGAAACATACCTCCACATTGTTCATGTACTTATAGTAATTCAACAAGAATGTCGTATCTAACTCAACGTTATAGATATGGACCTCAATCGTTTCCTTTCCAATTTTTGTTATTTCCGCGATTGCATCCTCTTCAGTTTTCGATACAACACTACCACCTTTCAATCCATCTTGGTTGGTAAGCGTCCCTATATAAGTCCCTTCAAGAGATTCGTCAATTGGACTTTCTGATTTTTCACAAGCTACCAAACCCAACATAGTAATGGCAACCATAATAGTTACTAATCTTATTTTTTTCATTGTATTTATTTTTTAGATATTGAAGTTAAAATGTGATGCATTTTATCTCATCACAGAATTTTTCATTCATTTATTCAGTTTTAGCTGTGCATTGTAAAATGCTGCAATACAAGCACCTATTAGCCAACCCAAGATGAATGTTTGTATGATTCCAAAAAGTGCTTCCAATAGAGGCACATGCACCCTAATTATACTAGTTGTATCTAGCCCATGAAAGAGGCTATTAAAGAAAATAATACTATCCTCTTGGCCGACGGTGGCCATAACGACCATACAACCCAGATAAACCAGAGCTCCTGTAAGACCAAATGCAAAACCGAATTTTTTTACGTTGATACGATTCATGATTATATTTTTTAAATTAAACTTCCGATTTTAGAACCTTTTTTGATTCTTCAAATTCTTCCTTGGATATTTCGCCTTGTGCAAAACACTTTTTTAAAATATCCAGTGGGCTTTCCTTTTTTGATTTTTGATAAGGTATGTCAGCTGGCACGAAGAAAATCCAGATTAACAGGATGAACCAAATGACCCACCATACATAGTGCATGCCTCCAAAAACGACCGTTAAAAAAATGCATATTTTTAGTTTTAAATGTTAGCACTTGTTTTTTTAGACTAGACGTCCGATTTTAAATTTTTCTTTGTTTGCTTATATTCTTCCTTGTTTACTTCACCTTTGGCGAACCGGATCTTGAGCGTTGTGACTGGACCGTCATGATTGGTTTCTTCGTAAGATGCGCTGGAAGGCGCAAAGAAAATCCAGCCTAGAAGCGCAAACCAAATTGCCCACCATATAAGGTGCATTCCCCAAAAAAACCATCGTTATAAAACATATTCTTAATTTTAAGGTTATTATTATTTTAATTGATCTCTGTTATAGTATAACCCTCCAATATGTCAAGTCGATGTTGAAGGTCCTCTACAGTAAGTTTCTCTTTCATACTAATAATCGTTGCTTCTTCTGGATATAAAAAAATCTCCGTTTTCTGTACGGCTGGGTGTTCCTCCAAGATTCTCTTGACCCTTTCTACACATCCACCACAGCTGATTCCTTCGATTTGAAATTTCCGTTTCATCTGTTTCCGATTGTTATTAATGATGGCGATGACCTTCATGCCCTTCCTTTGATTCGGCAACTGATTTTGCTTCACCGTGTTCGTACTATTTATCATTTTGTTCCGCACTACTATGTTTGCCATGACCATGACCACCATGTGGCATAAATATGTGGAGTATGAACATTAGAATGATAAAGGCAAAAAGTCCGTTATAACCTGTTATTCCCAAAGCAGGAGCGAAAAAAATAAGCAGTAACGGAAGACTGCAACCGATAACCATCCATATCCAATGTCCTTTCATGATTTTTGTTTTTAAGTTTAATTGTTTTATACATTAATGATGGTCGCCATGACTTTGGATTTTACTCATGTCCAGTTGTGCTTGTTCTATTATATCCATTCCATTTCTTCCATCATTTTCTTGCAAGATTCTATACAGTCCTTGCTCATCATGTTTCTTCAAGCATCATAGTTCCCAATATTCTTTATCTCCCTTTATCTTTTGTATCGCATGGTCGTTGCCTTGTATGTTTTTCATAAATTCAGTCATATAACTGTGGGTGTTTGCGATGTCTTCAAAAAATTCAGCTCTGATTTTCGAATTCATTAGAATAGTGTTAACGTCCTTTTTCTGGGTGCAACTGCTTAAAGTTGTCAGCCGATTGCTAAAGAAATAATAACTAATGTTCTCATAGTATTATTCTCAATTAAATTAACCGCAATCAAGCACACTTTCCATGCTTCTTCTTATTATTCTTTGTTCGTATTGAAAATGTGCTTTATAGATTAATTTGCTGACGTAAGAAATTCTGTAATTTTATTAATTTCTTTTTCAGTAAGGTTTGCCCTCACTCTCATGTGCAAACTAACAGTATCCCAATCGGTATCATTGTAACTTGCCGGAGAGGGTGCAATGTGACATCTATTACATGTTTCTCCCCAGTATTGTGCACCAGATTTTTCCATTTTAAATTCTTCATCAGTGCTAGTAATTACAACATCCGTTGTGTCGGTATAGACCTTCTTTGTAGAAGAACAGCTTACTATGGTAACTCCAAGCGTTAATATCATGGTTGTTACAGCTAGTATTTTATATAATGTTTTCATCTTTCTTATTTTATTAAATTAAATTAAAATCCTATCGCCCAATGTAGAAAAAGACCTTCTGTTTTGGTTTTACCTACATTTCCATGTCCACCTTCTTTATCCGTAGTTTGATAACTCATTTTAAATACTGAACGCCAGCTTAACCAGTAGTTGATTCCAAGTGCCAATTGAGTTGATTGTTCTTCCCATTCAGCCCCTTCTGGAGCGTTGAAATTGGAATATCTACCCACAAACTCAAGTTTTTTTAGAAAGTCACTGTCAGACATCGTTGGTCTGTAGCTTAATTGAGTATAAAAAGAATTACTTGCGTTGTCAAAGGTGTACTCTTCTATATCTCCGTCTTCATGTTCCTCTGTAAATGTAGCTGCGTCTACACTCGAATTATTGTATTGTGCTTTTATATCAATAATACCATTTAATGGCGATACTTGCTTTACAAAAGAAAAATCTAAGGCATATAAAAAGCACCTACATTCTCATATTGAGAATCTTGATTTCCTACACCATTTGTTGAGTATGCTGAAAATCCTATTTCTGTTGAAGAATCTGAAAATGGCAACAAGCCTATACGACCACCAAATGCCTTACTATTATTATTATCTTCATAATTTTTAAACATAAGCATTCCAGCCTCTTCCGGCTCATCACTTCCATCCTTTAACCTTGCCCCATTTGTAGAGTAAATAGAATAGTTTAATGAAGGACCTCCAAGATCAAAAGCACCTCTTAATTCTACTCCTATACCAGAGCCAGGAGCAATTCCATCATGTCCAAAGCCTAAAGGTCGCGTTGAAAATCTATTAATCCAAGATGGGTGGAGTCGCTCCATAAATGTCCCAAACGGTAATAAGAATTTCCCAGCTCTAAGTGTCATGTTTTTATTTAAAACATACATTGCGTCGGCATATTCAAGACCAACTTCAAGTTCATTACTTTCAAGCACAAATTCTAGTTCAGCTTCAAACATAAGCCTATCGGAATGTTTGAATAAAAAGATAGGTGCAAATGCAGATCCTACATAAGAGGATTCTTTTTCATCTCCAGAAGTTTGATAATTCAACCCGGTATGACCATATCCACGAATCATAAACTGAGTAATACTTGATTCAAAATCGTTGTTTTGTGCATTTACATTTAAAGCCAAAACAAACGTAACTAGTATTGTTATTATTTTTTTCATTTTTTAAGTGTTCTTATATAGTTAATTAGTTCCCAACGTTTTTTTTCTGGAATTAAAGACTCATATGAAGCCATTGGTGCTCTTCCTTCTGCTATTTTCCAAAAAATGGCGCCATCTGTTTGAGATTGGAATTCGACACTTGTTAAATTGGTAGGTTTAGTTGTTAAGCCAGCTCCTCCAATACCATCGCCTTTCCCTTTAACACCATGACATACTACGCACATCACTTTAAAAAGCTTTTTACCAGAAGCGGCAGCTTTTGTATCATTTTTTAATGGGTTTATAATTTTATCGGCACTTGACGGTGCTACCCATTTTTCCTGAGCGAGGCTATTGAACCCCACAAACAGAAAAATGATAGCTATTGTTATAGTTTTACTTACTAAACTTTTTTTCGTTTTCATTTTATTAGTATGTAGTTATTATCAAATTTTAGTTAATAGCATTCATCTGCACTATTTTCCTTACGTTCAAAATAATTTTGTCATGGATATTACATTTTCCAATTCTAAGTGTTTTTATTATCCATCATATTCATTACGCTTATATTGCTAGTCAATTATTTACCATTGAATCCCGTATTAAACTGCTAGTGTTTATAGGATTCGTAAATAATCAGAGTTCAAAATTGACTGTAATATTCAATTGGAATAATTGGAACCAGCTGTCGTTAGAAAATGAGTGTGACAAATGGTGGCCAATAAATCATTACTGGCTAATGCGAAGTACAGATTATTACAACCATAATCTGCTTAAATAAAAATCAAATTAAGAAAGTGTCGTAAAGAACAGGTATGTCCTTTGGTATTAAAGGAGGGTCATAATTTAAAAAAGGAATTATCTTCTTTTCAAGATTCTCAAAAAGGTTTACATATGTGTAGAAAAATGTATGTAAAAAAATATAATTCTCGGTATCTAGCTCAAAATTAACCTTCTTTAGGGTATTATCTCCTTGTTTTACTATACTCTTTGAGCTACAACAGTCATCGTCCTCGATGGTACATATTTTAAAGGACTCTTCCGTTTTTTGAACCTTTTCGCTGCAAGGTTGTGCTTTACCAAAAACTGCTACATCTACCAATTCGCCACAACAAAAATGCATACTCGCTGTAAACGATGTAGTGGTGAAAAGCACAGCGAAAGTTAAAGTAATGGATAATATTTTATGAAAAAACCGTTTCATATTATTAAGTCAAAATTTCTTTTTTCGTTAAATTCTTGAAAGCACCAAACTTGCTTAAAATAAATTAGACAAGTGCACGAGTTGACTAGAATTTATTCAAAGGTAAACGCAGCTATTAAACAATAAAATGATATTTATCATATTCTTAAAATGGGTGTGAGACGTAGATCATACACATACAAAATTTCAATGTCCCAATTCTAAATTTTTGTTAAAACAAAGTATTATATTAATATTTTTGTAGTTTTGTATACTCAGATGAAAAAACATTTTTTCAAAATATCATCTTTCTTAATGGCACTTTTGGTGCTTCTTTCAACGTTCTCATTTGCGATTGAAAGTCACTATTGTGGCGATATTTTAGTGGATACCTCTTGGTTTGGCGAAGTAGAATCCTGTGGTATGGATGAGCAACATAAACATACTTCGGAAGAAGATGATGTTAAGGAGAAAGATTGCTGTAATGATGAATTATTGGCATTCGATGGCAAAGAAGATTTGAAAATTTCATTTGAAAATTTCGATTTAGAACAGCAACTCTTTGTTGTTTCCTTTATTTACTCTTATATAAAACTTTACGAAGGAACTGATTCTAAAATCCTTCCTTTTAAGAACTATTCGCCACCTCCCCTGATTCGAGATGTACAGACACTCGACCAAACTTTTCTTATTTGATTATTAAGTAATTGTATTGATAGCCCTACAACTATAATTGTTCTGGGCTACCCTGTTTTTTGTTGATTTTTTTCAACTCATATTTCTAATTACTTAATAATCGTTTCCATGCTGAATAAAACAATCCGTTATTTTCTTGAAAATAAGTTGATAACATTTATGTTGCTCCTTACATTTATTTTTGGAGGAATAATCACCGCCCCTTTTAACTGGGAATTGTCCTGGATGGATAGAAACCCTGTTCCTGTTGATGCTATTCCCGATATAGGGGAAAACCAACAAATAGTATTCACGGAGTGGATGGGGCAATCACCACAGGATATAGAGGATCAGATCACTTATCCCCTTACAACAGCTTTATTGGGTATTCCTGGCGTTAAGACCATTCGAAGTAACTCCATTTTTGGCCTCTCAAGTATATATGTCATTTTCAATGAGGATGTAGATTTTTATTGGAGTCGAACACGGATACTCGAAAAATTAAATTCCTTGCCACCAGGTACCGTTCCTAATGATGTTAGCCCTGCACTAGGACCGGATGCTACCGCATTGGGCCAAGTATATTGGTACACCTTGGAAGGTAGGGATCCGAAAACCGGTAAACCAACTGGAGGTTGGGACCCCCAAGAACTAAGGACCATTCAAGATTTCTATGTGCGGTATTATTTGACGGCGACGAGTGGTGTTTCCGAAGTTGCCTCCATTGGTGGCTTTTTAAAGGAATACCAAGTTGAGATAGATCCCGATGCCATGAAAGCCAACAATGTGGATGTTGGTATGATAATGAATGCTGTGAAAAACAGTAACCTCGATATAGGGGCCAGAACTTTGGAGTTTAATAGGGTCGAATATTTGGTAAGAGGCTTGGGGTATATAAAAAACTTATCAGATCTAGAAGAGAGTGTAGTTACCGTAAGAGATAATGTCCCTATACGGTTGAAGGATGTGGCCAAAATTCAATTTGGGCCTGCAGGTCGTAGAGGCGGTTTGGACAAAAGCGGTGTTGAAGCTGTAGGTGGAGTTGTAGTTGCCCGCTATGGTGCTAACCCACAAGAAGTAATCCATAACCTTAAAGACAAAATTAGTGAAGTGGCACCTGGCCTACCCTCTAAAACATTAGCGGATGGAACGGTTTCCAAAATAACCATAGTACCTTTTTATGACCGTTCTGGTCTGATTCAAGAAACCTTGGGGACTTTGGAATCATCACTTTCCCATGAAATATTGATAAGTATTTTGGTGGTTATAGTGCTGGTGCTGAATCTTAGAGCTTCCGTATTGATCTCAACCTTGCTGCCGGTCGGCGTCCTGATGACATTCATATTGATGAAATATTTTAATGTAGATGCAAATATTGTAGCGCTTTCAGGTATCGCTATTGCCATAGGGGTCATGGTCGATGTAGGGATTATTTTTACAGAGAATATTATAAGGCATTTAGAAATGCCGGAGAATGAGGGTGTTAGGGGTAAAGGGCTGGTGCAGGTAATTTATGTAGCAACCGTTGAAGTTGCCTCGGCTATTATAACAGCTCTTGCAACCACAATTGTGAGTTTTTTACCTGTTTTTGCAATGCAAGCATCAGAGGGTAAATTGTTCAGGCCATTAGCATGGACAAAAACCTTTGCTTTAGTGTCATCACTAATTATTGGTATTATTTTTCTTCCGGCAATTGCAAAGGTTTTATTTTCTATTAGATTTGACAAAAAACGCGTCAGTCGAACGTTTAATATTACTTTAATTGCATTTGGTGTAATTTTTGTTGCCGTTTACGGAAGTTTTATTGCCATAGCATTGATAGCTTACGGAGTAAATAATTTGCTTACTCAAGTTCCTGAAAGAACGCTTCTAAATGGCAAGTTAAAACTTCCTTATTCCGAAAAATTAGCCAATTATATAAATATTGCAATAACCATATTAATTGTACTCTATTTTCTAACTATTGAATGGATGCCATTAGGTGCCTCCAATTCAACCATAGTCAACTTCATTTTTGTAATTATCATTATTGGGGTAGTTTTAGGTGTATTAATGACTATTGTACATTTTTATACCAGCATTTTAGCTTGGTGTTTAGATAACAAATGGAAGTTTTTAACACTGCCAATTATTGCCGTTCTATTTGGGATGAACATATGGCTGGGCTTTGGCAAGGTATTTGGCTTTATGCCCAATTTTGTTAAAACCAATAGTGCTTGGGTAGCTATGGAAAACTCTTTCCCTGGTATAGGAAAGGAATTTATGCCTGCATTGGATGAGGGTTCTTTCTTATTGATGCCAACCACTATGCCGCATTCAAGTATTACTGAAAATATGGAGGTCATTGCAAGTGTTGATAGGCATTTGAACTCGATACCTGAGATAGGGTCTGCAGTAGGAAAATGGGGTCGTGTAAATTCAGCCTTGGATCCAGCGCCAACTTCTATGTTTGAAAACACGATTAATTATATCCCTGAATATATCTTGGATGAAGATGGTCATAGAGAAAGGTTTAAAGTAAATGATGATGATGCCTTTGTACTAAAAGATGGGACAACCTATACTTATGGTAAAGATGAATTCCGAAAGATAGCAGAAGAGGAACTTATCCAAGATGAAGACGGAAAAAACTTTAGACAGTGGCGTGAGAAAATCAAGAAACCAGATGATATTTGGAAGGAGATCGTTAAGCATTCCAAATTTCCTGGACTCACCTCTGCACCTAAGTTACAACCCATTCAAACCCGTTTGATTATGCTGGCAACCGGAATGCGGTCGCCAATGGGCATAAAGGTGTTTGGTCCAACCTTGGAGGTTATCGAAAAGGTAGGATTTGAACTGGAAAATATTCTGAAAGAAGTCCCCAGTATAAATCCCCCTACAGTATTTGCGGATAGAGTGGTCGGTAAGCCCTATCTGGAGATAAAGTTAAACAGGCAAGCTATGTCTCGTTATGGACTGACCGTAAAAGATATGCAAATGCAATTATCTGTGGCCATAGGGGGGAAACAATTGACCACAACTGTAGAAGGTAGGGAACGGTTCCCTGTACGTGTACGATATGCCAGGGAGTATAGGGACAATCCCGATGAAATAAAAAAGATATTGATACCTACACCTGCAGGAGTCCAGGTAGAGTTAGGGGAATTGGCATCCTTAGAGTATGTGAGAGGACCTCAAGTAATTAAAAGTGAGGACACATTTTTAACGGGATATGTGATTTTTGACATGAAAGAAGGTAATGCTGAAACCAATGTTGTGGAAGAAGCACAGGCCTATATCAAAACTAAAATTGATAATGGTGAATTTGTATTACCCGCAGGCGTTACCTATCGTTTTACCGGGAATTATGAAAATCAAATTCGAGCTTCAAAACGCTTGATGATTGTTGTACCCATTTCCTTGATTGTAATCCTCTTGATCTTATACTTCCAGTTTAAGTCAATAATACCTTCCCTTATGGTTTTCTCCGGAATATTCGTGGCTTTTGCCGGTGGTTTTATCATGATTTGGCTTTACAGCCAAGGTTGGTTCCTGAACTTTGATGTTTCAGGTGTTCACATGCGCGACCTATTTCAGTTGCATACCATTAATTTAAGTGTCGCCGTTTGGGTTGGTTTTATCGCCTTGTTCGGTATAGCTACCGATGATGGTGTGATTATGGGAACCTATTTAACACAAGTATTCGATGAAGAAAAACCAGCCACAGTCCAAGGTGTTCGTACTGCAGTATTACATGCAGGAGCAAAACGTGTAAGACCTGCAATGATGACCGCTGCGGTTGCAGTAATAGCGTTAATGCCTGTATTGACGGCTACTGGTAAAGGAGCAGACGTTGTTGTGCCCATGGCCATACCTTCTTTTGGAGGAATGCTTTTACAGGTAATGACGATGTTCGTTGTGCCGGTTTTATATAGTATGTGGAAAGAGAAAGGTTTAAAGAAACAATTAAGAAAGCGTAATGTTTAAATTAATAAAAATGAAAGTAAAGACTTATAAAATTCTTTTCCTGGGTCTATTATTGATGCTTGGTACTGGTCTCTTTGGTCAAGAAAATCTAAAGGCCTACTTGGAGATTGCGGCCGATAATAATCCTGGCTTAAAAGCAAAGTTCAATAATTATATGGCCGCAATGGAAAAAGTACCTCAAGTAGGTACATTGCCCAATCCAAATATTGCTTTTGGGTATTTTGTCCAACCTGTAGAGACCAGGGTCGGCCCTCAAGAATGGCGTTTCAATTTGGCGCAGAGTTTTCCTTGGTTTGGTCTTTTGACCGCCAAGGAGGACGTGGCCACAGAAATGGCCAATGCAAAATACGAACTGTTTGAAAATACAAAATCCAACCTCTTTTTTGAGATAAAAACAGCGTATTACAATTATTATTTTATTGAAAAGGCCATAGAAATAACCGAGCAGAATATCGAAATTCTCGAAGTATTCAAGCGCTTGTCCCTTGTTAAGATTGAAGCTGGGAATGCATCAACGGTAGATGAACTCAGGGTAGAGCTCGAATTGAACGATTTGAAAAACCAATTGGCCCTGTTTGCGGATACAAAGTATGCCCTGCAAGTAAAATTCAATAATCTATTAAACAGGGATGACCTGGACCAGATTGTTGTACCGGATGTACTTTGGCAAGAAGAACTACCTCAGGACAAATTGGATTTGTTAAATGAAATCTATTCGTCAAACCATCAAATAAAGAGCATTGAACACAAATTGAATGCTTTTTTAAATCAAGAAGAGGTAGCCAAAAAGGAAGGTCTTCCCAAATTCAATATTGGCCTGAATTATACCGTTGTTGGGGAAAACCCTTCTTCAACGGCGTCAGACAATGGTAATGATGCGTTTTTATTTCCATCGGTAGGTATTTCAATACCCTTATATCGAAAAAAATATAAGGCCTTGATCAAAGAAGCCCAATATTTTCAGGAAGTGGAAGAGTATAAAATGGAAGACAAGAAAAATGCCCTGAGCACTGTTTATGAAAATACACATAAAGATTTTAGTGATGGAGACAGGCGCATCGCATTGAATGCCAAACAATCCGAAATTGCCAAAAAGGTCCTGGATATCCTGATTACCTCGTATTCCACAAATGCAAAGGATTTTGAAGAGGTATTAAGAATAGAAAGACAGTTATTAAAATATGAACTGGCCTATCAAAAGGCCCTAACGGACAAAAATGCCGCTGTGGCGTTTATACATTACTTAATAGGAAAATAAAACATGAAAGACATGAAAACATATAAAAATTACCTCATTGCAGCCGGCATTTTGATTGTTGGTATACTACTCGGAAACCTATTTTCTGGAGGAAGTTCTGAAGCATCACATAATAAAGACGAGCATGAATATGTTCAAGATCCAGAAACAAAGGTATGGACTTGTTCCATGCATCCTCAAATAAAAATGGACAAACCAGGAAATTGCCCTCTTTGCGGTATGGAACTTATTCCATTGGATACAACCAACGATACTTCAGAAAAAATTGCGTCTAATGAAATAGTTCTTACGGAAGAAGCCATTCAGTTGGCTAATATTCAAACTACCGTGGTAGTGGAATCTGCTGCAATGAAGGAAATTCGTTTGTTGGGCAAGGTAAAACCGGATGAAAGAAGAATGTATTCCCAAGTGTCTCATATCCCAGGGCGTATAGAACGTTTGTATGTTAATTTTACAGGGGAAAAAGTATATCGAGGACAAAAAATAGTTCGAATATACTCCCCCGATCTAATTTCCGCCCAAAAAGAACTTTTTGAGGCTATCAAATCCAAAGATGTTTTTCCACAATTGTATACCGCATCCCGTAGTAAATTAAAATTATGGAAACTATCAGACGCTCAGATCGATGCCATAGAAAAGTCTGGCAACGTACAAGAACAAATTGATATTCTATCGGATCATTCCGGCTATGTGATGAAAAAAAATGTCGAGTTGGGAGATCATATCATGACAGGGGGCAATTTATTCGAAATTGCAAATCTAAATAAGGTCTGGGTAATGTTCGAAGCCTATGAATCGGATATTCCTTGGATACATGTCAACGATATGATCGAATTTACCATACAAGCTATTCCTGGGAAAAAATTTAAAGGGAAAGTCACCTATGTAGATCCTTTTGTTTCAGCGAGCACACGGGTGGCAAAGGTTAGGGTAGAACTAAACAACCCATCTAATAAACTTCTGCCAGAAATGTATGCCAGTGGCATTGTTAAGGCAAAATTGTCCGATATGGAAGATGCAATAATAATTCCAAAATCGGCAGTGCTCTGGACAGGCAAAAGAGCAGTAGTCTATGTTAAAATGCCCCATGAAAAAACCATTTCCTTTGTATACCGAGAAATCACTATGGGCCAAGACATGGGTGATTTTTATATTGTTGAGGAAGGGTTGGAAGCAGGTGAAGTCGTTGCTACCAATGGTGTCTTTAGAATTGATGCATCCGCGCAGTTGGTAGGACAAAAAAGCATGATGAATCCTGAAGGAGGAGTTGTTATGACCGGACATAATCACGGTGGTATGGATATGGGTGATGATAAAAAAGCTGAAAACATCGATCATTCGAACATGAAAAACATGGATGATTCTAAAATGACAGAAGCAACGGACCATTCCAAAATGGATGATCGAATTACCACATCTACTACGTTTAAAAAGCAATTGGGACTGGTATTTGATCAATATATAGATTTAAAGGATGCACTTGTAGGTGATGATGGCAAATTGGCCCAAAAAACTGCCGAAGAGATTTTGGGAACTATAGCAAGGGTTGACATGAAATTATTGACCGATCCCATAGCCCATAATCACTGGATGACCATTTCAACAGAGATTAAGAATTCTTCAAAATCCATTAGTGAAACATCAGATCTGGAAAAGCAAAGAGGACATTTCAAACATTTATCAGCTCACCTGTCAAAAGGGGTGAAATTGTTTGGGGTTAACCAGAAAGTCTTTGAACAATTTTGCCCTATGGCGGACAGTAACAATGGGGCTTACTGGCTAAGCTTGGACGAAGTAATTACCAATCCCTATATGGGGAGTAAAATGCCGACATGTGGCACCACTGAATCAACTATTACTGAATGATTGACCACTGACCAATAAAAATTAATATCATTTTTAAAATTATTGATCATGAAAGAAATCAAAGCATTTGTTCGAAAAGAAAGGCTAAATGAAGTGGTCAAAATTGAAATTGAGTCAGATGATGAAAATGTGGAAAAAATAATAGATGTTTTAAGAAGACATGCACAGACCGGGAAAAGTGGCGATGGATTGATTTATGTCAGCAGCCTTGATTACAGCGTTAGGATTAGAACCGGAGAACGAAATCTTGGCCCCAGTAGCCATTCACATTAATAAATAAAAGTTATGACAAAACAAATAATTATTACAGTATTGACCGCCATTGTATGGATAGGCTGTAAAACAGAAACCAAGAAAACGGAGGTTACAGAAACAATTGTTGAGGCTCAAAAGGAAGCTAAAACAGAAACATCCTCAGATTATCAAGTAGGGTCTCAAGTGCCGAAAGATCTTGTCTGTATGGTAAACAACGCGTATATGGGTAAGCCACAAATACCAGTTCCTGTTAATGGCAAAACCTACTATGGTTGTTGTGAAATGTGCGTAGGTGCTTTGAACAACAATGAGACCGCCAGGACGGCTACGGACCCTTTTAGCGGCAAGCTTATTGACAAAACAGAGGCGTACATAGTGTTGATTAAAAAAGAAGGGGATGTGGCTTATTTTGAATCAAAAGAAAACTATGAGAACTATCTGCAATAACTCTAAAGTTTTTCACTAGAGTTTAAACCAGATATTTCGAAGAAAGTAATGCTCTCTTAGTATAAGATTAAAACATAAATCGAATAGAACAAGACGTAATAATATTGCAGCGGTGAGAGAGAGAAAATCCACTTCCAGAAAGCATAACAGCCAAATTGGATCTGAAAGTAGATTTGCACTAGTGTATTTGTTAATCAATAAAATTAATTAACCATGATGTATTATTGGTGGATTATAATGTTAGGAATCATTGCAATAGGAATTTTACTATATGCAGAGAAGATAGAAAGGTAAATCTCTTAACAGTAAAAATCAACTATATAGAGTGATAACCAAAAATTGGATGATCAAATCAAAAAACTATGAAATATTATTTCAACAAAACAATTAAAGGAGCTTTTGGAGCGGTAGTGTATGATGTTTGTAAAGAGTTAAAAAAAGAAGGTTTTGGAATCTTAACAGAAATTGATATCGCAGAAACCCTAAAAAAGAAACTGGATGTTGATTATAAGAAGTATAGGATATTAGGCGCTTGTAGTCCCACTCATGCTTATAAGGCCTTACAAGTTGAAGATAAAATTGGTACAATGCTGCCTTGTAATGTGATTGTACAGGAAATTAGTTTGGGGAATGTTGAAGTTGCTGCCGTTAATCCTTTGGCTTCCATGCTATCGGTTGAAAACGAGCCATTAAAAGAAATAGCGAATGAGATAACTTCTAAGTTGAAAAATGTAATCGATAGACTTTAAGTATCAATATAAAATTAATAACTGGAAATCACACGTAATTTAAATTAATCTAAAGAATAAACAAAATGAGAAAATTGAGCATATCAAATGGGATTTTGGCATTCCAGTTTTTTGGACTAATAAACAGCCCTGTTGAGAATTCCTTTCTTATATTGAGATAAGTGATTCTACATCTTAAAGGACAAAGTCCTTTTTTATTGGTTTTAGATTTGTTCAAATAGAACAAGATTGAAATTGATTTTTGATACATGACCAATTAATTTTAAAGTTAAACAATTGGCATACAATTCGAATTGTAAAAGTGGGACACCTAGATTCCCAAATGGGACACCTATAGGGACACCTAAAACTCCTTAAAAACTTGACAAGTTGACTTTTTGTTGGAAAGTGCAGTTAGTGCATATAATGCAGTCAACTACCGTAGAATATGACTAAAAACAAAAAATTCCAACCTATTTTCATAAGCTGGAATATTCTTTGTGGTCTAAAAGTGACCTGGCTGGGGCTCGAACCCAGGACCCTCTCCTTAAAAGGGAGATGCTCTACCAACTGAGCTACCAGGTCAATAATTTCACAACACCTATTTCCGTATTGCGGGTGCAAATATAATATCATTAATTTATTTAGCAAGCCTATTTTTATAGAAATTTATGTTTTCTTTGAAATCAATTGCAATTAGTCCAATTTTACAAAAAATATAGCAATGAAAATAGTGCTTGTGGGTTATATGGGGAGTGGAAAATCTACCATTGGCAAGATGTTGGCCAAGAAATTGAAGTTTGGGTTTATCGACCTGGACGACTATATAGAATCTTCTGAAAACTCCAGTATACCAGCGATTTTTGAGAAGAAAGGCGAAATCTATTTTCGTAAAAAAGAATTTGAATACCTTAATGATATATTGAAAGATAAAGATGATTTTATACTTTCAACAGGCGGTGGAACTCCCTGTTATGGTGAAAATATGAATGCCATACTCGAAGCTACATCTAATGTGTTTTATTTAAAGGTGTCGATTAATGGTTTAATTGAAAGGCTGACTCTAGAAAAAGAAGAAAGACCAATAATTGCAAATATTCCCAATGAAGAGTTGCCTGAGTTCATTGGGAAACATCTTTTTGAAAGAGTTTATTTCTATTCCAAGGCGGTACACACCTTATTTTGTGATAATAAAGATGTAAATGTCCTTGTTGATGAAATTGAAACGCTTTTAGTCTAGATAGACCATATCATTCTTGGACTGAAACTTAACATGAACATGCTCTTGTAACGAGGTAGAGAGTGAAATACCTTTATAGTCCGCCTTTACCGGGTATTTTTTATGATTTCGATTGACCAAGACTGCCGTTTTCAATTGTTTTAAAGGAGTCTGCAAAAAATGGTGCACGCCGTAGATTAAAGTGGTTCCAGAGTTTAAAACGTCATCTACCAAAACTATGGATTTGTTTGCATACCCTTCGGGAGGAATTGAGGTTCTTACTTCACCTTCCAAAGGATTACTTTTATTTAGGCTTACTTTACAAAGGACAATATCGGCATCCGTTATGTTTTTTAGAACCCGCTGTATTTTTTTCGCAAAATTTAATCCACCACCTTCAATACCAGCAATTACAATTTCTTTTTCTTCGACATTGGCTTCATAAATTTGATAGGCGATTCGTCGTATCTTATGTTGTATTTCTTGATGGGACAATATTTTGTTCTGCATGTGGCCTTTAATGGTTTACTTTATCAAAGATAAAGAACAGTTCATTACCTTTTCGAAGTTCAATTGAATTATATGCTTTTTCCAAGATCTTGATTTTAAAATTCTGCCTGAACAATTTGCGATACGCTTCGATATTCCCTCCAAAAGGGGGACCTTTCGTCTTGAATGGAAAATCAAACAATAGTCCAACCAAATTTCCATTTTTATGCAGCAAATCGTGCATTTTGGAGACATATGCCCCACGCAAACTGGGATTCAGGGCACAAAAAAAGGTTTGTTCCAGAATCAAATCAAAATTCTTTTCTTCATAATCAAAAAAGTCCATTTGTAGTAAGTGACTTTTTTGGAAAATTCGGATTTTCGTGTATTATGTTCTTTAAGGGTTGTTGGGCAATATCGATTACAAAGACATTGGAAAAGCCTTGTTCATGAAGATAGCGTACTTCATAACCGTTGCCAGCTCCAGGAACTAAAATCTTTTGTTCCTTGTTCGATAGTTGATCAATATACGCTTTAAGAGGTGTTGAAATATGGCCGATGTCCCACTTCAATTGCTTATTGGCATATTTATCTTCCCAGAATTGCTTATTCAGATTCATCATCTAGATAATCATCTATTTCTCTGCGATCTTTTTTCGTCGGCCTACCAGTTCCCTTTTTTCGGTAATGATTTTTTGCATGTTTAATCAGTTCTTGATTTTCAAATGCTGTCGCTGGGGTGGTGTCCTTTCTAAAAATGTCGACCAATTTGGGGCCAACTCGGTTTTTGGGAATGTCAAGAACGGTGCATTGATAGTTGATTTGATTTTTTCTCACAAAGATCTTATCCATAGGGTAAACCTCTCGAGAAGGTTTCACCACTTGGTCATTTATTCGTACATGCCCTTTTTTACAGGCTGTTGAAGCGATATTCCGAGTTTTGAAATAGCGGGTATGCCAAAGGAATTTGTCTATTCGCATAAACTATCAAAAATCTTTGTTAAGGTATTCTGCAAAAATAGGGAAAATTGTATCTTGCGCCCCAAATTGCCAATTGATGAAAATGAAAAATCTCCTTCTTCTTTTTTTACTTACCGCTTTAATGGGTTCCTGTAAAAAGGACGATGGTACTCCAGATGAAGTGATTATAGTGCCCCCTAGATCCTTAAGCGAGGTTGCTGACGAGGATGACGCTGAGATAAAGGCGTATCTTGAAACCCACTTTTACAATTACGAAGAGTTTGACAGTCCACCGGCAGGCTTCGACTTTAAGATAAAGTTTGATACGATAGCGGGCGACAATGCAGATAAGACTCCTATTATGGATATGCCTATCTTGAAATCTGAAACCATAACGGTTAGTTCCTCCGATTTTGGAAGGGATGATGATGAGGTGGTCGACCATATTTTGTATTATTTGATTGTTCGCCAAAGAGATGATGCTGAGGTAGTGAATGGGCCTACCATTGGGGATTATGCAGTGGTGCGTTTTGAGGGTTCTTTGTTGAATGGTACTGTATTTGACGCTTCCACCCACGTAGAAGCTAGGTTCAATCTTTCCCGAGTTGTTAGAGGGTTTGGAAATGCAATAGAATATTTAAAACCGGGTATTGGGCCTTTTGAAAATGGTGATGGTACGGTGAGATTTGATGATTATGGGATTGGGGCAGTTTTTATGCCATCGGGATTAGGATATTTTAGTAACACACAATCTATAATTCCTGCATACACACCCTTAGTGTTTAAAGTGGATTTATTGTCTTTTGAACCAGATACTGATTTTGATGATGATGGCATACCATCAATTCTTGAAGATCTGAATGGTGATGGTAATTTGAACAATGACAACACGGATCAGGACACAGAAGTTACGGTTTTTATACCCAATTATATAGATGTTGATGATGATGCCGATGGTATACCAACTAGAGAGGAAATTGATATTGATGAATTAGGGAATGTTACGTTCCGGGATACTGATGGAGACGGGATACAAGATCATCTGGATAATGACAATTAACCCGTTGGTTGCGAAAAAGACTAACTAAAAAGGCCCTGACGGTACCGTCAGGGCCTTTTTATATCCAATTTTGTTAAAATTAGAACGCTACCGATAAACTTACGATAAGCTGATCGGGCCTGGTATCCACCCTATTGGGATTCAATTCGGTTACATTGTTATTGATAAAGTCAGCCTCATTAGAGCCCAAACCCCTTTCGTATCGAACATCAATACCTAGTTTACCCAAGTTTACTCCGGCACCAATATTTAGGCCTACTGTAAAATCGCTTTCAATTTCATTGCTACTGATTCCTTCAAATTCAGAATCCAATATATACTGAAAAGCAGGACCTGCAAAGACATGCAATGGACCAATGATCTTGGTGCCAACAAGTACAGGCACATCTAATTTACTCATATCAAAGCTATCTCCATCATAATCAGACTTTGTTTTGGTATACACCAATTCTGGACGTACGTAGAATCGATTTCCTAATTTCCCGAATAAACCAATATGGTAGCCCACATTTCTACTAGGGTCTTTGTAGGCATCTTCAGCGGCGTCAAAATAATCGCCATTGGCATTGTAGTTAAGTCCGCCTTTAATACCGAATCCAGAATTTTTTTGTGCAAATACAGTTAAACTAACCAAAGCAAAAACTGCCAGTAAAAGTGATTTCTTCATAATATGTTCGTTTTTAATATTCCCATGGTATCAAAAACGATACCATTTTTAATTTTGATTCACTACTCAAAGAACGACGTTCATAGGCCTTTATTGTTTGTTGACTAAATCGATATTTGAACAATTCCAAAGGTCATTTCGTAATGAAGAGGAGTCCATAACCCTTGATATTTATATAACGGAATCGAAAACTTTATTTTTTTGTTAAGGACTTTATGCAGGGCAGTTGATTATATTTGCCATTTTAATCTAAGATTTGGACTTTACCTTACAAAATACAGACCCTCAGAGCAAAGCCCGTGCTGGTACAATGGTTACAGATCATGGGATTATCGAAACTCCGATTTTTATGCCTGTAGGCACGGTAGCTAGTGTAAAAGGGGTGCATCAAAGAGAATTGAAGGAAGAGATAAATCCAGACGTTATTCTTGGAAATACGTATCACCTGTTTTTGCGTCCCAAGACCCAAATATTGAAACAAGCAGGCGGTTTGCACAAATTCATGGGTTGGGACCGAAATATTTTAACGGATAGTGGTGGTTATCAAGTATATTCTCTTTCCGCCAATCGAAAAATCAAAGAAGAAGGAGTAAAATTCAAATCGCATATCGATGGCTCATTGCACATGTTCACACCCGAAAACGTGATGGAAA
The DNA here is from genome assembly GCA_024279425.1 of Bacteroidota bacterium. Classification (GTDB taxonomy): domain Bacteria; phylum Bacteroidota; class Bacteroidia; order Flavobacteriales; family Flavobacteriaceae; genus Maribacter_A. Next base: position 11,169 of record JAJRRO010000107.1, on the reverse strand, counting down.
TACAACGTGAAATAGGAGGGGATATAATTATGGCCTTTGATGAATGTACCCCTTATCCCTGTGATTATAACTATGCCAAGCGTTCTATGCACATGACCCACAGATGGCTGGACCGTTGTATTACACATCTTGAAAAAACACCATTTGCCTATAATTATTCCCAAACATTTTTCCCTATAGTACAAGGTTCTACCTATACCGACTTGCGTAAGCAATCAGCCGAATATATTGCAAATGCTAGGGCTGAAGGAAACGCTATTGGTGGACTTTCTGTGGGTGAACCCGCAGAAGAAATGTATGCCATGACCGAGGTGGTCTGTGAAATATTACCGGAAGACAAACCCAGGTATCTTATGGGTGTAGGGACACCTATAAATATCTTGGAAAACATAGCTCTGGGTATAGATATGTTCGATTGTGTAATGCCAACACGAAACGCTAGAAACGGAATGCTTTTTACAGCGCAGGGTACCATTAATATAAAGAATAAAAAATGGGAAGACGATTTTTCCTCTATTGACGAAATGGGAACCACTTTTGTTGATAAGGAATATTCAAAGGCATATTTACGACATTTGTTTGCGGCTAATGAGTATTTGGGCAAGCAGATTGCCACAATTCATAATCTGGGATTCTATCTTTGGTTGGTTCGTGAGGCCAGAAAGCATATTTTAGATGGAGATTTTACCCCATGGAAAAATAGGATGGTTAAACAAATGGATAAAAGGTTATAGGGTTGAACATCATAGACAAATACATATTAAAACGTTATTTGATAACCTTTGCAGTAATGCTGTTGCTTTTCATTCCTATTGGCATAATGGCCAATCTTGCTGAGCAAATTGGCAAAATGATCGACAATGATGCGCCAACGAACGAAATAGTTGTTTACTATGCTAATTTTACCATATATATAGGTAGCCTTCTTTTTCCTATTTTCCTGTTTTTATCGATAATATTCTTCACTTCCAAGTTGGCCAGTAACACAGAGATCGTTGCTATTTTAAGCTCTGGCGTTTCTTACAACAGGTTTCTTAGACCCTATTTTATAGGAGCTTCCATTGTGGCGTTGGTAATGTTGGTTATGGCAATGTTTATTGTTCCTAACGCAAGTATAGGGTATAATGAGTTTAAATTCAAATACTTGAAGAAAGGCAAACAAGACCGAATCACAAGTAACATTTTTAATCAACTCAACGAAAACGACTTTATTTATGTGAGCAAGTTTGATCCTGCCAGGCAAAATGCAAACAATTTCACATTCGAAAGATTCAATGATGACAATACTCTAGATTTTAAGATTTCGGCGAATACAATTCGTTGGCTTCCAAAAGATAGTTTGTACCAGCTTACTAGGTATAAAAAGCGCAAAATGGTAGGTGATTCGGCAATTATTGAAACTAAAAATAGACTGGATACTCTATTTGCTTTTAAAATTGATGATCTAACACCAGTCTCTTACATCGCGGAGACAAAAAATCTCTTTGAACTTAATGAATTTATAGCTAATCAGAAGAGAAAGGGCGCCTCTAATATTAATAACTATGTGCTTGTAAAATATAGAAGATGGGCCTTGCCCATTACAGCTTTCATACTTACTGTGATTGCCGTTGCGGTTTCATCGGTCAAACGAAGGGGGGGCATGGGAATAAACCTTGCTTTTGGTATTGGCGTGGCATTTATCTACATCTTTTTCGATAAGGTTTTTGGTACTTTGGCCGAGCAGGCTGGTTTTTCACCAATATTGGCTGTGGTTATACCCAATATTGTTTTTGGCATTTTGGCTGTTTACTTTTTACAAAATGCCAAACGCTAAACGCTAAATTAAAGAATTACTTTCATCTACATTTTATTGTTTTATATTTGTCCAATCAAACTAACAAAACCTACCAAAATCATGGAATATTTGGATTTTGAAATGCCTATAAAAGAACTCGAAGATCAGTTGGATAAGTGCATGATTATCGGAGAGGAGAGCGATGTTGACGTAAGCGAGACCTGCAGGCAGATTGAAAAGAAACTTACTGAGACACGCAAAGATATTTATAAGAATCTAACAGCTTGGCAAAGGGTTCAACTTTCTAGACATCCTAATAGGCCCTATACAATGGATTATATCAATGCTATTTGCGGGGATACTTTTTTGGAGCTTCACGGGGATCGAAATGTGAAGGACGATAAGGCCATGGTTGGGGGTTTGGGGAAAATAGGAAATCAAAGTTATATGTTCATTGGCCAACAAAAGGGCTATAACACAAAAACAAGACAATATCGTAATTTTGGTATGGCCAATCCAGAGGGCTACAGGAAGGCTTTGCGGCTTATGAAATCTGCTGAAAAGTTTGGCATCCCAGTGGTAAGTTTGATAGATACACCAGGTGCATATCCTGGTATTGAAGCCGAAGAGCGTGGGCAAGGCGAGGCGATTGCCAGAAATATTTTGGAAATGACCCGATTGAAAGTACCTATCATCGTAACAATAATTGGTGAAGGAGCTTCCGGAGGTGCATTGGGCATTGGAGTGGGAGATCGGGTTCTTATGCTCGAAAACACCTGGTACTCCGTAATATCGCCCGAATCATGTTCCTCAATCCTTTGGAGAAGTTGGGAGTACAAAGAACAGGCAGCAGATTCTTTAAAACTTACTGCGCCAGACATGAAAAGGTTAAAACTTATCGATGAAATTGTACGTGAACCTGATGGAGGTGCGCATAGGAATCGAGAAAAAACTTTTGAAATAGTAAAAAACAAAATTTCTATCCATTACCAAGAATTGAAAAAGTTATCACCAAAAGAATTGGTCGAATCGCGTATGGATAAATATGCGAATATGGGAGTTTTTAATGGCTAGCTGGCGTTTTCAGTAGGGTCTGCAAAATTTTGAGATTCCAACCTACTTTTTTTTTCTGTTATTAACAGATTTTGTAACTTATCAACACGTCGAATGTTAAATAACGGTTAATATAGTTACTTCGCAATGTCACCTTAACTTAAGGTTAATTATATACTTTCGTAGCTATGGAAAAACCCAAGCCACTTGTTGGTCGTAAGATAGACAAATCCAGGATAATCAATCTTGAGAGAGGTAAAATACCTCCTCAAGCTATTGATTTAGAGGAGGTTGTGCTTGGGGCAATGATGATTGATAAAAAAGGGGTAGATGAAGTAATAGATATCTTACATCCCGATGTCTTTTATAAGGATGCCCACCGATTTATCTATGAAGCGATCTTTAAATTGTTCGAAACCTCTGAACCAGTCGATTTATTAACCGTTTCTTCTCAATTAAAGAGGGATGCGCGACTAGAATCTGTTGGAGGAGACTTTTATTTGATAAAATTGACCCAAAAAGTGGCATCATCTGCCCATATTGAGTTTCACGCCCGTATTATACTTCAAAAATATATTCAAAGGAGCCTGATAAAGATATCAAACGAAATAATAGAAGATGCCTATGATGAGGGCACCGATGTGTTCGATTTGTTGGATAATGCGGAATCCAAACTGTATGATGTTACCCAAGGCAACTTGAAGCGCTCTGCCGAAACTGCCCAAAATTTGGTTATTCAGGCTAAAAAACGCATTGAGGAAATTGCCAATAAAGAGGGTCTTAGTGGTATTCCCACAGGCTTTGATAAGGTTGATAAACTAACCTCAGGTTGGCAGCCCAGTGATTTGATTATTATAGCTGCACGTCCCGGTATGGGTAAAACGGCATTAACCCTGTCGATGGCAAGAAATATGGCCGTGAACAATAATATTCCGGTTGCCTTCTTTTCTTGTGAAATGTCCTCTGTGCAACTGATTACTAGACTTATATCTTCGGAAACGGGGCTATCTTCAGAAAAGTTGAGAACAGGAAAATTGGAAAAACACGAGTGGGAGCAATTAAACGTAAAAGTAAAAGCTCTTGAAAATGCACCTTTGTTTATAGATGATACACCTTCATTATCTATTTTTGATTTAAGGGCAAAATCTAGAAGGTTGGCCTCGCAGCACGGTATAAAACTGATTATCATTGATTACCTTCAATTAATGACCGCTGGTGGCAGTCAAAAAGGAGGTGGTAACCGTGAGCAGGAGATTTCGACGATTTCTAGGAACTTAAAAGCCCTGGCAAAAGAACTGAATGTACCCGTAATTGCCCTTTCCCAATTATCAAGGGCCGTTGAAACCAGAGGGGGCAGTAAAAGACCAATACTTTCTGACCTTAGGGAATCTGGAGCCATTGAGCAAGATGCTGATATAGTTTCTTTTATATATAGGCCTGAGTATTATAAAATTGATGAATGGGATGATGAGGAACGTACTCCTACAGCAGGCCAGGCTGAGTTTATTGTTGCAAAACATAGAAATGGTGGATTAGATAATATTAGGTTGAAATTCATCGGAAACCTTGGTAAGTTTGATAATCTTGATGACTTTGATTCTCCATTCGAGTTTCAATCAAAAATGAATGCAGATGATGAGAATCCATTTTTGACCAAAAACCTACCAGATGCTAATGAAGCGTTTGGTAGTTCAATGAATGATGATTTAAATCCGGATGATAGCGACGTACCTTTTTAAAATCAAATCAAGTTCAGGTCCCATACATAGAAATGGTGTTACAATTCCTGACCATCGATTTACTGTAGGAGTAGTGATGTTCAATTAAACTGTTTAACCTTTCCTTAAATCAAGCATACCCATTTTTACCGTAACTTTGAAGAAGATTCCAACAAGTTTTCTATGCGTATAGGCCTTTTCTCTTTATTCTTACTTCTTTATTCTTTAAGCATTTCCGCGTCTTCCATCTTAATTCCGATGGATGCTGAAAGTCAAAAAAACCATTTAAAAGCCTACGGGATTACCTATTGGGTACTCACCAAACAACAAAAGGTGCAATGGTTATTAAATTATAGAGGGGGTTCTTTTTTGCTGCCCGATGGGGAAAGTATACGAAAGGAATGCCAAATACGAGGTGTTTCTTTTGAAATCATTTCGGATGCCAAGGCACAAAGCATTTTGGAAGGCATAAGCAGTCCCTCTCAAAACCAAGAGGCCGTTATTCTCGAAAAAGCACCCAAAATCGCCGTATACTCCCCTAAAGGAAACCAACCCTGGGATGATGCTGTGACCATGGTTCTGGCCTATGCCGAGATTCCGTATATAACTGTTTATGACGAAGAGGTTTTGGGGGATAAATTGGTCTTGTACGACTGGTTACACCTGCATCATGAAGACTTTACGGGACAATACGGTAAGTTTTATGGAATGTATAGGGCCACACCGTGGTACATTGAAGGGAAAAAGGAGGCAGAATTACTTGCCTCTAAATTGGGATATGATAAAGTTTCGGAAGAGAAACGGGATGTTGTCCTAAAAATTCGGAATTATGTAATTGGTGGTGGATTTATGTTTGCAATGTGTTCTGCAACCGATAGCTTTGATATAGCCCTTGCAGCCGATGGTATAGATATTTGCGAACCTATGTTCGATTATGACCCTTCCGATGCAAACTATCAAAGTAAATTAGACTATCGTAAAACTTTTGCGTTTACCAATTTCACCTTGGAACGTAGCCCATTGCGCTATGAATTTTCCTCTATAGATATGACCAATAAGCGTGGCGAAGTCCCCAAGGAGTCAGATTATTTTACCCTAATGGACTTTTCAGCGAAGTGGGATCCGGTTCCTACCATGTTGTGTCAGAACCATACGGCATTGGTAAAGGGTTTTATGGGGCAAACAACTTCGTTCGCCAGAAATGAAATAAAACCTACCGTTTTGATATTGGGTGAAAATAAAATCAATGGTGAAGCGCGTTATATCCATGGTATAAAGGGGAAGGGCTTTTTTACTTTTTATGGAGGGCATGACCCTGAGGATTATCAGCATAGGGTAGGGGATCCAAAAACCGAGTTGGAACTGCATCCCACATCTCCAGGATACCGCATAATATTGAACAATGTTTTGTTTCCTGCGGCCAGAAAGAAAAAACAAAAGACGTGATTAGTATTCCAGAAGTTTTTCCAAAATGCGCTCTACTCCAAAATTATCATTGCTCTCTGTTGAGTAATTAGCTGCTTTCTTCACATTAGGATGTGCATTCTGCATGGCAAAGCTATAATCGGCCAGCGCCAACATCTCCAGATCATTGTTATAATCACCAAAAACCATGGTTTCATGAGCTCCAATACCATATTGATCCTGTAATTTTTGCAGTGCATAACCCTTGTGTGCCTTTAAGTCAGATATATCAACCCAGTTTTGGCCCGAAATTTTCACTTTCAGTTGGTTTTCAAAGTGCTTAACTGCTGGGTAGATGTATTTTTCAGAACTTTCAAAATGATAAATGGCAATTTTCATGGCTTCACCATCGAAAGCTTTGAGATCATCCAAAATCTCAAATTCAGTGTAATATTCTTTTAGTTTATCAACAAACCCCGAAGAAGAACCCAATAGATACGCTTTATTCTTGCCACAAAGTACGGGGTGAATGTCGGTCAGACCATCAATACAATCCAATATAGAATTCTTAGCGGCATTCTGAAGTGGGGTAGACAATAACTCCTGTCCTTTCTGCATGGTAAAACCTCCGTTTTCCGCAATGACAATAATATCATCCTTAATAGGAAAAAGTTTGTTAACAATACTGTCATATTGCCTTCCACTTGCAGCTACGAATTGAATGTTCCTTTTCTTGAGCTCTTGAAATTGCTCAAAAAATCGGTTACTTACTTGATGATGGGAATTGAGTAAGGTGCCATCCATATCGGTCACCACCATTTTTACTTGAGATAGATTCATTTGAAAAATATAAGCAGCAAAGGTATTTGATATCGTTAAATAATAAAGATTATCTTCATAAAGTTTATGACTGAAACGTATAAAAATGCTAAGTAACATGAAATTCTATCAGAAAGAAATTCGGCTCAGGTCTTTTCCGAGGGGTTTTCATTTAATCACAAATGAAGTTACAAATGGCCTTGTAGAAATGGGTAGAATCGAAAGAGGTATGTTGCAGGTATTCATTAAACATACTTCGGCCAGTCTTACCGTCAATGAAAATGCTGATGCTACAGTGAGGGAAGATTTCGAAAGTCACATGAATGTTATGGTATCTGAAAATGCCCCTTATTATCTACATACTTATGAGGGACCTGATGATATGCCCGCCCACATCAAAGCATCTCTCTTGGGTTCTTCTGTACAAATACCAATTACCAATGGAAGACTTAATTTGGGGGTTTGGCAAGGTATTTATTTGTGTGAGCATAGAAACCATGCATCGGGACGAAATTTGGTGATCACTGTTTTCGGAAGCTAAACGAATCAACTTGGTGTCGGTTTTTGATTGAATAATTGGAAAAGATGGGCCTAAGAAAACAAAAAAATCCGATTCATTCGAATCGGATTTTTTCAGTGAGATAATTATTTTTTATAATCTATTTTACTTTCTCTACAATTGCTTTGAAAGCATCTGGGTGGTTCATGGCCAAATCAGCTAAAACCTTTCGGTTCAACTCAATATTATTGGCTTTTACTTTTCCCATGAACTGAGAGTAAGACATTCCGTGTAATCTGGCACCTGCATTGATACGGGTAATCCAAAGGGCTCGGAAGGTTCTCTTTTTGTTTCTTCGGTCTCTGTAAGCATAAAGCATTGCTTTTTCAACCGCATTCTTGGCTACTGTCCAGACATTTTTACGTCTTCCAAAGTAACCTTTGGCCTGCTTCATCACTTTTTTTCGTCTAGCTCTTGAAGCTACTGCATTTACTGATCTTGGCATAATTTTAATTGTTTTTGTAGTAGGCGGTCTATAAAGACTCTTTTTTATGGCCTAACTCCAGGGTTAATGATTAATTACCGTAAAGGACAATTATTTTAAACGTAATTGTTCTTTAATACTGTTAACATCTGATTGGTGAACCAATGTTGAGTGTGTTAACGCAAGCTTACGCTTTTTGGACTTCTTTGTAAGAATGTGGCTCTTAAAAGCGTGCTTTCTTTTGATTTTACCGGTACCTGTAAGCTTAAAACGCTTTTTGGCACTGGACTTTGTTTTCTGTTTAGGCATTTTTCCTAATTTATGTTAATCTCACTTGTTTATGCTGAAACTGCCTGCATTTTGCAGACAGGATTCAGTATCTTTTGATTTGATTTCAACCATTTTTAATGGCTTTTATCAAATATTATTTTTTTGTTTTTGGAGCTATGAACATGGTCATACGCTTACCTTCCAACTTTGGCATTTGCTCAACTTTACCTAGCTCTTCCAATTCCGAGGCCAGTTTTAGCAACAATATTTCACCTTGATCTTTATACACGATCGAACGTCCTTTAAAGAATACATAAGCTTTTAGTTTGGCTCCATCTTTCAAGAATTTCTCGGCATGCTTCTTTTTAAATTCGTAATCATGGTCATCAGTATTCGGGCCAAATCTAATTTCTTTGACTATCACCTTTGAAGCCTTGGCCTTCATCACCTTCTCACGCTTCTTTTGCTCGTAAAGAAATTTCTTATAGTCAATGATCTTACAAACCGGAGGATCTGCTTTCGGTGATATTTCCACCAAGTCCAACCCTAGTTCAACCGATTTGGCCATTGCCTGCGGCAACGTGTAAACACCAACTTCCAAATTATCACCAACCAACCTTACATTGGGCGAAATAATCCTTTCATTGATTTTATGGGGATTTTTGTTTTCTCTCCTAGGTTGGGGCCTAAATCTTTTTCGTATTGCTATGACTTATTTTTTTTAGTTAAACTTCAAATTTTTAAAACGACTTTAAGGTACTATTTATTTCTTTAGTGACCAAGTTGACGAAATCTTGTACGCTTACAGCACCTAAATCATCACCTCCATGTTTTCGAACAGAAATTGTACTATTCGCTTCGTCACTTTCACCTACGATTAGCATGAATGGTGTTTTGTTCATTTCAGCCTCTCGTATTTTCTTCCCCACAGTTTCGTTTCTGTTATCAATGAGGGCGCGAATTTCGTTATTTTCCAAGGAATTTAAAACTTTTTCCGCATATTTTTCATGTTTCTCGCTCACAGGTAGTATAATTGCCTGCTCAGGAACCAGCCATAAGGGGAAATTTCCTCCTGTGTGCTCTAATAGAAGTGCTATAAATCGTTCAATGCTGCCAAAGGGTGCCCGGTGAATCATTACAGGTCTATGTAGTTCATTGTCACTGCCTTTATAGGTAAGGTCAAAGCGCTCTGGTAAGTTGTAATCTACCTGTATGGTTCCTAGTTGCCAATTTCTTCCCAGCGCATCCTTAACCATAAAATCCAACTTTGGGCCATAAAAAGCGGCTTCACCTTTTTCAATCACAAAATCGAGTCCCTTCTCTTTTGCCGCATTGATTATTGCTTTTTCGGCTTTCTCCCAATTTTCTACAGAACCGATATATTTTTCCGGAGTATCCAAATCCCTTACCGATACCTGGGTTTTGAAATTCTTAAAACCCAAAGAACCCAATACATATAATGATAGATCAATAACATTTTTAAACTCCTGGTCCAATTGCTCTGGTGTACAAAAGATATGCGCATCATCTTGGGTGAATCCTCGAACCCTAGTTAGGCCGTGCAACTCTCCACTTTGTTCATACCTATACACTGTACCAAATTCAGCATATCTTATGGGTAATTCCCTATAACTGAATGGCCTTGCGTTATATATTTCGCAATGGTGCGGACAATTCATTGGTTTCAACAAAAATTCCTCACCATCCTTGGGAGTTCGAATAGGCTGAAAGCTATCTTCCCCATATTTGTCGTAATGTCCAGAAGTAACATATAACTCTTTTTGACCTATATGTGGAGTAATCACCATTTCATAGCCTGCTTTTTTCTGTGCTTTTTTCAAGAATTGCTCTAATCTTTCTCTTAACGCAGCACCTTTTGGCAACCATAATGGTAGACCTTGACCTACTTTTTGAGAAAAAGTAAAGAGTTCCAATTCTTTCCCTAGCTTTCTATGATCTCTTTTTTTGGCCTCTTCCAAAAGTTGTAAATATTCGGTGAGTTCTTTTTGTTTGGGAAAAGAAATTCCGTAAACACGGGTGAGCTGTTTGTTTTTTTCATCACCTCTCCAATAGGCGCCAGCAACACTTAATATTTTAATCGCCTTTACGATTCTTGTATTTGGGATATGACCACCTCTACATAAATCAGTAAAGGTGTCATGATCACAAAATGTAATGGTGCCATCATCTAGATTTTCAATGAGCTCGACTTTGAATTCATTTCCTTGTAACTCGTATTTCTCCAATGCTTCAGTCTTACTTACCGAACGCATTTTAAAATCATGCTTGCCCCTTGCAATTTCCAAAGCCTTTTTCTCAATGGCAGGGAAATCCTTTTCCGAGACGGTATGTTCCCCAAAATCTACATCATAGTAGAATCCATTTTCGATGGCCGGACCTATGGTCAATTTCGCTCCAGGGTACAATTCCTCCAAAGCTTGGGCAACAATATGGGAGGACGAATGCCAAAAGGCCTTTTTACCTTCATCATTATTCCATGTATAAAGTACCAAAGCACCATCTTCATTTAGCGGGGTGACCGTCTCAATAATAGTATCATTGAATTTGGCAGAAATGACATTCCGCGCCAAACCTTCGCTAATACTTCTGGCAATATCCATTGCAGTGCAACCTTTGTTGTACTCTTTAATGGTCCCGTCTGGTAAAGTAATCTTTATCATTCTTTCGTTTCTAGCAATAAGTTTGCAAAGATAGCATCTAGTATCCATGCAGACAATATATATGAGTATGTTTTTAAGACGTTGTCTAACTTGCAAAATTGTTGGGTTTGGTCATACATTATGTCCTTCTCTTTGTTCAGGGATGTCATTTCTGTCTCTAACGCAAAAAAATTACGAACGTAATTCTTGTGTAAATCAACTAAATGATTTAAATTTAATACCCTTTTTTAAATTATTTAATCCCTTAATATACTGTAGAATAAGGCTTTGTGTATTTGAGATAAAAAAAAGTTTAAAAAAGCACACAAATATGATTGCAATTTAAAAAACCATCTTATATTTGCACCCGCTTTGAGGCTGAGGCGTCATAGTGAGAGGGTAAAGGAGTTCATTGGAATATTGTAAAGACAGCGTATAGAGTACATTTTCGGATGTATTTTTATATAAGAATTTGAATCGAGAGA
>JAJRRO010000106.1 GCA_024279425.1 Bacteroidota bacterium | reverse complement strand
ATGTCTTGAAAGATCCGGAAATCCAGTTTTTGAACCTTCCAGCGGGAGATTACACCTTACAGGTAAATGGTTTCTCGAGGGGAAAGGAATGGAATCAACCTCCATTGGAAATGAATCTTGAAATACTTCCCCCTTGGTGGGGCACTTGGTGGTCCTATCTTATATATTTAGCGATTGCCATTACTTTTGCCAATAGGTTTTATCGTTTTCAACTTTCGAGAAAATTGGCAGTTGCCGAAAGTGTACGACTCAAAGAGGTCAGCGAATTAAAAAGCAGTTTATATACCAATATTACCCATGAATTTAGGACTCCACTCACCGTAATTCTCGGGATGACCCAAAATTTAAAAAGCGAACTTAAAAACAACATTTCCGCCTCTGACAAAAGTTCATTGAACATGATTGAACGCAATGGGGAAAGCTTGTTGGATATGGTAAACGAAATGTTGGATCTTGCCAAATTGGAAAACCAATCCATGGACATAACATGGATACAATCGGACATTATTCCGCTTATAAAATACCTGGTCGAAAGCTTCCATTCCTTGGCAGCCACAAAAAATATTGCTTTGACCGTTTATAATGAGGAAGATTTGGTGCTCATGGATTTCGATTCCCATAAAATTTCTTCCATTATCTCCAATCTTCTTTCCAACGCCTTAAAATTTACTCCTGAAAAAGGTAAGATTATAGTACACACCCATGTCATACAAATGAGTGAGTCCACCGCCCTTGAAGTTAAAATAAAAGATTCGGGAAGTGGAATTGCACCCGAAGACCAGGTGAATATTTTCAATAGATTTTATCAAGTCATTAACGAAAGACAGAAAAATACCGGGGGCACAGGTATAGGGCTTGCCCTTTGCAAAGAATTAATCGAATTATTAGGGGGGTCAATAAAAGTCAAAAGTTCGCTCGGGCGCGGCACTGAATTTTGCTTTCAGTTGCCCATACATAATACTGCCCAACGCGACACCAAGGAAATTGCTCCCAAAACGAAGAAAGTATCAACTGCAGAACCAATACTAGAGGTAACAGAAAATGGACAAGCCACAGAATTACCATTGGCCCTATTGATCGAGGATAACCATGATGTGGCCCACTACCTCAAAAGCTGCCTAAAAAACAAGTATGAAACCATACATGCCTCAGATGGTCAAATAGGTATTGAAACGGCCTTGGATAGAATGCCAGACATTATCATTTGTGATGTAATGATGCCCAAAAAAGATGGTTATGAGGTGTGTAAGACCTTGAAAAATGATTCGAGAACAGATCATATTCCCATTATTATGTTGACCGCGAAGGTAACCACCCAAGATCGTCTTAAAGGATTATCACAGGGAGCGGATGCCTATTTAACCAAGCCATTTGAAAAAGCGGAACTTTTTACCAGAATCGAAAAACTCATTTTACTACGAAAGAAATTAATCGGTAAACTTGAAAAAAACAGTTTTTTCTCCATATTAAAAGATAAGGTATCGGATCCACAGACTAAATTCATTCAAGAAGTGGTCAAGGTTATTCTTAATAATTTGGACAACACTACTTTTGGCTCTGTGGATTTGGCCAGGGAACTTCATTTAAGCGAATCTCAAATTTATAGAAAGCTCAAGGCAATAACTGATAAATCCACTGCTGTTTTCATTCGCTCGGTACGGCTACAAAAAGCGAAAGAATTGATACAGGGTACGAATAATACCATGTCCGAAATCGCCTATGAAGTTGGCTTTAACGACCCCTCTTGGTTCAGTAGGTCATTTAAGGAAGAATTTGGATACCCTCCAAGTGAAGTGACTAAATAACTGATGTAAACCACATAAGCCTACTTCACACGTATTGGATGCAAGAATAGTACAAGCCATTCACGAATACTCCATAGTATTGAACAAATAGTACAAGCCCTATAGAACAAGGTTCGGTACTTTTCTTCTAAATTTTAAAATTTAGAGTTATGGAAACAAACACACTTAAAAAAATTTCCAGGTTAATGATTTTATTTGTTTTGGGGGCTTTGGCCTTAGCCTGCAGTGCAGAAGACGGTACGGATGGAACCATTGGGCCACAAGGAACCGCTGGTGTTAACGGGATAGATGGTAACGCCAATGTTAGAACATTTGTTTTTAATGACGTTGAGTTTAGTAGCGAGAATATTGTTTTAGACATGACTGGTGTGCTTACCACCGAGGTAATTAAAAGAGATGTCATTTTAGTATACCTGCGTGTTGGGAACGCATCACTGGCGTCGAGGGGAAGAGTATTCAATCTGCCCAGTAGGGTTTTAGGCAGCTTTACAGACGGCATTCCAACACAGTTCATAAATTTTTGGCTGAACGATTCAGAAATGTCAATACCAGAATCAATTATCGTTAACACTCGAAGTATTGAAGATACAACCCTGTTTCCTAATGAAAGAACTCCTGTGGATTGGATCAAGGTTGTAATTATTCAATCAACTATTACTGAAAACTTATCTGGCAAGAGTATGTCCTCAACAAATAAAGTAATGACCGAACTAAAATCAGTTGGCGTTGACGTCAATGATTACTACTCGGTCTGTGAATATTTTGGGGTTTGTGAAGATTAAATAAAGTCAATAGATTTTTTTCAATGGCAACATTTGTACAGTCTTAATGGGGTTTTCGTATGTTTTTCCATCTACTGAACGTCCCCCGAGAATTGGGACAATTAAGCAATTTGGCAGTATTGGATATAACTACGAATTCGGTTAGTATACCACAAGAAGTATGTAATCTGCAAACAACAAACGGTGTATTCTTACCATACTCACAGATCCAGAGGAAGATTGTAATTAATGGAAAGAATGGTTGAAGACATTAAAACATGGAGATTTCAATGTTAGTTTAGAAATGTTTATGCAAAAATCGTCCAAATTATATGCAATGAAAAAAAATGAAACAGCACACAAATACAAAATTCCTTTATGAGAATGAAATAATATCTCCCTTCCAGATATTGGATTTTGAGTTTAAAATTTTAAATCAGCCAGCCAAACTATTAGGTCAAATCCTATTTGGACTTTTTAGCAAAACATTTGAGCTTCTGAGCTATATGTAAGATACAAGAGCTTTCTAGCTTTGTTGGGAAGATAAATTCTAGGGGACAAGACATTCAATCCTTAGACTTTGGTTATGGGAACAAACAATGTGGATTTGGTGATTCATCCCAATCCATACGAATAATGAAATCATTTTTATAAAGAAAAAAATCATACCAACCTTATTTGTAGTGGTATTCAGAAAACAAGATAATCGATGATATTAAAAAAAACCTTAACTTATATACCCCAAATTGCTTTTGACATTTTCAGAAATACTGCTAGAGAATGCAAGAATAGTGAAAATGAATCTTCAAATGTAGTATTATATTGCAGTACCTCCCCCGACCCGATTATCATATATTTATTATAAGCTATATGGATAACGAAACTAAGTATTTGATTAGAAAACTTAAACAGCAAATAGGTCTCTGCTGTGGCCTTATGATGCTTGTAATTTCAGCGGTATTTCTTTTTCATTTTGAAGTTTTCCCCAAAGAAAAGGATACTGTTGTAGTAGCTTCACTGGATTTTTTATATGACTCTAAATATGATGTTACCTTATTAAGCGATTCCGAGGAAAATGCAGACATTAAATATGGCCATGAACTTTTTGTAAACACGCCTAAATATATCGGTCCGGACAATGACAGTCCTGAAAAGGGATATTCAGGAAATAGACTGGCCTGTAACAATTGTCATTTGTATTCGGGTACAAAACCTTTTTCCGCACCCTTGGTGGGCGTTATTAATCGATTCCCACAATTTCGGGGAAGGGAAAACAAAATGGGTACCATAGAAGAGCGGATTAATGGTTGTATGGAACGGAGTATGAACGGTAGAACCATGCCGCCAAATGGAAAGGAAATGAAAGCTTTTGTCAAATATCTGACGTGGCTAAGTCGATTTGCACCTGAAGATGGCAAAATGGAAGGACTTGGCTTTGTTAAAATCGAAATTCCGGACAGAAAAGTCAATCTAGAAAATGGCATGCGTGTTTTTAATACAATCTGCATTGAATGCCATCGTATGGATGGTCAAGGGGAAAAGAACCCTGATGGACTTGCATATAAATATCCTCCATTATGGGGTGGTGACTCCTATAACAATGGTGCAGGAATGACTCGTGTTATTACAGCCGCACAGTTTATAAAGGCCAATATGCCTTTTGGAGTCATTTATACAGAAACCTTGCTTACCGATGAAGAAGCCTATGATGTGGCGGGATATATAAATCAGCAAGAAAGGCCCACAAAAGCCAATCGGGACCATGATTTCCCGGATATAAAGAAAAAACCGGTATCAACGCCCTATCCTCCTTATGCCGATTCCTTTTCAATAGACCAACACCAATTAGGTCCCTTTCAGCCCATTATGGCCTTTTACAAGCAAGAGTATAACATCGTTAAAACTAAATAAATCAATGATCATGAAAACAAACAACAGCAATTCTAGACGACAATTTATTGGAGCCCTTGCCTTGGGTGCAACTGCCAGTACTATTTCTGTTCTGACAAATCCCATGTATGGCAATTCAAAATTTGAAGACCCAGTAAACATGAACGATGCGGACGACTGGTTCAAAAAAATTAAAGGAACACACCGAATTGTGTATGATGGATCTACACCTCATGATGGATTTCCAATTATCTGGAACTGGGCATTTTACATGACCAATAATGAAACTGGCACGGCTGACAGCGATATGACCGCTATGACCGTATTAAGACATAGTGCCTTGGGTTTAGCGTTGGAAGATCGCATATGGAAAAAGTATAATCTGGGTGAAGTTTTTGGAGTCAATGACAACGCTACAGGAAAACCTTCACTTAGAAACCCATATTATGAGCCACAGGAAGGTGATTTTCCTCTACCAGGTATAGATGGCATAAAACGCCTACAAGAAAGAGGTGCCATGTTCTGTGCATGCGATTTGGCAACCAAGGTATTTAGCAATGCCGTTGCCACTAAAATGGAATTAGACCCAAAGGCAGTCTATGAAGATTGGGTCAGTGGGGTTCTTCCAGGAATACAATGGGTACCTTCCGGCGTATGGGCACTAGGACGAGCGCAAGAAAATGGCTGCGGATACATCTTTGCAGGTGAATAAATATTTAGAAAAAACCATAAATAGATAAGATATGAAAACGTTAGTTAATTTAGTACTACTGTGCTTATTCAGCACAATGGTCCTAGCTCAGGAAAAACCGGTAAAAATTGTATTTGATGTAACCAGTAATAATGCCAAGGTTCACGAGTCGGCCATGAGACATATGAAAATGATGGCCAAGGCTTACCCAGATTCCAAGTTCGAGATGGTCATGTATAGTGGAGCTTATGGAATGGTGGTAAAAGGAGAATCAACGGTTTCAGAAGATATGGAAGCCCTTGCAAAGAACAAGAATGTAGATTTTGTAGTTTGCCAGGCCTCCTTGAATCGACATAAAGTTGAAGCTTCGCAACTCGTTGCAGGTGTTCGAGCCGTTCCTGACGGTATTTTGGAAATCATTCAAAAACAGGAAAAAGGTTGGGGATACATCAAGGAGGGCCAATGATAGAATATGGCCATTTAGGCATGCCATCAATGTTACAAGCCCCAATTTAAGAACTGTTTAAGTGTTGGATTTTAATTTTTAAAATGGATATAATGCACCTAATCGGCTTTTCAGGGGCATTGACCGTTGACTTGGTTTTGGGTATAATGGGCAGTGGGGGTTCGGTAATTGCAATCCCCATTTTTGCCTATTTGTTCCACATTAGTCCGGTTACAACTACGGCCTATTCTCTTTTTGTGGTCGGCACCTCAGCATCGGTTGGGGCCTTCAGAAACTGGAAGGCGGGATTGGTCGATTTTAGAATCGCTTTTGTTTTTGCCATTCCTGCATTTATAGCCATTTATGTGGTTCGAAAATATGCGCTCCCAATAATACCTACAGAACTAATGGTATTTAAGGGTTTTGTGGTAACCAAAGATATGGCCATTATGGTTTTATTGGCCATTTTAATGCTCTTTTCAGCCATTTCAATGTTGCAAAAAGACAAATTGTCGACTAAAAGTCCATTATCGAATCCATACAATTATCCTTTAATGATCTTTCAAGGCATTTTTATAGGTCTGCTGACCGGAATAGTTGGTATTGGTGGCGGATTTTTGATTATTCCCACCTTAGTTGTATTGGCAAAACTTCCTATGAAAAAGGCAGTGGCCACATCAATGTTTGTTATTGCAATGAAGTCATTGATTGGGTTTATGGGCGATTTAGGGAATTTGGAAATAAATTGGTCCTTTTTAGGAGCATTCACACTAATCTCGGTCTTGGGTACATACCTTGGAATTTATCTTTCTACCTATATCAATAGTGCGCAACTTAAAAAATTCTTCGGGTGGATGGTATTGATTATCGCTATTGGTATCTTATATAAAGAAGTATTAACATGAAAAACAAAAAAAATGATACGACCAGAAGTATTATCCGAAAAACATAACATGTATGTGATTGAAAGAGAAATTCCGGGAGCAGGAAATTTGACCGAGGAACAACTCAAAGGAATCTCTCAAACTTCCTGTGGGGTTTTGGAAAAAATGGGCTCTGAAATCCAGTGGTTGCACAGCTATGTAACCGGCGATAAAATTTATTGTGTATACCGCACCGAATGAAGAAATGATTCGCGAACATGCAAAACAAGGAGGTTTTCCTGCCAATGTTGTTAATCGGGTAGGAACAATAATCGATCCAAAGACCGCTCAATAATTTAAGGCCGTCCATGGCCAAACTAGGGGAATAACATATGGGGAAAGTAGTAGATAAACCAGAGTATCGGGAAACACCTATTGAAATTGGTAAGGAAGAGTTTAGAAAAATTGGGTATCAATTAATTGATACCATTGCCCATTTCTTTGATACCATTAAGGAATATCCAGTGACACGGGGCGAATCACCCCTACAATTGCAAAAATTAGTTGGCAATTCCGGCTTACCGGAAAATGGCCTTTCTGCTGAAGCAATTATAACTAAAACCACAGAGCTATTGCTTAACCACTCGCTCTTTAATGGACATCCCAAATTTATGGGGTATATTACGTCTTCCCCGGCTCCGATAGGTGTGTTGGCCGATATGCTGGCTGCTGCTACAAATCCCAACGTAGGTGCACAAATTTTAAGTCCGATAGCCACTGAAATTGAAAAACAAACAGTAAGGTGGCTTGCTGAATTCATTGGCGTTTCACCTAATTATGGAGGTATTTTGGTCAGCGGTGGAAATATAGCCAATTTTACCGCATTTTTGGCCGCCCGCACTGCAAAAGGACCTAAGAACCTGAAGGAAGAAGGACTAAATAATTCCAACTCAAATCTTGTTGCTTATTGTTCCAAAACTACACATACTTGGGTTGAAAAAGCAGCTATACTGTTTGGTCAAGGGTCAAAATCAGTTCGTTGGATTCCTACTGATTCAGAAAATAGGTTGGACAATACTATTCTATCCAGGACCATATTGCAAGATCAAAAAGATGGATATAGCCCGTTCATGGTGGTGGGCACTGCAGGTGACGTTAGTACGGGAGTTGTCGATAACCTGAAAGAAATAGCCTCAATTTGCGAAAAGCATAATTTGTGGTTTCATATTGATGGTGCCTATGGTGCTCCAGCAGCCATTATTCATGAATTGAAGGGCATATTCGAGGGCATTGAATCAGCAGATTCCATTGCACTTGATCCCCATAAATGGCTGTATGCCCCACTTGAAGCTGGTTGTACTTTGGTTAAAAATCCCAAGCATCTGACAGATACCTATAGCTCGCACCCTGAATATTACAATTTCAGTAAGGAAGAGGAAGGTCAGTCATTGAATTTTTATGAATACGGTTTACAAAACTCTCGAGGGTTCAGAGCGCTAAAAGTTTGGATGGCTTTGCAACAGATAGGTAGTAATGGTTACAAGAAAATGATAGGTGAGGATATCGAATTGGCGAAGCTAATGTTCGAGTTGGCCACAAATCATCCAGAACTGCAGGCCATGACACAGAATTTGAGCATCACTACGTTTAGGTACCTACCAACAAAAGGCCTTCCTACGAAAAGTGTCAATAAGGCAAATTATTTGAACACTTTAAATGAGACGCTACTTGATAATCTTCAGCAAGGAGGTGAAGTGTTTTTATCCAATGCCATAATTCAAGAACAATATTGTTTAAGAGGATGTATTGTAAACTTCAGGACTTCAGTAAAAGATATTAAGCAGATAATAGAAATTGTAGTTAGCGTCGGTGCTAAAACGCATCAAGAACTTAATAAATCAAAACAATGAATACAACCACTAAAGAAAGAATAAAATCCATTGACTTGCTTAGGGGCCTCGTCATGGTAATTATGGCATTGGACCATGTTCGTGATTATTTTCATTACGATGCCTTTTTCTTTGACCCAACAGATGTTACCCAAACCAATGGAGCGCTATTCTTCACCAGGTTTATCACACACTTTTGTGCTCCGATATTTGTTTTTTTGGCAGGAACCTCAGCTTTTTTTGTGGGTCAACGCCGGGATAAAAAATCGCTTTCCCAATGGCTTTTAAAAAGGGGTATTTGGTTAGTGATCGTAGAGTTGAGCATAATTAAACTGGCTTGGATGTTTAAGCTGGATTATTCGATAGTATTGCTACAGGTGATTTGGATACTGGGTCTGGGAATGATTTGTTTGGCAGGTTTTATCTACTTGCCAAAAAAACCGGTAATCCTGATATCTATATTGGTAATTGTAGGACATAATATCTTCGATTCTTTTGCTCCTACGGGCAATATAATTGCCGAGTTATGGTCATTTCTTCATGTTTTCAACATTATTGACATAGGAAATATAGAAGTTTTCATTGCCTATCCCATACTCCCCTGGGTTTTTGTAATGCCGTTGGGCTATTACTTTGGGGAACTGTATAAACCAACCGTTCAAAGTCAGTTCCGAATAAAAAAGTTACTGCAATTGGGGTTAGGCCTAACGGCTGCTTTTTTTGTGCTACGATTTTTAAACCTATATGGCGACCCTTATTTCTGGTCATCACAAGATTCTTTCAGTTTCACAATAATGTCATTTTTCAATGTAACCAAGTATCCTCCATCATTGCTGTTCCTTTTGATTACAATAGGTCCATCGATACTATTCCTGGCCTTTGCAGAAAAGTGGAAGGGAGCAATTTTCGACCAACTTATAATCATTGGTCGCGTTCCTATGTTCTTTTACATTATCCATATATATGTAATACACATATTTGCAGTAGTTGCTGCATTATTGACAGGATTCAGTGCTTCTGACATGGTAATAGACCTTTGGGTAACCCTGCAACCCACACTTCAAGGTTACGGTTTTGATCTCTTGGCAGTTTATTTAATCTGGATAATCTTGATTATTGGGTTGTATCCCATATGCAGTTGGTATAATACCTACAAAAGTAGTAATCGAGATAAGTGGTGGTTGAGTTATCTATGAAAACGTTGCGTTAGCCCAATTGAAGTTAAAATCAAGAGATATGAAATCAAACATAAATTATTTGGCACTTATATTCATCCTGATCCTTTTGGGATGTAAGAACACTAGGCCTAACCCTGCGTTAGCATCTATTGATTTAAAAAGAGGGGAGCTGCTATTATGTGGTGACGGACAATTTGGAGAATTAAAATTCTCGCTCTCTTGTAATTATGAGACCAGAGCTACTTTTGATTTAGCTGTTGCATTGTTACATTCCTTTCAATACAGTGAATCAGAAAAAGCATTTGTCAAAGTTATTGACATTGACCCAAATTGCCCTATGGCCTACTGGGGTGTTGCCATGAGTATTTATCATGCCGCTTGGTTCCCACCTGGCAAAGAAGATTTAATTAGAGGCTCGAGCATATTAGAAATAGCCAAAGGATTATCAATGGATGCCAAACAAAGAGATTATGTTAATGCCATTGATGCATTTTATACCGATTGGGAAACCTTGGATCACCAAACAAGAGCCAAAAGTTTTGAAAAAGAAATGGAGCAGATATACCTAAAATATCCAGAAGACATAGAAGCAGCAGTTTTTTATTCCTTAGCCTTGTATTCTACTAGAGACCGTATCGGAAAAGACTATATAAATGAGCGCAAAGCAGGGAAAATTCTCGAAGACCTATTCGCTACCAACCTCAACCACCCTGGTATTGCACATTATATCATTCACAACTACGACAACCCTGTTTTAGCCCAAAAGGGATTGGAAACGGCTCGTCGATATGCCAAAATAGCCCCTTCCTCTTCCCATGCACAACATATGCCCTCCCATATTTTTACAAGATTAGGGATATGGGAAGAGTCTATCGAGTCCAATTTATTATCGGCTAGTAGTTCAAGGTGTTATACTGATGCAGCAGCGTTAAACGGCGCATATTTTGAAGAATTGCACGCTACTGATTATTTGGTATATGCCTATCTTCAAAAAGGAGATAATGCAAATGCAGAAAAACAGCAGCTTCTAATGAAAAACTTAAGGGCATTTTATCCTACCAATATTACCGCAGCCATCTATCCGATTACCGCCATACCTGCAAGATTGGCCCTTGAAAATAAAAACTGGGAGCGAGCAGCTAACCTTGAATTACAAGAGATAGATTTAAACTGGGAACAATTCCCTTGGCAAGAAGCCATACATCATTTCGCCGTAGCATTGGGGGCGGCGCATACGAATGATTTTAAGACTGTTGAACAAAAAATTGAAGTGTTAAAAGAGCTGCATCAAAATCTAATAGCACAAAACGACCGTACAAAGTCCATACAAATTAAACAAGTTGAGATTCAAATCAAAACTTCACAAGCATGGTTGAATTTTAGAAAAAACGACCAAAAAAATGGACTTTCCCTCATGCAAGAGGCGGCAGAAATAGAACGAAAAACAAGCAAGCACCCTGTTACCCCTGGCGATGTTTTGCCAGCCATAGAATTATTGGGCGACATGTTTTTAGAAATGGGTAGAAATGAGGAAGCCTTGGCCGCCTATGAAGAAAACCTAAAAGACCGTCCTAACCGGTTCAACGGTCTTTACGGAGCTGCCCTTGCCGCCAAAGCAATGGGTGACCAAGACAAAACTTCCCAATATTTCGCAAGCTTGTTGAAATTAACGGAAGTATCCAATAGCGATAGACCCGAATTGGAAGAGGCTAGAAACTATGTAACCTTAGATAAAAGCTAATAAATTATGCACTATTTTTACTATTTTAGACTAGGTTCAATTGGTACACATTAAATTTTAATCACTTTTTAACTTATACGCGATGAAAACTAAATTAACCTTGGGAACTTTACTCGTATTACTTTTGGCAACCGTCTATTTTTTAGACCGAAACTCAACGCAGGAGACGACCACCAATTATCAAAAAGCTTCTTTCAGTTTTATTAAGTGTACCCCGGCTAAATTCTTATTGGAAGTTGTAGATACCACACAGCAGATTTCCCCTTTGTTTGAAAATTTAGGGAATTTGAACTTTCCTATTTCCTCCAAGAATGAAAGAGCAAAGGCTTTTTTTAATCAAGGTGTAAAGTTATCCTATGCCTTTAACCATGCAGAAGGACATCGTTCCTTCATGGAATCTGCACGTTTGGACCCTAACGCCGCAATGACCTATTGGGGGCAGGCCTTTGCTTTGGGACCCAATATCAATGACCCATTACCGACTGATGAGCGAAAAAATAAGATCAATGAGGCCATGTCCAAGGCCAAACGTTTGGCATCAAAATCTAGTCCGAAAGAACAGTCCTTAATTATAGCGTTAAGTTCTAGATACAGTGAGGATCTGACCAAAGATGTTGCCGAGCTGAATATGGCCTATATGAAAGCCATGGCTGAAGTGATGAAAAAATTTCCTGAAGATGCGAATATTCAGATTTTGTATGCTGCATCTGTGATGAATACCGTGCCATGGAACTATTGGGACATGGATGGAAATCCATCTCCCAACATCAAAGAAGCCAAAGCCGCTCTTGAAAAAGCAATAAAACTTGAGCCAGAGAACCCAGGAGGGCATCACTATTACATACATATGATAGAACTACCCTATCCTGATCTTGGGATACCTAGTGCCGATAAATTAGCTTCTTTGATGCCGGGGGCAGGTCATATAGTACATATGCCTTCACACATTTATATTCGTGTTGGTAGGTATTTAGATGCCGTAAAAGTGAACCAAGCAGCAATTTTGGCCGATGAAGACTATATATCCCAGTGTTTTTCGCAAGGATTGTATCCCCTCGCCTATTATCCTCATAATATTCATTTTTTATGGTCTTCGGCAAGTTTATTGGGAGACAGCAAGGTTGCCATTGATGCTGCAAAAAAAACAGCGGAAAAAGTTCCGATCGGTGAGTTTTTAGAGATGCCGTTTTTACAGGATTTTGCCTCAACACCCATGTTGGCATATACCCGTTTCGGCAAGTGGAATGAAATTCTGACCATTCCTGCACCTAAACCGGATATAAAACACTTAAACCTTATTCGTCATTACGCCCGGGGCATCGCTTTTGTGCGAAAAGGGAATATAAAAGAAGCTCAGGAAGAATTAGAAGCTATTGCTACTCTCAAAAAAGATCCTGAATTGGAAACATTAGTGGCAACGGCAAATAATACATCTATTCATTCAGCCAATATTGCGTATGAGGTGGTGGCAGGTGAATTAGCTGCGTTAAAAGGAGACTTTTCAAAGTCCATAGAACATCTCAAAAAAGCTGTGGAATTGGAAGATGGATTGACCTATACGGAACCTGCCGCATGGCACATTCCCACAAGGCAAAACTTGGGTGCCGTATTGCTGAAAAACAAAAAATACGAAGAGGCTGAAAAAATTTACCAGGAAGACTTGGATGTGTTGCGTCAAAATGGTTGGTCTTTAATGGGCCTTTATCAAACCCTTAAGGCACAAGGTAAGTTAGAGGAGGCCAAGACGATCAAATCTGAGTTTGATTCAGCTTGGCAACATGCCGATATTGAAATTGAAACTTCTGTCTTATAATCTTGGATATACTATGAGGTACATAAAAAAAAACATAACATACATAACACTACTAATTATTGGCGCTATGGTTGCTATGTACTTACTCGTTGATAAGAAAACGGAATTGCCCATTTTCAACCCTACCGACTTTAATCCTGAATTGGTAGACATTACCATTCAGGGTATTAACGAAAATCACACCGTCTCGGATTTTGAGCTGATCAATCAAAACGGAAAGGTCATAACCCAAACGGATTATGATAATAAAATCTATGTCACTGATTTCTTTTTTACCCGCTGTCCCAGTATCTGTCCCATAATGTCTAATAATATGGAGAAGCTTCAGAACATCTTTCTAAAAGAAAATGAGGTGATGTTCCTGTCTATGTCAGTAACCCCGGAAATGGATAGTGTTCCTGTATTAAAAAAGTATGCCGAGAAAAATGGGGTCATTGACACTAAATGGAATATTACAACAGGTGATAAAAAACATATTTATAATTTGGCACGGAAAAGTTATTTTGCAGCTGTGGACCAAGGAGATGGCGGACTTCAAGATTTTATCCATACTCCAAACTTTATACTAGTTGATAGAAAAAAACGCATACGGGGCGTATACGATGGTACCAAGGAAGAGGAAATGAACAGAATTACTCAAGATATCAAACGATTACTAAAAATATAAAAATCGGTTTAAAATGTTATATTCCTGATTATATGGGCTAATTACTTCAGCCCTCCTTTCCCTCTTTGTTAGAAATCTCTATTTTTATGAGCTACAATCAACTCTATAACGATCGGCGATGAAATTTAGACATATCCAACAACAAGTATACATACTTTTAGCTTTAATTGTATTCATTTCCTCCTGTAATACGAAGTCCAACAAACCCATTGAAACACCTTTGGTCATTTATGAAGACTCCATTACCGGAATCGAAAAGGCCAAAAAAGCACGGGAAACTGTTCCGGCAAAAGTCGCTGAAGGCTTGGAATTGAGTTTATGGGCTTCAGACTCATTGGCTCCCGACCCTATTGCTATGGACATTGACGATGAGGGCAGAATTTATTTAACGCGTACCAATCGTCAAAAAAATTCCGAGTTTGACATTCGGGGACATCGTGACTGGATGACTCCTTCCATTGCCTTGCAATCCGTTGAGGAAAGAAGAGCCTTTTTACGGAATACATTCGCCACAGAAAAGAGCAAAGAAAATGAATGGTTAAAAGACCTGAACAACGATAGTATTCATGATTGGAAAGATCTAGCCGTTGAAAAAGAAGAAGTTTGGATGCTCGAAGATATAAATGGAAATGGCATTGCTGACGTTTCCACTCGGGTTCTAGAAGATTTCAATGATGAAATAACCGATGTGGCAGGGGCACTACTGGTGCGCGATGAGGATATTTTTGTTGGTGTTGGCCCAGATTTCTGGCGTTTATGGGACTCCAATGGAGATGGAATATTTGATGAAAAAACCTCCTTGGCTCACGGTTTTGCCGTCCATATTGGTTTTGGCGGTCATGGCATGTCTGGAGCCATAGAGGGTCCGGATGGTAAAATTTATTGGGGCATTGGTGATATCGGAGCCAATTTGACTACTGTTGATGGGGTCAATCACAAATATCCAAATCAGGGGATTATTGTACGTTCTAATCCAGATGGTAGTGACTTTGAGGTTTTCGCCCGCGGATTAAGAAATACTCATGAATTTGTATTCGATGCCTATGGCAATATAATTTCGTCAGATAATGATGGTGACCATCGTGGCGAGAGTGAGCGTTTGGTTCATATCGTTGAGGGTTCCGATGCGGGTTGGCGCTCCAATTGGCAATATGGAAAGTATACCGATCCCAAGAACAATGCCTATAAGGTTTGGATGGATGAAAAACTCTATACACCACGCTGGGATGGACAAGCGGCCTATATCATTCCACCGATCAGCAATTTTCATAATGGCCCAACGGGTATGGCCTTTAACCCAGGAACCGCCCTGGGCAAGGATTGGTTGGATAAATTCTTTCTTGTTGAATTTGTCGGTGATCCAGGTAGATCTAATATCTGGTCTTTTGACTTGAAACCCAATGGAGCTTCTTTTGAATTAGGCGAGGATAAGAGCATATTAAGTGGAGTTTTGCCAACGGGATTACGCTTCGGGCCTGACGGGGCATTGTATTTTTCTGACTGGATCAATGGTTGGAACACTAAGAATTCTGGCCGGATTTGGAAATTGGATGTTGAACAAGGTAAGAACGACCTTGCAGCCGAGCGAAAAGAAACCCAACGATTAATGACGCTCGACTATGAAAATCAATCTGCGACCGATTTAGTAGCCTTCTTACGTTATCCAGATATGCGTATTCGTAAAAAAGCGCAATTTGAATTGGCCGCTCGAACCTTTTGGGGATATAGGGCTTTAAAAAGGGTCATTGCCGAAGAGGAAAATCAGTTTGCAAGAATACATGCCATCTGGGGTATTGGGCAAATTGCCAGTAACGATTTGGGGAAGGCTGAACCCCTGATTGATCTTTTATCTGATAAAGACCCAGAAATTATAGCCCAAGCTGCAAAGGTTTTGGGAGATGTAAGGTATAGCAGCTCAGGAGAAAGCCTTATCCCACTTCTAAAGCATGAAAATGCCAGGGTACAATTCTTTGCTGCCCAGGCACTGGGGAGAACTAAATATGAAGAAGCGGTAAAACCATTATTGGACTTAATTGAGCAAAACGCCGATAAAGACAATTATATAAGGCACGCAGCTGTATTAGCTCTTTCACGCATTGGGATATCAGAGCCCATTGTGGCCTTGGTCGACAGTCCTAGTAGAAGCTTGCGCATAGCGGCTGTTCTGGTGTTGCGGAGATTACAGGATGAACGGGTGGCCGAATTTTTGAATGATGAAGACGAATATATTGTCGCGGAAGCTGCTCGAGCCATTAATGATGATTGGTCCATTGAACAGGCATTACCAGCATTGGCCAATATTTTGACCGTAGAAAGATTTACAGCAGAACCGCTATTACGAAGAGCAATAAACGCTGCCTTACGCGTTGGAGGAGAGAAAGAACTAGATAATCTTATCGCATTCGCAAAACGTGTTGATGTACCAAGCAATCTACGAGGGGAGGCTTTGGCCGCCCTGGGCACTTGGGCAGAGCCTTCAGTTTTAGATAGGGTTGATGGTCGATATCGAGGTGAAATACAAAGAGACGCCAATAGTGTTAAAAATAAAATTGAAAACGATATTTCAGGCTTTTTAAGTGATCCGGACCCCGAAATTCTTATTGGTGTTACCAAAACCCTTAGCGCTTTGGAAATAGATGGCCATACGAATGAATTGCTCACCTTAATGGGAACACATGTATCCCCAGAAGTGCGAGCCACAGCTTTAGAGGCCTTGGGCAATCTTAATTTCGATGATATTGAATCTGCCATGCAATTGGGAATGCGCGATAAAGATCAAAATGTGCGAGCCGTTGCCGTAGGCCTTATAAGTAAGATGGATATTTCCAAAGAAAAACTACCTACCATTGTGAACCCTATCTTTACATCCGGTTCGACAAGGGAACAACAAAGAATGTTGAGTGTGTTGGGCGAATTATCCTTGGACAAAAGTCAAGGTACACTACAAAAATTAATTCAACAAGCTGGTAATAATCAGTTGGATCTAGGGGTTATCCTAGATTTGATAGAGGCAGTGGAAGCAACCGGTTCAGAAAATCTCATCACGCGGTTGGAAAAGATAAAAAGTGGCGTTAGTACTGCGGATTCATATAAGGAAACCTTGTATGGCGGACAACGAAGACGAGGTTATTCCGTTTTCAACAACAACCCTGCGGCGCAGTGCGTACGTTGCCACTCCTTTAGAGGTACAGGCGGTGAAGTTGGGCCGGCACTTGATAATATTGCCGACATTTTGACCCGGGAGCAAATCCTTGAATCCCTGATCGAGCCAAGTGCAAGACTAGCCCTTGGATATGGCAGTGTCACCCTAACTTTAAAAGATGGACAAGTAATTACAGGGGTTTTAGAGGAAGAATCAGAAGATGAACTTATTCTTAGAACCTCTGATGCGGAACCCATGGAAATAGCCATTTCAAGGATTGAAAAGCGAGAAAATGGAGTGTCAGCGATGCCTGCAATGGGCCGCCTCATTTCCAAAAGGGAATTAAGGGACCTTATCGAATTTTTATCTGTGCTAAAGAAAAGATAACTTTTTGTTCATAAATACAAAGCTTAGGGTGTACCCAATTGGCATAAGCAATGAAGCTATATGTGTAGGTTCATTTTCTACTCTTTTGGTTACCGCAACTAGGGCTTACCTAACATTTGGTCAAAGGATATCTCAATAATTTCTAAGATTAAATACCCATTAAGCACTGATTTTTAGCAGTACTTTTAGTTATGCCATTAACATCAAATAAAAATTACCGGACAGCGCAATTAACCTTCGTTTTTTTCCTAACTTGAGGTTGTTACATCAACATGTTCTAATATTTAAATTTATACGCAAAAACTTACAAAATAGCATTTTACATGCAAACCAAGGAGCAAATTATTATACAATTGGATCAAAAATTAGATGCCATTCTTGAAAAAATTCAGAGAACCGAGGCCTCTTATGAAACTGAGCTGATGCAGGTACATTCCATATATAAAAAAAGCGCCCAAAACCTGGTTCACTATTTGGCGTTACGCACCTTTAAAATTGATCAAATAGAAGAAGAATTGCACCATATTGGTCTTTCAGGTCTATCTTCAATAGAAGGTCATGTATTGGACAGTGTTTTAGGAACTAAGGACTTGTTGGGCAAACTTTTGGGCAAAAAGGAAAATATGCCCTCCAAGAGTTTCATCTCTATTAAAAAAAGTCAAAAACTACAACGAAAAAATTCCAAGTTACTGTTCGGCTACAAAGCAAGAAAACGCTTTACACGCATTATGGTTACCCTCCCAAATACGGCTTCAGAAGATTTGGGGTTTGTAAAAAACCTATTGGCCAATGGTATGAATTGCGCTCGAATCAATTGCGCTCATGACGAACCGTCCGATTGGCTAAATATGATTAACAATGTTAAAACAGCCAGTTTAAAACAACACAAAAAGTGTCGAATTGCCATGGACTTATCTGGGCCCAAGCTTAGAACAGGCCCCATGATCGAAGGGCCTAGGGTAATTCATTTAAAACCGGAAAGAGATGATTTGGGAAAAGTCAGCAATCCGGCAAAAATATGGATTGCCCCGCCAGATGTTCCTCCATCTCCTGATTCAGATTTTCAAGCCTTCTTGCCTGTAGACGAAGTTTTGTTTTCAAAAATAAGACGGGGTAATACCCTCAATTTCATAGATTCTAGAGGTAAGAAATGTAAGATTATAGTAGAAAGGAAAGAGGGTAAAGGAAAATGGGGCTTATGTTCCGACTCGGCCTATGTAGAAACGGGCATCGAATTGGTATTGCATAAGGAAACACAAACCGGACGAACATCCCACAGAGTAGGCGAACTTTTACCCAAAGAGCAATTTGTTGTTTTGAGCA
Organism: Bacteroidota bacterium; assembly: GCA_024279425.1. Classification (GTDB taxonomy): domain Bacteria; phylum Bacteroidota; class Bacteroidia; order Flavobacteriales; family Flavobacteriaceae; genus Maribacter_A. The sequence continues at coordinate 71,051 of JAJRRO010000106.1, read as the reverse complement.
CGAACGACATTTTACGACTTCATCGTGACCCCTCTCCCGGGGAACCAGCTGTTTATAGTGAAAATGGAGAACTGCTAAAACCGGCACATATATCCTGTACCTTGCCCCAGATATTCAATGACGTGAAAATAGGTGAGCCCATTTACTTTGATGACGGAAAAATAGAGGGGGTAATTCAAGAAGTGACCAGCGATGAAATAAAGGTGAAAATTACACACGCGAAGAATCAAGGAAGTAAATTAAAGGCAGATAAAGGAATTAACTTACCGGATAGTGAACTTCAGGTGAGCGGTTTGACTAAAAAAGATAAAGAAGACATTTCGTTCGTGGCCCAACATGCCGATGCTGTTAATTTCTCGTTTGTCAACACCAAAGAAGATGTATTGGAATTGTTGGGAATATTAGAAAATTTGGAGGCCGAGATAGGAATCATCCTTAAAATTGAAACTCAGAAAGGTTTTTCCAATTTACCATCTATTTTATTGACCGCCATGCGCTCCTATCCCATAGGAGTAATGACGGCGAGGGGTGACCTGGCCATTGAAACAGGATGGAAAAACTTTGCATCCATACAACAAGAGATAATGCGTATTTGCACAGCTGCACATGTTCCTAATGTTTGGGCGACCCAAGTCTTGGAAAATTTAGCAAAAAAAGGGACGCCTTCCCGGGCAGAGATTACGGATGCCGCCTTGGCCCAACAGGCTGAATGTGTAATGTTGAACAAAGGGTCCTATATTCATAAAGCCGTAAGAATGTTGGACAAGATACTGCGTAGAATGCAACGTTTTCAACGAAAGGGTCAAATAGTATTACCTCGTCTGGAGAATGCCGATAGGCTTATTCTTTCCCATCAACCCTTTGACATACCTTAAGTTTCGAAACCTGGTCGTAGCAAAAAAAAGGAATTAATCAAATCTTATCAGTATCTTAGATATTATTGAGTTCCCAAAAGGTAATCGAACTTTGCTTTATCGAATTAAGTCTAACACTAAAAGCATAAAGTCATGAAAAAATTACTATAAATAACATTAAGCGTCTTTGTAATGAGTATTTTGTCTACTCAACAAACAGAACTATTGGCGTTCAATACAGAGCTTCCAAAAAACCTGACTAAACATATTGAAGAAAAGCCGGAACAAATCATTGCCAATGCAAAAAATAACCATTACTTTGAAATGACGAAAGTTCAAAGCAGTTCAGTCGTGATTCGACAAATGCAAAAGGAGGCTGCCGATTATGATGTCAAAAACGCCTCTATATATGATAACTCGGAAAAGGCGACCTATCTGGTAATATTCAAAAACAAGGGAAATAAACTAATTGCAAGGTATGATCGGAATGGTAGAGTTTTAAGTACCATGGAACGCTACAAAAACGTTGCTCTTCCCACCAACCTCAAGGTGGCCATTACCAAAAAATATCCGGAATGGGTATTTGGCCAAAACGGCTGTAATTTTTCCTATAATCGTTCAAAAGGTCTGCAAAAAAATATTAAACTACAACTGAAACAGGGAAAGTCAAGGAAAACATTGAAAATTAATGACTAAAAACAAACTCGCCCCAAGGAAATCTTCTTGGGGAAGATGTATATCAATTTTCTATTTAAATTTTTCAACGCCATCTATGGCCTCTCCAAACTCCTTCATTATATCCAATACAATTTCCGAAGCCGGTTTAATCTCATGAATCAAGGCAGATACTTGTCCTATTTCCAGTTCACCTTCTTCTAGATCGCCTTCGAACATACCTCGTTTGGCCCGTGCACGACCCAACAGTTCTTTCAACCGTTCTACTGTAGCTCTCTGTACATAGGCATTTTGCACATCATTGTAAAACTTGTTTTTTAGCAATCGAACGGGTGCCAATTCCTTTAAAGTCAAATGTGTATCTCCTTCACTAGCTTTAACCACTTGTTGTTTGAACCGTTCGTGGGACGACGCTTCATTACTTGCTACAAACCTACTACCTATTTGAACTCCTTCGGCTCCTAGAACCATTGTGGCCAACATGGCTTGCCCTGTGGCTATGCCTCCAGCTGCGATTATTGGAATATCAATCTTTTCCTTTACAGACGGAATCAAGGTTAAGGTTGTGGTTTCATCACGCCCGTTATGACCTCCTGCTTCAAAACCCTCTGCCACAATCGCATCTACCCCGGCTTCCTGGGCTTTTAGAGCAAATTTCAGACTACTGACCACATGCACTACGGTAATTACGTTTTGTTTTAAATACGTCGTCCAGGTTTTTGGGTTCCCCGCTGATGTGAATACTATTTTTACACCCAATTCAATAATGATGTCAATGATTTTATCAATATCAGGATATAACATGGGCACGTTAACCCCAAAAGGTTTTTCAGTTGCCAATTTGCATTTTTGAATATGCTTTTGAAGCACTTCAGGATACATTGAACCGGCACCGATCAATCCCAGTCCACCCGTATTTGAAACGGCAGAGGCCAATCTCCATCCGCTGGCCCATACCATACCTGCCTGAATGATAGGGTATTTTATTCCAAAAAGTTGGGTGATTCTATTTTGCATTAATTATGATTATCGATAGTTAGAGTGTCACATTGATCACAGCTGAAATGAGGTCAAGAACTTAGCTCAAAATTCTTGTTTTCACCCCTGATCCTTAGACTACGCTCAGGGTGACATCCCCCAAACGTATAACCCCTAAATTATTCTTTGGGTATAACAAAGGTAATAGTATCGATTTATGAAATCACACCGGAACCGATCAATTCATCATCGATGTACCATGCTACGAATTGTCCCTCGGTAATTGCCGATTGCCGTTCTTCAAAATCTACATACAGACCATTATCAATTTTAAACAGAGTCGCTTTTTGCAACGGTTGTCGATACCTTATTCTTGCCATCACTTTCATGGTCTGATCAACGTTTAACACCAAATCTCTTCGTATCCAATGCAATTCTTCATTGGTCACAAACAATGTTCTTCGATATAAACCGGGATGTGATTTACCTTGGCCCGTGTAAATGACATTCTTATCAACATCTGTTTCAATAACGAACAAAGGTTCTTTGGTACCACCAACATCCAATCCTTTTCGCTGGCCCTTTGTAAAATAATGAGCTCCCTGATGTTCACCCACTACCCTACCATCATCAACTTTATAGATTGGTTTTTCAGAGAAATAAGCCAATTCTTCTTTTTTATTCCCAAAACTCGGTACTGATTTCTGGTATTGGAATATGTTTGCTGGTACCTCAACAATAACCCCCTTTTTTGGCTTAAGCTTTTGTTGAAGAAAATCGGGTAAGCGAACTTTCCCAATAAAACAGAGTCCCTGTGAATCTTTCTTATCAGCAGTGATCAAATCATTGTCAGCGGCAATTTTTCGCACCTCAGGTTTAGTAAGTTCCCCTATTGGAAAGAGCGTTTTTGATAATTGCTCCTGGGAAAGCTGACATAAAAAATAAGACTGATCCTTATTACCGTCAACTCCAGACAAAAGTCGATATGTTTCATCTCCATCCTCGGTATTGAATGTACCTTTTCTACAATAATGACCGGTTGCAACAAAATCTGCACCCAATTGCAACGCAATTTTTAGAAACACATCGAATTTTATTTCCCGATTACAAAGAACATCGGGATTGGGTGTTCGTCCCTTTTCATATTCACTGAACATATAATCTACAATCCGCTCTTTGTAATCAACGCTCAAATCGACAATTTGAAACGGAATACCTAATCTCTCGGCAACAATCAAGGCGTCATTACTATCTTCCAACCAAGGGCATTCTTCGGATATGGTAACAGAATCATCATGCCAGTTTTTCATGAACAGGCCAATTACGTCATACCCTTGCTCTTTTAAAAGGTACGCGGCAACACTGGAATCTACACCGCCAGAAAGTCCTATAACTACCTTTTTCATCGTTTTCATTGTCTGCAAAATTACGAAATTTGATACTGTCTGGAAGCATCAAAAAAATCACACATCAAAATAGATATGGTTAGCATACAAAATTGATCTTTTGACAACTTTTAATTTTAAAAACTCGGAAATGGTTACATCTTTGAAATCCCAAATCTTACCAAACTAAACCTAATTACTGCTAAAAGCCCCGACTGTAAGGTCAGGGCTTTTTGTTTTTATGTATTTGTCAAATCAAGTTCCAAAAATTTCAGTAACACTACGGTAATTTCATTTCAAGTTAAATTACCTTCTGCCTGTTTTTTTCTGCTCTTCCGCCTGATCCATCATTTCCCGCATCTTCTTTTGAAACTTATTCTCCTTTTTGGGTTTCTGTTTATTTTCTTGGATCTGCGCATGGATCTTATCATCATCCAAAATGAATTTCTTAATGACCAACATGATACCTATGGTAATCAAGTTGGACACAAAGTAGTACAAACTTAAACCACTAGCATAATTGTTAAAGAAGAACAACATCATAAATGGCATAAGATACATGATGAATTTCATGTTTGGCATTCCGGGCTGCTGTGGCATATTTTGCCCTGTCGTCATCATCATGTAAAAGAAAATAGCAATCGACGCCAAAATAGGAAATAAACTTATGTGATCCCCGTAAAAAGGAATTGAAAATCCTTCTGGGAATTGATAAATAGCATCAAAAGATGAAAGGTCATCAGCCCATAAAAATGATTTTTGACGTAACGCAAAAGAAGTCGGGAAAAACATAAACAAGGCATAAAAAATAGGCATCTGTATGAACGCAGGTACACAACCGCTCATAGGGCTCACGCCAGCCTTGCCATACAGCTTCATGGTTTCTTGCTGCTTCTTCATGGCATTGTCCTTATACTTCTCGCCCAATTCAGTAATCTCAGGTTTTAAGACCTTCATCTTCGCTTGCGATAGATAGGACTTATAGGTTGCCGGCGACATGGCCAAACGTACCAGAATAGTCATAATTACAATGGCGATACCATATGGAAGAAAGCCGCTTAAGAACGAATAAAACGGGGTGAAAACGTATCGGTTGATCCATCCAAAAATACCCCATCCGAAGTAGATGGTATCCTCGAGTCCATATTCATCATAAGTACTTAACACCTCGACATCCGTAGGACCATAATACCAATTTAAATTTTCTGAAATTTCTCCTCCTTCGAAAGCCAAGGGAACCGATGCCGCAAAATTCTTGGTAAATGCGACCGTCCTACTTTCATCCTCTACTAAGTTTTCTGAACTGATGTCCGCCGTTTTAAAATTCTTATTTGTCACTAGAATAGAGGTGAAAAAATGTTGCTTATAGGATAACCACTGTACATCTTCTTCCGTTTCCTCATCATTACTGGCGGCGGAGAGATAATCAATTTTACCTTCCTCAAAATTATACATCATCTCAGTGTAACGGTTTTCATACTGTACACTTTTATCATGTCGTATTCCTTTAAGTTTCCATTCCATTCGCAGTGGCTGGCTACTATTAACTATGCTATTTAAACCCTGTGAGCGGATAGTAAAATCTACCAGGTATTCATCGGGTTTCATTTCATATCTATATTCCAAATACTTATCTGCAGACACTTTGGCCTTCATGGAAAGCACCTGATTTTCCCCATTGTTGGATATCGAAGGTTCAAAAAACAAATCTTTCGTATGTAAAACCCTATTGTCTGAAGTAGAAAAATTCAATCCAAAGGTAGCATTGCCATCCTTGATCAAATAAACAGGAACAGAATCATAAGTGACAAAACTCTTCATTTTAGCCTCAACAATCTGACCTCCCTTATTGCTGATCTTCAATACGACCAAATCATTCTCCAAAGTGGTGATAGCGTCTGAGGGCGCTGTATAACCAAAAGCACCTATTGAATTCTTATAATTGGAAACTGCTGTAGAATCCTGTAGGTCAATTGTAGCCGGCCCAGTATCCTTTGCCTCTTTTACCTCATTTTGTTTCACTTGGGCCTCAACTTGTTCTTGCTGTGCTTTTTTAGCTTCCAACTCTTCCGGTGTAGGCTTATTTTGGTAAAACATGAAAATGAGTATTCCAAAAATGAGCACAAAACCTATGATAGAATTTATATCTAATTTCTTTTCTTCCATTTAAATATTGATTCCAAGACCTGTCAGGTCCGTGATAATTTGTTTTTAGGCTTGCAAATATATGCCCAAAAGTGCAGATTATGCCATACTGGCATTAGTTTGTTCTTTTTTGTGCATTAACGCCGCTTTGACCAAACCAACAAATAAAGGATGTGGGTTGGCTACGGTGCTTTTGTATTCGGGATGGTATTGTACCCCAACGAACCAAGGATGCTCCGGCAATTCTATAATTTCGACAAGTCCCGTCTCTTTATTAATACCGGATGCCTTCAAGCCCGCCTGTTCGAATTGCTCCCTGTATTCATTGTTGAATTCGTAGCGATGACGATGTCTCTCAGAGATATCTTTTGCTCCTTTATAAATCTCTTGTACCAAAGTGCCATCATATAAATGACAGTCCCATGCCCCTAAACGCATGGTCCCCCCTTTGTTGGTAATGGTCTTCTGCTCCTCCATCAAACTTATTACTGGATCAGGTGTACTTCCATCCATTTCGGTAGAATTGGCCTTTGTAAGCCCTAATACATTTCTAGCATACTCTATTACCGCCATTTGCATTCCCAGACAAACCCCTAAAAAGGGAATTCCATTTTCCCGTGCATGTTTAACGGCCTGTATTTTTCCTTCAATCCCCCTTTCACCAAAACCAGGGGCAACGAGAATGCCGTCTAGACCATGAAACTTATTTTCAAGGTTATTCCGGTTGATATGTTCTGAGTGAATAAACCTAATATTAACCTTTACCTCATTTATGGCACCGGCATGGATAAACGATTCCAAAATGGATTTATACGAATCCTGCAATTCCACATACTTACCTACAAGCCCTATTGTTACTTCATGCTTCGGATTTTTATGTCGGTGTAAAAATGCATCCCAATGCTTAAGATCAGGATTGGTACTGTCTGGCAAATCAAGCCTCTGTAGTGCTACTGTGTCCAAACCTTCTTCCCGCATCAAAATTGGCACATCGTAAATGGTTGATGCATCTATGGATTGAATAACTGCCTCACGTTTTACATTACAGAACAGCGCAATTTTATTTTTAATTTCATCCGAAATCTCATGTTCTGTTCTACAGACTAAAATATCAGCTTTAATACCACTTTCCATTAAGGTCTTCACGGAATGCTGCGTTGGTTTTGTTTTTAACTCTCCAGCCGCAGATAAATAAGGAACCAAAGTTAAATGAATGACTATACCATTAGTGTCTCCCAATTCCCAAAGCAATTGCCTTACAGCTTCTATATAGGGCAATGACTCAATATCACCAACGGTACCGCCTATTTCTGTTATAACAATGTCATAATCCCCACTTTTTCCAAGAATCTGAATGCGTTCTTTTATTTCGTTGGTAATATGTGGCACCACCTGAACGGTCTTACCCAAAAACTCACCTCGACGTTCTTTTTCTATTACGCTTAGATATATTCTTCCTGTAGTAACATTGTTTGCCTGCGACGTCTTAACATTCAAGAAACGCTCATAGTGACCCAAATCCAAATCTGTTTCCGCGCCATCGTCGGTCACATAACATTCTCCATGCTCATACGGATTCAAAGTTCCGGGATCGACATTTATATACGGATCTAATTTTTGAATGGTAACCCTGTAACCTCTAGCCTGAAGTAATTTGGCAAGTGATGCGGCTATTATCCCCTTTCCAAGAGAAGAAGTAACCCCTCCTGTTACAAAAATATATTTGGTCTGTGGCATGAAGCGTTCGATTGAATTCGTAACGCAAGCAAAAATACAAATTGCATTAACAAATCACAGGGATTCCTTTGGAAATTCTCTTTGAATCTTTCTTATTAACGGTTCTAAGCCATTAATTTTTATCTCTAACATTGACTTTAGCAGCATTCCTAGCTTACCCTCTGGAAATCCCTTTTGTTGAAACCATACCAAATACGGCTCTGGCAAATCGATCAAATAGCGATTCTTGAATTTACCTATGGGCATTTTATAATGTGCCAGTTCAATCAACTTTTTCTTATCGGGATATATTTCCATTTTTAAATCTAAAAAAATTATCTTTAATAACTTTTAAATTGATAAGTAAAAACTATATGAAACGAAGAACCTTTATTGGCACTTCGGCAGTTGCCTCTGTTGGATTGCTCGCTGGCAATACGGCAAATGCATCTGAATCCACAATTGAAAACCATATGAAGCTAAACAATAACATCAATCACAGTGTATGCCGCTGGTGTTACGGTAAGATACCCATGGAAGAATTCCTAAAAAACCTTAACGAGTTGGGAATAAAGGCAATGGATTTAACGGGGCCGGAAGATTGGCCTTTGATGAAAAAATACAATATACATGCCTCTATGTGTTGGGGTGCCGGAATGGGCATCGAAAAAGGATGGAACGAGCCCAAATATCATGAGGATTTAATAAAGGATTATGCCCAAGTCATTCCCAAAGTGGCAGAAGCTGGCTACACCAATCTTATTTGCTTTAGCGGAAATCGAAATGGAATGGATGATATTGTTGGACTCAAAAACTGTGTTGAAGGCTTGAAACAGATAATACCCATCGCAGAGAAACATGGAGTGATCATTCAAATGGAACTACTCAATTCAAAAGTTGACCATGCTGATTATATGTGTGACCTCTCCGAGTGGGGTGTTGAGCTATGCAAACAATTAGGTTCTGATAATTTTAAATTGCTGTACGACATTTATCATATGCAGATCATGGAAGGCGATATTATCCGGACGATCAAGAAACATCATCAGTATTTTGGCCACTATCATACTGGGGGCAATCCAGGTAGACATGAGATTGATGAAACCCAGGAGTTGTTTTATCCAGCGATTATGAAAGCTATTTTAGAAACGGGATACGAGGGCCATGTGGCACAAGAATTCATACCCACATGGGAAGATAAAATCGCTGCACTAAAGCTGGGAGTCACTATATGTGATGTCTAAATAACCCGGAAATTGTGTATGAGGGTGTCTAAAAAGCAACCCTTTCTGTCAGTTCGAGCGGAGTCGAGAACTTGATCTATTTAAAAATCAATAGGTTTCGACTGCGCTCAACCTGACAATACCATGATTCCTGTACTTTTTAGACACCCTCTTTATTTTTTTAATGCCTCCCTTATTTTTTTGTTCCAGAGCAACTGTTGTTCCTTGTCACGTGAAAAATTAGTCTGGTTGTCATATAAGTTCTGAAAATCACTGAGTTCATTCAGAATTTTCTTGTAGATTTTTTTCACCTCGGCCTTTACATTATTAGTAAAAACCATTGAATTCATCTGCTTGCGCATTCTTCTTGCAAAAAGCTCTGAAATATCAAAATGTAATTGTTCGTGAATTAAGGTCAAATCATTACATATTTTGGGCTTATACCAAGATTTGATTGGATAGAAAAAAGTGAGCACGGTATAGTCCACCATCATTTCGTCACCCTCAAAACGAGTTGAAAACTCATAGCTAATTCCACTTGCTGTCGTTGCAGCTGCCCTAACATTACTTGGCGTCTTCCCCCTGAAATCTTTCCAGGTCAATTTGCTTTCAGTAATCCATTCAATGGCTTCCTCCTCCTGTACTGCAGCAAAATTCAAGGTAGTAGCTATGCCAAATACCAAGATGTATTTTAAAGGACCCAATGGTAGGAGATTGCTTTTTCTATATCCGAATGCAAACTATAAAGAACCGGGCAGGTATTCGCTGTATGCTCCAAGATTTTACGGTTCTTATCAGAAACATTTGAAGGTAGACTAAGCCTCACTTCAATTTTTGAGATTCGTCGAGGATTGGCTTTCATATGTTTGGTAACCTCAGCTACAGCATTGGTCAAATCAACTTCAAGTCCCTTAGCCTTAATACCCATCGTCGTAATCATGCAACTTGCCAAACCTGTAGCAACGGTATCGGTGGGTGAAAATGCTTGCCCCAATCCATTATTGTCTAACGGCGCATCAGTAATGAATGTATCTCCTGATCCAAGGTGTTCACATGAGGTTCGTAAATTACCGGTATAGATGACCTTTGATATCATATTTAATCTTTTAATTCCACAATCCGAAGATCATCGATTGTCATGATATAAGATGCCTGATTGAAGTATCCCGAAGTCCTATCCTTTTCATAGGAAAATTTATTCCCAGTGTACTCGGTTTCACCAATGATTTGAGAAACCTCCATTAAATTGTTTTTAAAGGCCAGCTTTAAAAGCAGGTCATATGTAAGATCAAAACCGCGAACAGCATAACGGTCAGGGACATCGCCAAATCTCCTGCGATACGCATTTACAAAAGAGCTATTGCCAACTTCCCGATATACCGATGGGTAGGTGAAATTAAGATTCGATAAATGTGTACTGGAAATAATATCATTATCAAAATCCCTATTCTTGTTCGTGGTCAACATTTTCACCTTTAATTTTTTGGTGCTGGTTTCAAGATCAAGATAAGAGTCCTCAAAAGCGTTTAAAATGGACACCACACTCGATATTAGTTTAAAGTTCCCTGTTTCAACAAACACCCAGTTATCAAATTCCTCAGACAACATTGTTGCAAGTATCTCACGGTCTATCCCAATATTCTTTTCTTCTTCCTGAACTTTAAGGACTTTGGCCAAAGGAAATCGCTCCGAGATAGTATCCCTAACTGCACTACTTTTCTCATCGGCAATTATTATGATGTTTTGATCCGTAACCTTGCCCTCGATATATTTCAACATTCGCTCTCTTAATACGTGATCCGAAGTATAGGAAAAAAACACATTACTCAAGCTCAAATCACTTTTGGTCGGAATTGGGGCAATTACTGGCACTTGATATTGTAATGCCTGTACGGCCACTTCCTTTAAGGATGGGAGATCTAATGGACCTACAATGGCGCTTACATTATGTAAATTTTCGTGCATTAAGATTTCTTTGGTCCTCAGTTGATCCAATTGGTTATCAAAGGTTTTAACATCGACAGAAATACCCAGCTTGGCGATGGAATCTATTGCTATCAATGCCCCAGAATATAGCCCAAGACTATATTTTAAGTAATTCTTATTCCCAATCGTTTCTTTTACTGATTCCTTGTCTCTTAAATCCAAGCGGTTCAAACGAAAGGGCAATAGGAACATTAAGCTTGGTTTATTGATGGGGTTTATACTATCCAACAAAATCAATTTGTCAAGCACCAAAGCATTTCTAACCTCAAAATCACCTGTTTGATCTTTCGGTAACTTAAGTACCATTCCTGCTTTTAACCCATCCTTTAGATCTGGATTCAATTCCAATAAATCCACATAGGATATCCCCAATTTTCGAGTCAATGAAAACTCGGTCTGCTTGGGTTTTACTTCATAAAAAATATAGTTTTCGGTATTGATTTCCCCTGGATCGGTCTTTTTCTCAGGGAGACGAATAACCATTCCCTCTTTTAGGCCTCCACGTTCTACTATCTCAGGATTGAGACGAACAATCTCGTCGGACTTTACATTGTACTCCTTTTCCAAACGGTAGAAATTCATTTTAGGAGGAACGGTATACGAAATATACAATTGTGTTTCCTGGTTTTCAAGGGAACTCCCCAGCGGCTTTGGCATTCTAAGTTCTTGTCCTGCTGCCAAATAATTAGTTGTCTTGGATAGTTCTGGGTTCAGGACCAACATACTGTCTATGGTAATACCGTATTTATGGGCAATACTCCATCGGGTTTCTTTGGGTTCAACCGTATAGGTTTCAAGGTCATTTTCATCCAAGGCGTTCGGATCAGGTCTTTCTCTACTATATTTAGGAATCTTGAGCCTCATTCCCTTTTTAAGGAACATTGAATACAAATCGGGATTGTATTTCTTAATATCGTTTTCGGTAATGTGATAACGCTTCGAAATACCGAACAGCGTCTCTTTTTTACGCACCCTATGTGTCGAAAAACCAATGGGTTCATCTAGATCTTGGTCATCTTCTATTTTCGAAACTTGATTGGTCTTTTTGACTTTGGAATCTTTTACAATTTCTGAAACATTGGCTCCGGTGGGAATAACCAAAATCGTATTGGGCTTTATATCTTCCCTTCCTTTGATTTCCTTGTTATACGTTAAAATATTATAGGGCGTAACTTTGTATTGTTTGGCAATGGTTTCCAAAGTTTCCCCTTCTTTCACTGAATGGGTGGTAAATTTTTGGGCAACTGCCTTACACCCAACTAGGGTAAAAAGAAGTAAAACAACAAAATTCTTGATAAGCTGGCTCATAATTATTCCCATTCTATGGTTGCCGGTGGTTTGGAACTAATATCATAAACAACCCTGTTCACACCTGGCACCTTGTTTATTATCTCATTAGAGGTTTTCTGCAAGAACTCATAAGGCAAATCAACCCAATCAGCTGTCATACCATCAGTACTTTCCACAGCACGTAAAGCTACACATTTTTCATAGGTCCTTTCATCTCCCATTACCCCTACACTATGTACGGGTAAAAGCATGGCTCCGGCCTGCCAAACTTGATCATAAAGTCCCCATTCCCTTAATCCATTGATGAAAATAGAATCAACTTCTTGTAATATGGCTACCTTTTCACGGGTAATATCGCCCAAAATTCGAATGGCCAAGCCTGGTCCTGGAAAAGGATGTCTACCCAACCGTTCGTCATCTATCTTCATACTGGCACCTACCCTTCGTACTTCATCCTTAAACAACATTTTCAAAGGCTCTACCACTTTTAATTTCATGTAGTCGGGCAATCCACCAACATTATGGTGACTTTTAATCGTTGCCGATGGTCCTCCCGTTACAGAAACCGATTCTATAACATCGGGATAAATTGTACCTTGCGCCAACCATTTGGCATCTTCTACCATATGCGCCTCATCATTGAAAACATCGATAAACACCTTTCCAATGATCTTTCGTTTTTTCTCGGGGTCACTTTCTCCAGCCAAGGCATCCAAAAAGCGTGCCGAAGCATCAACTCCTTTAACATTAAGTCCCATATGTTCGTACTGATCCAAGACATCCTGAAACTCATTTTTACGAAGCAATCCGTTATTTACAAAAATGCAATGCAGGTGGTTCCCAATTGCCTTGTGCAATAATACGGCGGCAACCGTTGAATCGACACCGCCCGATAAACCTAAGATGACTTTATCATTCCCAACCGTCTTTTTTAATCCTGCCACGGTAGTATCTACGAACGCATCGGGTGTCCATGATTGTTCAATACCGGCAATATGCACCAAAAAGTTCTCTAATATTAGTTTACCTTGGGTCGTATGGTATACTTCGGGGTGAAATTGAATGGCATAGGTCTGTTCGCCATCTATTCTGTAGGCAGCATTCTTCACATCTCCCGTACTTGCCAAAACCACAGCATTTTTAGGCAATTCTTTAATAGTATCACTATGGCTCATCCAAACCTGAGATCCATCGGTTATTTCATAAAAGAAAGGCTCATCATTCTTTATGGAGGCCAATCTGGCCCTACCATATTCGCGCGTATTTGATGGAGCTACCTTACCTCCGTGGAAATGTGCCAAATATTGAGCTCCATAACAAACACCCAACAAAGGGATTTTGCCTTTTATTTGAGACAGATCAGGATGCGGGGCATCTTCGGCACGAACCGAGTATGGCGAACCCGAAAGTATAACGGCTTTATAAACCGACATATCTTGAGGCACTTTGTTGTAAGGTTTAATTTCACAGAAAATATTCAGTTCCCGAACCCTTCTAGCGATAAGTTGTGTGTACTGGGAACCAAAATCAAGTATTAGGACGTTGTTTTGCATGGGCAAAAATAGTAAAATGAAAAATTGGAAAAAGGATCTTCAAAGGATATTTTTCCAACAAATGAAAAACTTATAAACAACAAAAGAATATAACGATCCAAACAAAAAGTCAAATTTCCAAACAACAATCAAAACGAAATTGAAAATGTTAGGATTAGTTACAAATGACATCTATATTTCTTCATTATTTTCAAGGGTTTTTATTGGAAAAACCTTATTTTTATAAGACAATTGCAACAATTTAGAACCACGTGTCAATTCACCCATTTACATTTTTGGACACCGGGTAAACATACCCTGAAAAGACCTTTACCACACTAAAGGCCATACCTATATCTTATTAAGGATTCAACCGATCAAAAATTAATGTAAAACGTAAAACCATATAATATGCAAACAGAAGCAGTATATTCAAGTGACCTTACCTTTAACCTTGAAATTTGGAAAAGGGAACTTAAGTTTCATATGTCCGAGTTGGAATTGTTTCAACAAAAATTAGAGGAAATTACCAGTAGAGAGCCCATAGGAAAATCTTCATTGGAACTGGAAAGCTTTCAAAACCGGATAATGATCGAAAGGGATGCTATCCGCAAACTATTACATCGCTGTCGCGCCAAATTGGGAAATCTTCACAGTGCCGATCATTATAAAAATGTGGATGGCCAGTTGCAATACGAGAAAAGATCCTTGTACGATGACCTGAAACACTACATAAAATTACATTATGAATTCAAGGAAGCCGTAATGGACTTCTTTTTAAAGTGGGTATAGATACCATTTCTAAAATTTCATGCCTTTTTGAAACAATTCAATAACCCTGGCTGAAACATCAGGTTTATTTGAAGGCCCGTTAATTTTTCAACTAAAACCAAAAGACCTTTGTTTTTTTCAAGGCTTCTTTGTTTCTATAATTGCTGATATCCTATCCCAAATAGGAGAGTAGGAGGAGGATTATTTTGAGATTCCTGTAAGAAGTGCCAATACGCTAGGCTAGATTGGTTAATCGACAGAAAAACAATAGCGGATTATGTTCCTGCCAATTGTGGAGAATAGACGATTATTACATGTTACTAAAAAGAAAAGCTCGAGAACTACCCCGAGCTTTTTAATCAAAAAAATCAAACTAACCTTTTTTTTTCATAGCATTTTTAGCTTGCATTGCTTTAGACGTATAAATAAGTAATTCCTTAAAAATAGTTTCAAAAAAGAAAAAGCCTCGACCCTACATCGAGGCTTTTTAAATCAAAATCAAAAAACCAACCTAAACACATGAACTAATTAATAACTAAATCTCAATTTTCTAATTCATAGCAATTTGTATATATAACAACCATATACTAAAATACCCTACCTATTTTCTAAAAAAATTCATCTTTTTCTCTAAACCCCTATTGTAATGCATTATTTTTTATGTAAAAATTTTCAAATCCAGTTCATGTAACTGGTATTTTACCTGTGGTTTTGATTATCTTTATAGCTACAAATGACAAGAAAAATGACTACTGAATTCTTTGATGAAATAAAAGAGGAATTGCATAAAGGAGCGTATGAACAGGGGCATCCTTTCCGATATTTTGCAATGGCTACCCTTGGGGTTGATAAGTTCGCCAGATTAAGGCTTATCGCCTTACGTAATGTTTCCCAAGATTTAAAATTGACCTTTTTCACGGATAAGCGTTCAAAAAAAGTGCTGCATATCAAAGAGAATAATAGGGTAAGCCTGTTGTTCTACCATCCGCAAAAGCTTTTACAACTTAGAATAGAAGGAATTGCCCGAATCAACGCAGACCAGTTTCGGATTCAAAAATCTTGGGAGAATATAGGGGCAGAATCAAGAAAGGACTATATAACCAAGGAAGCTCCGGGAAGTCCTTTGGAAAGTCCTGATTCATTGGAATACCTAAAAGAAGGCGATTATTTCTCAATTGTGGAGATAAATCCCTTCAGAATTGAATATTTAAAACTCAATACTGCAGGGCATACTAAAATCAAGTTTTCTAAGCATGAAAAAGGTTGGTCCAGTGAATTTCTGGTACCTTGATCATACTTTTACTTCATTGTATCTAAAATAACAGTAATATCCTCTTTTGTGGTATCTGGATTAATAAAACAAAACCGGGCAACCGTTTCAGCCGTATTGTTCACGATCCATTTAGTCGGGGTTACCAAGGCCAAACCATCGGTATGGTTTTTATAGGTCCAATTTCTATAGTCATCTGGGGACCAACCTTTTCTGCGGAATAACACACAAGATAGGCTCGGTTCCCTAATCAATTCCAAATCAGTATTTTCTTCAATGAGCTTACCTGCCAAATTTGCAAGTTTTATACCCATTTCAACCGCCCATTTATATCGATCCGTACCATGCATGGCCAGTGAAAACCAAAGTGGAAGTCCCCTCACCCTTCTTGTTAGTTGTATTTGATAATCGGCCGGATTAAACCCTTGGGCGCCTTCATCCTTGAAAATCTCAAGGTAGGATCCTTCCTGTGCGTGTGCAGCTTTGGCCAATTTCGGGTTTTTGTAAATAACCGCACCACAATCATAGGGTGAAAACAACCATTTATGGGGATCAATGGTAATACTGTCCGCCCTCTCAATGCCCTTGAATAAATGACGGACAGAATCCGCTGCCAATGCTCCTCCCCCATATGCCGCATCTACATGAAACCAAAGCTTTTCCTGTTCACAAACTTGAGCTATTCCATCCAAATCATCAATGATTCCCGCATTGGTCGTTCCTCCTGTGGCTACAACGGCAAAAAGTCGCTTCCTCTGGTGCCCATTCAATTGGCCTATTTTACGTTTTAAATCTTCTGCCGACATTGAATCCTCCGTTTCGACCAGCCATACATCGGCATCAATGACCTTCGCCATGGCCTTTATGGAGGAATGCGCGCCTGCAGATGTAATCATCAGGGCCTTCTCATTCAAATTATCGGGATTTCTACGCCAATACTCCCTAGCGGTCACCATGGCGGAGAGATTGGCCGCTGTACCCCCACTGGTAAAAACACCAAAGGCCTCAGAAGGCAACCCGGTAAGGGAAACCAACCATTTCATAGCTTCATTCTCACAAAATATCCCCCCGGCACCTTCCATCCAATAGGCTCCATGAATGCTTGAGGCAGACGTAACAAGGTCGAACATGATTGCCGCCCTAGTCGGTGCCGCAGGAACAAAGGCCAAATGCCTTGGGTGATCTATAGGAACAGTTGCCTTTACCAAAACATCCTTAAATAAATGAAATGCCTTTTCCCCTCCAATACCCTTAGCAGTAATTGTTTCCCCTACCAATTTCCGGAGTTCTTCCTCTTTTTTGGGTTGCCCTAATTCAAGTGAGGTTTTGGTGATTCTATTAATGGCGTATTTCATGACATCCAGGGTCATTTCTACCAATTCTATATCAATATTGTGCATCGACGAAAAGTTTATACAAAAATAAACGATTGGCCATGAAAATAGAGAAGAAAGTTGGGCTAAACCCCTAGAACAGAAAAATCTATTTTAAGGGGTTGCAGATCATTCATCAACATGGGTATCAATGCTTCACCGTATTCCAAATACAGCTCTGAAAAATTCAAATTTCGTTCTTGTAGCGATTGATTCGGAAATAGTTCGTTTTGGAGTTCGGTCATGCGTCGCACATGATCTTTCAGCTTTCTCTTTTGGGCTTTTAGAAGTCGTTTTTCCAAAGCGTCCAAACCTTTGATCTGCTTTACCTCTTGCGCCTTTACTGCCCCCAAAAATGATTTATCGGTTTGTTCTGCAAGGTCGTACATAGCTTTGAACTGTTCACACAGATGGTTTTTCTGAACGGAGAAATCAATATCGATATTTGAGATTTCGCGGATCTTCTTATTGATAAAACTACTTTGTCCTAGAAAAAGATCTGCCACCGAAAGATTCATTTTTCCCAATTTCTTTCGCTGCTTTTCAGAAACCACCAATGCCGAATTTCTAGGTAATAAAATCGGGAATGCAATGCCCATGGCTTCAAAAGAAGCTTTAAGTTCCAACCAATAGGCCAACTCCCCTCCCCCACCAATATAACAGAGGTTCGGTAAGATTATCTCTTGGTATAAGGGACGTGCAATTACGTTTGGAGAAAAACGTTCGGGATAATTTTCAAGTTCCGCCAATAATTCATCCTTTGAGAATTCGATTTCAGTATTGTTTACATGAAATTTATCTCCCTTGGCAACAATTCTTTCGCGAAGCCCTTCCTTCAAATAAAAATAATTGATTTCTCTCGGATTGACTTGTATATTATAAGCCTCAGGCAGTTCCTGAATCTTGGCAACTGTCTCTGAGACCTTGGTAAAGGCCATATTCTCAAAAATATCTTTCTTGGCATAGGGAACCAATACTCTTTTAAATGTCGTATGATCACCATCCACAATAACAAGTCCATATTCCCCAAAGAGCTCATTGGCCAAAAACCGAGTTGCATCGGCCAAGTTATCGTGTTCGAAATAGGCCGCTTTAAAAAGCGACTTTAAGGTCTCGGCATTACCGCTACTGGTCAATTCATTGGCAAAAGCCTCATAAACCTCCTGAAGTCCATCGGTGTTCAAATGACCTACCGCCCCTGAAGCATCTTTATTCCAATGCAGTTTCTTAGTATTAAAATTGAAGTAATTGATCTCCTCAAAGTCATGGTCTTCCGTGGCCATCCAAAATACGGGTACAAAATTGAACCTCGGATATGTTTTTTTTAATTGGGTGGTGAGGTTTATTGTGGAAATGATCTTATACAAAAAGTACAATGGGCCTGTAAACAGGTTAAGCTGGTGACCTGTGACCACGGTAAAGGTAATGGGTTCTTTTAGTTGTATGAGATTTGTCCTAGTCTTGCTCGAAACGGTTATCCCCTTATACTGTTCATGGAGGACATCATAGAGTACGTCCCTATTTTCTTCCGGATAATTAGTTGCCTTTTCGGCAATCTGCTCCTTAAAATTTTCGAGTTTTGGGAGGCGGTTATAAAAAGGTTGCAAGGTTTCCTTGCCATCTAAGTAATCACAAATCAAATCGGAAAAATATCCGGTTTTCCTAAAGGGTAAACAATCAATATCCATACAAACTTTAAAAATCAAAGGTAAATATATAACTCTTGGTTTTTCTTGTTCCTAAAAATACGTTAATTACTTCTAGCTGTTGACCGTCAAAGGCTGCTTCTAGTAGAAAGTTGAGGGGAATTCTCACTATTTATGATTAATTTAGACAGCCACAATTCAATGCATCGAATATGAAGCGATTTCTCCCCTTGATTACCCTATTTCTCATTTTATCAGTCAAAGCCCAAGATCTAAAATCACCCTCGCAGTTTTTAGGATATGAATTGGGGTCCCGGTTTACAAGACACCACCAAGTAGTAGATTATTATGAATATCTGGCTCAAAATGCATCCGACCGTGTGCAGCTTCATGAATATGGTAAGACCAACGAACGCAGACCATTACTACTTGCCTATGTTTCTTCCGTAGATAATATGGAAAATCTGGGAAGTATTCGCACAGAACATTTGCAAAGCACAACCGGTGAAAGTAATGCCACTAAGGCCATCGTTTGGCTGAGTTATAATGTACATGGCAACGAAAGTGTTGGTACAGAAGCCTCAATGCAGACCATATATGAGCTATTGACCCGTAAAAGTGACTATTTAGAAAATACGGTGGTCATTATGGATCCCTGTATTAATCCTGACGGTCGTGACCGTTATGTAAATTGGTACAATCAGCATAAAAACTTTCCCAACAATGTGGACCCAAACAGCAAGGAGCACCATGAAGGGTGGTGGAGCGGTAGAAGTAACCACTATATGTTCGATTTAAATCGCGATTGGGCCTGGTTGACCCAGGTTGAAAGCAAATATCGACTTAAGGTCTATAACAAATGGATGCCCCATGTGCATGTTGATTTTCATGAACAAGGTGTGGATAGCCCCTACTATTTTGCTCCTGCTTCGGAGCCTTACCATGAGGTCATTACTCCATTTCAACTAGATTTCCAAAGGACCATAGGTAAAAACCACGCCAAGTATTTTGATGCCAACGGTTGGTTTTATTTTACCAAAGAATTTTTTGATTTATTGTATCCCAGTTATGGGGATACCTACCCTATGTACAACGGAAGTATTGGCATGACCTATGAACAAGGGGGTGGCGGAAGGGCAGGATTGGGCATCATTACCAATATCGGTGATACCTTAACACTGAATGATCGTATTGACCATCATAAAACCACCAGTTTGTCCACGGTGGAGATATCTGGCAAGAACGCGGTAAAACTGAATGCGGAATTCAAGAAATTTTACAGAAACAAAAACTACAAGTACAAAAGTTATGTCTTGAATGGTGATGCTGACCATATAGAGGCTTTGACCCAGCTTTTGGACCAGCACGAAATTAAATACGGCAGTGGCAAATCGGCCACTTTAAAAGGATTCAAGTACAATACTGGTAAAATGGGAAGTATAAAAAGTTCGAAAAATAGTTTGGTGATATCAACAGATCAGACCAAAAGTACATTGGTAAAAGTATTGTTCGAACCCAATGCAAAACTCAGTGATTCCGTTACTTATGACATTACGGCATGGTCCCTACCCTATGCCTACGGCTTGGATGCCTTGGCATCCCAAAGCCGAGTTTCAAGTGTACCCTACGAAAGGCAGACGGTTTCCTCGTCAACACTTGATAAAAATGCCTATGCTTTTTTGACGGAATGGAACAGTTTAAAGGATGCCAAATTTTTAGCGGAACTATTGCAAAACAAAATCAAAGTAAGGCATTCCCACAAACCATTCTCCTTGAATGGCAAAACGTATGACAGGGGCAGTCTGATCATTACCAAGGGGGATAACAAAAACAATCCTTCTTTTTTAGCAATGTTGAACAAGATTGCCAACACGCATACTATTTCATTGACTGCCACTTCAACAGGGTTTGTTGATAGTGGAAAAGATTTTGGTTCGCGCCATGTACAAATGATTCCCAATCAAAAAATCGCCATCCTTTCTGGCAAGCCAACCTCAACTTTAAGATTTGGTGAAATCTGGTATTTTTTAGAACAACACTTAAAATACCCCATAACGGTCATAGACTCTGATTATATGGGTGAGGTTGATTTCTCTGCATATGATGTACTCATTCTGCCAGATGGTAAAGGCTATAAAAAATTCCTTGACGCGGATAAATTGGGTGCGCTTAAAGATTGGGTTTTCGATGGTGGAAAACTAATAGCCATGGGCGGTTCAATAAAAGGACTTACGGGCACAAAGGGTTTTGGAATAAAAGCCAAGGAAACAGCGAAGGATTCCACCAAAAACCTGCAGGGCTTTGATGAATCCCAACGGGCATCCATTAAAAAGGCAATTTCAGGAGCCATTTTCAAAACCAAGGTGGACAATACGCACCCCTTGGCCTATGGATATCCCAATACCTATTTTTCTTTAAAATTGAATTCTGACGCCTATGAATACCTGGATACTGGATCAGTCGCCTATTTGGAAAGTGGTCAAAACAAGCCTATGGCCGGCTTTGCAGGTAGTGAGGCCCAGAAAAAAATAGTGAACACCTTGGTCTTTGGAGTAGAAGAGCATGGTGAAGGACAGGTGGTTTATATGGTAGATAATCCTCTTTTTAGAGGGTTCTGGGAAAACGGGAAGCTCTTCTTTGCCAATGCCCTGTTTATGGTGCATTAATCTTTATAGTGCGGCAAATAGAATCGTTGAAGAATTAAATTAACAAAACCAAAAACCAGAACAAAATGTCCTGTTATCCGGAAATACGTAAGGGGATAACAGTATATTTAGTACTGATATAACTAGTTCGAGTCAATTCACCTGCGGTGAACTTTAATCCCTTCGTACCACGCACTCCCGGTCTTAAAGTAAATCGACTCGAACTACAGCGCTAAACCAAATTACAACTGCTGCCTTAAACATTAGTAATCACCGCAGATTCGCATCGAGTCCTAACTGACAAGAACGGCCACTAAAAGTAATTTGGCACTGCAATTTATACTCCCAATACCGCGAAATCGACAAGATACGGCCGCTGCGCAGCCTTCTTGGCAACCTATCGTCGGGAATCCATAACATAAGTACAAGTCAGTTTCCCCAACGATAGTTGTCCGATTTCACTATATTCCCGTAGAAATCACAGCACTACGTTTAGCACTGTAGTTATGTTGGATAAAAGAATATGACAACAAAATGACTAATAATTTAATGAATTTAAAAAATGAAAAGCTGTTAGAACTCAAATAATATTATTTCCAAAATTATTGTCTTATGTATCACTAAACAGAAAGAATAATGTATAATTCAATTTCAAAACCTAGAATATTGCAATTTATTAGACAATTTTTATCAGTAATATCATCAATATTTCTACTCACATATATCCCATTATATTCGCAAGTCATCACAGATGAGAGTTTTAATGAATGGAGAAATACTGATCCTACGATAATTACAGAACTTTTAAAGGACATGCCAAAAGGAGGAGAACTCCATTCTCATCTATCAGGTGCTATACACTTTGATGACTTATTTAAAATTGCAGTGAAGCACAATTACAGAGTCGTAATCGATAAAGACACAATAGGTTTTGTTTTGCCATTTAATGTTAGAGATAAGCCTAAAAGACCAACAAGGCTTCAACAAAAATGCTTGCGTGATCCGAGCAACTGTTTTTTACTAAAAAATCTTACTGATGATAAGAAACAGAAATTGGAATCAGCCGTAATAATTGATCAAAATGATGTCAAATCTACTGAGGAACATTCCTATAAATCTTTCGGAGATATATTTAGTGCTTTAGATGACTTAACTGATAATGCTGATCTGATTCCCAAACTCGTAAAGCAAGCAATGAAAGATGCATCTTCGCATAATATATCTTATCTCGAATTAAAGTTGTCACCATATGGCAGATCAGATAGTAAAGGTCAGCCTGTTAAAATTGAAACTTTACTTGATAATATTTCTAGTGCTATTGATGAGCAAAACAATGAGTTTATTTCTTCCAACCAATCCCAAGTTATTACAAAATTTATAGCACAAATTAAAAGGAGTGATCCTCTTAGTCCAGGTGGAATTACAGATCTTGAACCTGTTAAGTGCACCAAAGATTGTTATTTAAGAAAGCAGCAAGGATATTTACATTCCCGTTTGAGACAGGCATATTACCTAGCAACACTATCTCGCTTTAATAATCTTGTTATTGGAATTGATTTTGTAGGATTACCGGAACAGGAATTATCTACCAAACCAGGTATGGACTATCTGTTAGGAAGCCTTCGAGCTGAATTTGGGGATGTTAATATGACTATTCATGCAGGAGAAAGTAATCGTCCAGGATGGTATGATCACGTTTCTGAGGCAGTTAATTTGGGAGCACAGCGAATCGGACATGGTGTGAATTTGGTTAATGATATGGAATCCTGGGATCTGATTTGTCGAAAAGGAACACCTATTGAAATTAACTTGACAAGCAACGTTTTACTTGGGGTTGTGAATAAACTTGAAGATCATCCTTTTCCATTACTTTTCAATAAGAAAAGTTGTGCAGTACCTAAAACGGAAAATGGTGAACAGTCAAATGACCCTGTCACATTGAATACGGATAATGCAGGTATTTTTCAAACTGATATGAGTAATGAATTTTGCATTGCTGCAACTTCCTTTGAGCTTAGCTGGGAAGAAATAAAGCAACTAGCAAGAAATAGTTTAAAGTATAGTTTTGTTCCTCCAGAAACACGACGAATTCTTCTTGAAAACTTGGATCAAGAAATATTAAATTTCGAACGAAACTGGCAACCAAGGTCTAAAAATTTTAATTGTAGATATCCTTGATAAAATTAAGATGCGAAATGATATTTCCCCACATAACAATGCATATGAGATAAGACTTGCTATCGCCACATCCTACTCATATGCGAGACCGTTAGCAAAAATTTATTCAATGTATTGCGCTATTTTTTAGCTTACATACCTGACTTAACAGGAGATGTAGTCGTACTCATATCTCGAACACATATATATTTTCCATCTCGTTTCTGGAAATAGGACATGTAATTTCCATTCTCCTTTTCGTTACCAGAAGAATCGAATTCGGTCCAGGAACCAATCTCAGCCGCAGTATTACCTTCAGCAAATGGGTCTACAACCTTATATACATTATAATTTTCAGTTGTATCTTTTGCAATATTATTTGCAATATTGTCTCTGATGGCTGCCTTACCTGAAAGAGGTTGTTTGTTTCTGCCATAACTTATGGCGTCGTCGCTGTAATACGCAGCCACCGCATCAGCATCTTTCGCTTTTTCACCTGCGGCATAAACATCTTCCATTGCTTGTATTTCGACCCTAACCTTTTCCATATCAAGGACTTCCTCTTTTTCTGTAGCTGCACAGGCGGAAAGAATTAAAGCCGTAAATGCTAAAAATCCAAATAATCTAATGTTTTTTCTCATAATAGTTATGTATTGGTATGGACATTAATATACAACTTAAGCATGGGGATAATGCGATTAATTGATTTTTCATTAATTTAATTGGCCAAAAAACTTTTGCTAACATTGTGTCCTATGAAAAGACCTAATCCAGCTCTTCAAAGTTAATATTTTGTTTTTTTACTTAAACCACTTTTTCTTGTTTTGGTATAACTTGCTCCGCATCCTATGTGTGATTGGTCTTTTTTTCGGATCGTCGCCCGCATCTGTATGATCGTAAGTTATAATAGACCTGGCCACTTGCTATAAATATGTGATTGTGCCAAACACATCACCCAAGTTGTTTTGTGGTACAGGTCTTGAATACTTCTTTGTGAGCTTTGTTATTGTTGTTTTTCTATTCTATTACTCCCTATCTTATAGGGTATCCCCGTCTTTATCACCGCCAAGGTCTTGCTCAACAGCTTTCTGGCCACTTTGATGATGATGCTCTTTACGTTCTTGCCCAAGTGCTTTCGATAGTACGCCTGCATCACGGGATCCGCGCGTATCGCCTGCCAGGCCGCCTCCACGAAATAGCTCCGTATCAATCGGTGCGCCCGCATGGTCATGCCAATCGTTTTATGGGTGCGCCCACTTTGGTACACCCCAGGGGCAAGGCCAACATAGCCCGCCAAATGTTTTACGTTGTTGAATCGCCTCAAATTCTCCAGCTCACAGATGATACCACAGGCAACCATGCCACCGATACCGGATATACTTCGTAGCAACATGTAGTCTTTCTTATAATGGGTCTTGCAATACCTCCTAAGCTGTGTGGAAACGTCCCTTAGATCTTGGTCCACGAAACGGAAAAAACGCATTCTGCTCTCCAAGGTCGCCTTGGCAGTCGAGTGAATGAACACCATATCGTCCAACCATTTACGGTAGGCATGGCTCCAATGGTCGTTGTCCAACTCCTCAGGCTCCTTGATCCCGAAATACAGAACTGCATCTTGATGTAGCTCTTTATCCTTCTAAAGCCCTTCACCAGGTCGTTGCTCCTCCTGAACAGGCTGCGCAATTCCTCGCGTTCAACCTCCGGGACCACAATACTATCCAAACGCCCATCTTTGAGCTCCCTGCTGATCAATTGGGCATCTATCCTGTCGGTCTTGGTATGGCGCTTCTTCCCCTTACGATGGATGTCCGCAGGGTTCACTACCAAAGAACGCCAACCGTAGCTCTCGAAACAACGGTGCGCATAATGACCACAACATCCAGCCTCATAGGCAACACTTACCTCATGGCACGCGAAATGTTTGGCAACATATGCAAGCAATCGTTCCCGATCAGGGGACATGCTAAAGGACTTGCCGGCGAACAGCTGGGTGCCACAATGTACCTTCCAACTCCGTTTATGAATGTCGATCCCTATGTATAACTTAGGGCAAGCAGTAATTCGGGTTTCCATATCTTTAAGTTTTTGCTATTTAAAGATACCGGACTTACCGCTTTTTCATCGATGCTATAATTAATTACGGCGGAATTGCCTCACCGGAAATTCACTCACAATTATTATCTTAGCGCCACGGCGGAAGATCATAACTGATTTCCCGCAACTAACCATACACAGGACCGTTGTATGCAAGCTGAAAACAGTTTAGGCAAAGAATATTTATGAACTATTTTATAAAATTAAATGAAAAGATGGATTATTACTTTAAAACTACCATGAGCAACGCAACATTTGATGCAGCAATTGAAAAAACAATTAAAGAACTTCAAAAAGAAGGATTTGGCGTTCTTACAGAAATTGATATAAAATCAACTTTGAAGAAAAAATTAAATGTAAATTTCTATAACTATAAAATTTTGGGCGCTTGCAATGCTCCATTTGCCTACAAAGCATTACAAGCTGAAGATAAAATAGGCACGATGCTTCCTTGCAATGTTATAATTCAAGAAAAGGAACCTGGTGATATTGAAATTTCTGCTGTAGACCCTTTATCTTCAATGGTTTCAGTAGAAAATAAATCTTTAGGAGATATTGCGGTTCAAATAAGAGAAAAGTTGAAAAGAGTCATTGAAAATATATAGATATTAATCCATTTATTAATTATTTCGGTTGAAATATTTCATAGGTATGAATTTGTGCCAAATATATCAGAAATTGAAAAAAGCCTACATACAACAAAGTATAAAAAAAATAGCTTAACCCCAGGAAGGCTTGAACTTCTACAAATTATTATATCTTTAATCTAAAAAAATAGTAAGGCTTGCCTTAGCTGATTCGCACGCTGATGCTTCCGTATCGCACGTGAGCCAAGAAGCTACTATTTTTATACAAAACCGTTCGAGTCAATTCACCTGCAGTGAACTTTAATCCCTTCGTACCACGCACTCCCGGTCTTAAAGTAAATCGACTCGAACCACAGCGCTAAACCAAATTACAACTGCTGCCTTAAACATTAGTGATCACCGCAGATGGGCATCGAGCCCTAACTGACAAGAACGGCCACTAAAAATAATTTGGCACTGCAATTTATACTCCCAATACCGCGAAATCGACAAGATACGGCCGCTGCGAGCCTTCTTGGCAACCTATAGTCGGGAATCCAAAACATAAGTACAAGTCAGTTTTACCAACGATAGTTGTCCGATTTAACTATATTTCCGTAGAAATCACAGCACTACGTTTAGTGCTGTAGTCAGCGCGCATTAAAAAAAACAGAGAGAATGGAAGATATAATTTTTTACGATAGACTGCAATTTGCATTCACTATCACATTTCACTACATATTCCCTCAATTAACAATGGGCTTATCTTTATTGATTGTCTATTTTAAATGGAAATATCTAAGAAAAAATATTGAAAAATATAATGATGCCGCTAAATTTTTTATGAAAATTTTTGCTATTAACTTTACTATGGGAGTTGTTACAGGAATTCCAATGGAATTTCAATTTGGTACGAATTGGGCTAAATTTTCAGAACTAACAGGGAGCATTATAGGACAAACTTTAGCTATGGAAGGTATGTTTTCGTTCTTTTTAGAATCCTCCTTTTTGGCACTATTTATTTTTGGCGAAAAATTAAT
This sequence comes from Bacteroidota bacterium, assembly GCA_024279425.1. GTDB lineage: Bacteria > Bacteroidota > Bacteroidia > Flavobacteriales > Flavobacteriaceae > Maribacter_A. The sequence continues at coordinate 43,705 of JAJRRO010000106.1, read as the reverse complement.
GAGTCAAAAACTACATTTCTTAACAGGATTTTTAGTGTTTTTGGGGTCTTGGGCAAGTGGTTGGTTTATCTTGGCTACAAATGCTTGGATGCAACACCCTGTTGGTTATGAAATTTTAGAAAATGGTAATTTTGTGTTGGATAACTTTTCAGCTCTATTCTCTAATCCTTGGTTGTTACCTGCCTTTTTACACAACCAAGTTGCAGCAATGGTAACATCTTCGTTTGTTGTGGCAAGTGTTGGAGCTTTCTATATATTGAGAAATAAAAATGTAGAATATGGTAAATTGTTTTTAAAAACTGGTGTGATTTTCGGTTTAGTTTCAAGTGTCCTTTTAGCATTTCCTACGGGAGACTGGAATGCCAAAAATGTCGCGAAATACCAGCCAGCATCATTTGCAGCAATGGAAGGAATTTTTGAAACTGAAGAAGCTGGAGCTGAAATTATATTAATTGGACAGCCTAATATGGTTGAGAAAAAATTAGACAATAAAATTGCTGTACCAAACATATTAAGTTTTTTAACTTACCAAGAATGGGGTAAACAAATTCCAGGAATGGATCAATTTAAAAAAGAAGAATTACCAGATAATATTCCAGCACTCTATTATGCCTATCATATTATGGTTGGTTTGGGCACTATCTTTATAGGCGTTATGTTCTTGGCAGTATTCTTTTTATGGAAAAACAAATTATTCAACTTTAAACCTTTACTGTGGACAATAATGTTCTTATTTCCATTTCCATACATTGCAAATATAACAGGTTGGTATGTTGCTGAATTAGGCAGACAACCTTATTTAGTTTATGGCTTATTAAAAACAAGTGAAGGAGTTTCACCAACAGTTTCTTCAGGTAATACTCTATTTACTCTATTAGGATTTGTAGGGTTGTATATGCTACTCGGTTTGTTGTTTTTAGTATTAGTTGGTAAAACTATTCACCAAGGTCCAAGACCTCAATCACATTAAATTATGGAAATATTTTGGTTTATAATAGTATCTGTTGTTTTAGTTATGTTTTTCATCTTAGATGGATATGATTTTGGTGTTGGAATCATACATTTATTTTTAGCTAAAAAAGATAAAGATAAAGAGGTAATTGCAAAATCCGCAGGATTATTTTGGGATTCTAATGAAGTCTGGTTGGTAGCAGCCGGAGGAATGCTTTTTATGGCTTTCCCTACATTTTATGCATCTGTTTTTAGTGGTTTTTATCTACCACTAATCATTGTGTTATGGTTAATTGTTTTTAGAGCAATTAGTCTAGAATTTAGAAGTCAGTTCAACTATCAAATGTGGAAAGATATGTGGGACAAAGCATTCGGTATTTCTAGTTTATTATTGGCACTATTTTTTGGTATTGCCTTAGGAAATATTGTAAGAGGAGTAAACTTGGGAGGTGTAGAGAATGGGGTTTCTAGTTATGAAGGCCATTATTTTTTCCTCCCCTTATGGAATAGCAGTTTTAGTCCACTAACCGAACATCCAGGTGTCATCGATTGGTTTACTATTATTATAGGATTAATTACAATGGTTACATTAGCTATTCACGGAGCAAATTGGATTGTTTTAAAAACTAACTCAACAATTAACCATCGATTAAAAAAAGTAGTTTTCAAGCTAAATATTATACTTGCTATATTAACACTTTTTTCTTTAGGTATTTGGCAAGTTGTAAACTCAAATTCGCTAGATAATTTTATTGATAAATCCTATTTAATTATATTTCCAATTATTTATTTTACGGGATTAATAGGCTTATTTTTTATCAAAAAATTAAAAAAAGAAATTCACGCTTTTATTTTTTCTACTTTGTTAATCCTTGGAGGAATAACATCTTCTTTGGCATCAATGTTTCCTGTAATTTTACCTTCTACAAATACTATAAACGAATCGCTAACCATATACAATACCGCTACAACAGAATATGGTTTATCGGTAGCTCTAAATTGGGGAATTGTTGGTTTTATTCTTCTTTTTGTGTATATGATAATCCAAAAAAGATTAATGGGAGGTAAAATAGATAAAATGGATTACGGCCATTAAAATTCAATAGATATGACAGATACTTTAATTTCTCTTATTAGTATTTTAATCGGCATAGTTGGAGCTAATATTACAGGATACATTTTTAAAAAATATTCCTTTGGTATTATAGGAAATACCATTGCTGGTGTATTTGGTAGTATTTTTTTAATTAAATCATTCGGAAGATTAGGTTTTGACCCTAAATCAATAATGCAATTGGGAAATGTCAATCATAATTTATTTATTATTAATTCTATTGTTTCGTGTTTTGGTGGAAGCTTTGCTGTAATTTTAATTTCTAAATTAAAGAACAAAATGAATAATAACAATGGGTAAAAAAGAATACCACTGAAATAAAAAGATAAAATTGCGCCGGATGCAAATAAGAAAGTCGCTTCCCATCAACAAAACGCCTGGCCAATACCCCAGGCTTGGACATAAGGGGAATAAAACTTTTGAAAAAGCACGCGTCAATCGAAAAATAATTACTGATGGTGTTACTGAACAATACCCCAAAAGTGAGATTATCCGCAGTTTCTTGACCACAAAAAGGGCAAAAGTCAAACGACTTATTAAAAGGTTTTTCGCAGTTTTTACATTGATTCTTGGTTGACATGACAAACACTTTGAATAAAACACAGAAAAGGCTAGGAAGCGGGTATTTAAGTTCCCTTGTTATTTACACCTAGACACAACAGACAATTTCCACCACACTACAGACCTATCACACAGCTATCTTTTTGCTGATCAAAAAGCTTTCAAACGACTTAGGATGACAATGTTTTTCTACAATATTCCAAACATTTGGCCACTTCCTGAACCGCATTGGAACCTTCGGGTATATCATATTCGAGCTCTATTGAAGCCGGAAATTTGAAGCTTTCATCGCGCATCAATTGAAGTACATCAACAATAGGCGTATCCCCCTGGCCAAAAGGCTGGTTCTTTTTTCCATTTGCGGGATTCTGCCTATCCTTCAAATGCATACTTGAGATACGTCTGTGTTTGGAAGATATGAGTTCTTGGGCATCCGTATTACCTGCTGCAATATAATGGCCCAAATCCAAATTCATCATATTGTGTTTTGATTGTCCCAGTGCTGTATCCCACCAAGTCGGGGTTTGCTGCTCATGCCCGTGATAGGCTACATGCATGCCATGCTTAGCGGCCATAGTACCCAGCTTAAGGGTGTGGGCATGATCCCCCGGAAGTTCCAAGGTAACGTGACTGGCACCGAGAGCTTTTGCTGCCCTTAGACCATAATCTATCTCAGCATCGGTGTTCCTTGTTCCAAATGCACTTGGTTTAAATCCGTATATATCAACTCCAGCGGATTTGTACATTTTTTTGAGCTTGGCAAACTTATCCATAGATGCACCGGTTCTCCATTTTACAAGATCCACATTATAAGCATCATTTTGGGCCTTCATATCGGCCAACTCCTTTTCTTCATCTTCGGATAATTCCGTGCCGCCTCTTTTTTTTCTCATAATACCATAATAGGCACGACGATCCACGGGATTGGCAGGCTTTCCCGCAAACATCTCGGCAGGGTCTCCCATTAGCTCAATAGCATTAATTTCTGAATCCAGGACATATTTTAAAGTGGCTTCAGCACTTTGATCTTGCATGCTCCTAAAAGAATAGGTGATACACCCTATTTGCACCCCATTGATCTTCGAATTTGGTTTATTATATGATTTGATAATGGAGGGAGCCCCAAAAAGAGAGGAGCCACCGAGTACCATCCCTGCGGCAAGTACTGATGTATTTCCAATAAATTGACGTCTGGACTGTATCTCTTTCTTTTCTGATTTCATTATTTTCGGGTTTACAAAACAATTTGGCAGGGTGCCAAATAGGTTCCACTAAATGTAATTAAAAAAGAATGGGGCTCCAAAAATTTAATATATGCCCCTTTGGTAAAGTGATGGGATTTGTACAACCCAAAACAAATTTGTTACCTTGTAAAGGTTCACTTACTATAAAATACCATCCAACCAAAATGACCCGTCCAAATTCAATCTTATTCGTATTCACAGCGTTGTTCCTTCTAAATTGTCAAACCAATTCCATCAACCCTCCCGAAGGTTTTCAAATACATCCGGATTTCGATTTGGAGCTTGTTGCTTCAGAACCCATCGTATTTGATCCCGTAGAAATGAAATTTGATGAACATGGTCGAACGTTTGTATTGGAAATGCCGGGGTATCCCCTAAGGGATGCAGATAGTCGTCTGGTCCAACTTAAGGATACCAACGATGATGGTCTGTATGACCAAAGATTGGTTTATTCCGATAGCTTGGGAATCGCCTCATCCTTTTTGCCCTATAAGGGAGGGTTTTTGGTGGCCTCGCCCCCGAACCTCCTCTGGATAAACGACAGCAACGGTGACGGTTTGGAAGACGAACGTAAAATCATCATGGGCGGATTAAGCACAGGTAATCTACAACATAATTTTAATGGGCTCACCTACGGACTCGACAATTGGATCTACGCTGCCAACGGTGGAAATTCAGGAAAGCCATATTTTGAAACTGACCCTGGAAAGGTGCTTGACCTTAGGGGGGGTGATTTTAGATTTGATCTTGAGAAACAAAAATTACAACGTATTGGGGAATCGTCAGGTGGGTTTAAAATCACCTTTGATAAATGGGGTCATTTGTATGAAACGCATAATCTGGAGCACATCTCCCATTTGGTGTTCGAAGACCACTATATTGAAGATATTCCAGTATCCCCTTCCCATGCATTGACAAATATTTCCAATCACGACGAAAATGGCCTTTCTAGAATTTATCCCATTGGGGAACAGGATACAAGAGTAAACCATCCCGAGCAATCGGGTTATTTTTCTGGGGCATGTGGAATTACGTACTATGGTGGTGGGGCCTTCCCGGACACATTTGACAATAGTATTTTGGTCGCTGATTGTGTCTTAAACCTAGTTCACCTAGATATTCTATCAAAAAATGGCAGCTCTTTCTCTGCAAAAAGAGAGAGGGATAAGGCCGAGTTCCTTGCTTCCTCGGATCGCTCATTTAGACCCGTAAATATGGCTACGGGCCCTGATGGTTCTTTATATGTAGTGGACATACATCGGGAGGTCATTGAACATCCTGAATGGATCCCGGATGAATTGGAGAAAAAAATGGACCTTAATGCGGGGAAGGAAAAAGGAAGAATCTATCGCATAACGCCTAAGGGACACAAAAGCAGTAAAAATCAACCTTTGCCCGGCGATTTGAAAAAATTGGTTCTTTTGTTAGGCAGCGACAACCAGTGGGCAAGAACAACGGCCCAACGGCTTTTGGTTACCCAGAACAAGCAGGAGGCTATTCCTTTGCTAGCACAGCAATTAGAGAATTCGGCCAATCCTCTGGCCCGGTTACATAGTCTTTGGACATTGGACGGATTGGAAGCCCTGGAAAAAAGAATATTAGTATCAAGTCTTGAAGATACGAGTCCCGAAATTTGTGAAAATGCAATCAAAATTGCCGAAAAAAGACTGGTGTCGGATAGTGGTTTTTTGAACCCTCTTATTGCACTTACCAAAGATAAGGATGCACGTGTAAGAATGAGGGCTACCCTTGCATTGGGAACCTTGCCCGACAAAGATCTCGCCAACCATATTGCGGAAATAAGAGAAGCCCTAATGATGATGTTATCCGATACCGAAAGTGATTCTTGGATAATCAAATCGATTGCTAGCGCCCTTCAAAGTCATGCTTTTGAATCTACCAAATATATACTGGCTCAAAACTCCCAAAACCTAACCCAAAATCATTTCCAAATTCTTGAGCTCTTTACCGAATTAATTGGGGAAAAGGGTACCCTTGGGCAAACACATCAATTTCTGGGAGCTTTGAAGAAAAATAAAATGGCCATTGGCCCAAAGACCAAAATCATTGAGGCTTTGGCAAGAGGCTGGCAAAATAGTTCGTATTCAGGATTGGATAACAAGGCCAAGGATTTATTTGCAATATCCTTGGAAGGCATCGAAGAAGATAATTCTCCCACTTTAATCAAAGCTACAGCAGTCTTGCGATATGCGATGGCACTTCCACCCTCATCCAAAATGGGTGGTCTAATTAAGAAAGCGATGAAATCGGTTTTTGACACATCACTTTCCACTGAAGAACGATTGGACCAATTACAACTTATTGGTCTTGACGATTTTGGTAATAGAAAAGTACTTCTATATTCACTATTGGACAATAGACAACCATTGGGCCTGCAAATAGAGGCCATAAAGCAATTAAGGTCTTCCAATGACCGGACCATTGGCACCAAACTTCTTGAACTTTGGTCAGGTTTTGGTCCCCAAACCAGAATGCATGCGGCCAACATCCTTCTTTATAAATCCTATAATCACGATTTATTATTAACTGCTATGGAAAATGGCCGAGTAAACCTAAGTGAATTCAATTTGGATTTGGAACGACGTAGGGTTTTACTCTTTTCTAAAAACAAAGAAACAAGACAACGGGCAGAGGTTTTATTCTCAGACGCTGGCGTAGTCACAAGGAAAGACGCCATAGAAAATATGCGTCCTGCTTTGAGCCTAGAGGGAAGCCCGGTAAAAGGGGAAGAAGTATTCCAAACAGTTTGCGCCCAATGCCATAGGCATGGTAATCTAGGAATACATGTTGGACCCAACCTTACTGAAATTAACAGAAAAAGCAAAGAGTCTTTGCTGCATGATATTCTTGACCCCAATGCTGCAGTGGATACCGGATATTTAAACTATCAGATACGCGCAAAGGACGGCTCTATTTTTACTGGTTTGATCTTTAATGAAACCGATACCAAAATTGGTTTGCGTATGGTGGGTGGTGAAGAAAGAACCTTCGATAAAAACGATATTACCGATTTTTTATCACTCGGCACTTCAATGATGTTCGAGGGATTGGAACTGAACATGAACCATCAAGAAATGGCAGATTTATTGGCCTTCCTACAACAATCCAAATAATTCAATTTTAAATTTCGACTACTGGATCAATTCAACCGAACCTGGAGTACATAGTCATCAGCCGTTAAAAAAAGGATACTTTCATCAGCATTAAAGGCGCAATTGGACGTTGCTTGACCAGTATGTATCCGTGCAATGGGCTTACCACTACTATTGAATACCCAAGCCCCTCCTGGACCTGTTGCAAAAAGATACCCCTTACTATGCATTTTCATTCCATCGGGTAATCCTTGCTGGCCTTTTTGCCCTATTAAAGATGTGGCATCATAAAATAAGGTTTTATTCTTGACCTCTCCAGGACCAATAACATCGTAGGCATACCAAACCGCATGCTCGGGGTCTGAGACGGCAACAAATAATCTGTTGCCATCAGGGGAAAAAGCTATGCCATTTGGACGGGTAAGTGTATCTACCAAAACAAGTTCGCCCGAGGTCTTTAAACAATATACACCCTGAAAATCCAACTCCTTTGTCGGGTCGTCCATCCGCTCTGGAAGTCCGTAAGGTGGGTCCGTAAAATACAAATTGCCATCACTGTCATATACGGCATCATTGGGGCTATTGAATTTCTTACCTTCATAATTGTCAACTATACTTTCATAAACCGGCTTGGGGTCATCGATTGCGGCCGTCATTTTTGCAATCCTACGGTCGCCATGCTGAAGAAGCACCAATTCCCCTTTTTGATTCAAGAGTAGTCCATTTGACCCTAATTCCCCACCTCTAGGAACGCTGCCCGTATAACCAGCAGGATTTAAATATTCTGAAGTTTCACCATTGGCATCGATCTTAAAGATTTTATTGTTCGGAATGTCCGAAAACAAGAGATATTTTCCATCTTCAATCCACAAAGGTCCCTCTGTCCATTTAAATCCGCTGCCAATTTCCTGGATGTCGCCATGTCCACCAAGCAACCCAAGAGCCTCATCATCGAGAATTTCGATGGAAAAATCAGATTCTACAGACTTTTTTTCCTTTTCTGAACAGGCCGTGCATAGTATAAGGGGAACAATCAAAAATAGGATACTGTTTTTCATAGTATTGAATTCAAAGGATGGTTGATGAAAACTAATATTTTAATGCCAATACAGCAAGAACAAAGTAAGTCCTTCCTATATACCGCTGGGAACCACCCTAAAAATAATAATTTAATCGGCTATCAGCTAAAAATAAGTGAATTTGCAAGTGATAGGCAACAATTAGAAACCCTGAAGTCAATTATGCGGGTTCCCCATACAGATCAAAATCTGCAGCTTCAACAATTTTAATATTGACGAATTCTCCTTGTTTTAGATAGAATTTTGTTGCATCGATAAGCACCTCATTGTCCACATCAGGCGAATCAAATTCTGTTCGACCCACAAAATAATTACCTTCTTTTCGATCTATAATACATCTAAATGTCTTATCGATTTTTTCTTGATTCAGCTCCCATGAAATTTGAGATTGAAGTTCCATGATTTCGTTGGCGCGTTCTTGTTTGATATCTTCAGGAACGTCGTTTACTAGATTATAGGCATAGGTGTTTTCCTCATGGCTATAGGTGAAGCATCCCAAGCGTTCAAAACGCATATCTTTCACCCATCTTTTCAGGATTTGAAAATTCTCCTCTGTTTCTCCAGGATAACCAACGATTAGGGTAGTACGAATGGCCATGTTGGGCACAGCAATTCTAAATTCCTCAATAAGCTTTGTGGTTTTCTCCTGGGTTGTGCCGCGGCGCATACTTTTCAATATATCATCTGAAATGTGTTGCAAGGGAATATCAAGATAGTTACAAATTTTAGGTTCGTTCCTCATTACGGCCAACACATCCAAAGGAAAACCCGTCGGAAAGGCGTAATGTAGACGAATCCAATCAATACCCTCAATTTTTACAAGTTCCTGAAGTAATTCGGCCAAGTTCCTCCTTTTATATAAGTCCAAGCCATAATAGGTAAGGTCTTGGGCTATAAGTATGAGTTCCTTTACCCCTTTGGCCGCCAATTTTTCTGCTTCGGTCACCAACTCCTCGATGGGTTTACTCTTGTGCTTACCGCGCATCAACGGAATAGCGCAGAAAGAGCATGGTCTATCACAGCCTTCTGCAATCTTAAGATAAGCATAGTTCTTTGGCGTAGTGGTCAATCGCTCCCCGATTAGCTCATGTTTATAATCCGCACCAAGTGCCTTTAATAAATTGGGGAGTTCACTGGTCCCAAAATATTCATCCACATTTGGGATTTCCTTTTGTAAATCTGGTTTGTAACGTTCACTCAAACAACCGGTAACAAAAACCTTGTCTACCTGACCAGCTTCCTTTTTTTCGACGTAACCCAAAATAGTATTTATACTTTCTTCCTTGGCATTGGCGATAAATCCACAGGTATTGATTACCACAACATTGCCTTCCTCTTCATGTACGACATCCTTGTCATTGGCACGCAGCTGCCCCATGAGCACCTCAGAATCATACACATTTTTGGAGCAACCCAAGGTTACCACGTTGATTTTATTTTTTTTGAGTGACTTTGTTCGCATATCTTTTAAATGAAACCTATCTACAATTTGGCGGATGCAAAAATACAACTTGGTGGCTTAACACAAATGTTAAATGGAATTTACTTTTTAATGGCAAGATATCGCTTCCACGCTATTATGTTCTTCTCATTCATACGGACAAACTCATCCTTATCCTGGACAGCCGCCAATTCAAGCGATTTTTGTACTGAATTTATAGCAGATTTAATCCATCAAAGCTGCTTCAACCAAGGGTTTTATCCGATGAAAATAGTATGTGTCACCTTCTAACTCGATGGCCCTATTCAGAAAATTCAGAGCAGTTTTATAGTTTATTCCCTGCTCCTGATAATATCTTGCAGCCTCATAATAGGTCTGCGCGGTGGGGTAATTCTTTAGCTGTTCCTTAATCTGGGCTTTCATAACACTATCCGTATCCACAACAATCGGCATTTCTATCTCCATATTTTCCCAGCGCCATATCATGCTCAAAGCGTTATGACTTATTTTATCGAAAGTGATCAAGAAATTCTCCTGAAATGATCTTAATTCCTTCGGAGTTATCTCAACGCATAGGGCATCCTCTTTAGGGTTGTATTCTTTTCTGCCATCTCCCCAAATCGTTGTATTGTCATGAAAAACGACATCTCAAATATCCGCTTCGGGAAAAGCATAAAGCGCATAGGTTCCTTTGGGAAGTAAATTCCCCAAAATGGTCACATCGGTATCAAAAGTAATCTTTGTCGATGCGTTGGCGCCAACACGCCAAATACGCCCATAAGGAACTAAATCGCCGAAAATTTCGCGACCCAAAGCGGCTGGCCTTGAGTATTCAACCTGTATGGATGTTAATCCAACTTCTTGGACAATTGTTGCAAAGAGACTTGCTTTGGGGTGCTTTATTTGTGCCTTTAGCATTGCCATTATCAAAAAGCAGCCGATAAAAGCTATCTTTTTCAATTTTCAGTATTAAAAAATGAATCCACAAATTCATATTTATTGAACACTTGCAAATCTTCAATACCCTCTCCTACCCCAATATATTTCACCGGAATTTGAAATTGATCGGATATCCCGATCACTACCCCACCTTTTGCGGTGCCATCCAATTTTGTGACTGCCAATGAAGTAACTTCGGTAGCCTTGGTGAATTGCTTTGCTTGCTCAAAGGCATTTTGTCCTGTTGAACCATCCAAAACCAGTAAAACTTCATGGGGAGTATCATCTACCACTTTTTGCATTACCCGCTTTACTTTGGTCAATTCATTCATTAAATTCACTTTGTTATGCAATCTGCCCGCAGTATCTATAATCACAACATCTGCACCTTGTGTCACGGCCGAAGTCAAGGTATCAAAAGCCACCGAAGCGGGATCACTCCCCATCTTCTGTTTTATCATGGGCACATCTACCCTATCTGCCCAAACCTGTAATTGATCTATAGCGGCCGCCCTAAAGGTATCTGCCGCTCCTAAAACCACTTTAAGTCCTTGTTTTTTAAATTGATAGGCCAATTTACCGATTGTTGTTGTCTTACCTACCCCATTCACGCCAACAACCATCATAACATAGGGCTTGTTATCCTTGGGAATGGTATATTCGGTTTCTTCGCCAACATGCGTTTCAGAAAGTAAGCTGGCGATTTCTTCACGCAAAATGGTGTTGAGCTCATCAATGCCCATATACTTGTCTTTTGAAACCCTGGCCTCAATGCGATCAATAATCCTTAAGGTTGTATCTACCCCAACATCAGACGATACCAAAACCTCTTCCAGATTATCCAATACATCATCATCGACTTTGGATTTGCCTACCACGGCCTTGCTTAACTTGGAAAAAAAGGTGGTTTTTGTCTTCTCGAGCCCCTTGTCCAAGGTCTCCTTTTTTTGAGAGGAAAATATATTTTTAAATAAACTCATACTACCTGAAAAACTTTCATCAAAGATATGAAAATAAAAAAGCTCCTTTCTTTCAAAAGGAGCTTTTAAAAATTGATTTGATCAATTATAACTTACTTCGCCAACCAAGCGTTAACAGCTTCAGGTGTCATTACAGACTCTTGAAATGTATAAGCACCACTTTTAGGCGACTTTACCATTTTAATTGCCTTGGTTAATCTTTTTGAACTTGTTTGTAAACTTGCTACCGTCTTCTTTGCCATGACTTAATGGGTTGTTTAACAACTTCACGAGAGTAAAATGTCTTATTTGAATATTAGACATTTCCTCTTTGCGAAAATGTCTAGTTACTTAATTTCTTTATGAACTGTCATTCTCTTAAGGATAGGGTTAAATTTCTTTATCTCCATCCTTTCCGGAGTGTTCTTTTTATTTTTTGTGGTGATATACCTGGAAGTTCCTGGTTGTCCAGATTCTTTATGCTCTGTACATTCCAAAATAACCTGGACCCTGTTCCCTCTTTTTGCCATTGTAATCTATTTTTTAGGATTATTTGACCAACCCTTGTGCTTTAGCCTCTTTTAAAACAGCTGAAATACCTTTTTTGTTAATGATCTTCAACGCCTTCGCAGATACTTTAAGCGTTACCCAACGATCTTCCTCAGGAATATAAAAGCGCTTTTTAGAAAGATTTACGTTGAACCTTCTCCTTGTTTTATTGATAGAAAATGATACGTTGTTTCCGAACATCGCTCTCTTTCCCGTAATTTCACAGACTTTTGACATTGCGCCTAATTTTTCATTTTAAACAGGCTGCAAATTTATATCATTTTTGTGGGACGGACAAAATTCTACTTCAGATTTTTGAAATTTCTTTTTGAATAAGCTCAAATGCCTTATTTACAGCCTTTTGAACTATTCTGGTCCTGTGATTTCCCATCATGAATTTATCTACAAAAACACTATTTGGAGTTGCAATGGCGATATACACCGTTCCTATTTCGGCATCGGAGTCCCCTTTGGTGGGTCCTGCGTTACCCGTAGTGGCAATTGCAAAATCTGTTTTTAATAAGCTTTTTACATTTTTCGCCATTGCCTTTGCAACTTCTGCACTTACTACCGAATGCTCGTCTATAAGCGCTCTAGGAACATTGAGTACATCAATCTTAATCTCGGTTGAATAACTAACCACACTCCCTTTATAGTACTTGGAAGCCCCTGAGAATGCCGTTATTTTTTGGGCGATTTTGCCACCGGTACAGCTCTCTGCTGTTGCCAATGTCATTTTTTTGCTGTAAACAATTTTGCTACCAACTCTTCGAGCGTCTCCTCATCTTCCAGGCCATACATAAAGTCCCCGATCAAGGAAGGTAGTTTTTTTAGTTCTTCTTCAACAGTATCGGCCAATACCTTTCTATCAGGGCCTTTGGCAGTAAGTCTAAGTCTGACTTTACCTAGATTTGGCAAATAGGCTAATTTTATAAATGTAGGAAGTTTGTTTTCCCAATCCTCTATTTTTTCGGCAATGGCACTTTCTCCGAGGCCGTAGGTTACCAAAGTCTTATGAATTATATGTGGCCTATCATACTTTTCGATAATCTTGGGAATAACTTCATGTACTATTAAACCTTTCATTTCGAATGGGACACCTGGAAGTGACACGAAGGAAACCTCATCTTTTTGCATCCACATGCCGGGAGCAGTACCATTTGCGTTATGCAGTACTATGGCTTTGGATGGCACCATGGCCTGTTGTCTATTGATCTCAGAAATAGGTGTGGAAAAATAATTGGCGAACAATTCTTCAATATGTCGAAGTACCAATTCATTGTTGATCAGTTCATCATCAAAAAATTCACAAAGGGTATGCTTGGTAATATCGTCCTTGGTAGGCCCCAAACCTCCTGTAACAATAACAATTTGGGCTCTGGAACCAGCTTCTTCAAGTGCCTTGAGAATATGAACCCTTTCATCTTGGACAGATGTTATCTGATAGACGGAAATACCAATTTTATTAAGTTCCTTGGCAATAAATGCAGAATTGGTATCAACTATCTGACCAATGAGAATTTCATCGCCAATGGTAATGATTTCTGCATACATTATAAACCAAAGTCCTTTTTGAGTTCAGATACCACCTGCTGTATATCCTTTTTTAGTATCGGGAAAATCTCCTTTATCTCGCCCATATTAGCCGCACTTTTGCCCAATGTCTCAATTTGAAGTGCTGTAGCCCTAGTTTGTTCCATGCCCAATAGATCAACATTAGGCTTTATTTTATGTGCCAACTGATATACTTGTTCATAGTTTTGCTGTTCCAAAGCATTTTCCAGTCCTTCGAGGTCTAAGGGTACTTCTTCTAAAAAAACCGATATCACGGAGTTTATGAAGTCTTCATCCCCATCGGCCATCTCATTTATTTTATCAAGGTTGTATATCATTATTTAATGTTTAAAGCGAAAAGTTCCTGTCCTTCCAATCTGCCTGAAAGATAGTCATTTGTTGTTATTTGACCAACACCCGCAGGAGTTCCTGTAAAAATTATATCTCCTTTTTTTAAAGTGAAAAATTTGGAGACATAGGTAATCAACTCATCTATTTTCCACAGCATCAGGCCTGTATTTCCGTTTTGGACAATTTCATTATTCTTGAGCAAGGAGAAGTTTAAATCGTTCAAATTTTTAAAATACGATTTTGGGAGCCATTTTCCAATAACAGCTGCACCATCAAAACCTTTCGCTTTTTCCCACGGCAAGCCCTTTTCCTTCAGTTTTGATTGAAGGTCCCGTGCCGTAAAGTCAAGTCCCAGACTAATCTCGTCGTAATATTTATGAGCAAAACGTTCATTTATATGTTTACCTACCTTGCATATCTTGACCAACACCTCGACTTCATGGTGCACATCTTTGGTAAATTCGGGGATGTAAAAATCCTGTTCTTTGGGTAAAACAGCTGAATCTGGCTTTATAAACACAACCGGCTCTTCCGGACGTTCATTGGCTAGCTCCTTAATATGTTCTGTGTAATTTCTGCCTATACAAATTATCTTCATGGCAATTGATTCTTTCAATAACTAGCTCAGTCGCAAGACTTTTAAGGTTAAGTTTTCAAAAATATTTGATTTCCAAACCATACTATTTAGTGAGAAAACCTTATTGTTTTTTGTCAATACAACCAGATGCATATTTATCCCAACTTATTGTTCAACTTGCTCAATTTTATCTGAGTCAGCACTTTTTTTGTATACAACGGGAAATCTGCATTCAATATCCACCCAAAATAGCCGGGCTCCTTATCCAGAACATCAAGTACCTTCTTCCCTTTATGCTTTCCAAAAGCAAATATTTCTTCTTTATCCTCGTCCAATGCAATGAAGCCCGCAAAATCCACAGATTGTTTTCTTCTGGAAAACTCAGAGAGCTTTTTAATGTTATTTTCCAACTCTGGATAACGGTCTAGCTGGGAAAGTAGAACCTCATAGGTGGCATTGGCGTCAGCCTCGGCACTATGCGCATCGGTAAGGTCTCTGTCGCAATAGAATTTATAAGCTGCTTCCAGGGTTCTTTTTTCCATTTTATGGAAAATGGTCTGCACATCGACTGAAACCGTATTTTTCATATCAAAATCAATATCGGATCGCAACATTTCCTCGGCAAGTAATGGAATATCGAAACGATCTGAATTGAATCCTCCCAAATCACTATTCTTGATTATGGCATACACTTCTTTGGAAAGCTCCTTGAAAGTAGGTTCATTGGCCACCTTTTCGTTAGATATCCCGTGAATGGCAATGACCTCATCTGGAATTTGCATTTCGGGATTCACCAACCATGTCTTGCTTTCCTTATTTCCGTTGGGGTATATTTTTAGAATGGAAATCTCGACGATTCTGTCTTTGGCCACATTGGTTCCGGTCGTCTCAAGATCAAAAAAACAGATTGGCCTTGTAAGCTTTAATTCCATACCTCATTTTGTTTGAACAAATATAGGATATAGAAAGGTCTGATGAAATGAATACAACTTTTTATTCAAGCATATGGGAAAATAACCATGGCAACATTTCTGGTTCTTCAAAGGTGTTTTTCCAACTGCCATGATTAATACTTGTACTAGGTAAAAGTTGTGTTTTCATCTTCTTGATATATTTATCTAATGAACTCGTTTAAACTTTTTAAATTGGCTAAATAATTTCTCTTTTGCACCCGCTTTTTGTCTTTTTTTCCTTCCGTAGCCCTGCTATGCAACTTAAAAAAGTTTTCAATCGGGCACAAAGGACCTAATTTTCACTATAATCCAAAAAGTTTAAACGAGTTCAATATCAAAGATAGAAAAGGCTAATTACAACCGCGTATTGATGATATTGTTGAATGCTGAACCAAAAGTATAGCTTAACCCTACACCCGTTCGCAATTGAAAATCTGTAGCAATTTGTTTTTGTTGCAGTAGTACATCTTCCAAGGATGCCGATCCGGCAGGAAGATTGACCTGATCCCTGATCAGCTCAAAATTGGAAGTAAGGCGGGCTGATAAGCCTTTAATCAATCTAACGGATAGTGAACTATAAAACTGAAACCTGTTTTTTGTAAAATCCTCCAAAAAACTGGAAGCCCGTATTCTAGAATAAACGCTTCCCCATGGCTGTCTGAAACGTACCTGCACATCCATGGAATGTTGAAAGCGCGATTCCATGTCTTCTCCAAAAATTGTAGTTTCTATATAATCATTATAAGCAAACCCAATTTTATAGGCAAAAACTATTTCGCGTTTGAGCACCTCTCGATATGGAAATATATTGTATTCTATAGCTGGGGTAATGTTCATGGATAAATCCAAATTTGTATAGGTGTCATAACTTGCTCCCCCAAAAATACCGGCAGACCAATGGTCCGAAAGGCTACGAACAATACTACCATATCCAAAGTATCTTTCTCTTCTACTCGTAAATTCTTCATCATCCCTGATAAATCGGCTATTGGCTTGATTAACTTGTAGATCAGTCCGGATACGCCATTTCTCAGTAATCCTATCTGTTTCAAAACCAATCACATAGTCAAATGATCTTCTACTGGATTCCTTATGTAAGTTGGTCTGCCCATTGATCTCAAAAATCCAGCTATTCCAAGGGTCATCATCCTCATTTTTCTTATCTAGAGTTTCCTCTGTAGAAACAGAATATGTAATACGATCTCCCATACCAGATTCTAATAGATAAGGCAATAATCCTGCTGCTATTTTTTTGACCAAACCTTTTCTAACCACATCCGACGTCATGTTGGCGGAAGTATCATAGGTCAACTCCTTGGTAATTGACCCCAAATTTCCAACACCTTTAAAGTCAAGTGTATACGACCGCCCTCCCATACCATTGGTTATATCATATATAAATAGTTGCACATTGGCCTGTGCCTGATCCCTTACATGATCAACATAAGAAATCTCCTGTCGTACAAAATTTTTATCGCACCTACAATCAATATAAAACTTCAATAGGTCATTTTGGGAAAACAAAGTGGTAGAAAACATTAAGAAAAGAGCAAAATGGACTTTCCTAGGGGAAAGAAAAAGGTATTTCATTTTTAAGTGATGAATTTTGGTTTTTGTCAAGGGTTGCAAAGATACTTGGAACAAACACTTCAAACCAACGGATAATCACAAATCCTTGTTTACGGACAATATTTGCAATGATTATGACAAAATAGAGGTTAAATTTCGCGGTTTACATCCCAAGCTTCAAGATAATCGGCTACTGCTTTGGCGAACATACTGCCCAAAGCACCGTTCACAACCCTATGGTCATAGCTGTGGGAAATGTACATTTTGCTGCGAATACCGATAAAATCACCTTCATTGGTCTCAATAACCGATGGAATCTTACGAATTGCCCCAAGGGCCAGTATTCCCACCTGTGGTTGATTAATGATAGGTGTTCCGAAAACACTGCCAAAAGTGCCGACATTGGTAACTGTATAGGTACCATCCTGAACTTCATCAGGTTTAAGCTCATTACTTCTAGATCTATGGGCTAGATCATTCACTACCTTCGCCATCCCCACCAAATTTAATTGATCCGCATTCTTAATTACCGGGACAATTAAATTACCATCGGGCAAGGCTGCCGCCATACCAATATTAATGTTCTTTTTCCTTATTATGGTATCACCATCGACCGAAATATTCATCATTGGATATTTCTTTAATGCCTTGGCAATGGCTTCCATAAAAATTGGTGTGAATGTCAATTTCTCCCCTTCAGTTTGTTGAAAGGAATCTTTCATTTTGTTTCTCCAATTGACAATATTGGTAACATCTACCTCTATAAAACTCTGCACATGCGCAGAGGTGCAAACACTATCTACCATATGCTTGGCAATGAGTTTACCCATTCGAGTCATTTCTATGACCTCATCACCACCTGAAGCAGATACCCTGGAAATCTGTTGTTTTTCAATAATGGGCTCTTGCTGCTGTTTTGTAACTACCGGTTCCGGTTCTTCAGGAATTGGGGTAACACTATGTGTTGTATACGCTTCTTTATTTCCTAAGTATGATAAAATATCGGTCTTTGTTACCCGACCTTCTTTTCCCGTGCCCTGAATTGTATCCAATTCCACCACGGATATATCTTCCTGTTTGGCAATGTTCTTTACCAAAGGAGAATAAAAACGTTCAGAAGAGCCATAATCGATAGGTGCGGAGCCTACTGCAGTTTCCTTCCCCTTTACCATGGTTTCGGAAACAGCTTCAATGACATCCTCGGACACCTCCTCTTCAACACTATTTTTAGCAACCACTACCTTTTCGAGTCTGGTGACTTCGCCGTTAATCTCGATTACAGCAACGATATCACCCACTTTTATAATATCGTCTACGCTAAATAGTTTTTCCAACAATACGCCGTCAACCTCACTGGGTACTTCTGAATCTACCTTATCCGTAGCAATTTCAAAAATAGCCTCGTCCATTTCAATAGTATCACCAACTTCTTTTAACCAAGCGGTCAATGTTGCCTCCGCTACGCTCTCTCCCATTCTTGGCAATTTCAATTCAAACTTTGACATATTGTTAATTTATATGCTATTTTAGAAAAAATTTTTACAAAATTAATAAATCAAAAGGCCATTTACTAAACTTACTATAATATTAGTTTGCCTTCAAGGACCCTTCAAAAGGAATTCTGTTCAAAATACTTCTTCCTAAAGTAACCTCATCAGCATATTCCAATTCATCCCCTATTGGTATACCACGGGCAATTGTAGAGGTAGTAATATCAAGACCATCCAGTTGTTTGAAAATATAAAAATTGGTAGTATCACCTTCCATCGTGGAGCTTAATGCGAAAATAAGTTCCTTTATTTTCCCTTCTTTAACCTTATTCACCAAAGACGAAATGGTCAGCTCTTGGGGGCCAATGCCCTCCATTGGAGATATCTTACCTCCCAAAACATGGTATAGACCTTTGAATTGCCCTGTATTTTCAATGGCCATCACGTCTCTTATATCTTCAACCACACAAACCAGGCTTTCATCTCTTTTAGGGTTA
The DNA here is from genome assembly GCA_024279425.1 of Bacteroidota bacterium. Lineage (GTDB taxonomy): Bacteria > Bacteroidota > Bacteroidia > Flavobacteriales > Flavobacteriaceae > Maribacter_A. The sequence continues at coordinate 24,764 of JAJRRO010000106.1, read as the reverse complement.
GTGCATATTTCACAGAGTTCATCATCAGAGATATTATGACATTTGGCACAAGATTTCACCGTATTCCTAAAATTCTCCAGAGCAGAAGACAATCTTAAGGTCTGCTCGTTAGGTTGCTTTAATAAATGCAGCACCAATCTCAATGCAGTCCGCTTGCCAATACCTGGTAGCTGTGACATCTCATGAACGGCATTGTCCAAAAGCTTTGATGAAAAATCCATAAAGGCAAAATTACATACTATTTTTTCTTTTTGTACTTTGCACTTGAATTTTTTTTCTATGACCGCCACCCACATTCTGCTTCTAATAGGTGCTTATTTTATACTGCTTTTATTGATATCGTATTTCACAGGAAAAAACGATTCTAATGCAGATTTTTTCAAGGCTGGAAAACAATCACCCTGGTATTTGGTTGCTTTTGGAATGGTAGGGGCATCCTTGTCGGGAGTAACATTTATTTCTGTTCCAGGATGGGTTGCTGATTCCCAATTTAGTTATATGCAGGTGGTTTTCGGTTACCTCTTGGGGTATATGGTGACCGCCTATGTACTTCTTCCTATTTATTACAAACAAAATGTTACTTCCATTTATGAATATCTCGACGGTCGTTTTGGGTTTATCAGTTATAAGGTAGGGGCCATTTCATTTTTTGTCTCGCGCGTATTGGGTGCCTCCTTTCGACTCTTTTTAGTGGCAATCGTCTTGCAACAGTTTGTATTTGATGCTTGGAGCGTTCCTTTTGAATTGACCGTCGCCTTATCAATCTTACTTATTTGGATGTATACATTTAAAGGGGGAATAAAAACAATAGTTTGGACAGATACTTTGCAGACTCTGTTTATGCTCATTTCAGTTGGGCTCTCCATTTATTTTATTTTGGAGCAGTTAGGATGGAGCTTATCAGAATTTTTGGCCTCTAACGAGCTTAAGCAATATAATAGAATAATGTTCTTGGATGACTTCTTGGACAAGAAACACCTAGTCAAATCATTCCTGGGAGGAATGTTTGTAACCATATGCATGACTGGTCTTGATCAAGACATGATGCAAAAGAACCTCACCTGCAAGACCTTGAAGGATGCCCAGAAAAACATGGTAAGTTTTAGTGTGGTCATGGTTGTCGTGACTTTTGTTTTTATGCTGTTGGGGGCATTGCTATTCATCTATGCAGAAAAATTGCAAATTGGGATTCCCTTAATGGATGGGAAACCAAAATCTGACCTTCTTTTTCCTGAAATTGCCCTGAATAGTGGGCTTGGGATTACAGTGGCAATCACCTTTATGTTGGGGCTTATTGCCGCTGCCTATAGCAGTGCTGACAGTGCATTGACATCGTTGACCACCTCATTTTGCGTTGACTTTTTGGAAATCGAGAAAAAGCCCAATAAGAATAGAAAGAAAATACGAAAGGTTACACATGTTGGGATGAGTTTATTATTGATACTTGTCGTGATCATATTCAAACATATATTGGATACCAACGTAATAGATGGACTTCTGAAGGTAGCGTCATATACCTATGGACCCTTGTTAGGGTTGTTTGCCTTTGGAATATTCACAAATCACAAAATCAAGGACAAATATGTATGGATAGTGGCAATTCTGTCGGTCACAATAAGTTATATTCTTGGAAAGCTTCCCCCCGAAAATTTAGGAGGGTACGTCTTCGGATATGAATTGCTACCTCTGAACGGGCTACTCACATTTATTGGATTATTTCTCATTAGAAAAAAAATAGTATAAAACAATAACATTCTTCATAGTTTTTCCTAGAAATATAGAACCTTTCTTTTTTTGACTAATACCCATATTTAGGGACTTCAAAGAGTATTAATTATCATTTTATACTGTACTTTTGTGTTTTAAAACCGTACGTTTATAGATTTAAAACATCATGACCTATCTACTTGTTATCCTTGTCATAACCATTGCACTTTTTGTCTGGGGAAAATTCACTCCTGATGTTGTAGCCCTCCTTTCTATGCTTAGCCTGTTTCTGGTAGGAATTCTAGATTTAAAAGAAACCTTGAGCGGATTTAGTAATCCTACTGTCATTATGATTGCGTCGTTGTTCATTATTGGTGAAGGATTATCACAAACCGGATGGACTGCTCTAGCAGGTCAAAAATTCATACAATGGTCCAGAAAAAGTGTATCCAAACTTCTTGTAATTTTAACGCTCGGCTCTGGTTTCCTATCGGGCTTTGTGAGCAATACAGGCACTGTGGCAACCTTACTCCCGGTAACTGTGTCCTCGGCATGGAAGATTGGCACCATGCCATCCAAGCTCTTAATGCCTGTTGCCTTTGGCTCCAATACGGGGGGACTCCTGACTTTGACAGGAACACCTCCTAACATTATAGCCAGCGACGCACTAATTGAACACGGTTACGAAGGCTTTTCCTTTTTCGAATTTAGTTTAATAGGCATTCCGTTATTGATTGTACTTGTTTTATATTTTAAATTTTTTGGGCACAAAATGCTTCCCAGCCACAAAACCAAAAACAGACCCATAAATATAGAATCTGAATTGTATAAATGGATTGAGGCCTATAAGGTCGATGACAACTATTTTAGACTGAGGGTAAGATCACCATCCATCCTCATTGGCACCAAAATCAAGGACTGGGATTTTGAACAGAAATACAATATTTCAATAATTCGATTAAAAAGAAGGTTCCCAAGTCTGTTACAACTCAAAACCCCTGCTTTTATTGAATTCCCTGATGATGAAACCGAATTTCAATATCATGATATTATCACAGTCAAAGGTGATTCCGAAGCTATCAACAAATTAATGATAACCTTTAGATTGGGCCTTCAACCCATAGATCAAATAAATGAAGAGTTAAAAACCAATCTGATCAACCAAGAGGTGGGAATGTCGGAAGTAATCGTTACCCCAAAATCTATCTTGGTAGGGCGTAAAATACATTTGGGTGATTACTTGAAAAAATACAACATTCAATTATTGGCTGCTTCGAGAAACAATAAGCCCCTACAAGACAAAACCATAAAAATCAAGGCAGGCGATGCCTTTTTAATTCGGGGAACATGGAATAGCATAGGTTCGCTTAAGAATATGTATGAAAATCTTGTTATATGCGGAAGCCCAGAAGGCATGGCAAAGGACGTCGACACCCTTCATCCAAAATCCTTTATCGCTTTGGGTGCATTGGGTCTGATGGTATTTCTTTTGGTTTTTAAAATTGTCCCTGGAGCGATTGCAGGTCTTATCTGCGCAGGAATAGTCCTAATAACGGGTTGTGTACCTATCACTAAAGCATATAAAGGAATAAGTTGGACCAGTGTTGTAATGATCGCTGCAATGATTCCTATGGGTATAGCAATGCAAAAGACCGGCGTAGCCCAAATGGCAGCCAATGGTCTGGTCACTTCATTAGGTTCAATTCATCCTATTCTTTTATTAGGTGGTGTTTTTCTTTTGACTACAGGGTTTAGTCAAACTATAAATAATTCGGCAACAGCTGTTTTAATGGCCCCTATTGCCATACTATCGGCAAGTACCCTGGATATTTCGCCCGAACCTTTTATGATTGCCGTTGCCATAAGTGCTTCGACTGCCTTTTTAACGCCCATGGGGACAACAACAAACGCCATGGTAATGTCTGCAGGCGGATATAAGTTTATGGATTATTTTAAGGTAGGACTACCCTTATTGTTATTATTTTTTGCAGTATCTATGCTTCTAATTCCATTAATATGGCCTTTTTAATCCCCTATTACAAGTTTGACCCAAAATCGCCCAAATGTAGAGTCTCTAAAGCAGATTTGTAGCCAACAAAACCATGGTACAGGATACTTCTACTTTGATGTCTTTTTCCTTAAGTAGTTTACAAAAGAAGGGTTTTACGCTCCTTAATCAAATATTACCCTTACGTATTGTAGGTTAATAATATCAGAATAGTACGCTGTTTGTCTTTTTGGACTTAAACACAAAGTAATTGTGTGTATATTTTGGAAATTATTTAAATTGGTATTAATTTGCGCCCTGTAAGTTTTACTACTTGCAATTTTTCGCTTTTAGAACAAACCTTTGTGCAAAATACGTTTTTGATATAAAATTACCGTAGAACTTGTTAGGTTTTAAAGCAACCCAAACATCAACATATTAATAGTTAATGCAGATGTAACTTTTTCTTAAAATGGATGTTTGGAGAATATTACCAAAATGAATTCAATAACGATGAGGTTAACCAAATAAAGGTCGTTGATAAAGCTATATGTTTATAGTTAATGGTTAGTGTTTAGTATAGCCTATCAGCGAAAGGAACCCTGGCGGAAACGCCAGGGTTTTATGCTTTTATATCCTGGATTTTAAGGGCAAACTCCTCTACAATAAATTTAACCAACTGTATTACAATACATTACATTTACACGTGTTTATCCATCTTTCTTTTAAGTCTTTCGTTAAAATGTGTTAAAGTTGAAAAGAAGAGTAACATATTCCTATTCATATCGTCCATTATATATCATCAAATAACCAATCAAAAGCAGACAAAACTTAAAAAAAGATAGTACAAGTGCAATCAAAGTAGGTAACCTACTTACGCCACGACAGGTTTAGAATTGAAGTACAACCGATAAGGTATTGAAGATTGGAGTAGCCCTATTGAACAAGCATGGTGTAGAATACTCTAAAAATTAATTGGCAAAACTAGTTGGAATGATGGTTGGTTGGTTCCAACTGGCAATTTGGCAATTAAGAAACCCCGACAATATTTGTCGGGGTTTTATTTTTTATCTAAAATACCTGTATCGTGTTCATTAAAATATGTTCATGCCTTCCTCCAAATTGTGTTTGTCACAAAAAGAACCCTTGGTTTTCAATAAAATCCATAAAGTGAGGTTTTAGTGCACCAAACCGTTTTCCATCGATTACCATCTAATAATGGCACTGCCCCAGGTAAAACCACTGCCAAAAGCGGCCAACACCACTAAATCGCCCTCTTTTATTCTTCCTTGTTCCCAGGCTTCGGTCAGTGCAATGGGTATTGAGGCAGCCGTAGTATTACCGTATTTCATAATATTGTTAAAGACCTGGTCATCGCTTAACTCGAATTTTCTCTGTATAAACTGTGAAATCCTTAAATTGGCTTGATGGGGCACGAGCAAGTCTATATCCTCTTTGCCTAAGCCATTCGCTTGTAAGCCTTCAACAATAACTTCACTAAAACGAACAACGGCATTTTTAAAAACGAACTGTCCGTTCATAACTGGTAAGTATGACACATCATTAGGGTCATTTTCCTCGATTATATCAGTGACCCATCTTTTTCCCATTCCTGGCGCTATCACTGCCAATTCTTCAGCATGTTGCCCTTCTGAATGCAAATGTGTTGAAAGTATGCCCTTTTTGGTATCTTCTTCCCTGCTCATAACTGCAGCCCCGGCTCCATCACCAAAAATTACCGATACACCCCTGCCGCGCGTCGTAAAATCAAGACCAGTAGAATGTACTTCGGAACCTATGACCAAAACATTTTTATACATTCCACTTTTAATATATTGATCCGCGACAGAAAGGCCATAGACGAACCCAGAACACTGATTTCTAACATCAAGGGCACCAATGGTCTTAATTCCCAAATCTCGTTGCACTAAAACACCTGGTCCCGGAAAATAATAATCCGGACTTAGCGTTGCAAAAATGATAAAATCAATATCATCCTTATCAATTCCAGCACGCTCAATAGCAATTTTGGCAGCTTTAACTCCCATTGTAGTTGTGGTCTCCTCTCCCTTGATTACATGTCGCCGTTCCCTAATTCCGGTTCGTTCCTGAATCCACTCATCATTAGTATCCATTATTTTGGATAAATCGTCATTGGTAACCACATTCTCCGGAACAAAATACCCGAGTCCTATTATTTTTGAATTGTACATATATGAGTCTCTTTATATTTTTTGAAAGTTTGAATTCTCCATCTGATTCAAGAATAATCAAACGAATAAAAAATGCAAACCAAATGTCTAAGATAACAAAAATAACCAGAAAAAGCCCGAGGTATTCATGTGTACTTAGCACTTATATTCATGGCCAATATCTAGTCATTTCTCACCTCGATTCTTAGAGACCCAAAAAAAATTAATGCCAGTTTGTCACGGTATGCGACTATGGTATTTTTTTTGACCATCCAGAATGATTAATATTTAAAACTAAAAAACAATGGCTACAGGCAAAATTAATGTTTCGGTAGATAATATATTTCCGTTAATAAAAAAGTTTCTTTACAGTGACCACGAAATTTTTCTTCGAGAACTCATTTCGAATGCAACGGATGCCACTATAAAACTCAACCATTTAACCTCAATTGGAGAGGCCAAGGTTGAATATGACAACCCTATGATTGAAGTAAAAGTAGACAAAGAGGGTAAAAAACTCCATATCATTGATCCAGGATTGGGTATGACAGAGGAAGAGGTCAAAAAATATATTAATGACATAGCTTTCTCTGGTGCAGAAGAGTTTTTGGATAAATACAAGGACGCCGACAAAGATGCTGGCATCATAGGACATTTTGGGTTAGGATTTTACTCTTCCTTTATGGTGGCTGAAAAAGTAGAAATCATCTCAAAGAGCTATAAAGATGAACCTGCTATTCATTGGTCATGTGATGGGTCTCCTAAATTTACTTTAAAAAAAGGAAAAAAAGAAGATCACGGCACCGAAATCATTCTTCATATCGCCGAGGATTCTACCGAGTTCCTTGAAGAGAATCGAATTAGTGAGTTGCTGAACAAGTACAATAAGTTCATGCCAATTCCCATTAAATTTGGCACAAAAACCGAAACGCTACCAAAACCAGAAGGGGCAAAGGATGAAGAACCAGCACCAACCAAAGAGGTTGATAATATTATAAACAACCCCAACCCGGCTTGGACCAAACAGCCCACTGAACTTAAAGATGAGGATTACAAAAGTTTTTATAGGGAACTCTACCCTATGCAGTTTGAGGAACCACTGTTCAATATTCATTTGAATGTAGATTATCCGTTTAACTTAACAGGGATTCTATATTTTCCAAAATTGGGCAACGACCTTAACATGCAGAAAGATAGAATACAGCTCTTTCAAAACCAGGTTTTTGTAACCGATAACGTAGAAGGAATTGTCCCAGAGTTTTTAACTATGCTGAGAGGGGTCATTGATTCTCCAGACATTCCCCTGAACGTTTCCCGTTCGTATTTGCAGGCCGATGGTGCCGTAAAGAAAATCTCATCTTACATCACGCGAAAGGTTGCGGACAAGCTAAGTTCACTCTTTAAAAATAATAGAGAAGATTTTGAATCCAAATGGAATGATATTAAAATCGTCATTGAATATGGAATGCTCTCAGAGGACAAGTTCTTTGAAAAATCTGACAAATTTGCACTTTACCCTACTGTGGACGGTGAGTTTTTCACTTTTGAAGAATTACAGGAAAAGATAAAGGACAATCAAACTGACAAGGATGAAAAATTAGTGGTTCTCTATGCATCGGACAAAGAAGGGCAGCACAGTTATATTGAGGCGGCCAAAGCCAAAGGTTATCAGGTTTTGTTGATGGATTCACCAATTATATCCCATTTGATGCAAAAGCTTGAAACTTCAAAAGAGAAACTTTCATTTGCAAGGGTAGATGCAGACCATTTGGATAATCTCATTAAAAAAGAAGATACCCAAATATCGAAACTGTCAGATGAAGAAAAGGAAAAGCTTAAAACGAATTTAGAGGAAGTAATCACAGACAAGGGATATACTATTCAAATGGAGGCTATGGATAGTAATGCATCCCCATTTATTATTACTGAGCCCGAATTTATGCGTAGAATGAAAGAGATGCAACAAAGCGGTGGCGGTGGCGGAATGTTCGGCATGGGTAATATGCCAGAAATGTACAATTTGATCGTAAACACCAATCATGAGCTTGTTGGGGAAATTTTGAACACCAAAACGTCTAAAAAACGAGAGCGTCTAATAAATCAATCTTTGGATTTGGCACGTTTATCTAAAGGCTTGCTCAAAGGTGAGGAGCTGACCAATTTTATTAAACGTAGTTATGAGATGGTAAAATAAATTATTTTACCACTTTCCTTAGACAGGAATATGTACAATTGACAAAAAACTGCCCCATTTAAATGGGGCAGTTTTTTATTTTAGTCCGACCACGGATTCGAAAATCCTTTTAATTCATAAAATACCTTTTATCAAAATGATTTTTAAGAAGGTATACTTGAACCCCCATAAAAAGTGCCAAGCCAATAAAGGCATAAACGTATGTATCCGAAACAGTTAATTGAGGAAGCCGCCCAAATAAATTTAATTCAAAAATCCTTTGTAGTGTTATTTGAGGTAACCACGTAACATCTGATGCGAAATCACCAAAAATCAAAAAAACAAAACCTCCAATAAGAAGTACTGATAATGCACGCCATATAGTCTTGGATATCAATGGCTTATGGTCTTTATCAGAAACGACCACATGCTCTCCCTCGATTTTCGAAAGTACTGATTGAGTAAAATCCGGTGAAGGCCTTTCCAATCCTTCCTCTTTTATCTGCCTTCGAACAAAAGCATCAAACTTAATTTCATTATTTTCTTGCATAGCTTTGAATAATCTCGGGTTCTAATACATTTAACAAAACTTGTTTCAAGCGCTTTCTCGCCCTAAACAATTTGACTTTCACATTATTAACGCTAATATTCATAATAACGGCTATTTCATTTAAGGAGAGTTCCTCAAAATAATGTAACGTAAGGACAATACCATCATCACCAGATAATTTTTTTAAAGCATCCTTTATCACAATTTTTTTCTCATTCTTCTCCAAGCGGTCAACAAAATGGTCATCGACCTCCATATCATGTTCCAAATACCCCTCAATAAGTGATGTTTCGGGATGTTTTCTCAATTTTTTAATATAGTCCAAACTCCTGTAATAGGCTATTTTGTATACCCATGTGGAAAATTTGGAACCCCCTTTAAAGCCCTCCAGACCTTTATATACCTTTAAAAAAGTATCCTGTGCAATTTCCTCGGCTTCTTCCCTATTTTTCACCATACGCATAGCCAATGTAAAGACCATATGTTCATATCGCTCTACCAGAACACCAAAGGCACCCATATCTCCTTTTAAAATGCTATTTATATACGGTTGGTCTTGCTCAAGGCTCATCTGCTACATTTGACGCTATTAATAGGAACATGGTTACATTAAAATATAAAAAAAATATTATGCCTGTAACCCAAATCAAGAATATGTCGTCATACCCAGTGAACGAGTTTATTAATCAATTAAAAAAAACAATCTCATGGTAGGATCAGTATTTATTTTCATTAGCTTATTTATAGTCATTTTCGGTATTGCTTACCTACATTTTTCAACAAGGAACAAAGAACGTTTGGCCCTTATCGAGAAAGGGGCCGAGGCTAGTATTTTTGTAAGGGGGAAACGTGAAAAAACTGCCCCGGTTTGGAAAGTGCTTGTTTTAAATTTGGCCCTATTGCTCATGGGTATTGGTGCAGGGATAATCATGGGGGGTATTTTAAAAGCCAATCTTAACGCAGGTTGGGATATAATGCCTGGATCAATATTTCTAATGGCTGGAACAGGCCTATTAATAGGCTTCTTTTTAACCAAAAAATTGGATGCTGAAGAATAAATAACATTCCATTTTAGATTTAACATAGATAGACCACTGCACTTTTGTAGTGGTTTTATATATTTATAGGATGAAAGTATTATCTACCAACATAGGTAAGCCAACTTCTTTTTTACGAAATGGCAGGGAAGAAAAAACAGGAATCTTTAAATACCCCATTGATGAAGCCTTGTTTTTGGGAAAGACAGATGTAGCCAAGGACACCGTAATAGATCGAAAACACCATGCAGGTGAGCACAAGGCTTGTTACTTCTTCTCATCGAATCATTACCCCTATTGGAAAAAACTATATCCAGATTTGGAATGGGATTGGGGCATGTTTGGCGAGAACCTGACCATTGAAGGGTTGCACGAATCCCAAATCCGCATAGGTGATATTTATAAAATCGGATCTGCGTTGGTTCAAGTTTCACAGCCCAGAGAACCTTGCTACAAATTAGGTGTTCGTTTTGGTACCCAAGAAATTTTAAGGCAATTTATTGATTATTGTCATCCTGGAACATATGTCCGTATTTTAGTTGAGGGACTGGTAAAGAAGGGTGATGCTCTTGAATTAATGGAACAATCCAAAAACACCCTTACCATTAAACAGTTTTACGAATTACAATATGCCAAAAAGAAAGATTGGAGTATGGTTAAGCTGGCTATTTCCAATACTGCTCTACCCAAATACAAAAGGGATAGGATGCAAAAATACCTCAAATAAAAAAAGAACCTCTCTGCTCCTTTTCCCCAAAATAAATAATCCCCGAGGTAGAAACCTCGAGGAATTCTTTAGATTAACGATTGTAAGTTCTATAGGCCGCCCAGCGAACTCTTTTACTGTCTTTAAAGGCTGAAAAGAATGAATTCTTTCGTGCTTCTGTTGGCATTCTGCCGATTGTTGCTCTCATATTTTTATATTTAGGTATTATCCAGTATTAATTTACAGGACAAACTTACCGCAAGAATCAAAGCACTGCTACATCACGATTTTCCAATTTATATGCTATTTTAACCAATAAATATCCTAATTAGTTATTAAGGGACAATATAGAATATATTTTAGGTAATTTTGTAGAGAATTGATTAAAGAACCTAGATTACCTTTACATTGTAATTCAATAATGAATGCTAAAAAATAAACCAGCCTTTGAAGCTATAGAACCCAATTTTGGGCATTCGTATACGTATCAGAAATTTGATGCGTCCCAAAAAAATACAGACCATATTTGGCATTACCATCCCGAGATTGAATTGGTCTATGTAAATGGTGGAGCAGGAAAAAGAAGAATAGGCAGTCATATCTCTTATTATACAGATGGAGATTTGATGTTAATTGGCAGTAATCTCCCCCATTGTGGTTTTACCGATAAGTTTACTGGAAACAAAAGCGAGATAGTGGTTCAAATGAAAACCGATTTCCTAGGAAACGATTTTTTCGATATCCCTGAAATGAGAAAAATCCAAAATCTATTTGAAGTAGCCAAAGGCGGTATTGCATTTTCTGGCAGCACCAAAAAAAAACTTGGAGATAAAATGGAGTATTTGCAGTATCAAACCGATTTTGAGCGTTTATTATCCATTTTAGACATACTCAATGAGCTTTCATTTTCTAATGAATTCAAGGTGTTGAATGCTGAAGGGTTTTCACTTGAGACAGAGATTAAGGATAATGATCGTATTAATACTATTTTTAATTATGTGAAATCAAATTTTCAGGAAGATATTCCATTGGCAATAATAGCGGATATGGTAAGTATGACCGTACCTTCGTTTTGTAGGTATTTTAAAAAAATAACAAATAAAACCTTCGTTCAGTTTGTGAATGAACGGAGATTGGTCCATGCCTCCAAATTATTGACAGAAAAGCATATGAGTATTACAGAAGTTTGCTTTGAATGTGGATTTAATAATTTTTCACATTTTAATAAATCCTTTAAGGCCTTTACAGGTCAAAACCCATCGGAATATAGAAAACAGCTAAAAACTGTATTGAAATAATGTCACAGCAAATACGGAAAAAGACCCCACTGAATCTGGCAGATAGTGATATTACTTATTTTCCCGATTTTTTACAATTTACAGAGGCGACTCAATATTTTACTTTTTTAAGAAATACCGCTCCATGGCAACAAGACGAAATCAAAGTTTACGGCAAAGTATATCAACAACCTAGGCTAACCGCATTTTTTAATAATAATTCAAAACCATACACTTATTCTAACATCACCATGCATCCTCACCAATTTGGCAAGGAACTACTTGAAATCAAACATAAATTAGAAACGGAAACGAATATCAAATTCAATTCATGTCTTTTGAATTTGTATAGAAATGGAAGAGATAGCAACGGCTGGCATTCAGATGATGAAAAAGAACTGGGTCAAAATCCAACAATAGCATCTATTAGTCTAGGTCAGGAAAGGCTCTTTCATTTGCGACATAAAAAAGATAAAAGCTGTAAGCACAAAATCTTTTTAGAGCATGGTAGCTTATTATTGATGAAAGGGGAAACGCAACATTATTGGCATCATCAATTACCTAAAACGGCAAAAACCATTAAAGAACGTATCAACTTGACCTTTAGGGTTATAAATTAAAAAAAATCGGCCCACAACCGATTTTTTTTAATACCCCTTTACCAAATCATGCACTGCCTTTAGCGTTTGGGTTACTGCACCAATGTCCTCATGCATAACTTCAACACTATAACTTCAAATCTCATGCCAAGGTATTAGTTTTCGACCATTTTCTGGTTTTATAAGATTAAATGCATAAAACAACCGTATAAAAAGTGTTTATTTAAGCATAAACCATGAAGAAAGTTATTATCCGAAGATGTCATTGAGCACCTTGGCAAGGCGCAATCCACCTTTTTGAAGTTGTGTTTCTACAGTTCCCCACCATGTATAGCTATATCTATACGCAAGTTTCTCGCCTACCTCGACAGACTCATAAAGTTGATTAGCTACATCTTGTGATTCCTCCACCCAATTAAGAATGGTTCCCTGCTGAATAGCCTTTATTTCTTTCTTATTCAATTCTGGAAGCGAATTTGCCAATTCAAAATAACTCATACCATAATCATTGATCATATTTACATCCCATACTTTGTGCAAATTACTACCTCTGCCAAACCATTGTAGCTGTATATCGTTACCTCCTTTATCTTCCAATCGTCCTATATGCATCGGTTGATGTAAATCTCCAATTAAATGGACCAGCATTTTTAGGTAAAAAACCTTGTCGGTCTTTGAACTACTTTTATTTTTTACAATTTCAATACATTTCTGGATGCCTGTCACCAAATCGCCATAAGGGCTTGGTTCAACATCAGAATATTCCTTATCGGCAGGAAAGTTCACATAATGCCAAGCACTGAACTTTCTAAAACTTCTATCGGCCTTTATCTCATCGGCAAAATTGGAAATTGATGCAAGACTTTGTCCATCCAACAATTCTTTTATGGCCCGCCTAGCCTTCCCATTCAATTCTTCTTGGGCCACATCCCCAATAACCCTATGTCCGGTTTTGGACCATAAAATGGAATTTCCAAAAGATAACTGCGTAGAGAAAAGAACCAAAAAAAACATTTTCTTCATTAGCTTTCATTTGCTTCAAAAATAAACAATTAGTGGATAAGAATCGTGTACAATGTATTAAGGTTATGTTTAATTCATGTGCAATGAATTTAGATAATCTATGAAGAAATATTAATAAATGCTCCAAAACATTTAGGATTTATTTAACGTAATAAACCCCTAAATTTGGACTTGCTAATTCGACCACAGATGATGAGATTTCTGAGTGCCCTCGCACTTCTTCTTTCCACTATATTCTCATATGCCCAAGACCTAAACAAAAGTTTCACAGTAAAGTACATCTCAAATACCGAAAATATAACCCCAGATGGCGTATTGGATGAGGCCATTTGGGAGGCGGCAGAGAGTGCCCATGATTTTTGGGAACATTTCCCGAATAATTCAACTCCAGCCAACAATCAGTCTGACATCAAGATACTGTATGATGATAAAAACCTATACATTGGCATAAAAGCCAAAACCATAGGGAAAAACTACATGGTTCAATCATTAAAACGTGATTTTAGGGCAGGAAATAGCGATAACATCACCATGTTGTTCGATACATTCAATGATGGGACCAATGCCTTTTTATTTGGCATTAATCCCTTTGGTGTTCGAAGGGAAGCGCTGATGTCAGGTGGAGGAAACAATATAAGGGGGTTTAGTCTCTCCTGGGATACAAAATGGGTAGGGGATTCCAAAATTTATGACGATTACTATACTTCGGAATTGATTATTCCATTGACTGCTTTCAAATTTAAAGAAGGTGAGACGAAATGGGGTTTTAATAGCTATCGATTTGACACCCAATCGAACGAAACGAGTACCTGGATGAAAATTCCTCAAAATCAAAATTTTTTTGGAATGACCTACATGGGCGATATGAATTTTGAAAGACCATTAGGGAGGTCTCACTCGCCACTAGCTATAATTCCTTATACCAATGCCATATCGCTAAAAGATTTTGAGGCTGGCAATCAATTCACTAATATGAAGTTCGGTGGTGATGCCAAAATTGCTATTGGTAATACTATGAATATGGATGTTACCATAAATCCCGATTTCTCACAAGTAGAGGTAGATAACCAGGTGACCAATCTTACACGCTTTGAAGTATCATTGCCTGAAAAAAGACAGTTCTTCATTGATAACAGTGATTTATTTGCAAGTTTCGGTGATCAACGCGATTCAAACCCCTTCTTTTCTAGACGAATCGGTATTGCTAAGGATACCGCTGACAATTCCATCGAGAATAAAATAATCGGCGGCGTGCGCTTAAGTGGTAAATTGAACAAAGACCTGCGTTTGGGGTTTTTGAACATTCAGACCGAAGCAGATGAGGACAATGAAATAGCCTCCAACAACAATATGATGTTTGCCCTTCAGCAAAAAGTTTTTGCAAGATCTAATATCGGCTTGTTCTTTATCAATAGACAGTCTATAAAAGATTACGACTTTTTAGCTGAAGAAGATAAATACAATAGGGTCTTTGGTATTGACTATAACCTGCTATCAAAAGACAATATGTGGAATGGTAAATTTTTCGCGCATAAATCATTTCAGCCGACAGGTGGGGACAAAGATTATTCGGCCGGAGGAAGTATGATATTCAATTCAAGAAATTATAATGTCTATTCAAAATTGGTCTATGTGGGTGAGGATTTCCGTTCCGATCTTGGGTTTGTGAGAAGAACCGATATTTTAAAAAGCTTTGTAAGAATGGAACGCGTGTTTTGGCCAAAAAAGGGAATCTTGAACAGTCATGGTTTCCAATTCCTTCCATATTTCAATTGGAGCCCTAGTTCAGGTTTAAAAAATACCGACTATGCCCTAAAAAGCTCTTGGGAGGCTAGGTTTAAGGATTTTTCAATGGTTAGCGTAGGCTTTGAAAACAGATTCACTTTCCTGACTGATGATTTTGAACCCACTGGGGAAGATAATGCAATAGCAGTACCGGGTAACCAAGGGTATCATTACAACAGTTTGGAGTTTGAATATCGGTCCGATCGAAGAAAAATATTTTCTTATAGTTTTGAATCCTCTTTAGGTAGGTTTTTTAATGGTCAAAAATACTCCATAATGGGTATGATGACCTATCGCTTTCAACCCAAAGTGTTTCTTTCCCTGCTTTTTGACTATAATAAGATAGAGTTACCTGCACCGTATGCTACAGCGGATTTATGGCTTCTAAGTCCAAAAATTGATGTCACTTTTAATAAATCACTTTTTTGGTCAACCCTTGTACAGTATAGTACCCAGCAGGATAATCTAGGTTTAAACTCAAGGTTGCAATGGCGCTTTGCTCCTTTATCTGATTTATATTTAGTATATAACGATAATTATTTTGCCGACTCATTTGCACCTAGATCCAGATCTATTAACCTTAAATTAACCTATTGGTTGAATATTTAGAATGACCTACAAAATACTATGCTCAGATTTAGATGGCACCCTGCTGTCTACCAAAAATGATGTTTCTGATTTTACAATTTCAGAAATAGGTAAAATCAAGGAAACAACCCGAATAATTCTGGTATCGGCACGAATGCCCAAGGCAATGATCTATCTCCAAAAGAGGTTGGGAATTGAGAACGAACCTCTTATTTGCTACAATGGTGCCCTAATTTTGGATAATGAAGTTGAGATTTCATCTACACTTATCGATTTAAAATACGTTGAAAAAATTCATCAACATGCTGACCAATACGGCATAAGTCTCGGACTATATTATAGAAATGAATGGTACGTTGAAGAGCAAACAGAGCGGGTTAATAAGGAGATAAACCATACCAAGGCAACCCCCATTTATAGAAGCACCTATAAAACCATAAAGGACTGGCGTAAAAGAAATATCGGAGCCCATAAAATAATGCTCATGGGAACCCAAGATACCATAGATGATATTCTTCCAGAACTTAGGTTCAAATTCAATTCAGTCTTAAATATTTATCGGTCCAATGACACCCTGATCGAGATTTCACCAAAATCCATTTCCAAGCTTTTGGCCATCGAGTCGTTGCTTGGAGAATACGCTTCATTCAATGATATTATCGCTTTTGGCGATAATTATAACGATTCTGAAATGTTACAGTATGCACATTGTGGAGTTGCAGTTGGCAATGCAAGGGAAGAAATCAAAACCATAGCAAATCATACTACCTTGAAAAACACAGAAGATGGTGTTGCTCATTTTCTAAACCAACATTTCAATATTTAACTATATTTGGGTTGAATAACCATATGACCCATGACCGAACCTCTTACCCAACCGTTGATTACCGATGATACGGTTATTTTTGGACTTTTAGCCCTTTGCTTGGGCTTTGTATTTTACACCTCCTCAATTAAAAAGGGGTTTTGGCTAAAATTCTATTCTTTTGTCCCAGGTGTATTAATGTGTTATTTGTTGCCGGGTATTCTAACCTCAATAGGCTTAATAGCTCCCGAATGGAGCTCTGAAAGTTCCTCTGGAGAAATTATTGAACATGAGTCCAAGGTATATTTTGTAGCTAGTAGGTATTTATTACCAGCAGCATTGGTATTAATGACCTTGAGTATAGATTTAAAAGCTATAGCTAATTTAGGTTCAAAAGCATTGATCATGTTCTTAACAGGTACCGTTGGGATTATTATTGGAGGGCCGCTGGCCATTTTAATTGTTTCCATTTTTTCCCCAGAAACAGTGGGTGGGGCCGATTTTGATGCCGTATGGAGAGGTCTTTCGACCATTGCGGGTAGCTGGATTGGTGGTGGGGCCAATCAGGCGGCAATGTTTGAGATTTTTAAATACAATCCCGATAAATTCAGCCAAATGGTGCTCGTAGATGTAATAGGAGCCAATATTTGGATGGCTATTTTACTTTTAGGTGTGGGTAAAACAAAAAAAATTGACAAATGGCTTAAAGCCGATACTTCCGCCATTGAAACCTTAAAAATTACAGTATCTGAATTTGCCGAAAAAATCACAAGGGTACCCTCTATAAAGGATTATGTCATGATGCTTTTCTTTGCTTTTACGGCAGTAGGGATTGCTCATTTTTTAGGAAATTATTTCAGTGGCTATTTAATTGAAAGCTTTGAATTCGTCCAAAATCCAAAAAGTTTCCTCTCCTTTCTTGGAGGTAAGTTCTTCTGGATGGTCATTATTGCAACCTTTTTGGGTATTTTATTATCTTTCACCAAGGCCAAAAATTATGAAGGTGCAGGAGCCAGCAAAATAGGAGGTGTATTTATCTATATCCTTGTGGCTACAATAGGAATGAAAATGGATTTGACCAAAATACTTGATAATCCAGGATTGATCGTTGTGGGACTTATATGGATTTTCATACATGCTGTATTGTTGATTATCGTTGCAAAATTAATTAAGGCTCCTTATTTTTTCTTGGCTGTTGGGAGTCAGGCCAATGTGGGCGGAGCTGCCTCAGCACCAGTGGTGGCCGCAGAATTTCACCCCTCCTTAACTTCTGTTGGGGTGTTGTTGGCCGTATTCGGATATGTGATTGGCACCGGCGGTGCGCTCCTTTGTGCGTATTTAATGGAAATTGCCTCAAAGGTTTAAACCATTGGATATTAGGCTTACTGGCAAATACTTTCTGGAATCCATCAATAATGCCCAAGAAAACTGAAAAAAATTATTGATATTTGCGCCACAAAATAATTAGCATGAAACAAATTCTCTTTTTTGGCCTATTTGCCATGTTTTTAATCTCCTGCTCGGAAGACGCCAGCAATATGATGACTGTTTCGGGGAAAGTAAAGGGCCTTAAAAAGGGTACGCTTTACCTTCAAAGCCTGCCTGATTCTACTTTGATAACTTTGGATTCTTTAGAGGTTGATGGTGATGGGAGTTTTTCGTTCAAAACCAAATTGGAAAGTCCGGAAATATTTTATTTATACCTGAACAAAAAAGACAATAATGACATCAATGACAGGATTACCTTTTTTGGCGAGCCTGGGCATATTACCATTAATACAAGCTGGAATACTTTTGATACAAACGCTAAAATCGAGGGCTCAAAAACCCATCAAAAGTTAGAGGAATATAGAAAAATAATGACCAGGTTCAATAAAAAAAACCTGGAAATAATGCAAAGTGCAATGAATACTGAAAATCCATTGGATTCCTTGCAACTAGATTCCATTCAAAGACTGAGTGATAAAAATATTCAAAGAGGTTATGCCTTTGCGTTGAGCTTTGCCTTGAACAATAAAGATTCTTATATAGCTCCGTACATTGCCCTTACCGAAGTCTCGGACGCCAATGTAAAATATTTGGATTCCGTAAACAACTCACTATCGACAGAGGTGGCCAATTCTAAATATGGAAAGGCACTAAACAACTTTCTAGAACTTAAGAAGAAAGGCAACTAATAAAAAACGCCCTGATAAAAGTATCAGGGCATTTTTATATACATCCATTGGGGTATTATCCCAATGTATTAAGTTTTTCAACCAAGCCAGTAGCTTTCTTTTCCAATTCTACCCGAATATTGTTAAGATGAGCCTTTCTATTCTCAACATCTCTTTGGTTCACTTTCGCGATTAAATCATCAAAAGTTTCGATGGCCTCATCAATTATTTGCGCACCCTCTTTGGAGTCTTGTTTGTTATTGGCGCCTTCTACGATATAGACAGCCTCAATAATATCTCCCAAAACAAAGTTTATATCTTTTTTTAAATCCCTTATACTTGCCATTATTGAAATATTTTTTGCAAAAATACTATTTTTAGACTCCCAACCTCTAGAGAAACCTATATATTTTTAAATCTTAAACCGTAACCTCCAATAGTTTGGCTCCGGTAGTACTAATGTTTATTATTTCTGAACGCGCAGGTATTAGAACTGTTTCTCCCCTTTTGGCAGTCGCCGAACCTGTTTCTGTACTTATTTTGGCCGAACCGCCTACACACATATAAATGGTAAAAGAATCTCTATGGGCTACCTCTTGGGTCAAATCTTGTGTAAGATGGATAAAATTCGTTTTAAAATAAGGGCAATCGACCATCTTGTCCACTACATTATTCCCAACATTGTACAATACCTTAAAATCATCTTTTTTGGCATAGTCCATGGCATCTAAGGCCCATTCTGTATGAAGTTCTCTTAGTTTGCCATCTTTATCTCTACGATTAAAATCGAATACCCGATAGGTTACATCCGATGTCTGCTGTATTTCCGCAAGCAATACTCCAGCGCCAATAGCGTGGATTTTCCCCGTATTTATGAAAAAAGTGTCACCTTCCTTTACAGGTTCATAATTCAACAAATCCAAAAGCGTATCATTCTCCAAACTTCCTGAATATTCATCCCTGGTCACATTTTTATTAAAGCCTACAATAAGATTCGACCCTTCATCGGCATCCATTACGTACCACATTTCTGTTTTACCAAAAGAATTGTGCCTTTTCTTTGCCAATTCATCATTGGGATGCAGTTGAATCGATAAATCCTGTTTGGCATCAATGAACTTAATAAGGATCGGGAAATCCTTTCCAAACCTATCCACAATACTCTTACCCAATAATTCCTCCGCCCTATCATCGATAACCTCCTGTAATGAAATACCTGATAATTCGCCATTGGCTATGACCGATATATCGCCTTCTACTGCTGAAAGTTCCCAACTCTCCCCAGTAATAGTACTAATACTGGGTTTTCCTAGAACTTCCTTTAATTTAGTACCACCCCATAGACGTTCTTTTAAAATAGGTTGAAACTTTAATGGGTATAAATTCATTATGCTATTTGATTATTAGTTGATATGCCACCAATTGTTACTTCAGCCTGAATACGTGACAAAATTTCGTGGCGTTTCGTAAAGTACCACTTCAAGTTCTTTAGATGCGTTGATATGTGGGCGTAATTTGTTCCATATGACCACCGCTATATTTTCGGCAGTAGGGTTCAGTTTTTTGAACTCTAGAACCTCAATATTAAGGTTTTTATGATCTAGAATATCTTCAACTCTTTCTTTGATAAGCTTTTTTAAAACCTTCATATCCATAACGAAGCCTGTTTCTGGATCAATTTCCCCATAAACACTAACTACCAAATCATAGTTATGACCATGAAAGTTCGGGTTATTACACTGGCCAAAAACAACTTTGTTTTTGGCATCATCCCAATCCTCACGATGCAACCTATGGGCAGCATTGAAGTGGGCCTTTCTACTTACCTTAACTTTCATCGACATGGTTTTGTGTTAAATGGTCAAAGAATTTTTCAAAAATAATCTTGAACCAAACGGTGTACTTATCCGGGTGCTGAGCAATCTCACTTTTGATGACTGAAGGTCGCATCCACTTAAAATCGGCAACTTCATCGAGGTTTATTTTTGGAATGCCATTGAATTTCCCAATCATTACATGGTCCAATTCGTGTTCCGTAAGTCCGTTGTCAAAAGGAGCTTTGTAAATAAAGGAAAACAGTTCTTCCAGCTCAGTGTTAAAACCCATTTCCTCTAGCAATCTTCTTTTACCAGCCTCAATATTGGATTCACCTTCCCGTTGATGACTACAGCACGTATTGGTCCATAATAAAGGAGAATGATATTTATGAGCCGCCCTTTGCTGAAGCATGGTCTCTCCATTTTTATTCATAATAAAAATAGAAAAAGCCCTGTGCAATAACGCCTTTTCATGGGCTTCCATTTTAGGCATTGTTCCAATCTGTTCGTCCTGGGGTGTCACCAAGATGACTTCTTCTTCCTTCATTTTGTAAAAATAAGACCTTTCCCCAACTTAATAGGTAGGCGTCTTATAAAAAATACAAATGAAAAAGTACGATTCTTACGAAAACAAAAACTGATTTAGAAAAATCTTGGTGACTTGAGGTAGCCTTTGGTCTTTATGAAATCATATCTGAATATAATCTCAAAAGAGCCATCATTGAATGCCGCGCTACCCAATTCTGTAATTTCCCGATCATAGGCCATTCCTATTAAAAATGATTCATTGATCTGGAAACCTACCATGCCACTCAAAGCGGCGTCCCATCTATAGGCTGCACCAAGAATAAATTTATCGTTCAACATAAAATTGGCCGAAAAATCGACTTGTAATGGTGCCCCCTGCGTTATTTTGGAAAGGATAGTTGGCTTAAATTTCACGTTTGAATTAAGGTCAAAAACATAGCCTGTAATCAAGTAGAAATTCATTTGTTCACTAGCGGTCGACAATGAGGATTCTTCAAAATGGGAAGTTTGCAAAAACCTAGGCACTGAAAGACCTACATAATAGTTGTTGGTATGATAATAAATGCCTGCGCCAAAATTAGGGGAAAACTTGTTGTCAATATCTTGTTGCAAGGTCAGGTCAGGGGCAAACTGATTCAGCTCGGAAAATCGAATATCCAATAAATGGGCACTTGCCTTGAATCCAAAACTCAGTTTACTTTCTTTCGATGTTTTTAGCGTATATGAAAAATCAATATCAAAATAGGTTTCTGAGGTTGGTCCTATTTCATCACTGACAAGTGAAATTCCCATGCCCATTCCGTTATGACCTACGGGTGAATGTACATTCAATGTTTGTGTTTTTGGTGCTCCGTCCAGACCCACCCATTGTGATCTGTGCAAAGCAGCAATACTTAAATGACCTCGTGATCCTGCATAGCCTGGGTTTACACTTACTGTATTGTACATATATTGGGTATACTGGGCGTCTTGCTGTGCATGTAAGTTGCTATTGAAAAATAGGATCGCCAAGCCAAGGAAGGCCATAATCCGTGGAAATAATCCAATATATTTTTGATAAATGGTCATCATCATTATCTGTTTAAATAAATATATCCAGTCATTGTAACCGTCTTATCGGTCACATCTACATAATCTAAGATATAGAAATAGGTGCCAACAGGTAGTTTATTATCCTTATCAACGGTTACCCTTCCTTCAGAGGTGCCATCAAATACATTACCAGTGGTGTCATATGCCTTCGTAGTAAATACCAAAACACCCCATCTATTATAAATTCTTATGGTATTATCGGGGTAGTTTTGTAATCCACCAATAGTCAAAACATCGTGCACGCCATCTCCATTTGGAGTGACAACATTAAATACTTCAACCTCTTCTTCCGGAGCATTAGGTTGTAGGTAATCCGGAGTACCATTTCCATCAGTATCATCGTTGGAATAATCACCATCACCATTTAGGTCCTCATCTATGGTCAACAATGCGTCATTATCATCATTGGTGTCCCTGTAATCAGATTCGCTATCTCCATCTGTATTAGGTAAGTCATTAATTGGATTATTGATCTTGTCGTTGACATCTATATCAATGACCACTGCATCTTCATAACCATCATCCAAGCCATCATCATCCTTATCTGAACCAATAAGAACGACCTCCGGTATACCATTCCTATCATAGTCATGTCCTTCAATTCTATCTGGTACATTATCATTATCGCTATCATCATCCAAGTAGTCAGGCAAATTATCACCGTCAGTATCAATTGGGAATAACCCTAAAGAACCAACTTCATAAGCATCATCCAGACCATTGGAATTAGTGTCTAGCAAACTTGGTGGTATATAATCAAAAGTGGATTGTGCTTCTACGTTGTCGGGGATGCCATCATTGTCACTATCAATATCAAGATAATCAGCGTACCCATCCCCATCAGAATCCGTTGGGTTTGTAGATGGATCTCCATCATTATCCAGATCCAGGTCTTCGAAACTATCCACTATACCATCATTATCACTATCCAAGTCCAGTGCGTCAGTAACTACAATCGTTACAGCAGCTGTACTACAATTTGCAAGGTCATCACAAAGGGTATAGGTAAAAGTATCTGTACCAACAAAACCGCTATTCGGTGTATATGTGACACCATCATCTGAAGGATCAGTTGGTGTGCCATTGTTAGTGAACACTACGGAGCCATCTGTTGGATTAGTATTTGTAAGTGTCCCCAACACAGGTATATCATTGTCATTAGCCAAGATATCTATGACTATAGGCATATCTTCCTCTGTTGCCACCGAATCATCAATCGCGTCAACTATTGGTAACACATCTATGGTTACGGTAGCCATACTGCAGTCTCCTAAGGAGTTGCAAACAGTATAATCAAAAGAATCAGGTCCGTTATAATCTACATTTGGCGTATATGTGACAATATCGTCTGAGGGATTGTTCGGTGTTCCATTATCATTGATCGAAACCGCACCACTTGATGGGTTGGTGGTTGCTAGGGTTCCTGGAGTAGGTAAATCCGAATCATTGGCAAAAATATCCACCACAACCGGTATGTCTTCATCTGTTGTAACTAGATCGTCGACCAAGACCGCTGCCTGATTTATGCACACCACAGTAAAATTTGGCAAATCAAAACTATTTCCAGCTTTCGTGACTGTTGCCGTGTATCTAGTCACACTCAAAGTAGAAGTTACCGTGGGTTGTGTCTGGTCACCGGCCACAGCGGGATTCCAACTTACAGTGGCGCCAGAAGCCAAATCAATATTGGCACTAATATCCAACGTCACTTCATTATCCGGGGAACTGCAGTTCGTTACAATAAAATATCCCGTTGCATTAGACCCACAAAGTGTACCATCGTAAGTGGCAAAGTAAATTCCAGGCGTCGTAACTTCGTAAAAGAAATCAGTTCCCAATACTGTTGATATATCGGAAGCCTCATACCATTGGTAATTCGTTTCATCAGTACTATTGGGTGCCTGCAATAAAAACTGTGCATTTGACACAGTAATTCCCAGCAAAGTAAAAACAAAGCTGAGAAATAATGTTTTATATATAATGGAGTGTTTCAAATTGATTTGGGTTGGTTTTTCAGTTCAAATTATTTTACTACAAAAACCACATTGATCAGTGAGTTGTAATCAGGTGGAGTTCCAACTACATCATATTGCATAACGCCATCTGCACCTATACTATCAATATTTAAGACTGCAGAATCTGCGTAGGTAACATAATAATACAATTCCGTTTTACTGTAGGTAGGCACCGCAGTTGGAGCTCCCGCACTCGCCATTGTTGGACTCCCAAATTGATCTATATATTCTTGATATAAATCGATAGTCGTATTACTCACTATTACAGAGGCATCTATCGCTATTGAAGGCGGATAAAATATTCGTGCCGCTTTTGAAACTATCGGAGCAATATCTTGAATAACATCTTCTACTGTTGCTTCAGTACTTCCATCGCCATCCACATCTACTGGGGTATCCGAGTTAACTTCTGAAGCAGTTTGGTTATCTGTATCTATTGATGCCAAATCAACCGTTTCATTACTACCCCCTTCAATTCCTATTGTCAATGTCGTTCCTGATAAGCCAGAGCCACTAATGTTCTGGTCGTCAGTTCCCGCATCATCCAAATGGGACAGATCCACTGTTTGGCTTGTGCCATCCTCGATGCCCACCGTAAGTACATTGGTACCCACATCAACGCCAAGACTCTCTATGTTCTGGTCGTCGGTATTGTCCAAATATGGGGCAAGGTCTACAGTACCGCCATCCTCGAGGGTCAAAGTGTTCACCACCAAGCTCAAGGCCT
>JAJRRO010000105.1 GCA_024279425.1 Bacteroidota bacterium | reverse complement strand
GTACCATCAGCAGAAACTGTGGGGTGTAATGCGGAAGAGTACTTAGGACACACTTTGAGCTCTTTAATATCCTCCCATTTACCATTGATCTTGTTCG
Organism: Bacteroidota bacterium; assembly: GCA_024279425.1. Classification (GTDB taxonomy): domain Bacteria; phylum Bacteroidota; class Bacteroidia; order Flavobacteriales; family Flavobacteriaceae; genus Maribacter_A. The sequence goes on along the minus strand of JAJRRO010000105.1, from coordinate 4,897 downwards.
CTCTATAAATTTTATGGATGGGTACCTTTTTGGAAAATATACCGCGTAGGGGTTTCATGAAAATAGCCTTGCTAAAAAAGATGGTATTTCCATCGGCGGTAATAGTTATCCGGGTATTGTAGGCACTTGGGTTAACTGATTCTTCTGTATTTAAAGATTCATTGTCAAAGCCTAAAAGTAATTGGTGCTCTATAGATTGTCCGTTTTGTAAATGAGAATCAACAACTTTGTAAGAGCCAACCAATGACCTTGTTGGTATGCGCTTGGAAGACTCTTTTTTTACAGCGTAGTCCGCTTTGATTTCGACGAGCCAATCTTGGCCATCCCATGAACTTGATACTTCTCTTGAATCTACCCTCTCTAACGCATATTGGTAACGTTTGTGATAACTATTACTAAGGATTCCATCTTTACTAAGATCAATTAGTTTTTTGTACCAAAACACTGCTGTCCAGTAATTTTCAGTCAAAAAATTGACATTCCCCAGATCTTCGAAAATCTCTCTTTCCGTATATCCTAAATTTTTAAGTTCCAAATAGTTGCTAATCCTTTCCTTGGCTATGAATGAACTAAACACAGAATCGGTTTCGTTGATTTGACCTGTAATGCTATTTGTCGAGTTTGCCAGTAATGCATTGGGCACGTTCAATATTTGACTTGTGCCCGTTATCGAGTAATCAATACTACCATTGGGATTTATTTCGTTTTTCATAAAATAAGGGCCAGTGGACCAATCACTGGTCTCGAAGGTTCCAGAAATGGAAGACCCATTTCCGATTTCGATATTCACCAATTCACTGGAATTGGTATTTAGGGCATGTATTTCTGTATATATAGGTGTTCCGTCAAGGGATCCCTGTAACACACTTGTTGGGACACCTATGGTAGATCCAGCCATTAAGTTGCCATTTGCTTCACTTATAGGAGCTTGGTAAGCCAACTTTTCGGATGCTTGAGCAAATAGACATAAAGTAAACAATATCGTTGCCAAAGATGTAAACACTTTCTTTACCATGGATTAATTTTTAATGATTTTAAATATTTTTGTTTCTGTTGGAGTATTGATATCTGCAATCTTTAGAGTATATGGTGCAGAAGCGAGGTGTCCCATCATTATATGGTTTTTGTCACCTGTGATTCGTCTACTCTCGATCAATCTGCCCATAACGTCTAACAATTGAAGCTGTAAGTTTGGCAGTTGGGTATTTTCCACTTGCAATGTTAGAAAATCGGTTATGAGGTTTGGGTAAATGGCCAATGCATGATCAATGTCCCCAGTTCCTACCGATTCCGTGATAATTTCATAGAACTGTTGATCACCTTGTGCAACAATGCCATTTGTCCCAGTGTTGGAGGAGTACAACACCTGTCCAACAGAATAGCTTATAGAGCCTCCACTGCCTAAAGCTTCACAGTCGGCAGCCAGTATTGCTTCTTGTGCCTGCAACCCTCCAAATCCCAGTAGAAGAACCGCTCCCAATGCGCAGCATTTTTCCCTAAATTTAAGATATGGGTAGTTTGTAGACATAGGTATTTATCTTTTAATGGGCCAAATTACAATGTATAATGCGCATTGCTTTTAAGAGAAGAACTGAAAAGAATATAATCATTTCTCCGATACTTTTATCGGACAATTTCCAGATAGGCTACACTGTTTGTCCTATACCATACTTGTTTCAACCTTAGGATTCATGTTTAAAAGGTAAGCTGTAAACTTAATTAAATAGAGGTGTTTGCGCGTGAAAAAAGAAACCTAAAATAACCTGAGTTAGACATAACTAGATTGACAGATATATTTGTTTTGTATTGACGAAATTCTTTTTCAGGGAAGGTTTTTTTGTATTTAAAACTGTAAGCTATCAAAGCTGCGAAAATAATGTTGAAATAATTTGTTTGGCTCCTATGCCCTGAATGTTCGACTTGGCAAATGTTCTTGAGTTGGTCGAATATGGTCTCTATGATGGCCCTTTTTCTAAGGTAGTAGGCATCGGCCATAGGCGCAAGTAGTTTTGTTTTCATGTTCTTTCACAGTTTGGCCACCAAGTGTACCCTATTGGCGAAGAGTTGGGTGGACAGGTCTTTGGATATATATCCTTTATCCCCAAATAACTTGCCGTACAGTTTTTTGATGAACGTTTTAAAACGTAAAGGCCCGCAATCCTCCACGCTGCCCTTTGTGATCATGAAGTCGATGATGCCGCCTTGGTCATTGGTGACAATGTGCAGTTTGAACCCATAGAACCAACCTAGTGCACATTGTCCCCTTTGGGAAGACCCTTTAAAAGTCTTGTGTTGGCATATCCTCCTTTTATCACAGACCCGCAGCGGTGTAGAATCTATAAAGCTGACACCGGTGCAGTTCGACAATCCACAGCTCTTTAGATAAATGGCCAAAGGCAGAAAGCTCTCACTTTTTAGCTCCACCATACAATTATAGGAAACTACATCGGGAAATTCGCCCACAGATGTATGCATACATGACCAACATAGAATTCCTTAAAAGTCCTATAGCCGGATAAGTGGAAAAGGACTTGTACAGTTATCACTTCGGACAGCGACATTTTTGACCTCCTGATTCGTTTTTTACCGTTGGAAATCAAGTATTTCTGCCAAAAAGAGACAAAATCTTTGTAAAAATCGTCTATGGAACAGAAGATTTAGGTAATTTCAGTGGAAGATATCCTAAAGCAGAGTATTGTTTAATAAATTGAATATCAACACTTTAATCTACTGGATATTCTGCTTTTTTCATTCAATAAAACCACGTTTCTTAGGCCGAACTCACGTTAAAATAGAAATGTGGATTAAGCCTACTTTAGTAATTTGAGTATTGAAAGGACTCATTTATTAATACATGGAGAATAACATTTATGCGGATATCATTCTCAATGATAAAAACAATAAAAATTAAAAAGTGAGTTTAATTAATAATCTAATACACCGAATTATTCATTAAAGTCGAGAAGAATTAATTAAGAACAAATTCATTTGACTTTGCAACTGCAAGCGCAAAAATAATATTAAACATTATGGAATTTAATATGTTTTATGTGGGAGATATGAGTTCCTTTTAGTCTGTTACGTGTGTTAGTATTGAACTACTATTTATATTCAAAATTAGCTACGTGGCTACGTGTATTGTAAGTTAGAAAAAGCAGTAGTATAAATATGTGAGATACTTTGGAAAACAAGAAAAGAGAGCATAATATTTATGTCTCTTAACGCAGGTTTATTTTTTTAATTTAATAAGGGGACTTCTATAGTGTAAGAAGTTCCCTTATTTGGAACAGAATTCACATCTAATGTCCCATTAAGAAAAATAATACGTCTTTCTAAATTTTTAGTTCCCAAACCAGTACTATCACTTTTTATTCTGTTAAAACCAATGCCATTATCTTTAATCATTAACTTTAATCTTCCATTGTTTAATTTACTTAATACTATAGAAGCTTTATTGGCTAAAGAATGTCGTACAATATTCGTTGCTATTTCTTGGACAACTCTAAACAGGTTAGTCTTAATTACATCGGATAATTCTTCTTCATTTACATTTTTTTTGATGAATCTAAATGTAATATTATTGGTGCTACTAAAATCAGAACAAATATTTTTGATGGCTTGGACTAACCCATTTCGTTTTAATTGATAAGACATTAAACCTTGGGATATATTTTTTACCTCGTTTATAGCACTCAAATTAAGTTCTTTAATTTTATTTAGAAGTTCGGCATTATCATTGATGCGATCTTGATTTGGTCTATTCAACAAACCTATATACATACCCTCGGCAGATAATATTTGGTTAACGCCATCGTGCAATTCTTCACCAAATTTTTGCTTTTCAACTTCTTGAGCCTCTATAAAGGAGTTAATAAATTGGCGCTCTAATTTAAGTTTTTCGGCATTCATTCTTTTTAATTCTTCTGTGCGTTCAATAACCCTTTTTTCTAACCATTTATTTGTGTTTTTTAATTTGTCCCTATTGGTTTTTAGTTCTATATGTGTCTTAACTCTTGCCAATAACTCTTTACTGTTAAAAGGTTTGTTAAGGTAATCCTGTCCACCATGTTCAAAGGCTTTTTCAATACTGTCAACATCTGTTTTAGCAGTAAGGAAAATTATAGGGATTTGTTTTTTTTTTGGATTTTCTTTTATTCTTTTGCAGACCTCAAGGCCATCCATTTCAGGCATCGTAATGTCTAGTAAAATGAGGTCTAAATCTTCGGTGTCTATTAATTTCAATGCATCAAAACCATTTAATGCATAGTCCACATTGTAGTTTTTTTCAGAAAGTAAGCTTGCCAATATTTGAATATTTTTCTCATTGTCATCAACAATTAGAATTTTGTGAGCGTTATTTTCCATTAAGTTGAGGATTTAAATTTTCAATAAAATGGGGGAATTGTTTTATCCTATTGCTGTACGTCGTCAAATGAAATCAAAATTTATTAAATCACTGAAAATCATTTGATCAGCGATAAATTGGTATCATCTGAGATACCCTTGGTTGGGATGGCAGGAAGCTGCCAAATCCTTTCTAATATCTCAATATCAATTAATTACACTGTTAATTCTTGTTACGATTCACCGAATCGTTCACTAAATGCAAAAAGAACTATTTTAAAGCAAATTGTATGACCGCTTTGCAATATCAAATATACGACTAACATTAAATGGCGTATAATTTAATTTGTGAAAATCATATTAAATCTAAGTTCCTTTAACATACTAAACTTTATACAATGTCCTATTTAAGTGGACTTACTATATTGGACTGGACATAAGGTTTCGAGAGATGTTGTTACATAATCTACCTTTGAACTATGTCAAGAAACAAAAAGAATCACACAGTAGCTTTTAAGGAAAAAGCGGTAGCCTTGAGCAATGCCCGGGGCAG
>JAJRRO010000104.1 GCA_024279425.1 Bacteroidota bacterium | reverse complement strand
GAGTCCTTCAATATCCCGATAACCAAGACTAAACCGTAATTTCAGGTAAACGGCATGTAATATGATTGATTTGGGAAAACAATGGCCTTTGAACATTTCTTTTTTTGCTGACAAATGTAAATGTTTGGTTTTTGCTAACTTGGATGTGACAGAACCCAAATTCTGTTCATCAAATAATTATTGACGAAATACCCATTACACACAATTAAAAGTTATTTTAACACCTAATGATAGTTTAGAAGTTGAATTAACAACAGGATTACGATGAAGTATAACGCCTTCATATCATATTCACATGCCGCTGACGGAAAAATGGCTCCTGCATTGCAGTCAGCACTCGAGCGTTTTGCCAAACCTTGGTATAAGCTTAGAAATCTTAATATATTTAGAGATGAAGCCAGTCTTTCTGTTTCACCACACCTCTGGTCCAATATCCAAAAGGCATTAGACGATTCCGAGTATTTGATCTATATGGCTTCTCCCGAATCTGCTGCCTCAAAATGGGTAAATAAGGAGATTACTTACTGGTTGGAGGTGAGACCTCTGGACACCTTGTTGATTGTCCTTTCCGATGGCCATTTGAATTGGGAGGATGCTAACTACAGGATGAGTGGTCAAGACAATAATTCATTTCCCCCTATCTTGGATCATGCATTTAAAGAGCACCCTTTCTATGTGGATCTGCGTGACATGAAATCCGAGTCGGATCTCTCTTTAAAGAACCCGATCTTCAAAAAGGATGTGTTGAAACTCGCTGCACAATTGCATGGAAAGGCACCCAAAGAACTTGCCAGTGAGGAAGTAAGCACCCATCGCAAAATGATCTGGACCAGAAACAGCTCTGTATTACTGTTACTGTCCTTATTGGTTTATTCCATCCTCAGTACGGAGGCAAGTAGAAAAAAGGATGTTGCCATTGAACAGCAAAAAACTGAAATGGCAAAGGGAAAGCTTGAAAGAGAACGTTTGAAGAATGATGCTGTGAAGGACAGTCTTATGTTTGTAAATGAGCAAAGCGAAAAGATCCTTTCTAATCAGTTGGCAGAGGCTCGGGAACAATTAGCGAAGAAGATGATAGAGAATACCAAAACGACAGCGGAGATTACATTGGAAATGAATCGAACAGCCAAATCGAAGATAATTACTCTGCAAAGGGCTCAGGATGAATTGTATCAATCAATAATTGGGCAAAAGCATTACGACACTCTTAAGTTTAGTAATGAAAAGCATATCATATACTTTGATTTTGACAAATTTAATATAAGCAAAGACGCCCAGTACGAACTTGAGGTCATTGTTGATATTCTTCGTGATTATCCACAATTTAATGCTAGATTAATCGTCCCGTATTATTTTTCCTTTATTGAGGAGAAGACCATAGAATGGTTCAATAGTCTTCCAAAGATCAAGAATATAGAAGCATTCAATGAATTAGACCCGGTGAATACTGTTATAGCAGAAGGTAAGGAATACCGACAGCAAATGGAAGGTCCTGAAATGAGAGGCGCAAGAAATCCCGAGTATCATGAGAAGTTTCAAAATTATAAGGCTAAAAGTACTCAAAGTTATCTCCTATCACGTGGTGTAGATCTTCAAAGAATAATAATATCCTATAGGATTCTATTTGCAGATGATGTATTGGCCGAATTTAAAGACCTCAAGACAATGAGAGAAAGAGTAGAGTTATTGCAAAAATATGACTATATCGAGATCGAGTTCTTTTGATTTTTGGCAACTGAAATATTAAAGGTTCTGTCGCATCTGTTCAAAATAAGTGCAAAAAACGGACATAGTATACCACCCCCACCGGATTAAAGTGAGCATAGCAATATTTATTGCAAACCCTTTTATAGCACAGTCTGAAACGATTTTTTAAGTGGTTCAAAAAATCCGTTTTCAGTGGTATACTTTGACAGTTTTTTGCACTTCATAATCATTCGCATAAACCAGAATTGAACGTTTTTCGTTAGGTTTATCTTTTTTATAGTAATCAACCTTATAAGCGTAATCTCCTTGAATCATGATAGTTTGGTTCTGTGTCATCTGTCAAAATCTACAATAATTTGGTCATGACAAAATAAACATTTAGACTAATTTTCAGGCACTTACATTTTTTAAGTTTCTTATTATCGTTTAAAAATAAACTCAAATATTACAGATGCGACAGAACCACAAAATGTGTGGGTCTTGTTTCTAAGTAGATTTTACTTACTATCTTAGTTTACCTAAGTGGGATATCATCAATAACTATATCCCTTTGTTGGCAACAAGCTAAAACAAACTAAGAATGAACAAAGAAAAATGGAATGAAATCTGCTATTTACTGTCCGAAAACCTACCAACAGATTTAAGCGAAACCGATTTTGGACAAAAAGTCATACAAGCTTTGAGAATTTTGGACTGGAAAGAATATAAAGGCGAAATCGAAAAAGAACATTCTCTTCAATTTGGTTCAGTAAATAAATTAAGACCTGATTTTATCATTAAATTCGATAATAAGCGATTATTCGTTATTGAAATTAAACTTCCAACCATTCCGATAAATTCAACATTTCAGCGACAATTGTTTTCTTATATGCGACAATTAAAACTCGAATACGGGATTTTAATCGGACAAGGAATTCAAATTTTTTATGACGGAAATCTAATAAATCAAGAAGACCCAATTTTACTCGAAACTATCCATTTTACAGCAGATAACGAAAAAGGACAAAAATTCGTCGAGCTATTCAGCAAAGAAAGTTACAGCACAGAATTATTAAAATCATTCACTTTAAATTCTCTGAAAAAAATAAACCGAAAAGAAGATCACAAAAAACTGACCAAAAAAATACTTTCCGAGAGTTTCCAAGAAAAATTGAATGAATTAATCAAGCAGGATTTTCTTAATGAATACGATGGTGAATTGATTGACGGTGTTTTAAAGGAACTAAAAATCGAGATTAATGAAAAAACAAAAAATCTTCCTCAAACTGAATTGCCAAAAATACTATATCAAAAACAAAAGGATATTCATTACTCGAACGGAATTTTACCAATTGGACTGAATCCAAATACGGAAGAAGAATTCAAACGCAGATTATTACTTACAAAAACAGCTTATATAATAATATATTATAAAAACGGAACAACTGAACAAAAAATTTGGAACGCAAACAGATTTAGAGAAAGTTCAGGAGTTTTAGGAAATTTAAGGTCAAGACCTCAATTTAGAAATGGTGAATGGCAAAAACTCGGAATTGAAAAAGTTTTAGTTTCGATTGATAGATATTAAATGTACTGAGAAGTAAACTGGTTCTGTCGCATCTGTTCAAGATAAGACAGTGCAAATATCTCAATAATATAGTAGAACAATTTCTCCTGTTATGTAGTTTTATTGCCGAGCTTTTGGCACCGCTCTTATCGATATTTATAAGTTCTGGCCTGCCATTATCAGTAATGGCCTTGATCAAGAATTTATGGGCAGAGATACGTTGTCTTCTTTTGGTTAAAAGGAAGTCTACCGTATTACCTTCTTTATCAACAGCTCTATACAAATATCTCCATTCACCTTTTACTTTTATATAGGTCCCGTCCATTCTCCATCTTTTTCCGACCGACTTCTTTCTTTTTCTGAATTGCGATTCCACAAGTGGGGCAAACTTGAATACCCAACGTTGAATGGTCGCATGATCTACTTTAACCCCTCTTATGGCCAAGAGTTCTTCAATATCCCGATAACCAAGACTAAACCGTAATTTC
>JAJRRO010000103.1 GCA_024279425.1 Bacteroidota bacterium | reverse complement strand
ATCATTCTTACTATTTCTATTCCGGCAATTGTCCTTTTTGCCGATTCAAATTCCTTAAATCCCATACCTTGTATTATTCGCCACTTGATCATACGATGATCTTGTTCCACTATATTATCAAGGTATTTGCATTGTCTTACCTTGATCCTAGAACAATTTCTCCTGTTATATAGTTTTATTGCCGAGCTATTGGCACCGCTCTTATCGATATTTATAAGTTCTGGCCTGCCATTATCAGTAATGGCCTTGATCAAGAATCTATGGGCAGAAATACGTTGTCTTCTTTTAGTTAAAAGGAAGTCCACCGTATTACCTTCTTTGTCAACAGCTCTATACAAATATCGCCATTCACCTTTTACTTTTATATAGGTCCCATCCATTCTCCATCTTTTTCCAACCGACTTTTTTCTTTTTTTGAATTGCAGTTCCACAAGTGGGGCAAACTTGAATACCCAACGTTGAACGGTCGCATAATCTACTTTAACTCCTCTTATGGCCAAGAGTTCTTCAATATCCCGATAACCAAGACTAAATCGTAATTTCAGGTAAACGGCATGTAATATGATTGATTTGGGAAAACAATGGCCTTTGAACATTTCTTTTTTTGCCGACAAATGTAAATGTTTAGCTTTTGCTAACTTAGATGCGACAGAACCCAAATTTTTCCCTTAGTAAATTCCCTGTCTCAATTTTTTGGATATATTTAAGAAACTTATCTGTTTTTCCACTTTCCTCTTTAGGAGATTTAATATATGAAGTTATTGTTTCACTTAATTTAATCTCTTTAACCTTATATCCGAAGCTTTTAAGAGTTTTCTTAAGCTCCTTAATTACTATGTCTTTTTGAGAGCCAATTTGTGAGCAAATGCCAAATACGAGTCCTTCAGTATGTGTGTCTTTTACCCTTTCAGATGTGCTTTTGTTTGATAGTTTATGTGGTTTCTTGTTTTTTTCTTTGGCTAGTTTTAATGCATCCATTCTCAAGGTTTTGTAAGTAAATATAACATTAATACAATATGACTTATACTCAAAACTAGGGTATTAACTTTTAAGAAATTAAAAGGATAGGAGAGAAGAAATGGAGAAAGAGGCTAAAACCACAATAAATATTGTTATCAAAGCTTTTTTTTAAGTCCTTTTGTATAATGACTGACCTGTACTTGAAATCATTAAAATATTGAAATTTAGCCTATTATAGACTATAATAGATAAATCCGAGAACTTTATTGGAATGAGCCCTAATGAACATTACACCTGTATAGACCATGAAAGCCTACTCCTAATGTTTGCGGTATATTCTTAAACTAATTTTGAATTTAAATGCGTTTTTCTAGTTCCAAAGTTTTTCAAACCTTTTACTTGCCACCCTTGTATATTGAGCAGTATGTTTAGGGTCTCTGTGCCCCAAGTAATCCTGAATTAAACGAAGGTCATAACCCATGTTGGCCAGATAGAACCCACAAGAATGTCTTAGTGTATGAGGATGCATATTTTCGATATCTGCCTTCTCACCTACAACAGTCACGATATATGATACGGCCTGTCTGGTCAAAGGAGCACCCCTTTCGTTTACAAATAGCCACGGAAGATTATCTTCTCGTGAATTGAGATATCTTTTAATTGCCCTCAGTTCATCTCCAGAAATTGGATGTTCTGTTGAGAGTCCACCTTTCAAACGGTTTATCCAAACTCTAGAATCCTTTAGATTAATATCGGATTTCTTTAGGCAATGGCTTCACTAACTCGAAGATCATGCCTGTACATCATCAATAGTAAAAGGTAATTCCGATTTGGATATCTAGTTTTTTTAGAAGCTTCCAAAAAGGCTTTGATTTCAGAATCAATCAGGTAATCTTTTCCCTTTTCGTGGTAGTTAGTGGTCTCCTTTTCAGAACTCTTTACATTTCGCCCTTTGGCCATGATTTTAAAACTTTGATAACCCCTTGAAATATACTTCAAAAAAATTGAACTCTTCACAAAATCCGCTTTTTGTAAAGAGTGTAAAAGTGTCCCATAAAACGTCAATTAACGAAACTACTAAAAGAGACCAGGAATGGGACACTCATAGAAAAGATTTAGAGATTTTGAAAAATTGTCCCCTAAAACGGCCGGTTTATTCGACTATCTTTTTTTATTACAAAAGCTTAAATTCGTATTACGAATAAAGTTGAAATATACGTAACGGTAAGTATATCTGTAGCCTTCATTAAAATAAAGAAAATCGATGATTAAATTCTTTCGAAAAATTAGACAGCAACTTCTGACTGACAATAAGTTCAGTAAAAATTGCTTTATGCCATTCGGGAAATAATACTAGTCGTTTTAGAAATATAATAGCATGGTAGATCAATAATTGGAATTTAAATCGAATGAAACATCTATAAGAAATTGTAAAATTAGAGTGGTGTTATCACAATAAATAATAGTTATGAGTGAATTACAAGATTTCCAGAAGTTGGTGATAGCCAATGCTATCGACGTAAAAGGATTAAAGGTGGGAGAAAGAGCACCTGACTTCGTCTTACCCAATGCATTGGGTAACGCAATTTCACTTTCCGATTGCTTGAAATCGGGACCTGTTATCTTAAAATTTTACAGAGGAGCATGGTGTCCTATATGCAATCTTGATCTTAGAGAAATTCAACAATATGTGAATCAATTCGAAAAATTCAAGACAAAAGTATTAGCAATAAGTCCGCAGAAACCAGATGATGCACTAAGCATTACCCAAAAAAATGAACTCGGATTTGAGGTGTTAAGTGATAGTAATCAGGAGGTAATTATGGCTTATAATCTAAAATTTGATCCTGGTGACGATTACCACCAAAGACGAGATCTTTCTATTCTAAATGGAGATGGTTCAATTACACTTCCTGTCCCGGCAACTTTTGTTATAGATAAAAATTTTACTGTAATTGCTGCTCATGTTGAGGCTAATTATACAGAGCGAATGTCTCCAGTAGAAATTATAAAAATTTTAAAAAAGATAACTTAAACTAAAAATGAAAAAACAATACTTAAAGAATTATTAAATAACGAAAGGCTAACAAAGTGTCCTATGAAAAGTCCTAGTCCAGTTCCCATAAAACGAACGTTTAATGGGACGCCGCCCGATTTCTTATCTCGTACTTTTTAACGGCCGTTTTATGGAACTATGGACACCGCATAAAAAATTAAATCCGTAAATTTCATATAATGGATAGATAATCAATGATTAAATTCCTTATTTTCAATATATTAAAAAAATCATGATAAAAATTAAATTGAGTCTTTTATTGGCATTTATAACACTTCAAGTAAATGCTCAAAATGATACCGAAATTGCAGAAAATATAAGGACAAAAAATAAGATTAGTGAAAGATGGGTATTTGAGATTGATATTAAAACAAAGGATAGCTTATTAACAGGAAAAGATTTTTACAACCGAAAAGGGAAACATACAACAGCGGTAAAGTACAACAAAGATGGAGAAATAAGAAATCGCCGTTCAATGGAATATAATTCCAAAGAGTTAATGGACAAACTAACTCTCTACAATAAATCCGATTCAATTTCTACAATATTAATTTATGAATATGATAAAAACGGAAATAGAATAGCCTACAAAGGTTTTGACCCTAATAAAATTCTATTAAGACACTCCAAAATAGTATACAATGGAAAAAATATGCAAACCAAAAGATATAACAAGCAGAAGAATAAAGATACTTTCTACCTAAACAGGGAATATTTTTATAATGAAAATGAGCAGAGAACCAAGATAAAAGAGTATAATCCAAATGGAAGACTAATACGAATATATGATGATGAATATGATGAGAACGGAAATATAATAGCCGCTTACGTCACTATTAATGGAATAAAAGAATTGAATAGAGTCAGCCAATTTAATGACGAAAACCTACCTATTGAAATAATATTTCACCATCGAAATTATACAGTCCATTATAAGTATGATGGTAAAAACAATTTGATTGAAGAAAACACATTTCAAAATGATGGTTTGATTAAAATAATAAAATATCATTATATCAAGGCATTTTGATTTTTTAAACCAAATACAGTATAAATTATTTTAATTGATTAATACCAACGTTAAAAAACTTTCCCCTTATATAAACAAACCGATGCAAAAGACTGCGGCCCTACTTGTCCACAGATTATCGAATCGATAAAGAAGCAAGGTCGAACTGACCAATATAAAGAAAAAGATAGACCTAACAGATGTAACCTTCTTGATTCCGATAAGGTTAGATTCCATCGTACGCCTAGAAAATCTTCTTATGGCATCGGATTATCTGTTGGCCCATTTGTAAGGCACATGTATTTAATTCTTTTCCCAGTTTCACAAAACGTTCGTTTTGTGGGACGGTTGAATTTGGCCTAACGTGACAATAAAAACAAGCATTAGCGACCCGTAGGGTTGTTTTTATTGAGTGTTGTGGGACGTTTTCCCCTCTCCCGAAGTTAAGAGAAACAGGTCGGTTTTATTCTATTCTACTTTCTTTTTTATTTTTCGAACTTTAAAAGTTATGATATTTCAACTTCCAGTCCGTTCGCTACTTCAAGGAGATAAAGATAGCTGTGATTGATGTTATCCTTCCCGGGAATTCATTAGCTTTACAGGATATGAAACGGATAAGGGTTATACTTCCGATTGCCTTTGGATTGCTCCTACTTGTTGCTTGCAGGGGCCCAAATTCCGAAAACGGGAATAGCGAACCTGCAGGCGAACCAAAGCCGCAAACATCCCTCGAATGGGCCAACCACGGCACCCGGCTCTTAAACAAAGGGCTGCCTGAACAGGCACTGGCGAGTTACGACAATGCGTTGCTACTGGATGCCACCAACCCATACACTTATTGCAGCAAGGCCAGCGCCTACCACAAACTCGGACAGCCTGAGCTTGCGCTCCAAAATGCCGATAAAGCTTTGCAGGTAGATCCGGGTTATGCCCCGGCTATGGCCAATAAATCGCTGGCATTACGTAAACTGGGAAGGGAAGCAGAAGCTGACTCCCTGCTGAAAAGCGCCTTCGCAATCGATTCCGGGCTGAAACGGCATTTTAGGGAGTGAACGTTTTTTTAATTAGTGGGCAGTGGCTGTGGGGTATACTGATACTTGTTTAGTGGCTCCTGTTCTTCTTCAATGCCTTTTCTGTCTAGGGATATTCAAGATAATATATATTTAATCGAAGTTTAAAAAGTGCCTCCTCAAGCTTATCGAAATGTCCAAGATGTGTTGGCCGAGATAAGAGCAACTCTTGATAAAAGAATCTGAATCATGTGCTAATGAAGAAGTCACATACTTTCAAATCCTTCATATTCTCCCCTTATAAAAATGCTTATTTGGGACATGGTATCATGTCCCAAGATAAATTCAACTTAGTTAACAATACATTGATATTAATTGACCTGTTTTTTTCATGCTTTGCGTTTATGCCCCACAACAATCGGATATAGTTATTAGTAATATAGGGATATATAGTTAATAATCATATTCAACTTACATGACATATTGATTACGATTTTTAGGGTCCCATAAAACGGCCATTTTATAGGACGATGGATATTTTAATTAAAAAAGTCTAAATTGGTATTGTTCCTAAAATAGATATATGATCAATAATCATATTCCTGTGTTGTGGCTAATGCAAAAAACGACCACAGTGGTATCAATAAAAAGAAGTGATGCAAAAGATAATTTATTATGTAGCAAGTTCTCTCGACGGTTTTATCTCTGGAGTAAACGGCGACATCAGCAAATTTATACCTCACGGAAAAGCGGTCGAAAAATATCAGGCTGATTTACTGAACTTCCGGACCGTTATCATGGGCCGTAAAACCTATGAGTTCGGGTATCAATTTGGAATTGTGCCAGGGCAACCGGCTTATCCCCACATGGAACATCATATTTTTTCGGATACAATCAAAATCGAAGAACTTGCCGATAATGTGCATATTGAAAAGAAATCGATTCATCGGATAAGAGAAATAATGACTGCCTCGGAAACGGACGTTTACTTGTGCGGTGGGGGACAATTTGCGGGCTGGCTTCTAGATAATGGATTAATTGATCAATTGAAACTAAAATTGAATCCGATAGTACTTGGCGAAGGAGTTCCCCTTTTTGGAAATTCCAAAACTTCACTAGTTGGCAAGTTGATTGAAAAAGAATCATTTGATAGTGGACTTCAATTCTTGACCTACGACTTGAAATAAAAATCACAAGAAAATAAATTTCACATAGAAGTTGGTAACTAAGGACAAACGAAAATTGAAAGCCAGCAGCTAACAACATTTGAAATCATTGTACACTTTGGGTTGCTACACTTCGTATACTAAACGTAAAACCTATATTTTTGAATTGTCCCTTAAAACTAACCATTAATGAGACTCTACTCATTTTTCAAAATGGTTTGGTAAAACGGCCGCTTTATGGGACACTATTTAATTAACCCTCTTTTTTTCTTCTTCTGCCCCCGTACTCCTCTCTCTGGCAGACTTGAGCTTACTGTTTCCAAAGCTGTTGGAGTATGTTAGAAGAAAGGTGCGATTAAACAGGTCGAAAGTATTGGTAGTATTCAAGTTTTGTTGGGGTATATCACGAACTACTGTCCATTTTACTGAATCAAATAGATCATTTACCTTGAATGCCAATGTTCCCCATTTATCGCCAAACTTCTTTTGAACTCCAATATTTATACTAAAAATTTCTTCTAATACCCCTGTACCAAAAAGACTCGTAATCGTAGGACTGTTATAGTTTACATTTATTTCTGATGAGAGATTTTTGGCCATGGTAAAGGACTGCGTACTATTGAAATTAAAGGTGTTCTGTTTAAAATTAAGTAACTCATCGTCAAAAGTATTTTCAATTTTGGTGTTCAAGTAGGTGAGATTGTTCTGCATTTTCCACCAGTTGGCAAAGGTTATGGGCAACCCCAATGTCAACGAAAAGATTTTAGTGCGATCTAAATTATCGGCTCCAAAAATCAAACGTTCATTCTCCTCATCAAATCGTGATTGAAACGTAGAGATAGTTCCGTTCTCCACAGAATATTGTGCCGAAAGTATTGTAGACCTATGATTGATGTCAAATTTCAAAGCGTTTGAAATAGCTGGTTGAACCGCCGGATTGCCGGCAAAAAAAGTATGAGGGTCCAAGAAAATAACAAAAGGAGCCATATCATTAAAGGTGGGTCTTGTAATACGCCTGACATACGAAAAATTAAAATTTAAAGTGTCGTTGACCTTATGCGAAATATAAGCTGTTGGGAATAGTTCGCCAAATGTCCTGTCAACTACTTTGCCCTGCTTGTCAGAAATCAATTCAGAGTCGGTATGCTCGTAACGTAGGCCCAGTTGCAGGCTTGTTTTTTCGTTTATCGTGTAATTTAGGCTACTATATGCGGCCAGTATCCGTTCTTTTAAGTTACTGATATTGGTCAGGTCCGGGTCCTCAATAAAATCTTGACCCGCAAAAGTTCCAACCACCACATCATTATCAAAATCATTAAAGGCAGCTTTTAGGCCTGTTTTCAGCTTTACCTTATCACTTATCTGATTGCTATAATCCGCCTTGCCTACGAAAATGTTAATAGGGGTAGCCTTATCGCTATTGGTAAGCTCTTCCCGTAAAAAGTTATTATTGCCATCAAAAAAACTGTTGGTATATATCGTGGGGTTTTCAATATTGTATTTTAAATAGTCCAAGTCAAAACTGAAGAATCCCTCTTCCTTAAAATCGTGTTTAATGTTGATGTTAGATCCAAAATGCTCCAGTTGGTTCCGTTCGGTATTTAGAAGTTCAACAAAGGAACTTTGCACATCTCCTTCAGTCTCTCTACTTTCATTTACGGAATCCATGGTCCATTTATTATCATTGGCCCAAAGGAGCAATCCAATGACCGTTTTCTCGGATGCCTGATAATCTAACCCTGATCTAATACTGTGGTTACGTTGAACAGGATCCGAATTGGCAATGGTAGATACGTTAACGGGAATGTCATTCACATTTATAAAATTTCTATCGAGCTCCAACAGCTGTCCTTGTGCATTTCTCAAAAAAGAATAATTGCCAAAAATGTTGATTTTATTCTTTCTATAGTTAAAGTCGATGTTATCAGAAGTTGTGCTGCCATTTCCAACTCCCGCAGAAAGTGAATAGGAACCATTGAGGCCGATATCTGTACGAGTTTTTAAGACAATATTGATAAACCCTGCGTTGCCCTCGGCATCAAAATTGGCCGGTGGGGTGGTAATCAGTTCAATAGTATCTATATTATCCGAGCTCATACCCTGTAGCAACTGTACTAGACTTGATGCGGGCATATAGCTTTGCTTGCCATTTATCATTACCACGACTCCACTTTTACCTACCAGTGATATCGCACTATTTTGCCTGTCTATGATAACTCCGGGAGAGCGTTCAAGAACTTCCAAAACTGAAGAACCGGACGATATTATACTACTTGCTACGTTGATGACCATTCGGTCAATTTTTTGAACGTATAGGTTTTTCTTGGAAGTAACTACCACTTCGTCCAACTCTATCCCTTCAGAGAGCATTATTGCAGGCAGCATTATTTTCGTGCTTCCATCGAAATTGAATTCTACAGTAGCTGTTGGCTTAAATCCGATCATGCTAACAGTTACCATATATTGGCCTTGAGCAATATTTTCTAGTAGAAACTGACCATTCTCTTCTGTAATCGTTCCCTTGGCCAAGGTAGAATCACTCGCTTTGAGCAGTAATACATTTGCAAAAGATAGTGGCTGGCCCAAATCATCTTGAACTTGCCCTCCGATACTGTTTTGCCCATATGAACAGTGGGCAATACATGCTAACAGAGCGAACAGGTTCAATCTTTTAAAACCTTTGATTGCATTTTTCATTTTATGTGATCGTTGGTTTGGCTTTTAGTAATTGGCTATACAATGATTCACGTCAATCTGAAATTAGAGTTGCTTGGGGCAGTATTCTGATATGAAGGGAACTGAATTTATGGGGTTCTGTAAATATTATCTATTTCGAAGGAGAAAACAACAGATATGGGACGAACGCATACAATTATTATCCCTAAACACCTATTTAGTTATCAGTGGAAAGGACGGACATAGTATACCACCCCCGCCGGATTAAAGTGAGCATAGCAATATTTATTGCAAACCCTTTTATAGCACAGTCTGAAACGATTTTTTAAGTGGTTCAAAAAAATCCGTTTTCAGTGGTTCACTTTGACCGTTTTTTGCAATTTATGAAAGGAAAAGGAAATCGGATTTGGAATTTTGGTTGTTTTATTTGCGAATTGGACTTTCAAAATGGTAAATTAAAAAATGCTGAATTCACTAAATAATCAGAAATTAATGCTAACTGAATTAGTTTTAGAAAAATATAAAGTTCAATCGACTGGAGCAGATGGCGGACATAGTTATATTATAACAGAGATTGAGCATAATAAAAAAACAAGAAAATTAGTTGTCCTTTTTTCGAATAAGAGTGACGAACGAAATCTGAAAGAAAATATAAAAATTCAGGTAAAAGGAAACCTAGAAGATGAAGGAGAAGAATATGATTTGATAATGAGCAATACGACTATTGAAAAATAAAAACGATTTGCCAACACCGTATAAAATTAATTGCTAGTTCAAGCCTACTTACGAAAATCCTTGCGGATTTTCTATTCAGTTTGTATTTGCTAAATTAGTCGTTTATACACGCAAAAAATCTTATACAAACACGTTGTAGCACATTAAAATATAGTCGATAAAGAAATGACTCCAATTGATAAACTCATAGTGCATTTTAGAAAAAGTATAACACTTACAGACGGTGAAGCGGAAATCGTTGGTGGATGTTTTACTATCGTGGAATTAAAAAAGAAAGAAAATCTTTTATTCGTGGGCGATCATTCATCGCATATGAGATTTATTTTCGAAGGCTGTCTCAGAAGTTATTATATGGATGGAGAGGCAAAAGAACATGTCATTCAATTCGGAATAGAAGATTGGTGGATTAACGATTTATATAGCTACCTAACTAATACTCCGGCAAAGCAATTTATTCAAGCTATTGAGAATAGCAAGGTGCTCCAAATTCATAAAGACAAATTAAATGAGTTGTATAATAGTGTGCCTGCAATAGAACGATTTTTTAGATTCAAATTTGAAAAAGCCTATGTTTCATTACAGGAACGAACTATTAATACAATGAGTAAAACGGCAGAGGAACGTTACATTGAATTTCGCTCAAAGTATAGAGATATAGAACAGCGTGTTCCTCAATATATGGTAGCTTCATACTTAGGAATAACCCCTGAATTTTTGAGCTCACTTAGAAAAAAAGCATTAACAAACCTTTCTTAAGGTACTTTAAGATTTAAACTTTTCCCCTAAACTAAGTTTGTACTATTAAACTAAAACAATGGTACAAATGAAAAAAATATTAGCATTTACGGGAAGTAATAATCCAAACTCAATTAATGGGAAACTGGTGCAATCGATAATTAGCAAATACCCTGATCAAAGTATTGAGTTTATCGATTTAAAAAGATTCGATGTCCCTATTTATAGCCAAGAGATTGAACAGAATGGAATTCCAAAACCAATAAAGAAGCTCTTTCAATTGTTCACTAAAGCTGATGCGTTTATTATAGCTTCACCTGAACACAATGGACTTCCATCAGCATTTCTAAAAAACACAATTGATTGGCTTTCTAGAATCAATCAAAAATTTATTGATGGAAAACCAGTTTTGCTTTTGAGCACTTCTCCTGGCCCAATGGGTGGTAAAACCCATCTTCAAATTTTAGAAAAACTAGTATTACAATGGGGAGGTCTTTTTGTAGAACAATATTCATTAGGCAGTTTTGATCAAAATTTTGACAAGATTAGCTTGGTCATCACATCTCAACAAGAAAACATTAAGTTGGAAAAAGCTATGCAAGCCTTAATTAATGGACAGCCTATACAAAAAAAGCAGAATGTGGAAGTTGTGCAAGATTACTTCAACTCATTTCAAAATGGGAATAAGGAACAAGTTTTAAACTCATTTCATCCAGATTGTTATATCGTTAGTGTCAAAGAAGAAGAACGTCCAAAAGAGCAATTGCACGGCATTTATAGAACAAAAGATGAGGCCAAACAATTTTTGAATAACATCACCTCTTTGTTCAATACAAAAGATTTCACTCTGAAACATATATCATCTGCCGGAGACAATCTAGTAATGGCAAATGGCACTTTTTCACATGAAGTCAAAGCCACTGGCAAGCTTTTCAATAGCGCATGGGTTCAACTTTGCATCATAGAGGATGAAAAAATAAAGGAATATCGATTTTATGAAGATTCGGCAGCTTTTGTTGAAGCATTTAAACAATAACATTAAAAAAAAGTAATCATGAAAACAACAATTAAATTAAGGCATTTTTCCCTTCTATATCTTATAGGTATTGGTATGGTTTTTCAAACAATATCTGCCCAATCTGAAGGTACATCAATAAACAAAAACACACCTATGGAAACAACAAATAAACAAGAAGAGAAAATGGATGTCTTTTATCAAATCGATATTACCATTACGAATCCTGAAAAATTTCAGGAGTATGTAAATCATGCCAAGCCTCTGGTTGAGAAGTTTGGAGGAAAAATGTTAATCAGAGGACAGCAGTTGACTAATCTTGGTGATAAAATAGACGGCAAGTTGGTCGGGATTATGGAATTTCCAACAGTTGCTGCAGCAAGATCATGGTATAATTCCAAAGAATATCAAGCGATTATACCTATTAGAGATGCTGGGTCAATAAGCACCTTTATACTTTTCAAAACGGTTAAACCACATACCTTAGATTAACTATGAATAAGATGTAGAAAAGAGTCGGTTGGTTGGTGATTAGAACTGAACAATTTGAAGAAATGAGCGAATTTCATGAATGAAGTTGTTTAAAGTTGACGTAAAAAATTATACAAAAAGCTAGTAAATGTAATGATTTTCAATGTTTTATTAGTGTTTGACGTCAGCAAAAAGTGAACTCTTCCAGGTTAAATTACAAGAGAGTGTTTAAAAAATAATTAAACACTTAAATTTAATCATCATGGCAAAGAAGAAGAATGCTGGTTCTGAAAAGTCAAAAGTGCCAAGGTTTAATAAGGCATGGTTCAAAACCTTATCCAGTGAATCTGAATAGGGAATGGCACCTTCCAACACCGTCATGACATAATCAGAATATTTATTGTGCCATGCGGCTCTGTCTATGTATTTCTCCATATTTTGAATGTTGTACTCGATATTGGTAGCCAGTTCTTCTAAAATCTTTGAAGCCTTTTGTCTGTCTTTCCGTTCCTCATTCCAATTATTGATGCTTAAAGCAATCAGAATCCCAATAACCACTAGAAATATCTCACCAATGGCATATCTAGAGTATTTCAAGAACTTGTTGTCATCAGCGAGTTGTTTACGGATTTTACGGAAGAAGTTAATCATAGGAAGTGGTTGGTTGTACCCTTAAATATAAGAATTATTAAAAGGTCCGTTTTGATGGTTTCCAGAAAAAATTATGTATGGCTATTAACGGATTCCAAGTGAATGCTACTTGGGGGTGTAGTGGGCTTTTAAACCTTTTCAAGTTCTTTCAATGTTCTAGTAGTTTCAATCTCTTCCAGTCTTTTTTTTGCTCTTTCCAATGACATGCATGTCCATGCCCAAATCCCAAAGGCTTTATGGGTTGGATAACTGACCGTGCCGAAACGGCGATTTAGGCGTTTTTTGAACACCTCGTAGTGTCTATGTCCACTGTGGTCCACTTCGTAGATAAAACCCCTGTCTGTCTTGCTAATTTGGGTGATTTAATCACATCTCCTTAGGAACATTACTGTACTTGTCCAAGGATTTTTCATGTGTCACGTCCTAAAATACGGCTACAGGTTAATATTAAAATTTAAGCGGCATTTTGGTACACGTAATTAGGTAATATCATCGAGAGCGTCTTTCACATCGTCCATTACGGATTCGGAGTGCTTTTTCGTGGCGTTCGCCTCTTCTCCCTTTGCAGTGCTCACGATGTCCTTGACTATCGCTATCGGTATTGTTCCTGTTTTTATCGCCGCGCTGATCATCTTGTTTAAAAATCCCATGCTTTCAAAACATTTTGGTTCGTTCTATTATTTAAGCGAATTTAAATGAATTATCCTATTGATATTTCCATCTTTATTGCTAGTATATCCATAGCCTTCATCGAGTTCGATAGGCTCAACGAACCTAACGGTTTTGTGTATGATTAGTTGCGTTATATAAAGGTACAACTCATTCTTATTTTAATCTATTAAAAGCAATTAATTCATACACGGTGTTAGCCTTTCGTTATTTTCAAACCAATCATTTACCCAATTCATCCTTGATGAGTTGGAGGACCTTGCTGCTTTGTTGTAAATTACTCTGGAGTCCACTCATTATTCTTGATCTTCTCTCTTTAATTCTTGTTACAATTGCCAAAAACTGTGAATTATTCTGTAAATGTTCTCTATTTATTGGTATCAATTTCTGTTCTTCAGTAATGAAATTCTTAATGAGAAAGTCTTCATAGATAGGGAAATCTTGTTTAAAGAAATTAATCAACTGCACCCTTCTAAGATTATCGACTCCGAAAAGGTAAATTATTTCATTCTTCAGAAATGTATTTCTAATAAGTTTCAATCCAGAGTTTTTTAATTCGTCATAGCCTGCTGAAGATAGAAAGATGTTAGAACCAGAACGAAAGCACCGATAGAACTCCTTCTGATATTCTTCCGAATATTCACTTTCATTTTCGATCCATAGTATAACAACTTCATTGGACCTGTTAATATCTTCGATTAACAACATATGATTCTCAAGAATCTCATTATTTCTGACTATTGTTTCTGAAATTTCAGATAGGATTTCTTTTTCCTGAATCCGATCTTTTCGAGACTCGTTCCAATTATTGATACTCAAAGCAATCAAAATCCCAACTACCACCAATACAATCTCACCAATGGCATATCTAGAGTATTTCAAGAACTTGTTGTCATCAGCGAGTTGTTTACGGATTTTACGGAAGAAGTTAATCATTTGAAGTAGTGGTTGGTTGTTTTCTTAAATATAGGGATTCATTCCTTCAATTCCGTTTTTAGTTTGATGATGCTTCCCAGTTTCCGTCCTTCAAGGTTTTGTACAAGGGGCAACATTTTTTTGATTTTATTGGTCTAGTAATTTGCGTCCCTCTGGGCTTTGTGCCAAGGACAATCTCTTTTTTATACTTATCTTGAACAGATGCGACAGAACCAAAAAATTTAACCTGAACTATACAACTATTTCAGCCATTTAACAATGTGTTCATTAATTAGGGTATTTTCTTTTTCAATGATATACTTAAAATTATCCTCAACCCCT
>JAJRRO010000102.1 GCA_024279425.1 Bacteroidota bacterium | reverse complement strand
GCTAAATGATACGGGCGCTTATTTTGCAGGTAGTTTTTTTGGTAAACACAAGCTGGCGCCTAGTATTTCTCCAAAAAAGACTTGGGAAGGATTGATTGGGGGTATCGCTGCCACCTTGCTCACCTCACAACTACTCGCCACTTACCTGCCGAATTATAGTCGAATGGATTGGTTCATAATGGGTTTGATTTGTAGTTTAGGCATTTTGGGTGACCT
The DNA here is from genome assembly GCA_024279425.1 of Bacteroidota bacterium. Lineage (GTDB taxonomy): Bacteria > Bacteroidota > Bacteroidia > Flavobacteriales > Flavobacteriaceae > Maribacter_A. The sequence continues at coordinate 1,951 of JAJRRO010000102.1, read as the reverse complement.
AGTAGAATCTATGTTTAAACGGGGTGCGGGCATCAAGGATTCAGGAAATATAATGCCAGGACATGGAGGCATACTAGATCGATTTGATGCTTTTTCTTTTGTTATTCCTTTGGTGTTTGTATATTTTTATTTCTTTATGGGCGCTTAGTTTAGGCTAATCTAAGACCACTTTTATCCGCTCACCAAGCAGCCATTTTTCTAGTAATTGATGATTGTCCGAAAGCGAAATAATATAATAATGATGACTTTCAAAAGCACTTGATTCGGTGGCCAGTTCTATCACCACTTTCCCTCGAATGTAATCAGAATGAATAAAGTAAGCCTGCTTATCTTTTCGATAGATATAGCCAACATGATTATCCAAACCCACTATATAAACACCTTCATCTAATTTTAATAATTCTTCGGTTATACTTCCGCTAAAATGTAAGACCGATTTGGGTTTAAAAGCAAAAGTATTGACCTCATTTAAAGAAGTTTGTTGTGCTAATTTATATCTATTTAATTGCAAATCCATATCCCTCAAAGTAGTCGAAACAAAGTAACCACAAGCGATTGTTCCTTTATTGGGAACCTCCGTATATCCATTAAAATCCCAAACGGTTCCATACCAATAAGGGATAATTTCATTCAACAAGACTTGCGTAAAAACCGAACCAGCAGAATCCAACAAAGAAGCATTTTCGCTACTTGACATATTCAAATATTCTTTTTTTAGTGCGTTTCTTATTTGCTTGACTTCTGCCTTTGTTTTGGAATAATTTTCCTTATGGATAAATGTTAAACCAGTTGCAAGAGAATCAAACGCCATTGGTTGCACAACAACTGAATCATTGCCCACAATTTCTAGCTTGTCAATTTTACTTACCTGATCATTTGCGCAAGCAGCTAACGATAGAAAAGAAGCGTACATTAAGATTTTTATATTCATTTTTCGATTACAAAATTTAATAATTCTTGATCCTCATCTTTAAATTTCACTTTTCCTACTCGCCTCAAACCCAATTTCTCAATCAGCTTAATGGAAGCCAAATTATCTTCTGTAGTATAAGCCCTTACCGCATCATATCCAAACTCCTCAAAAGCCAATTGCAACACTTTACTTGCCGCTTCAAAAGCATACCCCTTTCCTTCAAAACCTGGTAAAAAAGCAAAACCAATATCCACGCCTTCAAATCCTTCTCGATGATAGAGTCCACAATTCCCAATTTTTATATTATCGTGCTGTCGTATCACTGTATAATTCGTTACTCTTCTATCTTCAAAAATAGTCAATATTTTATTTTGAATATACGCCTCTGTATTTTTGACAGTTCGAAGTTTTCTATCACCGATGTACTTATACCATTTGGGAGTGTTCATTAATGCTAAATAAAAGACAGCGTCTTCTAGCGAAATTGGTTGTAACAATAATCTTTCTGTTTGGAACGAATTCATTTCCGTAATTATTTAAGGCAAACACGAAAGTATAATAAAAATACCAAGAAAGCCACAGTCTCTAACCAATAAGACAGCACTTTATTCTTGCAATAGTTTGAAAAGTCAGAATTCTCATTGTACATTTGAGACATAAATATTCCAATGACGCAAACAGTACGCAAACTAAGTCCTTTACAACGCAAGATGCATACCATCATCTTCGAGGCAGATACGCCGATGGGCAAGCTATTCGACGTGGTGCTTATCGTTTTTATAGCGCTGAGTATCATTGCCGTCAATGTAGAAAGTGTTGCGTCCATTGCTGGAAAATATGAGGACATCTTATTCTACACGGAATGGGTACTGACTATCTTCTTCACACTTGAATATGTTTTACGGTTGTATTGCTCCTACAAGCCCATGAAGTATGTATTCTCCATGTATGGCATAATCGACTTATTGGCGATTGTTCCGTCTTATATCGGTATTTTCTTCACAGGTGCACATTCTTTGATGATCATTAGAGCATTGC
>JAJRRO010000101.1 GCA_024279425.1 Bacteroidota bacterium | reverse complement strand
GATATTTCAACGAGTTTTGTTTTAGAATAAACCGCTCTCAGAACAAGGCAACCATATTCAACAACCTGATAACCAAAATGATCAATGCAGAGAAAGTCTATCAAACAGAATTAATCAGTAACTAGCTACTGACCTCTAAAACCGATAATCACATTTATTAAATTTTATTGCTTTTTAATAACATAGTATCACACTGTCACTAAAAAGCTCTCCGGTTCTGGAAAGCTCTTCATTTGCTATAATTTGAGGTCTAGTTTTGACTATTGACCAAGGTTTCCAGACTATCGATAATCACATTGTAAAATCCTTCAAACAGCTTAACCATTTCAATTTCGGCTTCGGTTTCAAACTCGCTCCCCCATGTTACCTTGCAGCTATTGTTGCCAGTTGCCTCTACCTTTACTGTACTTAAATATCCACTAATAGGAAATGGGCCTTCCGTTATTTGGTATTGCATCTCCATTTTGGTATTGTCTACCTTGTCCAATACCTCATGGATGGCAGCACCATCTGGTAGGTAACATGTTCTTGTGGCTCCCTCTCCCTCTCCTTGGGTCACCGATTTTTCTATAGGTGAAAACTCCTCAATACCTCTAAATGAAACCAACTTGTCCCAAACATCTACTGCCACCGCGTTAATCTGTTTACTTACTACTACTTCTGTCATGATTTCTAAATTTTAATGTTAAAGATTTGTCCTTCAAAAGTAGTATGCGTTCCAAATGGAATAAAAAATAGCGTTCAGAAACCAAAATTGGCCTAAACCACAAAGGAAAGTTGTTCATCTATGAACGTGCGAAGCTGGGATCGGTCGTTGATCTTATACAAGATGGACAAACTAAAAATCACGCCCAATAAAAATTCGGCATAGGCTTCCTTCTTTTCGGGATATTTTATTTGTTCCAACTCAATGGCCTTATCCAGCACCACCTTATAACTGCTGACCAAAGTATCGAAATAGCGCTGGTACAAGACTTTGATCTCCTTGTTCTCATTTTGCATTTCAACAACTGTATTCACCATCAAGCAGCTTTTGGGGAAAGTTTTATCCAAAAGTGCATCGATCAGTTTGTAAAAAAAATAACGTAGCGATTCCATGCCTTCTGTGGATTCACGCAATTGTTTTAAAAAAGGGTCGGAATAGGTGCGTGTATAATAATCCAAAGAATCCATAAAGAGCATATCCTTGGTGTATTTATTGTAAATAGTAGATTGACTTACATTGAGATAATCCGCCAATTCCCCAATAGTAACCCCTTTATAGCCTTTTGTCCAGAATAATTCCTGGGCCTTCTGGACCAATTCTTCATACGTATTATTAAGTGCTTGAGGCATGGGTCAATTTTTTGTTAACTATTAAATCTATTCCATTGGCAATGTGGTATTGCTTCTGGGCCTCGGTCTGAATCAAACAAAAACTCATGGAAGTACAGAACAATCCCGACAGATGTCTCGCATAAAGCTTTGCATTATCCATGGTCCTTTCTTCTTGTAGTAATCGCTCTGCGAACAAGTTTTCAATTTCATCCAAATAGTTCTTGACCAACTTTTTGATTTCCGGATCTGCATCGGCCAATTCTGTCCCAATATGGATAAAAAAACAGCCCTGGGGACTTCCATCATTCAAAAAGCTTAAATAGAATTGCTTCAAAGTCTCTTCTATTGGGCCTTCACCCTTTAGCAATGCAAATTTATCTTCACAATACCGCAATCTGTAAAGTCTTAGGGCATTGTACAAAATACCTTCTTTGTTCTCGAATTCATGATAAAGGGAAAAACGATTGACGCCTGTAGCTTCAACAATGTCGTTGACGGTACAACCCCTAAATCCATTTTCCCAGAAAAGCTGAATGCATTTCTCCAGAACACGGTTGACATTATATTCTTTATATCTCATAGAAACCCCATCAAATTACAAAAATATTGCCATTCATCATCCTATAAAAAAAAGCCGTTCAGCTATTGTGAATAAACTATTCCCCTATCTTTTTAAACTAAAATGACCTCGAAATACTTGTGAGGTTCCATCTTCTTTCACAAGGTTCACTGCGAACCAATAGTCGGAGGATGATAATGCAGATCCATTAAATGTACCATCCCAGCCAGAAGAATCGGGCGGCAGGCTCTTTAAAAGTTTACCATAACGATCATAAATAAAAATGTCTGCGCTTTGTGAGTCATCATTGTTCCATCCAATCAGGTTCCAAGTATCATTAAATCCATCGTTGTTGGGTGTAAAGAATTTTGGATAACCCAAAACGGATATGATTTTTTCTGTAATTCCACAACCATTCTTATCTCTTACATATACCGTGTGAATGCCTGCATCTACATTATAAAAAACAGGCTCATTTTGATAGGGTCCTAAACTGTTGTCCAAGGCAAATTCATAGTCTCCTATTCCGATGCCGTTATTCTGATCAGTGATTGTTATACTATTGTTGTTTGAGAAATCTATTACTGTTATATCCTCATTACCAATAACCGCTGCAGCAGATTCAAAAACAGTAACCAAAACAGGAAATGATTCACAACCTTCATTTGATGTGGCAATAACACCATAAATACCTCCAGATGTAATGGTAGCGATAGGTTGACTGCTCACCACCGATCCATTTTCATCTGTCCATTCGTAAGCGTAAATTCCATTTGCGGCATTTATACCTAAAGTAATAGGCACTCCGTCTGTACAAAGGGTTGCTGATGAATCAACCTCAAACTCTGGTCGGGGATGTACCACTAAACTCAAGTGTGGGCCAATTCCAAAACATGCTCCATTATTTTCATCTTCGACCCTTACATACAATAGCTCAGAAAATGGTGTTTCGTTGGTGTAATTGGACTGATTGCTAATTTCATTTTGCTCTAATTGAGCATCTACAAGGTTTCTATAGTAATGGGCGGTCAAACCTTGAATTGCCGGAAATTCATTTAAAAAAAACTGGGATGCTTGTGTGAGGTCAAAAACACGTGTTCCATCACTGAGGTCATCGTCATCACAGTAGGCCAACTCGTGGACCAAACCATTCGGAAACGAAGTAGTGGACACTTGCAAATCAACCGTTGAAATGTCAAAACAACCTTCAGGGCTTTCAACACGAACATATACAGTATTGGCCGTGGCATTATTAAACGGTATTGGGTTAATAACATTAGTGGTTACTAGAGCATCCGCCATATTTAAATGGTACGTAAATGTCATCCCTGAGGAGTTTCCAAAAGTAATAACATCATTGATTTCGTTTAAGTTATAATCGGTAAAACCATCCGGAATTCCATCTTCATCACAATTTTGGAAAACAATATTGGCCGCCACTGTGGGCACCGTATGAACGGTGGCTATTACAGCTATTCTATCTCCTTCCAGACAACCATTTGTAGAGGCCAGGGCATAATAAGTAGTGGTAATTGCTATCGGTAGTGTAGTAAATGTATTTCCATTGCCCAATGGCGTACTTCCGGTCGGAACATCAAACCAAAAAATCGTTCCTGCAGAGGGAATAGCCTCCAACAGCAGGGTTCCTGGACCGCAACGCTCGGCATCTAAAGAACTTTCTACGGTAGCAACCGAGATTTGGGTACTAGCTGAAATATCAACTATAGGATCTCCCGGAGTACCACCATATTCAACAATATAGCCTTGGGGATGATACGGACTCGAAACATCTATTGATCCCGTAACCGCCAAATCATTCCAAGAACCTTTAATCCCAACCCCAGGTGCTGTAACATGCGCATAGTCTTCATTGCCCAAATTATTAGGTTCTTGGGTATTCCAATTAGCATAGTTTGGAGAAGAGCCATTCATATCCCCGTTCCAAAATATAGTACCGGCTTCGGGTCCTGTCATCCATCTCCAAACACCCTCTACAGCCGCATCGCCACCTCCAATCCATCCCGTTCCCGGAGCCTGCTCCCCGGACAATTGTGCTTCTTCAGGTGAAGTTATGGTAGCCAAATAGCCCTGTAACCCAAAATAGGTCAAGGTTTCGGCCGCAATTTTAGCTTCTGACCAACTAACGCCCAAATCTTGAATAAATTGATAATAATGGCCTGTAGAGGGCAAATAGTTGGCATCCCCAATGGTAAACGAAAACTCTCTTATCCCTGAAACGGCAGTAGAAGAATTGGAAAATTCAACGGCATAAACCGCAGCAATCAAATCTGGATAACTCACGTTTGCGCCGCCAATACCCCTTAAACTCAGTTTTCCTTCATTAGCATTCCAAGTATCCACTATATTTGGATGTGTGCCCGTGAGTGTCAATACATCGGATCCCCTACTGTACCCTTGTGCAATTTGGATATGTAGGGCCTCTATTTCTGTGTCATCAGGGTCAATAATATCAAAATTGGTAACAATATTGATTTGCCCTAGCGGGCAATACATTTGATTTCCGTCTGCTACTATATTTGGTGGGATATTCGTCTGCGATATCGCAAGGTCAAAGCTCCCCAAACATATTATAAATAACAGTAATCTAAAAAAAATTATCAAAGTAAAGGTTCAAACTTAATATCCAAAAATAAGCAATAGCCCAATATACTAACAATTTCAACGAAAACGAGAGCTAAAGGATCGACGAATCCCATTCCACCAAGTTTAGTAATATGTATTTCCTATCTTTAAGAAATCAAGGATCTGTTTGTATATTAGACGACGCCCATGCTACCATTAATGAAAGGACACTTCCTTATGGCTTTAATGCTTTTCTCCTGGGCCTTATTTTCACAGCAGCCCAACATTATTTTGATTATGACAGATGATCAGGGTTGGGAGGATATCGGATTCAATGGGCATCCCGAACTAAAGACGCCACATTTAGATCATCTGGCATCCCAGGGGATTATCCTTGACCGATTTTATGCTGCTTCGGCAGTCTGTTCTCCCACACGGGCAAGTGTCATTACAGGACGTAATCCGTTACGGATGAACATTCCCACGGCGAACGCGGGGCATATGCTTCCTCAGGAGATTACCCTTCCAGAACTTTTAAAGGAACAAGGGTATGCCACAGCCCATTTTGGCAAATGGCATTTGGGAACACTCTCTAAAACTATCATTGATGCTAATCGCGGAGGCAGAACCAAAAATTTATCCCATTATAGTATTCCTACCATGCATGGCTATGATTCTTTTTTTTGTACAGAGTCTAAGGTTCCTACCTATAACCCCATGGTATATCCGGCGGTATTCGAAGAAGGTGAAAGCATGCGGTACGGGTGGAAGGCCCTAGAAGGTGAAACCCCTTCAAAACCTTATGGAACAGCCTATTGGAAAGAAGCGGAAGTAAAGGAAAGTATTAATCTCAATGGAGACAATTCCAAAATCATTATGGATCGCGTACTTCCTTTTGTGGAGGAATCGGTTAAGGTAAATCAACCTTTTTTTACTACGATTTGGTTACATACCCCGCACCTACCCGTGGTCTCGGACAAGATACATCAGGAACGATATGGCCATCTGGACCTAGACAAGCAATTGTATTATGGGACCATAACCGCGATGGATGAACAGATAGGTCGGTTATGGTCAAAATTGGAGGCACTTGGCATACAGCAAAACACGATGCTATGGTTTTGTAGTGATAACGGTCCCGAAAATGAGACACCAGGAAGTGCTGGGCCTTTCAGCGAACGCAAAAGAAGCCTCTTGGAAGGCGGGGTGCGGGTACCGGCTTTTGTAGTTTGGAAAAACCATTTCAAAAAGGGGGCACGTTTAAATTTCCCAGCAGTAACCAGTGATTATCTGCCAACCCTATTGGATGTTCTTGACCTTCCATATCCTGGAGAAAGACCACTGGACGGTCAAAGTCTTTTAGGACTATTGGAAGGAACGGTTGAAAGAAGGGAACAACCCATTGGGTTTATTTTTAAAGCGCAAACTTCGTGGGTCAACCATCGCCACAAATTGATAAGTAGGGACGAGCTCAATAGTTTTGCCCTATATGATTTAATTAAAGACCCTGGGGAAACCTTAAATCTCTTTGACACCCAACCGAAAATCGCCGCAAAAATGAAATCGGAATTAGAGGAGTGGTTGGATTCTGTAGAAGGTAGTAGCCAAGGAAAAGATTATTAGATGTGATATAGATAACTCGCCAAACCATCCCATTGCATTCTACATTATTTCAATGGCACATTGAACGCGAGGGTTCTCGGAAAAAAACACCGCATATGGTCACAGGCTTGGTAAAACAATTCGCCTTTTAGTGTGGTTTGACCCATAGACACACCTTCTTTCAAATTAATCGTTACGGTAACTTTCAACTCGTTGCTCATTACTTTATGGGAAAGTTTATCCAAGACCACAGTGTCATAGTCAACCTGGGAATAGATATAGTCTCTAATCTGGTATTTCGCCTCGTCTTCAAAGGAGATTTTGGTGGGTAGCACATTGTCCGAAGTGTTGGAAGCGTCCTGTATATGGTACCCTTCCGAAATGGTAAAGGGTAAGGTGACCTTGATTACATTACCGCTTCGAACAACCTTCACATCAGCCGTATTGTATTGCACAAAATGCTTTTGTTGTACGCCTATTCCCAAAAAAAGAAGAAAAAAAAGGCTAAAGAATTTCATCCAATCGCTTTTTGAGCTGAACCAATTGGGCATCAAAGTTTTTGGAATCCAATAAAGACATAAACTGGATCTTGCCCTCCTTATCTATAACTAAGTTTGAAGCCAGCATGACTTCATCACGGGCCAAATCAGGGAGTACTCCTTCAGGTGCATAACTGGCCGCTACAGCACCATCTCCGTCTAAAAGTATTGGAAACGATAACTGGTGTTTGTCTTTTAATTTTTCTTGAACCAGTTCCTTGGACTCCTTAACATCAATCAGTAAGACCTCAACACCCTTGCTTTTGTAATCCTTACTTAAGGCTTCCAAGTATGGGGCTTCGGCATTGCAAAAAGGGCACCATGTAGTCGCTATATGTAACACTACTGTTTTTCCTTTGTAATCCGAAAGGCTAATGGTCTCCCCCTCTAAAGTACTTAAGGTAAAATCAGCTGCCATAACATTCTGCATGGTTTGCTCTGAAGCAACTTCTTTCTTTGCGGCATTTTCTTTCTTTGGCTCCTCTTTACAACCAACCATCAAAAACAACAGGGTGGTGATTAAAAAAACAGCTGTACTCAACTTCTTCATTCTCCCCATAACATACTTTTTTTAGTGTTAGATTTATTTTTTGAAAATTAAAATAATCAGCACAAACCATAAATCACTGGATGTGATTGATTTATAAATTTAATCAAATAAAAGAAGACCCGCATATTTTGCTAAAATGCAAATTAATAGGTAGAAGATTTGATCAGCTCAATTTCAATAAACTACTTGATCATCCCCAAATTAATCACCTCTTGATCCGTTAGGAAACGCCAATGTCCACGAGGCAAATCTTTTTTGGTAAGTCCGGCATAGATGACACGATCTATTTTGACCACCTCATATTCCAGATGCTCAAAAAGGCGTTCTACCACGCGGTTTTTAGAACTATAAATTTCAATCCCCACTTCCCGCTTTGGGGCGTTATCGATAAAACTAATATCCTGTACACGCACAGGCTTTTCATCCAAAACAACCCCTTCCTGGATTTTTTTTAAATCAGCACTTCGCAATTCCTTATTCAGAACGATATGGTATATTTTTCGAAGTCCATTTTTAGGGCTTTTCAATCGTCTGGTCATCTCACCATCATTGGTAAACAGCAATAGGCCAGTCGCAGTTTTGTCCATTTTATCAATGGGCAATAGCTTTGACTTTGAAGCATTTGAAATAAGTCCGTTTACATTACGCCTACCACGTTCATCCCTTACGGTGGTTGAAAAATCCTTGGGCTTGTTCAAGAGCACATATTCCTTCTTTTCTGGGCTTAACAAGCGACCATCGAACTTGACCACATCGGTTTTTTTCACCTTGTGCCCCATTTCGGTAATAGCCTTGCCATTTACGGTAATATTACCCGCAGATATATAAATATCTGCATCCCTTCGGGAGCACACTCCAGAATTAGCCACATATTTGTTCAATCGGATTAAATCCGGGTTAGATTGTTGTTTGGGTTCGGTTTTCCTTTTTAAGGAAGCATTGCCTTTGGTATAACCCTTCTTTCGAAAAGCGCCTCCTTCTCTTCCTGATGCCTTTTTACCCTTGTTTGAATCTGACCTTCCCATGGTTCGTTGAATTTTTGCAAATGTAATGAAATGGATTCCTGCCCTCACAGGAATGACAAAGAAATATCAGTCTTCGAACGTCATTGTGGGTTGTCATTCCCAATTTGGGCTTAACTGGGTAACTTTAACTAAATTATCCACTATAAAATGCGGTTTAAAACAAGATCTATATTGATTAATAAGATACTAAAAACACCTACGATGATTATCAATTTTAAAATATTATGCAACCATACATAGTGGATTTTGGATTTTGATTTCCACAATTGAATGATGAACAACACCAATAACCCAATGCTCCCTATAAAATAGAGATACATATAACCAATATCAAAATAATTAATAAGCAACACCGAAGGTATAAGGGTAAAAACAATCAAAATACTTATACAGGCCTTTGAAAATCGCACCCCATATAAAATGGGTATTGTCTTATAATTTTGGGTCATATCACCAGCAATATTTTCCAAATCCTTGATCATTTCACGAGCCAAGATCAATACAAAGAGAAACATGGCATGTACAAAAATGACCGTTGCAAAATTCTTGTAATAGACAAACACCACAAAGAAGGGGGCTATGGCCAATGTAGCCGAAACAAAATTTCCTAAAAAGGGCACTTTCTTCAATTTGTGGGAATAAAACCATATACCAAAAATGTACGCCGAAAAGAAAAGTACGGCTCTAAAGGATACATAACTTGCCAAAAAAGCAGCCAGAAAATTCAATACAAAATAAGTAGAAAGTTTTGTCCGTTGACTCACTAACCTATCCAACATACTTTTTCTGGGTTTGTTGATCAGGTCTTTTTCCGAATCATAAAAATTATTGATGATATATCCACCTGCAATTGCTAAGGCAGATGAAGTCACAATGACAAATAGGTTAAAATCAAAGACAATTTTTCGCAAAGGCAAGCTAGGTGCAAGAATGTAGATCGAGGCCAAGTACTGGGCCAAGGTTATCATGAGTATGTTATATCCTCGAACAATGGAAAACAGACTCAAAAACTTTAATAGTATGAGTTTGTTTTTTCTACTAAGCATTCTTGTATTTTTAGAAGTTGTACACCACTTCTAAATTGTAGTCTTTCAGAGCATTCTTTGCCTTATCTATATCTTGGGTAAAGCCCAAAATATAACCTCCACCTCCTGAACCGCAAAGTTTCAGATAATAATCATTGGTCTCAATACCCTGTTTCCAAAGTTGATGGAACTTAGCTGGAATCATAGGCTTAAAATTGTCTAAAACCACATGGGACAATTGCTTCAAGTTTCCAAAGAGAGATTTCACATTTCCATTTATAAAATCCTCAACGCAGGCATCAGTATGTTTAATAAACTGGTTTTTCAACATTTGTCTAAACCCTTCCTGCTTCATTTTTTCCATGAATAACTGTACCATAGGGGCGGTTTCTCCAATGGAGCCACTGTCCAATAAAAACACAGCGCCCCTTCCTTCTAGGTTCTGGGAAGGAATACTGGTCGATTCTATATTGTCTTGGGAGTTTATAAGGATAGGCAAGCTCAAATAGCTGTTCAAAGGATCTAGGCCTGAGGATTTACCATGGAAAAATGATTCCATTGCACCAAAAATGACTTTTAGTTTTAAAAGCTTTTCCCGAGTCAGGTTTTCAAGTACCGTAATTTTGTCATGCGCATATTTATCGTAAACCGCAGCAACCAAAGCACCGCTGCTACCTACCCCATATCCTTGTGGAATAGAGCTGTCGAAATACATCCCAGCATTTATATCATTCTTCAAAGAATCAAAATCAAAAGATACCAATTGAGGCTTTTCATTATGAGTCTTCTCCAAATACGAAACGAATTCCCTTAAATACCCATTGGATTTTTTGGCTTCTTCAGACGGATTCTCATCCGTTTTTAATGCTCCCTTGAAAAAGTTATATGGAATGGAGAGTCCTTTGGAATCTTTTATGATACCATATTCCCCGAAAAGTAAAATCTTAGAATAAAATAATGGCCCTTTCATTTAAGTAATTAAAAATAAATTATAAACACTCGAAAAACGACTTTTTGATGGATTGGAATACTGCAATTAACTTTTGTATCTCCTTTATTTCTTTCAATCCATACGTTATAAAGATAAAGGATTATGACCGGTGAAATCAAAACTCTTGGTCTTAATTACATTCTTTACCGTCAAATAACGTAATTCAGAGCTATTAATTATCCCAACAAGTTCATACTTTTTTTGCTCCAAAACCAATTCTGTCACAAATATACTGTCCCTTTTCACAAAATGCAACCAACTCATCCTTAATAAATTGGTAAACTACCTCTTTCTCATTTTCAGGATATAGCACATGTACATTGGCGCCGGCATCCAATGTAAAACACAAATGGGTTCCAGATGACGCTCGGAATGCCCATATTCTATTTATGATTTCCAATGTATTGGGTTTCATCAAAATAAAATATGGGATACTTGTCATCATCATGGCATGTAAAGTAAGTGCCTCACTCTCAACGATCCTTATGAAATCATTTAAATTCCCTGATGCTAAAATCGATTTTAATTTAGACAGATTTTCGTGTGCTTGATCGAATCGCTGTTCTGCAAACGGATGGTTATGCATTAATTTATGGCCAATAGTACTACTAACCTGCTTCTGACCTTTATCAACCAACAGAATGGTATCGTGATACTTTTGAAAGACCTTATGGACAGCGTAAGGATATTTGATGGCATATAGATCAGAACTGCCTTCGGTGCCATTATGGCTGCCCCATTGAATTAAATCACCCTCAACACTGCGACAGGCACTTCCCGAACCCAAACGAGCCAAAAAGGATGCTTTACGATTAAAGTGTTCATCCGTAATAGCCGGGTTTATTTCTTTTTCAATATGCATTAAACCCAAAGCCAGTGCCGCCATGCCACTTGCAGACGAAGCTATTCCACTACTATGTGGGAATGAATTTGAGGTTTCAATTTTTAGGTAAAACTCTTTCAGAAAAGGCAAATAGGGTTCTATCCGAGAAAAAAAGATCTCAATTTTTGGTCTAAAATCGTCTTTGGGTTCTCCGTCAAAAAGCAGTTCAAAAGAAAAGTCATTGCTTTTTGCATTCATTTTTGAATACGAAATTGTCGTTGTTGTTGCACAGGCATCCAATGTAAAGCTGATAGAAGGGTTGGCCGGAATTTGATCTGCCTTTTTTCCCCAATATTTAACCAAGGCAATATTACTTGGAGCTTTATAAGTCACCTTTCCCTGTTGAATCTGATGTGTATATTTTGAAGGGATAAAATCTTTGATGGTCATTGCAAAAGAATTTACGCAAAGATAGTTTTTAAGTGGTTTTGAATAGCACCCAATAGATTTAATCACTATTTTAGAGAGACAATCCCCAACCTATTGAAAAAGAAACTAACCTATATCGTTATTGCCGTAAGTGCGTGCTTGGCAATTGGTTTTTTGGCAAGTTTTGCAACACAAAGCTCGGTCAATGATTGGTTCATTTCCTTGAACAAACTCAGTTTTAATCCCCCGAATTGGATATTCGCCCCTGTTTGGACCATACTTTATGTAATGATGGGAATTGCATCAGGTCTTGTTTGGGCCAAAGGGTTTCACCACCTTTGGGTGAAAACTGCATTGTATCATTTTGGATTTCAATTACTTTTAAATGCTTCTTGGAGTATTGTTTTCTTTGGCCTGAAAAAACCTTTCTTGGGGCTTTTGGTGATTATTTTATTGCTCATTCTACTGGTCCTTACCATCAAATGGTTCAAAGTTGTGAATAAAACAGCGGCCCTTTTACTTATACCCTACTTTTTATGGATTTGTTTCACTACAATTTTAAATTATAAAATCTGGGAGATGAACTGATTCCCTTAAAGTCCACTATCCGGTCTGTCATTGAATACTAGCTCTTATTTGCAATGGCTTGTGCTGCAATATAACCACCTGTCCAAGCATTTTGAAAGTTAAACCCCCCAGTAATCCCGTCGATATTGATCACCTCTCCGGCAAAGAAAAGATTCGGATGTATTTTACTTTCAAAGGTCTTGAAATCAATTTCCTTTAAATCGACTCCGCCCGCGGTCACGAACTCTTCTTTAAATGCACTTTTACCATCTACCAAAAACCTACAATTCGTCAGTTGATCGGCTAGATTTTGTAGTCGTTCCTTGGTCACCTCAGCCCACTTTTCGTCGCTGGCGATTCCTGATGCCTTGACCAATTTGGCCCATAATCGTTTTGGAATCTCCAGATCATTGGTCCTCATCACTGTTTTTTTCGCTTCAATTTCCTTTATTTCCATGAGTAGCGGCAAAATGGATCCCTGATGATAATCTGGTAACCAGTTTATGCGTATTGGAAAACGATATTTGAATTCATCCATCAAAATTGCTCCCCATGCTGATAATTTCAATACAGCCGGGCCGCTTAATCCCCAGTGGGTAATCAATAGTGGCCCTTCAACACTGAGTAGAGCTTTGGGCGTATGCCTGCTTTTCAATTTTAGGGTCAGTTCAGGTCCGAAGGCATGCTTGGAGAGTACATCTACCTTCGCATTGGTCGCTATTCCAGGAATCCCGGAGATTCGTTCATCATTGATTTTAAAAGTAAACAGAGATGCGACTGGTGGAACAATGGAATGCCCTAAATACTCAAGTATTTTCCAAATTTTAGGATTACTTCCGGCAGCAATAAGAACCTTTTTACCTAGATATTGATTTTTAATTGAAGTGATTCTCCACGCGCCAGCATTTTCCTTTGTCCCAAGGGGCTCAATATTCGTTACTGCACTATGCTTAAAAACTTTTATTCCCAAGCGCATTGTTTCGTTTAAAAAACAATCAATAATGGTCTGGGAAGAATTGGACACCGGAAAGACCCTACCGTCTGCCTCTGCTTTCAACGTAATTCCCCTGCTTTCAAAAAAACGGATAGTATCACCACTATTATGGGTATAAAGGGGACCCAAGAGCTCCTTCTCTCCCCTGGGATAATTTTTTACAAGCTCTTTGGGGTCTTGTTCCACATTGGTGACATTACAGCGGCCACCTCCAGATATCCTTACCTTTTGTAGTACATACTTGCCCTTTTCAAGTATGGCGATTTTTAGTGTCGGATCAGTCTCGGCAATATGGATCGCGGCATAAAACCCTGACGCTCCTCCACCGACAATAATGACATCGAACATCACCGAACGCGTTCGGGAAAGTTGGTAATTATACCATCAACCGACCAAGATTTGGCCATGTCTATATCTTCCGGTTCATTGACGGTCCAGGTATAAACGTTAAAACCTGCTTCCTTGATTTTATTTACAACTTCCAAATTCAATGTTCCAAAACTTGGATTAATCGCCTCTGCATTCAATTCCTTAGCTATATCTATTGCGTCCAATGGATTTTCTCCCGATAAAATGGCAATCGGAATCTCATTATTAAATTTGCGCATCTCCCTTAACTCATCCCATTTAAAACTGGAAATGATAAAATTATCCAATGTCCATCCCTTTTGTTTTATGTAAGATTTAATAATGTGATTGACTCTATCGCATGTACCTGCACCTTTCAACTCAATGTTCAAACGAACCTTATTATCTATTAATTTTAATACGTCCTGAAGCAAGGGAATGGCATGATTGCCGTCCAAGACCATTTGCTTTATATAAAATATATCATACTCTTCAATTCTTCCTGTTGCATTGGCCAGACGATCGACCGTCTCATCATGAAAAACAACAATCTCTCCACTTTTTATTTTAAAGACATCGATCTCTATCATATCAACCCCCAAATCGAGAGCTTTCTGGATTGAGGCAAGGGTGTTTTCGGTTTCGTGGCCCATAGCGCCTCTATGACCAATGACCAAAGGTTTGTCGTTCATGAATGCACAACTTTGAATTAGAACTAAGGATAATAGAACAAGGGGAATGTGTATATAATTTTTCATAGATTTTGATTGGCCTCAAATATACAAAGGGTAGAATAATTTGTAAAGTTGTGGCAGGTTTTTTACTCATCCAAAGAATCGAGTTATGTAATTAATATTTAAAGCAGGCGTTATTTGTCATATATTCATTTTTTTTAAGTATTTTTAAGAATTCTACAACCAATTAAAACAAAGATTATGTTTACTAAACAAAATGTACTGGCTACTTTAGCCAGTTTTGCAGTCATGTTTTTGCTGGGTTATGCCATCTGGGGGTTTGCCACAGTAGATTTTTTTAATGAGCATTCATTAAATAATGTCATGAAAGACCCAGGAGATATGCTATTTATTGCATTAGGCGTTTTAATTCAGGCATTTGCTATGAGTTCACTGTACGGTAAATGGGCAAGAGGGGTCCATAGCCCAAAGGAGGGCTTTCAGTTTGGCGTCTGGTTAGGCCTCTTTGTAGGTCTTGGTATAGGTCTATTACAGTACGGGGTCATGGAATTGATGGATCTGACAGGTTATTTGGTAGAAACTGTTCTTGATATTATATACTATGGTATAGGTGGTATTGTTATTGCGGTAGTCTATAAAGCTACTGGAAAAAAAGCTGAATAAGCCAATCTTGACTAAAGCAAAAGAGGTAATGGAAAATCCCACTGCCTCTTTTTTTATCTTAATCTAAATATAAACGATTCCAAAGCTTTAATTTCTACATTCATTTTTCCCGAACCATTTTCAACCAGAAGGGTCTTAATTCTATTACAAGATAATTGATCAACAAATTCATAAGGGCCGTTATCCAATTCCCATTTGGCCACTATATTCTCCGCAATTTTAAGTTCAAAGGCGTAGTTTTCCTCTGCGTCAAAATTAGAGACAATCACTAATTTTTCATTTTCGGACCAACGTACATAAGACAACACACGATGGTTATAATTCTCGGTATGGTCCCGGTTATAATAATGAATATCCTCGTATTCTCCCATTAAGGCATAGCTGCTTATGGTAAAATTGAGCAGTCTTTTGTAAAAATCACGAAGGTCATTTTCTTCTTCAGAAAGTTGTCCGCCATCAAAGTTTTTATTGTTTAGCCATCGTTGATGATGGGGAACTCCGATATAATCAAAAATCGATGTCCTTGAGGGTTGCCCAAATCCGGCCATCTCTTTTGCCGGCTCCCCTACTTCCTGTCCAAAATAAATCATTGTCGGAGAGGTGCTTATAGTTGCCGAGATCACCATAGCTGGTTTCCCTTTTTTTGCATCCCCTGCAAAATCGGGGCTTGCTATACGCTGTTCATCATGATTTTCCAAAAAATGCAATAAATGATGCTCAATATCCTTCAGATTATTTTTCACAACGGGAATATGGTCCGTCCATCCATGACCTTGCATTATATGCTTTATAGAATCATACATCTCAACCTTATCATAGAGATAATCCATCTTCCCCTTATGTATGTAATCGCGATACAATTGGGGATTATACACTTCGGCCAAAAGAAACGCGTCAGGGCTTTTCATTTTGATGTTTGAATTCATGTAACTCCAAAATTCAACGGGAACCATTTCGGCCATATCAAAACGAAATCCGTCAACACCCATTTTCAACCAATACATGGCAATATCTTTAAATTTTCTCCAAGAATCAGGCACATCCTTATCCGACCAAAAAGCAAAATGCTCATGGTAATCCTTACTTTTAAAATCATCGGGCAGCGTATCAAAATCAAAAGAGCCATCTGGCCGAACACCATAGTTTATTTTTACGGTTTCATACCAATCGTTCATATGGGGCTGAGCCAAACGTGAGCCATTCCCTGTCCATTTTGCAGGAGTTTCAACGAACTTTCCATCAACCAAAACATGGGGTCCACCTCCTAAGGGCAAGTATCCATTTTGCCATTGCGGTACTTTAAAATCCTTATTGGGAATATAATAAAAGTTATTGTCCCGGCTGTATTCGACAGCTGTATCATCTGAAGCTCCAAAAGGTTCAAAGCCTTCAGGAGTTGATTTACCTTCGTAATTACGGGCAACATGATTGGGAACAATATCAATCAACAATTTTAGGTCTGCGCTATGGGTACGGTCAATCAAGTCTTTAAATTCATTCAACCTGTTTGCAGGATCATCGGACAGGTCAGGATTCACATTGTAATAATCCTTAACCGCATAAGGTGAGCCAGCACGCCCCTTAACAATTTCTGAATCACCATTTGATATCTGATACTGGGTATAATCTGTGATTAGGTCATGGTGTGGTACTCCTGTGTACCAGATATAGCTGACTCCAAGATCCTTGATTTCCTGAAGTGCCCTCTCAGAAAAATCAGAAAATTTGCCTACCCCATTCTCTTCAATGGTTCCCCAAGGCTTGTTGTTCGTATTGGTGTTTCCAAAAAGCCTTGTAAATACCTGATATACGACTTCCTTTTTCTTCTGTTCTTTTTGATATGGCATGGGTTGGTTTTCTTGATCTGTATTGTGGCCAATCAGCGTTTAGGCTAAAATTAAATACTAAATTTAGATGGGCTATTCTAGGCAGATAACTCTGTTCCAGGCCTTATTTCCAATCGTTTCCCGTTTAATCGAATGGACATTTGCTCATTACCTTCCAAAACCAATTTGGTTTCTTCCTTGGTAACAGTTACCTGTAAAATTCGATTTCTAAAGTTGACTTTAAAGGAATACGACTTCCATTGCTTCGGAATTCTCGGCGTAAGTGATAGTTTATCATCGAGTACCCTAAGGCCACCAAATCCTTCAACAATACTCATCCATGTTCCTGCCATAGACGTAATGTGCAGCCCTTCTTCCACTTCCTTGTTATAGTCATCCAAATCTAATCTTGATGTTCTAAGATAAAACTGATACGCTTGCTCCATTCTATCCAATTTTGCTGCCTGGATACCATGTACGCATGGCGAAAGCGATGATTCGTGAACTGTAAAAGGTTCATAAAAATCAAAATGTCTTTGCAACTCCTCTAGGCTAAAATGATCTTCGAAAAGATAGAAACCTTGAAGAATGTCGGCCTGCTTTATATATGGGGAACGCAAAATACGGTCCCAGCTCCATTTTTGATTGATCGGACGTTCAGATTTGCCCAAATTATCCACGGTAATCAATTCCTTGTCCAAAAATCCATCTTGCTGAAGGAACACATTGTGCTCCTCAGAAAATGGAAAATACATCTGGTCGGCGACTTCTTCCCATTGCTCCGTTTCATTACTCGTCAAATTGGTATTGCCAATTATTCTTTCGTAATCGTCGGGATACCCCTCTTTGACTTTCTGCAATTGCTCTACAGCATAATCAATACACCACTTTGCCAGATAATTGGTATACCAATTGTTATTTACATTATTTTCATACTCATTGGGGCCGGTAACACCTAGAATTACATATTTCTTCCGTAAGCTCGAAAAATTGGCTCTTTGGTGCCAAAAACGGGCTATACCAATCAATACTTCCAAGCCCATTTCGGGGATATAGGTATAGTCACCCGTAAAGCGATAGTAGTTATAAATTGCAAATGCCATTGCTCCATTTCTATGGATTTCCTCAAAGGTTATTTCCCATTCGTTATGACATTCCTCACCATTCATGGTTACCATGGGGTACAGGGCAGCACCATTAGAAAATCCAAGTTTTTTGGCATTTTCTATGGCCTTGTCTAGATGTTCATATCGATATTTTAAAAGGTTCCTCGCCACTTTCTGATCCTTTGTCGCCATATAAAAGGGAATACAATAGGCTTCAGTATCCCAATAGGTGCTACCTCCATATTTTTCACCAGTAAAACCTTTTGGACCAATATTCAATCGTGAATCTGTACCCAAATAGGTTTGATTTAATTGAAATATATTAAACCGAATTCCTTGCTGAGCTTTTACATCACCTTCAATCGTAATATCGCTCATCTGCCAAATCCTATCCCACGCCTTCTTTTGCTTTTTCAATAATGCATCAAAACCTAAATCAACGGCATTTTGTAAAGCTACATTGGCCGCATGGACCAATTCCCCCGATGCATGGTTTCTTGAAACAGTGTATCCTCCAAATTTAATCAGGGACAAGGTCTCCCCCTGCTTAATGCTTTGCGAATATTCATGACCGATCCAGTTCTCTTTTTTGGTCTCTGAAGGTCTCTTCCCAACATTTTTCCCTTGATAATAAAGTTGGGTCTCCATGAACGTACAAGCTTCGAAGCTGGTCTTCATGGTATGGGCCTCAATATAAGCTCTATTTCCGTTTGAAGAAACCAAGGTAGTATCCCAAAACTTATCGTCCCAGTTGCTATCCTCATTTGTGATTCCGCTATCCAAATAGGGGGTAAACTTGATTTCCCCATCGGCATTGATTATGGTAACCTCATATTTAATGGCTCCTATTTTATCAAAATCAAGGCTCAAGAATCGTGTGGCTTTTACCGCTATAACAATATTATTGGAAAGGGTTGCCTTAAAGCTGCGCTGATACCAGCCTTCTTGCATGTTCAGCTCCCTTCTGAAATTTTCAACTTTTTTACAAGCGAACAAATCGAGTGCCGCTCCATTGATCATTACATTGATCCCTATCCAATTGGGGGCATTGAGTACTTTTGCAAAATATTCAGGATACCCATTTTTCCACCATCCTACACGCGTTTTATCAGGATAATAAACCCCTGCGATATAGCTGCCTTGAAAAGTAGGTCCGGAATAGGCCTCTTCAAAATTGGCACGTTGCCCCATAGCCCCATTTCCAATACTGAAAAGGCTTTCGGATGATTTCACCATTTCTTGGTCGAACCCTTCTTCAATGATAGACCAATCGTTCTCTTTTATATAATCTTGATTCATTTATGCTCCAACTAATTCTTTAATAAAATCTAAATCGATCTCCGTAAAATCCCTAAAATTAAAATCGGCATCTGAAAGCACATTGGCCTCTCCAATGCCTATGCTCGTCATCTTTGCATTATTTGCAGCCTCAATACCGGCAATGGCATCTTCAAAGACAATGCAGCATTCTGGTTCAACATTCATTTTTTGGGCGGCGATCAAAAATACTTCGGGATTTGGTTTTGCCTTGGTCACGCTATTGCCGTCAACTATAAAATCAAAGTAAGGCAATAGCTTTACCTTCTCCAGAATAGGCCTGGCATTTTTGCTTGCGGAACCAAGGGCAATGGGAATGTTTTGATTTTCAAGGAATTTCAGGATTTTGGGCACATCGGGCAAAATTTCAGATGCATCCATTGTATCAATGTAAGCTAAGTAATCTAAATTCTTTTCAGCCATCCATGTATCAAATTGTTCTTGACTGGCCTCAATTGCTCCGATATCCAATAAAATTTCCAAACATCGCTTTCTACTCACGCCTTTAAACAGCTCGTTTTGTTCTTCTGTAAATTCGAAACCCAAATCATTGGCTAATTTTTTCCAGGCACGATAATGATATTTGGCGGTATCAACAATTACACCATCCAAATCGAAAATAAATCCAACTTTTTGCATTAAATAGTCCTTAAATTAATTGATTGTAGAACCTCTTTCTATGATTGTAGATTCAATGATTTTTGTCTGGTAAGTTTCCTCTTCTTCCTCGTCGTCACTTTCGTACTCCACTTTTTCGATAAGCATTTTTGCGGCTACTTCACCCATTTCAACGCCATGCTGGGCAATAGCCGTTAAACCTGGATTGGCATATTTCGAAAGAATACCGTCAGTAAAACCGATAAAACTGATATCCTCAGGAATTCTCATTCCCTTTTTCTGGACGAGGTTCATACAATGAATCGCGAATATCTCATTTACACATAAAACAGCATCTATCCTATTGGAATTAAAAAATTCATGGATGGCATTTTCATCAACCTCCATATTGGGTAATTTCAAAATGCGATGTTCATCGATTTCTATGTCAGCATTCGCCAAGGCTTCACGATATCCTGCCTCCCTGGCATTACTAACACTGAAATAGTTCTCCGTCGTCACTAATGCAATCTTTTTTCTACCATTCTTAATAAATTTTTGAACGGCTTTAAATGCCCCTTCCCTATCATCAATAAGAACCTTATCACAATCAATTTTATCAGTGGTACGGTCAAATAGAACTAATGGAATCCCCTGATCTGTGATTTCCTTTAAATGATTAAAATCATTCTTTCTTTGGGTTCCTGCCGATAAGGACATAATAAAACCGTCTACACTACCATTGGCCAACATTTCCATATTAATTACCTCTCTATCAAAGGAATCATCGGAAACACACACAATCACATTATAACCTTGTTTATTGGCGTATTGTTCAATACCCCTAAATACAGTAGTGAAGAAATGATGTACAATGTCAGGAATAATTACTCCGATATTCTTGGTACGTTTATTCTTTAGGCTAATGGCAACATTGTTGGGCTTATAGTTATAAAACTTGGCAAAAGCCTGTATTTTTTCCTTGGTGTCAGCACTTATTTCCTCGCTGTTCTTTAGAGCCTTGGATACCGTTGAAATAGAAACTTCTAATTCTTTGGCAATTTGCTTAAGTGTTATTTTTTTTTTCAAAATTCCAATTTGATTTTATAAGGTATGTAATTTAGAATAAAAAGATGAATTCAAATCACAAAAGATTTCTTTCAATTTTATTAGCTAAAACAAAGGTACAATTCAAGAAAAAAAAATGTTATCTTTAAGGATATAATAAATAACCTGACCATCCTGATCAAAATTTTGAGAATTATTTAATTTACAATACAAGTAATTATTGACATCGCATTAGCAACAAGTTATTAACACGAAACCGTTTTCGTTAAGCCTTGATGTCGGTCTAAATGATATTTAACAAAATTTTTACATACTTTTATTGTTTAGAATTAAAATTAACTCAACTAAAATTAACTCTTTTATGAAGTTTACACTACCAAAAAGCTTGCTGCTTATGGGGGCATTTTTATGCTTTGGATACGCGCAGGCCCAAGAGGTGTCCGGGAATGTTTCGGATGCCAATGGCCCCCTACCGGGTGCCAGTGTTGTGGAAAAAGGCACAACTAATGGAACACAAACTGATTTTGATGGCAACTATACCATTACTGTTGGTGAAAACGCAATTTTAAGAATCACCTATATTGGCTACCTGGGCCAAGAAATTGCCGTGAACGGACAATCAACCATTAATGTAACGCTCTCTGAAGATGCACAGGCATTGGATGAGGTTGTTGTTGTAGGTTATGGTAGTCAGCAGAAAAAGGAAATTACTACCGCTGTTACCAGTGTTAATGCAGAAGACTTTAATCAAGGCACTATTAGCGACCCAACACAGTTATTACAGGGTAAGGTAGCCGGGCTTAGTGTATATAACAAGGGAGGGGATCCCAACACGGGTTCAACCATTCGCTTAAGAGGTATTTCCACCATTGGCGGTAACACAGAGCCTTTGATTGTTATTGATGGCGTACTCGGCTCCTCTTTGGATAATGTTGACCCTAATGATATTGCAAATATTACCGTCTTAAAAGATGGGTCCGCTGCCGCAATTTATGGTACACGAGGTTCCAGTGGTGTTATCTTGGTAACCACCAAGTCTGGGAAACCGGGGCAAGAAATGCAGTTATCTTATAACGGACAGTTTGGCACCTCATCCATCGCTAATCAAATTGATATTATGACCGCCAGTGAGTTTCTTGCCGCAGGTGGGAACGACTTGGGTAGTGCTACGGATTGGATCGATGAAGTTACCCAGACCGGTTTTTCCCAAGTACACAACATAGCCGCTGTTGGCGGAACGGATAAAGTCAACTATCGGGTATCTGCAAATTTTAGGGATACCGATGGAATATTGATAAATTCAGGTTTCAACCAGTTTAATGCACGGACAAAACTTTCCGCTAAGCTTTTAAACGATAAGTTAAAAATCGACTTTAATTCTTCACTTACCCAGCGAGACAGTGAATTTGGTTTGAACGAATCACTACGGTATGCAGTCACCTACAACCCTACAGCTCCTGTTTTAGGAGCTAACGCTCCCTTTCCGTTCAATTCGGCCCAATACGGGGGGTTCTTTGAGACCTTAGGGCTTTTTGATAGTTTCAACCCGGCTTCTATTGCCAACCAGAGTAGAAACGAAGGGGAAGCGAATACATTGAACTATAGTATGAACTTTAATTATCGTTTAACCGATAATCTTTCTGCCAATGTTAGTTTTTCAGAGCAAAACATTAAATCTACAAGAAATCAGTACCACCCTACTACTGCTTTATTTGGAGGCAATGCAGTAAGCCCAACGGCCAGGGGTAGAGCCGATTTTCTTTCACAGGAAGAACGCTTTCAACTTTTTGAGGCATTCGCAACTTACACCAATAGAATTAAAGATTTTATAAGCTTTACGGTAACAGGTGGATATTCATTTCAAGAAAATGATTTCAACAATAACTTTTTTAGCCTTGGCGATTTCCCGCCCAATGTAGATTTCGATTTCAGTAATAGCATCGAGACTTCGCAAGATCTTTTGGAAGCCGGTCGAATTTCCGCAAATAGCAATAGAAAAGACGGAGATAGGGTAATTGCCTATTTTGGACGTTTGAACGCCACCTTCGATGATGCCATTTATTTGAACGCTTCCGTAAGAAGGGAAGGCTCTAGCCGTTTTGGTCCAGATCAACAATGGGGTACGTTTCCGGCCGTTGCCGTAGGAGCGGATTTAAACAAATATTTAGAATTGGAAAACGTAAACCTCTTAAAGGCTAGGATCGGGTATGGTGTTACGGGAGCCATTCCGCCAGATGTTGGCT
Organism: Bacteroidota bacterium; assembly: GCA_024279425.1. Taxonomy (GTDB): domain Bacteria; phylum Bacteroidota; class Bacteroidia; order Flavobacteriales; family Flavobacteriaceae; genus Maribacter_A. The sequence continues at coordinate 95,831 of JAJRRO010000101.1, read as the reverse complement.
TGTTCCAAACCACATTCGACGTAACAAATGGCGCCAACGGACAAAGTGGTTCTGGCACCTCCAACGGTACAAGGGCAGCCAATCCCGATTTAAAATGGGAAGAAAAAGCAGAGCTCAACTTTGGTTTGGAATACGCCACTAATCGTTTAGCAGCGACCCTTGATGTGTATACCCGAAATATTACGGACTTTATCATTGAGGCAAATGTTGATGCCGCCCTATTCAATGGTATAGATCGGCGTTTTGAAAACGCTGGTGAGTTAAAGACCAATGGGGTTGAACTTACCATAAACTACGATGTGATTAAAAAAGATAAACTTTCGTACAATACGGGTCTCATCATGTCTACTTACAAAGTAACTTTGGAGAAAAATGCCCAAGGTGATCAAGTTATCGCCAACTTAGGGTCTCCGGGCCAAAATGATACCAATGTAATTCTTGTTAAAGAAGGAGAAGAAGTTGGTCAAATATGGGGGCCGGTATTTTCCGGTGATGTAGATGCAGCGGGTACACCCATCTTGGAAGATATTAATGGCGATGGAAATTTGATAACCGGCCAAGGAAGTGCTTTGGACGACGATGCGGATTTTACCGTTTTAGGTAAGGGTTTTCCTGATTTTGAATTGGGGTGGACCAACCAGGTCACTTTTGGCAATTGGGATGTAAACGCGTTCTTTAGAGGTGCCTTTGGTCACAGTTTGGTAAATTCGTTCCGTGCGTTCTACGAACCCATCATCGGGTCTCAGGCCTCCTATAACTTTATAAATACCGAGTTGCAAAGATCAGATATCAAAACAGCTCAGTTTAGCTCATACTATGTGGAGAAGGCGGACTTTTTTAAATTGGACAACCTTTCTGTAGGTTACAATTTTGACCTCAATAACGATTATGTAAAAAATGTTAAACTTACCTTAAGTGGTCAAAACCTATTTACCATAACAAGTTACACCGGTACGGATCCAGAACCAGCACTTCAAGATTTTGGAGCTAACCAGAGTAATAATGGTAATATACAAGGGACAGGCGCCAATCCACTTGCACCAGGCATAGATAGGCGTAATAGCTATTTTGCTGCAAGAACGATCACCCTTGGATTAAATGTTAACTTCTAAAAAAAATACTATGAATCGATTTATAAAAATAACACTTCTCAGTACAATGCTTATCGCATTTGCATGTACTGATTTAGAAGACACGCTAGAAGATTCCCTTACTGAGGAATTTTCGAATGACGGTGTTTCCGTTGGTACCGGAGGCGGAGGCGGAGGCGGTGTTCTTTTGGCACCCTTCTCTAGGCTTAGGGCCGGATCGGCGACAAACGGAGGGTATTTTCCCTTACAATCCCTTACCAGTGATGAAATGTCTGTTACCCAAAAAGGGGGTGACTGGTTTGATGGCGGTATTTGGATCAATTTGCACCGACATACATGGGACTCCTCCCTTAATCGGATTAATGACGCTTGGAGTGACGCATATGCAGGCATTGGAGAATGCAATTCATCACTTGGCGGCAGTTTGGATGCCAATCAAACGGCTCAAGTAAAAGCTTTGCGCGCTTACTTTTATTGGAGATTGTTAGACCTTTATGGAAGAGTTAAGCTCATTACAGCAGTTGGGGTAGATGCCCCTCAATCGAACCGAATTGAGGTGTTCAATTTTGTAGAAAGTGAACTATTGGGCGCTCTTGGTATAGCTTCGGTAACCGCTGCCATGGATCTTTCGGGTAGTGCCTTGAATACGAATATTTCCAACTATAGAATCAATCAATACGCCGCCTTGGGCATACTTGCCAAATTGTACTTAAATGCTGAAGTATATACAGGAACCCCTAGATTTGATGAAGCTGATTGGGCAGCGACCTATATTTTGGATAACTCTCCATATCAACTTTGTTCTACGGGTTGTACCACTCCCAATTTGGCAAAAAGACCGGAAGTTGATAGTGATCCCGATATTTTGGAGGGCTATGCGGCCGTATTTGCACCGCTAAATGAAAACAATCCTGAAATTATATGGTCCATTGAATACGATGAAACCAGTGCTGGTGGTATGAACTTTGCCCAAATGACATTACACGGGCCAAGCCAATTGACCTGGGGATTGGATTCACAACCTTGGAACGGTTTTGCCGTTTTAGAGGAGTTTTATAACAGCTATGAAGATGGTGACCTTAGAAAAAAAGCAAACTTTTTAGTAGGTCCGCAAACCGATTTTTCCGGAAGTGCTCTTCTTGATTTTGCTGCCGATGATGATGATCTTGTCATCAATTATACGCCATTCAATAATGAATTGGAACCCAATGGTCTGAGAGAAGGCGGTGCTAGAATGTATAAGTTTAGTTTTAAACTGTTCCAGAGAGGAGATATGGACAATGACTATCCCATAGTTAGATTGGGAGATGTTCACTTATTACGTGCAGAAGCTAGAGCTCGTTCTGCAGGAGATTGGAGTTTGGCATTGCCAGATGTAAATGCTTTAAGAATGAGAGCTGGTGTATCTGTGCTAGCGTCTATTGATGCCAATGAATTCTATGATGAAAGGGGAAGAGAAATGTTTCAAGAGTCCAGCCGCAGAACTGATATGATTCGTTTTAGCACGTATCATGATTCTTGGTGGGAAAAAACCAATAGTGATACATTTAGAGACGTATTCCCCATTCCGCAGGCTCAGCTTGATATTGCAGGTAGTGGTTTAACCCAAAATCCAGGGTATTAATATCTAAAGAATTTCTTATATTGAGAGGGTTGTTCTTTAGGAATGACCCTTTTTTTATCTGAAAGGAACAAATGAAGCTATTTATTGTACTTATTCCCCTCTTATTACTTGTTTCTTGTGCAAAAAAAACAAAAGAAAGTGCTTCCTTATTTGTGCTAAAGGATTCCTCTGTTGGTATATCATTTCAAAACACACTAACGTATAACGAAACATTTAATCCCTATATCTATCGTAATTTCTACAATGGCGGAGGTGTAGCTATAGGGGATATTAACAATGATGGCCTAGAAGATGTTTATTTTACCGGGAACATGGTAGATAATAAATTGTACTTAAATAAAGGCAATTGGCAATTTGAGGATATAACGAGTAAAGCAGGAGTTTCATGCCCGGGTGTCTGGTCTACCGGTGCTACGTTTGTAGATATTAACGGAGATGGTCTATTAGATCTTTACGTCTGCAAATCTGGAAAACCCGAAGGACCGAATAGATACAATGAACTTTTTATTAATAATGGCGACCTTACATTTACAGAATCTTCCAAAACATACGGCTTGGATGTTGAGGGGTTGTCAGTACATGCTGCTTTTTTCGATTACGACAAAGATGGCGACCTGGACTGTTACGTTTTAAATAATTCCCTTAAATCCATCGGTGGTTTCGATTTTATTAAAGATCAGAGAACAATTCCCGATGCGACCGACAATGGCAATAAATTTTTCCGAAATGATAAAGGGAAATTTGTGGATATTACCCAAGAAGCCGGTATTTATACAAGTAAGATTGGTTTTGGCCTAGGTATTACCCTTGGGGATTTCAACAATGATGATTGGACAGATATTTTTATATCCAATGATTTTTTGAAAAAGACTATCTATATATAAATGATACTCATGGCAAGTTCATAGAGAAATTGGAAGATTACTTCGGATCTATATCAATGGGTTCTATGGGTGCCGATCTGGCCGACCTAAACAATGACCTTCTAACCGATCTTATGGTTACGGAAATGCTGCCCGCCACCTTGGAGCGACAAAAGACCAAAACGGTCTTTGAGTCTTGGGACAAACATCAAATGGCAAAGCAACAAGGTTATTTCAATCAATTCTCAAGAAATACACTTCAAAGAAACTTAGGCAATACCCGTTTTGTGGAACTGGGGAGACAAGCCAACGTATCGGCTACCGAATGGAGCTGGGGAGCCTTGCTTTTTGATATGGACAATGATGGGTTAAGGGATATTTTCATTAGCAATGGAATTTTTAAAGATTTGTTGGATAGAGACTATCTGACCTATACCGCCAATGAGGAGACTATAAAAAGTAAAATAAACAACAATGAAACAGATGTTATCACCCAATTGATCGACGCCATGCCTTCCCAAGCGGTTCCTAACGCAATTTTCCGCAATCTTGGTGATTTCAATTTTGAAAATGCCAGTTCTGATTGGGGACTGGGCCTCCCAAGCTTCAGTAATGGTAGTGCCTATGCGGATCTTGACAATGACGGAGATCTTGACCTTGTTGTCAACAATGTAAACATGCCCTCCTTTGTTTATGAAAATACAACGGATACATTAACCCATAGAAGCGTTACTTTAAAGTTTGTACAGAAAGATGAAAATGTCAATGCAATAGCCACTAAAGCCATTATTAAATATGCCAATGATAAAATAGGTTATGGCGAAAATTATGCATCTCGCGGATTTCAAAGTAGTGTTCCCTTGGGAATCCATTTTGGGGTAGGAGATGCAACCTATATAGATTCCTTATGGGTAAAATGGTCCGATGGAGCTACCACTATACAAACAAATTTAGCAACAAATAAAACATATACTATTGTGCATCCTGCGGACACCATTGGTCTAAAGGGAGATAGAAAAAATAGGAGCAAAAAAACCATTATAGAAGAAATTTCACCCCTATTCAATTTCGTTCATACTGAAAATGATTACATTGACTTCAACAATGAGCGCTTGCTAACTCAAATGTACAGCAACGAAGGACCTGCCTTGGCAACCGAAGACTTAAACAAAGACGGTAAAACAGATTTTTTCATAGGAGGCGCCAAAAATCAATCCGGAAAATTATTCCTATCATCTCCTTATGGATATACTGAAATAAATTCTCCATTTGCAAACGAAATAAATTCGGAGGATGTTGATGCCGTATTTTTTGATGGTGACAATGATGGGGATATGGATCTTTATGTTTGTCACGGCGGTAGGGCTTTCTCTCCATATTCAATAGCACTAAATGACACCTACTACGTCAATGAAAAAAACATCTTTAACAAAGCTCAAACCGCGCCTTTATTTCCAATTAACATAAGTTCCTCGGTCGTAAAACCAGCTGATTATGACAATGATGGGGATATAGATTTATTTGTCGGGGAAAGATATAAGACCAATCTCTATGGTCTACCTGCATCTGGATATATCCTTGAAAATGACGGCCATGGAAATTTTAAAACCATCCAAAATGAAACACTCGAAAATATAGGAATGATCACCGATGCCAGCTGGACAGACATCAATAATGACGGCTGGCTGGATCTTATTGTCCTTGGGGAATGGATGCCAATCAAAATCTTCATCAATAAGAATTCAAAACTGGAGGACAAGAGCAATTCATATAATCTCTCCAATACATCCGGGATTTGGTCTTCCATTGAACTTGCGGATGTCGATGGAGATGGGGACCAAGATATTGTAGCGGGCAATATTGGTCTCAACAATTTTTTTGAAGCGAACATGAGAATGTATATTTCCGACTTTGATGGCAATGGTTTTCAAGAACAGATTATATGTAAAAAGAAAGACAATATGTATTATCCGATTGTTGATAAAGATGAGTTGATTTCTCAAATACCTTCCTTAAAAAAGAAATTGCTCTATTATAAAGACTACGCAACAGCAGATATTAAATCTATTTTCCCAGAAGAAATATTGAACAATGCGTTATCCTTTGACCTTCAAATCGTAGAAAGTACCATATTTTTTAACCAAAAAGGTAAATTTGTCCCCAGTAAACTCCCAAGTGAAATACAATACGCCCCGGTATATGCAATTACCGCTACGGACCTGAACGAGGACGGATATACAGATCTTTTCTTTGGAGGAAATCAATATTTGGTCAAGCCCCAGTTCGGAAGCTATGATGCTTCAATGGGATGGGCTATCTTTGGTCCATATAATCCAAAAGAAAAGAAACCCGAAGTCATCCCATTAAATATTAAAGGCCAGATCAGGGACCTAAAATGGATTGATTATGGCACTAAAAAAATAGTGATTGCACCTATAAACGATGATAAAACCACTTTTCATATTTTTAAAAATGCGTTTTAAACTTTTAATATCCATTCTTTTTATTTCACTGCTCAGTTGCTCTGAATCCGAATATTCCAGGCTTGTAAGGAGTGAAATGGCCAAAGGAATTATACACGATTCCCTTTTTCTAGGGATGAAGTTGGGACAGACCCAAAAAGAATTCTTTGATAAATGTTGGAAACTAAACAACAAAGGAATTGTAGCTCAAGGCCCTAGTAATAAATTTGTCCAATATAAACTTCCCATAAAAAGAAGGGATGGAATCAATCATACCATTACCATGCTTTTTTATGGAATCTTCAACGAAGACAAAATAATGACCGGAATGAAGATGCAATTCTCGTATGATGCTTGGTCCTTATGGAACAAATCCATGCAATCGGATCAATTGATCCATGTAGTTAAAGATTCATTGAAAACCTGGTTTCCGGGCAATGAGTTTATTAAAGTCGAAATGGAAAAGGACAAAGCAGAACTGTTTGTAAAAATAGATGGAAATCGTCGTGTAATTATCAAGCCATTGGATGAGACAAAAATAGTCAAGGCACAAATAGATGACCTTAGATATATACTCGATGAATAGACAAACCACAACACGAATAATCTATGGCAGCATACTTTTAGTTTTACTGCCCTTATTGATCACAAATTGCAAACAAGATTCCGAAAAGTCGCGACCTAACGATTCTCCAAAAGTCTTTGAATTGTTGGATGAATCAACAACAGGTATAGACTTTTCCAATATGCTTGGTTATGACCATGAATTCAATGTATATAAATACCGCAATTTTTACAATGGCGGTGGTGTTGCCATTGGGGATATCAACAATGATGGATTACCAGACATTTATTTCACCTCAAATCAGGAACAAAATAAATTGTACTTGAATCTTGGTGATTTCAAATTCGAGGATATTACAGAAAAAGCTAAAGTTGGCGGCACAAAACCCTGGTCGACCGGCGTCTCTATGGTAGACATTAACGGGGATGGCTATATGGACATTTATGTTTGTAATTCGGGTGACCTAAAAGGGGAAAACAAGCAAAACGAACTCTTTATAAATAATGGCCCTTCGACTAGCTCAGGGCAAGCGACGTTTACAGAAATGGCTGCCGAATATAATTTAGATGACAAAGGCTTTTCGACCCATGCCTCGTTTTTTGATTATGACAAGGATGGAGACCTCGATGCCTACATATTGAATAATTCATATCAGGCAATCGGTAGCTTCAACCTAAAACGAAACGAGCGGCCAAAAAGAGATTTGCTAGGTGGAGACAAATTGATGGAAAACGTTGATGGTAAATTTGTGGATGTTAGCGAAAAAGCAGGCATCTATGGGAGTGTCGTAGGATTTGGCCTAGGGGTTACGGTAGGCGATGTCAATAATGACGGCTGGTAAGATATTTATGTTTCCAACGACTTTTTTGAGCGGGATTATCTTTATATCAACAATCAAAATGGTACCTTCTCCGAACAGCTAGAAAAACAAATAACAGCAATAAGCGGTGCATCCATGGGCGCGGATATGGCGGATATCAATAATGATGGATACAATGACATTTTTGTCACCGAGATGCTTCCGTCAGAATATAAGCGTCTAAAAACAGTCACGACCTTCGAGGATTGGAACAAATACCAACTAAAAGTGAATAGCGGATATTACCATCAATTCACTCGGAATACGTTTCAATTGAACAATACAAATAATTCATTTAGTGAAATAGGTAGATTAAGCGGTGTTGAGGCTTCCGATTGGAGCTGGGGAGCCTTAATCTTCGATATGGACAATGATGGCCTAAAAGACCTTTTTATCGCAAACGGAATCTATAGGGACCTGACCAATCAAGATTATCTCAGATATATATCCAACGAAGAGATTTTAAGGTCAATTATAACCAATGATACGGTAAATTATGCAAAGTTGATCGAGATCATTCCCTCGAACAAGGTAAAAAACCACGCGTACAAAAACCAAGGAGCGCTTAAATTTGATGATTTTGAAACTTCGGGGCTTCAAATGGAAAGTTTTTCCAATGGTGCCGCCTATGGAGATCTAGACAATGATGGTGATTTGGATCTTGTGGTGAACAATTTGAATATGAAGGCCTTTGTTTACCAAAATACCACCATGGATAAAGAACAAGGCCATTATCTTAAGTTTGTTCTAAAAGGTGAAAATAAAAATAGGTTTGGGGTAGGTTCAAAAATAGAAATCAAACCAAATCATCTTACCCTTGAAAATCAGCCAGTAAGGGGATTTCAGTCCAGTATGGATCCTCGACCTAATTTTGGACTTGAGAGTAATAAACCCGTATCGGTAACCATTACCTGGCCTTCTGGCAAAGTCACATCTTTGGCCAATGTAAAGGTTGATCAAACAATGGTTTTGAACGAAAAAGATGCCAAACCCATAAAAAATGATGGTAGCTTACGTGAAAAATTCATTTTCCATAAAGCGAACAATGATATAACCTTTATACACAGGGAAAACCGTTTTGTAGACTTTGACAGGGATCGCCTTCTAAACCATATGTGCAGCACAGAAGGACCAAAAGTTTCCATGGCCGATATAAATAATGATGGTCAAAAAGATCTATTTATCGGAGGTTCAAAGGGAACCTCACCCACTTTGCTCTTGGGGGGTAATGATACGTTTATTCTCAGCGAGATTTCCGCTTTTGATAAAAATAACAATTCCGAAGATGCTGCAAGTCTGTTTTTTGATGCAGATAACGATGGGGACTTGGACCTATATGTATGTAGTGGAGGGGTCGAATATTCCCAATATTCAACCGATTTTTTAGATCGACTTTATTTTAACGATGGGACAGGGAATTTTGAACTATCAAGCCAGAAACTGCCTACTATGGCATCCGTTCATAGTACCTCTACAGTAATTGCTTCCGATATTGATAATGATGGAGATTTGGATCTATTTGTTGGGGAACGGATTATTCCGCTAAAGTATGGGGTGCCCTGTTCCGGATTTATCCTTCAAAATGATGGAAAGGGGGTTTTTACCGATGTTACCCAACGGACTGCTCAAGGATTAAAGGACATCGGAATGGTTACCGATGCGATATTTCAAGATTTGGATAGCGATGGAGATGAAGATTTAATAATCGTAGGCGAATTTATGGGGGTGGAAATATTTGTAAATGACAAGGGCTCCTTTACCAAAAAAACGGACGGTAAACTAGCAGATATAAAAGGATGGTGGAATACCATACACGCCAGTGATTTGGATAATGATGGCGACATGGATTTTATAGTTGGAAATCATGGCCTTAATAGTCGGTTTAAAGCCAGTACCAAAAATCCAATAACCCTCTTCTCCAAAGATTTTGACAAGAATGGTTTTATCGATCCTGTCCTTGCCTTTCGAGCCGATAATGGCAAAGACTATCCGTACGCACTTAGGCACAACCTTATTGATCAAATGAAAGGAATCAGCAAGAAATTTCCAGATTACGAATCTTTTAAGGATGCCGACATTACTGATATCTTCACTGCTGAGGAATTAAATGGGGCATATCAATTGGAAATCAATACACTTTCGTCTGTACTATTAATAAACCATGGAGATTTTAAATTCAGTGTTGAAGAACTTCCTGTGGAGGCCCAATTTTCAACTGTTTATGCGATTGCCACCCATGACTTTGATAACGATGGAGATCAAGATATTGTTTTGGGAGGAAATCTGTACAATGTAAAACCCGAAGTGGGCAGGTATGATGCTATGTACGGTGTTTATTTGGAAAATTTGGGGCAAATGAAATTTAAAAACCATAAGGGCGGAAATGGCTTTATTGTAAACGGAGAAGTTCGCGATATGGTCATAGACGGCGCAAAACTTATTGTTGCAAGAAACCGGGATTCCTTGGCTATATTTAATTACTAGAAATGAAGCATTTACCTAGTGTCACCATTATTACTGCCCTACTATTGCTTGGCTGTTCGGAAAAAAAAGAAGTGCCCATGGAGAAGGCCGCCATATATTTTAAGACGGTTACATCCGATAGTAGTGGTATCGCTTTTTCAAATAACCTGCACCATCTTGATGACCTTAACATTATTGAATACCTGTATTATTATAACGGAGGGGGTGTTGCAATAGGAGATATTAATAATGATGGCCTAGAGGATATCTATTTATCGGCCAATCAAACCTCAGATAGGCTATATCTTAATTTGGGAGGCTTAAAATTCAAGGACATTACAAAAGAAGCTGGAATTGCAATGGATTCTACTTGGTCCACCGGAGTGACCATGGAGGACATCAACAACGATGGTTTTATGGATATTTATGTTTCCAAAGTAGGCAATTATAAAGAACTTAAAGCGCATAACCTTTTATATATAAACCAGGGAAACAATTCATTTGTCGAATCAGCGTCTACCTATGGCCTGGATTTTTCAGGGCTCTCCACCCAAGCTTCCTTTTTTGATTATGACAATGATGGGGACATGGATGTATATCTTATGAACCATTCTGTACATACTCCCAGAAGTTATGGCAAGACAAGTAAACGCTACGAAGTTGATTCGCTGGCCGGGGACAGATTTTATGAAAACAAACTTGAAGACGGCAAATTAAAATTTATTGATGTTACTGCTGCATCAGGAATTTATAGCAGTGCTTTGGGTTACGGATTGGCTTTGACAGCTTCGGACATTAATAATGACGGATTCATTGATATTTATGTAGGCAATGATTTTCATGAAAATGATTATCTATACATCAATCAGGGCGACAGGACCTTTAAGGAGTCTGGTGCCAGTTACTTAAACCATACCACCAGATTTACAATGGGAGTTGATATCGCAGATGTCAATAACGACCAACGGCCTGATATTTTCTCCCTCGATATGATGCCTTATGATCATGAGATATTTTTGAAATCTGGAGGTGAAGACTCGGATAAAGTAAGCCAAATCAAGGAAAAATTTGGTTTCGGGACTCAATATGCTAGAAATACCTTGCAATTGAATCAAGGGAACAAATTCTTCTCGGATGTAGCCCTAATGACCAAAACCTATGCTACTGACTGGAGCTGGTCGCCTCTCATTCAGGATTATGATAATGATGGGCAAAACGACATTTATATCACCAACGGCATATACAAACGTCCCAACGACCTTAACTATATCAATTATTTAAGTAATCTGGATTTTGCAAAATACAATCGAACAAAGCAAAATGAACTGGAGAAAAAATTAATTGAGGAAATGCCCACCATAAATATCCCCAATGTTGTTTTTCACAACAAAGGAAATTTGGAGTTTGAAAGGTTGACCAGTGCAGCCGGGCTTAAACCCTCCTATTCAAATGGCGCCGCTTATGGTGACTTGGATAATGATGGTGATCTGGACTTGGTAGTCAACAACATCAATCAAACAGCATTATTGTTGGAAAACAAGAGTGCCGCCCAATCAGGAAATAGTTATATCTCACTGACACTTCAGGGAGATGACGATTTTAAAAATCCCACAGGAACAAAAACATATGTGTATGCCAATGGTAAGGTTTTTTTTAAAGAACTCATCATTACCAAAGGTTTTCAATCATCTTCCTCACATAAACTTCATTTTGGCTTGGGTACTACAAAACAAATCGATTCTATAGAAATACGGTGGCTTGACGGCAAAACGCAAATGGAAAAAGAATTGGCAATAAACCAGCATCATACCATCAAAAGAAATCCAACTGGCGGCAATTCTCATAATAGTAGCGTGGTAATCACATCAAATTCAGCACGTCTTTTCCCATTTACACATATGGAAAATTACTTTTTGGATTATGAAAGGGAATCGTTGATTCCAGAAAAGCTATCCTCGGAAGGCCCAGCCTTGGTAAAAGCCGATTTTAACGGAGATGGGTTGGAAGACATATATATAGGTGGCGCTAAATATCAATCTCCGGCGCTTTTCTTACAGCAAAAAAATGGGGAATATGTTAATGACAAAAACAGTGATTTCACCAAAGACATCATATATGAGGATGTAGATGCGACTGCTTTTGACCTAGAAAATGATGGCGATCTAGATCTCTATGTAATGAGTGGTGGCAATGATAAACTCGAAGGAGATATCCATTTGGAAGATCGCATATACGTCAACGATGGTAACGCCAAATTTAGCCGGTTAAAAGCTCCTTTGATAAAAACCAACGGAGGAAGCGTATCCGCTGGTGATTTTGATGGTGATGGGTTTGACGACCTTTTTATAGGAAACCGATCCATTCCAGGAGGATACGGGTTGTCTCCCTTTAGCTTTATTCTAAAAAATAATGGAAAAGGCAACTTTAATGTCGTATACAAGACCAGATTGGGAATGGTGACCGATAGCCAATGGGCCGATATTGATAACGATAAGCTTTTAGATCTGGTAGTGGTCGGTGATTGGATGCCCATTACAATTTTGATGAATACCGGCAATTCCACTTTTACAGACGAAACCAATAAATATGGTTTGAACTATACACACGGGATGTGGAATACCGTTTTGGTGACCGATTTGGATGGAAATGGAAAAAACGACATCATCGGGGGTAATGCTGGTCTAAATCATAAGTTTAAAGCTTCCAAAGAGCGGCCGGTACAACTTTATCTCGATGATTTTGATGAAAATGGGCAGCCGGACCCCATCATTTTTTATGATTTCTTTGGGAACTATGTCCCTTTCGCCTCAAGAGACAAATTGGCAGATCAAATACCTTCATTGAAAAAGAAATTTTTGGCGTACGATGAATTTGCCAAAATAAGGACTATTGAAAATCTTACCGGGAAAGCAGAAAAAGACATCTTGGAGATAAAAAAGATATACGAACTCCGTTCCATGGTATATCTTAATTTGGGTGAAAATACTAAAGCCTTTCCCCTGCCGAAGGAAGCGCAAATGAGTACCATTGAAGATCTGTTGATAGATTATACCCCTAAAAACCCACAGCTGACCTTCGTCGGAAACTATCTTGATTATACCACCGAATTAGGTCGGAGTGATGCAAATTCAGGAGGTGTTTTATCTTTTACCGGTGCGGAAAATTTTGAGCCTTACAAAACTATTCCCCTACCTAAAGGCTTAAACACTAGAAAAATAATAAAAATAAATAAGGAAAGATTCTTGGTTGTTTCGAGCAATGACAAGTCATATGTTTTTGAAATTCCAAAACCGTAAACTATTGACTCTTCCTCGCATGAACGTTCATTTAAAGAATCTCGTGAAACTCTAAAAACTTTTCTTGATTTCAACAAAACCAATTCAAAAATCACAGGAGACCGATTACCTCCTAGCTCGAGATACTATGGAAAATATTTATCTCAACGGATAAGGAAAGGAGTCACATACTTACGATGCAATTGTTATTGGTTCGGGTGTGAGCGGAAGCTGGGCGGCCAAGGAATTTTGTGAAAAAGGATTGAAAACCTTGGTACTGGAAAGAGGCAGATTGGCTAAGCATAAAGAAGATTATCCCACGGCCAATCTGGATTCTTGGGACACTGAAAATAGAGGGGCCATGACTCCGGCCGAGATCAAGTCCCAGGAAAAGCAATCAATATATATCGGATTAATTTCAATTGGATTGTTATTAGGCTTATAACTTGTATATGAAAGCACAGCGGTCTTACGCCTTTTATCACATACTACTGATTTCAAATAACTCAATATTAAGTCTGTTTCAATCCAGATTTACTTTATGCTCCCAATCCCTGATCTTTTCTGATATTCACCAAAATAAATAACATAAATACAAATAGCGGTACTAAAGATCATTGGTTTTTGAAAAATACTGGAATTTGATAGTATAATTGTCCAAAAACGGCTATTTTGGTAAATTCAACCATTGAAGAGTACAAACATCTAAATAATCAACTACCATAATTATGACTTCAGCTTTTGGATTTTGGGATTATTTCATTTTTATTACTTACGCCATATTGATTTTAGGTGTTGGCCTTTGGGTTTCTAGGGATAAAAAAGGGCATCAAAAAAATGCCGAAGATTATTTTTTAGCAAGTAAATCATTGCCATGGTGGGCTATTGGTGCATCATTGATAGCTGCAAATATTTCAGCAGAGCAATTTATTGGCATGTCGGGTTCTGGATTTGTCTCAGGCCTAGCTATAGCTTCATATGAATGGATGGCCGCTCTTACCCTGCTTATTGTCGGCAAGTATTTCTTACCTATTTTTATCGAAAAAGGACTCTATACCATACCGGAATTCGTTGAAAAAAGGTATTCAACAAATTTAAAAACGATATTGGCTGTTTTTTGGATTGGACTTTATGTTTTCGTCAACCTCGCCTCAGTTCTTTACTTAGGTTCCCTTGCCCTTGAAACTATCATGGGTATACCCATGATGTACGGCGTTATGGGCCTTGCCCTGTTTGCAGCGGCTTATTCTCTCTACGGAGGACTTTCGGCTGTGGCATGGACCGATGTAATTCAGGTCGTATTTTTGGTTTTAGGCGGATTGGCCACAACCTACCTAGCACTTGACACAGTTTCTGGCGGCGAAGGTGTAATGGCGGGAATAAAAACTATTTACGATGCCGCACCGGACAGGTTTGTCATGATATTGGATGAATCCAATCCTGAATACAAAAATCTTCCCGGTATCGCCGTTTTGGTTGGTGGTATGTGGGTTGCCAATTTATATTATTGGGGATTCAATCAATATATTATTCAACGAACTCTAGCGGCAAAATCCTTGAAGGAGGCTCAAAAAGGTATCCTATTGGCTGCCTTCCTAAAATTGGTTATTCCATTGATCGTAGTTGTACCTGGAATTGCGGCCTATGTAATGGTCAATGACCCTGAAATCATGGCAAGATTGGGAGACTCGGGATTGCAAAATCTGCCCTCTATTGAAACTGCGGATAAGGCGTACCCATGGTTATTGCAATTTCTTCCCACCGGATTAAAAGGTGTAGCTTTCGCGGCACTGGCGGCGGCCATTGTTTCTTCATTGGCATCAATGTTGAATTCCACATCCACCATTTTTACAATGGATATCTACAGACAATACATAAATAAAAACGCCAGTGACAAGAAAACGGTGAACACCGGTAGAATTTCTGCGGCAGTTGCCTTGGTCATCGCCTGTATCATGGCTCCTTTACTTGGTGGCATTGACCAAGCATTCCAGTTCATACAGGAATATACAGGAATTGTCAGTCCTGGTATTTTGGCTGTTTTCATGTTAGGCCTGTTTTGGAAAAAGACAACCAACAAAGGCGCTATCGTTGGGGCTCTGGTCTCCATTCCCATTGCAATGTACTTCAAGGTGGCCCCAAATGGCTGGGCAACGAACTCACTTTTTGTAGACATACCGTTTATGGATCAAATGGGGTATACCGTACTATTGACCATGATAGTAATTATCCTTACGAGTTTAATGCAAAACAAAGGTGAAGAAGATCCAAAAGGCATTCAAATCTCAAAAGGTTTGTTCAAAACAAGTCCTACGTTCAATATCGGTGCCTTTGCCGTAATGCTGATTTTGGTTGTTCTATATGCACTATTTTGGAACTAAAATAAAACTGATTAATCAATTAAGAGTCGGGATTACCTGACTCTTTTTTTTATTTAAAATCAATTCCACATAGAGCAAAAGTCTGGCATTTTATAGTATTTCCAGAAGCTTTTGATTAAAGCTAAAAATAGAATACTTTTGAAGGGTTAAATAAGTTGGTTTTCCAATTGGGATTCCTTAATGGCATTTTATTTTTAACCAAGTATTAACCGCAAGATACCCAGACAGTAATGAGGCTTAACTTTATGAATTTTTCCTGCAAAACTTTTTTATTTTCATGTGTTCTACTACTAATTGCCTCTGGTTGTACAAAGGAAGCAAAACCCATTAAGGTAGATCCTGAGGTCTTTCACAAATCTGTGGATAAAGTCACAGAGATTATGATACATGATATCTTCTCCCCCCCAGTAGCAAGTAGGGTCTATGCTTATCCCAACATTGCCGCGTACGAAATTATGGCCTTGAACAATGAAGGTTATTTATCCCTCTCTAACCAAGCGAAAGAGCTGACTCAAATTCCACTTCCAGATTCGTCGAAACAAATTAACCATGCATTGGCTGCCATTATAGCTCATATTGATATGAGCAAGCGTCTTATCTTCTCGGAGAAAAGATTAGAATCCTTTAGAGATAGTCTGTACCATGTCTGGGAGGCTCAAAACGAGCAGGAATTCAACAACTCCAAGGAGTATGGGTTAAAGGTTGCAGCACATATCGCGACTTGGATGGACAAGGACAATTACAACCAGACCAGGACTATGCCGAAGTTTACGGTAGATACAGATGACCCTACAAGATGGCAACCAACACCACCTGCATATATGGATGGCATCGAGCCACATTGGAACAAAATCCGTCCGTTTGTTATAGATTCTGCCAGTCAATTTAAACCTGTTCCTCCTCCTCCTTTTTCTATGGAAGAAGGTACCGAATTTTACAATGAGGTCAAGGAAGTTTATGACATTAGCATGAATATTGCCAAAGAAGGGGACGACTCCGAAGAAATTGCCATTGCCCAATTTTGGGATTGCAACCCATATGTTTCAGTTACCCGAGGGCATTTGATGTTTGCGACAAAAAAATATCTCCAGGTGCACATTGGATAGGCATTGCAAAAATTGCCTGTAAAAAAACCAATAGCGATTTGGACAAAACGATTTACGCATATACCAAAACTTCCATTGCCTTAATGGATGCCTTTATAAGCTGTTGGGATGAAAAGTACAGAAGCAATCTGATTCGGCCAGAAACACTTATCAACGAACATATTGATGAAGATTGGCAACCTGTTTTACAAACCCCTCCTTTCCCAGAGTATACAAGCGGGCATAGCGTGGTTTCTGGGGCAGCAGCTACAACTTTAACGGATATTTTTGGCGATCAATTTTCCTTTGATGATGATACTGAGGTCGCTTATGGCCTCCCGATCAGAAGTTTTTCCTCTTTCAACGAAGCTGCAGATGAAGCTGCCATTAGTCGAATGTACGGTGGTATACACTACCGGGTCGCTGTTGAAGTAGGTGTAAAACAAGGTAGGGATCTTGGTGATTTCGTTATTGACAATTTGCAAATGGAAAACTAACACAACTTAACCAAGTTGGTTTCTTGTTTATTTATGGCAATTTAGTTGCAAAACTTATTTCAATGAAGAACATTTTCCTTATTTTGATTTCTTGTTTTTCAATGCTGCAATGTGCTGACAGTGGCAAACTAACTTACATTACCAAACTACCCAAAAAATTAGGTGAAACTTCCGGAATAATCACGCTGAAGGATTCCACCCTTTGGTTAATCGAGGATCGCGGTAATACTGATGAAATCTATAAAGTGGATTTTAATGGAAATCTGCTGAGGGAACTTAAAGTGAAAAATGCCAAAAATTACGATTGGGAAGATCTGGCCGTTGATGAAAAGGGCAATGTTTATATTGGCGATTTTGGAAACAACCATAACAAGCGGAAGAATCTCGTCATCTATAAACTACCAAATCCCGAGCTTGAAAAAGGTGAGAAAATAGAAGCTGAGAAAATAGAGTTCAACTATCCCCAACAAAAAGACTTCCCTCCTGTTGTTGCAAAATTGAATTTTGATGCCGAGGCATTTTTTTATCGTGATAATGCCTTGTACATCATTACCAAGAACAGGACCATCCCATTTACCGGAGAAGCCTTTATATATAAAATTCTCGCCACGGCTGGCACACATTCAGCACAATTTATTGGTAAGTTCACTACGTGTATGAACGATGTTATTTGTCAGGTTACAGCAGCTGATATTTCACCGAACGGAGCTACAGTTGTACTCTTAGGCTATGGGAAATTATGGGTTTTCACTGATTTCAATGGAGATGATTTTTCAAAGGGCAAAATGAAAACCATTGATTTAGGAGCAAGCACACAATTGGAATCGATCTGTTTTTTAAATAACAAAACACTTTTAGTTTCAGATGAGGAAAGAGGCGGCACAGGAGGAAATGTATATGCATTTACCCTTGAGAAATAGTCGTTATTATCCTCTTCATTGAAACAAGTACACCAAATGGCGTAAGAATGATCTATCGATACTTTTAGAATCCAAACCCTAACCCAAAGGTAAATCTAGGACCATCAACGCTATCAAAATAGGCCAGGGTCAGGGACATAATATCGGCGGCATTGAAAAAGAACCCTCCGCCGTAAGAAGTATGCCACAGATTTGAATCCTCATTAGGAATCCAAACACGACCATAGTCATATCCTCCATAAACACCCATAGTCAAAGGCAATAATCCCGTTTTCATCTTCTTAATACTATACCTTAAATCGGTATTCTGATAATACGCTTTTTTACCTGTGAATCGTTGATTTCTAAATCCCCTTAATCCGTCCAAACCACCAATACTTGCGCCTTGATAGAACTCAAAGCCATTCCCGATATTAAAATGCGCTTTCCATTTTGATGCCAGCACCAATCTTCCACTCGGTATTAATTTATAATCAAAGGAAATACTGGGGATGATATAGCCAAAATTCTGCCCGCTATCTTCGGTACTGGTCTTATAGCCCACATGCAACGAAGTGGCCATACCCAATGTAGGGAAAGCAGCATTATCGGAGTTTGCATAGGAATATTCGGTATCGGCCCCAACAAAACTCTTGCTGCTATCCTCCCCGTTCGCTACATAGAACGTATTTACAAAACGATCTTCTGTTTCTTCTACTTCCAAATTTTCATAGGTTATCCCCAATCGGAATTTAGAACCCAAATCACCACGCCAAACCAACGATGGTGTAAGTTTAATAGTCTCTAATTTCACCCGATTGTAATCCAGCTCCAAAAGAGCATCCAAATTCTCAGTTTCATTACCTAGTCCAAAGAAATTAATACTATAATTGGGACTTGTAAATCTTGCATCCAACTCTAAATTGGCATTACCGATAGCATGCGCGAACTCTCCTTTATACCCAAGGTCAAACCCATTGGTTGCAAAGTAAAAAGCAGTACTTATAGTATGTTGATCAGTGAATGGGTTTTGCCTAAACCCTTTGAAGGTATAAATATTCGTAAACCCGATCTTAAAACCATCATCAGGATTTGAACCTATTGTAGGAATAAATTGGTTAGAACTGCTTTTCAACTTTATAGGCTGATAGGTATTGGTCTCATAGTCATTGGTCAATCTTAACTTGGCACTTTTAATATTCTTGAAAGTATTCTTTTTTGATATATGATCATATACGTATACTCCTTTACTATCCATTACATCATACACGTCATTATTCTGCCCTCCAACCAGACGTAATCGTGTTTTACCCCTTTTACCATCCACCTCAAATTGATCATCATCATCCAATCCGTAAATCCAGATTTCCTTGGTAATGTTCTTATCAAAGGTCTTGCTAAAAAACAATTCTCCCTTTTTACCATTTTTAATACGATTGCCCATAACCTTGGTATCACCGTTTGGCATTTGTGTTATGGTAAAGTAATCATCCTTGTCGGTTCCTGTGACTACCGCAAATTTATTGATCAATTTATAATACGCCACAGCCGTTCCAAGAAGATTTTCTTTTCGTGCCAACAGTACTTTTTTGATTCTTGCAATGGTCTCTCCCCGCACTTCCTTAGGAAATGCCTTGAAGGCATCATCGATAACTTCTTCGGTAATGTTCTTTTGTAAATAGGCTACCTGTTCTTTCCACAATTCCATATTGGTTTCTGGCAAAATCACCATATCCAAAGCAAAGGTTTTCGGTGACGCATTAAAGCCCTTTACACTTCGTATCTCCTCATTAAAACCTTCCATTAACGTTAATCCAGGAATAATACGGGTAAGAAGGTTCATAAGGGGACCATCACCCATTATCGAAAATACTTGATCTCTATCTCTAGGAACAGGTTTATACATAATCTTGTCGTTTTCCTTATCCTTAAAGCGGACCCATCGCCATTGATCGGTATGCCTATCCCAATCGCCGATCATCATGTCAAACAGACGCGCCTTTAAGTAGGCGGCATCATCAATCTGATATCTTTCATCCTTTCTTAGCTTCTTCAAGATATCATCCGTACTTTCCATGGTATTTGCATACCCAAAGCTCTTTTGATCGCCATGGCCACTGTCCGTGCGCTCTTCGACCATATAAAGCTCATCACCAAATTCCTCATCATAGTCTCTAATTGCATTTTGCTTGGGTATATAATACAATTTGGGGTTCGTATGATATATACCTACGGCATCGGACAAGATTCCGATGGTAAAAGGGGCATATGGATGTGACCCGGTATAAAAATCCTCCAATAGGCTTTCGGTAAAGGTATCCTCAAATTCACCCACCACATACTGTTCCTTAAATAGCATGGACTGTAGATAGATCTCGGCACTTTTTCGCAAGGCCCGCATCACGTATTCCTTGCCCTCATTATTGACCAAACGCAATGATTTTGATTGATGTCCACCACCTTTTCGCACTACTTTCAATCCACCGAACAAGGTATCCAAGTCCACTGTTGGGGCCGTTACCTCCACAGCATAAACGTCACGATACCTTTCTCCCCAAACAGATTTAAAGAATTTGCTTTTATCCACCTCATCCTGGGTATAAACTGATGCCTTGACCTCGGCAGGAAAATCATTACCGTACTTCTTCTGTGTGTTTTCCCTTTTTGCTGCCAATACCTCTGTTGTATATAAAAACTCCTCTGTCCCGTCTTCCTTAACACCATAGTAACGTACTCTTGAAGAACCATCTGTATACACTTCCAAAACGGAGTAGCCCATTTGACCTGTGGAAAACTTACTGCCATTCAATAACCTTGTGGCTCCTTCCTTGGCCCCAGAACCACTAATAATCTGTGGGGTATTTTCCTCTACGATATATTGCAGGGTATGCTCATGACCCGAAGTAAAAATGACTTTTTCAGAATATTGGGCCAAGGTTAGTATTCTTTTTCTTAAATGATTGTACCTCTTATTTTGGAGGTCTGCTGGTGAAGCACCCGTAGTTTTGCGTAACAGGCTTACCAAACTACCGATAATGGGCAGTGGAACATTGCCCCCACTAGGAAACAAGTGTCGTTTAAAGGAAAAATGGCCTCCGTGCTGCCCATAACTAAACATGGGATGGTGCATGGCCAGTATAGTAGTCTTGTCTGCATTTTTCTTGATCAACCCTTCCAATTCCTCAAAAAACTTTTCCCTATCCTTAATTTCACATTCGTCATTCATTGTTGGGTGCTTGTCCCAGTTGGTCAAATACCATTCTGTATCAATCGCAATGATCACAACATCATCATTCACTTCTATCTTTTGCAAGGGACAACCATCTTCAGGAAAAAAGACTTTTTTACTATCCAGCTTTTTTTCAATAAACTTTTGCTGTCTTTCCAGTCCTTTTAAGCCTTCATTGTACCAATCGTGATTCCCGGGAATAAAAATGGGCTTCCCTTTAAAATCTTCCAGGGTGTTCAATTGGGCGTTTAAATGGTTTTCTGCTGTTTGGTAAGCCAATGTGGAATCTTTTTTACTTGGCATTCCGGCAGGGTAAATATTGTCGCCCAAAAATAGTACCGTGCTATTCTCAGATGCAGCACCTAGTTTTTCCTTAAAAAGTTTTAAAGCGGGGTTCATCCCGCCCATTGGTGATTTACCGGCATCGCCAATCAAATAAAGGGTGTGTGAAACTTCCTTGATAGTAGGAACATCATAGGTGTTTTCCAAATCAGCATATTTCGTCCGATAGGTAGCGCAACCGCTAAAAATTAAAATCAGTAATATTGAAATGTAATATTTGCCCATATCAATAATGTAAAGTCTAAATTTTGTAATTTGTGGTTATATAAAACACACTTATATGTCGGAAATAATTGATAAAACCGAATCTTTTGCAACCGATTTATTATCCAATCAATTGGACCGTAAATATTTATACCATAATTTAAAGCACACCCGACGTGTAGTTAAAAGTACTAAAGAAATCATTAATTCCCTTGATCTTAAACCCGAAGATATTGATGCCTTAACTTTAGCGGCTTGGCTACACGATACAGGCTATACCAAAGGCAGTGATGGCCATGAAGAACAAAGTTGTGCAATCGCTAGCAACTTTCTTGAAAGCCAAGGAGTTAAAAAAGACATCATACAAAGTGTACAGGATATTATCTTGGCTACCAAACGATATCATGAACCCCAAAATATCAAAGAGGAAATCATCAGGGATGCTGATGCCTCTCATTTTGCCAAAAAAAGTTATATGGAAACCTGCGAATTTCTGCGTGAGGAACTCTCTCTTTTGGGCATTGCCACTTACTCCCAAAAAGAGTGGTTAAAAGCAAATATGACCATGTTGGGCAAGGAACATAAATACAATACAGACTACGCCAAGGAAAATTGGCAAGCTGGAAAAGACAAAAATTTGAAAAAAATCAAAAAAGAACAAAAAGCCGAAAAGGAGATTGCCAAAAAGGAGGCTATAAAAGCGAAATACAAAAGCGAAAGTCCTGATCGGGGCATACAAACCCTATTTCGTGTTACTTTAAAAAATCATCTGACATTAAGTGATATTGCGGACACCAAGGCTAATATTTTATTGTCTGTAAATGCCATTATCATTTCAGTAGTACTGTCGAACCTAATTCCAAAGCTGGACAATCCGTCCAATACCTACTTGATATACCCCACAGTAATCTTCGTCACTTTTAGTGTGATATCAATGGTTCTTGCCGTTTTGGCCACCAGACCAAATGTTACCAGTGGTCAGTTTACAAAAGAAGATGTAAAAAATAAAAAGGTAAACCTTTTGTTCTTTGGTAATTTCCATAAGATGAAACTGCAAGACTATGAATGGGCCATACAGGAATTGGTCAAGGACAAGGAATATATTTACACCAGTTTGACCAAAGATCTTTATTTCTTGGGATTGGTATTGAATAGAAAATACAGTATCCTTAGAGTCACGTATACCATTTTTATCATCGGCATCATTGTTTCGGTCATTTCCTTTGCTCTTGCGTTTCACTATTTTAGCCCAGAAAGAATGATGTAACAGCAACGCAAAAAACTAAGCCTTCAATTCTTCCATTAAATCATCGTAGGTATAGGTATTCTCGGTTTCTTGGCCTTTTTTATACAATATTTCGGCCCGAATCGCCTTGAGCCCTGTTACTCCTTGTAGACCTTCGAGCTCAACAATTTCAATATTGTTGGTGAAATAGCCTTTGGATTTTAAGAAAGAAATATACCTCAAATATTCGAGTTCATCTTTTTTCTGGGAATAGACAATGGCCAATTTTCCGGTTTGGGTCAAGCGTTCATTGGTTCCCTTTATATACGACTTGTCAATTCTCTTTTTAATCACCTCATAGCGAGCATTATAAGTGCCATCGACATCAAAGCGCTTTTCATCCATACGAAAACGAATGGAGAGCGATGTGCTATACACCAACATAAGTGAAGCAACGTCCAATGGTATCGGTAATTCCGGTTTTAAATTGTAATGGGTATTCTCCATCTCACACATTACCTGCAATTGCCATAGTCTAAGATTATGAAGATACAGCGAATTGTACTTTCGTTCCCCGGAAATTGAATCGCCTATATACATATTGTGTTCAACCCCGTCAGTCTTATAGCGCTCAAAATAATGGGGGTACATCTTTTGTGCCTCTTCTTGCTTTTGATCGATTACAGCAGCAAGTTCCTTATTGATCCGCATTACACTTTCATCATAGTCTTTACGATGATCATAGTACGACTCGGTATTGTCATCTATCTCCTCCTCATAGGCAAGAACAGCTTCCTTAAGTTGCCCATCTGTACTTTTCAAGTGATCCAAGACCGGAAGCACTTCTTCTTTTACGAAATCAAAAATGGCCTGCTCACTATTGGTGTTCAATACATCCCTTATTTCTTCAAAAAGATTATTTACCCTGAATATAAGCTCCTCATAAACCGGTAACTTATTTTTTTCCCAGGCTGAGGAAATAATGTCTTTGATTGTTGACAGCTGAATCATCAAATCTCGTTGAATCGCCAAATTCCGAGCCTTTGAAGAATCCTTGATGTCGATTTGCCCATAAAGTGGATACACCTCCCTAAAAACAATCTCATTGAATGAAGGTTGGTCACCACTTAACCCATCGCCGATAAACCGTTTAGCCTTTTCCCTGAACTTCCAATAGACGGATGAATGGACCGTAGTACATTCATGCTGTATTATCGCGTCTATCAGATTTGCTTCTTCCGCCGCTGAACGCATGACCGCGGTTACGATAAAGGGCATTATGTCATCCAACTTTCGGGCATTGACACCATTGAGCTCATTGACGTTGGTAGAAACCAATTCCAAAACCCCCAATAATTTACCATCATTGGCAATGGGTGCGAAAATGGCACTTTTTATTCCTTGCTCCTTCAGACCCTTATAAGGTGCGCGACCTTCAGACATTTCATAGTACTTGTCTACATCGGCAACAGCGAAATAGTCCTTATCTTCTAGCAATTTACCGTAAGACCCTTGACAGAGGGCATTACAACAAGACTCCATGTCCTTGTCCTGAAGTAGGTAACTATTCATCTGATTACCATGTACCTTCTCAAATTTTTGCTCATTGGGGTTGTAAGAAACAAAGCCAACCTTTATATCCAAAATATCAAAGAAAGACTTGAAGACTTCCTGTAGGTTTTCTATAAAATTATTACCAGCACGTTTATCATTTGAAATCAAACTCGATTTGATCTCGGAAATGGCATGTTCTGTAGTTGCATCGAACATATTGGAAATCACAAACCCCTTGGAAATAAAACTCCCGGGAGGAATCTTTTCTTTCCAAAGCTCCAGATTGTCAAAATCCTCCAACAATTCATTTACATCCTCCTTGTTAAGCTTCTTGGCCTTTTTGGTTGGAATCAATTCCAAAAAATCGGCATTGTACAGAATACGATAGTGTTTCATCACCCCTTTGGCATCAGGAATATCGTAGAACAATGGGCGTTTAAAATCAAGCCGATACCCATAATAAAAATTCAGGATTATGGTACAGCCCATGATATAACCGAGTTTTTCCGGAATACCCCGTTCTTTCAGCTCAAAACCTTCACCAGCCGCCTTGATGATTTTTTCAAAACGCTCCGTACCATTGAAGTTAATATCATAATACGGTAAGGAAGCTGTTTTAATCTCATTCTTACTCAAAACACTTGAAAATGAATCCTGTAGAATAATCTTTATAACCTTTTCGTATTTTTTAAGTAGTGCAACATCACTAAATCCATCTCTGAGTTCAGGATAAGGAGCTTGGGCCTGCAATACATATTTTGCCTTACGGGCCAAAAACTCATCATCACTTTCTGCCATGATATCATATTGTTCCAACAATTTGTGGAAACTTATCATTCGCTCTAACGGAAATTCGCCTTCGTATATTTTTCCCATATCTATGATTGGTCTATATTGGACCCACAAAATTACAAAACATCCAATAGACTTTTGTTAAAGGAAATCTAATGGTATTCCCCATTTTTTTGGATATTTATGCAAAAATCATGCATGTCCTCTAATTTCAGGTTGTCAAGAGCGTACAAAAATGCCAAGGTGGTGCCTTTTGATGATTCCTCCAAGTTTATTCTTTTCAGTGATTGCCACAGGGGGGATAATAGCTTTGCCGATGATTTTGCCAATAACAGAAACATCTATTACCACGCCATAAAACATTATTACAATAACGGATTTGACTATTGCGAACTTGGCGATGGTGACGAGTTATGGGAAAACCTTTCTTTTGAGCCCATTTTTGAAGCGCACAAGAATGTATACCAATTATTGAGGAAATACCACCTGGAGAATAGGCTGCATATGCTTTGGGGCAACCATGACATGGTATATAAGGATGATGCTTATGTAAAAAAGCATCTGTGGAGCTATTTTGAGTCCATTGACGACAAGGACAAAGAGCTTTTTGAAGGTATCGAATACCATGAAGGTTTAATTTTGAAACATAAAGAGACACAGCAAGAACTCTTCTTGACCCATGGCCATCAAGCCGATTTATGGAACTACACCTTTTGGCGCTGGGGCCGATTTTTGGTACGTGTGCTCTGGAAACCCCTTCAAGTTTGGGGCATAGCAGACCCTACTAGTCCGGCAAAAAACCATAAGGAACTCATTAAGGTAGAACGCCGTATTAAAAAATGGATTCTTAAAAACAACCTCATAATCACTATTGTGGGCCATACCCACAGGCCCCGATTTCCGGAGCCAGGGGATATTCCTTTTTTTAATGATGGTAGTTGTGTGCACCCACGTAGTATTACGGGAATTGAAATTGAAAACGGAACAATATCCCTTATAAAGTGGCAAATTGCCACCAAAGATGATGGCACTTTGCAAATAGTACGTCTTTTATTGGAAGGTCCCCAAAAGCTGATCGACTATCAAGACACATAAGATGAGACCATGCTACCCAAACCGTTCTGGAAATTATGCTTTTTATTGCAATGCCAGTCTAAAGGTGACAGGAATACTATAGGGTACCTTAACCGCTCTCCCTCTTTGGGTGCCAGGGGTCATTCTTGGCAATGTGGCCACAATGCGATTTGCTTCTTTTTCCAATCCTACGTCTGGCCCCCTAGATCTGACATCTACAATATAACCTTTGGAATTTATGGCAAATTGTACAAAAACTCTCCCTTGGACGCCCATTTCTGCGGCAATTTGTGGATACCTAAACGTTTTTGTAACGTGCTGCTGGATTTTCTTCTGAAAACATGCCTTTCTTTCAGCATTGCCCTTGGCCTTTTCACAACCTGGAAAAATGGGAACATTCTCGATAACGGCAAAAGGAACTGATATTTCCTCTTCTTCTTCACCAACCTCAACATCGTCAACATCCATCACTTCCTCAACAACCTGATCCTGGCTAGACTCCGTGCTTTCGATCACGGTTTCCTCAATTTCAGCTTCATCCTCAACAATCTCAATGATTTCAGGTGCTGATGGTGGAGGTGGAGGTGGAAGTGTCTTTATCTGTTCGGTAATAGGAACATCTTCCTTAAGTTCCTCGACTACATTTAATAATTCAACGATATGGTCCGGTTTCGGATATGATTTGTATTCCAAAGCCCTCCATGCGAGAAAGAGGACTAGGGTAAGGCCAATTACAAAATAGAGGCCGCTGTTACGGTTTAAATCCGCTTTTGGGTTCTTCTTGACTTGCATGACTTATGTTTTATGAATTACCCAAAATTACGGCTCAATTAAAGTATTATATATATCAGTTTTGACCTTGTTTATCTCTTAAATTAATAATATTTGTTCTTTTTTTTTAGGGATATGAAAATTCTTTATAAAAAGTTGCTCTTGGATTCCGTGTCAGGCACGGAATGACAGGAAAAATAACCTTTAGTGCACAATCAAATAGCGGGCCCAATGGGCCCGCTATTCTCTAATTCAACAAATTATGAGACTACATACTTACGCTATATTGAAGCAAGCAGAGCTTCATTAAAATCAATGCCCTCTATGGGTTTAAGTATTTCCTGTTCCTTATCCCACTCAATTCGTCTTCCTAATTTATAGGAAAGTCCAGCCATATGGGAAGAAATAGCTTCTTCGAATCCTTCATCGATTCCACAACTTAATGTACCGCCATTACGTGTACTGCTTAACCATTCCCTCATGTGCAGGAAAGTAGAATCGACTCGTGCGCCGTTGATGTACGTCCACATGAGTCCCTTGTCCGCAAAGTACTGGGAAGTTGCTGAAGCCACTGCATCAGGGACCGATGCCCCTGGATTATATTGATAAATAGGCACCGTTGGACTCATTTTCTCCTCCTCGATCATATCGGCATATCGCGTAGATCGGCCATCAGGCCAAATCGTCAATCGGTTGCCTAGCTCCATGGTACCGTCATGGCCCATAAGTACTGTAGGACGGCTAAATCCGTTGCCCAAGGTAGCACTATATACAAAGGTCATCCCTTTTTCCTTGCCCAGCTCTTGACTACCACCCGTGCTAAAGTTGGGATATTCCATATTCACCTGAAGTACATCGGGTACGTCACGGCCATCCCTATGAGTGTAAATACCACCAGAGGTCATCACAGACTCCGGAATTCCCATATTCAAAACACAGTTTAAACGATCGTAATCGTGGGACAATAAATCGCCGGATAATCCAGAACCGTAGGCCCACCACTTACGCCATCTAAAGAAATGGTTTTTATTAAACGGAACCTTCGGTGCAGAACCCAAAAACATATCCCAATCAATGGTCTGCGGACTTGCATCTTCATGAATATTGTACATCCAAGCACCATTGTCATCATTGCGGTTAGTATTGGTCTGTATCAACGATACATGTCCAATAGTCCCTTTTTGAATGATGTCCTTGGCCGTTTGAAAACTCAAAGTCTGTCTATGCTGGTGCCCTACCTGCAACACTGCTTCTGAGTTGCGTGCTGCTTCACGTAAGCGGTAGGTTTCCTCAACCGTATGTGTCATGGGTTTTTCAACATACACGTGAATATTGTTCTCCAAAGCATCAATGGCCATTGGGGCATGCCAATGGTCTGGAGTAGCAATCACCACGGCATCGACCTTGCCGGAACGGATCATTTCTTGATGCGTACGAAAACGTTCCATCGTATTATCATCGGTATTGAAAGATTTCAAAGCCTTATTCGCACGATAATCAAAAATATCGCAGACCCCAACCAATTTAATATTATGCTTGTCCTGGGCCATAAAATCCTTTAAAGCCGAATGCTTAGGGTTTTCTACGGCTCGCAATCGCATATCTTCTTTCCATTCGTCAGTGGCATAACCTAAGGCACGGCATAACTGTTCTCCGCGAATACCAAAACCTATGATGCCCACGCGAACGGGGTCACCACCTATTCCAGGTACGGCCGTAGGCAATGAAGGCTGTATGTTCAATTGTTCCAAAATGGCGGAACGTTCTTTTTTCTTGGCCACGGTATTGGCAGCACCTGCCCACCAGACAGCACCCATTAGTGGAATACCACCTAAACCTTTTAATGCGTCTCTTCTTGTAAATTTCATCTTTTTCTATGCTTCGGTTAGTATTTCTTTTTTGTTTAAAATCCGTTTAAGTCCAAAGAATTCGGAAGTCGGAATTTGATAGATCACCACACAGGCTATAAGCTCGATCAGGTTTTTATTGATGAACCAATAGCTGCCTTCTACATTGAGTTGTGTGACCCAAGGAAAGGAAGGGTGTGCCAGATAGTACAAGGCCAATAGGCAGGCGCCAACGATGGCCCCCCATTTTTCGAAGATGCCCAGCACCAAACTAAGCCCCACAAAGGTCAGGGCAATGATGTTGCCCCAATCGGCGATGGTAATCATGGCATCACTAGTCAACCATAGAAAGAAGGGACGAAAAGGGCCCTGAGCCGAGGCCAGGTAACCAAAAGACGTCCAATCGGGATTATACAGCTTTATGATGCCTTCATACAGGAAGTGCCAACCAATAAAAAGCCGCAACAGTACCATACTATTTTTCAAGTACTTTTCGTTTCTAATTTTTATCATACTCCGGTGTTATATTAGGTTATACTTTAGTTTGTTCAAAAGGATGGAAACTCAACTCATAAAGGTATCGAAATTAGACCACTAAGTCAATACATACTATGACTTTTATCAGTTTTAAACTGGAATCGTGGATAGTAGTGAAGTCATGTTCTGAGTGGGTTCAAATTCTTATTTTAACGGGAAATAACTAATTGATCGTTTCCTGTTGAGAAGGTACATTGCCAACTGCCCCCATACTATGACTCATTTAAATGAAGTTGCTTTAAGTTGACCTAGAGAGCAAACCACAATGTTCAAGGTCAGATATTGTAATAAAAAACCCATTTTTCACTACCTATATCTTAAACAAGATACGATGGAATATAGTGGTCAACCGATGAAAATAATCAAGACCAATAGGGCTTTGTTGAAGAAAAGTAGAAGCTTTACGGAGCTAAGGAAAAGTTATGTGAAATTTTCTGGAGATACCTTTGTTGCCACTAAAAACATTAGCGATTTTGAACGAAAAAAGATTCGTGATCAAATCATTGCACAGGCCAAGAAGGACCGACTTCATGAAATAGGACTCTACCTTAGAGGCTGTTTTGAATTTTATGATTGGAATTTGTATAGGCCATTTTTGATGCAACATGAGATAAAAATAGATGATAATAGCAGGGCTACTTGAAGAGATTTTAACAAAATGATGTGCAAAAAGCGTCATAGAAAAACAATTAATAGAATTCAAAACAGTCTCTTATATTCTTTGTATTTTCACTAGTTCTGATTTATATCTTGTATTGGTTGATAACTATCTAAATATCACTATGATTTACAATATCGTTAGAAATTAAGAGCACTTTACGTAATTTGGGTTGTTTCAATAAAACCTTAAACACATGAACAGGGATTCAACCACCCAAAACACCTATAACAAAGCGGCCCATGCGTATTGGGAAAAGAAAAGTCAGGTAACGCTTTATAATGCTTCTTTTGACACTTTTTGCGAATTCGTCCCGGAAAAACCCAAGGTACTTGAATTGGGGTGCGGTCCTGGCAATGTAACCCAATATCTTTTGGGCAAAAGACCTGACTTCAACATAACCGGGATTGATTTGGCGCCCAATATGGTAGCCTTGGCAAAGGCAAACAACCCCACGGCCCATTATAAGGTTATGGACTGTCGTGATATTGCCAAGCTTGACCAAAAATTCGACGCCATTTTAGGAGCCTTTGTATTGCCCTATTTAATGAAGGAAGAATGCAAAAAGCTTATTGCAGATTGCACTGCATTACTTACTGACAAAGGGGCCCTTTATTTAAGCACCATGGAAGGGGATTATAGCGCTTCAGGATTTGAAACGGCTAGTTTTAGTCCGGAGCACAAAGTACACATTGAGTATCATCAAGAAGATTTTATTAAGGCGTGCCTTGCCCAAAGCGGTTTTGAGCTGACCCATTCAATAAAACAGCCTTGCCCCGAACCCGATGGACGCGTTTTTACCGATATGATTTTTATGGCTAAAAAGAAATAACACATACCATATCCAAGACTTTTGGTATTCCTAACAATCCAGCACCAATTCAATACAAATAACACCGATTTTTATGATATATTTGAATTGTACTCATAACAAACAAACTTAGACCATGAATTCAAAATCATTTTGGCTATGTCTTATAGCAATCGCCTTCACTATCCAAATTCAAGCACAACATAAATCTACCCCCCCTGAGGTATCACCCATGCCCATGAAACCCCAAATGACGGAAATTTGGGAGCCGGAAATTTCAGTGATTACACCGGCCAAAAAATTAGGGGATGCACCTTCGGATGCCATTATCCTTTTTGATGGCAGCAATTTGGATCAATGGGTAAGTACAAAGGATGAGGCAAAACCTGCACCCTGGAAAGTCGTGGACAACGACCAATTGGTTGTAGTTCCCGGTTCAGGTGGCATACAGACCAAAATGAAATTTGGTGATATTCAATTGCATATAGAATTCAGTGCGCCGGACAAGGTAGAAGGTGCGAGCCAAGGAAGGGGTAATAGTGGCTTGTTCTTTCAAGGCCGTTATGAGCTTCAAATACTGGACTCCTATAACAACCGCACCTATAGAAACGGCCAGGCGGCCAGTATCTATAAAGATCAACCGCCCTTGGTCAACGCTATGCGAAGCCCATTGGAATGGAATACCTATGACGTCGTCTATACAGCCCCGCGATTTAAGAAAGATGGTCGTTTGGATGCGCCAGGAAGAATAACCGTATTACATAACGGAGTTTTGGTGCAGAACAACAGTACCATCAATGGCCAGACTTTTTACATTGGATTGCACCACTATCCCGATGCCCATGGAGATGATATAATCTCATTGCAGGATCACGGGAACGAAACCCAGTTCAGAAATATCTGGGTTCGGAAATTATAGCGTGAATCCTATGAATTAAGCGGCTGAGCTGGCCATATACGTTTGCACGAGGAGGATGGTATCCATATAGGCATGTGCCAGTTTTTGGATTGATGGTATAGATTCCACTTAAGATATTGAATATTAATGAATAAGGACAACTTTCTAAATCATTATATTTGATACAGCATGCGAATTATACGCATTGGCAATTGTTGGCACAAATCAACCTCCTTCGGTTATGAAGAAATCACATCTCTTTCTTTCCATTCCTCTTTTATTTCTTATGCTGGGTTTTCAATCCCAAAACATACAGGCACAAGGCAATTACCCTGGTTTGGTATCCTTGTTCAAGGAATGGCGCGCTTTTGAAAAACCACCACGAAGTGATGGTGCTCCGGATTATACAGCAGAGACCTTTGAAAAACGTTGGCCAGCATTCAAAGCGTTACAGACAAAACTACTATCCATTGAAACTTCAGCCTGGCCTATTGCCTAGCGGGCTGCTCGTGGACTAGGTCCCCTTTATGCCCATGCCAATGCAATGACCATGGAAGAAGCGGGTGGTATACATTCGGAATACACCCCCCGAGGATGGATGAAGACCGAAAAAGAACTGCTTCTTTTTGAACAGCACCTATATCTGAGACAACCGGGGTATGGAAGTAGCTATATTACCGGGAAATATCTTTTGGAAAGTGCCATGGCAGATTTTGCCAAAATGAAGGAAACGCAAAAAGAACCTTTTACAATGAAGGACTTTTTTGATCAATTGAATGCCATTGGCAATATACCCATCTCCCTAGGACATTGGCAAATGACTGGGAATGATAATCATTTGCAAATTTCGGAATAAAATAGTCTTCTGCCCATAAAATTCCAAAAATATGCTGCTATCATATTTGGTATATTTGATTGTAATACCCTTGAATCATTTACAATTAGCAGTATGAATTTTATTTCAATTATTTCCATTATTTGTATTACGCTCTTTGGGTTATTTGGTTCCTTTTTGATTTTCACAAAACAAGGAAATAGCAAGGCAAATAAATTAATAGGGGGGTTCTTCTTTTTGTGGGCACTGGATTTTCTAGATGGCCTATTGCTTATTGAACATTTTTATATGGAACATCCCAACTTTGCCCTTTGGGGTGAATCCGTGGTGTTCCTGTACGGGCCACTATTGTATTTCTATACACTGCAAATTACAAAAAATCCTCCGTTTCAATGGAGGTTTATGCTGCATTTAATTCCATTTTCTGTGACATTGGGATTGACCTTGGTCAACTTTCATATGCTCCCAAAAGTTGCTAAAATTGAAATCCTACATACCATTTTCCAATTTAAATTACCTCTTGGGTTCTACGTGTTTTCATTTGTGATTTATATCCATTTCTTAAGCTATATCTACTTTTCAAAAAAACAGCTTCGAAGAACCATAAAACAACTTAACAATCTTTACTCCCATCACAATTTATCGTGGCCAAAT
Organism: Bacteroidota bacterium; assembly: GCA_024279425.1. Lineage (GTDB taxonomy): Bacteria > Bacteroidota > Bacteroidia > Flavobacteriales > Flavobacteriaceae > Maribacter_A. Next base: position 62,336 of record JAJRRO010000101.1, on the reverse strand, counting down.
ACCCTTCTAAATTCATTCCTGGTCATATTGACCATTTCCATTGGGGTACATCTTCTGCAATACAATCAATCAAAATTATATTTTGAAATAGGTCTCCCTATCCTTATAATTACCATGGGTGGTTTTATTGCTGGGGTAATTTTAAATACCTTGAACAAACCCGAACTTTTCTTAAATGGCAGCTCCAAGATTAAATACCCAGACTCCCGCTTAAGCCCCGATGATTCAAAAACCATATCCAAATCAATCATTCGGGTTCTTGAAAAGGATAAACTCTATTTGAATCCGGAATTAAATTTGGAAGACCTTGCCAAGGCTAAAAATTTTAACAGTCGACAAGTTTCCCATGTCATCAACAACTCGCTTGAAAAGAGTTTTTTCGACTTAATTAATTTCTATAGGATCAAGGCTGCTACAGAAAGGTTCAAAAAAAACAAGGATCCCAAGCTTACCATACTTGAGGTCATGTATGAGGTTGGGTTTAATTCTAAATCTTCATTCAATACACAATTCAAGAACAGAACCGGACTTACTCCATCGGAATTCATAAAATTAAATTAAGGTTCTATTTTCTACCGTTAAAAGTCGAATGTATTTAAATGTGTTCGACTTCATGAAATCGGTCGCACTACGCATATTTTCTATTGAAACTTACACAAAAGCTCTAGGGCAGAGTCTCTTAGGAATTCTTTTCAATAAAAACATGAATCATGAAAGTAGCATTTGACATAAATCAAGACCAGATAACATTTAAGAAACAGTTAGCGTAGCACTTTTATGTGGCGGTAATTTTTATCATTGCCTACATCTTGATCGGTAAACCGATTATAGATTTAGGCTATCCGGACCTAGCTGCATTATTGGCATTGGAAATATGTGTCCTAGCTCCAATTGTTTTAGCTCATTTGAGTTGGAAAGGCAGGGTATTGAATGGAAAAATCAGTTTTAGGCATGTTATTGCTTATACTGAAAAATTATCCGTGGGCCAATATGTAAAATGGTCTCTTATAGGGGTTTTTAGTTGTCTTGTAATTTACATTCCTCTATTTCCATTGGGCTTATATCTTAAAGAAAATGTTTTCCAGTGGCTACCTGAATGGTATTTTGATCCTAATTTTGGCACAACCGATACCGGATTGATAGCCAATGTGTTTCTTTTTGCAATTTTTATTGATGGTATTCTGGCACCAGTTATAGAGGAACTCTTCTTTAAAGGTTATTTATTACCCAGAATGTCTTATTTGAAAAAATGGGCGCCCATCGTCAATGTAGTTTTCTTTGGTCTTTATCATTTTTGGCAACCACATAATTATTTTGCCATTATGGGGGTCGGAGTGGTCTTAAGCTATATCGTTTGGGAAAAGAAGAATGTCTATTTAGGTATTATTATACATTGCACGATCAATATATTAGGTGCACTTGGTGGATATCTAGCTGCAACTGGCGGTCAAATAATACCTCGGTAAAGGAACTTGCTTCCTTTTACAGTATCATCCTCTCCTTGCCAAAGTTTTCATGGCAGTAACAAAATGATCCAATTCTTCTGTTGTGGTGTAAACATTGGGTGTAATTCTACAGCCTTTTACATTGACAGAATCAATGGCTACTGTAAAAATCTTAAATTCGTCCAATAAGGTTTTGGCCAAATCGGCAGGTTTCATGTGGGTCACCCCTACATTGGCAATGCCGCAAGAACGATGTGCCTCTACTGGTGTATTGACAATGATGTTCCTTACATTACGTAATTGATCGCTCCAATAGCGCTGAATATATCGCATTCTTTTTTCCTTACGTTGCATCCCGATCATTTCCAGATAGTCTATGGCGTCATTGATGGCCAAATCGGTATGCACGGGATGGGTTCCTGTATGGTTCAATCGTTGAATCTTGGTGTCATCCTTTTCATAATCTGCCAATAAAGGCCAAATTTTCGGGATTTTATCCTTGGCTACGTACAACAGTCCGGCACCCAACGGAGCACTCAACCATTTATGTAGGCTAGACCCATAATAGTCGCAGTGCAGGTCAGTAATATTCACATTAAAATGACCAATACTATGAGCGCCATCGACCATAACCTCAACACCATGACTATGGGCCATATCACATATTTTTCGAATGGGGAGAATGTGCCCGGTAATATTGATGATGTGGCACACCATCATTAATTTAGTTCTAGGGGTAATCTGCGCCTCATACAACTTCACAATTTCCTCGTCGTTGGCCGGATGATTGGGAACGGACACCACCTTTTTTACCACCCCATACCGTTTTGCAATTTGATTGAAGTGGTCCCGCATTGATCCATAATCCTGCTCAGCATATATGGCCTCATCCCCTGCTTCCCAAGGAAAACCGCCGATGATCATATCCAACGACTCGGTGGTATTCCTAGTGATAATTACTTCCCCTGCAGACACCCCAACCATTTTTGCCAGTCTAGCCGCTACTTTATTCTTATTGTCCCATTGCACGGTTCGCATATAATGTGAACCTTCATAATTCACCATTTTCACATGTTCAATAAACTTGTTCAAGGTTGGTTGTGGAACAAAATTATAATACCCATTTTCAAGATTGATGTAATCCGGTTTTAGAGTGTAATCCTTTCGAACACGCTTCCAAAATTTGGCATCATTATCACTAGGATAGGGTTCCAAGGTGGCAGTAGCCAGTGCGTGCAACTCCATCGGTAAAAATGGGGACAGCACGGCGGCTTGTCCTATTCGTTTTAAAAATTGTCTTTTTTTCATGGTGAAGGTTTTGGTTATTGGATGAATGTCTAAAAAGACGAGTATTTAAGCCAGTTTGAGTCTACCCGGTCTGGCAGACAGACGCAATCGAAAACAAAACCCTTCAACTGCGCTCAGCATGTCATTCTACAACATTAATCAACTATCGGTGGCGCACCTGCTTCTTTCAATAATTTTTCAGCCCTTGGAACATCGGTATCCAAGAACTGTTGCAGTTTGCCTTGTATCCCAGCATATTGTTGTTTGGCAAACTCAAAGCTTTCCATTTGCATTTTTGTGGGACCATAGCTATTGCCAACAAATCCTTTTTGGGCAATCGAAAGACGGTCGTTGACCGTAGGATCATCCTTCTCCCCCACTTCCGATTTGGTAGAACTTCCGATCAAGGCCCGGTTTAATTCATTCATGGTTGTCTTAAGCTTGGCCACTTCCTTTTCAAGGGGGCCAGGAACAGCATTCGTATATGTCAAAGCCTTATCAAAAGCCTTCACTTTTTTACTGGCTTTGTTGAGCTTGTGCAGATGTACATTAACCATTGATATAAAATCAAATAATTCATTTTTATAGGATGCCGTTCTGTCGATACTGGGATTCGCCAATACATTTTTTCGAATACGCTCAACAGTAAACGTTTGAGGTTTTCCCAATGGTGTTGCAATACCATTTACAGACTTGTATAAAGCAACAGTGTAGGGGCCTGGGGCAACCATTGCCCCAGGCTTGTACGGTTCATTTTCACTCTCTTTGCCAGTGGTAAGGGTTGTTTTTAGTGGTTCGGTCAAATCCCAGGAAACTTGCTGGAAACCTTTTTTTAAGGGGCCATTGATACGAGCCACTACCTTGTTACTGGAGTTTTTGACTACCAATACAGTAGTAGGCCTCGTTTGGTTTTTTTCTTTGTCCAAAGTGTCCCATCCTGGAAAAGGGATACCCTTTTTGGCTTTTTTCAATTTTTTCTCTACCTCTTTCCGGTTATCGGCCATAGTTTTCTCAGGATTGGAAAGATAATAATTGAAGACAGCACCATACGGTGGGTTTTTAGCCAAGAAAAAATCACCGCCCTGACTACTGCTTCCTCCTTTTATCTGGCTATATTGAAGTGCTTTTCTAGGCTTGAACAAAACGCCTTCTTTTTGTAGCATTCCCTCTGAAACCTCTCGCAAAGGACTATAATCATCAAAGACATAAAAACTTCTTCCGAACGAAGCCCCAATCAAATCATTCTCTCGTTTTTGAATGGCCAGATCCCTAAAAGAGATGGTAGGTAATCCGTTGGAAAACTTGACCCATTTTTCTCCTTGGTTAAAGGAAACATATATGCCATATTCCGTAGCTAAGAACAACAGGTCTTTATTTACATGGTCTTGCACCAATCGCCAGGTCAACGAACCTTTTGGAAGCCCGTTGGTTATCGCACCCCATGTTTTCCCTCCATTTGTTGTCTTGTACAAATACGGATTATAATCCCCGAATTTATGATTGTCCAAGGCCACATAGGCGATGTTAGTGCTATGTAAATCCGCCTTAATATCATTGACAAAAGCCGTTTTTGGCACACCTGAGAGGCCACTAACATTGATTTTTGTCCAGCTGGCACCCCCTGTGGTTGTATATTGAATATAGCCATCATCGGTGCCTGCAAATATGATGTTTTCATCGATCGGCGATTCTGATAGTGACGTAATGGTATTATAGGTAGACATGGCATACACATCCCATACGGCGTCCCAGCTTTGCCTTTTGCCCATAATAGGAAGCGTTAATCGCTCTTCGTTTTTGGTAAGGTCCTTGGAAATGGGTGTCCAACTATCCCCACGGTCATTGGAACGCCACACCCGTTGCGAGGCAAAATAAAGGCGTTTTGGGTCGTGGTTGCTTACCAAGATTGGGGAATCCCAATTAAAACGTTCATATGCTTCACCAGGTTTGGAATACGGTTTAATAAAGACCGCTTCGCCTGTTGTACGATCTACCCGATGCAAATTCCCCTGTTGGGATTGGGCATATACAATATCAGGGTTCCCAGGAGTTGTCGCCGGTTGATGACCATCGCCGCCCAAAAGCACAAACCAATCCTGATTGGCAATTCCTCGAGTATGGTGCGTACGTGATGGACCCCCTTCTGAATTGTTATCTTGAGTACCCCCAAAAATATTATAAAAGGGTTCGGCATCATCAACTGCCACTTTATAGAATTGCGTAATTGGTAGATTGCTTACGTACTTCCAAGTCTCGGAATGATCAAAACTTTCATAAATACCTCCATCGGAACCCATCAATAGATAATTGGGGTCGTCCTGTTTAAACGCCAAAGAATGGTTATCACCGTGCTTTTCATCCTCTTTCATACCAACAAAGCTCTTACCTCCATCCTCAGAAATGAGCGCATTGTTGTTCATCAGATACAGTCGGTCAAAAACATGAGGAGATGCTATCAACTCCTGATAGTAATGCGGCCCTGTTCCACCTGAAACGGTATCGGACATTTTTTTCCAACTTCCACCTTGATCTGTAGAACGGTAAACTGCCCCTGTTCTTCGTTTCAACTCAATGGCAGCATACAGAACATCGGGTTGCATGGGAGAAATGGCCAATCCGATTTTACCCATTTCCTCTTTGGGGAGTCCTGTTTCCAACTTGATCCAAGTTTCTCCACCATCGGTACTCTTATACAGTCCAGTTCCAGGTCCACCACCCATATAAGCCGCAACATTTCTATGGCGTTGCCATGAAGCCGCATATAAAATATCTGGATTACGAGGGTCAATCACCAAATCGGTGACCCCTGTCCATTCATTGACCTTTAAGGTTTGGTTCCAAGTTTTTCCACCATCGGTGGTTTTATAAAGGCCTCGATCGCCACCAGAACTCCATAATGGCCCTTGGGCAGCCAACCAAACGATCTCTGAATCATCAGGATGTACAATGATCTTGGAAATATGTTCAGATTTCTTGAGTCCCAAATTCTCCCAAGTTTTCCCACCATCATAACTCTTGTACACACCGTGGCCAACGCCAATATGACGGCCACCATTATTCTCTCCGGTTCCTAACCAAATAACACCACTGTTGTTAGGATCGATGGTGACACACCCAGTGGCATAAAAGGATTCCTTATCCGTCAAAGGCTTCCAAGTCGTCCCGGCATTGCTGGTTTTCCAAAGGCCACCAGAAGACACAGCGGCGTACCAGACATTTTCGTTGGCGGGGTCAATGGCAATATCAGAGAGTCGGCCCGACATAAAGGCGGGCCCCACACTTCTAAATTTTAAGCCTTCAAACGTTTTTTCATTCCAGATAGATTCGGTCTTTTCCTGCGAGATCCCCAGTAAGTTTCCCAACACCAAAAAGAACCCCAAAGCAAGCCATGTAACTTTTTTCATTTTTTAAGTGTAATTAGTCATTCGTAATATGAAGTAAGCTATCAAAATAGTTTTATCAGAAGAACAATTCACGTCGAATTTCCTGCTGAAATTCCAAAATCGGATTAACCAACAAGATACTGAAAACTTGAGTATTTTGTTACCTGAAAACCAATTAACTGTATGCGAAAACCACTCTTTTTCAGTAGTGCCAAGCTCGTATTAATATTTCCGGTTGCCATCTTTATCCCGTAGTTTCTATTGGCCTATGGATGGGTGGTCGATTCAACAGCAAAGAATTGATTCCCTATAGTATTGCCCAAGTCCTTGGCGATATTTCAGGTGCCGGAATCCTCTATTTGATCGCAACAAGAAAGACGGGTGCCTCACGGTGGTTTTGCGGCCAATGGTTACGGTGAATACTCCCCGGGGGCTATGGCGTGATGGCCGCATTGATAACCGATGTGATTCGTTCAAATAGGTGACTAATAATTTATGGTATTATATGGTAAGCCAAATGGAATCCAACGGTTACCTAAAAAGCGTTGCCATCCCGAAGGGTGGCTATGATTTTTTAAGCGTAGTTAGCCTTTCGTTATTGTTTTTTCAATTCTGTTTTTATCATTTCGTCCAACGACACTAAATGGTGTTGCCATTGATCGTACCATCTGTTTTGTTCCTCTCTATTCTCCTTGGAGGTTTTAAGAATGCTAATGTACTTATTAGAGTGTTTTAATTGCTCGTAGTCAAAAGGTTTCATCTGAGTACGCATTGCAACTTTTTCGAATAATTCAGTTAAAACGGGAGATGCAGTGTTAAAGAAATATTCTTCTTGTCTTTGTGCCAAAGTTTCCATCCAACTGGAATCATAAATACCCAAGTTCTCTCTAATAGAATCATTTGTTATGAGATGTACACCATACATTTTAAGGCTTTCATATCCTGCGTTGTTAAATAAAGGACTAGCCCATTCCAAAGCTCTTGAGAAATGAAAATCTAAAGAATCATTATAAGGTAAATTTTCTTCTAAGAGACTGTTTTGAATTTTATGATTGGAATTTTGTATAGACCATTTTTGATGCAACATGAGGCAAAATAGATGATAATAGCAGGGCTACTTGAATATATTTTAACAAAATGGTGCGCAAAAAGAGACTTAGAAAAACAATTGATAGAATTCAAAACAGTCTCTTACAATTATTAAAAAGGAATAGGGTCAATCTACACTCTTCACGCCAATTGGAACACACCTTCAAAGTGAATCTTGAGCTCATATGGCTCTTGAAAGGACGAAGACCGTCGGCCAGGAAAATCGCCTATTTCAGACAGAACAACCCCAAAGCATTCAAACAGGCCTTCAGTTATTTCGTGGTGCTACACACTCCAAAGCATCAAAGCATTTGGCCGGTCTGGCGGTCGGACTTTGTCTTACATTCATTCATTTAATACGTATTCCCGTAACGAATACCTCGGTCAACCCAGCACGTAGTACAGGTCAAGCACTTTTTGCCGGTGATTGGGGCTTAGGACAATTATAGCTGTTTGAGATTGCCCCCATTGTTGGAGCCTTTCTTGCAGGCATGGTATACAAATATTTGTCTCCAGAGAAAGAATAAATTAAAAACGGGGCTATTAATAGCCCCGTTTTTTATACAAAATGGTATATTTAGTGCTTACTTATTATTGCATTAATACCGACCACCTATGCCATTACTTATTGTAATTTTTGGAATTGTTCTACTATTCCTACTAATCGCGAGATTAAAACTCAATGCCTTCATTGCATTTATTATCGTCTCTCTATTGGTTGGTGTTGCCGAGGGTATGGATTTTTTAAAAGTAGTAGATTCCATTCGGGACGGCCTGGGCGAGACTCTAGGTAGTCTCGTCATGATTTTGGGTTTTGGTGCCATGCTGGGAAAGTTAGTGGCGGATAGTGGAGCCGCGCAGCGCATTACCACTGAGCTGGTACATAAATTTGGCACAAAGAACATTCAGTGGGCCGTAGTTCTAACAGGTTTTATTGTTGGTATTCCCATGTTCTATAGTGTTGGGTTTGTAATACTTGTTCCTTTAGTATTTACCATTGCAGCCACAACAGGATTGCCCCTAATATATGTTGGCCTGCCCATGTTGGCTTCCCTTTCGGTAACCCATGGATATCTACCGCCACACCCGGCACCAACGGGCATTGCTGTTATGTTCAATGCAGATATTGGCAAGACCTTACTTTACGGTATCGTAGTGGCCATCCCTGCCATCGTGATTGCAGGACCTTTATTTTCAAGAACCATAAAAAAAATAGAAGCCACACCGATCAAAGAATTCTTGAATCCCAAGATATTGACGGATGAGGAAATGCCCAGTACGGCTACCAGCATTCTAACGGCTTTATTGCCCGTAATTCTTATTGGTATAGCTTCTCTCGTTGACATATTGGCTCCCGATGGGAATATTTTCAAGAAAATCACTGCGATTATCGGTAATCCCGTTATCGCCCTCTTACTTTCAGTCTTAGTGGCCATTTACACCTTGGGATTGGCACGCGGTCGAAAAATGAAAGAGCTTATGGACTCTGTCTCAAGTGCAGTGGCAGGTATCACCATGGTCCTATTGATCATTGCGGGGGCGGGAGCTTTAAAACAAGTGCTCATAGATAGTGGTGTTAGCGAATATATTGGCGATATGCTTAAAGGTTCTACCATTTCCCCTTTAATATTGGCATGGCTTATAGCTACGGTAATTCGGATTTGCGTGGGATCTGCAACTGTAGCTGGGCTTACAGCTGCGGGCATTGCATTACCTTTATTATCAACTTCAGGGGTAAGTCCCGAGTTGATGGTATTGGCCATAGGGTCTGGAAGTTTAATGCTTTCGCATGTAAACGATGGTGGGTTTTGGCTGTATAAGGAATACTTCAATTTGTCGGTCAAAGACACTCTGCGCACTTGGACAGTCATGGAAACAACAGTTGGTGTCATGGGATTATTAGGTGTACTTGTATTGGATATATTCATATAAAATAATAAAGATGAAAAAATTACCTTCAGAAAGAATCAAGGCATTAGGATTACAATTACCCCCAGCGCCGCCACCAGCAGGGGTCTATAAACCTATTTTGGTAGTCGATAATTTTTTATACGTTTCCGGGCAAGGACCTGTGAGAACTGATGGAACATTAATGATGGGCCGTGTGGGCGGCGACCTTAATTTGGGTCAAGGAAAATTGGCTGCTGAACAAGTAGGGTTGACCATGCTATCAACCATTATAGCCCATTTTGGTTCAGTGGATAAAATCAAGAGGATAATCAAAGTTTTGGGTATGGTAAATTCCACTCCGGACTTTGGTCAGCATCCTTTGGTCATTAATGGTTTTAGCGAATTAATGGCCGATGTATTCGGCACTGAAAATGGCATTGGTGTTCGTAGCGCTGTGGGTATGATGCTACCAGGGAATATTCCTGTTGAGATAGAAGCCATGTTTGAATTACACTAAAAACTATGCAAAATCAAGAATGGTATCGGCTAAGTGATTCCTCCAATGTTATTTCCCCCTCTATTTTGGTCTATCCAAACCTGATAGAAAAAAACATTGAATTAATGGTCAAAATGGCTAGCGACATTACACATTTGCGTCCACACATCAAAACACACAAAACAGCGGAAATTGTACAAATGCAGCTACGTCATGGCATCCACAAATTCAAATGTGCCACTATAGCCGAAGCTGAACTTTTGGCACAATGCGGTGCCGAAGACATCCTATTGTCCATGCAGGCCGTCGGAGCAAATATGTTACGCTTCTTTAGTTTGATGGAGGAATATCGCAATTCAACATTTTCAACTTTGGTAGATAATTCCCACACCTTGGGTGAATTTATTTCGCTTGCCAAATCGAAAAGCACAACTGTTTCGCTGTGGATGGACATTAATAATGGAATGAATCGAACTGGAATAGAAGTGGGAGCTATTGCACTGGACCTGTTCAAAACAATGTTTGAATCCCCATATATTAATGCAAAAGGATTGCATATTTATGATGGCCATATTCGTGATGAGGATATAAATCAGCGAAAAAGGGTATGTGACACTGCCTTTGAACCTGTTCTGACCTTTAAGGAAAAGTTGATACAACAGGGGTTTGGGCCCGTTGAAATGGTAGTAGGTGGCTCCCCTACTTTTCCAATTCATTGTAAAAGACCAAATGTTGAAGCCTCACCTGGGACAACACTGTTATGGGATGCCAATTATGCCAACTTATTTAAGGAAATGGATTTTCTCCCTGCGGCAGTACTAATAACTAGATTAATCAGCAAACCTGGCAAAAATCTAATTTGTCTTGATTTGGGTCATAAATCCATCGCCCCTGAAATGAATTTTCCCCGAGTGAAAATATTTGGGTTGGAAACATGCGAACAAATAGGACAAAGTGAAGAGCATTTGGTGGTGAAATGTGATTATACAGACAGCTTTGAAGTTGGCGATGTTTTCTATGCCCTTCCCATGCATATCTGTCCCACGGTAGCCAAATACGAAAATGTATCAGTTGTAGAAAACAATACTATAACGGGCACTTGGAAAGTGGCCGCTAGAAACCAAAAAATAAATATTTAAAATGTTCATACTCGACGCACATTTAGACCTTTCAATGAATGCCATGGAGTGGAACAGGGATTTGACCTGGTCCGTTCCCGAAATTAGAGAAAGTGAAAAAGGCATGACGGACAAGCCTGACCGCGAAAAAAATACGGTCTCCCTTGAAGCCATGCGTAATGGAAATATTGGGCTTTGTGTGGCCACCCAGATTGCAAGATACGTTAAGCGTGATAATCCCCTTCCAGGATGGAATTCCCCCCAACAAGCGTGGGCACAGACACAGGCACAATTGGCTTGGTACCGTACCATGGAAGACCTTGGTGAAATGGTACAGATACGAAATCTGGAACAACTCAATTCCCATATAAAACTTTGGGAAACTTCAAAAGAAAAAAAGCTCATTGGATATATTTTAAGTTTGGAAGGTGCTGATTCTATCGTCAGCCTAGAGTATTTAGAAAAATCATACGAGCAAGGGCTACGAGCCATAGGTCCCGCCCATTATGGTCCTGGCACCTATGCTTATGGAACGGATTCTATTGGAGGAATCGGCACAAAAGGTAAGGCACTTTTGAAAGAAATTGAACGCTTGGGATTGATATTGGATGCCACCCACCTTTGTGATATTAGTTTTTGGGAAACCATGAAGCATTATGATGGTCCTGTTTGGGCCAGTCATAATAATTGCAGGACTTTAGTAAACCACAACAGGCAATTCGCAGATGAACAAATACAGGAGTTGCTGAACAGAAACGCGGTTATTGGTATCGCTCTTGATGCATGGATGATGGTACCCAACTGGGTAAGGGGTAAATCAGCTCCAGAGGTAATGGGTGTTAGCTTGCAACAAATGATAGACAATATTGACCATATTTGCCAGTTGGCAGGAAACTCAAATCATGTGGGAATAGGCACTGATTTAGACGGGGCGTTTGGCAAGGAACAATGTCCTACTGACCTAGATACCATTGCGGATCTTCAAAAAGTACCACAGATGTTAGAAAATAAAGGATATACCAGGGAGGACATTGATAATATAATGCACAAAAACTTCATTCAATTTCTTCGGAATACATGGAAGTAAAAAACCAAAACCTATTGTGATTTAGATTTAGGTCCAACTCAGTATTTTCTCACGTCTCATAAAGGTATCCAAGCCGTCTGCAATATCAAAACACCTACTAAATTGATTGGATTGATTGCAGAATTGAGATTCATCCTTATGCGCATTACACTCAAAACCAGATAGGTGAATCTCTTCAAATTGTTTGTTTATAGCCATGCATTGTTCGTAAAGACTATGGATAGACTCATCAATTTTAGTTTCAATTTCATTCTGTAAAAGAAATCCTTTTAAGTAATTTACAATGGCGAGCTGTGAGTTGCAACATACCAATTGGGAAACCACATCCTCCTCAGGCCTACACAATTCATTATTGGCCTCTTTTAATTTTTTAATAGCTTCTACATATAATTTTGTGGCCCTATCCTTCATCATTACTTCATTTAAAGGTTAAACGTTGTAAACTTTGTCCCATACATCCCACACCGCAAGGGGTATAGAATGTATGGTTTCAAAAAACAAAGTCATTCTTATAAAGCAATTATACTTTTTAATTGTGTTACATGTTTCTAAAAAGCTCCAATCGTTCCCAATTGGTCTCAACTTCTTCCTGGGCTTGTTTTAGCAAGGCAGATCCAAGTTCAGCATCTTCCTTGACAACCCTGGTAAAACGGGTTTCGTTGTACATGAAATCTTCCAGTGGTTTGCCAGGAGCCTTCGAATCTAATCTGAATTTTTTTCCTTTAGGTTTCGAAGGGTTAAACCTAAATAACGGCCAGTAGCCTGTTTCCACAGCCTTTTCCTGTTGCGATACACCATGCTTAAGGTCGTAACCATGCTCGCCACAATGCGAATAGGCAACAATCAACGAAGGTCCGGGATACGCGGCGGCCTCTTCGATGGCTGTTAAGGTTTGTAGGTCTTTTGCACCCATGGCAACTTGAGCAACATATACATTACCATAAGATACCGCTTGTAAGGCCAAACTCTTTTTACTTGTTCTTTTGCCTGAAACCGAGAATTTGGCACTAGCACCCAGTGGTGTAGCTTTGGAGGTTTGTCCTCCAGTATTGGAATACACCTCAGTATCCATAACCAAAATATTAATATCCTCACCAGAGGCCAAAACATGATCTACTCCACCAAAACCTATATCATAGGCCCAACCGTCACCTCCAAGTATCCAAACCGCTTTTTTCCGGAGGTATTCAGTCAATTGATTCAGTTTGATGGCATCGGCATTTTTAATGGTCGAAAGGATATCTTTGAGTTCATCCAAATGTGTGAATTTCTCACTGCGCTGTGCCTCAGTCTCTTCAGGGTTGTTCAAAATAGCTTCAACCAATTCAGTGCCAATAATGGCTTCTGAAGATTTCAATAAATCTACTGCTATCTCCTGCTTTTTGGTCAGGGCAAGTTTCATTCCAAATCCAAATTCAGCATTGTCCTCGAACAATGAATTTGCCCATGCAGGACCTCTGCCGGCTGCGTTGGTTTTATAAGGGGTCGTTGGCAAGTTACCTCCGTAAATGGAGGAACATCCTGTGGCGTTCGCTATTAAAATACTATCGCCATACAATTGGGTCAACATTTTAATATAAGGTGTTTCACCACATCCTGAACAGGCTCCTGAAAACTCAAATAATGGCTCCAAGAATTGCGACCCCTTTATATTTGTGATCTGTAAGGCGGTACGGTCATAATCCGGTAAATTGATGAAGTAATCCCAATTCACGTTTTCTTCAACATCAACATCAATCTTTTTACGCATATTAATGGCCTTGAAGTTTTCGATCTCCTTACTTTCCGCAGGGCAAACCGCAACGCAAAGGTCACAACCTGTACAATCTTCTGGTGAAACCTGCAACACATAGGATTCTGTTTCACCAACAAATGGGCGACCCTTGGCAGGTACTGATTTTAAAGATGAAGGCGCACCATCCAGCTCGGTATTTTGCACCACTTTTGCCCGAATTGCCGCATGTGGGCAAATGGCAACACATTTATTACATTGGGTACAAAGAACCTCATCATCCCAAACCGGAACAAAATCGGCTATCCCACTTTTTTCGTATTGTGTGGTTCCTGTAGGGAAGGTGCCATCAACTGGGAAGGCACTGACCGGAAGCTCATCTCCAAATCCACCAAGGATTTTCTCCAAAACTTCTTTTACAAAACCATCAGGAGCATTGGTCATTGCAGACTGTAATTTTTTATCGCTGGTAATGGCTTTCGGATATTCGACCTTTTGCAGGTTGACCAATGAATTATCGACTGCAGTAAAATTCATCTGAACAACCTTATCACCTTTGTATGAATATGTTTTTACAATGGCATCCTTGATTTTCTGAATAGCCTCTTCTTTGGGCAATATTCCTGAAATGGCAAAGAAACAGGTCTGCAATACCGTATTTGTTCGTTTCCCAAGATTTGATTCTTGGGCAACCTTACTAGCATCGACAATATAGAAATTTGCTTCTTTTTCTATTATTTCCTGCTGTAGTCTACTAGGTAACCTATTCCAAATTTCCTCTTTCGGATAAGGCGAATTCAATAGGAAAGTGCCTCCATGCTTTAAATCGGCCATCATATTGTATTTTTCAATAAAATTGAATTGATGGCTGGCAATAAAATCGGCTTTTTCTATTAAATAGGATGAATAAATAGGTTCTGGGCCAAATCGCAAATGGGAAATAGTCTGGGCACCCGCCTTTTTGGAGTCGTACACAAAATAGCCTTGCACATAATTATCGGTGGTATCCCCAATAATTTTGATTGAATTTTTGTTTGCGCCAACGGTACCATCCGAACCCAAACCGTAGAACATGCAATTAAAGGTAGAAGGTTCTAGATTAAAGTTATTATCTATCTCTAAACTGGTATGGGTCACATCATCATTAATACCCACTGTAAAATGGTTCTTGGGTTTGTCCTTTGATAACTCCTTATATATACCACTGACCATCCTAGGGGTAAATTCCTTGGAGGATAGTCCATAACGACCACCCACGACAACTGGCATTTCCCGACTACTTTCATTCAATGCCGTGACCACATCCAAATATAAAGGATCACCGACACTTCCTGGTTCTTTGGTACGATCCAGAACTGCTATTTTCTTAACGGTTTTAGGCAATTCATTTACAAAATGTTCAATCGAGAAGGGTCTGAACAAACGAATAAAAATAGCTCCTACTTTTTCGCCATTTTTCACCATGGCATCAACAGTTTCACGGGTAGCTCCTTGCCCAGAGCCCATAATGATAATTACACGTTCTGCTTCTGGATGACCTAAATAATAAAACAAACTATATCTACGACCTGTATGTTCGTAAAATTCGTCCATGGCGTCTTGAACTATCCCTGGTACTTTTTTATAATAAGTATTCGCGGCTTCCCGAGCTTGAAAGAAAACATCAGGGTTTTGTGATGTACCCCTAATAACTGGATGATCAGGATCCAAAGAGCGGTTTTTATGCGCCATAATCTCATCCTCAGGCATCATAGCCTTGATTACTTCATCAGGAATAGCATCAATCTTTGATATTTCGTGAGAAGTTCTGAATCCGTCGAAAATATTCATAAAGGGAATCCTGGATTTAAGTGTTGCAGTTTGAGAAATCAAGGCAAAATCCATAGCTTCCTGAACCGAACCCCCGAACAACATTGAAAATCCTGTCTGACGTGCTGCCATAACATCCGAATGGTCCCCAAATATCGAAAGCGCATGGGTAGCAATGGTCCTAGCCGCCACATGTATAACAGTAGGGAGTAATTCCCCAGCAATCTTGTACATATTGGGAATCATTAACAACAAGCCTTGCGAAGCGGTAAATGTTGTGGTCAGAGCACCGGCCTGTAATGATCCGTGGACGGCTCCAGCAGCTCCCCCCTCGCTCTGCATTTCAACGATTCTTGGAATATTGTCCCATATATTCTTCTCCCCCTTAGAACTGAACACATCTACATGTTCGCCCATGGGCGAGGCTGGGGTAATGGGATAAATGGCGCAAACCTCGTTGGTTTTATGCGCGACTCTGGCAACAGCTTCGTTAGCGTCGCAAATTAACTTTTTGGATTTTTTTTCCATAATACATTTCGCATATTTACAATACCGAAACATATAGAGAAAAGGAAACCCTAATTTGTATGTAATTAGATAATTACACCGGTATTGGGTATTATTAATTGTCGTAAATGTATTGACAGATAGTAAGCTAGACTATGACATTTGTCAGGAAATGCCGTATGGGTCACCAAAAAAGGGACCAAAATAATTGGTCCCTGGGTATAATTTTGTTGCTTCAAAATCTCAACAATCCATATTTATTTTGTTGGATTTTGATAAAAAAGAAAATAAAAATGTTTGGATATATTCAATATCCTGTATCCTAATAAAGTTGATTATAAGGGGTTCTCTTATCTATTCCCCGTGCAACCAAGCCTTTTTAGTAAGTAGTACTTCTTCGGTCTCAACATGATCTTCATCTGGGACGCAGCAGTCTACAGGACATACTGAAGCACATTGGGGTTCATCGTGGAATCCCTTACATTCAGTACATTTATCGGAAACTATAAAATAGAATTCATCAGAAACCGGTTCATTTTCCGCATTGGCATCAACTTCGTCACCAGAAGGTGTTGTAACCATCCCGTCCAACGCTGTTTCATCGGAGTAAGACCATTCCTGATCTGGTTCGTAAATTGCATTGTTTGGACATTCGGAAACACAAGCATCGCAGTTTATGCATTCATCTGTAATAATAATAGCCATTTTTGTTTAATTTTATATAACGAACGAAATTAAAGTAAAGAACGTATTTTTTTAATGACAAATGTCATATTTCATTGCCAAATGTAAAATTATATTTGGCACTTGAATATACCAAAATTAATTGTTTAACACCCCTAATTCAAATTTCTGAATATGATTACAGCTATAAAAGAGCAAAAGCAAGAAGTATTAGAAGCGGTAATCATCCGTTTTGTTGGTGATTCTGGAGACGGGATGCAGCTGACCGGGACCCAATTCTCCGATACATCTGCAATGTTCGGCAACGATGTGGCCACTTTTCCCAACTACCCAGCGGAAATCAGGGCTCCTCAAGGAAGTCTATATGGGGTTTCAGGGTTTCAGGTACATATAGGTAGTGTTGAGATAAGCACTCCGGGGGATAATGTAGATCTTTTGGTAGCCATGAACCCAGCAGGATTGAAGACCAACCTGCATGCCCTAAAACCAGGACATACAGTAATTGTTGATACAGATGCCTTTTCCAAGAAAAATCTGGAAAAAGCACAGTATGAGTCCAACCCCTTAGAGGATGGTAGCCTTGAAAATTATAGGGTCATTGAGGTAGCGATGACTTCATTGACCAAAGAGGCATTGAAAGAGGTTAAAGGACTAGACAATAAAAGTATCACCAGAAGCAAGAACATGTTTGCTTTGGGTATGGTCTATTGGATGTATGACCGATCAACAGATTACACTGTTGAGTTTTTCAATAAAAAATTCAAATCCAAACCTCAGATCATAGAAGCAAATACGAAGGTATTGAACGCAGGTTTCTATTTTGCCGAGACGTTGGAACTGATTCCAAATGCCTATACCATTGCTCCTGCCAAAATGGAACCTGGTACATATAGGATTATAATGGGCAATACGGCTACCGCTTGGGGGTTTTTAGCAGCTGCAGAAAAATCTGGTCGGGAATTATATTTGGGATCTTACCCCATTACCCCAGCTTCAGATATCCTGCACGAGCTTGTAAAACATAAACATTTTGGCGTTAAGACCTTACAAGCCGAGGATGAGATAGCCGGAATAACTTCAGCAATCGGAGCGTCATTTGCCGGTGATTTAGCCATTACAACAACATCTGGTCCCGGTTTGGCCCTAAAAGGCGAAGCTTTGGGATTGGCCATGATGATAGAACTTCCGTTAGTTGTTGTAAACGTTCAGCGAGGTGGGCCATCAACAGGGTTGCCCACAAAGACAGAACAATCAGACTTATTACAGGCCATGTATGGTAGAAATGGGGAAAGTCAGGTAATCGTAATTGCTGCAAGTACGCCTGCCAACTGTTTTGATTTTGCCTATGAAGCTGCAAAACTTACATTAGAGCATATGACCCCAGTACTATTGTTGACTGATGGATATATTGCCAGTGGTTCAGCTCCATGGAAAATAAGATCGGTTGAAAATATGCCGGAAATCAAAAACAACATTGTAAGAGAAGTGAAGGAAAATTGGCATCCTTATGACCGAAATGATGATAGTTTAGCACGTAATTGGGCCATTCCCGGCACTCCGGGCTTGGAACATAGGGTTGGTGGTCTGGAAAAAGATCGTATTTCAGGAAATGTATCATATGCTCCTGAAAATCATGAATATATGACCAAAATACGAGCAGAAAAAGTAAAGAGGGTACAAAACTATATTCCGAATCTCGAAACTGAATTTGCCCAAGAAGGCGATTTACTGGTAATTGGTTGGGGTGGCACTTATGGTAGTTTATACTCAGCAGTAAAACAAATGAATGAAGAAGGCCATTCCAATATTGGTTTTGCCCATTTCAATTATATAAACCCACTGCCGAAAAATACCGGGGAAATATTGAAGAAATTCCAGAAAATTATTGTTTGTGAGTTGAACAGTGGGCAATTTGTGCAAGTATTGCGAAATAATTTCGACGCATTTGAATTTTTACAATTCAATAAGGTGCAAGGTTTGCCATTTGCGAACAGTGAGTTGATACAAAAATTTAAATCATTAGTAAAATAATTATGGAGGCAGCAATAAAAGAATATACTTACAAAGATTTTTCAAGTGACCAGGAAGTAAGATGGTGTCCGGGTTGTGATGACTATGTTATTTTGCGGGCCATGCAAAAAGCGCTTCCAGAAATGGGGGTTAAAAAAGAAGATGTGGTTTTTATCTCAGGCATTGGGTGTTCGTCACGTTTTCCTTATTACATGGATACTTATGGCATACATAGCATTCATGGCAGGGCTCCGGCGGTTGCTTCAGGCGTTAAATTGGCCAATCCTGATTTAAGTGTTTGGGTCATTACAGGTGACGGCGATTCGATGGCTATTGGGGGAAATCATTTTATACATGTGCTACGTAGAAACCTCGATTTGAACATTGTATTGTTCAACAACGAAATTTACGGTTTGACCAAAGGGCAATTTTCACCAACATCGCTAGTGGGTCAAAAAACAAAATCCTCGCCATACGGAAATACCCAACCGCCTTTCTCTGCGGGTGAATTGGCTTTGGGGGCACAAGCTCGGTTTTTTGCAAGAATTTCTGGGAATACTCCCAAAGAAATGACCCAGCTTTTTATTGATGCTGAAAAATTTAAGGGCACTTCCTTAATCGAAGTCTTACAAAATTGCCCGATTTTTAATGACGGATGTTTTACTAAATTTACCGACAAAGCTGTTCGAGAAGATCGACAGTTATTTGTTGAACATGGGAAACCGATGATTTTTGGAAAAGAAAAGGATAAAGGTTTGGTCCTAAACGGACTTAAACTGGAAGTGGTCACTATTGGCGAAAACGGAATCACCCAAGAAGACTTGTTGGTACATAACGCCAAGGAAAAAGATCCTACCCTGCATCAAATGCTGGTGAGATCTGAATATCCTATGGTTACAGGTATTATAAGGAGCTTTGATGATGCTACCTTGGAGGAAAGGGAAGATGCACTTACCGAACAAGTAAAATCGGACTCACTTTTTTCCAAGGCCGATGACCTGTTTTTTTCGGGGGATGTTTATAGTGTATTTTAAGAAACGAATAATAAAATAAATGGGATCAGAAGCTATTATTGTATTTCTAATTGCCGGGATTGTCATGGTGGCAGGGGCTAATTTTTTATCAAATTTAATTTCGCATAAATCCGATAATCCGCAAAAGAAAGAACCTTATGAAAGTGGCATGGTCACTATTGGACCTACATGGGTTCAATTTAAGGTGGGCTATTATTTATTTGCTATTTTATTTTTGATTTTCGATGTGGAAGTGGCCTTTTTAATTCCATGGGCAGTAGTCTTCAAGGATGTAGGGGCCATAGCATTTATCGAAGTTCTCATATTTCTGATCATACTGGGTTTAGGATTAATTTACGCATGGAAGAAAGGAGCTTTAAAATGGGAGTAGACAATCCAAATACTATACCAGAGAATTTTCCAGGCAAGGTAATACCTGCTGGGAATGGAGCCAATGTTATCGTAACCTCCTTGGACAAAATAATCAATTGGGGGCGATCAAATTCCCTTTGGTCCTTATATTTTGGCACCAGCTGCTGCGCCATAGAGATGATGCAAACTGGAGCTGCACGTCACGACTATTCAAGGTTTGGCTTTGAAGTGGCAAGACCTTCCCCAAGACAAGCGGATTTAATAATTATCGCAGGAACGATAGTCAATAAAATGGCACCGGTCTTAAGGCGTTTATACGATCAAATGGCAGAACCTAAATACGTAATTGCCATGGGAGCATGTGCAATTTCCGGGGGACCGTTTTTCTATAACACCTATTCCGTCGTGAAAGGGGCAGACCATGTAATCCCTGTTGATGTTTACGTTCCTGGATGTCCGCCAAGACCAGAGGCCTTGTTGGAGGGAATGCTAATGTTACAAGACAAAATACGAACCGAAAATATGAAGCATAAAGCAAATCCGATAGATGGGTTTGATGAAGGGCTTTAAGCCCATAATGGGCATTTAATTATAATGGGAAGTGACAATCACCAGAAATTGTGGTTTGTATATTGGCCATTATAAGAAATTAGATAAATATCAATGACTAACGAAGCATTACAAGAATTAATCGGAAGCTGGTTCCCCAATCCAAATATTGAAAAGACTTCTGAAGCTATTGAAGGCTCTGAAAATGAAGAGGGTTCTGAAGAAAAAGCCTTGCCGCAAGAACCTATCAATCCCAGTCTTTTGGAATTTACGGAAGAAGGTTCGCAGTTCCTCAATATTTTGGTAGGTCCAGAGCATCTTCACGCATTAATGTCCCAATTAAAAAGTAATACTGAAACTAGTTTTGATTATCTATTTTGCCTTAGCGGGGTGGACTGGGGGGCAGAATTAGGTGTTGTATTCCATTTGGAATCAACAACACATAGGCATACAATTGTTGTCAAAGTAAAAACATTGGATAGAGAGAATCCCACTTTGGATACTGTTAGTAATATATGGGCTACCGCTGAATTTCATGAACGGGAAGTCTTTGATTTTTTTGGAATAACATTTACCAATCACCCTAACCTCAAAAGACTTTTCTTGACTGATGAATGGGAAGGATTCCCGCTTAGAAAAGATTATACAGACGAAATTAATATGGTTATCAAATAATTGACCATGGAAGAAACCCCAACGGAAACTAACTTTAAATCTGAGGAATATTTCATTAATATGGGGCCTCAGCACCCTGCTACACATGGTGTTCTTCGGCTTTTATTGACTATTGATGGTGAAATAATCAAAAAAGTAGAGCCAGATCTAGGCTACATACACCGTTCTATTGAAAAAATGTGTGAGCGTGATAGTTATCAGCAAATAGTTCACCTCACGGATCGAATGGATTATTTATCCTCCAACATAAATAATGAAGCCGTTTGTCTTACGGTTGAGAATGCCCTTCAAATGGAAATTCCTGAACGTGTAAAAGTTATTCGTACCATTATTGGGGAATTGACCCGAATTTCCTCTCATTGTTTATGGTGGGGTGTTATGGGAATGGATGTAGGTGCCTTGACCACCTACTTTTACGGTTTTAGGGACAGGGAACTGATTAACGATATTTTTGAAGAAACTTGTGGCGCCCGATTAACGATGAACTATAATGTACCAGGCGGGTTAATGTTCGACATCCACTCTAATTTTGTTAGGCGTGTTAAAGAATTCATTGCCCATTTTAAGACAAAAATCCCAGAGTACGATCGGCTTTTAACTGATAACGTCATTTTTCATAAAAGAACCAAAGGAGTCGGCATATTAACTAAGGAAGATGCCATATCATTTGGAGCTTCAGGACCGGTAGGAAGGGCTTCAGGTTATTCCTGTGATGTTAGAAAACATCACCCCTATAGCGCATTGGAAAAGGTAACCTTCAATGAAGCATTAAAAACCGAGGGTGATACTTTTGCGAGATACCAAGTTCGGATTCAAGAAATGTGGGAATCCTTGTCCATAGTAGAACAATTGATAGATAATATTCCTGAGGGAGAGTACCGCATTGCGACCAAAGCGGTTATAAAATTGCCCAAAGGAGAATTTTACCAAAGGGTTGAGACAGCTAGAGGGGAACTTGGGGTTTACGTTATAAGTACTGGGACCAAAAGCCCGTATCGTTTAAAGTTCCGATCCCCCGGGTTTTCAAATTTATCCTTGTTAAGCCATATAGCTGTTGGTGGCAAGATTGGAGATTTGGTGGCAACAATGGCAACACTGGATCTTGTAATCCCTGATATTGATCGATAATACAATGACAAAAGCATTAAGCATTACAAAAGGTATTCATGATTGGCTCTCTAGCATTATGTCTGAAAATGCGGCCAACTTTGTTGAAATGGTATTGATTGCCCTTGTTTACTTGGGTATATTTGCCATTGCCGGTTTATTCTTGGTATTGATAGAGCGAAGAGTGGCCGCTTGGTTTCAATTACGGGTAGGTCCGAATCGAGTTGGTTTTCAAGGATTGTTACAAACCATGGCAGATGCTTTGAAACTACTTTCAAAAGAGTTGACAGGTACTGAAAAGGCTGATAAATTTTTATACAATTTGGCTCCTTATTTTGTAATTGTCACCTCTTTAATGGCCTTGGCTGTCATTCCATTCACCCAAGAATTTCAAGCTTTTGATATAAACATTGGGATTCTATTTTTAATTGCTATTTCCTCCATTGGTGTTATCGGAATATTGTTAGGAGGGTGGAGTAGCAATAACAAATTCGCTTTAATTGGAGCCATGCGAAGCGGTGTCCAAACCATTAGCTATGAGCTTTCCGTTGGTTTATCACTTTTGACCATGATCTTGATAACAGGCACCTTACAACTTTCAGAAATTATTGAAGTCCAGAAAAATGGATGGTTGATTGTTCAAGGACATATTCCGGCAATAATCGCCTTTATGATTTTTATGATTGCAGGGACTGCGGAAACAAATAGGGCTCCTTTTGATATGGCCGAAGCCGAATCAGAATTAGGAGCAGGTTTCCATACCGAATATTCGGGAATGAAGTTTGCCTATTTCTTTTTAGCTGAGTTTATTAATATGTTCATCATTGCTGCCATAGCAACTACTGTATTCTTTGGCGGGTGGTTATCCCCGTTTGGAATTACGGAATCCATTCCATTGTTAGGGGTGTTTTGGTTTTTGGCAAAAACAATGTTTCTCGTGTTTTTAATGATGTGGTTCAGATGGACCTTTCCCCGATTACGTGTGGATCAATTACTTACATTGGAATGGAAATACCTGCTACCGTTAAACCTAATGAATATTGTATTAATGGCCCTGATTGTTTGGCTTAACCTGATAATAAAATTATAAAAAACAAGCTCCAAAAAACAAAACCCAAATGACAAATAATATACAAAGGGCACAGCAACAAAAAATGGGGGTTTCCCTAATACTACAGGTAATGTATCGTCAAAATCGGAATTTGTTGTTTGCCCCCGATAGCTATGGGGATGAAATTTGAATAAACTATGGGTTATTTTTCAGATATATACAAAGGCATTAAAACACTCCTTACCGGAATGAGTGTTACAGGCAAGTACTTTTTAAATTCAAGGAAAGGGGCCATAACGCAACAGTATCCAGACAATCGGGAAACCCTGAAAATGTTCGATCGTTTTCGTGGTGAGGTAATTATGCCACACGATGAGGAAAACAGACACCGATGTACGGGTTGTCAAAAATGTGAAATCGCCTGTCCTAATGGAACCATTGAAATAATCTGGGACCGTGGTATAGATGAGGAAACTGGTAAAAAGAAAAAGAAAATAGATCAGTTCGTATATCATCTGAGCATGTGTACCATGTGTGGCCTTTGTATAGATGTTTGCCCAACGGATGCCATTAAATGGGGACAGAATTTTGAAAATTCCGTGTATGATAGAACAGCACTTACAAGAGTTTTAAATAAACCGGGTTCTAAATTATTGCCTGGCGTAGAAGATTAAACCTATGGAAAGAGTAATTTTTTACATTTTAGCTTTGATAATGATTGTTTTTGCAATCGCATCGGTCACCAGTCGTAAAATGTTACGGTCTGTCATCTATTTGCTATTTGTCCTTTGTGGAATAGCAGGGGTTTACTTTTTAATCGACTACAATTTCTTGGCAGCCATTCAGCTTACGGTCTATGCAGGCGGTATTATTGTCTTGATTATTTTCTCAGTGCTATTGGTACATCATATAGAAATGGAATTGGAAATTGCAAAACCTTCCAAACAAATAATCACGACTATAGCTTGTCTTCTTGGACTAGGGGTTTTCTTGACCACCATTTATGCCCACGAGTTCAATGTCGTAGAGAATTCATTGACTACCACTACAGCCGAAATCGGAACAAAACTTTTAAGTTATGATGCAGGCGGATTCATATTACCGTTTGAAGTAATCAGTGTTCTATTGTTGGCAGCTATGGTAGGAGCAATCATTATTGCCAAAGGAAGAAAATTAGAAGAACGAAGCCAAAAGTCGGAAGATAGTAGCATTTAGAAAAAATATTAAATAATAATCATGGGTAAAGATAAAATAATGCAACTAAGAACCTCAAACTTGGGACTTCGGACCTCTGTCTCCCGACTTCAAACCTCAGCAACATGATTCCAGGAATTAGCATTTACGAAATACTGACCGTAACCTCCATTTTGTTTTTTATCGGTGTCTATGGTTTTATCACGCGGAAAAACCTGATCTCAATTTTGATGTCGGTAGAATTGATACTGAATGCCTCGGTTATAAACTTTGTGATCATCAACAAATATCTATATCCAGACATGCTTCAAGGCGTACTGTTTTCGCTATTTATTATTGCGGTGGCCGCTGCAGAAACTGCGTTAGCCGTGTCAATAATAATAAATCTGTACAGACAGATCAGTTCGGTTGAAGTAAAAGATATTGAAACCATGAAGCACTAATAATAAGTAATTAAAGTGAACTAGAATTGAAAGTAGTATTGACCGTTAATGAACAATAAAGAATTTGGAAAGCAATTTGAGAAAAGGACCAAAGATTTTGCGATAGACATTATTAAGTTATCGGGAATACTGCCTCAAACAGCCGAGGGGAAAGTTATTAAGAACCAAATAACAAAGTCGGCACTAGTATTGGAGCCAATTATAGAGAAGCAAACAGATCAAGAAGTAAAGCTGATTTTAGGAATAAAATAAAAATCTGTGAGAGTGAGGCTAGTGAGACACTTTATTGGTTGGAGATAATTGAGGAAATGAAATGGTTGAATTTTGAAAAGACCAAAGCAATAAAGAAAGAGTCAAGTGAAATTTTAGCAATTTTCACTTCAATAGGAAAGAACTTAAAACTTTAGGCAATCTAGACATTCTAGACACTTAAAAATAATAGAAAATGAACTTTAGTAATATTATATTAATTCCCTTGGTTCCACTAGCAGTCTTTCTGCTATTGGGAATTTTCAATCAAAAAATCAAACCTGCGGTATCAGGGTATATCGGTGTAGCCGGACTTTTAACTTCTACCCTATTTTCATTCTATACAGCATACCAATACTTTTTTGTTCATGGCAAGATAAATGGTGTCTATCAAACATTTGTTGAAAAAACGGTATGGATGAATTTCACCGAAACGCTACGAATTGATATGGGCGTGCTCATAGACCCCATTTCTGTAATGATGCTTATTGTGGTTTCTACAGTTTCCTTAATGGTGCATATATATAGCAGGGGTTATATGAAAGGAGATGATGGCTATACCAAATTCTTTGCTTTTCTGTCCTTATTCTCTTTCTCCATGTATGGTCTTGTGTTGGCTACCAACTTATTTCAGATTTATATATTCTGGGAGCTGGTGGGGGTTTCATCTTATTTGTTGATAGGATATTACTATACCAAACCATCTGCGGTAGCTGCTGCGAAAAAGGCCTTTATTGTAACTAGATTTGCCGATTTGGGCTTTTTGATAGGTATTCTTATCATGGGATACTATACAGGGACCTATGATTTTGAAATCTTGAACAATCCTGAGGGAGATGCCATTTTAAATTGGGCATCTACTTCCTTCATGGGGTTATCGGCTTTAACATGGGGATTGATCTTGATATTTCTTGGAGGTGCTGGTAAATCGGCCATGTTCCCTTTTCATATTTGGTTGCCTGATGCCATGGAAGGGCCAACTCCCGTTTCAGCATTGATTCATGCAGCAACAATGGTTGTAGCTGGTGTATTTTTAGTAGCCAGATTGTTTCCCTTGTATTATTTTGTTGAAAATGGTTTCGCTTTAAATATAGTAGCCTATGTGGGTGCATTCTCATCATTGTTTGCTGCTATAATAGCGATTACCCAAACTGATATTAAGCGGGTACTGGCCTTCTCAACTATGTCACAATTGGGGTATATGATGCTGGCATTGGGCGTTTCGGGATACGATGATCATGAGGGTTTAGGGTATATGGCCTCAATGTTCCATCTGTTTACCCATGCCATGTTCAAGGCCTTATTGTTCTTGGGCGCCGGCTCGGTAATACATGCCGTACATAGTAACTATTTAAAGGATATGGGGGGACTTCGAAAGTATATGCCCATTACCCATATTACCTTTCTAATTGCAGCCTTGGCCATTGCCGGGGTACCACCTTTTGCCGGTTTCTTTAGTAAGGACGAGATTTTGGTCGCTGCTTTTGAACATAATAAGTTAATCTATTTTATCGGAGTATTTGTAGCTGGCCTTACAGCGTTCTATATGTTCCGCATCTACTTTGGGATTTTCTGGGGAAAGGAAACGAAATACGAGCGCAAACCTCACGAATCCCCAATTTCAATGACATTCCCATTAATGGTTTTGGCCCTATTGAGTATTGTGGGTGGGTTTATTCCTTTTAGTGAATTTGTTACCGCCGATAAAGCGACTTTCGAAGCGCATTTGAATTATCCACTAGCCGCTGTGGCCGTTGGTGTTGGATTGATTGGGATTATACTAGCTTGGATATTCTATAAAAAGGAAAATGATTTAGCGGATAAGCTTGCCAACTTTTTCGGACTCTTTTATAAATGGACTAGCGATAAGTTTTATTTCGATGAAATTTATCTTTTCGTCACCAAAAAAATATTGTTCAACCTCGTTTCTGCACCAATAGCAAAATTTGATAAAAAGTATGTGGATGGTACCATGGAGGGCATTGGCAACAAGACGGTATGGACATCCGACAAAATAAAAGGATTGCAATCTGGCAAAGTACAGGACTATGGATTTGCATTTATAGCAGGAGTGGTAATTATTGCATTGGTTTTTATTTACCTATGGACAAACTAAAAGATTAATATGGATATTCTATCACTTTTTATTATTGTACCCATAGCAACCATACTTGCTTTGGTTTTTTCTAAAGGACTTAAACAGTCACGTATAGTTTCAATGGTAGGGAGTATTGTACAACTCGGAATGGCCATCAACTTGATTTTTGCGTATTTCAAAGAAAGAGCAGTTAATAGTGACATTATGGTCTTTACCAAAGATCTGGTTTGGTTCAAAGATTTTAATATTCATTACAACATCGGAGTAGATGGTATATCAGTTGCTTTATTGCTTTTAACGAGCATCGTGGTTTTGGCAGGTGTTTTCATTTCATGGAAAATGAATGATCTACCCAAAGAATTTTTTGTGTCACTAATCGTGCTTTCCATAGGGGTGTATGGCTTTTTCATTTCTCTTGATTTATTTACTATGTTCGTCTTCTTTGAGATTGCCGTTATTCCCATGTATTTATTAATTGGAATATGGGGAACCGGACCCAAAGAACATTCAGCCATGAAATTAACATTGATGCTCATGGGTGCTTCTGCCATTCTACTGGTTGCTATTCTGGGGATTTACTTTAACTCAGATGCCGACGGTGGCGCTTTGACTTTCAACATATTGGAAATCGCCAAAGTGAATATCCCCATTGAAGCACAAAAACTATTTTTTCCCCTGGCCTTTATTGGTTTTGCGGTAATCGGAGCCTTATTCCCTTTCCATACCTGGTCTCCAGATGGTCATGCCTCAGCACCCACGGCAGTTTCAATGCTACATGCGGGCGTATTAATGAAATTGGGAGGTTATGGAGTGTTTCGAGTTGCTATGTATTTATTACCAGAGGGGGCCTTACATTGGTCTTGGTTCTTTATTATCCTAGCGGCCATTGGCGTTATTTACGGTGCATTTTCAGCCATTAAACAAACTGATTTAAAATATATCAACGCATATTCGTCCGTGAGCCATTTAGGATTGGTATTGTTCGCCCTTCTAATGCTGAACAAAACGGCATGGAATGGCGCCATATTACAGTCACTTTCCCACGGGTTTATGACAGCCCTGTTCTTTGCTTTAATCGGAATGATCTATGGAAGAACCCACACTAGGGATGTTACCAAATTAGGAGGGTTACTCAAGGTAATTCCGTTTATATCGACCATTTATGTTATTGCAGGTTTGGCATCTTTAGGCCTTCCCGGATTTAGTGGCTTTGTTGCCGAAATGAACATATTTGTGGGTGCTTTTGAGCATGATAATATGTTCTATAGGATTGCAACGATTGTATCGGTATCGGCGATTGTCGTTACGGCTGTTTATATTTTACGTGTTGTAGGACTTATGTTGATGGGCCCCGTAAAAAATGAAGCTTTTTTAACTCTGGAAAAAGTTACATGGTATGAGAAAACGGGAATATTATTGTTATTGATTCCCATTGTGGGCATGGGTGTTGCCCCACTTTGGTTAAGTGATATGATTTTGGAAAGTTTAGAACCTTTTATACAAGGAATGTTGTAAAGATGGATGACGGATGATAAAAATCAAATAAACATGAAGTTTAAATTTGAGAAGTCGATAATCTGGCAAAAGGTGATAAATCTAGGGGACGATATTGATGTTTTAGCCGATAATTTTCCAAAAAAAGAGCTGTTTAACATTTCTTCTCAAATTAGAAGGGCAGCAGATTCAATTGCTTTAAATATTTCAGAAGGAGCAATTGGTCAGTCAAACCCTGAACAAAAGAGATTTATGGGATACGCCATTCGCTCATTGGCAGAAGTAGTCACTTGCTTGCATAAAGTTAAAAGACGAGATTATATTTCAAAACAAGAATTTAATAAATTTTATGACTTATCATTTGAGTTAATGAATATGATGATAGCATTTAGAAACAAAATAATATGACACAATTAATAAGAGTCCTCGGTCCTCGGTCATCCGTCTTCAATCCTCTAATTAATGACTTGAAGCATAATTTAAATAAAGAATAATGAATCTAGATAGCTTTTTATTAATGCGTCACGAGCTATTACTTTTGGCAATAATACTATTGTTGATCGTAGCTGAAATTTTTATACCACCAAACAAAAAACAGAGCATCGTTCATTTAGCTATATTCTTATTTGGGGTTCATACCTTAATCGGGTTCTTGCCGGTAGATGAAAACAACCTTTTTGGTGGCATGTTCAGAACCAATGGTTTAATACATTTTTTTAAGAATGTCTTGAATGTTGGTGTGCTAATCCTCTTATTGCAATCGGCAGATTGGCTTCAGGAAAAAATCGTTGGCCAAAATAAGGGCACAGAGTTTTTCATATTACTGTTTTCTTCCCTATTGGGTATGTATTTTATGATTTCTTCAGGGGATTTTTTAATGTTCTATTTAGGTCTGGAATTGTCAACGCTTCCCGTCGCTGCTTTAGCCGCCTATGAAACCGTCAACAGGAAATCGAGTGAGGCGGGAATCAAATTGATTCTGTCTTCAGCCCTAGCCTCAGGAGTTTCATTATTTGGTATCTCAATGCTATATGCAACATCGGGCTCTATCTACTTTGCTGATATAATTCAATTAGTTTCAGCGACTAACCTTACCTCACTCGGGGCTATTTTATTCTTTACGGGTTTGGCCTTTAAAATATCATTGGTGCCCTTTCATTTTTGGACCGCTGATGTTTACGAAGGGGCTCCAATTAGCATAGCCTCTTACTTATCGGTGATTTCAAAAGGAGCCGCGGTCTTTATTTTAATGATCTTGTTGTTCACCGTTTTAAAACCATTGATGCAGGTTTGGGAAAACATGATCTATGTTATTGCCATTGCAACCATGTTCATTGGTAATTTGTTTGCATTGCGGCAGCAAAACATGAAACGGTTTTTGGCATTTTCATCCATTGCACAAGCTGGTTTTATTCTATTGGGATTAATTGTGGGAACACAATTGGGGACGGCTACCATAGTATATTTTGTATTGATTTATGTGTTCTCGAACCTAGCAGCATTTGGAGTTGTACAAGCCATTTCGCTTCAAACAGGAAAAGAGGACATAAATGACTATGAGGGCTTATATAGAACAAACCCAAACTTAAGTCTGGTCATGATGTTGGCGCTGTTCTCATTGGCTGGAATCCCGCCCGTCGCAGGGTTCTTTGGAAAATTCTTCCTATTTACTGCAGCGGCCAGTGAGGGATACTATTTCTTGGTCTTTTTGGCCGTAGTGAATGTTACAATTTCATTATACTATTATCTTTTGGTGGTCAGGGCCATGTTCCTTAGGAAAAGTGAGAATCCCATTCCCTTTTTCAGGAGTAAGGTCTATATGAGATTAGGTCTGTTGATTACCGTGATAGGCATATTGGTTCTAGGTATCTATAGCCCGTTGTATGATTATATTTATGAACTAAGCGGTATTTTTAATTAGAAGTCATGGCACTAGGAGGAAAACATTTATTTGGAAGCATCGAGGATAAGAGAGTAACTTTTGTCGAAAAGAAAATTAGCGAAAACCGCAAAGATTTTTTAAAAAAATTATTGGAACATAACGGGTTTGAAGTTGTAATCCAAGAAGAAAAAAGGCCTTCAGAAGAGGAACCTCAACTATATACCGTTGCCGTAACTGATATGGTTTTCAATCCCACGATTTGGGTCTTCCAACGTAAACTGAAAACTTTTGATGGTCGCAAGGTAACTCAGGATTACTGGAACCAACAAACAGAAGGTGCCGAACCCCAGTATTGGAATAACGGTCAAAAATAATACTTGTCTTTTCCTCTAAATGTCTTTTTAATGTGAGCCTTAAAGCCAATAATGAAGTTCTTTTTACAAATAATATACATCTTCTTATTCCTAATAATCCACACATCCTGTAAAGAGAATAAAAAGCACAATTACGTAACAGTTCCAGAAGAGAGTTTCGAGAATATATTTACCCCAACCAAGGCAATCCCTGATGAAAGCTTTCTAGGCGATGACAGCTGCAAAAAATGCCATGAAGACCAATATAAAGAATGGAAAGGGTCTCATCATGACAAATCAATGCAACTGGCAAACAGAAATACCATTTTAGCGACCTTTAACGGTGAAAAAATTACAAGTCAGGGAGTTACATCACGATTTTATACCAAGGGCGTGGAATTCTTTGTAAATACTGAAGGTCCTGATGGAGAATATCATGATTACCAAATCATATATACTTTCGGAATAACGCCACTACAGCAGTATATCGTTAAGTTCCCCAATGGAAGATACCAATGCTTGAGAACTGCATGGGACGCCAAAAAAAATAAGTGGTTTGACCTATATCCTGATTTTAAGGTAGTTCATTCCGAATGGTTGCATTGGTCTAGAGGAGGTCTTAATTGGAACACCATGTGTTCCGATTGTCATTCTACAAATGTTAGAAAAAATTATGATCAAGAAACAAATGGTTATGATACTAGGTTTGCTTTGATCAATGTAAGTTGCGAAGCTTGTCATGGACCAGGCAAACAACACGTATCTGATGCAAGTCGGTTGGGGCAGGACTATAAAGCATCCGAGACAATGCAAATGACAGCGCAAACCAAACCCAAACAATTGGTGGATCAATGTGCCAGATGTCATATGCGCAGAGAGCAAATTTCAGAATCATTCAATTTTGAAGGAACCATGCTGGACCATTATTTTCCCCAATTGATAACTGCGGGTGTCTACCATCCTGACGGGCAGATTTTAGACGAAGATTATGTATATGGTTCATTTGTCCAAAGTAAAATGTACCATAATGATGTTACTTGTACGGACTGCCATAATTCGCATTCATTAGAACTGAAATTTCAAGGCAATACCCTTTGTGCCCAGTGCCATATTCCAGAAAACTACGACACTCCAGAACATCATTTTCATACAAAGGGAACTGAAGGTTCACAATGCATCAATTGTCATATGCCAGGAAAGTTTTATATGGGGAATGATTTTAGGCGAGATCATAGTTTTAGGATTCCCCGACCTGACTTAAGTCTTAAACACGATACTCCAAATGCATGCACCACATGTCATAAGGACAAAAGCAATGAATGGGCTTGGGAAACATTTAAAAAACAATATGGAGTTCCTGATTATCAACATTTTTCAGAATTATTAGCGTCTGGTTTAACTGGAGAGCCTAACGGAAAAGAATCGTTATTAACCCTGATAAAAGATACCATGCAGCCAGAAATTGCAAGAGCTTCTGCTATAAGGGGTTTGGATAATTACATGAATGCCGATGACATTGCTAAGCTATTGATTTTTCTAAATGACATCTCTCCTATAGTCAGGGCTACTACCATTGACGTACTGGGAGAAATAAACAATACGGATTACGTTAATTATTTGATCCCACTATTAAAAGATCCTAAAAGGGCGGTAAGGACAAAAGCCTTTTATGCCATAAGTAGGCTAAACGAAATTCAAATACCTTCAGATTACCAAGAGGTTTACAAAAAGGTAAAAGCAGAATTCAACACCTCGCTAGAAGCAATTTCGGATTTTGCAGGAGGAAGAATAAAACGGGCTGATTACTATTTAAGACAAGGAGATATAGTACAGGGCATAAAAAACTATGAAAAAGCACTGGAACTTGATAATCTAAACAATATTGCTAGAACCAATTTGGCCAATCTGTACTATAACAATAGTGAATTGGATAAGGCAGAAACCACCTTTAGAATTATTATTGAACAAGAGCCAGAGTATGGGCCCACATATTACTCTTTAGGTTTGTTATTGGCCGAAGTTAAACGAATTGATGAGGCCATTGAACACTTTGGAAGGGCTATTATTTATATGCCACAGAACTTAAGGGTTTATTACAACCTTAGCTTATTATATGATACAGGGAATAACATTGAAAAGGCCAAAGAGACCATTCTAAAAGGACTTCGAATCGCACCAGAAAATGAGGATTTATTGTATACTGCGGCCTATCTCTATTCAAAAAACGATGAAATTCAAAGTGCTCGGAACTATGCGTTGAAATTAACTACAATGTTCCCAAATAATCCGCAATATGCGATATTCCTTCAACAGCTTAACCCAACTCAATAATGGCAAATCCAAACACTATTAATCAAGGGCTAAAGAGTGATTTAACATCCCTTTAAGCCCCTATGGCAGGGTAATTGCTATCTTTATCCCAAAATAACGCTATTTAAAGGATGGTCAAAAGAACCGTTTCAATATTTGTTTTTACCTTAATGTCTTGCTTTTTTGGGTACGCACAAACGGATTTACAAACAAGTACTCCTCTTGAGATAGGCTCTATAAGTACATTGGATAATACTGGAACGAGTAGTCAAGGTACTGCATTGAATATTCCTTCCGTAATTGACCCTAATCCCAATACCAATCTTCTAGACGCCCCTACCAGAAACCCAGTGAAAATGCTGCCAGACACTGAAATGTTGCAAGCAGGCCATGGATTGAAGTTAGATACAAAAGTTGGAAGGTCTGAAAAGAAAGGGGGCTCCAAAGAGAAGTTCGGAAATCAATATTTAGGTGATATTAAAAGTAATGGCAAGTTTGTAGGGATTGTTTGCAGGGATCATGAGTATGTGGACGGAGATCGGGTAATGATTTCGTCCAATGGTCATGTAATTGACCCTAATGTTCTACTTACTGGTAGTTTTAAAGGTGTAAATGTCGATTTGCAAAAAGGCTTTAACCGTTTGGAGTTTCAGGCACTCAACGAAGGTTCTTCAAGCCCCAATACCGCACAAGTTGATGTATATGACGACCAAGGGCAATTAATATATTCCAACAAATGGCTGCTATCAACGGGATCTAAAGCGACATTGATCATTACCAAAGAGTAGTTATAGGTGCTGTAACAGTTAACCGTTTCCTATACATTCAAAAAAACAAATTCCAAATTCCATTTGCTACATCAAACGAGTTCATTTACAAAAAAGCCAGTGCCAGTTTAATATCCTCATAGTCCACTTGGCCATTGAGCACTGTGTGCAAAGGCTTCAAACTTGCGGTATCACCTTTAAGTTTTTTTCGGGCGTTAACGACTTTTTCAAGCAAGGCCGAATCTGGTCGGTAAAAGTCCAAATCTTCTTGGGGGTAGTCTTTTCGCAATCGGATCAGATGACCGGCAATGGTTCCTATTGATAGTCCGCGTTCTCCCGCAATTTCTTCCAAGGGCATTTTTTGTTTCAGGTAGGTGAAGGTAATTTCGTAGGTCGATTGTTTTTTGCCTTTCTTTTCTTTTAATTTATTAGATTGTTTTTTGATTTCTTCAAGATTTGTTAATCCACCACGTACTTTTATAAAAGTCTTCGCCTCTACTTCCAAAGTCTCAAAATTGTGCTCAGCATCTACGACATCCGAGAGTTCTTGAAAACGCAAATCCGCCTTATACGTAAGTCCATCGACTTGAAGTGCCATTTCATTAAAACCGGAAAGCCGTAAACTTTTAATACTCTTCAAACGTGAAAGGGCCACATAGCCTTGACCCCGCTCAAAAGTCTTTGAGAGATCAATCATGGCGGCATCAAGGGTCATTCCCTGACATTTATGCACGGTAATCGCCCATGCCAACCGCAATGGAATTTGCTCTAGATTTGCCAAAACCTTGCCATGGTCATCGTGTACACCCCACGTTTCCCGCTTTACAGTGATTATATTCCCATGGATGGTCTTCACAATGGGGTACCCTTCATTGTTAAAATCTATGACACTTCCCATGGTTCCATTTACATATCCCTGTTCAGGATTGTTACGCACGAACATAATCTTGGTTTCTACTTTTAGTTCTAGATGTTCTTGGGCCAAAACGGATTTTTTCAAAGTTTCGATCAACTTTTGATTGCCTTTAGTCGATGCCTTAAATTTTCTCGAACGGCCTGGAAGTTTATTCAATTCTGCTAGATTTATGTTGTCAACATCGGCATTATGGGTGAACAGTTTGGTAGGTGTTTTATTTTCTTCCAAAAGATTGGTTTCAGCCCTTTTTAGCAGTTCGATACTACGGTTCGAAATAGTATTCGACCGAATTTCGTTCAAGATTTTGTTCAAAATATTATCGCCTTCTTGGCGGTATTGCTCGGTTAGATAACAGACGTTCAATTGTGCATTAAGCCATGCATCTGACATAAACGCAAACTTGTCCCGACTTTTTTCATGGTTCTTTCCTATCGGCGGTAATTGGAAAAAGTCCCCACACAGTACAATCTGTATTCTCCCAAATGCTCTATCATCCTCCTTAAAAAAACGGAGTACCTCATCGACCATTTTCAATTGATTTTTATGGAGCATCGAAATCTCATCGATAATCAGAATCATGGCCTCTTCCAAATGCTTTTTGAGATATTTTTTGGTCCGCATAGTAACCAGATTGGCTTTGGTTAATCGCTCCTTGATTCCAAATCCGGCCCAGGAATGTATGGTCATTCCGTTCATATGGGTTGCAGCGATACCTGTAGATGCCGTAATCGCAACAGGAACTTTTCTTTCATTTAAATAGGAAATATATTGATTGAGCACATAAGTCTTACCCGCACCGGCCGAACCGGTCAGGAATACATTTTTACCTGATTTTAATAGGGCCAAGGCCTTTTTTTGTCGCACTCTTTTATTGATTGATTCTTAAACTTTCTGCTGAGCTACCCTTGCAAATCTTGTTTCAAAAATTTATGTTCCTTTTTTACCCTCAGGGGGCAATCTATTAAGCTTAGTGTTAACAGGCCCTAGTTCATCAACCCGCTGGCAAAACTGAGTCACTTCTCACCTGGGTGGTAGATTTCCTTCGCCCTTTTTAAAACATCCTCTTTGTAATAGGGCACATCTTTAAATTGCATATCCGCATAGCGCTGTGCTTGGTCATCAAAATGAGGTGAATCTGGGTCACCACTTTGACCACCAGCCAACATGCTCTTGGCTTTTACCTTATCGCCAAATTCGACTACCGCTACAAAACTATTCCCACGAGTACCGTAGAGTTTTTTGGTGTTACTAGTATAGCGTGCACCATAGGCAGCTAAAGCTCCCCAACGCCCAGAAGCAAAACCAACAGGAATACTTGGTTTGTTGTCATCAAAAGGTTGCAGAATATTGCCGTTGATTCTTTGATAACGATTGATCTTACCCCAAGGCATATTCCAAGTCCCAAAGTCATCTATTAGTTTATCTACAACCTCCTCAAAAATCCGTAATCGCTCTTCCGAGGGAGAAACTGTGCCAAAATAATCCATAAGTTCCATGTCGCTCATGCCCACAGGCTTCCTTCCTTTTTGGCCATAGTGTGTTCCATAAAAATGAGACAAAGTCATGGCCACTGATTCCTTGGAGGTTTTAAAATCCCATTGGCGCAAGACATCAATGGCCTTCCTTAGTTTGGGATTCTTATCATCATGGGAATCATACGCTTTTATAAGTCCTGGAATCAACTTTTCGAAAGCAGGCAAATAGGGGTCATGAACCAATGCTATTAAATTATCTAAAGTATATTCTTTCCGATCTCTCAAAAGGCTTATGGCATGCAGCCCACGGAAATTCTCCCGATCGAGAGACATATAATTGGGGTAGTCCTCTTTTTTGGGACTAAACTCCAATGCAGCTGTATACGGGGTAGAATTACAATTCTGTAACCATCCATTTTCAGGATTCAACAATAGGATATTTTCATCAACCGAATGCAATCCCTTCCAGTCTGTATTAGGATTGCTACCATCAACAGGTTTGGAATAATCAAAAGTTACATCTCTCTTGGGAACAAAATTACCATGAAAATAAGCAATGTTTCCTTCGGCATCGGCGTAGACTGTATTATTAGAAGAATTAGTACGGATATCCAT
This sequence comes from Bacteroidota bacterium, assembly GCA_024279425.1. Classification (GTDB taxonomy): domain Bacteria; phylum Bacteroidota; class Bacteroidia; order Flavobacteriales; family Flavobacteriaceae; genus Maribacter_A. The sequence goes on along the minus strand of JAJRRO010000101.1, from coordinate 25,236 downwards.
CATTTTCCGAAACCCGTTATAGCTATTCTGCTTTGTTCTTATATACGATTGTTCTAATGCCTTTACCGGTTCCCACATCATGGCAGAGGAGGTCCATTGATTATCGACTATATGCGTGATGGGGCCATGGTGAGTATGGTAAGCAGGAAATATTTTTTCTTTAAGAACGTCGCCTTCCTTATACTTTAGCTTAATTTTTGAAACCTCGACCGGACGGAGTTCTTCCCCGTATTGATACAATAACTCGTCATCCATTTTAACCAAGGTTTCCTTAAATTCATCCATCACATCAGTGTAGGTAGAGGTGTGCATCCAACCTGTTTTTTCATTGAACCCTTGATAGACAAAAAACTGTCCCCAGGTTACTGCTCCGTAGGCATTGAGTCCCTCTTCACTGACCACGTGTACCTCACCTCTAAAATAAAATGAAGTATGCGGGTTTATTAACAGCATGGCATTACCGGATTCCGTTAGTTGTCCCGAAATAGCAATTCCATTTGAACCTTGAGGTTCAGCCATTTCCTCATTTTTCTCGATTTCGAGTTTTTGACTCGTCGGAATTTCCATTTCATTTTCGTAAAAAGCTTCGATTTTTCGAGTAGAAATTCGTTCAATATCACCTCCTATAGAACCTTCACTAAAATACATGGGCATCCATGGTTCAAAATGGGTCAATAGTCTAGGTTTGACTTTAGGATGGGTGTGCAGATAATAATTGATTCCATCAGCAAATGCATTACATAATTTCTTTAGCCAATCCGGACTTTGCACATAATTCGCTTTTGCTTTTTCTTCTGTCATAAACAACTTGGCACGCAAATCACTATATATGGCATCCTCTCCTTCAATCTCTGCCAACCGTCCCGTGGCCCATATATAATTCAGTTCTACGCGGTTAAAATCGTCCTCGCATTGGGCATAGAGCAATCCAAAAACCGCATCAGCATCTGTTTTTCCATAAACATGGGGGACTCCAAAGTCATCCCGCAGTATGGTAACGTTATCAGCCTTCGCCTTCCAACGTTCAACTTCGGAAGATACATTTTCCGTAGTGCAGGACAACAACCCCACAAACAGAGAAAAAGAAAAAAAATGTATAGCAACTGATTTGTATTTTATCATATTCCGTGAATTATGGATTCTTTTGTACCCATGTGAAAATAACGGACTTGTCATTGAAATGCTAATTTTTTGCTAAAAATAACTAGGTACTATTTCCCAGTGAACTATCCGATTTATTTAAAGTAACTTGCACGTTCCAAAAATCGAATTCCAAAATATGTCAACAAAAAAAGTTAGTGTTCTTACAGCCTTCAAAACCATTATCTGGCCAAGAAGAAATTTGGTTTTTATAGGTTTGTTGTTAATTGCAATTAGCAAAGCAGCGAGTTTTGCAACCCCTATTTCGCTTAAATATTTAATTGATGACGCTTTTGCGAATAAAGATATCCCTCTTTTAAAACTAATCGTAGGTGTGGTCATCATTGCTTTTCTTATTCAAGCAATTATTTCTTTTTTATTGACAAAACTTTTAAGTGTTCAGGCACAATTCCTAATCTCCGAATTACGCGCCCAAGTGCAGAAAAAAGTACTTTCATTACCCATTCGATTTTTTGACAACACAAAGTCCGGAGCGTTGGTCTCACGAATAATGACAGACGTTGAGGGCGTTCGAAATCTTATTGGGACGGGACTTGTTCAATTGGTGGGCGGGACCGTTACGGCAGTGGTCTCCGTAATTCTTTTATTGAACATTAGTGTGAGTATGACCTTATTCACATTAATTCCTCTTTTACTCTTTGCCATTATTGCGTTGAAAGCATTTAAAATTATACGACCCGTTTTTAGGGATCGTGGTAAAATCAATGCAGAGGTTAAAGGAAGGCTAACCGAGACCTTGGGTGGTATTAGGGTCATAAAAGGTTTTAATGCGGAAGCCCAGGAGTATAAAGTTTTTGAACAAGGCGTAGATGAGCTTTTTCAAAACGTAAAAAAGAGCCTTACCGCGACAGCATTCATGGCTAGCTCTTCCACTTTTCTATTAGGGGTTGCCTCTGCCGGTGTTATGGGGCTGGGTGGATATAAGATTATCTTGGATGAGTTAACAATAGGTGAATATCTTGAATTTACTTTCTTATTGGCGCTAATGGTCGCCCCAATTGTACAAATGAGCAACATTGGTAGCCAATTGACCGAAGCATTGGCAGGATTAGATCGTACGGAAGAATTAATGAACATGACTCCGGAAGCCAACGAAGAAGAACGAACCATTGAGTTAGGGGCCATCAAAGGCAAAATGGTCTTTGAGGATGTCACCTTTGCCTATGAAGAAGAAAAAGAAGTATTGCACAATATCAACTTTAAGGTAGAACCCGGTTCCGTTGTGGCCCTTGTAGGAAGTTCCGGCTCTGGAAAAAGCACCATTGCAGGATTAGCTGCAAGTTTTTTAAATCCACAATCTGGTAAAATTACCATTGACGGACAGGACATGTCCCAGGTAAACCTCAATAGCTTCCGTCAACATTTGGGAGTGGTACTTCAAGATGATTTTTTGTTTGAGGGCACCATTCGTGAAAATATCCTTTTTCCCAGGCCCAATGCCTCTGAAATCGAATTGCAACAAGCTGTAAAAGCAGCTTATGTAGACGAGTTTACCGATCGTTTCGATGAAGGTTTGGATACCCTTATTGGGGAACGTGGTATAAAACTTTCTGGAGGGCAACGCCAACGAATTACCATTGCACGGGCGGTGCTGGCAGATCCAAAAATCCTGATTTTAGACGAAGCCACCTCAAATTTAGATACGGAAAGTGAGGCTTTGATCCAAAAAAGTTTGGCCAAACTTACCGAAGGACGTACGACTTTTGTAATTGCCCATAGATTAAGCACTATACGTAAGGCCAATCAAATTTTGGTCATTGAGAATGGCAGGATAGCGGAACAAGGAACCCATGATGAGCTCATTACCAAAAAGGGTAGGTATTACAATTTATTTACCTACCAAGCCAGGATCTAACAAAAAATAGGGGCAATACTATTCTATATTAATAACTTCCTCAATTTGGGGCACATATTTCTTAATGGTCATCTCAACTCCACTTTTTAAGGTCATTTGATTAACGCTGCATCCTATACAAGCACCTTCTAACTTCACCTTTACAGAAGTACCATTATCAATTGAGATCAACGAAATATCCCCGCCGTCGCTTTGCAAAAACGGTCTAATTTCATCGAGCGCTTTTTCCACATTGGTTTTTATTTCATCTGGTGTCATATGTATTACTTTTTGATGGCGGCGCAACCTGCCATGGTTGTAATTTTGATAGCTTCAGTCGGTGGTAGATTATCATTTCTACGCACCAATTCTTGAACAACATTCCTTGTGATTTCCTCGAATGAGGTTTCTATAGGTGATGCCGTTTGCAAGGCAGCAGGCCTTCCTATATCACCAGCCTCTCGAATACTTTGTACCAAAGGTACTTCACCCAAAAATGAAACTTTTAAGTCTTCAGCAAGGTTTTTGGCACCTTCTTTTCCAAAGATATAATATTTGTTGTTAGGCAGTTCCTCAGGAGTAAAATAGGCCATATTTTCTATAATGCCCAATACGGGAACATTTATAGATTCTTGTTGGAACATGGCAACACCTTTACGGGCATCTGCCAAGGCAACTTCCTGTGGCGTACTTACGATAACCGCCCCAGTAATGGGCATGGCCTGCATAATACTCAAATGAATATCCCCCGTTCCAGGAGGTAAGTCTATTAGTAAAAAATCCAACTTGCCCCAATGCGCATCAAATATCATTTGGTTAAGTGCTTTCGCGGCCATAGGGCCTCTCCATATTACTGCTTGGCTCGGCTCTGTAAAGAACCCAATAGACAATAATTTAACCCCATAATTCTCAACAGGCTTCATTTTTGACTTGCCATCAATATTCACTGCCAATGGTTTTTCATGGGTCACATCGAACATGATGGGCATTGAAGGACCATAAATATCCGCATCCAACAAACCTACTTTAAAACCCATCTTTGACAAGGTAACCGCGAGGTTGGCCGTAACCGTAGACTTACCAACACCGCCCTTGCCCGAGGCAACAGCAATTATGTTTGGTATTCCTGGTAATGGTTTGCCCTTAACCTCGTTTACGGGAGGCTTGGCAGAAGCAACAACCTTCACATTGATTTTTATCTTTGCCTTTGCATATACCTCTTTGTGGATGATCTTAAGAATTTCCACTTCGGTCTTCTTACGGGCCTGAAGACTCGGGTTATTTATGGCAATATCTATTTCAACCTCATCGCCAAATATCTGTATGTTCTTGACCGCTCCACTTTCTACCATGTTCAGGCCTTCCCCAGGAACAGTGATATGCTCCAGTGCTTTTAAGATATCTTGTTTCTTCAGCTTCATCCTTTATGTATATTCATTCTAAACAACAAAGATACATCTTAGGGACGAGAAGCTAAAGTTATTGGATTGAAAAGTAATATGATATAATAAGGATTGGTTATTCTTTAATAGGAAATCCATGTCATGAAATGGCGTCATACCCTTCTACCATCCAATAGTTCAATAATCCGAGACCCATAGGCGGCGTTCTTTTCAGAATGCGTTACTTGTATAATGGTCACACCTTCTTGGTTCAACTGTTTAAAAAGTGCCATAATCTCTTCGCTCTGTTTGGAATTCAGATTTCCCGTAGGTTCCGTCGGCCAAAATCAATTTGGGGTTTGAAATCAAGGCTCGTGCTACGCCGACTAACTGTTGCTGCCCGCCACTGAGTTGGGAAGGAAAAAGGTCTTTTTTTACCCACAATATTAAAACGATCCAACATATCGGCCACCATGGCCTTCCGTTCAGAAGATTTGATTTTTTTGTATAATAAGGGCATTTCCAAATTTTCCTTTACGGTAAGTTCATCCAACAAATGATAGGACTGGAATACAAAACCTATGTACTCCTTATACAGATTGGCCCGGTGTTTTTCCTTTAAGGTATGGACTGATTCATGAAGAAAATTGTATTCCCCTTCATTAAAATCATCCAACATCCCAATAACATTAAGCAAAGTAGATTTGCCTGAACCTGAGGGACCCATAACAGAGATAAACTCACCTTCTTCAACAGAAAGGTTAATGTCCTTTAAAAGAAAGATGCGTTGTCCTCCTGAATTTACCCATTTGAAAATATTGTTTAATTGTAGTAGCATATTTAGTTCTTTATGATTTTTGATTTCGTTTGTTAGACCTGTCAGGTCTTATATCATTTTATTCTTCCCTTAAAGCATTTACGGGATTCATTCTTGCCGCCCTAAAGCTCTGCCAGCTAACTGTTAGCAGTGCAATGACCAAAGCGGTTATTCCTGCCAAGGCGAATATCCACCAACTCATAGTGGTTTTATAGGCAAAACCCTCCAACCATTTTCTCATGGCATACCATGAAATAGGTATGGCAATGATAAATGCCAATCCCACTCACTTAATAAAATCTTGATTTAGCAATTTTAAAATCTGGGCAATTGTTGCACCGTTTACTTTACGGATACCAATTTCTTTTTTTCTTTGGATACAAGTATAGGAGGTGAGTCCGAAAAGGCCCATCGAAGCTATTAGAATGGCTAATGCAGTAAAAATCTGGAAGGCAGCACCAAACTTAGTTTCCTCTCTGTATTGCGCTTGGAATTTTTTATTTAAAAAAGTATAGTTAAATGTACTTTCAGGAAAAATGGATTTCCATACCTCTTGAATTTGCGTTACAGCATTTTCAAATCCTGAAATGGAAGTGATGTTTTCATCCAATTTTACCAATTGGTTATCAAAGACGTATCCTTGGCGAATAATCATAGGGGTTACGTCATTTTTAAAGCCAAAATGATGGTAATCGTCCAATACTCCGGTTATTGTCCGCTTGGAGCCCCAAAATTGTATCTGTTTGCCCACAGCATCCTCAATATTGGTCAGGCCCATGATTTGAACGAATTTTTTATTTACGACTACCTCGGGGCTTTCCAAATCATCATCCATAATAAAAGTCTGTCCAGCCAAGAATTTCATACCCATTAACCCGAAATACTGCTTGCCTGCTACGAAGGTGTGATGTACCGTATATTTATCGATTCTCCCGTCAGGATATTCGATATAATTTGAGGAGGACAAACTATTGTATCCTTCTCCTGGATAGGAAGAGGCCGTGGTAAAATCTTTTACAAAAGACAGTTTTTTCAATTCGGCCTCCAAGCTTCTGAAACCATTCCCTAATGATTAGGATTCATCTCCTACCACATCTCCTTTAAGTGCCAGTACTTGGTTAAGATCAACACCTATGGACTGTTCTTTTAAAAATTTTATCTGCTTACTCACTACAATGGTTCCGACCAACAAGACAATGGTCGCCAAGAACTGAAGCGTAATCAGCCCTTTTCGCACCAGTACCCCTTTCGTCGAATTTTGAATGTTTCCCTTCAGGGCTTGGGAAGGTGTATAGTTACTCAGAATAAATGCAGGATAGATTCCTGAAAGGATCACCCCCAACAATACAAATGCCAGAATGGGGCACAAACTTTTCAAGCTGGCAATTCCAAAGTCCAATTCTTGTCCGACATACTGCTTAAATATCGGCAAGATCAAGGCCACCATGAACATGGCCAAGATTACCGCAATTACATTAAGTAATAGCGATTCCAAGAGCGATTGCAGGATCAACTGTGATTTTTTGGCCCCCGCCACTTTGCGTATGCCCGTTTCCTTGGCCCGTTCCAAGGATTTTGACGTGGCAAGATTTACGTAGTTCAGCCAAGAAAGCAAGAGTATGACCAATGCAATGGCAGTCAGGAATTTTATTCGTCCAATGCTGCCATTTACCTCGGCCTCATAGGGTTTGTTTGAATATAGATGGATATCTTCCAATGGTTCAATGTTGTGCCGCTTGCCCTTGTCATTTAAAAAATCCTGTTTGGCGATTTTTCCTTGCAACAGTCCAACATCCGTCTTGGGATCCAACTTTAAATAAGTGAAAAAATCGTTTGCCATCCAATTCAAATCATTCATGCCCTCATACGCGGCCCAAGTATTTATGCTATTGAACGATATTAGAAAATTCGTCTTCATGTGGGTGTTCTGGGGAATGTCCTTTAAAATTCCGGATACCTTGAACTGCGCCACTGTTCTGGCATAAAAGACTGATAAGGTTTTTCCAATTGGGTCTTCGTTTCCGAAAATTTTGTCGGAAAGCGATTGGGTTAATACAACGGAATACGGCTCTTTTAAGACCTTTTCGGGGTCCCCGAAACCAAGGGATATTTGAAGATATCGAAGTACGTACCATCAGCCACAAAACCATTATCTTCTTCGAAGATCGTATTGCTATATTGAAACGTAATTTTACCCAATTGGGATAACCGCACTTGCTCTGTTATTTCAGGAAACTCCTTTTTTAACGTTGGCCCAGATAGATTAAAGGTCTGGGCATCACCTGGAGCAAAAACACCACCTTCTTCATACTCCATATACACTCTGTGTACATTCTTCGAGCTATCAAAAGTATCATAACTCCGCTCATAGTTCACATAGAGCATAATCAATACGAACGAAGCCACTCCTATAGCAAGACCAAAAATATTGATAAAGGAGTATAGCTTGTTCTTTACAAGATATCTTGTCGCGATTTTTAGAAATAGCTTGTACATAGTGTTCTCTTTTAAAATTATTCCGTTCGTAGGCTTTTTAAAGGCTGCATCAGTGCCGCAGCTATCGACTGATAGCTAATGGTTAAAGTTGCAATGACCAAGGCAATAAGTCCCGCGGCCAGAAATATTTCCCAGCCGATGCTAATGCGATACGCAAAATCTACTAACCATCGGTTCATCATATACCAACCAACAGGTATGGCAATAGCAATGGAAATCAAGATCAACTTCATAAAATCAAGGGTAAGCAATTGATAAATACTTTTAAAAGGCGCGCCCAGAACAATCCGTATACTTATTTCCTTTTTTCGCTGTTCTACCATAAATGCAGAAAGGGCAAACAAGCCCAAACAGGCCACAAAAATGGCAAATAGGGCGAAGCTGTTAAAAATTCTGCCCATACGCTGGACATCTTCATGCATTTGGGTGAATTCTTGGTCTAAAAATGTGTAATTTATGGCCTGATTGGGTACATTTTTATTCCAAACGGCACCGATAGATGCTAATGCATCGCTTACGTTACCTTTTTCTAGTTTCACGGAAACCGCACCGGTATCCCTTCCAATAACTAATGACAAAGACGAAATATCCTCTTTCAAAGACTTAAAATGAAAATCATCAACAACTCCTATAACAGTCCAAGTTTGACCGTTGTTATCAAGCTCCTTTCCCAAAGGGTTGGTCAAACCGAGTTCTTGTGCCATCCTTGAGTTGATTATGATAGAGTTGATCGATGAAATCTTCGTGCCCTTTTTTACCACCAAGAATGCAGGAACAGGGATTGGACTAAGTCTTTCAAAACAAATCATGCATTTGCACGGTGGAACGTTAGGCCTTGTATCCAATGAGAATACGGTATTCACATTGAGTTTTGAGTGAATCCAAAAAAAACTAGAATTGAGAACCTGAATCAAGTTCTTTCCAGGGGTCCCAAAAGTGTTTTTCAAAATCGATAATTTGGTTGTCTCTAATTTCGATTCCTTCGCTTTCAAGAAGTTGTTGCATTAAATTGGTTCCTTCAAAATGATGCTTTCCCGTCAATAGTCCAATCTTGTTTACCACCCTATGTGCGGGAACGTCGGGCATACTCCCAGCACCATTCATGGCCCAACCAACCATACGGGCACTTCTCGCCGCACCAAGGTATTTGGCAATGGCTCCATAAGAAGTGACCCTTCCGTACGGGATTAATTGGGCCACGGCATATACTTTTTGGAAAAAGTTCTTGTTTTCTTTTTTCATCAATCAAATATCCTATATAAAGCTATGGCCAAAAGAACCAGCATCAAAGCACTTAGGATGTAGTTGGCATTCTTTGAAAATCGATTGGTCTTATTTTCTAATTTATTAAAATAGATGGTATACATATACAATACCGAAAAGGTTCCGCAACCAGCAGCCAAAACAAAGACAACAATATCCCAAATTTGGAATTTTATCCAGCCTGAGGCATTCCACATAATATTCAATCCGCTATAGTAGGGTATGGTCAAAAGATTTAAGCCCGCCAACAGTATACCTTTAAAAAAGCTATTTCTTTTACTGATATTCACTGCTTTTACGGCTTTTTTCTTATTGCCTCTCGCAGCCATAAAAAAATATATGGCCAAAAAGGCAAAGACCAGAACCGCAATCTTTAACAAAGCCTCTACAACATCGGGGTTCCTATGTAGGTATTTTGAAATATATACCGCCACCACTGCCTGAAGCATTATCATGGTTGAGACCCCTAGGCTAAAGATGATGCCGTTCAATTTACCTTTATCAACACTCGTCTTGGCTGCATTCATGTTTAAAAGACCAGGGGGTACCGTTGCCATGAATGCCGCAGAAAAAGTAGCGAAGAAAAGAATAAGTAAATGCTCCATGTACTAATTTATCCTAAATTTTAAATAAGTGATAGGCTTTCCTTTTTCAAGATACTGCTTTTCATAAAAAGTCTGAATAGACAATACTTCTTTTGGGCTTCCTTCATTTTTATATATATCGTGATTGGCGTAAACTATTTCTCTGGCTGAACCTTGTAAAAGGCCCAATGTATACCCATGCATAAATTCACTATCTGTCTTTAGATGAACCAATCCATGGTTAATCATAATACGCTCATATCGTATCAGGAATTCCTCGTTGGTCATTCTATGTTTGGTACGCTTGTACTTTATTTGTGGATCTGGGAAAGTTATCCAAATTTCTGACACTTCATTTGCAGCAAATATATCATCTACCAATTCTATTTGTGTTCTTAAAAAGGCCACATTATGCAGGTTTTCTTCCAAGGCGGTCTTAGCACCTCTCCACAATCGAGCTCCTTTTATGTCCAATCCGATAAAATTTTTATTTACATCTTGTCTTGCCAGACCTAAAGTGTATTCACCTTTTCCACAACCCAGCTCGAGGATAATGGGATTGTCATTCCCGAAAAAACCACTCCAATTACCCTTTAGTAAAAAGGAACCTTCCTCAATTTCTTGCCTGCTTGGCTGAACCACATTTTTAAATGTAGCATTGTCCTTAAATCGTTTTAACTTGTTTTTGCTCCCCACAGCATCCAATATTAATTGCAGGGGCAAAACTAATGAAATCCTAATTGTTAAGAGTAAAAGTGTCATCGTTTTGACTATTGGTCTTCTCTAACGTAAAGGAAAACTCTGAGCCCACGCCCTCTGCACTTTCAACATATATCTTTTCATCATGAGCTTCGACAATATGCTTCACTATTGAAAGACCCAGACCTGACCCACCTTCTCTTCGGCTACCACTTTTATCAACCCTATAAAAACGTTCGAACAGTCTTGGTATATGCGGCTCAGCAATGCCCTCACCATTATCCGTGACCCTAACAATCACTTTGTTCTTAATTAAATTTTCAACACTCACTTCCGTTATCCCATCTTCCTGTCCATATTTAATGGCGTTAACCAATAAATTTGTAAGCACTTGTTGTATTTTTTCACGATCAGCGTGAACGTAGATGGAGTCTTTATAATCCATATCAAAAGTTAGGATTATTTTCTTTTTGGCTGCCTTCATCTCCAAAAGTTCAAAGACATTCTGTACAAGCTCGATAATATCAAAATCGACCCGTTTCAAATTTAAATCCCCGACTTCCAGCTTTGTTATTAAATCAAGGTCACTGACGATATAAATGAGGCGCTCAACACCTTTATTTGCTCTTTGAAGATATTTTTTACGCACATTTTTGTCCTCCAAGGCACCGTCAAGTAATGTAAGTATATATCCTTGTACGGTGAAAAGTGGAGTTTTAAGTTCATGCGAAATATTCCCCAAGAAGTCTTTTCTATATTCTTCACGGATCTTAAGGGTATCAATTTCTATTTTTTTATCCTTCGCAAATTTTTCTATTTCCTCCGTAAGGGTTTTCATATCGGTAGTAATAGGTCCCGAAGTAAGATCTGATGACTCTAGTAATGCGACATCATCATATATCCTTTTGATCTGTCGATAAATAAAATTCTCAATTCGAATTTGGAGCACTATAAATGAAAAAACAAATGTAAGCACGGAAAATAAACCAACGAGAACCCAATTAATAGCTACTAAAATCCATAATAATCCCAATAAAACCAAGATTGAAATAACAGTAACAAGAAGTGCGGACCTAAAGGCAAATCTGTAGGACTTTTTTAAACGAATCGCCATTACAGAACGAACTTATATCCTACTCCCTTTACGGTCTTAAAATGATGTTCGCCAATTTTTTCCCGTAATTTCCTAATATGCACATCTATAGTGCGGCCACCAACCACGACCTCATTGCCCCAAACCTTGTCTAAAATGACCTCTCTTTTAAACACTTTATTAGGTTTTGAGGTAAGCAAGGCCAACAACTCAAATTCCTTTCTTGGTAGAAAAATCTCGGAACCATTGTTTATAATCTTATACTCTTCCCTATTTATGATAATATTGCCAACACTAACAATTTCATCAGTATTTGAGTCATCTTCTTTTAACCTTCGTAACAAAGCCTTTACTTTACTTATCAATACCTTCGGCTTTATCGGCTTGGTAATATAATCATCTGCTCCAGCCTCAAAACCAGCGACCTGGGAATAGTCCTCACCTCGGGCGGTCAAAAAAGTGATAATCGTATTTTCAAGGCCAGGAGTCCTACGAATAATCTCACAAGCCTCAATCCCATCCATTTTAGGCATCATTACGTCAAGGATAATCAAATGAGGATTCTTTTTCTTTGCTTTCTCAACACCCTCGACCCCATCCTTAGCAGTAAATACTTGATACCCAACTGACGAAAGATTGTACTTAACAATCTCCAAAATGTCTGGTTCATCGTCTACCATCAATATCTTAATATCCTTCTTTTTCATCAATAAATAATATTGGTTTCATGCCTAAAAGTAAATATAATACTATTGCAGGAAACCTCTTTGTCAAAGATTAAAATGGTAACAATATGGTAACACCCTGTGTACAAAATATTAACAAACAGGTCTTTGCAAATGTGAATTAATGCATTTCAACGAATTTTGACTTAAATACCGAGAAAGCTCTGACAATCAAAAGTTAAAATTATTATATTTGCGATATGCTTTTTGTAACGTCATCTACATGAAGAAATTATACTTTGTTGCTTTCTTTTTTCTTTTTGTTTTCTTAAGCTTCGCACAAGATGCAAAGCCTAATGGGGATATAGATGGTTTTAAGTTATACCCAAATCCCGCAACGAACGGTAAAGTATACATTATCACGGACAACAGCGGGCCAAAAAAGATTCAGATTTTTGATGTTTTGGGCACTCAGGTTTTACAGACTACCATTTTACGGGAAGAATTGAATGTCTCTGAATTAGATGCGGGAGTTTATATTTTACGTGTTTATGAAAAAGACAAAATGGCTACCAGAAAGCTGATTGTTAAATAGTTATTCTTCCAAAAACCTATCACCATTTCATCGATGATTTACCAAATTCATCGATGAACTGCAATCTGCCAATTGTACACCTACATTTTATCGAATTTCACAACATTTTCGTTCTGTAAGTATTGTCTTTCAGTATCTTTACTTTGTTGATCCCAAATCAATCCAAATGAAAAAAATCTACTTTGCGCTACTTATTGTGTTTTCCTTTGTGCTTTCCGCACAAGAACCTACAGTGGATTTTACGGATTCTCCAAGCAACGAAATTTCAGGATTCAAGCTTTATCCCAACCCGGTATTCGATGATGTCGTGTATATAAAAACAGACAAGAATGCCAGGAAAGAAATTGTTGTTTATGATGTTTTTGGAAAAGTTGTACTTACAGATCGAATTTTGAATACTGCCTTGAATATTTCAACATTGGTCCCCGGGGTTTATGTATTACAAGTAACCGAAAGCAACAGTACCATTACCAGAAAACTCGTGGTAAAATAAAACCATACTTCAATTTATTCGCTTTTCATATCATTACCTTTGCTTTTAAGAAGCAAATGATTGATTCCTCTAAAATATTTGACATTGCCTCAGCGGCAGAATTCGAATCCGCGACAATCGCGATTTTCAGGTTCCAGTACAACAATAATGAAGTATACCATCAGTTTTGTAATCTGTTGGGAAAAGACACAACGAATGTTAAATCCTTAAAAGAAATACCTTTCTTACCTATTGGACTCTTTAAATCGAAAATGATAATTTCAACGAGAAGTGTCGGGGAGGTTATATTCACAAGTAGTGGTACAACAGGTCAAGATACTAGCAAACATTACGTTTCGGATATTGGTCTTTACGAAAAAAGTTATCTAAGTGGTTTTAAAAGATGCTACGGGCGCATCACCGATTATTGCATTTTGGCCTTATTGCCTTCCTATTTGGAGCGCACAGGGTCCTCGCTAATATATATGGTTGATGACCTTATTAAAAAAAGCAAGCATCCAGAAAGTGGGTTTTATCTCGATGAGGTCGATACTCTTATCAAAAAAATGCAAGGGCTTGAAGCTGAAGAAAAAAAAGTAATTCTCATAGGTGTTTCATTCGCATTGCTGGATTTGGTTGAAAAGCGTCGTTTGAAACTAAAAAACACTATTGTAATAGAAACGGGTGGAATGAAGGGGAGAAGAAAGGAAATGATTCGGGAAGAGCTTCACGAAACCCTTAAAAATGGATTTGGAATCAATACCATTCATTCCGAATATGGCATGACCGAGTTGCTTTCACAAGCTTATTCTAAAGGCAATGGCATCTTTAACACCCCTCCATGGATGAAAATCTTAATCCGGGACACTGAAGATCCATTGAGCTATCAAACAAATGGTAAAACCGGAGGTGTCAACGTCATTGATCTGGCCAATATCAATTCCTGCTCTTTTATTGCCACCCAGGATTTGGGTAAAAAATATGACAATGATAGTTTTGAAATCTTAGGCCGTTTTGACCATTCAGATATTCGGGGTTGCAATTTGATGATGGTGTAAAACTGTTGTCAATAATCATTCACTTTTCACCCAAACGTCCCCATTGTCGTTGCGGATCAGTGTTCTACTGTCCTTAATCGTAAAGGACACTTTAAAGCTTGAAGTCAATGGCCCTTGCAAATCAAGAATATTTCCTTTACGCGTATAACTGAATCTATGAACTATATCCCCGCCTCCGTATAACAGATCAACTTCGGAGTCATTGACTAACTCCATAAATTCAGTACAATTTATCTCGGGGTTGGCCGTATTATCACAATCTGTGATTTCATGTGTATAGCGCCCATTTATTTCCTGCAGTCTACTATCATCATCATTTTCACAAGACAAAAAAACCAAAATAAAAAAAAATAAAAGTCAGTTTCTTCATCATAATTATCTAATGTACCAATAAGAAGATACAACTTGGAATAAAAAGTTGCGTTTAATCATTCATCATTAATACAAAATAATTCCTCTTTCCCTTTTGCAAGAGTACAAACTTGTCATCGATTAAATCGGCCATGGTTATTTTATAATCTTCCGTGACCTTTTCCTTGTTTACCGATATTGAATTTTGCTTTAGTTCTCGACGAGCCTCACCGTTAGAAGCTAAAAAACCCGTTTTGGCTGCAAGTGCACCAATCATATCCAAACCTTCTTCCAATACCGATTTTGAAATATTGGCTTGGGGCACACCATCAAAAACATCAAGGAAAGTTTCTTCATCAAGTGTTTTCAAATCTTCCGAGGTAGATTTTCCAAATAGGATATCACTCGCTTTCACGGCATTGTCCAAATCTTCTTGAGAATGTACCAATACCGTAATCTCTTCGGCCAAACGCTTTTGCAGTATCCTTAAATGTTGTGCTTGCTGATGCTCTTTTATTAAATCTTCAATCTCCTCCTTGATAAGGAAAGTAAATATTTTAATATATTTCTCCGCATCTTCATCAGAAGTGTTTAACCAGTACTGATAAAATTTATAGGGTGATGTTCTATGGGGGTCCAGCCAAACATTACCACTCTCCGTTTTTCCGAATTTAGTACCATCAGCTTTGGTAATCAGCGGACAGGTCAGCGCATATCCCTTACCCCTACCAATTCTCCGGATCAATTCAGTCCCTGTGGTGATATTCCCCCATTGATCGCTGCCGCCCATTTGTAAAGTACAATTGTTATTTTGGTACAGATGTAAAAAATCGTAGCCCTGTACCAATTGATAGGTGAACTCTGTAAAAGACATACCTTCTTTGGTTTCGGCCGATAATCTCTTTTTCACCGAATCTTTGGCCATCATATAATTAACGGTAATATGCTTGCCAATATCCCGGATAAATTCCAAAAAGGAAAAATCTTTCATCCAGTCATAATTATTGACGAGTACAGCGGCATTGCTCGCATCACTATCAAAATCCAAAAACCCACTTAATTGGGCCTTTAGGGCTTCTTGGTTTAATCTCAATGTGGCTTCGTCCAACAAATTGCGTTCCTCTGATTTACCTGAGGGATCCCCGATCATCCCTGTAGCACCACCTAGCAAAGCATAGGGTTTATGGTCCGCCAATTGAAAATGACGCAACATCATTACACTTACCAAGTGCCCAATGTGCAGCGAATCAGCGGTTGGGTCAATGCCCACATAAGCAGATTTCATTCCCGTCATTAAGTGCTCCTCAGTTCCTGGCATGACATCATGCAACATTCCTCTCCATTTTAATTCTTCAACAAAATTTGAGCTCATTTCAAGTATTGATTTAATGATAGTTGCAAATATAAAAGGAAATACAATGTCTTTCCCTATTTGAAAATGGAATTATCCCTCTCAAATAACTAACTTTGAATTATGGTTTTGGTTACAGGTGGTACGGGATTGGTAGGATCTCATCTTTTGTTGGACTTGCTGCAAAATAATACTCCTGTCCGAGCTATTTATAGGGAAGGAAGCCATCTAAAACGTGTAGAAAATGTCTTCTCCTATTATACCGAAAAAGCCCAGGAATTATTTCAAAAAATAGATTGGGTCCGTGCTGACCTTAATGATATGGACGCTTTGGACGGCGCATTCAAAAATGTGGATCAAGTCTACCATGCCGCGGCTCTTATTTCGTTCAACCCGAACGATTATCGAAAGCTCAAAAAAATAAATGCAATTGGCACCGCCAATATTGTGAATCTATGCATTTTCCACAATGTTAAAAAACTTTGTCATGTAAGTACTATAGGCGCCATTGGAAAAAGCACGGAAGGAAATAAGGCGACTGAAGAAAATGATTGGAACAGTCAAGAGGCAAATGTTTATGGGCTAACAAAACATAGGGCAGAAATGGAAGTTTGGCGGGGCTCTCAAGAGGGATTGCCCGTTGTTATCGTAAATCCAGGAGTAATTATAGGTCCTGGATTTTGGGATAGTGGCAGCGGAGACCTTTTTACAACTGCCAATAAAGGGTATAGGTATTACCCCCCTGGCGGAACGGGCTTTATCACAGTTATTGATGTCGTTAAAATGATGACCAGCCTAATGCAATCAGATATTGTCAATCAACGTTATATTGCCGTTGCTGATAACCTAACGTATAACCAAATACTGACCAAGCTATGCAAAGGACTAGGCAAGACCGCACCGACTAAAAAATTGAAAATTTGGCAATTGCAAATAGGACGGGTTTTTGATTTTTCAAGAAACCTAATTACCAAAAAAGGACGAAGAATTACAAAAAAGGCAATTCGTTCCCTAATGCATCCTGAGATTTATGAAAACGGGAAAATAAGGAAAGCCTTGGGATTTGAATTTGAGTCCTTGGATGGCGCAATATCTTTTAGCTGTCAGAAGTTTATTGAAGAGAATCGTTGACCTTTGAGGTAGTTTTATTTTTGATAGGGTTTTTCAGGGTCTCCTGTCTTTTCAACGCATCCAGACTATCCTTTATTTTTTTCGCGTCAGACAAGGCGTTTTTTTCTTCTTCAAGTAACTTTTCCAGTGCTTCATATATGATTTCATACTCGTCGGGCAGGGATGCATAGTACCTATCACTTTCAACAAACTGCAAACTATCTACTCCATATTTTGAAAAAACCAAAGAGGTTGGCTCAAAATCATAATCATGCAAAACAATGATATTTGTATTTTTGGCCGAATTTATGATGGTCAAATCTTTAAGGATGTTGATCATCTCGCCCTTCGGAATCAGATTTTCGGGCTTTTCAAGTAATTTTTCTCCGCATGAGGCTATAACCATACCCAAAATCAAACAAAACACCTTCTTCATAAACTATCTATTAAAGGTTAACCGCTTGGCATTTCTTTGGGACGAAAACCTACCATTTTCAAAGGCTAGATGCCCATTTACAAAGGTATGTGAAACCTTAGATCTAAAAGTATCTCCTTCAAAAGGAGACCAACCACATTTATAGGCTATGTTATCCTTGGTCACTTTCCAAGGTGCATTAAGATTCACTATTGCCAGATCGGCGTAATAGCCTTCTCGAATAAAGCCCCTATTCTTAATCTGAAACAATTTTGCCGGATTATGGCACATTTTTTCAACTACCTTTTCTAGCGAAATGACTCCATCATGGTATTTTTCCAACATTGCCGGTAAAGCGTGTTGCACCAATGGTCCTCCAGCAGGTGCTTTTGTATAAACATTGTTTTTTTCCTTAATGGTATGCGGCGCATGATCGGTCGCGATAACATCTATCCTATCATCAAGTAAAGCTTCCCAAAGTTTGCTCCTGTCATCAGCAGTTTTAACAGCTGGATTCCATTTGATCAAAGTTCCCTTTTCATCATAATCCACTTCTGAAAACCAAAGGTGATGAATACAGACTTCAGAGGTGATTTTTTTCTGTTCAAGAGGAATGTCGTTCCGGAATAAATTCGTCTCAATTCCCGTTGATAAGTGAAACACATGAAGTCGGGCGCCAGTTTTCTTTGCCAGGTCAATAGCCTTGGAAGAAGAAAGATAGCAAGCCTCATCACTTCTAATTAGGGGATGGTATTTGATTGGTATATCATCGCCAAATTGTTCGACATGTTTTGCGAAGTTTCTTTTAATGGTTGTTTCATCCTCGCAATGGGCCGATATGACCATTTCGGTATTCCGGAATATCTTTTCGATGACCTCTTCATCATCAACCAACATGTTCCCCGTTGATGAACCCAAGAATAGTTTTACCCCAGAACATGCATTTTTGTCCAATCGTTTTAGCTCTTCCAGATTATCATTGGTACCACCAAACAAGAATGAATAATTCGCATAAGAGGTTTCGGCCGCTCGCGTAAATTTATCTTCAAGTTTTTTTATGGAAGTGGTTTGGGGGTTGGTATTTGGCTGTTCCATAAAAGTAGTGATCCCCCCAGCAATGGCGGCCCTGCTTTCTGAAGCAATATCTCCTTTATGGGTAAGACCAGGTTCTCTAAAATGTACCTGATCGTCAATTACCCCAGGAAGTATATAATTACCTTCGGCATCTATTAATTTGGAATTGACATCACTTAGGCTCTTACCGGTTTTTTGTATGATATCATCTTCAATTAAAATATCGCCCTCGAAAATTTTATTATCGTTGACTACTTTGGCATTTTTGATCAATACCTTGCCCATAATTAAAATTTATTTTTTTGGAACAGACTTTTCAATTTCATTCCCATGACCCCAAAAACAGCTTCCCCTATTATTGAAGAGCTCATTTTAGACTTGCCTCTCACCCGGTCACGGAAGATTATTGAAATTTCCTCTATCTTATATTTTTTCAAATAGGCCCTGAATTTCATCTCAATTTGAAATGCATAACCCACGAACTTTATAGAATCAAGATTAATATTTTCCAATACCTTCCTTTTATAACAAACAAACCCTGCAGTAGGGTCATGCACTCGCATTCCGGTAATCATTTTTACATAAAGGGAAGCGCCATACGAAAGCAACATGCGATATAATGGCCAATCAACAACATTCACCCCCTTCTTGTACCTAGAACCCACCGCAACATCAGCTCCATTTTCACAAGCCTTGTGCAGGCGCAGCAGATCCGTTGGGTTATGTGAAAAATCAGCATCCATTTCGAATATGTAATCATACTTTCTTGCCATCGCCCACTTGAACCCATGAATATAAGCAGTGCCCAAACCCGATTTTTCTTGACGAACCTCTAAAAATAATTGATTGGGAAACTCCTTTTGCATAGAAGCAACATGGTCTGCTGTACCATCAGGAGAATTGTCATCTACGACCAACACATTAAAATCTTTCTTCAATCCAAAGACTGCCCTTATTATTGCATCCGCATTTTCAATCTCGTTATAGGTGGGGATGATGACCAAACCGCTTGACATATTCTTACTAGAATTTGAACAAAAGTAATGTTTTAATGGGTCTACAATAATCAGATTCTATTATTTATCATTTTTTTAAATCTTTAAATAAGGCCCAGAATTTGTAATTTTGTCCGTAATCAACTTCTATAATGTCTTTAAAATTACCTAGACCTTTTGTATATCTTTTGGGTTTCGTATTGGTATTGAACCTTTTACAGGCTCATTTTACCGAACTCATCTTTGATGAGGCCTATTATTGGCATTATGCCCGTAACATGGCCTGGGGTTATTTTGACCATCCCCCAATGGTTGCCTTAATGATAAAAATAAGCGGTTTTTTCTTCAATGGGGAGCTAGGGGTTCGTTTTATAAGTTGCCTTATGTCAGTTGGGACTTTGGTCATTCTTTGGCAGATTATCGAACATTGGAAAAAGGAACACTATGCCGTTCATTTTTTTGTATTGGCATTCTCCATGACCTTACTAAATGCGTACGGCTTTTTTACGCTTCCTGACACACCCTTATTGTTCTTTACGGCACTTTTCCTTTTGGTATATAGGTCTTTCATAAAATCCCCTTCGGTTCTTTTATCCGTGGTTTTGGGGATTACGATGGCAGCACTGATGTACAGTAAATATCATGCTATATTAATCATCTTTTTTGTGCTGTTGTCCAACTTGAGATTGACTTTCAACAAATATGCGTGGCTGGCGGCAATAGTGGCATTGATTTGCTACGTCCCACATTTTTTATGGCTATACGAAAACGATTTTATAGCTATAAAATACCATCTTTTTGAGCGGCCTAATGCTGCATATGATTTCAACAAATATACGCTAGGGTATTTGGTCAGCCTTATTGCTATTTTCGGACTCACATTCCCATGGGTTTACAAATCGCTTTTTAAGACCAAGTCCAAAGATTTGTTCACAA
Organism: Bacteroidota bacterium; assembly: GCA_024279425.1. Classification (GTDB taxonomy): domain Bacteria; phylum Bacteroidota; class Bacteroidia; order Flavobacteriales; family Flavobacteriaceae; genus Maribacter_A. Next base: position 4,885 of record JAJRRO010000101.1, on the reverse strand, counting down.
AGGCATTGCTGTACCTGACGTATGGAGTACTTATTTTCTTTTTTGTTTCGAGCTTTAACAGGAGAGTACAAACCCAATGGATTATAATTGTCTCAATACCTCTTGCAATTCTTGTATTCAATGTAATGATTGAAAATGAAAGTACTAGAAAATGGATTTATAGATTGGGTATGGCGAACATTGCTGTTATACTCTTTCTACGTGTGGGATTGATTTATAAACCTTTGTTTCCCATTTATTATGAGACCCATGGGAATAAAGAGTGGATGAACCAGATACAGGAAAAGGCCGGGGATATCCCCGTTGTTTTTGAAAACTCGTATCGCAATGCCCCAATGTATGCTTTCTACACTGGCAAAACGTCATACTCCTTGAACAATATAAATTATAGACAAAACCAGTATACTATAGATGATTCTGAAAAAAAAGTACAGCACCAAAAAGTCCTATATGTGTCAAAATACCTGAATGAAAGGCAATTTACCTTTCCTAAAATAACAGGAAGTATTTACTATGCCAATTTCATTGATGATTTCGAATCTTTTAGAAAACTTCGCTGCTTTGTTGACCAGGAAAGTCTTTCTTGGACTCGAAAGGATGGGCAGATATTGAAAGTGCATAATCCTTATGAAGTAGATATTGATCTTAAAAAGTTAAAATTTGCAGTGGCATATTTAAATGATGCCAAGCAATTTAAGGAGCTTGTGCCCATTGTTCCCAAAGTTTACGAAGATAAAATACGCAGCCTAAAATCAAATGATACGACATATTTTACGTTTAAGCTACCAAAGCCTAAAAATACCGAGCATCTTGCCTATTTTAAAATTGTAATCTCGGAAAATGGATTACGACACGGACTAAACAGCAAGACAATTAAATTGGACTAATGGAACCCATTTTAAGAAACACAGCTAGCATTGATTGGATTACTATACTAATTTTCGTTAGTCTGTTATTTGTCGTGCTGGCTAAAGGGGCTTTTTATGCTCGTTTCATGAACTTTATCATTCTTCCCTTTAACAACAAGTACATATTCATGTACAGCAAAAAGAAAAAATTGTTGAATTGGTTCAATCTTTTTTTCGATCTTTTTCTGATTATCAATCTATCGCTGTTCATTTATTTTAGCAGCTCAATCCTTTTTGAACCAAGACAAAATTCCTTCCTAATTATTTTCCCATTGATTGTAGGTTCATTGATGCTATATATGTTAGTAAAAATAGGACTTCAAATGGGCAATAGTTTTATTTTCGGAGCCCAAAAAACCATTGCCGAAATTATTTTCAAGAAAATATCATACTTTAATTATTGTGGTTTGATTATGTTTCTGGCAAATATTATGTTGGTTTATATTTTTATAGGCTCAAAAGCTGTGGTATATGTTGCTATTCTTCTTATTCTTTTGGTAAATGTGATTGGTTGGATAACTATCCTAAGGAATCATCAAAAATTCATTGCCAGCAACTTTTTCTATTTTATTTTGTACCTTTGCGCTCTTGAAATCGCACCGTTTATCCTCATCGGAAGCTATCTAAAAGACTAGTATTTATGAAAATAAAGACGATTTTGGTGTCGCAGCCTGAACCTAAAATGGAAAATTCTCCTTATTCCAAATTAATAAACAAGGAAAAAGTTAAAGTAGATTTTAGACCATTTATACACGTTGAAGGAGTTGATGCCAAGTCTGTTCGTCAACAAAAAATAGACCTCAATAACTATACTGCAATAATACTAAACAGCAGAAATGCTGTGGATCATTTTTTTAGGATCGCCGAGGAAATGCGGTTCAAGGTACCGGATGCAATGAAATATTTCTGTCAGTCCGAAGCTGTTGCTTATTACCTTCAAAAATATGTGGTATATCGCAAGAGAAAGATTTATGTGGGTAAAATGAATTTCAATGACCTTATCCCACTATTTAAAAAATACAAAGAGGAAAAGTTTCTTTTGCCTTCTTCAGACGTCTTGAAACTACAAGTTCCTGAAACGCTGGACAATTTAGGTGTTGATTGGACACGTGGTATTTTTTACAAAACCGTAATTAGTGATCTTTCGGATTTAAGGGATGTTTACTATGATGTCCTCGTGTTTTTCAGTCCATCCGGGATTGAATCCTTATTGAAGAACTTTCCCGATTTCGAGCAGAACAATACCCGTATTGCCGTGTTTGGAGACTCTACCGTAAATGCGGCGACAGATGCCGGACTGCGCATAGATATAAAAGCCCCTACGCCAGAGACACCATCGATGACCATGGCATTGCAAAAATATATTACTACGGTAAACAAGAAATAAAAAAAGACCCTGACGGGTACCAGGGACTTTTTTTAAAAGGCATAGCGCTGCGGTCCGCCGCGCCTAATCTCCTCGCTCGAAAAAGCCTCGAACTTTTTAAAGTTCTCCCGAAATGCATTGGTGAGTTTAAAAGCCGTTTTATAGTATGCATCATCATTATTCCATGTGGCCCTTGGGCTCAAAACACTGGTAGGAACCCCAGGGCATTCCCTAGGCTGGGCAACACCGAATACGGAGTGAATATGATAGGTGTCGTACGAATACAATCCCAAGTCACCATTTAAGGCAGCATGTATCATGGCCTTTGTGTATTTTAATTTCATACGGGTTCCGATTCCATAGGAGCCTCCCGTCCAACCCGTGTTCACCAACCAAACGTTAACTCCTGCTTCCTGCATTTTAAGACTTAGCATTTCGGCATATCTAGCCGGATGTAAAGGCATAAAGGGAGCTCCAAAACAAGCAGAGAAAGATGGTATGGGTTCAACTACGCCAGCTTCTGTACCTGCAACCTTGGCGGTATAACCAGAAATAAAATGATAAGCCGCTTGGCTCGGGGTCAACTTGGATATAGGAGGCAATACCCCAAACGCATCTGCGGTCAAAAAGAATATGTTTTTAGGGTTTTGGCCCATAGATGGCCGTTGTACATTATCAATATGGTACAACGGATAGCTCACCCTCGTGTTTTGTGTAATAGAAGTATCCGAAAAATCAACTTCCCCAGTCTCATCCATGACCACATTCTCAAGAAGTGCCCCCTTTTTTATGGCACCGAAAATCTCAGGTTCATTCTCACTAGATAAATTAATGACCTTGGCGTAACATCCACCCTCGAAATTAAAAATCGCATTTTCATTGTTCCAGCCGTGCTCATCATCCCCAATCAATTTTCTATATGGGTCAGCTGATAGGGTAGTCTTACCGGTGCCTGATAAGCCAAAAAATATGGCCGTATCACCTTCTTTTCCCACATTGGCCGAACAATGCATAGGTAATGTATTCCTGAAGACCGGAAGGACAAAATTCAAGGCTGAAAAAATTCCTTTTTTAATTTCACCCGTATAGCCAGTTCCCCCAATCAAGGCAATCTTTTTGGAAAAATCGAGAATGGCAAAATTATGTTGTCTGGTACCGTCGACTTTTGCATCTGCCATAAAACCAGGAGCATTAATCACCTTCCATTCTGGTTCAAAATTTTGCAACTCCTCATCTGACGGGCGAATGAACATATTATAGACAAACATATTCGACCAAGGGTATTCATTGATTACCCTGATGTTCATCCTATAATTAGGGTCGGCACAAGCATAACAATCTCTAACAAATAGCTCCTTACCATCTAAATAGGCCAGTACCTTTTGATGTAGTTTATCAAATTTTTCAGGTTCAAAAGGTATATTTATATTCCCCCACCAAATTTCATCCTGAGTTATTTCGTCTTTTACAATAAAGCGGTCCATGGGAGATCGGCCCGTAAACTCGCCGGTATTGACCGCTAAAGCTCCCGAAGAGGCTTCTTTACCCATACCCTTTTCCAAGGTTAGATCCTGTAATTTGCCCGGGGACATTTGATACAGCATATTGTCCAAGTTCAATCTGTGCTCTTTTTGTGACATTGTCCTCGAATTTTAAATTTAAACCATCAAAAATTGATAATTTATTAATTCATTTTTTTGAAAGATCGTATGCCGATTAAAATCCAACCTGATATTAACAGTACACCTCCAACAGGAGTCAATACTGCAATCTTTTTAAAATCAAAACCAGTCAAATCATTGGTGGCAAGTAGGTAAATCGAGAATGAAAACAATACAACACCAGATACAATAAGATAGAAAATCAGTTTTTTGCTACCTTCATCCAAGAGTTTTGTATTCGCCAAAATCAGCAAGAATAGGGCATGATACATTTGGTACCGAACTCCCGTCTCAAAGGTATCAATGGCATCGGCTTCAATCAAACTTTCAAGACCGTGTGCCCCAAATGCACCTAACATAACTGCCAGTACCCCAAAAATGATTCCTACACTGAATATTGTTTTGTTCATAACTTGATTGGGTTATTTTTTTATAAATATAACAATTTGATACCTTAGTGCTCCGTTATTCATTTATAAAAGTAATTAAAGTAAATGTCCCGAAAAATACTTGTTTTAGGTGCTGGCAAGTCCACCTCCTATTTGCTGGACTATTTTTTAGAAAAGTCCAACGCAGAGAAATTACATCTTACTATAGGCGATATACATCCTAACAGGATTCCTTCTTCCATTAAAAACCATCCGAATTGTACGGTAATGCTATTGGATATTTTTAAGGATGTGGAACGAAAGAAAGCCATTGCAGAAAGTGATATGGTGGTCTCCATGCTACCTGCTCGATTTCACATTAAAGTGGCCAAAGATTGTTTGGAATTGGAAAAGCATTTGGTTACGGCTTCTTATGTGAGCAAAGAAATCAAAGCGCTTGATAAAAAGGTAAAGGAGAAAGGATTGGTATTCATGAACGAAATTGGCCTTGACCCTGGTATTGACCATATGAGTGCCATGCAGATTATTGACTACATACGAAGCCAAGGAGGGAAAATGATT
>JAJRRO010000100.1 GCA_024279425.1 Bacteroidota bacterium | reverse complement strand
CTGCCCCGGGCATTGCTCAAGGCTACCGCTTTTTCCTTAAAAGCTACTGTGTGATTCTTTTTGTTTCTTGACATAGTTCAAAGGTAGATTATGTAACAACATCTCTCGAAACCTTATGTCCAGTCCAATATAGTAAGTCCAGCGAACCTCTACATCGGTATTGGTGCCTGAAATACGGGTCAGTCCGGCGCGTGACCCACCTCCCTGAGTTCCACCTGAACCCGGAACAGTGCCGCCGGTACCTGGAGTGTAAAAACCTCTATCCGGATTAGGAATGTCACCGACAAACTCCGTAAAATTAATTTTCTGTGGCACAAGATTCTCCTGAGCGTATACAACGCTTACAACTAAACAAAAAATAATAAATATAATTTTGATCTTCATATGAGTAAAATAGTTGATAGTGCTATTTAGGCTTTTGTTCGAAAAACACCTTGTCTAAGGTTCTAAATACCACCTGGGATTTGCTTCATTGTAGGCCTGTAACGCAGTCCATTTAGCACCAGACGAGGTTGCTCTGCTTACGTTATCTAAGTACACTCCGTCAAATCCCATATCGACAATCTTGTCGATGGAGGATCTGCCATCCGCAAAAAGGGAATGATCATAGTTGGGGCTTTTATACGGGCTACCGCCTCTTACAATAATGTCCCTCCACTCAGGATGCCACCAAATAGGGGTGGCTTCATCAGCGTATTGCCCTGAGTAAGCTGACCATAGCATCCAATTTGGGATACCAACATTCCGAAATCTTTCGCGGGCAGGTATAAATGTGCCATTCTCGACAACGCCGTGGAGGAAAGATCTTGGGCTAGGTTTAACCATGACTGGATCGGCATACCACCGGTATAATTCTGTCGTGCCGATACTCAAATACGCGAGAACCTGTCGCCTGCCGCCCTGAGGTTTCTGTTTAAGCATTTCAACCTCTTCCTTGGTAAGGGCACCTCCGCCGGCATGAGCGTCAAGATAAAAAGCATCCCACTCTGAGGCCGCGAGTTCCTCAATATACGCCTTCCTGCCTTCATTTCGAGTGTAGCCTTTCGCCACCCAAAAAAAGTCCCATTCGGTCCCGTGGTCTGCGATTGCTTGAGCAACCACCTCCGCAGGACCGGTAGGTTGAAATCGTCCGCCTGCGAAAGGAACCAAATAACCAGCATTGGTGTTTATATTAAGACGATTGCCGGGATTAGCTTCCCAGTCAGACCAATTCGAGTATTTACCGGTGCTGATCAAGTACAGATGGTTTTTCGCATCCGACATACTATTAACATCGTTGTTGTTTAATGTGCTCGCTACACCGGCAGGTATCGGATCATGGATTATATTGTAACTGTTAGAGGAAGGCGAATATATTGGTGTATAACCGGCATTTCCTATCCCTGGTGACTGATACACTTCTGCACTTAACTGCGGATGCCAGAGAATATTATTATCGGTAGCAATTTTCTGATTATCAACAACAACTTGTACAGTTCTTCCATTCGTGTTCGCCGTACCCTTTATGCCAACCTTAGATAGGTTTGCCAACCTGGTTACAGTAGTTTCACTGAAATTTTCAATCCCCCAACCATCGAGCAAGTTTAAGAGATTCAAATCATATGAATTATTCTCATTTCCATCTATATGGGCATATTGCAAAGTGTCTTGCGGAACAACCTGAAAGTTCGGATTTCGAGTCTTCGCCTTGATGGCAATCTCCATTATTAATGCCTGCATCTTACGGGCGCGCCCAACACCGCTGACATCATCAGGATTACCATAATACTCTTGAACTCTCGCATTTAGCTCTGCTATAGTGAAGCTCCCCTTGGGTATCCAAGGTGGCTTTTGTTTGAACTTAGGAAACCAAGAGATCAGAGCCGAAGCGGTTCCCATAGCGGCGGATGCGAGCATACCGGTTTTTAAAAATTCTTTTCTGTTCATAAAGTTTCTTCTATGTTATTTAATTTCGCCTTTGCCGATGTAAATCTATGGGGCGACTGTTGTCGAACCAATTAAGTTAGCTCCAAGATTAGCATTCCAACTATTTCCCTTATTCGCAAACCGTATACAGCGCTTGTTAGCGCTTTGTTCTTTAGGATCATTAATCTTCAAATAAATATCATAGTCACCAGCAGGAACGCTACCAAATGCGTCCATATTAATTGAAAAGTTTAAATCACGCCATGCAGCAGTATTGTCTGGCCTGCCGTTGCCACCCTCATCAGTTAGCCAATCCCTTGCGTCAAGGTTCGTAACTGCCAAGTAAGAGTTAGAACCGTCTTTCGACTTCATAATAACCGACACTTTTTTCTCGTTTACTACATTACCAAAGCCAACATTTTGGATTTTCCCTTCGAACATAAGGGTACTATTCTGCTTTACAAATTCACTTGCATTAGCCTCACGCAGCACTAACCGGTAACCCATTCTGTCGCGGAAATATTCTAGTCCAGTTCTGCCGTCATATAACGGGTCAAAGATTGCCGTTTTAATTTCTCCGGTGAAAGCCTTTCCTCTTAACTCTTCTTCGTTGGCTGGGAACTGAACCGGTTTAGTGACGTTTGCTTCATTATAAATAAAACTATCCCACCGGTTATAACTACCATGTCTCATATTCAAATTACTTGTCCGAAGTTGTTGGGCTTCTATAATAGCGCCCGGCATATTGCCAAAAACATTATCACCGATACCACCTTCGCCTTGAACGATTTGGTTTTGCTTATTGAGCCATGTGATAACTCTGTAACGATCATATGTACTACTACCATATCTGTTATTAATCATAGGATTCCCTTCGGAAAGCGAGCCACTGTCACTCCAATTTCCAGCCGAATAGCTATCATTAAAAAAACCAAAACGCGCCTCTGGAGAGCCTTTTGACGGAATTGGCATAGCGTCTATATCAGTAAAGGTATAGGTGGTCCCATACGTCTCGTTATACCATGCCAGAAATCCTCCCGCATGTGTTAAAAGCGCACGCGAAGCGGGAACAGCGTCCAGATATGCATCCAAAAGCATCTTGTAAGCATCTACACTTTGAGCTTCAGGTGATGAGTGCTGTTCGCCCCATGGACCAAGCATCCCCGTTTTAACAGACATGATAACGTCTTCGAATTCATGGAAAATGGGTTTAAGCTGCCAAATATGATATTGTATCCAGGTTTTGTCCTCATGCCCGGGTACATTACACATGGCCGATGGATTATTATCAGTTACGAATGTTGGCTCAGGTCCATGTATGAGTCCTTCGGTGAGATTTAGGTGGGGATACTTATTGGATTCAATATAATTAAACCCGTTGCCGTCATAAGAAAATTTCACAAAGGCTACACCGTTGCCATCTCTCACCTTCTGAAGCAGGCCTCTCATATAATCAAGCGCAAACGATGTTAAGGGTAGAGTTTTTCCCGTTCTTGTGGCTCCGTTGCCTGGGTTTGCAAACAATCCATCACCCTTGTAACCAAAGGCATCTTTCGCCGATAGGAACGCGTTTGACGAAAAGTTACACAAGTCAAAACACATAAATGATATGGCAGGAAGGGCAGAGACCCCGGTACCACCAACGTAGGGGTTAGCGTTTTGGTTAACACGATTATAAAATTGAGTCTCTTCGATATCATCACCTTCCACAGGCGGCACCTGTCTTCCATGATATAGCACAGAATTTGCGTCAACCGGAACCCGGTGATCTACTTCAGGCGTTATACCAAAAGGCGAATTAGTCTCATTAACCGAATTCGGCGATATATTCTGCCATCGACCTCTATAGGCACCTCTGTCTGGATTAGAAATATCAATAGGAATCTCAGTATAGTCAAGCACTTGTAACACAAGTGGGGCTACTTTTCTATCATCCGCACAAGCGACACACAACAAGCCTGTCAACACCAGACCAAAAACTAACATGATTTTATTCATTCTAAATACTTTTTTCATAACCTAAGCTTCAACTCAATACAATAAATGCAGAAAACAGGTTTACCAAATCTTGTTTAGCAGAGTTGTCATAGAGTAGCGATTTTTAAAATTGTTGTTTTAATTTATGTACGTTAGAATCATCAACACTTATAGCTAAATAACTTAGCCATTATTTGAGCATTCATTACGCAGGTTACTTCAACCTTTCCGATGAAATCAAACTAGATTTGAAACTAGTTTGGCTTTGCATGATTTTCATTTAAGAATTCGGCTATTCAATCTTCATATTCATCATTCAGTATATCGACCCAGTTACCTTTGGCAATGGAAATATTTTTTTTCTTTTCTTCAAGCCAGCCCTTCATAACGGCTTCGTTATAATTCAAATAGAGTTTATCATTGTAAACAGTCCAAGCTTCGCCCGGATTGGCGGGTGCTTTGTAACCTTCCCGAACTCCCCAGGCACAGTAACCTCCAAATTGAGGAGCATAATTTTCGGGGCTTTTTATAAAGATTTCAAGGTTCTCTTGATTAGAAAATAACCAGGTAGTATTTTTCCATTCAGTACTATACTCTTGATTTCCCTTTACCGCTTTCTCATCATTAAAAAAAGAAACAGTATCATACCCTTCTATTGCGATATTTTCTTTTGAATAAATTTCCTGGGTATAGGACTTAACAAAAAAAAGGGTAAATGCAATGAAAATATATTTCTTGGAATTAAACATAGTTTTTTACTTTTTAAAGTATGGGTGTCACTTCGATCAAAAGAAAATTCTTAAATGCTGCGTTCAGAATAGGTTTGCTTTTGGATATTTCACCCAAGTCTTTTTCATTAAAATAGTCTCTTACCCTATAGGTAGTTTCTTCGTCTAAACCTTTAAGTGTTATTTCTCCATTCCAATCACTATCATAAAATGCATAGTAAAGAGCTCCTTCTTTTTTGATGACATGGGTTTCTGGCTTGTCATAACCTAAATCATATAAATCTCCTAAATAGTTCTCTTTAGAGAGCATTTTTTCATCATAAAGAGAAAACCATTTTTTCCATACTTTCTCCTTTTCAGGAGTCAATAAATGACTACGACGTTCATCAGGGTTATCATTTGGCCAAGTGAATTTTGTGCCTAAAACCGCCCCGATACCAAATGAACTTGCGAAATCATCGGCATTGTCGCTTAATTCTACATGATCGCCATAATATGCGGTATTTGGCACCAATGCTTTGTATGTTTTGCCTTTATGGCGTATTTGCCAGCTTGAAGTTGGATCTGAAGAAACCGCTTGGTTCATAGATGCCATATTAAAGTAGGACATACATGCGCCACATGGGCAGTTTTCTATTACGGCATTCGGCTTTATGCTCCGAGCCTCATCATAAATCATTTGAAAGAAATCAGGAAGCTTTTCAGGAGCGTCTTCAGGATTATCCAAACTGTAATCCAGCGCCACGCCGTTCATATGTTGACCATCCATCTTTAATCCATCAAAGCCCCACTCCTCCATGAATAAGTGAACTATCTCTTTGGTATGCTCTATAGCCTTCTCTTTTGAAGGAGATAGGTAATACGCATTCCACCAGGTTATAAACTGTGGTGAACCGTCCTTTTGAATGATTTTCATGTCTGAATCTTCCTTTAGAGCATTGCTGTGCGGATCTGCAGCCAATGGCGTCCACCAAATTTTTGCTTTTAACCCATGTTCATGTATATCATCGACTAGGCCTTTAATTTCCAGGTTTCCCTTGGGGAATTTTTTAGGATCTGCATCCCAGTCACCTTCTGCAATCTGAAAACCATCATCTAAAACGGCCCATTTAATACCAAGTTCTTTCACTTTTGGAAGCGTTCCTACAACTTCATCAAGGGTAAATGTTCTTCCGTAGCCCCAAGCACACCAAATTGATTCAAAGGCATCCGGCTCTGGTTCCACAATTTTAATACCCCTATCTTGCATAAGGCTAGAATATCTTGAAAGATTGGTAAAATAGTCTCCTTTGGAAACAGATATAAAGGTCTCCAATGTTTCTATTTTATCATTGGACTTGAATAATGTTCGTTCTGTAAAATCTTTAGAAACTCCAATATGTGCGTTGGTGTCTTTTAGAGGAAGCTCGGTAGGTAGATTCACTTGTTTTGGCACCAATGCTAAATGGCCTACTGCAATATTTACATCAAGCCTCCATACCGAGGTTACGGGGATACCCCCACCATAATCGGTATCATTCATTCCCATAAAGTTTTTCTGGTAAAAACCAGACTCTAAAGGTTTTATCCAATCATCTCTTTCCGTAGACGAACTACCTTGAAATGTCCAGAAAGCAGGTTCATCCCCTTGGGACAGAATACGATAATTATTATTGACCCATTTTTCAACGAATACATCTTCATTTGATGTATTGGTATATTCCACTTTTGTCATTAGCAAATCCGGGTATTTCTCATATGCCGTTATGATCAATTTCTTATCAAATGATAGACTTTGATTATCATGACTTCCTGTTATTACCCATTGCCTACCTTTTAAAGGCTCGTCAATAGATTTTTCCTCAACATTGTCGAATTGGAATTCATTAATGACATTATTGGAGATAATCAATTGTTCAGACGATTGAAAATCATTCATTATGGGTTTTGCACTGTCAAGTGTGACCGATAATTTTGTTTTTAAATTCCCATTTACCTCTAACACCAAGTCACCTTGATTTATAGTCAAGACTGAAGTATTCTCTTTCTGCCCGTCGCAAGAGAAGAGAAAAAGCACAAGCGGAATCATCAGTAGGAGTACTGTTTTTAAACTATTCATAATTTCTGATTTTTTTTGCATTTTCATAATATAGTTTTTTCAATATAGTATTGGATAATCCTAATCCATTCAATGTCCAATGGTAACCAAATAGGTCATTGGAATAGAAATGCTCGTCTTCTGTTTCTAGAATTCGAAAAGTCGTTTGGTATATGGTCGGAAACTTTGCTTTAGTTACAGCAGTGGTGGGTGTTTTATATATGGATACAGAGGCAAAATCTTTCAACAACAAGCCTTTCTGGGCGAAACTTAACGTAGTTAAAAACAATAGCGCGTACAGTAAAGATGTTCGCTTGAAAACCATGATTTACTGTTTAAAATTGATGGTATTCAATTTATCTGCCACCAATGTACTGGCTTGTTCTGTTGCTTTGGGAAAAACTTCACGTAAATCAATATTATCAGTATGCTTCAATTCATGTTGAAGTGTTTTCATAAAGATGTTTTTTATTTCCGTAGCTAAATTAATTTTGGTAATACCCTTTTTAATGGCCGCTTGTAATTGGTCATTGGGTATGCCAGAACTACCGTGAAGTACCAGTGCTGCCGAAGTAACCGCATTTATTTCGCCAATAAGGTCTATTTGTAGTTTTGGGGGTTCCTTATAGAAGCCGTGAGCTGAGCCTACCGCTATAGCCAATGCATTGATTCCTGTGGCCTCTACGAACTCCTTTGCCTCATCAGGTTGGGTATACACCATTTTTTGGTCTTGACCCAATTTGGAAATATACCCCAATTCCGCTTCAACATTAATACCATAACTCTCAGCATATTTTACAATATCTGATGTAATGGCTACATTTTCATGCAGCGGTTTTTCGCTGGCATCTATCATAACCGAATCAAAACCGGCATCTATACATTCCTTAACCAAGGTTACATTTTGGCCGTGGTCTAAATGCAACCAAGCCGTAACACCATATTTCTTTTTTGCACTATCTGCTAAAGCTTTTGCAACATTCAGCCCCATATATTTAATAGAACTTTCAGAAACTTGTAAAATAATTTCAGAATTGGTTTCTTTTGCCGCAATTAATACCGCTGAAAGCGTTTCTAAATTGTAAAAGTTTGTTGCTAAAAGGGATTTACCTTCCAGTTTATTCTTTGCTAGTTTTTCTTGTAACTTCATTTGTTATATCTGATGTGAGAATTTTTCTTTTGCTATCTTTTTGATTTGCGATAGATTTTCAAATGCCGTAGTTCCGCCAGAAGCGGTGGTATTTATAGCTCCTGATAAGTTGCCTATTTCTACACACCTTTCAAGATTGCTTCCTTTAATATATTCGCTAATAAAACCAGCATCAAAACTATCACCGGCACCTATGCAGTCAACAACATTGGCGTTCAATAAAGCCGGTTTTGAGATTAACTCCTTACCATTCCACAAGTGCGCTCCATTTTCACCGTCTTTAATTACGATGTTTTTTGCGTATGATTTCACTTTAGCCAAACCTGTTTGCAGGTTTTCGCTTTTAGTAAGATGTTTAAATTCTTCTTTGTTGGGCATGAACACATCTATATAGGGTAATAGTTCTGGTAAATTAAGTGCCCATTGTTCACTAGGGTCCCATTGAGGATCCATAGAAGTCGTAAGCCCAAGGTCCTTTGCTTTTTTGAATAATTGTACGATATGAGGCAATAATCCTGTTTGCAAAAAAACAGAGCTCAGATGAAGGTGTTTGGCTTTTTTCAAAAGCGCAGGGGTAGCTTCACTTTCTTTTAAATGCTCCATTGCCCCGGGATAGGTTACATTGGCCCTATCCATATTGTAGTTCATTACTATAGTAAGTCCTGTTTTATATTTTTCTGATTTAATGATATAATCAGTATTCACATTTTTTTGTTCTAGTGATTTGGTAACAATTTGGGCAAAATTATCCTTACCTATTTTCCCTAGAAAAGCGACTTTGTTATCAAAGGAGCTGAGGTTGCTTGCAAATATTGCTGAGCTACTTCCTAAAGTAACATTCATTTGGTTGGAAATAATTTCCTTACCAATAACAGGAAACCCCTGAATTTTGTCTAAGATAATATCAACATTCAACTCGCCTATAACCAAAACATCAAAAATTTTCATAAGTATTAATTTTTTTAAATGAAGGTTATTAATTTTTTTCTAAAAACCCAATATAGATTTAGAGTACGAGAGAGTATGCCAAAATTCACAACAATAATTATTGTTGTAAAGTTCAAAAATAAGAATAGTATTTAGACTTTCAAAACCCTTCAATAAAGTTTCTTTAACTTATTTTTTGTCAATATTTTAAATATAAATATCATTTGTAACTCATAAGATTCTAAGAAATCAAGAGATAAGTAATCTTGAGGAGTTTCAAATAATGTCCAATGAATAACTAAAATTTATTACTCATATGACCATAATCGTCGGCAAAATAATGAGTTATTGTTATTTATTCATTGCGAATGATAATAACTTTGAAAGACGTTGGAAAGAAAAATAAGTTTGTTTTGGAATCATCAAATGAAAAACAAATTAATAACGGTAAAAATAAGTTTGTGAAAGAAATTATTTTTTTACTAAAAATAGTTTTAAAAATTATACTAACTAATCTAATCATTTCACTAACATAGGAAACAAGTATTTATATGCTTTGCTTTTCGGTATTATTTTTACGCTATCAGGCTATGAGCAATAAATTGTGACCAGTATTGCGACTTCAAATGGAAAACCATTAACAGGTATCAATGTAGTAGAAAAAGGAACTACTAATGCTATGTCGACGGATTGCGATGGTAATTATTCAATTGATGTTACATCTGATAATTCCGTTCTTGTATTTTCTTATTTGGATTTTGGATACTGATGAAGTCTCAGTTAACGATCGTGCCGTTGTTAATGTGTCTTTAGGGAAAGCGCAGAATGCTTAGAGGAGGTTGTCGTGGTAGGTTTTGGTACTCAACAGAAAAAGGATTTAACTGGTGCTATTAAGATTTTAGGGGACAGATGATATAACAAGAACCCCAGCACCTTGGACTAAACGGTAAATACGAAGCTTCAATAGAAGAGCCTTTGTGTATCTACACCAATGATAATGACGGTACCTTTGACCCTATTATGTGCTATTACATTCAAGGAAAGAATTATCCCGCGCACCCTCGTGATGCTATAATCGGTCAAATACTCGCAATGTAAGGTAGGTTTAGGACATTTGAAGTGTATGCCAATGTCACAGTTGAAGAGGCCTTTCTGCCAGAAGAATTAGATGCTGCTTATGTGGTAAAGAGTCAAACTTTTAACATTGCTTATATAGAAAATTTAGGCAGCGGAAAATTAATAGTGCGGGAACTTCCTGTTGAAGCTAAACTGGCACCAATCCATACAATTCAAGTCATGGATATCGATGCTGTCGGTAATTTAGATGTACTTATTGCAGGTAACGATTACATTTGGGATACTTCCGTTGGTAATCATGATGCCGCTATTGGGCTTTCTTTAATGGGAAATGGTAATGGAGCTTTTATTCCGCTTATGGGGAATATAACGGGCTTTTTTGTTGATGGCGATGCTCGTGGTATTGGAATTATAAAAGGGACTCTAGGTCAACCAATAATACTTGTAAATTCCAATTCTGGGGTTTTAAAGGCCTTTGTAATGGAAAATTAAGGGTATGCCATTCTCGGACCTGTATAGGATCGAACTGGTTTTTGCGCTGCCTTTTTGTATAGTTTTGAATTATAAAAAATATTGTCTTCGTATATGGTATATTATAAAATCTTTCAAAAATCAAATTAATTCTTTCATAACATTTCTTTAATACTTTTAAGAAAGTACACGAAGTATTTCTATCTTTGATAAGAAGCATTCTTAATATCAAATTTGAAAGACAATATGTATTCCCGGAGCATTGTGTATTACTGTGAGTGATTCGGAAAAAACATTTGAAGTATCAGGAAGCTTAGACCCAGGTTACCCGTTTCCTGGAAAAGTTAGGCAGGCAATGATTATGTTGCCAAAAAACACCCAATGGGAAGGTTTAAGGTTTAAGGCTTAATGCCGAAATAGAAATTAAAGGAGTAAGGCGCTCTGTTACTTGGGCATGTGCACAAGAACTTGAAGACGATGTAGCATTAATTTTAAAAATAAATTTATAATTCTGTTTATATATGAAATCAAAATTATGGTTAGTTTTTGCGATAGTAACAACTGTTTTTTGGGGTATTTGGGGGGCATTTACCGGTCTTCCAGCGGAAAATGGTTTTCCGGAAACCCTTATTTATTGTGTGTGGGCTTTGACAATGATACCACCGGCCATTGTTGTTCTGAAATTGGCTAATTGGAAATTGGAATATAATAAAAAAGCAATTTTCTATGGCTGTATTATTGGTTTGTTGGGGGCTGGCGGGCAGATGTTTTTGTTCAAAGCCGTTACCGTAGGGCCCACGTATTTGATTTTCCCAATCATTTCACTTTCCCCAATGGTGACCATTATATTATCGTATTTAATTTTAAAAGAGCGCACCGGTAAACTGGGAACCATAGGGATTGTACTTGCGATTATTGCCTTGCCGTTATTTGAATACTCTGGAGGTGATAGTGAAGCTGATAATGGATATTTGTGGTTCATATTGGCCATTCTCGTTTTAGTTGCTTGGGGACTACAGGCCTATTTTATGAAACTTGCCAATAAAACCATGACTGGAGAGAGCATTTTCTTCTATATGACGGTGGTTGGGTTGTTATTAATCCCAATTGCACTTTTTATGACAGATTTTTCAGACGATATCAATTATGGGTTTGACGGTCCATGGTTGGCGGCAGGAATTCAGATTTTAAATGCAATAGGTGCTTTGTGTTTGGTATTTGCATTTAGGTATGGTAAGGCCATGGTAGTTTCTCCATTAACCAATGCGGGGGCTCCTTTGATTACTGCTGTAATTGCTATGATAATATTAGGTTTTGTACCCAACACCTATAAAATAATTGGAATTGTACTTGCTGTCATTGCCGCTATCCTTTTAGCTTTTGATCCGGGAGATGCAGAAATAGAAAATGAAGACACATCAGTTTAAAACAATACGTTTCAGGTAGGTAAGATTGAGTTTTGTAAAAAGGAGCATGACTTTTAGTCAAAAAATTGAAATATATTTTTGATTTTTGGGTGCGGTGGAGACAATAGCAAAGAAGTGGAAGTGGAACCGGAGAAAGAAATCTCTGAAAATAGCACTCAGGTGGGCTATGTGGAAAGCACAGAAGATTTTGCTAATCCAGAAAGGAGTTTCTATGGGTAGTTACTATACGGGTTTTAGATGAAGAAACATTGCTGCCAAGAAACAGACTATAAACATTTTTTTTTGATATTACGTTTTGGATGATTTTACCAACGTTTCTTTCCGTGTTATACAGTCTTGACTATCGCTGACCAATTAGGGCATAACTCACTAAGCAATAATCACTTTTATCCCTAAGTCTTGTAGCCGTTTTTGATCTTCTTTATCTATATTTTCATCGGTAACTACAATGTCTATTTTATCAACTGGACAAATAAATGCAAGGCTACGGCGATTAAATTTACTAGAATCCGCTACCAAAATAACATCTTTGGCGATCTCTATCATGATTTGGTTTAGAGAAGCCTCTTCAATATTAGGGGTAAAAGCACCTTGAGATATATCAAAACCGTCGACGCCTAAAAATACCTTATCTACATAAAAGTTTCTAAGATTTTTCTCAGCCAAAGGCCCAACTAAGGAATGGGAATTTTTTCTTAAAGTACCTCCTGGAACAATGATATTAATATTCTGGGCGTTAATTAATTGGTTGGCAATATTAAACGCGTTGGTTATTACGTTAATAGAATTTTTAACATCTAGATGTCGTGCGACTTCCATCGTAGTAGTTCCGGAATCTATAATGATGGTTTCTCCATCATTGACCAATGTCGCAGCTTTTTTTCCGATTTTTATCTTTTCGGCATAATGAATTTTATCCTTCTCCGATAGATGATAATCCGTGCTGACGGAGTTATCATATTTCATGGCGCCACCTCGTCCGCGTATCAGAAGTTTTTTTGATTCAAAAAGCTCAAGGTCATTACGTATGGTTACTTCACTTACCTTAAACTGTTCGCTAAGCTCATGAACGAACACCTGCCCATTTTCATCTAGAAGATTCAATATGCTCTTACGTCGTTCGACAGTAGAGCGTTTTGATTTGTTTTTATCCATACTTATAACCCAGATTACTATTATGCATTTATTAGGTATTTGATAAAGATAAGAAAGTATAAACTTTAATTTTATATAATAATGGTTTGAAACTAAAAATAAGTTTTATAAATTTGTAAATAATGTTATGAAAGTAAAAAGACATTATTAATTCCATTTAATCTATGACATATCTTAATATTGATGAAACTGAACTGATAGGGGCAAAAGCTATTGATACAGCAAGGGAGATTGCTGGACAACCAGAACTTTGGGTTGCTATTTATAATCAAGTGATTTCAGAGCGAGTTGAAATAAAAGATTTTCTAGATGAAATTTCTAAAGATGTAGAAAAAATAGTTCTTACAGGGGCCGGAACAAGTGCCTATATTGGGTATTCTTTAGAAGGAGCATTGCAGCGAAAAAAAGAAATCACCACCATATCTGTGGCTACAACACACCTTGTTTCGCATCCTCAAGACTACTTTGAGCCGACCGTACCCACTTTAATGGTGTCTTTTGCTAGATCAGGCAATAGTCCTGAGAGTGTTGCTTCTGTTGATTTAGCTGATAAATACTGTGAAAATTGCTACCATCTGATTATTACTTGCAACCCTGATGGTAGTCTTGCTAAGCACTCTTTTAAGAATACTAGCTATGTTTTTGTTCTTCCTGAAGAGGCCAATGACAAGAGTTTGGCCATGACAGGAAGTTATTCAGGTATGTTATTGTCCGTACTGCTTATGAATGATATTGATAATATTGAATTCCAAAAAAGCACAATTGATAAACTGAAACAATATGGTAATACTGTACTTACAAAGTATTTAGAAACCATTAAAGAAGTAGCATCACTCCCTTTTGAGAGAACTGTATTTTTGGGTTCTGGACCGCAATATGGTACAGCTATGGAATCGCACCTAAAACTACAGGAATTAAGTGACGGGCAGGTAATTTGTAAAAATGATTCCTATCTAGGCTTTAGACACGGCCCTAAAGCGGTAGTCAATGAAAAAACATTGCTTGTTTACTATTTTTCCAATAGGAAAGATGTTTTTCTTTATGAGAAAGATTTGGTTGAAGCCATGGATGAGGGTAAAAAACCCTTATTTCAAATAGGTATATCAGAAACAAGTTTGTACAATCTTGATTTAGACAAATCAATTGTGCTTTCAGAAGGTGATAAAGCAATAGATGAGGCTTATCTCTCTGTTTGTAACATTCTTGTGGGACAGCTTTTAGGATTCTTTAAATCATTAGACCTTGGATTAAATCCAGATTCTCCATCTTTGAGTGGGGCTATTTCTAGGGTCGTAAAAGGTGTTACCATTTACTAGAAGGAGTTTTGCTCTAAATGGTTTTAACTCTGAGACTAGAGCAAGGACTTTGAAATTAAGTAATAAGGTGTCTTACCTTTTGGAATATAATTTCAGTGTTCAATTGAACCTTTGGCAACAATTTATTTACATCTTCTAATCGTAGCATTCCCAAATCCTCATTCATTCAATTTGCGGCTCCACAAACAACCCTGTATGTTGCAATCTGGTAAGATAGTAGTTCTTATGAAATGGCATAAACGATTCATGCAGTTAAGCAATCCCAACTGCTCTCAGTATTTTTAACATCGCTGATGATAGCATTGGCATGTACGTAAAGATTCCCAAATAAAGAAATAGGTCCTTTTTCCCTTTTGTAATTGCAAGCATGGAAGCATTGTCTTTTTAAATGCTACGTAATTTCAGGATGGTAAAAGTTTATAAAATAAATTAGTTTGTTTAAAAAGGAAAAGAAATATCTATACAATATTTCATAACCTTTAAGTCAATGTTGCACTTTTTTAGCTTGTTACATAAAAAGTGTTAGGGGTCAGTAGCTAGTTACTGACCTCTATAAAAGTAAATTGAATCATTTTCATAATCGTGTTTTTGGTTTAGAGTTTATTTTACATTAGGTAAATTTATCCGCATTCAATTGAACCTTTGGCAACAATTTATTTACATCTTCTAATCGTAGCATTCCCAAATCCTCATTCATGCAATTTGCAGCTCCACAAGCAACCCCGTATGCAGCAATCTGGTTAAATGGTAGTTCTTGTGCAATTGCATAGGCGATTCCTGCAGTTAGGCAATCCCCACTGCCCACCGTACTTTTAACATCGTTGATGACTACATTGGCGTGTACATAGAGCTCCTCTAGATGAAGAAATAGACCCTCTTTGCCTTTTGTGATTGCAAGCAAGGAAACCTTGTCTTTTAAATGCTTCCTAATTTCAATGTGGTTCTCGGTACCAAAATTACTATTAGCTTCATGCTCATTGATGTGTAATCCAAAAAATTTATCTTTTAAGGCATTCTTTAATTGTATTCCCGAGCAATCTAAAATGGCTTTTTTGTCTTCTTTTTCACATATTTGCAATAACTGCCAATAAGCGTCCTCCGGGGCTCCTTTAGGCCACGAGCCTGAAAGACAAACTAAATTACAACCTTTCAAAGCCATGCGAAATTGGGTGAGAAATAAGTTCCAATCCTCTGCCATCATTTCGGGCCCGGGTTCCAGCAACTCGGTGTTGTTTAATTTTTTTTCAAGGCCAGATCTAAAAGTATAACACTTTCTATTGTTTCCCATAAGTTGGATTCCCGATATCTCTATTTTTGCTAATTGAGGATTGTTTTTTATCCATTCCCCATTAGTACCGGCCCAATTCCCAATAAGAGAAACGGCACTCTTTAATTCTTTTAAGGCCATAGCTACATGTATTCCTTTTCCTCCAGGAAACTCCTTCATTTTGGCTATTCGGTTTGCTTCGCCATTTCTGAAAATTTGTAGCCATGCGTAAGTATCAATGGATGGATTTGGGCAGACTGTGAGAATCATAATAGTATTTTTCTAATATTCAAAATGGTAAAAGTTTTGAAATGAACAAAATAAAGAGTTCCTTTACAAAGGAAAAGAAATATTTTTACAATATAAAATCTTTCATAACCTTTTAGCGATATACTTAAGGGCTTGTTTCTCAATCTGAGTATGGTTCTGTATTAGATTGTTCTATGAAATGCTTTTAAGTATTACGACTGTTTTTTTAGCAATACCGATCATTGTGCGAAAAAATTATTGCCATGGGTAGATGGTCTACTAGATGCTAGCGAAGAACATTTTAAGCAAACGGGCAAACCATTATTCAGTTCGCATATGATAGACCTTTCTGAAGAGCCCATAGAAGAGAATATTGAAATCTGTAAAGGATACCGAAAACGGATGAGTAAAATGGGAATGACCCTTGAAATAGAATTAGGAATTACCGGAGGTGAAGAAGATGGTGTAGACAATTCGGATGTAGATGATTCTAAATTGTACACTCAGCCAGAAGAAGTAGGCAATGCCTATGAGGAACTGTCCAAAGTAAGTCCACAATTTACCATAGCCGCTGCTTTTGGAAACGTACATGGTGTTTACAAACCCGGTAATGTAAAGTTAACCCCTAAGATTCTTAAAAACTCACAGGAATTTATAACAAAAAAATACAGTGTTGAAAACAACCATATCAATTTTGTATTCCATGGAGGCTCCGGCTCTACAGTAGCAGAAATAAGGGAAGGAATCAGCTACGGAGTAATAAAAATGAATATTGATACCGATTTACAGTACGCCTTCCTAACAGGAATTCGCGATTATGTTCAGGAAAAGAAAGATTACCTGCAGTCTCAAATAGGAAACCCCAACGGATATGATGAACCGAATAAAAAGTTCTATGACCCAAGAGTTTGGCTTAGAGAAGGAGAAAAAACACTTAGCGAACGCTTGAAAAAAGCATTTGAGGACTTGAACAATGTTAATACGCTATAATTTCTATGATTGGGTTACTTTAGAAATCAATGCATTACTCTTTTAAGAAAACATATGAAGTTTCGTGCCTTTTTTGATCGATTTTTCATTGTATTTGGAGTTTTGTTAGTCGTTAAACAAAAAAGTATCGAATTCATGAAATATCATCTTCTATTGGCCATGCTATTAATGTTCTCAATTGCACATGCCCAAAATCTTCCAGGAACAAAATTGAAGATTAAAAAATCAGACGTAGAAATTGTGCTCGATGGCGTTCTTGATGAACAGGTCTGGAAGGAGGCAGATGTAGCGGATAATTGGTATCAGAACTTCCCTGTTGACAGCCTACCTTCTCCATTTCAAACAGAAGCACGCATGACCTTCAACGATGAGTTTCTTTATATATCATTTGTTTGTTATGATGATGATAGCCCTGATGTTGTTAGTACCCTTCGCAGAGATTTCAACTACCCTATAAATGATAACGTTTCTTTTATTGTTGGCCCTTACAACGACCGCCTGAATGGATATTTTTTTAACGTTACCGCCGCTGGAGCAAAAAGAGATGGCACATTATCTAGTGGTGGTGTTGGGGAAAATGCGTTCAATATATATTGGGACAATAAATGGTATTCTAAAGTAGTACGATATAAAGATAAGTGGATTGCAGAATTGGCTATCCCATTTAAAAGTTTTAAGTACAAAAGCGATGTAAAAGAATGGAATGTCACTTTTGATAGACTTGATAAAAAGCGAAATGTTAAGTCAGCTTGGGTAAAAACGCCTAGACAGTTCTTTACCGGTACCTTTGCCTATGCCGGGCAACTTATATGGGAGGATCCAATTCCCAAGGCCAGAACCAACATTTCGGTTATTCCGTATGTCTCTGGAGGCTCATTTCAAAATCGGCAGGTAGAACCTATTGAATCCTCTGAAGAACTGCAGGGCGGCTTCGATGCCAAAATAGGTATCACACCTTCTATGAGTTTAGACCTCACGGTAAATCCAGATTTCTCTCAAATTGAAGTCGATCAGCAAATTCTTAATTTATCCAGATTTGAATTTCAGTTTCCTGAGCGAAGACAATTTTTCCTAGAAAATACCGACCTATTTGCTAATGCTGGTTTTGCCTCCGCCAGACCATTTTTCTCAAGGCGTATCGGTATTGTTCAAGACACAGCCGGTATCTCTCAAAAAGTACCCATTTTGTATGGTGCTAGACTTAGTGGCTCCATAAATGAAAAATGGCGTTTGGGCCTTATGAATATGCAAACAAAGAAAATGTTGGAATTAGGGCTTCCTGCTCAAAACTATACCGTTGCCACGGTGCAAAGAAGGTTTTGGCAACAGTCTAGTTTTTCAATGACTTTTGTGAATAAAGAAAGTTTAGGAGTTGGTGAAACGGATTCTTTAAAATATTACCATCCCAGTATATTTGGTACGTCCAACTTAGATGAACAGCTCAAACCAAACACCTATAATCGAGTGATTGATGCCGATTTAGTACTTCGAAGTAAAGACAACAGATGGTACCATAGTTCATTTTTGGCTAAATCTTTCGATGCTCGAAATACATCAAAGACCTTGTCAGGCTCGGCCTTTTTTCAATATTCAGACCGTAGTTTGAGTGCAAATTTCGGAAGCTTCTTTGTAAATAAAAACTTTAATGCAGAAGTGGGTTTTGTACCAGGCAGTAATGTATATCCAGGCCAAATTGGTTATTATTCCGAGGTGGCTTACCAAATGTATCCTAAAAATAGTGGGCTATTATTTACGGGTCCCCAAGCAAGTATAAATGACACCTATTTACCAAACGGCCCCTTGGTAGATAGAGAATTTGCCCTTGGTTATGTTTTTGATTTTCAAAATTCCTCGAACCTGACCTTCGATTACCAATATATTTTTCAACAATTAACCCTAGATTTTAATCCAGTAAATAATTTTAAATACACGAAATTTTTGGAAGGGGAGGGGTTTCATTGGAATACGATTTCAGCTACTTATCAAAGTAATACGACCCGCAAATTCAATTTTTTGTTGAACTCTACCTATGGTGGGTTTTACAATGGCACCAATCTGAATTTGGGCGGCGAGTTGAACATGCGTTTTCAGCCTTATGTTAATTTAACGATGCGTTTTGATTACAATAATCTAAAATTACCTGATGATTATGGCGATGAAGAATTGATTCTCTTGGGGCCTAAGTTAGATATCACTTTTACTGATAAATTGTTCTTTACTGGCTATTATCAGTATAACAACCTGGCCGATAATATGAATTTGAATGCAAGGTTGCAATGGCGCTACAAACCAGCTTCCGATTTCTTTATCGTTTATACAGAAAACTATTTTCCATCTGGTTTCGTCAGTAAAAACAGAGCCTTGGTCTTTAAACTGACCTATTGGTTAAATCTGTAACGTGGGGTCTCAAAGCTTCATAAAGTATAAAAAAGCGAGAATTAATAATTTAAAAAGTAAAATACATAAATAGAAGCTAAAAAACTGTTAGATTATCTTTAACCAAAGTACAAAATCAAAAAATCATGAAAATAAATATGCTTTTGTCTACATCTGGGTTATACTTTTTTCTACTTACAAGTATCGCTTTTGCGCAAAACAAGCAATTAAAAGATCATGTTCTTTTTTACAGTTCATTTGACGGAACAACAACTGCAGATATATCAGTTGGCGATTCACTGATTTATACCGCTGAAAACTATGAAAAAACAGATAATGTCAAACCTGGTTTGCACAACCCTGATGTTGTTTTAGCCAAAAATAAAGGCCTTACTGGTGATGCGCTTCACTTTAAAAAGAAAAACACATCTGCCATTTATTATAACGGTTCTAAAAACTTAGCATACAGTTCAAAATCTTGGAGTGGCTCGGTTTCGTTTTGGCTTCAATTAGACCCTGATAAAGACTTAGAGCCAGGCTATTGTGATCCAATAAATATTACAGACCATAAGTACAACGACGCTGCTTTATGGGTAGATTTCACAAAAGACCTCCCAAGAGAATTTAGATTAGGTGTTATGGGCGATTTAGAGGTATGGAATCCGGAGGAGAAAAACGATGACGCCGAAGTAGAAAAACGTACCGTTACCGTAAAACAACCTCCTTTTAAAACCGGAAAATGGACACACATTGTCATTACGTATTCCGAAGTGAACACCAATACATCTGTATGTAAATTATACCTAGACGGCGAATTCAAAGGCCTTGTAAAAGATGTAAATGATCCTTTTACATGGGAAGAAGAAAAGGCAAAAATCATGTTAGGTCTAAGCTATGTTGGCTTGATGGATGAACTTACCGTTTTTGATAAGCCTCTAGATGTCAACGAGGTGAAATCTGTTTACGAACTAAAAAATGGCATTAAAGCTTTATTTGAATAAAAGTATAGACAGGAGCAATTATTTGTTTCTTTTACAAGGCACATTCTGTAATTGTAAATTCTGATTTTATCGTTAAGGAAGCTAATAAGCTTGTTTACTTGAATTAGAAACCTAATAGAATAATAAATCAAGACATGGAAAAAATCAAATTACTCATCTATTTGCTGTTTCTATTTCTCACAGTTGCATTCATTCAAGTTCCGGTATTTGAAGGTGCAGAGAAAGTGGTCAATACCCAAGAAGAGCAATATTACGGGGTTGAAGATTTCGAGTCCGTTAAAAAGTTTGACATTCATATTCATATCAACACGGAAGAGGTTTTTTTTATAGAGCAGGCACAGGCCGATAATTTTCAATTTTTGGATATTGTTGATGACCGGCCATTTGGATTACCCATGGATGAGCAGCAAAAAATTGCCATGCTTCATTTGAAAAATTTTTCAAAAAGTATGGCCGTTGCTACCACCTTTCCGGTCAAAGACTGGGGCAATGATGACTGGAGTAAAAACACAATAACAGGGTTGAAAAAATCTTTTTCGGATGGTGCTATAGCCGTCAAAATATGGAAGAACATCGGAATGGATCTGAGGGATGAGAACGGAAAATTTGTGATGGTCGATAATGTACGACTTGATCCCATCTTGGATTATCTTGTAACGAATAATATTCCCTTACTAGGTCACAACGGCGAACCGAGAGATTGTTGGTTGCCCCTTGATGAGATGACCTTCAGTCAAGGTTATTATGGCTCTCATCCAGAATATCACATGTATCTGCATCCGGAGTACCCGTCTTATCAAGACCAGATAGATGCCAGAGACCGTATGCTTGCGAAGCATCCTAATTTAATATTTATG
The DNA here is from genome assembly GCA_024279425.1 of Bacteroidota bacterium. Classification (GTDB taxonomy): domain Bacteria; phylum Bacteroidota; class Bacteroidia; order Flavobacteriales; family Flavobacteriaceae; genus Maribacter_A. Next base: position 128,965 of record JAJRRO010000100.1, on the reverse strand, counting down.
GGTGCACACTTAGGCAGTCTGGAATTGAGCCTTGACGAGTTAGCAAAACGGCTGGATAAGTTTCCGAACATGCATGTGGATTTGACCCGTATGCCCAATTTAAAACTCCATACATTTAATGACCGACAAAAGACCAGGGAGTTTTTTATTAAATATCAAGATAGACTTATCTATGGTACGGACAGTTCGATCAATGCTTCAACCAATGCTGCAGAATTCAAAAAAAACATCCATGAGCGATGGGTACGCGAGTGGAAATTCTATGTAACGGATAAGAAGATCAACTTAGAAAACTATGGAGATTTAGAGGGCCTAAAGCTTCCAACTGCGGTAGTTGATAAAATCTATGCTAAGAATGCCTTACGGATACTAGGACTTCAAAATTGGTAATCACATTTTAAAGGAGATTTCGATGCAGCATATAACTAGACGTGAATTCACTAGAAAATCTACCCTATTAGGTGCCGGGCTTGCAGCTTCAAATTTAATTGCATGTCATGGAAATCGATCAGTTCGTAATGATGAATTGAGCGCGTCAATACCCATACCGATTCAGATAGTTATTGATGATGTTGGCTGGTGGTCGGGTGAAGACGGTAATGAGCGTCAGCAGCCATACCGCACGGGCATCAATCGAAATCATGTGCCCGCAGATTATCAGGCAATCGTAGATCTGGGAATAAAATTGGGCGTACGACCACAAGCAGCGACTATTCTTTGTGAGTGGGATAGGGAAAATATTTTGCGAGATGTGCCAACAATTACTTGGATGCGTGAGCAATGGGATAACAGCAAATGGGTCGGCCCTTGGTTAGATGAGGCAGCAGATATTATACGAAATAATCAAAATCACTATGAGCTAACATTGCATGGCGTAGGGCATGAATATTGGCATGATGAAAATATGACCAGGGCAGAATGGGCAGACAGTTCTGGGCAAATGCGCCCCCTGGATCAAGTTGAACTTCACCTTGATTGTTTTGAAAAATTGTTGGATCAAAATCAATTAGGTTCTTTTCCGACTTCTTTTGTGCCCACCGCTTTTTTACATGGTTTTGGTTTGACAGGTGATCATCAAATCAGTATGGCAGAAGTACTAAAGAAACGTGGGGTTGATTATATCAATACCCCTTTTAACAATATGCTTAATGCCGAGGGGGCTCAGTTTGGATTATTTGGGATTGATTCTGAAGTAATTACCGTTGACCGGGGAGAAGATTTGCTTGATTGGGATGTTTTGGCAGAAAACCAAGTGGAGTGCTAACGGGGCCCACGTGCGGTTTACATCGGCCAAACCTGCTGCATGCAGACCCAGGTCGCAATTCAGAAATCGTTGATGCCTGGGTAAAACTTCTGAAGCCATATAATAACAAACCTGAATCACTATTGGCCAATAATTCTTCATCATTTAGAAATCAGCTTGTACACCATGTTTGTACAAAAGTGCAGATTCGTGAAGGTAAAATTGACATTGATTTTCTCGAAACAAATAAACTGAATGATCAACTCAGTACTAATCAGCTAACCGTAAAAATCGAATCTGAAAGAAAGTTAACATTCAATTCGGATGATTTAAAGATTTTTGACTCAAAAAAAACTCAAGAGAAAGATACTTATTTGTACACTTTGGTAATCGATAGAAGAAAGGATCTCGAAAAAGCTATACTGAAATTTGAGGCTTCATAAAATTGTAGTATTCGAATTACGCAACCATACCGGCAATAAAATCTTTAAAATAATGTGGAATCAAAAATGAGTAGCAGGCAAATGAAACCGAAAAACTTATTAATTATTGGCACTTTATTTCTGCTCATGCAGTGTGCTGAAAATAAACCATCTGAATATACGATTGAAGCAAAATTTACTTCTGAATCTCCGATAATCGATGGCCTAGAAAATGACCTCATTTGGCAACAGATTACACCTGTAGTGCTAAAAGAAAATCGTGCTGGTAATGACGTGCAGGAATCAGGCCTACAGACGCACGTCAAGACTTGTTATGATGACAGCACCTTGTATTTCTTCTTTGTATGCAATGATCCTGATATATGGACATCTTTTACGCAAAGAGATGAACATTTATGGGAGAACGAAGCGGTAGAAATTTTTATCGATGTTGATGATGTACCTGAAACCTATGTAGAAATTGAAGTATCTCCCGCCAATATTATTTTTGACAGTTATATAGTTGATCCCTTAAATATTGATGTCCCCAAAACAGCTCTTTTCAATTTAAAAGGAATAAGAACAGCAGTAGTAGTGTCAGGAACGCTTAACGAACGGGATGATCAGGATGATCATTGGACGGTTGAGATCGCAATACCTTTTGCAGACCTGGCCAATGAGAATATTAAAGAAGTAACAACCGCAACAGAAATAAGAATTAATTTTTACCGATTGGATGAAAATCAAGGAATGGAACGGATGTCTTATGCCTGGTCGCCAACAGGTGGCAGATTTCATAAACCCGCTTATTTTGGCAATTTGACTTTTAAATAGAAATGGCTACAAAAGAAATATCATATTTTAGAGATAGGTGAAAAGATGATGATCAAAAATGACATTGAATCTGTAAAAAACTAATTATTTATAAAAGGAAGTAATATGACAAACATGAACAAAAGGTTAAGCGTACTGATCGTTTATTTGATGACTACTGGAGTACTGATTGCCCAAACTGGCGATTTAAAACTGCTTGATTGGCAACCTATAAGCCAGATGGTAGTAAAAGAAACTAAAATTGTAAAAGCTAAATATCCTGTTATTGATATCCACAGTCACCTCGGTAAGTTAGAAAATACTGCAAAGTATTTAGAAGAAATGGATAAAGCAGGAGTGTGGAAATGTGTGAGCTTGGATGGAAAATCAAAAGATAATTTTTACAAGGAGCATCTTAAGGTTTCACAATCGGTATCAAAAGATCGATTTTTAATCTTTTTCCGCCCTGATATTAGCAAAATTAATGAACCGAATTTTGGTATAAATGAGGCAAAAAAATTAGAAGAAGCTGTTAAGCTTGGAGCCCGTGGATTGAAGATATGGAAGGATCTTGGCTTGGGTGTTAAAGATAATTCCGGAAAGTTAATAACTGTAGATGACCCCAGAATGGATCCTATATGGGCAAAATGTGGAGAGCTTGGAATTCCAGTTGAAATGCACATTGCAGATCCCAGCGCGTTTTTCACGCCTCTTGATAAACACAATGAACGCTATGATGAGTTAGGTAGTCATCCAGACTGGTCCTTTTTTGGAGATGATTATCCTTCAAAAGAAGAAGTTCTTGATGCCCGAAACAGAGTCATTAAAAAGCACCCCAACACCATTTTTATCGGAGCCCATTTTGGTGCCCTACCAGAAAACTTGCAGGTAGTGGGAGAGTGGTTAGACACATATCCAAACTTTTATGTGGATATAGATGCTCGCATTAGTGAATTAGGTAGACAACCCTATTCTGCCCGCCGCTTTTTTCTAAAATACCAAGACCGGATTTTATTTGGAACTGATACACCTTGTAACGCCGAAGCATATCGTCTTTATTTTCGTTTTCTGGAAACAGATGATGAATATATCGATCCAACCCCAGCGCATAAACTTCAGGGTCGTTGGATGATTTATGGACTGTATTTACCCGATGAAGTTTTGGAGAAAGTTTACAATAAAAACGCATTAAAAATTTTCGAGATGTATAAAGGATAGTCATTTTCATTTGAAAAATTGGAGAATAATATGAGATACTGCCGGAATTGAAATGTTCAACATGGGCGGAAATGAACTAGTGTCCATTTTACTCAAAAACGAGACTTAGTTATGAAACGATCTGAAATAAACAGGCTACAAAAAGAAGCGGTAGATTTTTTTCAAAAGCAAAGTTTCTTTTTGCCAAAGTGGGCATTTTGGTCAAAACAGACCTGGTAGGCCAAAGGTGGTTTGGCATCAGAGATAGTTGAAAAAAAACTTGGCTGGGACATTACCGATTTTGGCCTCGGAAATTTTGAAAAATGCGGCCTACTTCTTTTCACCATACGCAATGGAAAATTTGGCAGGAAAAATACCAAACCCTATGCTGAAAAAATTATGATCGTCAGTGAAGCGCAAGTGACACCTTGGCATTTTCATTGGGTCAAAACGGAAGATATTATCAATCGGGGCGGTGGAAATTTAGTAATTGAATTAAGTAATGCAGGAAAAGATGGGCAGTTGACCGACTCACCAGTACATGTTCAAATTGATAGAATTACCCATACCATAAATCAAAATGAGAAAATAATTCTAGAGCCGGGCGAAAGCATCTGTCTACCACCCTATTTATATCACACATTTTATGGAGAATCGAGCACGGTTTTGGTGGGTGGGGTATCAAGTGTAAATGATGATGATAAGGATAATCGGTTTCTCGAAAACCTGGGTCGTTTCCCAAAAATTGAAGAGGATGAGCCAGTATTGTATTCTTTGTGCAACGAGTACTCAGATTGATATGAATTTATTTTATAAAGAACCCCAAGTAGCTTATAAGAAAATTCAAGATTCTTCGGGCTTAGATTCAAGTAATAAACGCAATCAACAATAATGGAATCGTTACGTTTATGACTTGAATCTAAGAAGACTTAAAAAATAGAAGGAGGTAAGATTTGATGAATATTTACAGATTCTTATCGAATGTTCAGTATGACAGAATGCTGTCCTCTCATTTTCGAAGCAGATGTATAGCTTGCTGTCAGAACATATAATCCTTTGACTTCATTTTCGGGCTTTTGTATTATCCGAAAAGTTCCTTCCAGGCCAGGTAAAATCCAGTTATTTTTCTTTGCCCCTTGGTTAAGGATAAATGTTGCTATCCGTTCAGTTTCCAGTATTGTTAAATCGGGATTTGAAGACATCCACTCACTACCCCATACCCCTTTGGAACCCTCTAAAATAGAACCCGCAAGTGATTCAACATTACTTGGGGTATTTTCATATCTCTCAGCAATTTCGGAAAACGATGGGCCTGTATGTTTTGTTTTATCTGCATGACAGCTAAAACAAGTTGAATATTTCATTAATGACAGTCCTATATGTTCAGGTTCCTTTTCAGTTATTTTAATTTTATCTTTTATTTCTTCTTCATTTAACTCTTTACCTTCTGTAATTGGCAAAAATTCTATTTCTAAAACCACTTCAGTGACATTAATCTCACTGTACTTAGAGTCCCCATCTATTGTGTCCAATACATCTATAGAGTAACGCACATACTCATGCCAGGTATAGAGTTCTTCATTCTTTTGAGATAGAAGTATTTTTACCTTTGGAGGACGAATTTCCTGTGTTTTGTCATAAGAAACATTTTTGGGCCAAATTACCATCAAAGCCCCTGTTAGATTTGCATTCCCTCTATAACCATAACTTTTAGAAAACCCTGAGTAAAAGGCGTTTTCTATAGATAAATCCATATTATTTGGTCTGCAACCAGCTAATATTATTGAGAAAATGAAAATGTACTTCATAACGTTGTTCATTAACTCGATGATTAAGCTTTTTCGATTTCCAAGGCTACCCTGATAGCAGAATTCGTAGCTGCCTCCATTCCCCAGCTTCTATTATCCGTATGGGCACCTCCAAAATGAATTCGGCCATGGACCGTCATAATATGAGGCCAATATTTTGATAACTCTCCCAATCCTGAAAAACCATGTCGTTCGCAGCCGTGTACGAATTGATCGCTTGACCAATCCTTCACTAAGGCCTGCTCAATGTTAATATTTGATTTTTTGCCGGGGTATAATTCCTTAAAGGCTTCTAGTGTTCGTAAAGGGTTAGTTCCACCAGGTGCCACAGCCATTAAAGAAACCCTGTCAGTAGCTACTTCATCTGCTACTTGCCAAATCTTGAGAAGTGCTGGATGATTAAAAGTTAAATTGATACTTATGTTATCCTCCAACCAGAATTTAGACCTTGCTTGAAAGACAATTCTTGTTTTTTGGTCATATGCAAGGTTATCAAATACAAATTGTTTTTGAGGTGGTAAAGTTGGAGTAACAAGAATTTTTTTAAGCGCGGTGGTGCGTAGGCAGCACGCCATAAAATCAGCAGACATCTCCTTTGTTTCTCCAAACTCCTTATATTTCACTTTCACTCCTGTTTCACTATTTTCGATCTCCAAAATTTTACAATCAAGCTTTACTCTTGATCCTAAGCGCCGTCCTAATGCATCAGTCAATACTTGATTTCCTCCTTCAAGACGAAATAGTTTTAATTTCTTATCATATCCGCGCTTATTCATTATATAAGCTTGCCATATACCGTAAAGAGCAGATGTTTTGTCCCCGTCTAAAATGGTGATAGCTGCCTTTGATGCGCCTTCTTTTTTATAGATTTCTGAGATTGATGTATTTTCAAGGTGGTCATAACCAATGCCAAAAGGCTTGTATTCATCTATAAATTTATCAAAATAGGGTTCTAGGTAAAGTAACTGTAAGTCAGACGAAGGATTGGATAAAAGAAATTGTGTTTCTCTTTTGTTAAACCCTCCTAATTGTCTAACCCTTACGTTGTATGCTTCCTTTTGTATTTCATCTGTCTGCCAAACGCCATCTATGCGTGTCAATATATTTTCCCGATGAAAATAAGGGAGGACAGAAAGCTTAAACTCTTCAATATACTTCCAGTAATTTTCATAGCCTGGTTTGGTAAAATTTTCAGCGCCAAAGTCCGCATAGAGGCCATCGGCAAGACCATCATGTACCGAAAGCACGGCACCGCCATAACGTCCCGAAGCTTCCAACACTACAACCTCGTGCCCCTTTTTCATCAATTCATACGCGCAACAAAGCCCGCTAATCCCTGCTCCCGCAACAATAACCTTCTTTTTACGAGTGGTTTCTGTCGATGATTCTGGCGTGGCCTCATCATCCGTTACAGCATCTTTGGCTATTAGCTGTGCGGGCATAATTGAAGCACTTAATCCTGAGTAAACCGTATTGCGTATGAAGATCCTCCTATTAATATTTTTCATAACTGATCATATTTCTTTTAATTCCGAACTAAAGATAGTAATCGAGTTCGCCGATTACAACGATAGAAAATTGAAATTGTCGCAGGTATTTTCTTGATAATTTTGTCTATTTCCAGATTCATCCCTTATTGAAATAGGCCAACTAACGTTATATCTGTTACGGTATGGTGTTGAAAATGATATTGGGGGAAATGCCAGATGAAAAAATAATTAAAACTGATTTCAGTAGAGTCCACTCCCAAACAATAAAGGTTTTGGAAGAGGCTAAAAGTGCCAGAAAAGTTTGGGCAGTTGCCGTTGACGAACTAGGAGACGCACAACATTCCTTGATTACAGATGAAGAAGACCCAGAGCATAACGATGCCCGTAAAAATGGACTTTGGGGAGCCATGATGGCAGGAACATGGGGCACAGAATAGGAAGTAAATCAAAACCAGAAAAGATGAATGAAATAGAAAGCAACAGGAGTTTCTAAGTTATATGCTGACCTCAGCTTTTTTGTGATGTTGATTACTGTTGTTGGCTACACTGTCCTTGCCAACTCTATAACTAATTATTGAGCTTGAGGAGGAATAACCGTTTCGAAAGTACAGGCCATCAACGGTTAAACATTCTCCCCAAGCCGAAGGTAAGATCTCCCTTCGATAAACACTTCTCCGGGAGTTTCGGCCCGTAGGGTAATCGGTTGGTCCTTTTTGCCTTCTGCAAAAAATACGATTTGCGCATCTTGCCAAACCCCATTTGCCAAGACAATCTCATCTCCGAGAACTGCTTGGTGGAGAATATCAGTGTCGAACTGGGGACCTCTTACCTAAAAGAATGAGATCAAGAAAAGAAATCACAAACAATTGAATTCAAAAAAAGCACGCTGAAAGCACGCGGTAAAAATAAAAAAGCAGTTACATTTATTGTAACTACTTGGTAATGAAATGGTCCCACATGGGCTCGAACCAGGGACCCTCTGATTATGAGTCATTTTTACTCCAGAAAAAGCCATTTTTATTCAAATACATTTATCCATACTGAAAACAAGTCAATATAGAATGTTGTACCTATGTTGTACCTGAAATAAAAAAGCCGAGATATAAATCTCGGCTTTCCCTCTAAGTACTCGAGGCGGGAATCGAACCCGCACTCCATAAGAACTGGATTTTGAATCCAGCGCGTCTACCAGTTCCGCCACTCGAGCCTAGTATATTTATTTTTTCATCAAATCTCTGAGTTATTCTTTACCAACACTAGATTTCCAATATTTTTCTCTTTTACGAGCTTCAATCCTATTTTCACACTCCTCTACATATATCAACTTGAATGGAGCATTATGGTTTAGTGGTCCTCTCCCATCCACTACTATGTCTTTTAACTCTTACATTTACATTAGTCGTCATTCCAACATAAATGTAGTTGTAATTTAAGCTAGAAATGGCATAAACCCAAACCATTTTTTTCAATATTCCATCCAGCGCGCCTTCCTACCGACAGATAGGTTTACCTGTTCTGCCACTCGGGCAGTTAAAAATAGGACTGCAAAACTATTAAATATTTTCTTTTTACACTCAAAAAATAACAACATTTATCCTTTAGCAACTCAAATAAATTTCTAAATTTGCACCTCCTTTGTTGGAAAGGAGTTTAATAATTTGAAGAACAATACGTTAAGTATGCCTTATCAAGTACCTGAACCAAAGATTTTCGCCTGTACGCAAAGTATGGAACTCGCAGAAAAAATTGCCAAAGCTTATGGGACCAATTTGGGTAAAGTACAATTTTCCAGATATAGTGACGGTGAGTTTCAACCATCTTTTGAGGAATCTGTTCGTGGTGCACGCGTTTTTTTGATTGGATCAACCAACCCTAGTTCAGATAACTTAATGGAGATGTTGTTGATGTTAGATGCCGCCAAAAGAGCATCTGCCAGACACATTACCGCTGTAATGCCGTATTTTGGCTGGGCAAGACAGGACAGGAAAGACAAACCTCGAGTTCCTATAGCTGCCAAACTAATCGCCAAGATGTTAGAGACCGCCGGAGCAACGCGGATAATCACAATGGATTTACATGCCGATCAAATTCAAGGGTTTTTCGAAAAACCCGTTGATCATTTATTCGCATCCACTTTGTTTTTGCCTTATTTAAGAGACCTTAACTTGGAGAATTTGACTATTGCATCACCTGATATGGGAGGTTCTAAAAGAGCGTATGCCTACTCCAAGGCATTGGGAAGCGACGTCGTTATCTGTTACAAGCAGAGGTCCCAAGCCAATGTAATTTCGCATATGGAACTCATCGGTGATGTAAAAGGAAAGAATGTGGTATTGGTTGATGATATGGTAGATACTGCAGGAACACTGACCAAAGCTGCAGATTTAATGATGGAACGCGGTGCCTTAAGTGTAAGGGCAATTACCACTCATGGTTTATTGTCTGGCAATGCCTATGAAAAAATTGAAAACTCCCAATTGTTAGAATTGATCATTACCGATTCGATTCGGGTTGAAGTAAAAAATAAAAAAGTAAAAGTACTGAGTTGCGCTCCGTTATTTGCAGATGTAATGCATAGGGTGCATCATAACACATCAATTAGTTCAAAATTCTTGATGTAGACAATAATAAGAAATCAATAATTTTTAAATATAATAATGAAGTCAATTACAATTAAAGGATCAGAAAGAGAAAGCGTGGGCAAAAAGGCGACGAAGGCCCTACGTAATGCTGGAAAGGTTCCTTGCGTAGTATACGGAGGAGAAAAACCATTACACTTTTCAGCGAATGAATTAGCATTCAGACACTTGGTTTACACTCCCAACGCGCACACTGTGTTGATCGAGTTTGAAAATGGTGATAAAATCGATGCTGTAATGCAGGATATACAGTTTCATCCCGTAACGGATAAAATCATTCATATCGATTTTTACCAGTTATTCAAAGACAGGGAAGTTACCATGAACATTCCCGTTAGGTTAAATGGGAATTCACCTGGTGTTAAAAATGGTGGCCGATTATTATTCAGAAAAAGAAAGCTTTCCATCAAAGCCCTACCAGACAATCTTCCGGATTTCTTTGATGTGGACATTTCTAATTTGAAGATTGGGCAAAATATTTCTGTAGAATCATTGTTAAATGATGATTTCTCTATCTTACATCCAGATAGCACGGTTGTTGTACAGGTTAAAACTGCCCGTACCGCTGTTGAGACCGAAGATGAAGACGAGGAAGAAGAAGGAACTGCTGAAGGTGCAGAAGCTCCAGCTGAGGCTGCCGCAGAAAGCAACGAATAAATCAGATTCAACGTTTGATAAAAAGCATCCTGTCCCGATAATTATTGGGATTCGGGATGCTTTTGTATTTTTATCAAAATGTGAACTACAATATGTGTCAATTTTTAAAATTCCTTTTTGGCAGCAAAACACTTTTAGAAGAAAAAGATAGCATGAAGAAATTCTTGATTGTAGGACTCGGGAATATTGGTGCCGAATATGCCGAAACCAGGCACAACATCGGTTTTAAAATTTTAGATGGCTTGGCAAGGGAAAGGGAATTCACTTTTGAGACCCTTAAACTTGGAGATATGGGTTCTTTTAAAATTAAAGGTAGAAGTGTCCTTTGTCTAAAACCTTCGACCTATATGAACAGAAGTGGTAAAGCCTTGAAGTATTGGATGGAAAAAGAGAAAATCCCTATGGAGAACCTTTTGGTTGTAACCGATGATATTAATTTGGGGTTTGGGACATTGCGATTAAAGACCAAAGGAAGTGATGGGGGGCACAACGGATTAAAAGATATACAGCAAAGTCTGCAGACAACAATATATAATAGGTTGAGGTTTGGAGTTGGGGCCGATTTTGGCAAAGGCCGACAAATTGATTATGTTCTAGGTGAATGGAATGGGGATGAAATAGATACGCTTCCAGAACGTATTGAAAAATCTACCCGATTAATAAATTCGTTTGTGCTTTCTGGTATAAAAATCACAATGAATCAATTCAATGGCACATAAGACTACAATATCTTAAAGGTGAATATTCCAGAATCTGAGGTATTACCTTCCCCATCTTTCGTAACAACACGCTAATAATAGGTCATATTCGATGCAACACTTACTTCTTCAGTATTTGTACCGGCCAGTGGTGAAGCTATCAAAACTTCAGGAGGTGATGTTGTAGCGAAGTAAAGTTCATAACTGACTATATCATTTTCAATATCGGATCCCCGCCATTCCAGGGCCACCTCGTTATTTATATCTTTAAAAATTGAAGTTCCGTTTTTAGGCTCAATATTTTCTGCTGGAAAAGGTGCATAAGTGGTTAGATATCCTGCATTATAAAATCTCCATGTTTCACTGCTGGCCGATGCTGTGCCCTTTGTGTTTTTAGAACGTACAAACCAGGAAAAAGGCTCTCCCTTTGCAATGGGAAGTTTAGCCGAAATAGCAGCTGTATTGATCGTCTGGGTAACATTGGTATTCAAATTGGTAACGCGCAAATCGTAGGTCTCAGTATGGTCGGAAGCCATCCATTTAAATTCTACTTCACTTGTACTTTGGTTTATATCACGTCCTGTAGTGCATTCAGAATCTTTATGTGGGAATACCAAAGTGGCTACACCAGGAGGCTTAGGAACGTTTTTTTTCTTACACCCTATGAACAGAACGCCAAATATAAGTAGTAGTATGGTTCTCATTGTTTCACTACTTTAGATGTTCCCTTTATCTTTTCCCCGCTAAACCTAACATAATATATTCCAGATGGACACATTGAAAGGTCCAAAGGTAGTAGTTCATTACCACTGACTCGATAGATTTCGGCCAGCACCAAACGCCCATCCGAGGCAAAAACCTCAACGGTCACTTCTTCAACATTTGTACCTAAGAATACATTTGTTGAGGACACAAACGGGTTAGGATATACAACAGGTCGGTCGGACAAGAATAGACTTTCTTCATAAACTCCCTGACAGGGTAAATTGGTAAACACCCTAAGGACATTGTTCCCGTTTTTTAAATCAACCGTAATCTCAGATTGGGTTGTTTGTATAATTTCTCCATTCAACTCTATATTATATAAATCAGAACCCTGCAAAGACAGTACCATATACTTACCATCCCATGAAGTTTTAGAAGTCACACCCAAAACATCAGGTTGGGTAATGACAACTTCAAAACAATGTTCCTCGTACACCTTGGTACCATCGGTACCACCAATACAAACATCATATGTACCGGACATTAAACCTCCTAATGTGAAGGTATCAGTGAAATTATCATTGACATTAACCCCATTTCCATTAATGTTTATCTCGTAGTCCATGGACGTCAAAGCTGAAATATTAATAGATCCATCATTACTGTTACGACAGGCTTCACTATTAAGTGAAACAGAAAAATTGTTATTTGCAAATCTATATACTTGACAGCCAGAAAAATCCACCTCAGCACCATCTGGAGTTCCCAAACATAGGTCGTCACCATCATCGTAAACCCCATCGTTATCATCATCTGGCCTAAATGCCCCCTCAATGCAAATATCCAACGAAAAAGCTTTTAGGGACCCTCCATCAGAGGCCGCATTATCGTTTATCTCCAACGTCCACTCGCCCAATATGGACTCACCTATAAAAGAATTTAAAGAACCTAAAGGTTTTACCATACCACTAATTGCGGGATTGCCACTACAGTCAAAACTTAAAGCATCATCATCGAAGGTAGCATTAATGTTCTGTAAATCTCCGCATGAGTTAGATAACAGTACAACGGTGGTGCCGGATGGGGACGTAAGCTTCACAACCAAATCTGCTAAATAAGTATGGTCTAATTCTAGATTAACATTGATATCTGCCAATGGTACATCTTCATAAAACGGAATCTTTGAGGTAATGGTCGGCGTACCTGTCGAAGATATTATTATAGGCAGCCCTTCAGCTATATTGTTATCACAATTGTACTCGACAGTTGTGAAGCTAAAAGGGGCAGAAAAAGCACCTTCACCACAGCCATTGATTGGTTTTACTCTCCAATAATAGGCGGTTTCATTAAGTAAATCAATAGGAGTATATGTATTGAAGAAAACCGCACTTGTCTCAATAATATTAGTGAACGCTATATCGGTGGCAACCTGAACCTCATAGGAGGAATAGGAAGCAGCATTCTCCCATTCCAAAAAGGTATTCGCAGAAATATCTGTTCCACCGTCGGCAGGGGCGATAAGAACCGCATCGGGGAAAACATCATCATAAACATTCAAATCCAATACCACTTTTTTGGTTATGCTGGCAGAAGTTGCCTCTACTTCAATAGCATATAAGGCTTCGGGTACATTTCCGGTATTGCCAAAAGTAATTGTAACGGGCGTACTGCCAGTGGTTGTCTCTGGAGCAAAAGAAATGCTCAATCCCAAGGGAGGTGTTGGAACACTAAAAGTCACTTCTTCATTAAATCCTAAATAGGTCTCGTAGTCAAAAACCACAACCAGATCATTGGGCTGGCATACAATATATTCGAGTTCATTAAAATCCAAAACCATCTCGGACGCTTCAATGGTGAACTCTGCCGCATTTACCGCAAAAAATATATTGTCTTTGGCCTTGACCATGATACGTGCCATCGTAGTAGGGTCGCCCGGAAGTACTATTTTGTGATTCCCGTCGTTCGGCACGCCTCCAGCCAAGATAATCGGGAAGGTCATCCCTCCATCAATTGATAATAAAATATCAACAGCCAGTGAATTTACGGGAGCGTTATTTGTATTGGCAACATCCCAAGTAATATTTTGGACCGTCCCAGTGGTATATATTTGGTTTGTTGACTGCGAAGTTATACGGAAGGGTCCAGCATTATTCACTACGGAAACATTTATCAAATCAGATACTACCTGCCCTCCACCTGCTGCATTGTCCCTGACTGTAAATGCAAAATTAAATTCCCTTTCAACATCCGATACGGTCTCCCAAGCAGAATTTACTGCTGGGTTTGTTTGGGTCAGATTTCCTGTTAAAACATTTGAAAGATCTGGAAAATATCTTGTCGGATATGTGGTCGGTCTTTGTGACCTAAAATTAGCACCACTGGGGTTTGTTGGTCCAAATGTCGCCTGGGTTACCACTCCATCATCTATCTGCTCCCAAGCATAGGTAAGCACATCGCCCACATCAACGTCCGTAGCACTTCCTGTCAAGGCAAATGCAGTTGATTTGGGAATAATAAAATTACCTGTTGAGGTGATAGCCGGTGGTGTATTGGCGAGGTTGATCTCTTCGGCACAGCTTATGGTTTTAAGATTATCGGAAATCTGAAGTATGCTATAATAATGAAAATAATCGTCCCCATTGAGTGCCACGTTATTGACCCCGGTAATACCCGCATAACCCATAATTGTCGTTCCACTCCCTGGTTCGGCCTGTACTTGGGTACCCTCAGATTCAAAAGACCATGTGTGGTTGGCACCAAATTGATGCCCCATTTCATGGGCCACATAATCCAAATCAAAAGTGTCTCCTACAGGGTTTTGACTTGAAGCATAGCCACTACCCTTTCTATTATCATTACAAACTGCAGCAACAAATCCCGCATTCCCCCCATCCACGTCTTTATGGAACAAGTGCCCAATATCGTAGTTGGGAGCTCCAATGCTGTCGGTAATAACGCCTTGGACCTGAGTATTGAGATTACCATCATACGGGTCAGTCTCCCCATCTGTATAGATAATCTTATCATTATTTGCGACTAACTCCAAGGTTACCCCCAAATCCGATTCAAAAATCTGATTCACTCTGGTCATTGTCGCATTTATGGCTGAAAGGGCATCGGCAACCGTACCTCCATGATATTCTGTATATTCACCTGACGCTGATACCGCAAGTCTGAATTTTCTAAGTACTTGATCATCAACCGGTTTTGCGGCTAAACCTGACAGCCCTTGAATTATGGAACTTTTGGTCGCGCAAATGAATTCCTTGCTTACTAAACCATCATCATCGTGATTATAAACAATGTATCTATTCTCTCCCGCTTTTTGCAAATAGGTATTGCCCGTATTGTCTGAATGAACAATCATACCTTGAATACCTCTATGTGACACGCTAAAACGTAATCTTTCCTTATTATTTTTCAGACTATAGCCAGAATAGGATTTAATAGATGGATATTTTTCGCTTAATTCTTTAGAAAACACTGGGGTCTCGGTAACGGCAAAAAGTACTATCTCCCCTTTTTCATTTGGGAAACCTACTGTCCTAAAGCCGCTTTTGGAATTTTTTGTATCTCCAAGCTCTTCTCTAAAAAGACCTTCTTCAAAAGAAAAGACCTCTCCTCTTTGAACCTTATATTTTTTGAAAATATGCCGCTTTAAATCATTCCCAGCTGTTTCCTGCTTCCAATAGTCACGCTGAGCCGATCCGTAAAAGGAAAGAAATAATATGGATATTGAAAAAACTAGACGTAATTTTGAAACCATTCAGAGGTTTTTAGCTCAATCTCAAATATAGGTCTTTTTATTTTTTATTTTAAGTGGTAACAGTTCAAAGCATCACCAATTACGACAAAGAACACCCTACGGCCATAACCATTGGCACATTTGACGGCGTACATATAGGACATCAAAAAATACTTCGGCGATTGATAAAGAACGCTAAACTATTGGGTTTAAAATCCACAGTCCTTACTTTCTTTCCACATCCTAGGATGGTTTTACAAAAAGATGCCGATATTAAGCTTTTGAATACCATTGATGAAAAAATCAAGATTTTGGAAAGCTTAGGGCTTGATTACCTCATAATCCACCCTTTTACAAAGGAATTTTCTAGATTCTCGGCAACCGATTTCGTTCGAGACATCCTCGTAAATTCGTTAAGGACCAAAAAAATAATCATAGGTTATGATCACAGGTTTGGTAGAAATCGTGATGCAAACATTTCTGACTTAATGGCTTTTGGCAGTACTTTGGATTTCGAGGTTGAGGAAATACCTGCGCAGGAAATCGATGAAGTATCTGTTAGCTCCACAAAAATCAGAAAGGCTTTGGAAGAGGGCGACGTTGAAACGGCAAACAAGTATTTGGGATATTCCTATATGCTTACGGGAATCGTAAAAAAAGGCAAGGGTCTTGGCAAGCAGCTCAATTTCCCCACAGCCAATCTTTTTATTGAGGAACCTTATAAGTTGGTTCCCAAAAATGGGGTATATGTTGTTCAATGTACCATGGGGAAAGCCACTGTTTCAGGAATGATGAATATTGGCTTCAACCCTACTGTTTCAGGAAAGGAAAAGAGTATAGAAATACATTTTTTTGACCTTGAAAAGGATTTATACCATCAAAAACTACAAATTGATATTGTAGCAAGAATCCGTGATGAGCATAAGTTTGATTCTGTAGAATCGCTTAAAGTCCAATTGCAAAAAGACAAACTGACCTCGCTCTCAATGCTGTCTCAATAAATGTTGAATCGATTACTTTTTTCGAAAGTCGACAATTCCCAATTGATTATTTTTAGGGTCTTCTTCGGAATATTGATCGCTTTGGAAAGTTATGGGGCCATAGCAACAGGTTGGGTCAAGGAGACCCTGATCGATCCACGTTTCACATTTACTTTTATAGGCTTTGATTGGTTACAGCCCTTGCCTGGTAATGGCATGTACTTTTATTTCTTCATTATGGGAACCTTGGGCATTTTCATCGCATTGGGTTTTAAATACAGGTTGAGTGTTATAACATTTACACTCATGTGGGTCAGTGTTTACCTCATGCAAAAATCGGCATATAACAACCATTATTACTTATTGGCATTGATTTCATTTCTTATGTGCCTTTTCCCGGCGAATAAGGGTTATTCCATTGATATAAAACAGAATCCAACTATCCAGGACAGTTCTATGTACTCCTACGTGAAATGGATAATTGTTTTACAGCTCTTTTTAGTATACACTTATGCCTCGGTTGCCAAAATGTATGCAGATTGGCTCGATTTCAGCATCATTGAAATTCTCTTTAAGAATAAAGTCGATTATCCTTTTATAGGTGGTTTTTTACAACAATCTTGGGTTCATAAAGTCGTTGGGGTTACCGGCATCGTATTTGATTTGTTGATTGTTCCTGCATTGCTTTGGAAACCTACTCGAAAAACTGCCTTTATTTTATCACTTTTCTTTCATCTGTTCAATTCCTTGGTGTTTCAAATTGGAATTTTTCCATATTTGGCCTTGGCATTTACCGTGTTCTTTTTTGAGCCGGAGACCATTCGAAAAATTTTCTTCAAAAAAAAGAAACGCTACAAGGGAAGCGAAATTCATAGTCCAACCTATAAAGATCTGGTCATGGTCGTTGGTGGTATGTATTTTTTAATACAGCTAGTGTTACCAATTCGCCACCATTTCATCAAGGATGATGTTTTATGGACCGAAGAGGGCCATCGAATGAGCTGGCGAATGATGCTTAGAAGTAGAATCGGTATCATACAGTTTAAAATAGTCGACAAAAAGACCGGCTCATCCACTATTATAAAATTGGATGACACTTTGACAAAAAAACAAAAAAGAAAGATTACGGCCTACCCAGATTTTATTTGGCAGTATGCCCAAATGATCAAAAAAGAGTATTCTGCCAATGGCAATGACATCTCTGTTTATGCACAAAATTCGAAAGTAAGTATAAATGGTGGGCCGTATAAAGCCTTCATCAATCCCCAAGTAAATCTAGCCGCAGAAAAATGGAAGTTTTTTAGGCATCATGAATGGATATTTCCTTCGAACAAAGAATAAACGTTTACATATTTTAAAAAGCCTGTGCCCTTTGACATAATTGCAAAGGCATCCCCCAGGGATCTCGGAGCATTATCAAAAGACTACCATCCTCCTTTTTCACCTCTTCAACAAAAAGAGCACCTTGCTCCAATAATCTGGTTTTGTCTTTTTCTGCATTTTCAGAAACAAAGGCCACATGAAATGTTAACGGGTGCTGGGTCTTAAAATTGGTGATATGTTCATCCGGTCGATAATAGAGTTCCATAATTACCCTACCTGAAGAATCTGCAATAAAGGTCATAAAAGGTGATTCTTTCTGCTCGCTCACTATCTTCAATCCCAGGTTTCCAGTATACCATTTAACAATTTCTTCAATGTTATTTACGTTTAATGCAAAATGTTCGAATACCATCTATAATTTGTTTTTAATTACATCCAAGATAAATATAGGTCTTAAATCACAGGATTAGTTTAAATTTGCACGATTAAAATCAAAATAAATGCTACAGTTACAGGCCATACGAGAGGAAAAAGACAAAATCATAAGCGCATTAAAAAAGCGAAATGTCGATGCAGCTCCATTATTGGAAAATGTGTTGCGGCTTGATGTAGAACGGAGAAATACCCAAACACAACTAGACAATATCCTTGCTGAATCAAACAAACTATCCAAGGAAATTGGCATGCTTTTTAAAAGTGGCAAAGCGCAGGAAGCCAATATTCTGAAAGAAAAAACCGGTAGCTTAAAAGAAGATTCCAAAAAATTGGGTGAAGCTTTGAATGCCGCAGCGGAAGAATTGCAGACCCTACTCTATCAAATTCCGAATGTTCCCAACCATTTGGTTCCTGCAGGAAATACCGAGGAAGATAACGAGGAAGTTTTTAAAGAAGGTGACATTCCGGTTTTGAATACCAATGCCCTTCCCCACTGGGAACTTGCAAAAAAATACGATATTATCGACTTTGAATTGGGTGTAAAAATCACTGGGGCCGGTTTTCCGGTCTATAGAGGTAAAGGTGCCCGTTTGCAACGGGCCTTAATCGCTTATTTTTTGGATAAAAATACAGAAGCTGGCTATACCGAAATACAAGTACCACATTTGGTCAATGAAGCATCAGGGTACGGTACGGGACAATTACCGGATAAAGAAGGGCAGATGTACCACATTAAAGAAGATGACTTGTATTTAATCCCTACGGCAGAGGTTCCGGTAACCAATATTTTTAGGGATGTTATATTGAATGAAGGTGATTTCCCTATTTGTTATACGGGATATACGCCCTGTTTTAGAAGAGAGGCGGGCAGCTATGGCGCCCATGTTCGAGGATTGAATCGTCTGCACCAATTTGATAAGGTGGAAATTGTCCGGGTAGAGCATCCTTCAAATTCTTATAAAGCCTTAGACGGAATGGTAGAACATGTGAAAAATATTTTGCGAGAACTTAAACTTCCTTATAGAGTTTTAAGGCTTTGTGGGGGGGATTTGGGCTTCACAGCTGCCCTCACCTACGACTTTGAAGTATTTTCTACGGCTCAAGATCGCTGGCTCGAAATTAGTTCAGTATCCAATTTTGAGGCATACCAGGCCAATAGATTAAGGCTGAGGTTCAGGGATGCAAATGGCGAAAATCAACTGGCCCATACTTTAAACGGAAGCTCGTTGGCGTTGCCACGGGTTTTGGCTGGGATTCTCGAAAACTATCAGACTCCAGAAGGAATAAAAATCCCAGAAGTGTTGATTCCCTATTGTGGTTTTGATGTCATAGATTGAATTTGGAAGAACAGAATGGCGACATATGTAAATAAACCCTGGGATTACCCAAGGTTTATTTCTTAAATCCTCTAAACGTGTATAAACTGACCTTGCTATCATTTTAAATGTGAAACACTTTTAATAATTGATTCCAATTAGGGATAGGTGTTTAACAATTACCTTCTAAAATTACCCAAACAACTCCTTTTGCTAAATACCAATATCTGCTCAATCAAAAATCAAAAAAGGGAGTGGTGTAATTTTCTGTATCAAGGACCTTCATAATCCATATGAAAAATCCAGATCGCTCCTAGCTAAAAATATCGTTTTGTCATACCATTAACAACAAGTTCCCCTATACTATGGTATCTTTGGGGAAAACGAACGTTTGAGGCTATTCATAATCATTATCACTATTTGTTGCCTACAACTTGCAAATGCACAAGATGATTTTTTGGCAAAACAGTACTTTAATGACGGTGATTTTAAAAAAGCACTGGTTTTCTACGAAAAATTAACTGACAAAAACCCAAGGAGGACGGATTATTCAGAGGCTCTTGTAGCCTGCTACCAACAATTGGAACGCTATCAGGAAGCGGAGAAATTTTTACTTCAAAAAATAAATGAGGGCAACGCCCATCCTGTTCTGCTAATAGAACTAGGTTATAATCAGGCACTCCAAGATACTCCCGAAAAAGCAGGCGAATATTATGAAAAAGCCATAGAAAAGATAGATTTGAATCCCAATTTTGGTTATGGTGTAGCATTTAGATTTCAGAAATATTCTTTGTTGGATTATGCTTTAAAAGCGTACTCAAAAGCAATGGAATTAAATCCAAAATTGGACTACAATTATCAATTGGCCCGAATTTATGGAGAACAAGGTGATATTGAAAAGATGTATACCTCCTATTTGAATCTTTTGACGAACGGGAAAACTTCGAAATCAAATGTACTGAGAAGCATTGATGATTTTATTTCTTCCGACCCGGAGAATGAGAACAACATTAAACTTAAAAGAATACTGCTTAAAAATGCACAACAAAACCCAGATTTACTATGGAACGACCTTCTAAGTTGGCTATTTGTACAGCAAAAGCAATATAATAGCGCCTTTAGGCAGGAGAAGGCCATTTTTAAACGAGTGGAGGGGGGTACAATACAACGGTTGGTAGGTCTTGGCAATTTGACCCTGAAGGATAATGAAAAAGAAGTAGCCCAATCAATATTCGAATATGTCGTTGACAATTCGGCAGATGAGGTCATAAGACTTAATGCACAACTGAATTTAATCGATATCCAGTTATTGGATACTGATCGCGGTCGTTTAGAAGCCATACACAAACAATATAAAAACCTGGTAGACACCCATGGGTACAAAGGTGAAACCTTACAATTGCAAGTCGCCTATGCCAACTTTTTGACTTTTAAAAAAAATACTCCCCAACCGGCTATCCAAATTCTCAAGAATTGCTTGGGCCTACAATTGAATGCCCGTACCAAGGCCTATGTTAAATTGGCCCTAGGGGATATTTTGGTTTTTGATCAAAAATTCAATCAAGCACTGATATACTTTTCACAAATTCAAAAGAACCTAAAAAATGATGTTCTAGGTCAAAATGCTAGATACAAAGTGGCCCAAACCAGTTTTTATAAAGGGGATTTTGATTGGGCCCTGACACAGCTCAAGGTGCTACGAAGCTCTACTTCCCAACTAATTGCTAATGACGCCATGCAATTGAGCCTATTGATTTCAGACAACTCACTGGAAGATTCTACCCAAACAGCCTTAAAGAAATTTGCACGGGCCGATTTATTGGGTTATCAAAATAAGACCAAGGATGCCATAACTACTTTAGATGATATTCTTCAAAATCACAAAGGCGAAAAGATTGAGGATGAGGCCCTTCTAAAGCAAGGAGAGTTACTCGAAAGTATTGAGGATTATGACGCCGCCGAGTTCAATTATCAGAAAATCATAGCGTTCTATGCGAATGATATACTGGCCGATGATGCCCATTTTGCCCTAGGGGAACTTTATAGGACTATTCTAAACAAGCCTGAAAAGGCCAAAGAGCAATACGAGAAAATCATTTATAATTATCAGGACAGCTACTATTTCCCGATGGCCAGACAACATTTCAGGAGGCTAAGGGGGGATAGTATAAATTAAGGGAAATTCATCATGTTGAAACACTTTTGAATAATTAAAAACGTTCAGATATCAAAAACGACCCAAAAAATAGTTAAACCCGAACCACGTACTTTAAAATATGTACATATACAACGTAACTACAAATATTGAAGATTCCGTCCATGACCAATGGCTCAAATGGATGAATGAAACCCATATTCCAGATGTCTTGGCCACTGGTAAATTTTTATCGGCTAAAATGTGTAGGGTCCTGGTAGAGGAAGATATGGGAGGCGTCACCTATTCCGTTCAGTTCACGACAGTGGACAAGGAAACCCTTGAGGCTTACTATAAAGAGGATGCCCCAAAATTAAGAGCGAATACACTTCGGTTATTTCCAAATAAATTTGTTTCGTTTCGAACCGAGCTTAAAGTAATAAGCGAACACTAATACAATGGGTAAAAGCAGAAAAAAAGGTGCTTCGTCCAAAAAGAAATATCGCAAGGACCAAGGGCCGGTAAAAGCCAAAAAGCATTTAGGCCAGCATTTTTTAAGAGATGAAACCATTGCCAAACAAATTGCCGACACACTTTCCTTGGAAGGATATCGAGATGTCATTGAAATAGGTCCGGGTACCGGGGTATTGACAAAATACCTTTTATTGAATGATATCGATTTAGTGGCAATGGACTTGGATTCGGAGTCAATTACTTACCTGAACCAAAATTTTTCATTGGAACATCCAGAAAAATTAGGTAGCAAAAGTTCTTTTAAAATTATTGAAGCCGATTTTCTTCAACAAGACCTATCCATCCTTTTTGCTAACAGACCCTTTGCCATAACGGGAAACTTTCCATACAATATTTCAACGCAGATCGTTTTTAAGATGTTGGAATGGCGTGAACAGGTTCCAGAGTTCTCTGGAATGTTCCAAAAAGAGGTAGCCGAACGCATATGTGCCAAAGAGGGAAACAAAACCTATGGAATACTTTCAGTATTGGTTCAGGCTTTTTATCATGCCGAATATCTGTTTACCGTGGACCCGGAGGTCTTTGATCCACCACCGAGAGTGCATTCCGGTGTACTTCGGCTAACAAGAAAGGATGATTTTAAATTGGAATGCGATGAACAATTACTTTTTAGGGTTGTCAAGACCGCTTTTAACCAACGAAGAAAAACGCTCCGAAACAGCTTAAAAAGCTTTGACCTATCCAATATTCTCAGAGAAGATGCTATATTTGACCAACGCCCAGAACAATTGGCCGTAGCTGATTTTATAGAGTTGGCAAAGCAGATAGCAAATGATACCGTTTAAACTCACAGACGATCTTCTAAAAGAAATAGAACAACTTATTGAGGACCAAAAGAATTCCAAACTGGAAACGCTATTGGGCGAGGTGCATTATGCCGATGTTGCAGAAATCATTGACGAACTTAATGAAGATCAGGCAACGTATTTAATAAAACTGCTAGATAGCGACAAGACCTCTGACGTTCTTACTGAGCTCGATGAAGATGTAAGAGAAGCAATTCTGAACAATCTTTCTGCAAAAGAAATTGCAGAGGAACTTGAAGAACTTGATACCGATGATGCCGCTGACATCATCGCAGAACTGCCTGAAGGGATTGTCCAAGAGGTAATTTCCGAAATAGAGGATCGAGAACATGCCAAGGATATTGTAGATCTTTTGCGTTACGATGAGAACTCGGCTGGAGGGCTCATGGCCAAGGAATTGGTCAAGGTACGGGAAAACTGGAATGTACTAACCTGCGTAAAGGAAATGAGGGCACAGGCCGAAAATGTAACCCGTGTACACTCCATTTATGTGGTTGATGATGATGACAGGCTCAAAGGGCGACTTTCCTTAAAGGACCTTTTGACCACTTCAACAAAAAGTGATATCAGTGACGTTTACATCCCTAAAGTAGATTCTGTAAATGTTAACGAAGACCCTGAGGAAGTCGCTAAAATAATGTCCAAATACGATTTGGAAGCCATTCCTGTAGTAGACGAGATGGGACGA
The DNA here is from genome assembly GCA_024279425.1 of Bacteroidota bacterium. Taxonomy (GTDB): domain Bacteria; phylum Bacteroidota; class Bacteroidia; order Flavobacteriales; family Flavobacteriaceae; genus Maribacter_A. The sequence continues at coordinate 105,332 of JAJRRO010000100.1, read as the reverse complement.
TTGGTAGGGCGGATTACTATTGACGATATCGTAGATGTAATCAAGGAGGAAGCCGAAAAAGATTACCAATTGGCAGCCGGTATTTCCCAGGATGTCGAAGCTGATGATAGCATTTGGGATTTAACCCGTGCCCGTTTACCATGGTTGTTCCTAGGGCTTGTTGGCGGTGTTGGAGCAGCGGCCATTATGGGCGGATTTGAGGATATGATCAGCAATCATGCCATTTTGTTTTTCTTTACACCTTTGATCGCTGCCATGGCGGGTAATGTCGGGGTGCAATCGAGTGCCATTATCGTACAAGGTCTCGCCAATGATGATCTTAAAGGAAGCATAAGTAATCGACTCATTAAAGAAATGCTTTTAGCCAGCCTGAATGGGGTAATCTTAGGGGCCGTCTTGCTCTTGTTCACATGGGCATATAATGGTCATTTTTTAACAGCGTTGGCAATTTCCATTTCTTTGGTCGTGGTCATAATTGTGGCGGGGTTAATAGGTACATTTATTCCCTTATTCTTGGACAAAAGGGGTATTGATCCAGCTATTGCTACCGGGCCGTTTATTACCACAAGTAATGACATTTTTGGAATCTTGATTTATTTTTGGATTGCTAAAGTGGTCCTGGGTATTTGAGATAATTGCTTCAATTACAATCGTATTTAAATACTCCTAATAATTCCATATTGATTATGAAACCCATCAACTTGAAAGAAAAACATGCCGAATTCAAGGCGCAATGGCATCCCCATCAAATTGCCATTGTTGATGACATGCAAGTGCTTCTTGCCAAAGTCCAAGGTGAATTTGTCTGGCATGCCCATGAAAATGAAGATGAACTTTTTCAAGTGCTCAAAGGCACTTTGTATATGCAATTTAGAGACCGGACAGAGGTAGTGAACACTGGTGAACTTATAGTCGTCCCTAAGGGGGTTGAGCATAATCCCATGACCAAAAATGGTGAGGAAGTGCATGTACTCCTTTTTGAAAAGCTATCCATAGCGCATACCGGTACTGTGAAAGATGAAAAAACGAAGACCAACTACCCGAAAATATAACGATATTGTCCTTCCATGCTTGGCACGGAACCCATAGAACCCTCAAAGTAAAAATGGATTCCCACCTTCCTGGTAATGACAAGTACTTCATATCTTTACTTCATGAAAGTTTTACACTTAGACACCAATCACCCCTTACTTATTGAACAATTTGAACAAATGGGTTTCCAGAATGACGAAGATTATTCTTCTTCAAAAAAGGAAATCGAAAACAAAATCGATGCCTATGACGGATTCATAATTCGAAGTAGGTTCGCAATAGACAAAACTTTTTTGGACAAGGCCACAAACCTAAAGTTCATTGGTCGTGTTGGCGCTGGTCTCGAGAATATTGATGTGGGCTATGCCAAAAAGAAAGGTATATTTTTGGCCGCGGCTCCAGAGGGTAATAGAAATGCCGTAGGTGAACATACGTTGGGCATGCTGCTTTCCCTATTCAATAAATTAAATAAGGCAACTCGGGAAGTACGTAATGGCAAATGGGACAGAGAAGGTAATCGAGGTATAGAACTTGATGGCAAAACCGTAGGAATTATTGGTTATGGAAACATGGGAAAGGCCTTTGCCAAAAAACTAAAAGGTTTTGATGTTGAAATCATATGCTATGATATCAAGGGAGGCGTTGGTGACGAAAACGCCCGACAAGTAGGGATTCTTGAATTACAACAAAAAACAGATGTACTGAGCCTACATGTTCCCCAAACACCTGAAACCATTGGTATGATACATTCGGACTTCGTTGAAGCTTTTCAAAAACCATTTTGGTTGCTGAATACCGCTCGGGGCAAATGTGTAATTACCGAAGACTTGGTAGCACATCTCAAAACGGGCAAAATATTGGGTGCGGGACTAGACGTTCTTGAACAAGAAAAATCCTCCTTTGAGAATATGTTTGATACTAATGATATGCCCGAATCCTTTAAATATCTTACACAGGCCAAAAATGTGTTGTTCTCCCCCCACGTTGCAGGATGGACCCAAGAAAGTAAAGAAAAACTAGCACAAACGATCGTAGACAAAATCAAGGCCGAATTTTGCTAACTTTACCTATTGCACATTTGGGGGTAAATTCCTTGAAAATATCATTTCGACCGAAGGGAGAAATCGCATAACAATTTACCTGTAGTGATCATCGGGTTGGTCGTTTCCTTAATCTCATCTCTAATACTTCAACGAAAAAACTGATATTATGCAATCAAAAGCCACTTCATCTAGACAATACATTGATGAACTTCCGGAGGACCGCAAGGAAGTCATACAAAAGCTAAGGCAGACTATTCTTAAGAATTTACCCAAAGGATTCAAGGAAGAAATGAGTTACGGCATGTTGGGTTATGTAGTACCGCATAGCCTTTATCCCGATGGGTACCACTGCGATACAAGTTTGCCCCTACCCTTTATGCATCTGGCTTCCCAAAAAAACTTCGTAGCGGTGTACCATATGGGAGTGTATTCGGACAAAAAGCTATTGGATTGGTTTGTTGCTGAGTTTCCCAAACACTGTAAACGTAAATTGAACATGGGAAAAAGTTGTATCCGATTAAAATATGTGGATGACGTTCCTTATGAACTCATTGGTGAACTATCTTCAAAGATCTCCGTTGAGGAATGGATAAATATGTACGAAAATGCCATTAAAAATAGATAAGATGCAAAATAGGATAACAGGTTTGGGAGGTTTTTTCTTTAGAACCAAAAATCCGGACCAAATAAAAGATTGGTATAAAAACCATTTGGGATTGAACACGGACCAATATGGATGTACTTTCTGGTGGAAGGACAAAGAAGGGCATGATTGTTCCACACAATGGAGTCCCATGAATGAGGACACCAAATATTTTGAACCCAGCCAGAAACAATTTATGATGAATTTCAGGGTCGAGAATTTGGTTGAATTATTGAACGTTCTAAAAAGCGAAAGGGTTACTATCGTAGGGAAATCGAAGAATATGAGTACGGAAAATTTGGTTGGACATTAGACCCTGAAGGAAATAAATTGAAATTATGGACATCTATTGACAAGGTGTTTCTTCCTTAACCGCTTAATTGTTTTTACAAAGTGTTCATGAGTCTGCTATTTTCACCAATGAACAATTTAGCCAATTTCTCTAGTATTCCTGATCATTTCATTGATATTCAAATATTTGCTACATTTAAGGCTAATATTAACCACCAAAAAATAAATACAATGTCAGAAGAAAAAAAAGATTTAGGAGACAAAGCGGAAGATACCTTTGAAAGTGCTAAAGAATCTGCAAAAGAGTTTGCTGAAGATGCCAAGGAATCAGCAAAGGAATTTACCGAAAGTGCCAAAGAAGCTTTTAGCGGTGCTGGCGGGGAAAACAAAAAATTACTAGCCGGTATTTTAGCCATAGTTTTGGGGGCATTGGGGATTCATAAGTTTATTTTAGGCTACAACAAGGAAGGTATAATTATGTTAGTGGTTACCTTTGTACTAGGCTTTTTTACATGTGGCATCGGGGCTTCCCTTATGGGTGTTTTAGGGTTGATTGAAGGTATAATTTATATCACAAAGAGCGACGAAGAGTTTTACAATACCTACCAAGTAGGCAAAAAACCTTGGTTCTAAAAAACATAGAAAGCTGGATTTTTTTGAGTCTGGCTTTTTTGTTCGATTTATTATCGTAATATTGCAATATATAAATATATAATGGGCATTACCAAAACGCAGATTTTCAATAAAAGACAAAACAAATTGGCCACCATTTTCAAGGTTCTGGCCAACCCGGCAAGAATTGCGATCCTTCAATACATCAGTAGCCAGAAGGCATGTATTTGCAATGATATTGTTGAAGAGATCGGTTTGGCGCAACCCACTATTTCCCAACATCTAAAGGAGCTTAAAAGCATTGGTTTGATTGCAGGGGAAATCAGCGGAAAAAAGGTCTGTTACTGTATTGACCTAAAAAAATGGAAGGAAATTCAAGAGCTTTTGAATTCCTTTTTTGATAAGACTACGTTTAATTGTTGTTAAAATTTTGAATATGAAAACAAATGAATTCCTAAGGCTTCTAAAAGAAAATCCTAACAAAAGCCTGCTTTTTGAATATGAAAACGGGCATTATGTGGGTGCAAATTACCATGTTACAGAAGTGAAGAACATTACAATAGATGCCGTGGATTGTGGCGCCAATACCGATTTTTGGAAAGAGACCATAATACAGCTATGGGAAAGCCCTAAAGAAAAAGGCAAAAGAGAGTATATGACCGTCTACAAGGCATTGGGTATTCTAAATAAGGTAGACCAAATGAAACCTATGGAAAGGGAGGCTGAAGTAAAATTCGAATACAGCAATTCCAACTTCCACACGGCACAGCTCTTTGTAAACGGTTTTACTTTCAATGAAGGCCAGCTCATTATGAAATTGGGTGTTGAACAAACAGATTGTAAAGCAAAAACCTATAACGCACCCATCGAAAAAGGTGTACGGGAAGAAGCGTGTTGTTCGCCTAGCGGTGGTTGTTGCTAATTAAACACATATGCAGATACGAGAAATGCATCCATCAGATTGGATAAGGGTCTCCAAGATATATGTAGAAGGAATAGCAACGGGATATGCCACCTTCGAAAAGGATATTCCTTCGTATGAATCTTGGAACAATGCACATTTGAATATATGTAGGATTGTTGCTACTGCGGATAATATCGTGTTAGGATGGGCGGCCTTGTCTCCCGTCTCTGATCGATGCGTCTACGGAGGCGTGGCCGAGGTAAGTGTATATGTGGGTCAAAACCATGAAGGCAAAGGTATTGGCAAACTATTAATGCAACATCTTATTAAACAAAGTGAAAGTGAAGGGTTTTGGACCTTACAATCGGGTATATTCCCTGAAAACAAAGGAAGTATTAGACTGCATGAAAAGGTCGGTTTTCGGTATATAGGCAAGCGGGAACGAGTTGGTAAACTCGATGGGGTCTGGAAAGACAATTTGCTTTTTGAGCGTAGAAGTAAACTGATTGGTATAGACTAGATTTAATAATCTGGAAATCTGCATGCGGATGGGAATCTATACTGAAATTGTAGTGTCTCAAAAGTTTACGGAGAAAGAATAGATCTATTTGTCTCCATTTTGCAAGTTTTCCGCAAACTTTCTTTCCAGCTCAGCCTGAAACTCTTCCATAACTGGTTTTACGGTACTTTCAGGAAGATCAGCTATTCGTATATACATTAGTCCGTCTACCGAATTATTAAAAAGAGGGTCTACGTTAAAGGCAACGACCTTTGCATTTTGCTTGATGTATTTTTTTATGAGTACAGGCAACCGAAGATTCCCAGGTTCCACTTCATTGATCAGCCTATCAAACTTGTTCAAATCCGCTTTGGTCTCATCAAAAACAAACTCCTTATCGGCATCCTTCAATTTAACCTTGAATTCCTTTTTAGGACTGATATATTGTGCCACGTACGGATCCCAATAATTACTTTTCATGAACTCGATCATCAAGGATTTTGAAAAGTTGGAAAACTGATTACTAATGCTAACACCTCCTATGAGATATTTGTGTTCGGGATGCCTTAATGTAGTGTGTACTATACCCTTCCACAACAAAAACAAGGGCATTGGCTTTTGTTGGTACTTTTCAATGATATAGGCCCTCCCCATTTCAATGGATTGTTTCATCATCCCAAAAAGCTCGGGCTCAAATCGAAATAGGTCCTGCAAATAAAAACCATCGATTCCGTATTGCTCAAAGATCTCGGTCCCCATTCCCATGCGATACGCCCCAACTATTTCCTTATCATGGTTATCCCAAAGAAACAGATGGTGATAGAATGCATCAAATTTGTCCAAATCAATAGCGTTATTGGTACCCTCTCCTATGGCCCTAAAAGTCACTTCACGCTGCCTTCCTATTTCCTTGAGTATAAATGGCATGTCATTGGCTTTTGCCAAAAAAACCTCATAATTCTTGCTCTGCAACATCCTGCAATCCTTCTCCCTTAGCTTTTCAATTTCACCTTCAATAACTTCGGTGCGTACCGCTGTGGCTATCTTTTTAGGTGTTTTGGGCAATTTTAACGAAGTAGGTATTTGATCTATCAGGCGCTCTTTTTCATAGGCATTGGAAAGGATGTAAGTTTTTTTGCGCAGTAATTCGGTAAAATCCTCCAAGTTTTCTTGTTCGTTCTGCGCTGCTACTGAAATAGGTTGCCCTATTCTTACTTTAATAGGTCTGTTTCTCTGTGAATAAACCTCGGATGGCAACTTCGCCGTTCTGAAAATATCACTGATTTTTGACAATCTATAAAAGAACTTGCTATTTCTTGCATGAAAATAAATAGGTACTACGGGTACTTTGGCCCTACGTATCAATTTAAGAGCGGCTTCCTCCCAAGGCTTGTCAACAATTAATTTACCATCTTTATATGTTGAGACCTCCCCTGCAGGAAAAATGCCCAATGGGTGTCCTTCCCCTAAATGAGACATGGCACTTTTAAACCCAGCTAGACTACTTTTTACGTCCTTATGGTTCTCAAACGGATTGACCGGTAAAATATAAGGTGCCATGGGTTCTATTCTATTGAGCAGAAAGTTGGCGATAATCTTGAAATCCGATCTATGGGTCACCAATAGTTTCAATAGCAATACACCATCTATCCCTCCTAATGGATGATTGGATATCGTAATGTACGAACCTTCTTTAGGCAGGCGTTTAAAATCTTCTTCAGGAATTTCAAAATCTATCTGGTAGTGTTTTAAAATAGAATCCAAAAAAGCTATCCCCTCCAAATGTTTGTGCTTAAGATAAAACCGATTGATTCCCGAAATCCTAGTGACCTTCATCAAGACCCACGCCATAAAGGTGCCTGAAAAACCGTATTTGTGAAGATTGATTGCCTTGGCTACTTCCTTAGCGGTCACTAAACCCATGCTTTATATCATTAAAGGAAGCATAAATATAGCAAATTACCTATTGGAAGAACAAATATAGGAAGTCCGAAATTTAATGCTGGCCAACTATTTCACTACAAGTTGAACGGTTTCATTGGCACGCTGTTCCAATAAAATCTCCTTACCGTTTTGCAATAAGTCAATTGCATCAGAATTAAAGTGTCGAATGGTATAAAGAGAAACACCTTCGTGACAAACCACCTTAAACCTGCTTTTCAACAGATTCAACAAATCCTGAAGACGTCCAAACTTATTATCCAAGCAAACAGAAAAACTTATGGCCGAATTTTGGATTAAATCTACCTTCATTTTATGATCATGGAGCATTTTAAAAAGCTCACTTATATTATTCTCTACGATAAAGGAAAAATCCAAGGAAGAAAGCTTCATCAGCACCTGGTCTTTCTTTATAATATAGCAGGGCACATGCGGCTCCAAGGTGATTCCTTTACCTACGGTAGTCCCGGCTCCTTTTGGGTTGATAAATGACTTGACCAATAACGGAATTTCTTTGCGCTGTAAAGGTTGTAAGGTTTTAGGATGAATTACAGATGCTCCGTAAAAGGCCAATTCTATGGCCTCCCTATAGGAAATCTGATTTAACAATTGGGCCTCTTCAAAATATCTGGGATCTGCGTTAAGTACACCGGGAACATCTTTCCATATCGTCACAGAACTGGCGTTAAGACAATACGCAAATATGGCCGCTGTATAATCAGAACCTTCACGACCTAAAGTAGTCGTAAAGTTATTATCATCACTCCCCAAAAACCCTTGGGTAATATGAAGTTGTTTTCTATCGACACCCTTAGAAATACATTCCTGCGTTTTTTCCCAATTTACTATAGCATCCCGATAACTATTGTTGGTTTTTATATAACTGCGAACATCCAACCAGGCATTTTTGATGCCAATTTCGTTAAGATAAACACTCAAAATAGTTGTTGACACCAATTCTCCATAACCAACTACTTGGTCATAAACAAAACTGTGTTTAGGGGATTTAGTCCTGGCCAAAAAGCCTTGTACCTCATCAAACAATGATTTTACTTTTTCAAAAACCGGATGTTTATCATTCTGAAACAAGCCCTGCAAAATACCGTTATGATACTCTCTTACTTCCTGGACTGCAGCATTTATTTCTTTTTCATCACTAAAATAGCAGTTAACTATCTTTTCCATGGCATTTGTGGTCTTACCCATCGCAGAAACCACGACCAATGTATTTTCATGACCCACTTCCTCTAAAACCTTAACTAGGTTTTTAACTCCATTGGCATCCTTTACCGAGGCACCGCCAAATTTGAAAATTCTCATATATTTTTAATATAATTCTGTATTCCTTTTTCATCCAAATGAACCACATCCCAATCGCGCAATACTTTGGCTCCCTTTTTTTCATAAAAATCGATGGCAGGATCGTTCCAATCCAATACTTCCCAGTTAATGCGTTTCACTCCCAAATTCGCACTATATTTAACAACTTCGTCCAGTAAAGCTGTTCCTAATCCGGTACCGCGCATAGTTTCAGACACCACTAAATCCTCTAAATGGATTATAGGTCCCTTCCAAGTAGAATAACGATTGTATAGCAATGCCATACCAACAATTTTGGAATCTGATTCAGCGACAAAACAATGGAACAGAGGTCTATCGCCAAACCCGTCCCTAATCAAATCATCAATAGCTACTTCAACCACATTGTCCTCCTTTTCAAAGCGGGCCAATTCTTTTATAAGCCCATGACAATCCTTCATGTCCTTGGCTTCCGCATTTCGAATAGTGTACTTCATAATTGTTACAAATAAAACACAAAGTTATAAATATAAAAAGTCATTTGCTTACGAAAACGATATAGTATCACAAATAAACCGATATTTGTGGTCAAAACACACACTAATCCATGATAGGGAAAAAAAATAAAACACTCGGCGAGTTTATCATTGAAAACCAATCTTCGTTTCAATATTCCTCAGGAGAGCTCTCGAAACTAATAAATGCAATTCGATTGGCTGCCAAGGTGGTAAACCATGAGGTCAACAAGGCAGGTTTGGTCGATATTCTGGGCACTGCAGGAGACACCAACATACAGGGGGAAAATCAACAAAAATTGGATGTTCTTGCCAATGAAAAATTCATCCAGACTTTAAAAAATCGTGAGATTGTTTGTGGTATCGCCTCCGAAGAGGAAGATGATTTTATTAGCATAAACAGTAACGACGAACAGCACCAAAATAAATATGTGGTTCTTATCGACCCTTTGGATGGCTCCTCCAATATTGATGTCAATGTATCTGTGGGTACGATTTTCTCAATTTATAGAAGAATTACCCCGGTAGGAACACCCGTTACGCTTGAAGATTTTCTTCAGCCCGGCAAAAACCAGATTGCCGCTGGTTATATTATTTATGGCACTTCCACCATGCTGGTATATACGACTGGAGACGGCGTTAATGGCTTTACCTTAAACCCCGCCATTGGCACTTTTTATCTTTCCCATCCTGATATGCAATTCCCTGAATCCGGTAAAATATACTCAGTAAACGAAGGCAACTACATTCATTTTCCCCAAGGGGTAAAAGACTATATCAAGTATTGCCAAAAAGAGGAAGGTGACAGACCGTACACTTCTAGATATATTGGTTCTTTGGTTTCCGATTTCCACAGAAATATGATTAAGGGGGGCATCTACATGTACCCGAAAAGCAATCTGGCTTCCAATGGCAAACTTCGATTATTATATGAATGTAATCCCATGGCATTTTTGGCCCAACAGGCCAATGGCAAGGCCAGTGATGGTAGAACTCCTATAATGGAGCTCCAACCCACTGAATTACACCAAAGAGTTCCCTTCTTTTGTGGAAGCCCAAAAATGGTGGGAAAAGTAGAGGAGTTTATTGCAAGCAGAAATAAAAAAGGCGGCACCTGAGGTGCCGCCTTTTTTTGAGACTCAAAATCTTTATTTTTTTATCAAATAGAGATAATCCTCAAAATCGATCTTACCCATAAAAATAGCAATCGATTTTTCAATGATAGTATCCGCCTTTTCTTCAGAATAGCCCAAACCAATAGCATACTTCTTCAATAACACCATTTCTTCATCATCGATTTCATGATCTGCAAAAATAATCTTGAATAAATCAAATATACGCTCCAATCGTTTCTCAGAATCAAAAGGAGGGTCAATCGGATATTCATTCTCTTTCTTCATTACCTCTTTGAAATCAGCCTCTGAAATGTTCAATTTAAAGGCAAAATTGTTCAAAAGCTTCATTTCCTGCGGATTGATATCTCCATCCACAGCTGCCAAAGTGGCTATTGAGGCAAAATGAGCCAAGTTTCTTCGTTTCTCACTATGATTGTATAAATCTAAAATGGGCATATGTACTTAATTTTGTTTGAACAAAGATAATTTTTTTAAAAGTGATATTTTAGTTTACGAATGATTATTTTATTGCAAATAAAATAGCAAAAGGAACGGTATTTTTTAATGACTAAAGAGCAACTTTACGACATTGCAAAAAACTGGTTTGACCAACAGGGTTGGGAGCCTTTTGCTTTTCAAAAACAAACTTGGAAGGCTTTTCTACAAGGCAAGCACGGTCTTTTGAATGCCCCAACAGGAAGTGGCAAGACCTATGCGCTTTGGTTTCCTATTATACTTGATTACATTAAAAACAACCCCAACTATAAGACCAAGCACAAAAAGGGTTTAAAAGCGATTTGGATTACTCCCTTAAGAGCATTATCACATGAAATAAAGCAGTCGGCCGAACGAGTTGCAAGTGATTTGGAAACGGGGCTGACCGTGGGTATTCGCTCTGGCGATACAAGTACAAGTGAAAGGGCCAAACAAAAGCGAAACATGCCCGATTTGCTCATCACCACCCCTGAAAGTCTACAACTATTATTGGCGACCAAGGGATACGATAAAACGTTTGAAAATTGCACTGCCATAGTGGTGGATGAATGGCACGAGCTGTTGGGCACCAAGAGAGGTGTGCAAACAGAATTAGGTCTATCCAGGCTTAAAACTATAGCCAAAAACATACGTATTTGGGGCATCTCTGCCACAATTGGGAATTTGGAACAAGCCATGCAGGTTTTACTAGGGCCAGAATCACCCGCCCTCGAGAACTCGGTTATGATCAAAGCCAACGTAAAGAAAAAAATAACGGTCAAGAGTATTATCCCCGCCGAAATGGAAACCTTTCCTTGGCGCGGTCATTTAGGCCTTCGCTTGTTGGAAGATGTAATTCCCATAATAAACAAAAGTAAAACCACTTTGCTCTTTACCAATACCCGAAGCCAGTGTGAAATCTGGTTTCAAAAAATTCTGGAAAAGCATCCTGAATTTGCCGGTGAGATAGCTATGCACCATGGCAGTATCAATAAGGAAACCAGGCAATGGGTAGAACAAGCCATTCGTAATGAAAGTCTTAAGGCGGTGGTCTGTACATCAAGCTTGGATTTGGGAGTCGATTTTGCACCTGTGGAAACCGTAGTACAAATAGGCGGTCCTAAAGGAATTGCCAGGTTTTTGCAACGAGCCGGTCGTAGCGGACATAGCCCTGGCAAAGAAAGTGTAATCCATTTTCTACCCACACATGCCATCGAGCTTGTGGAAGCTTCGGCATTGCAACAGGCGGTAAAAGAAAAAGCGGTGGAAGACCGAATACCTTACTTGAATAGTTTTGATGTTTTATTGCAGTATTTAACGACTTTGGCCATTTCTGACGGTTTTTACCCCAATGAACTATTTCCTGAAATAAAACAGACTTTCTGTTACCAGGCCATTACCAAAGAACAATGGCAATGGCTATTGAATTTCATTGTTATGGGTAGCCAAAGCCTGCAAGCGTATGATGAATACAAAAAGGTAGAAGTTGAAGAAGATGGACTTTTTAAAGTGAACAATAGGGGAATTGCCATGCGTCACCGTTTTCAAATAGGTACCATTGTCGGTGATGCCCATTTATCAGTTCGATACCAAAAAGGCGGCTATATTGGTACCATTGAAGAATCTTTCATCACCAAGTTAAACCAAGGCGATGTGTTCACCTTCGCAGGTAGGAATCTTGAATTTATTAGAATAAAACAAATGCAGGTACATGTAAGAAACTCAAATAAAAAATCGAGCAAGGTACCTAGCTGGATGGGTGGTAGGTTAACCCTCTCGGCCCAAATGTCAGAATTACTCAGAAATGAGCTTTATTCCGCATCATTGCACCGGTCAAAACAATCTGTCGAAATAAAATCCCTGTCCACCATTTTTGATAAACAACGGGAAGAAAGTATTGTTCCGAAACCCAATGAATTTCTAATTGAGTCTTTTGAAACCAACGATGGTCATCATCACATTTTTTATCCTTTTGAAGGGCGTTTTGTACATGAAGCCATGGGAAGTCTTTTGAGTTATCGTATAAGCTTGCTTTCACCTATTACCTTTTCCCTAGCATTCAATGATTACGGATTTGAACTGCTGTCAGATAAAAAAATTGATATGCAACAAGTATTGGACAATAATCTGTTTACAACAGATTTTTTGTTGGATGATTTACAGAGGAGTCTGAATTCCACCGAAATGGCCCGTTCAAAATTTAGGGATATTGCCGTAATCAGTGGTATGGTTTTCACCGGTTATCCAGAAAAAAGCATAAAAATGAAACATCTTCAAAGTAGTTCTCAATTATTGTTCGACGTTTTTAAGGATTATGAACCGGACAACCTTTTATACCAACAAGCATTTACAGAAACTTTTGAGCATCAGTTGGAAGAAGGGCGTTTGCGTTTAGCCTTGGAACGTATTACCAAACAAGAAATCGTTCTGAAAGATTGCTCAGAACCAACCCCTTTTTCTTTCCCAATTATAACAGATAGATTACGCGAAAAATTGTCTAGCGAAAAATTGGCGGACCGCATTAAACGAATGACGGCAATTCTAACCAAGAAGAAGTAAGGAAAGAGACCTGTCAGGTTTCTAAAACCTGACAGGTCTAAATCCGAATTCAATGCATTTTCCTAATTTTGTTTGCATGACCCATACTATCCAAATATTGAAACAAAACTTCTCACTACATCCCTCGGGATCTCTGTTTTGGGAAGAAGAATCTATTTTGATAATCAGTGATGTTCACTTGGGCAAAGTCAGTCATTTTAGAAAATATGGGGCCGCCGTTCCCCAAAATGCCATTCACGGTAATTTTGGATTGCTGAATGAATCCGTTGATTTTTTTACACCAAAAAGCATTTATTTCCTTGGAGATTTATTCCATTCCCATATGAACAACGAATGGAAGTTTTTTGAACAATGGGTTTCCTCCATTAAAGCTGAATTAATCTTAATAACAGGGAACCATGATATTATTTCGCCCCTTAAATACGAAGAATTAGGTATACGGCTTGAAAACGAAATAATATCGAAAGGCCTTTTGTTAACCCATCATCCAGAAGAACGTTTAGGTTATTATAATGTATGTGGACATATCCATCCGGCCGTCAAAATACGTGGTAACGGTAAGCAGTCTTTGCGGCTACCTTGTTTTTTTAAAAGCAAAAACCAACTTATCCTGCCCGCTTTTGGCAAATTTACAGGTGCACATACTTTAAAACCAAAAAAACAGGACGAGGTTTTCGCCATCGCTGATGGTACAGTAATAAAAATATAACCCTTCTTTTGGGCAAGGATTTGGTTCAGCCTATATTTGCAATTCAAAAAATGAAAAGACCCCGAATAATCGGGGTTAATTCAACCATCTAATTTGACTTCTCCTTCGACAGTCGGATTGTCAAATCAGGGGTTCACTAAAATTTTAACGGTTGACCCAGTCCACAATCCAACAACTGTTCACACAGTCTCCACAAACCCGGAAACTGCAAACTTCTATTGCCCTGCCTATAGCTATCGGGACTCAAAACAATACAAGCCCTACGCCCCCGATCAGAATATGTTTAAAAGGATTAACGGGCTCAGCACTTTCTTTTGTTATTTCAGATGTCTTTAAAAATGCAGAGCTTCCTTTTTTGCTGATTTTCAACGACAAGGAAGAAGCAGCCTATTACCTCAACGATCTCGAACAGCTTATTGGGGAAAAGGATGTTTTGTTTTATCCAGGAAGTTACCGAAGACCGTATCAAATTGAGGAAACCGACAATGCCAATGTCCTACTTAGGGCAGAAGTACTGAACCGTATTAATTCCAGAAAAAAGCCAGCTGTTATTGTTACGTACCCCGATGCACTGTTTGAGAAAGTGATAACTCGAAAGGAACTTGATAAGAATACCTTAAAAATAAAAATCGATGATTCACTTTCATTGGATTTTTTAAATGAGGTTCTTTTTGAGTATCAATTCAAACGAGTTGATTTTGTGACAGAACCTGGCGAGTTTTCGGTTAGAGGAGGTATTGTTGACGTTTTTTCATTCTCCCATGACGAACCTTATCGCATTGAGTTTTTTGGCGATGATGTGGACAGTATACGAACTTTTGATGTGGAGACGCAATTGTCGACCGAGAAAGTAAATCGTATTACGGTTATTCCCAATGTAGAGAATAAATTCCTAAATGAGACCCGTGAGAGTTTTTTAAAATACATTTCGCCCAAAACCATTGTTTTCAGTAAGAATCTTGAGTTGCTTTTTGGTCGATTGGATGCATTCTTTGCCAAGGCCGAAGAATCATTCAAGAAACTATCCCAAGAGATAAAACATGCCGATCCAGAAGCCTTGTTCGTACATTCAAAATTGTTGAAAATACAATTACAGGATTATGGGTTGCTAGAAATGAACGGAGCCAGTGAAGCCCTTAATGCCTCACAAAACAACGAAATTATTTTTAACACCAAACCACAACCTTCTTTCAATAAGAAATTCGATCTATTGATTGAGAATCTTAATGACAATAGCAAAAAAGGATATACCAATTATATTCTGTGTGCATCGGAGCAACAGGCCAAACGTTTTCATGATATTTTCGATGAAGTTGACCACGATGTAAACTACAATACTATCGTTTTTCCCATTTTTGAAGGCTTTGTTGATGACGACTTGAAATTGGCTTGCTATACTGATCACCAAATTTTTGAACGTTACCACAAATTCCATCTTAAAAATGGATACGCCAAAAAACAAGCCATCACCCTAAAGGAATTGAACAAGTTGGAAGTCGGGGATTATGTCACCCATATAGATCATGGTATCGGTAAATTTGGCGGACTCCAAAAAATAGATGTAGAGGGGAAAAAGCAAGAAGCCATTAAACTAATGTACGGCGATCGCGATATTCTTTATGTCAGTATCCACTCGCTGCATAAAATCTCGAAGTTCAATGGCAAGGATGGTGCTGTGCCCAAAATATATAAATTGGGTTCTGCTGCTTGGAAGAAGTTAAAGCAAAAGACCAAGTCCCGGGTCAAGAAAATTGCCTTTGACCTTATTAAGCTCTATGCCAAGCGAAGGCTTGAAAAAGGATTTCAATACGACCCTGACAGTTATTTACAACTTGAATTGGAGGCTTCTTTTATCTATGAAGACACTCCGGATCAAAGTAAGGCTACTGAGGATATTAAGAAAGATATGCAGAGTGAGCGGCCTATGGACCGGCTTGTATGTGGTGATGTTGGTTTTGGCAAGACCGAAGTCGCCATACGGGCGGCATTTAAGGCCGTGGACAATGGTAAACAGGTAGCCATATTGGTGCCGACTACGATTTTGGCCTTTCAACATCACAGAACCTTTACGGAACGTCTCAAAGAAATGCCCGTAACGGTTGCCTACCTCAATCGATTTAGAACCACCAAGGAAAAACGAGAAACTCTTGAAAATCTTGAAAACGGCAAGGTCGATATCATTATCGGAACCCATCAGTTGGTAAATAAAAATGTAAAATTCAAGGATCTTGGCCTGTTAATTGTTGATGAGGAGCAAAAGTTTGGGGTATCGGTCAAGGACAAATTAAAATCTATCAAAGAAAAGGTTGATGTATTGACGTTGACAGCAACTCCAATTCCCAGAACCTTACAATTTAGTTTGATGGCCGCGCGTGATCTGTCGGTTATAAATACCCCGCCGCCCAACCGCTACCCTATTGAGAGTCATGTGATACGATTTGGAGAAGAAATCATTCGAGATGCGGTAACCTATGAAATTCAAAGAGGAGGTCAAATTTTCTTTATTCACAATCGGATTGAGAACATCAAGGAAGTTGCAGGTATGATCCAACGGCTGGTACCGGATGCCAAAATTGGCATAGGTCATGGTCAAATGGATGGCAAAAAATTGGAAACCCTTATGCTCGCATTTATGAATGGTGAGTTTGATGTGCTAGTGTCTACCACCATAGTAGAAAGCGGATTGGATGTTACGAATGCGAACACCATCTTCATCAATAATGCCAATAATTTTGGATTAAGTGACCTGCACCAAATGCGAGGCCGTGTGGGCAGAAGTAATAAAAAGGCCTTCTGCTATTTCATAACGCCTCCCTATGATGTGATGACCACAGAGGCAAGAAAAAGAATTCAGGCATTGGAACAGTTTACCGCGCTGGGAAGTGGCTTCAATATAGCTATGAAAGATCTCGAAATCAGAGGGGCAGGGGATTTACTGGGAGGTGAGCAAAGTGGCTTTATCAATGAAATAGGTTTTGATGCTTACCAGAAAATATTGGCCGAGGCCATTGATGAATTGAAAGAAAATGAATTTAAAGAACTGTATGACGAGGTAGAAGGGCGCCATGACAAGGTTTTCGTAAAAGAAACCCAAATCGACGCTGATTTTGAATTGCTCTTCCCAGATGATTATATAAACAACATTACAGAACGATTGAATCTATACACCGAATTAAACTTAATAAAAGAGGAAGAGGTTTTGCGAAAATTCGAATCTGAATTGGTTGACCGTTTTGGGGAATTACCCACACAAGTGGTCGATTTATTAAATTCTGTTCGCATAAAGTGGATAGCCAATGGCATTGGTCTTGAAAAAGTGATAATGAGAAAGGGAAAGTTCATTGGTTACTTTATAGCCGACCAAGAGTCGGGCTTTTATCAAAGTCCCGCTTTCTCCGAAGTCTTACGATTTGTTCAGACGCATATGAACATCTGTAAAATGAAAGAAAAACAGACCCGTAATGGCTTACGATTGTTGTTGACATTTGACAATATCAATTCAGTTGACAATGCCCTTCAAGCATTAAGTCCTTTTGAAAAAAACACCGTTGAAGCCATCTAAAATACTTTGATTATTTCCTAAAATCAACGCTGGAATTAGATAGCCTGTATTTACTATCTTTAGTGAAATTTTAATCAAATACCCATTTCCCGAAATTCTAAGTGTCATTTATTCAAACTCCACCTTCTAAGAAGTTTGGGTTGAATGCCTAACAAAAAATAATGAAACTTCCAACTATCTATCTTTTAAGCGTTTTCCTAGCTTTTGGAACTGCAGCCTGCAAGAACTCCAATAAAACAGAACCTACTGAAAAAGAGGTGACTTTTATTGTTGACACTTCGGTTACAAAACGTATCGATTCCGTATTACAAGGCTTTGTTGATTCTGGAAACATCGCAGGAGCTTCTGCCTTAATTTTTGAAAAAGATAAAGAAGTTTATTATAACGCTTTTGGATATGCAGACCGGGAAGCTAAAAAACCCATGGATCGGAATACCATTGTTCAAATTTATTCCATGACAAAACCTATAACAGGGGTAGCACTTATGACCCTGTATGAGGAGGGTAAATTTGAACTGGACGATTCCTTGTCAAAATATGCGCCAGAGTTTGCTGACATGAAGGTCTATAAGAGCGAAGATGCCAATGGAAATCCAGTTCTTGAAGATGTTAATCGCCCAATAACCATACGCGATATTACTCGTCATACCGCAGGATTTGGAAGAAATAGCAATATATTGGGTTTAGGGCCATTGATAGAGAAAGCCGATGCAATGAACAGAGAGAACACGCTAGTTCAAATGGCTGAAAAAATGGGAGCCACTCCCCTGTACTTTCATCCAGGAGAACAATGGGAATATGGGCCATGTGTAGATGTTCAAGCATTTTTAGTGGAACGCATTTCCAATCAACCGTACGAAGAATATGTTAGAGAACATGTATTAGACCCTCTGGGTTTGACACAAACCCGATATTTTATTCCTGAAAATGATCGTGGTCGATTTGCCGCAATGTATTTGAGAGAAGGAGAAGGAGAATTATCAAGGGTTCCTGATGAAAATACCTATCCTAATTATTTTGAAAAATGGCCTTTAACTAGAGGAGGTTCAGGTTTAACCTCCACACTGGATGATTATATGCGTTTTGCTCGCATGTTGGTTCACAAAGGAACATTAGACAGTGTTTCTATTTTAAAACCTAGAACAGTTGAACTTATGGCAACCAATCATCTTGATGAAAGTGTTGAAGAAAGGTCCTTTTTACCCAGTAAAGGTCAAGTTGGTTTCGGTATCGACTTTGCAGTACGTTTACGACCCCCTACTTCTACAGAAGAAAATAATGGTGTGGTAGGTGAATTCTTCTGGGATGGGGCAGCAAGCACCTTATTTTGGGTTGACCCTATAAATGAGCTTACAGCGGTACTGTTCGTACAATTGTTCCCTTATGACCAAATTGGTCTCCATAAAAATTTTCGTGATGCGATTTACGGACCATATAAAAGCAACAATTGATTAACTTTGGTCAACGCCTAAAAAACATAACCATGCTGACCCGTTTTACCCATTTGTTTTTTTTAGTATTGATTATTTCAACTTCTTATGCGCAAAATGCCGATTCACTCTTTGTACGGCAGCATTATAATCTTGCCGAATACCGGATTCCCATGCGAGATGGTGCCGAACTTTTTACAGTAATCTATACGCCAAAGGATAAATCACAAAAATATCCAATCCTTTTGAACCGTACTTGTTACAATGCTTCTGGTTATACAGATTACCAAATTAGCGACTATCCTTCAAAATACTTGACGCGAGATGGTTATATTTTAGTCTTTCAGGATGTAAGGGGAAGATATATGTCTGATGGCACTTTTGACAATATGCGACCTAATATCCCGGGAAATAATCCAAAAAACAAAAAGGATATCGATGAAAGCTCCGATACATGGGACACCATCGACTGGATGATCAAGAATATCAAAAGCAATAATGGAAGGGTAGGCATGTATGGAATTTCATATCCAGGACATTATACCGCGGCTGGCATGATCGATGCACATCCGGCCTTGAAAGCTTCATCACCACAAGCCCCGATCGCGGACTTTTTCTTTGACGACTTTCATCATCAGGGTGCCTATTTACAAAGTTATACGGCGGCATTTGCTGTTTTTGGCTATCAAAAAGACAGTCTCACTAGAAAACCATGGTACATGGACAAAATAATGCGGTTCTACGACGATCCTCAGGCAGATGCATACGATTTTTACCTTCGAATGGGACCTTTAAAGAATATTACGGAAAAATATCATAAAGACAATTTTTTCTGGCAGCAGATCGTAGACCACCCCAACTACGATGAATTTTGGAAAAAACGGAGCATTCTGCCCCATTTGAATGATATTGATCATGCTATTATGACTGTGGGCGGTTGGTTCGATGCCGAAGATCTTTATGGACCGCTATCCATTTACAAAACTATAGAAGCCACAAGTCCAAAAGCTAAAAACACCATTGTAATGGGGCCTTGGGACCATGGAGGCTGGGCACGGGAGAAGGGAAAAACCACCCATAACCATATCTATTTTGGTGATAGCATCTCTACATTTTATCAAAGGGAAATTGAACGAAAATTCTTTGCTCACCATTTGAAGGGCCAAGGCGAAAATTCACTCCCCGAGGCATATATGTTTGATACCGGTTCAAAAGAATGGAAGACCTTCGATGCTTGGCCACCAAAGAACATTGAGCCCGTAACCCTCTATTTTGGTCAGAACGGAAGTTTGGGCATCAATGAACCTGCAAACGAAAATGCCGTTTTTGAGTATGTTAGCGACCCCAATAAACCAGTACCCTATACCTCACAGACAGAGGGATTGACCTTTACTCCCAGAAAGTTTATGTCCGATGATCAGCGTGCAGCATCCAGAAGACCGGACGTACTGACTTTTGAATCGAATGTTCTTGATGCCGATAAAACAATCGCGGGTGAGATAATGGCCAAACTCAAAGTATCGATGACCGGAACGGACGCCGATTTTATTGTGAAATTAATCGATGTCTATCCACCAGATCATCTTAATTATGAGCACAATCCAGAGAACATCATAATGGGTGGCTACCAACAGTTGGTGCGTTCAGAGGTTTTTCGTGGAAGGTTCAGAAACAGTTTTGAAAAGCCCCAACCCTTTGTCCCGGGCGAAATAAGCGATGTGAATTTTCGCTTGCAGGATGTGCTTCATACCTTTAAAAAGGGGCATCGTATTATGATTCAGATCCATAGCACATGGTTTCCCTATATTGATCGGAATCCACAGAAATATGTTGACAATATTTTTAAAGCCGATACCCAAGATTTCATTAAATCAACAATCAGTGTTTATGGAAACTCCTCAGTAGAAATTGGAGGTTCAATAGAATGCTGTATCCCAGAACCATTTCAAATTAAATCAGAACAACAAATAAAAAATTGATTAATCCCAATTTACATTTTGGTTCTATTTTGGAGCAAATAAAATTATGAATAAAATCTTCCCACTTCTTTTTTGTCTTTTTGGCTATTTAACACAAGCACAATATACTATCTCTGGTTCCTTTTCCCCTGCCAAGGACTATACTTGGATAATTGCCTATCGCATAAACCCTGGTACACAAGGCTACGTTGCGGATACCGCTATTAAAGAGGGGAAATTCACGCTCAACATTCCCCAAAATGCCCAGCCTGGAACCTACCGTTTGGTTTATGCCGTACCCCAAGAAGAGTTTTATTTTGATGTAATCTACAACGGGAAGGAAAGTATCGAATTAACCTTCGATATCGAACGGGGTGTTTCCTTTAAAACCTCCGAAGAGAATAAAATTTTCAACGCTTATTTTAGGGAAATCAATGGGGCGAAACAGCGATTCATTGATTTTTATATGGGCGGGAAAACCGATACGGTTAATTTCAAAAAATTGACAAAGATATTGAACGAAGTCCAAACAGCGTATGAAGAAAGTACATCGGGTATGTTGGCGAATCACTTTATTATGGCCAACAGACCTTATATTCCTTCGAGCTACGAATCCAGTGAAAAGTATTGGCAAAATAAAAAAGATCAGTATTTCAAGCATCTGGATCTAGAAAATCCAGTTCTGCAAGGTTCAGGTTATTTGACGGACAAGTTGACTACTTATGTTTTTACGGCCATATCTGGCAAAAAAGAAACAAAAGCTGATACTGAAAAGGTATTGGCGCAGAACATACAAATCTTAAATGAAAAGTTGAAAGAAACAGACCTCCTTTATCAGCTCCATATTTACAACACCCTTTGGAGCAACGCAGTGGCAAATAAATTCAACGAAACGTCAGATTATATTTTCAATACCTATTTAAGAACTTTGGCCAACAAAACGGGTAACCAAAAAGTAATTAAGGATATTGAGTTACACAACCGTTTAAGAATTGGGGCGATAGCCCCGGACATCGTTTGGAAAGAAGGCAATACTACCAAAGAGTTAAGCCAAATAAAGGGCGCCGATTGTTATGTTCTCATCTTCTGGAGTAGTACATGTTCACATTGTCTTAAGGAGCTCCCAGACTTGCATAAAAAGTTTATGGAAAATTCCATGGTAAAAGTAATAGCCATTGGGTTGGAAGATAATGATACAAACTGGAAAATAGAGTCGGCCAAATTGGTAGGTTTTGAACATGTCATAGCCCTTGGGAAATGGGAAAGCGATTATGCAAAACTATATGATATTCACCAAACCCCAACTTATTTTATTTTGGATAAGAATAAACATATCATTGCCAAACCTGGTAGTGATAAAGAAGTCATAGAGTTCTTGGGAGGGTTCAAATAATAATCAATCGGTCATCTCCTGCCATGGGGATCAGTTAAATATTTAACTACAGCCTTTGTTTTTTATGCCAATTTCATTATAAAATGAGTCACAGAAGACAAAATTACTTTTTGTTTTATCCTGCTTCGAATTATTTGCATAGCACAGTTACGAAAATGATGAGTAAAAAGATAAAACTAAAAATGAATGAGTTTGAATGACTTAGTTTTAATTAGATTGGTATTAAAGCATCTTTAAATCCTTTATGGTTTTGAAGGCAATATCAACCTGATTATCATCAACAAGAATAGTAAATTCGTTCGTTGTGGAAATAACTTCATAAAGTACAATACCTTCCCAGGCCAATCGTTGGAAAATAAAATAATATATCCCGGGAACAGATACATTCTCTGCTGGCAGCTTCACAGTAATTGAAGAAAGGTTATCGGCTTTTTGTGTTTGGCGTTCAGCTCTGAACAGATTCTCAACGGTACTGTCCATTATATTGCTGATGACAATATTAATTTCATTTACACCTCTCGAAGAGGTGTAGAATACGTCCTGATTGGTATTTATTTCCTCTAAAAGTTTTGCTTGCTGTGAAAGAATAGTATCAGAAGCCAAAAACGTGTAATCCGTTAAGGAAGAACGCACAGTAATTTCACCTATGTTCTTCAAGACCTTAATGATCTTATGGGTGGCCCGGAACTCCAAATCATCTGATAAACGCTTTAAAGCCATTACAATTGCACCATTACGGATGTCCTTTCCTAACTGCTCCTCTATTTCAGGCTTAACAATTCTTGAAAGTGAAGTTAAGTTGATAATACCTTGGGCCAAAGCACTTTGTAAAAAGGGTTTTTTCTTAATATACTGCTCTACGACGGACGATATTGTCTTCATAATTGATTGGTTACTTGCAAATATAACATATTGTTATAAATAAAACAAATTGTCGGAAAAAAACTATTAAAAATGATAAAATGCATTCTCCAAATGTTCAACTTCAAAAACCCTTTTGTTCTTAAGAATGGTAATCACATCAAACCGTACCTCGACATCCAAATCATTCTCAATAACATAATGGTCCGCTCCCATGACCAATAATCCAATTTTTTTCTTAGTAATGGTTTCAGCGATATTTTCAATGAAATCAGTACTTCGAGAGCGTACCTCAACGATACAAAGCGTATTGTTCATTTGTGCAATAACATCGATTTCGGCCTTTAAATATCTATAATTTCGATATTTGATTTTATATCCTTTTTTAATCAAAAAATTCACGGCAATTTGCTCGCCCTCCTTGCCAAATTCGTTGTGTTTTCCCATAAATTCAAATTAGTAATTTAAAAAAAGATGTATTTCATCGAAAAATTATGCATTTCATCGCCCAATTAAAACATATCCGCGTAAATTGACCCGCACAACAACGAAAATAGTTGGATTAACATAATATCCAAATTGATTAGACGTTAAGAATTCGCCCCCTACGCACATGAACGTTCTTAAAGCCTAAAATTACTATGGAATACTTCGTTAATTGTAACACCTCTACATTAGCGCCGTACACAACTCCCTTGGATAGGTCTAGGGCAGCGCATTTGTACAGAAGATTGGGGTTTAGTGGCTCAATCCAAACAATAGACCAAGCAGTTGGCCAAACCGCGGGAGCACTGGTTGATACCCTAGTGAACCAAGCTCTCAATATGGCCCCAACATCCATACCTACTTGGGCCGATTGGAACAATAGTAACTATCCGGCCGACGATGATGCAGCGAGACAGCTTCGGCGAGCGCAACTTGATGAATGGAGACTTTCGTACGCCAACGATATGCTGGCCAATAACCTAAGGGAAAGGCTAAGCTTTTTCTGGAGCAATCATTTTGTAACTGAGATTGATGTTTACAATTGCACCTCTTTTCTTTACTATTATATCAATTGCCTTCAGAGAAACGCCATTGGTAACTTCAAGACCTTTGTCAGTGAAATTGGACTGACTAGCGCCATGCTATACTATTTGGATGGTGTTTATAACAACGGCGATAATCCCAATGAGAATTACGGTCGTGAATTGTATGAGCTTTTTACTCTGGGAGAGGGCAACGCTTACACCGAACAAGACATCATAGAAACTGCCAGAGCACTTTCCGGTTATGTCGAAAGAGGGGAAATAGGATGCGAACCTGTCGCATTCGATGCAACTAAGCATGATGTGGGAAGTAAGACTATTTTGGGACAAACCGGTAATTGGGGATACGATGATGTCATAGACATTTTGTTTCAACAACGTTCTAATGAAATAGCGGAATTCATCTGTAGAAAACTGTATGAGTTTTTTGTGCATCCAGATTCTAAAGATGACCTAGGTAATGCTCAGACCATAATTTCTGGTATGGCCACTACCTTTGTTTCAAACAATTTTGAGATTGCACCTGTTTTATCCCAGCTTTTTAAAAGTCAGCATTTTTTCGATGACGAGGCCATTGGAGTAATCATAAAAAGTCCGTTCGATTTCTACTTCAACTTTTTAAAGGAGTCAGGCTTTACATATAACGACACCAATGTGTCTGAAATGATCAACTATAGTAGATTACTCACTCAGAATTTGTTTGACCCAATTGATGTTGCGGGTTGGCAAAGAGACCGTTCGTGGATCAATACAAACTTCATTATTGGTCGTTGGCTGACCATAGAGTCGATGATTGAAAATTTCTATCAAGCCGACAATGAACAATTCAGATTATTCGCACTAGCGATAACTGGAAACGATGGTTTAACAAGCAATAATCCAGATGTTATTGCAAGGCCCATTGTTGACTTTGTTCTTCCAAAGGGCCTACTTACCGAACCAGACTATGAAAAAGCATTCGCCATATTCAGGAGCGATGTTGATAACACCTATTATGAAGGTGGCACCACCCCTTCGTGGACATTGGCCATTTGGCCGCAAGCTCCATTCCAAGTGTATTTACTACTTCAATATTTAGCCAGAGAACCTGAATTTCAACTTAAATAAAACCTGCGATTATGTGCGATACTTACGACAAAACTCCATATAAAGGCTTAGAACACGAAGGCCACGATCAAGAACATAAGGCATGGAGCAGACGTTCCTTTTTGCAAGCTATGGGCATTGCTGGATCCGGCTCCATGATGCTGGGAGCAAATATGCTAACTGCCTCAGGACCTTCACCCCTTACTGCTGCAATAGCCGCAGCAGAAACCGATAATATATTGATTTTGATTAGACTGTCAGGAGGTAATGACGGTCTTAGTACGGTCATCCCAATGGAACAATATGATTCTTACGCAAATGCAAGGCCCAACATTTATATTCCCGAAAGTAAAGTGTTAAAGCTTACTGATGAATATGGTGTTCCCTCTTACATGAAATCTTTAGAACCTATGTGGGGAGACGGACAATTCAAGGCGGTTCATGGCGTGGGCTACGAAGGGCAAAGTCTTTCCCATTTTACGGGCTCAGACATTTTTGCCAATACCGATTTGACCACCACCGGTTTTCAAGGCTTGAATACCGGCTGGATGGGAAGGCATTTCGAAAATATTTATCCTGATTATTTAATAAATCCACCTGCGGCACCCGCAGCAATTCAAATAGGTCAATTTGGAAGCCTGGTATTTCAAGGTGAAGAGACCAATTATGCCTTTGTGACCTCAAATATTGATCAATTGGAAGAAATTGCCGAGTCTGGTTTACAATATAGTTTAGACGATACACTATTCGGCGATTGCATGTATGGTGATCAATTAAAATTTTTAAGAGGAGTTGCAAATACCACGTATGAGTATTCAGGTCTTATTCATGAAGCCTATGAGCGAGGCCAAAACCAAGTACAATATCAGGACAACGGTTTTGCCAGACAGTTGGCCTTGTTGGCCCGATTGATCAAAGGAAATTTAGGTACTAAAGTTTATATGATTTCAATGGGCGGTTTCGATACGCACGGGAATCAACCTTTGGCCCATGAACGCTTAATGACCAACTTATCTGTTGCGATTGACAATTTCTATGATGATTTAGGGTTTACACAACAAGATGACAAGGTCTTGAGTATGACCTTTTCTGAATTTGGAAGACGAATTTTTGAAAATGGCTCCAATGGTACCGATCATGGAAAGGCCGCACCTACCCTATTCTTCGGGTCGGGTCTTAATGGTAGTGCTTTTGTTGGTGACCACCCCACTTTGGACAATCCCGATGGACGCGGTAATCTGGAATATACTATGGACTTTAGGGACCTTTATGCAACCGTTCTTGCCGAATGGCTTTGTGTAGACATCCCTTTGGTTGAACAGCACTGATTGAATCATCCTTATGCACCCGTAAACTTAGGTTTCAACTGTAGCGGTGTAGATTTTCCAGATATTGTGTACAGTGATGGCGAACCTACTTTACCAACACAACCAGTACCTGGCGAACCCACCCCATTTGATCCCGAATTATTGGATGCCATAGTGCATAAACCATTTTATCCCACAGATGGCACACCCCATATTTATCTGGAGATGCCCTTTAGTGCCCATGTAGATATTCAACTGTACAATATTCTTGGGCAAAATGTAGGTACGGTCTTCAACGAAATGATGTTTGAAGGTTCTACGGAGATAAATATTAGGGAACAAATGCCTAACCATTTATCAACCGGTAAATATATTTACCGCATTAATGTCCAGAATCAGAAAATGAGCAAATCAGTAATGGTCGCTTAAAAAACCCCCACTTTCTGGAAGAGCCTTCGATAGTATCATTACTGATAGTTCGGGGGCCCTCCTTTTTTAGGGAAATCTAGGCTGCGCCAAGCAAAATCTGTATTTTTGGAGCTTAATTTCAAAAGTAAATGGCAGAGAACGGAAAAAGCCCCGCTAAATCTACCTCGTCGGCAGACAGGTATACCATTACCGCAGCCTTACCATATACAAATGGCCCAATTCATATAGGTCATTTAGCTGGAGTTTATGTGCCGGCGGATATCTATTCAAGATATCTCAGATTAATTGGGAAAGATGTTGCTTTTGTTTGCGGTAGTGATGAACATGGAGTTGCCATTTCAATGAAAGCAAAGAAGGAAGGAGTGTCTCCAAAAGCCGTCATTGATAAATACCATTCGATCATCAAAAAATCGTTTGTTGACTTTGGAATTTCGTTTGACAATTACTCTAGGACTTCCGCAGAAATCCACCATAAAACAGCATCTGAATTTTTCGAAAAATTATATGGGCAAGGCGATTTCATTGAGGAGACCACAGCCCAATTGTACGATGAGGAAGCCCAACAATTTTTAGCAGATCGCTTTGTAGTGGGTGCCTGTCCCAAATGTGGGCATGAAGAAGCTTATGGGGACCAATGTGAGAATTGCGGATCTACATTGAATGCAACGGATCTTATAAATCCGAAATCTACAATCACAGGAGCCGTGCCCACTTTAAAGGAAACCAAACATTGGTTTTTGCCTTTGGACAGATACGAGGATTTCCTTAAAAAATGGATTTTAGAAGGACATAAAAACGATTGGAAACCTAATGTTTATGGGCAATGCAAATCTTGGATAGATGACGGACTAAAACCAAGGGCAGTTACCCGTGATTTGGATTGGGGGATTCCTGTACCCGTTAAAGGTGGTGAAGGCAAAGTGCTATACGTATGGTTCGATGCCCCTATTGGCTACATTTCATCGACCAAGGAATGGGCAGAACGGGAAGGTAAGGATTGGGAACCCTATTGGAAAGATGAAAATACCAAATTGTTGCATTTTATAGGAAAGGACAACATCGTCTTTCATTGCATTATCTTCCCGAGTATTTTAAAAGCCCACGGAGGTTATATATTGCCCGAAAATGTCCCTGCCAACGAATTCCTGAATTTAGAAGGCAACAAACTCTCCACTTCCAAAAACTGGGCGGTGTGGTTGCATGAATATTTGGAGGAATTCCCGGATATGCAAGATGTATTACGATATACGCTTACTGCCAATGCGCCTGAGACCAAAGACAATGATTTTACTTGGAAAGACTTTCAGGCCCGAAATAACAACGAATTGGTAGCCATCTTTGGTAATTTTATCAACCGTGTGGTCGTGTTGACCCATAAATATTATAGTGGAGTGGTTCCAAGCCCTTCCAACCTTACCAAGGTGGATGAAAAAACATTGGCCGAGCTCAAAAAATATCCTGGGATTATATCAAATTCCCTTGAAAGATACCGTTTTCGGGAAGCCGGTCAGGAATTGATGAACTTGGCCCGTTTGGGCAATAAGTATCTGGCTGATGAAGAACCCTGGAAGGTCATTAAAGAAGATGCTGAACGCGTGCAAACAATACTGTATGTGGCACTTCAGATTGCAACCGGATTGGCGGTTTTGAGTGAACCTTTTTTACCTTTTACATCTAATAAATTGAAGAATATCTTGAATGTCTCCCTGAGCGCAGTCGAAGGGTTGATTCAATGGAAAGATATTTCTTCTAAAGATTCCCTACTACCTTCTGGCCATCAAATCGGAAAGGCGGAACTACTTTATCGAAAAATCGAGGACCAAGAAATACAGGCCCAATTAGATAAATTGGAAGCCACTAAAAAATCAAATGAACAAATGAACAAGGAGGTCGAACCACAAAAAGACACCATTACGTTTGACGATTTCTCAAAATTGGATATGCGCGTGGGCACCATTGTCGAAGCTGAAAAAATGGCCAAAGCCAAAAAATTATTAGTTCTAAAAGTAGATACCGGTTTGGATACCCGAACCATAGTTTCTGGTATTGCAGAAAGCTTTACCCCAGAGGAAATTGTGGGCAAAAAGGTGACCGTACTTATTAATCTGGCTCCACGAGCCCTGCGAGGTGTGGAAAGTGAAGGTATGATCCTAATGACTGAAAATGAAGAAGGTAAATTGGTGTTTGTAAACCCGGATGAAGAGGGTGTTGGGAATGGATTGACGATTAGTTGATAATTGCAGCTATCAACATCTGAAAAATTAGCAGGTAAAAGCTTTCGGAATAGATCTATCAGTACAAGAATACTACGTCTGGTCGAGCGCAGTCGAGACCTAATATTAATCGACAAACCCAATGAAATTCTACTACGTCTATATTCTATTATGTTCTGACGGATTGACCTATACCGGAATTACCAATAATCTTACTAGAAGAATGGAAGAGCATGAAATGGGTTTGAACAAAACATCTTTCACCTACAAAAGAAGACCCTTACAACTTATTTTCCATCAAGAATTTAATTATGTAGAACAAGCCATTTACTTTGAGAAGAAAATAAAAAAAATGGAGTGGCAAAAAGAAGCTTGCATTGGCAAATGGTAAATTTGACTTATTACAAATACTGGCAGAATGTAGAAACGCCACTCATTCTAATTTTAAACCAACAAACACCGATTAAGGTCTCGACTGCGCTCGACCGGACATTTTTTAATCCACTTCAAATAACAATTGTATGCAACTCATCCCCTATATTACTAGACACACCCAACTCCCTGAACAAGGTGTCACGAACACGATTGAGCTGTTAAACCAAGATTGCACCATTCCTTTTATCTCTCGGTACCGAAAAGAACGTACTGGCAATCTGGATGAGGTACAGATTGGACTCATTGTAAACTTTAAAACCCAATTCGAAGCGATTGAAAAACGCAGGGCAACCATACTAAAAGCATTAGAGGA
Source organism: Bacteroidota bacterium (assembly GCA_024279425.1). Lineage (GTDB taxonomy): Bacteria > Bacteroidota > Bacteroidia > Flavobacteriales > Flavobacteriaceae > Maribacter_A. The sequence continues at coordinate 75,681 of JAJRRO010000100.1, read as the reverse complement.
ACAAAATGTGCTTACCAACGAGCTTCGCGAAAAAATCAATAAAGCGGGAGACTTAACAACTTTAGAGGATATTTACCTTCCTTTCAAAAAGAGTAAAAAAACCAAAGCTGAGACCGCCCGCAAAATGGATTGGAGCCTTTGGCAAAAATCATAATGGCACAGCGAAATGATGCCATTGAACTTGAAGCGTCAAACTATTTGAACAACACAATTCAAAATGAAGATGAGGCCTTGGAAGGGGCGCGGTATATTATTGCTGAATGGGTCAATGAACGGTCCGATATCCGAAATCAAATACGTTATCAATTAGAACGATTCGCCCAGATAATCACAAGAGTTATCTCCACCAAAAAGGAGGAAGAAAAAGCCCAAAAATTCAGAGATTATTTTGATTGGAACGAATCGCTGGGCAGGTGTCCGTCTCACAGACTTCTGGCAATCCTTCGTGCTGAAAATGAAGGTTTTATCCGCATAAAAATTGAGATAGATAATGAACGTGCCCTTGAAAAAATAGAACATCGTATCCTAAAATCAAATGGTGATTGTGCCTCGCAAATAAAATTGGCCATACAGGACGGTTATAAACGCTTATTGTTTCCCTCACTATCCAATGAAATCTTGAAAAAAACCAAGGAAAAAGCGGATAATTCGGCCATTCAGGTTTTTGCAAAAAATCTAAAACAACTATTGCTGGGTGCCCCTTTGGGAGAAAAACGCATTCTGGCCATTGACCCGGGATTTAGGTCAGGCTGCAAAATTGTATGCTTAAGTGCCCAAGGTGAATTGGAACACAATGAAACCATTTATCCGCACCCACCTCAAAACGATAGCAGGGGAGCTATAAAAAAAATAAGCTTCTTGGCAGATGCCTACAAAATCGAGGCCATCGCCATTGGCAATGGCTCGGCATCAAGAGAAACGGAGCAACTTATAAAACGTATTCATTTTAAAAAGCCCATTGAGGTTTTTGTGGTCAGTGAGGCTGGGGCATCCATTTATTCTGCCTCAAAAATTGCACGTGATGAATTTCCCAATTATGATGTAACCGTTCGCGGCTCCGTTTCTATTGGGAGACGATTGGCCGACCCATTGGCAGAATTGGTCAAAATAGACCCCAAGTCTATCGGGGTCGGACAATACCAGCACGATGTAGATCAAAATAAATTAAAGGCCTCTTTGGATACAGTGGTCGAAAGTTGTGTGAATTCAGTTGGAGTCAATATCAATACAGCAAGTGTTCCCTTGTTGAGCTACGTTTCTGGCATTGGCCCTAAATTGGCCGAGAACATCGTCACCTATAGAAATGAAAATGGGAGTTTTACAAGTAGGAGCACAATTAAAAAAGTTCCCCGATTGGGAGGCAAGGCTTTCGAACAAGGAGCGGCCTTTTTACGCATTAAAAAATCAAAAAATCCTTTGGATGATTCAGCCGTACATCCTGAAAGTTATGATATTGTTGAGAAAATGGCCAAAGACCAAGGTGTAATTATTTCAGAATTAATAGGGAACAAGCAAATACTTCAAAACATCGATTTAAACGTGTATTGTAATGAAAATGTGGGATTGCCCACCCTTAAAGACATTCTACAAGAGCTCGAAAAACCAGGATTGGATACTCGTAAAAAGGCCAAGGTCTTTACTTTCAATCAGAATATAAAATCTATAACCGATCTTCATGAAGGTCAGTTATTACCAGGTATAGTCAATAACATCACCGATTTCGGATGCTTTGTCGATGTCGGGATCAAAGAAAGCGGATTAATCCATGTTTCAAATTTATCAGATGCATTCGTAAAAGATGTGAATGAGCATGTAAGCTTGCACCAACAGATTATCGTTAAAGTCCTTGATGTGGATGTTCCCAGAAAACGTATTCAGCTAAAATTGCACAAATAAATATTTCTCTGGGTATTTCTAGATTATGGGAAGGAAAACATTGGCTGTCAGATGTTGTTTTCAGTATTGCCATAAGTATCTTCACAGTAGAATCCATAGACCGTTATTTAGATACCAAATACGATAAAAAATATAATAATCCAGGGAAAATGATACGTTGGGATCTGAACTTTGGTCTTGGCCAGTCAGGTATTACCACTAGGTTCTGATCTTTATCATTTACACAAGTCAATATTCTTTGTAATTTTACAAAAATCCTAAAATTATGTTGTCTGAAAAATTAGAAAAAGCACTCAATAATCAAATACAAATAGAGGCGGAATCATCGCAAGTATACTTAGCAATGGCTTCTTGGGCGGAAGTTAAGGGATTGGAAGGCATAGCGACATTTATGTATGCACAATCCGATGAAGAACGCCTACATATGCTGAAATTGATAAAATACGTAAATGAACGAGGTGGCCATGCTAGAGTCTCTGACTTAAAGGCACCCGAATTCGATTTTGGCACCTTTCAAAAAATGTTCCAAGAGCTATTGGAGCATGAAATTTTTGTTTCGAATAGCATCAACGAACTGGTTCATACTACTCTTGAGGAAAAGGATTATGCCACCCATAACTTTTTGCAATGGTATGTAGCCGAACAAATAGAGGAAGAGGCTTTGGCAAGGACCATTTTGGATAAGATCAACCTCATTGGGAATGACAAAGGCGGACTGTACCTCTTTGATCGCGATGTACAACAAATTACTGCAAATAGTGCTGCGGCACCTCCCGGAGCTTAGCGTTTGTCTAGTATGCATTTAATTTGATTATTAAGTTTTGGGGCTAAGCCTTGTGAAATTTGGTATCTTACTATACTATTTCGTCACTAACCACATAAAATCAAACTACTCAATAAAACCATAGTATGAAACCTATCATTTTTTTTACTGCTTTACTGTTCCAATTCACAACTATAGCCCAAACGACATCGGTAAAGTTCTCTCCACCACTTACCAAAGCCACACCCGAAAGCGTTGGTATGTCCTCAGAACGATTGGCGCGTATTGATAACATGCTTAAACAAGCAGTTTCCGATGCTGACCTACCAGGAATTGTTGCTTTAATTGCGAGAAATGGCAAGATTGTTTTTTATAATGCATACGGAATGGCGGACAATACCTCTGGCCGAGCAATGAAAACAAACGCCATTTTTAGGATAGCATCACAGACCAAGGCCATTACGTCCACTGCCATCATGATTTTATGGGAAGAGGGGAAATTTAGGCTTGACGACCCAATTTCAAAATATATCCCCGATTTCGGTGAAGCACAAATATTGGACAGCTTTAACGAACAGGATTCCACCTACATCACCAAACCAGCTGAAGATCAAATAACAATACGGGACCTGATCACACATACTTCAGGTATAGGATACGGAGTAATAGACGGTGACCCCAGGTTTAAAAAAATATATGCAAAGGCCGGAATTACAGACTTGTTTACAACTGAAAATATAAGTATTGAGGAAAGTGTAAAGAAGCTCGCCAAATTGCCTTTGCACCATAATCCCGGTGACCAATTCACCTATAGTGAAGGCCTAGATGTTCTGGGCTATTTTATAGAAATTGTTTCCGGAATGCCATTTGATAAATTTCTAAAAACCCGAATCTTTGAACCTTTGGGCATGGAAGACACTTGGTTTTATCTTCCTAAAAACAAGCACGAAAGATTGGTTTCTGTACAGAATAAGATAGATGGTAAATGGCAGAAATATCCTGTTACATTTTACGATACCGATTACCCAATAAAAGGTGCAAAACGGTTTTTCTCAGGCGGCGCAGGGCTCTCAAGTACCGCAAAAGATTATGCAACCTTCCTGCAAATGTATGTGAATCATGGTGAATTGAACGGTAAGCGCATTTTAAGTCGGACCACAGTTCAGAGCATTATGGGAAACCAAACCAAAGATTTATTCGGAGGTGGTGACAAGCACTATGGCTTGGCTTTTGGCGTAGTAACTTCCAAGGGACAGGATGCTGGGGGTGAAGGTAGTATAGGCACCTTCGATTGGGGCGGTTATTTCAATACCCAATATTTTGCCGATCCAGAGGAGCAGCTTATCGGAGTTCTTATGAAACAGACCCAAGGGCCCGTAAATGACCAAACCGGTTGGAAATTTAGGCAAATGGTTGGGGCCGCTGTTGATGATTGACAGCTGGCTTTTTCTTTATTAGTTATAGTACATTTTTCCTTAAACATCCATTAACATGAAAAAACACATTACCATTATTGCACTATCATTGTTTTGTATAGCTTCATATGCCCAAAAAATGAAAATCACCCAAGGAAACTCCGATTGTCCAAATTAGGGCGTAAAGTAAACCTATCAGTGTTATAGATAAACGGGGGCAACCCCCTATTGTCATCCGGCCATGTCATAATGAGTGCAGTCGAAGTGCATAATACGACCAAAGTGCAAAACGATGTCATCCTAATCGTTGCCGAAGTGTAAAGCATAGTCAAAAGGTTAAACTGCCATGCTGAGCGTAGTCGAAGCGCAATCAGGCAAAAAGATGTCATCCTGAGCGCAGTCGATGGGAATCTTGTTCGCAATCACTTAGGTTGAAAATCAGAATGCGTAAAACTTCTACATTCCGCTAGCCATTGAATCGTATCAAAATCGTCATTAATCAATGCTATTTTCTTTGCCCTAGTCCATCCCTTTACTTGTTTTTCAAAACGTATGGCTTGAATGACGTCATTAAACCCTAAATGATACACTAAAGTTAAAGGTAGTGTAGTAATCCTTAAAATGGCCTTGTTGATATTGAGTCCATCAGAGTTCAAGGTTACTGGTAATACCCGTATAAAAAGAGTTATCGGAACATCTTAAGATATAGACGGAGTATATTTTCATAATAGTGGGTATTAAAATCCCTTCGACTGCGCTCAGGGTGACATTTCGTTTTCGATTAAATTCAATTTAGGAACACCCATTGAAAACCAAACAAAGAATAACGGCGTCTTCCCAATCCTAATGGTTATCTCAATAGCCCTCTAAATGAACCCAAATGCTATTCCTGATAAGACAGTGGACTGTACCACTTTCTCTTTGGCGCTAATTGTAATTCTAAGCACATCTACCTGCCAGTTGCGGAATCGAAGCCCTTAGTGCGGCCAAAACATTAAGCCCCCAGTGCACTCCCGTTCGGTAAGACTATGGAAAGATAATACTGTCATCCTAAGCATATACCTGCAAGTAAGCAGAATCCGAAACACTTAATGCAATCAAAACACAGAACTGCCATCCTATACACTTCCGGACGGGAAGACAGTGAAAAGATAATATTGTCATCCCGAGCGCAGTCGAAGGGAAAATATACGCTAGGCTATTTCCCCAACATCAGAAGTTCGTTACATCTGATTTCGGTGATATACCTTTTTTCACCTTCCTTGGTTTCATAGCTGCGATGGATAAGCTTTCCTTCCACAGCAACCTCGTTGCCCTTGGTCAGGTAGTTCTCTACAATCTCTGCGGTCTTGCCCCAGGCGACTACATTATGCCATTGGGTATCGGTTACTTTTTCACCTTTTGCATTTTTATAGGTTTCGTTCGTGGCGATGGAAAATTTGGCAAGTTTGTTGCCGCCATCCAAGTTTACAATTTCTGGGTCATTACCCAAGTTTCCAATCAACTGTACTTTGTTTCTAAGTGCGTTCATACTAATTAAATTTTAAGGTTAAACAGTTAATACTACCGAGCCTCCTTGACCCGACGATGCAAACCTAGAACACAAAGCAAAACCGATTCGGTTACAAAATACTTACTTTCGTTTGTAAACGGCTGTAGTCGTTTAAAACCGATTAATTTACCTTAATTATGGCATCTATATACAATGTGGGCGAGTAAAATAAAGTAAAGTTTCGGATGTGAGGCCATCCATTTTTTTTGCAAGTTCGGTACTTCATGATTGTACCACCACTATTTCAGTGGACAGAGCATAGGGAGAAACAGTCCTCTAAGCACCTCTTGCATTTCAAAGAGCATATGCACACGGTCGATATGTTTCCCGACCTACGTCCAAAAACGATGTGCTACTTTTTCTTTTTCGGAACGGATACCTTCAGCACGTCGTCAAAAGTGCCGTCGATTTTCAACTTCTCCTCGTACTTCTTGGAGCGTTCCTTTTTCTTTTTTGTGGGTTTGCCCTGTGACATATTACAAAGTTACTACTTACCTAAGACTTTCTGTAAAATATAAGTTTCTCTTTTAGAATTGGTGTATGGTATAACATTCGCTTTTTTAAATTCTCTCCTATAGTGCTGATAATCCTTCATGTCTGGCTCAATTTCTTGGAATTTCCTTAAAAACCCCGACAAGTTAGTGCCAAAACACACGACTTCACGATCTTTAATGGCTACATATAGGGCTTTCAGGTCACGTATCATGTTGACTTTTAATACGTATTATTAATCATTAAATATAAATAGTACGTATATTTGATAATAGTTGTGACTTGCTAAGATAACTTTATTTCGCAAATGATTAACATATACAAGAGATATCAGGTTGGCCTAAAATTAAGTGCCCTGTACCCTATTAGAAAAGATGGTTTGTGTGCTTGCGGATGTGGTAGAGAATTAGAGGGACGAAAAAAAAGGTGGGCAACGGGAGAATGTCAAGAAAACGCAGTAATCACATTCCTAATTGTTAAAGGGGACACTAGCTTGATAAGGAAAAAACTATTTGAATTAGAAAAAGGATATTGCAGAGAGTGCGGAGTTCATTCTAATCAATGGTGCGCTGACCACATCAAACCAGTATTTTTAGGAGGTTCGGCATGTGGGATAGATAATTTTCAAACCTTGTGCGAAGACTGTCACAAAGTCAAAACTTATATAGATTCCCAACGAAGGGCAATTTCTTCACAAGCCGCCTCAATATCCGCCCATCGTCTTGAATCTGATTTCGGTGCAACTTCATACGAATTGCCAAAACAATCAACAGATATACAATAGTTCTTAAAAGGTGGTGTGTCTTCTTCTGTCAAGTATAGATCTGTGAAATTTGTCAGCATAGTTCCTACAAGTTTTTGCGCCTCATTGTTCAATCGGCTGCTTACAGTTTTTATAATGTGTACTTTCAAACACCCCACTTTATCATCTTTCATAAGTACCAAATCAGGATTTACGCTGACATCAAGGCCTTTAACAGTCAACTTAGGTTTTTTTCTAGGGTTGTATCTCTGAATTGTTACCCCATCCAAATCTGGCAGGTCTGTCTTTAAAATCTCTTCTAGCGCGAGTATAGAATTATCCTTTTCCTCATCTTTAAGAGCGGAAACTCTAATTTCGTCTATCGCTTGGGTAATAATTGTTTCATCGTAACCACTTATGAAAAACTTCACAATAGCTTCTCTTGCTACACGATATCTAGACGTCATGAAAGGTGAGGGGTACTTCTGGTCGTGTATCAATTTTCTTCTTCTTGAAGCTTTTGCACCCATATATTCCCCTAACTTGTTTACAGAGAATCGAGGCTCTTTAACCTCCTTTACCTTAGCCATATTGAATCAATTTAAAAAGTTACTGGGGAGTAGCGATTGTAGGTAAACAACTGCAATATAGTAATAATACACTTCCCAATAACTTTTTATTTATTCACTATTAAAGCTTTATAACTCAAAACACTCTCACTCCCTTCTAAAAACAGATTAAAACGCTCATTGGAAGTCTTGCTACGATTATTGAACCTCGCTGCGTATTCGTCCAGATAACGGCTAATATGCTTATCGCTTACCTGATGATACACGCCATATAAACCCCTTTTAAGAACACTCCAAAAGTTTTCTATTGTATTGGTATGTACTTGCCCCTCTACATAGATATTAAGTGCGTGCTTAACGTTATCGTGCTTATAGGTTCTTTTCAATTGCTTGTACGCTGGTGCTTCATCCGAATAGATAGTACTATCCTGTGGTACATGCGTTTCAACAAACGAAACCATATTTTGGGTAGTCTCACCCGAAACATACCTTAAGGCCACCTTACCATTACGCTCAATGATACCTATGATGGTTTTCTTTGCCTTGAATGGCTTACCTTCATTAGTCAACGATTTATCATCATGCGAACGTCTTTTATTAAGGTGCTTGTTTCGTTCCTTGCCCCCTATGTAGGTAGCATCGGTTTCAACCATTTTATCCTCACCCAACATTTGTGGGGCTTTTTCTTTCAGCATTTCTCTAATTCTATGAAGTACGAACCATGCCGTTTTTTGTGTGATTCCTAAATCAATTCCCAACTGTACAGAACTAATCCCTTTCTTATGCTCCGTTGCCAACCAAATAGCAGCGAACCAAATACGAAATTTGATATTTGATTGCTCAAAAATAGTTCCCGTACGTACCGTAAACTTCTTACCACAACCTTTAGTGCTACATCTCCAACCTCTTTGGGTTCTATGTACAGTAACACAACCGCAATGGGGACAAGCAGGTTCATTTCCCCAACGCAAGTTCTCGTAATATTCAATACAAGTACTTTCTTCTTTGAAGTAATCTAAAAGCTGTGGAAGTGATTTGAATTGCATGGCTGATTGTTTTGTTATACAAATATACTCGAATATATTGGTATATGCAAATAATTTCGAATATAGTTGTACATTTGTATTATGACTACATACAAAGAGCAGCAGAAAAACAAAAAATACTATGTACTTCTAAAAGAATGCGTGCCTTTAGGTACGTTCGGAAATCTTAAAAAGATTACGGAGTTTATGGAGGGGAAGAATTTTCCAAGCTATTGGACTTTAGTAAGGAAAGAAGAAAACCCAATTGAGTTCGCTGAATACAAAATATTTAAGGTAAAACACAGATGATTTGCTAAAAAACATGTGATTAACTCTATAAAACAGCTACTTATTAACAGGTTTTAAACATTATTTAATAAAATCACACGTTTCCAGCACCCCTATTTCTGTGGGTGTTAATCGATAAACTACAATGCATCCCTTATATTTAAAGGGATGTTTATTGTTAATGCATCACAAACCTTTCTCGAAGTGTCTATTTATGTATTATAAAGTGTATATTATCCGTTTGTGTATTAAGTAAAAAGCATTACCTTTGAATCATAGGAATGAAAAAAGGTGTCCTAGTCGCCAAACAAGAAACACCTTTTTTATTTTGATCGCTTGCTAGTTTATCGGTTTAAAACACCATCCTGATAAGGTGGAGAAATAAGGTTCGATTCCTTTTGCAAGCCCTTAATTATACCGCAAGGTACTAAATTTTTGACTTATGACAAATAATAAGTATGAAATTGCCATTGAAGCACTGATGGAGCGAAGAGATGAATTAATCAAAGAAATAGAAATCTTAGATTCATCAATTGATTCCCTAAGACAAAAAAGTAAAACTTCAACGCAACCCAAGATTAGTTCCGAAGTTGCCCCAAAAGAGAATGACAGTAATACCATAGATTTGAGGGGGTACGACAAGAGTGCGCCATTATCTCAAAAATTTGCTTTCTTTTTAAGTAAGGAGAAGAGGTTTTTACACTTTAGAGAAGTATCTGAAATGATTGTCTATGCCGAAAACTCTAATGAAGAACCCGCGGATGTTGCCAAAAAATTGTCTTCATCAACACAAACCCTGAAAAAAAACGGGACTATTGTTAAGTATCAACATGGCAACCAAAACAGAAATAGTTTTTGGGGAATACCAAAATGGCTTGATGAAAATGGTGAGATTAAAAAGGAATATATGTATAACAAGAAGTATTTGCACCATGGAGGTTCAGGAAAAAAGTCCAATAGCCTATTCGATATAGATTAGAAAAGCACCCTATATGGGTGCTTCAAAATATAAGGTAGTGATATTTTAGTAAGGACTGCAAATATATACAGTCTGAAAGTTAAGCTAGGGCTAGTCTCATCAACTAGATTCCTATACACTCCAAAAAAATCACTTCTGAAATCCTGCGCTAACAGGTAGTCAAAAGGTCATTAACCTAACGGTTTTTGGCCTTTTTTCTTGCTTCAAATGTAATGAATATACTGATTCGATCCAAATATTTACGATTTATTTAGCGATTCTGGTGGTTTGAAGTTCGATTTTTTAATAAGAAGCCCACCTTGTTAAGTCTTACTCGCCCACATTGTATATAGATGCCTTAATTATGGCATATCATGTTTCACCAGCTTACAAATTGTACGGTGAAAAGGTTACACTATCCTCCAAGGAGACACCCCCGATCAACAAACCCATTATCAAAAGTGCCATAGGTTATCACATACGTACAAGTTTTCATGGCATGCAGCTGTATGACCGGGAACAGCATATGAAATTTGTTGAATTTCATTTTATCAAAATTAAACCTCCTTTCGAAAATGATATATATTACCCCAATGATGAGCTTATAAAACATTTTCCTAATATGGTAGTTGGAAAATAAAAAGAGACAATCAATTTTAGCCTATATTTGTTAGACACGATACGTTTTTAAAAAACCTAGCACCATGAAAAGAATATTCCTTACTACTGCCCTTCTAATTTGTGCTTTTGGCACTGCCTTTGGCAATTCATCTTTTGATTCTTCCCCAGTTGAAAATGGCTTTTTGGGCATGTGGACCTTGGACATTGAAGGAGGTGGTGTCGGTTGGTTGGAAGTCCATGAAAAACAGGGATTCCTAGATGCCAATCTCTTATGGATTGGCGGAAGTGTAGTTCCAGTGGCCCATATTTATTTGGTGGATGAAGAAAATTTAGTGGTTACACGTACTGCGGAAAGAACCAAACATAAAGGTGAAGATGGTAAAGAACGTAAACATACGCTCACGTTCACTTTACGGGTTAAAAAAACTGGAGATAACATTCAAGGTACAATGAGCGGCCCTAATAGGAGAGGAACGGGAGAAAATTCAATGACCTTTACAGGCAAACGCCTTCCTGATGTCCCCTCAGCACCGGATTTATCCAAAATCAAATACGGCAAGTCCATTAAACTTTTCAATGGGGAAAATCTAAAAGGTTGGAAACTGATCGACCCAGAAAAAGCAAACGGATTTAAAGCAGTTGACGGAGAGTTGGCAAACAACCCCGTTCAACCTAAAGACGGAGAACATTTAAGCTATGGCAATCTCCGCACTGAGCAGGAGTTTAAAGATTTTAACCTGTCACTGGAGGTCAATGTACCCAAAGGGAACAATAGTGGGGTTTACCTTAAAGGCATGTATGAAATACAAGTCTTCGATTCCTATGGAAAAGATTTGGACCCCCACAATATGGGGGCACTTTACAGCCGCATTACACCGAGTGTTGCCGCTGAGAAACCAGCAGGTTCTTGGCAATCTTTGGACATTACTTTGTGCAAACGTCATGTAACGGTAACCTTGAATGGAAAGACCATCATTGATAATCAACCGGCCTATGGCCCTACAGGTGGTGCCATTATCTCGGATGTTTTTGCTGCAGGACCCATATACCTTCAAGGGGACCATGGAAATGTTTCCTATCGGAACCTTATTCTAAAACCCATATTAAATTAATCTTGAAGAACATACCGGATGGCGGAAAAGGTAGTTTTCAATATTCTATGGAACCTAAAAAACCCTTGGTAAATACTGAATACCTTTTGCAAAAGTTTCCCGGCAAGGGCGGTTGGACGTATGCCGCCATTCCTGAAATTGCTCAAAACAAGAATAATCCCTTCGGGTGGGTCACAGTACAGGGCTTCATCGATGATTTTCAGCTAAAACGATACAAGCTAATGCCTATGGGAAATGGGAAATTGTTCCTTCCCGTAAAAGCGGAAGTCCGAAAGAAAATCAAGAAAGAAGCGGGTGATTATGTGCATGTTATTCTTTATTCGGACGAATCGAAACTAGAAATCTCAGATGAAATCATCCACTGTTTCAAGAACGAACCACAGAAAATCCAAGACACTTTTTTGTCCTTTACCGAAGGGGAACAAAAATCGTATTTGGATTGGATTTACAGTGCCAAAACTGTAGATACCCAAGCCAATCGGATTGCTAAAATGATGAATCGCTTGCAGCGGGGATTGAGGTTCAGTGATTGAGAAAAAAACCGCGTATCAATAAAGCTATTTACTGTCCCATCGAGCCTGCCTGCCATCCGACAGGCGGGCGCTCAGCATGACACGCTCATGGAGACAAAAACATTGATTTCATTTTATCCTTAGCTACTGGTACAATTACGGGAATATTGAAAATAATCTAATCCTCAATTTGGCCCAATACAATTCTGCTGTTTCCCTATTAATTTGGGGATAGGTTCAGTATCTTTCATTGACTAAAAACCAACCGCATGAAATCCTTGAAATTTCTTTTGATTATCGTATTGGTGCTCCCTTTGACATTGCACTCCCAAAGACGAAAAAAGAAAACGAACACCCTGGTAATCACGGTACAGGACTCGATATTCCATGGCCTTAAATGGCGAAATATAGGTCCATTTCGAGGAGGACGCTGTGTGGCTTCAAGCGGGGTTGTTGGCCAACCTATGACTTATTATATGGGGAATACAGGAGGTGGTATTTGGAAAACGGTCGATGATGGTATCACTTGGAAGAATATCTCCGATGGGTTTTTAAAAACAGGGACCGTTGGGGATATTTCCGTATCTGAAAGCAATCCTTATATTGTTGTTGTAGGCATGGGTGAGCATGCCGCTCGGGGCGTTATGACCTCCATGGGCGATGGTGTAAATAAATCAACTGATGGAGGATCTATCTGGGGAAAAATGAAAGAAGGTCTTCCCAAAGAACTTGGAAAATCAGGTATCTCGGTTTCTGGGGCGAATCCTGAATTGGTATTTGCCGTTATTGAAGCCGAAGGAGACAAAGGCTGCGTTTATCGCTCTGATGATGCGGGTAAAAAATGGACACAAATCAATAAGGACCGTATCAATATTGCCCGTTCATGGTACCATATGGAAATTTTTGCCGATTCCCAAGATGAAAATTTGGTGTACGTATTGAATGCTCCTGTCACCAAGTCCATTGATGGCGGCAAGACCTTCAAACCACTCCCAACTCCACATGGAGACAATCATGACCTGTGGATCAATCCCAATGATAATTCCAAAATGATAAATTCCAATGATGGGGGTGCCAATGTCTCCAACAACGGTGGTAAGAGTTGGAGTTCTCAACAGTCCCAGCCTACATCACAATTTTATCGCGTAATTACGGACAATTTGGTTCCTTATAATGTATGTGGCGGACAGCAGGACAATTCGGCCATTACCAATAAAAAAACCAAGGATTTCAAATCATGGCCAGGCGGTCGATCAAAACCTCAGGTACTTCCCTCAAAAAAAGGATATAATAGATTTACGTGGGACTTTAATAAAGAGACTCGCCCAGCAGTGGACAAAGTATTCGTTTATGGCAGCTATGAAGGCTCAAGGGTTGGTCCAGGAACCTATGTGCTAAGACTTACTTTAGATAGCTTGACCTCTGACACGGAAGTGAAAATACTGCCCAACCCGAAAGTCCAAGGCTCTATGGTCGAATATGAAGAACAACGGTCCATTTTGAATCAGATTGAAGGTGTTATCAAAAACATCCATGAATCGGTCACATCCATGCCCTCGGCAAAGAGCCAGCTAGAGAACTATGCGAAATTGCTGGAAGAAAACGACACCGCTAAAGACGTATTGGAAAAAGGAAAATCACTTATTGAATGCACTGATACGTGGGAGCAAAATTTGATCCAACCCAAACAAAAGACTTTTCAGGATGTCATTAATTTCAATAACCAACTCAATGCCGAGTTTATGGAACTCAAAAGTTATGTGGATGCTGCCGAACCCAAAGTCACCCAAGGTGCCAAGGAACGCCTTAAAGATTTAATGGCCGATTGGAATACCTATGAGACTGAAAGGGATGCCATTGTTGATAAAGAGATGCAGGCCTACAATACAATGTTCAAGGAGCTTGCATTACCTGCCATAATCTTGGAAGAGTAAAGTTTAAATTCAATATGAAAGTATACAAGTCAAAAATAGGTACAGGTTTAGTAATTTTCATTGTCATTGTCTTAGGGTTAAGCACCTATCCAATGATTCAAGAAGGAATTTGGGTAGGCTTATTACCCATAGCATTAACTGCTGCTTTTATCGCCTATATGTTTCTCCAGACGTTTTACCTCATAGACAAGGATATACTCAGGGTGAAATGTGGCTTTCTAGTGAATAAATCCTTTGAAATACGGAGAATTACAAAAATTACTGAAACCAATAATCCCATCAGCGCTCCTGCAGCTTCGCTCGATCGATTGGAAATTTCATTGGATAGTGGCAAAAGCGTAATCGTTTCTCCAAAGAATAAATCTGGTTTTATTGAGGAATTAAAAAGACGGAATCCGAAGATTACCGTTTATCTTAAACCAAAAAACAACTCTCAACTCCCTGAGAATGACAAGTAATTTTAATCCATATAAATGAACCCACCTTTTATAGCTGACAAGGAATTCAAAGGCATCAATTACACAAAAAACCGCTTCTCAAAAGGAGAATATGAGAATTGTATTTTTGAGAGCTGTGATTTTTCCAATGGGTATTTGGACAATCAGAATTTTATGGAATGTGAATTCATTGATTGCAATCTCAGTAATGCCAATATAGCCCAAACTACATTTAAGGAAGTGACCTTTTCCTATTGTAAGTTGATAGGCTTAAAATTTGAGGACTGCAATACCTTTTTATTATCCTTTAGTTTTACGAATTGTGCACTCAACCTTTCATCTTTTTACCAATTGAAATTAAAGAACATTCAGTTTGTGGACTGTAAAATGATCGAAGTTGATTTCACAGAGACCGATTTGACCAGGGCGCTATTTAATGAATGTGATTTGGAAAAAGCCATTTTTCAACGTTCAATTTTGGAAAACGCAGACCTAAAAACATCCTATAACTTCACTATTGATCCAGAAAAGAACCGACTCATAAAAGCAAAATTCTCCAAAGAAAATATTAGGGGTTTGCTTGAAAAATACAATATAGATATAACTTAAAGTCGCTAGTCGTTTGTAATCGGATAATTTGTATCTTGCTGAAATCAAACACTATACCTATGCGATTTTTATTTATACTTCTTTTTTGCATTACCCATAGCAGCCCGGCACAAAATACGATGTCCCTGACCGAAGGCAGCGAATCCCCGAAAGCCACCTTGGAAGCTGTTTCCTGGGTCGCCGGACATTGGAAAGGAGAGGCATTTGGGGGGATAGCCGAGGAGATATGGAGTCCGCCCCTTGGGGATTCCATGATGTTCGTTTTTAAATTGGCCTCGGAAGGTAAGGTTCAGTTTTATGAAGTAGGTCATATTCAGCAAACAGGGGAGACTTTGATTTTACAATTAAAACATTTTCATGGTTCGCTTAAAGGCTGGGAGGAAAAGGACGAAACTGTGGACTTTAAATTGGTCAAACTTGAAAATAATCGGGTGTATTTTGATGGATTGACCATGGAAAAAATGGGTGATGATGAAATTAATATGTATGTAATTGTAGGAGATGAAAATGGCACATCCGAAGAAGTAAAATTCAATTACAAAAGGGTAGACTAATATGGAAAAGACCTGTCTTGAATGTGGTGAAAAAATAAGGGGCCGTGCAGATAAAAAGTACTGCTCAGACCATTGTAGAAATGCCTTTAATAACAAAGTAAACAAAGACGGTAAAAACCTCATCCGTAACGTTAATAATCGTCTACGTAAAAATTATCGGGTCTTGGACAGTTTTCCCCTAAAAGAGGGCAAAACAAAAACAACCCGTACACAATTGATGCGTAGGGGCTTTGATTTTGAGTACATAACCAATCTATACACCACCAAAAAAGGTACTGCGTATTATTTTGTTTATGATTTGGGGTATTTACCCTTGGACAACGATTATTATATGATTGTAAAGCGGGAGTGAAAGCATTCAACTCTGCTTGAGCTGCCTGCCCGTACAGCAGATGGGCCCTCAACATGACATCTTCAGTAGGACAATAAATCAAATGACTTTTTATGTTAATTCACATCGTGGATAACACCTACTTGTAGTTCTGGCCACTAAGTTTCAGAGCAGCAATCACAACATCCTTTCGACTGATCTGACCGACCAGAAGTCCGTCTTTCATCACAGGCAATCGTCTTCGATTATGCTTGTCAAAGATTCCAGCTGCATCAAAGATCGATATATCATGTGGAATGGTCTGCACGCCTTTGCTCATATATTTTTCAACACTTTTATCTAAAATGGGTTGATTAAAATAACGGCTTTCAGAAATCTGCTTCATACAGTCGGCCTCTGAGATAATTCCAACTAAAAAACCGTTATCGTCCAATACAGGCCCTCCCGAAATATGGTGCTTGGCAAATTGTTCCATTACATTTAGAATAGACTGTTCTGGAGAAAAGGTAACCAATTTGGAACTCATATAATCGGATACTAAAATAGGGGCATCAAATTCCTTTTTTGGCGCCTTTCTGAACCCTTGAAAACTCTTAATACCCATATGATCTGATTTTAGCTTGATTTCTAAAGATAGAAAAAATAATCGAATTCCATAAAATACTCGACGTAACGCAACGGCACATTAGAATTTTATACTTTTAAGGGCACAAGCAATTCTTATGAAATTATTTAGCAAAACAACCACTCTTTTACTGATCCTTCTTGCTATTTATTGGGGTTTTAAATCGTCTATGCCCTCTTATAAAGGTAATATAGATGTGCCCGAAAGTGTTTTTTCGACCGATAGGGCATTGACACATGTTGAAAATATTTCAAAAAAGCTTCATGGTGTAGGTTTTCCTGCTCATGCCGAAGTCCGCTCATATATTGTTTCAGAATTGGAATCCTTAGGATTGGAAACTTCGATACAAGAAGGTTATACCGCAGGTGATTGGGGTAACTTGAGCAAGGCCACTAACATATTGGCAAGGATAAAAGGGTCTGAAAACGGTAAGGCCCTGTTATTGCTCTCACACTACGACAGCAGTCCGCATTCCTCGTTAGGGGCCAGTGATGCCGGAAGTGGGGTAGCTACGATTCTTGAAGGCATACGAGCATTTCTATCCGAACAAAAGCAACCTAAAAATGATATTATAATCCTTATTACCGATGCCGAGGAATTGGGTTTAAATGGTGCAGACCTATTTGTAAATCAACACCCTTGGGCCGGTGAAGTAGGTTTGGTCTTGAATTTCGAAGCTCGTGGCAGTGGTGGGCCAAGTTATATGTTGATTGAAACCAATCGAGGGAATGCAAGGCTTATTGAAGAATTTACCACAGCCAACCCCGATTATCCCGTAGCCAATTCGTTGGTCTACAGCATTTATAAAATGCTCCCTAATGATACAGATTTGACTGTTTTTAGGGAAGACGGGGATATTGAAGGATTGAATTTTGCCTTTATAGATGATCATTATGATTACCATACTGCACATGACAGCTATGAAAGATTGGATCGCAATACGCTCGCACACCAAGGTAGCTACTTGATGCCCTTGCTGACCCATTTTGCAAATTCAGATTTGAACAATCTCAAAAGCCTTGATGACTCGATTTATTTTAATGTCCCCTTCTTTAAATTGGTTTCATATCCGTTTGAATGGATCTGGCCAATGTTTGGCCTTGCCGTCATCTTTTTTATACTTCTTTTGGCCATTGGCTTTAAGAAAAAGGTATTAAAAATCACTGAAATAGCAAAGGGTTTTGTGCCAATGCTCGTTGCATTGGTAATTAATGGTGTAGTAGGTTTTTATAGCTGGACATTCCTAAAATGGGTTTATCCGGAGTACAAGGATATTTTACACGGATTCACCTACAATGGCTATACTTACATAGCGGCATTTGTATTGTTTTCTATATCCATATGTTTTTGGACCTATGCCAAATTCAGAAAAATAGAAACGACCCATCTTTTGGTAGCACCCCTATTTTTATGGTTGGCCGTTTGTGGTGCAGTCTCAGTTTATCTGCAAGGTGCGAGTTTTTTAATAGTTCCTGTTTACGCACTTTTGGTTTCATTTATGGTAAGCATTAATCAAAAGAACCCAAACCCCTATGTATTGGTCATATTGGCCCTACCCGCACTTTGGATCTATGCCCCATTTATAAAAATGTTTCCAGTAGGCCTTGGTTTGAAAATGATGGTAGCCGCTACCCTATTGACAACATTGACCTTTATTCTCTTATTGCCGATTTTCGGATTTTATAAAAACAAAAAGAGATTGGCGTTTTTAGGCGGAATCTTATTTCTCGGATGTATGGCTTCGGCTCATTTCAATTCAGGCTTCACCAAGGAAAATGCAAAACCAAGTAGTCTTTTGTACATTTTAGATGCTGATGAGCATACAGCCCAATGGGCAACGTATGAACATAAGGTTTCGGATTGGACATCCCAATATATCGGGAACGCTAAAAAGACCTCAGAAAAATTGACCTATAAAACCATAAGCAGCAAATATGCTTCAGGATTCACCTATATTTCAGATGCTCCTGTCAAGAAGATTGCCGCTCCCAAAATTGAAGTGACCAAAGACACGGTCATTGATAATGAAAGACAATTAGAGCTACGTATCACACCGCAGCGAAATGTAAACAGATTGGAAATCTTTGCCAATGATGTGGATATCAACAAAGCGATTATAAACAATATAGAATTATCCGAATACTATTTGGCCAATCGTAAAAACGGAAAATTAATAACCCATTACATTAGTGACAATGATTATACCGAATTGAGCCTCAAGATTCCACAAGAGGCCCATTTGAAGTTGACCATTTATGAGGCCTCTAATGACTTATTGAATAATGTATTATTCTCAGTTCCCAAGCGCCCGGAAGATACTATTCCGATGCCCTTTGTTTTGAACGATGCAATCCTTGTAACCAAAACCATATCATTTGAATAAGACTATTGCCATTATGGGTTGTGGCTGGCTAGGATTACCATTGGCGAAGTCCCTCATTGAAGAGGGCAACCATATTCATGGTTCAACGACGTCTAAAAACAAACTCACAGAACTCCAAAATGAAGGAATTTCTTCTTTTATGATCTCCCTTTCGGAGCGCAAAATCCATGGTCCTATTGTGGATTTCCTAACCGATGTTGAAGTATTGATAATCAATGTGCCCCCTAAATTGAGCAAAGCCAATAGCCAAGATTATTTTAGCAAAATGCAGCTGATTCATAAAGCCGTTGTCCAATCTAAAATTCAAAAAATTCTGTTTGTTAGTAGTACCTCGGTTTATGGTGATATTTCCGGTACAGTCACAGAAAATACCATTGCAGAACCCATATCAGAATCTGGCAGACAGCTATTGGCATCGGAAAACCTATTTCGCACTACATCGAAACTGCAAACAAGCATCATACGATTTGGCGGATTGATTGGTGATGACAGACATCCAATTTATAGACTATCAGGTAAAAAAGATCTTCTGAATGGAAATCATCCTATTAATTTGATTCACCTTAAGGATTGTATTGGAATTATAAAGGCTATAATCAATAATGATTGGTGGAATGAAATTTTCAATGGGGTCTACCCCTATCATCCTTCCAAAAAAGATTACTACGCTATTGAAGCTCAGAAAAGAAAGCTACGGCTTCCAGAATATATACATAGTAAGCCTTCATTCGGTAAAAAAATCGCTTCAAGTAAGCTAATTCATGTTAAATTATATGATTTTAACACTTCAATCCAAAGTTAGTTCACCATACTTTCCAGAACTTTCACAACAAAAACCCCTTATTTCTGTTAATTATTCTATTGACTACAAGGGTTTTATCGACGAAATGCATAACTTTATTAAGTAACCATTAAATTCGATTGCCATGGAAAATTCAACATTAAGAATGAGAATCACAATGGAGATTGAAAACCTGATTTCCAAAAGTTGTGCCAACAAACAAGTTACGGACAAGTTCAAAACCTTGCACATTGCCATTCTAAAAAAGTATTACAATGCTGCTGATGTTTCGATTGACTATCATCGAAAAAGAGTGAAAATGGACATTGTTATGGATGATGACTACTATGATCCGCAAAAGGTAAATACATACATCCCTACCTTACCTGTCAATCTTCTTTTTAAGAATCTCAATAATTTTTTAAACTCATGTATTGAGAGGGATACCAAAAGCCTAGGGTTTTATGCCAGCCTTTTACGAACATTCGCTAAAAAAGATGTTACGCTTACGGTTGCATAAAAGATCTGATTACAATTATCAAGAAGGGGTGCCAACTGGCATCCTTTTTTTATTGAACTCGTTTAAACTTTCTCAATTGGCAAAAAATAATTCTCTTTTGCACCCGCTTTTGTTTTTTTTCCTTCCGTAGCCCTGCTATACAACTTGAAAAAGTCTTCAACCGGACACAAAAGCCTTGATTTTCGCCACAACCCAAAAAATTTAAGCGAGTTCATCGTATTTTTAGAGGTTTCATTAACAGCTTCCTAAAAATAAATTTAATAGCTTAGCCGACCAAAATCAACAATTAATTAAGAGTATCATGAAAAAGGTGGCATTTGTATTTTTATTTTCGATAAGCTATTTGGTAAGTGCCCAATCAAACGGTGAATTACAAAAACATTACGAAGCTTTTTACAAAGAGATGAGATTACAGGCCGATGTAAACGGCATGATCAATGCACTCACCCATTTAAACGTACTTTCACCCTCCAAAGAAAGAAAAGACACTTTGGCGTACATATATGCGAACGATAATCGCCATATGCAGGCATTGAATACCATTGGTGTTGAAAAAGATGAATCTGATTCAGATTTGGCGGTACAGGTAAAGGCACTTTCCTTAAAAGCGATCAACCAGCCTAAAAGAGCCATTGAACATTTTGAAGTTCTAAATAAAAGAACGCCAAATGCATATTTGGCCTACGAACTTGCTGATCTTAAAATACAGACGGGAGATAATGTTGGCGCATCCGCCAATATTGAATATGGCATTCTAAATGCCAAGGATGATATGAAACATGCCTTCTATGAAAGACAGCAGCCTTACCAGGCATCATTAAAGGCAGCTTTTATGCACCTAAAGGCCCTTACGGTCTACAATCAGGACAAAAACAAAATTGATGATGCCATTGCCTTGATTGATGAAGCTTTGAAAATTGATCCCAACTTTAACTTGGCAGGCTTGAGCAAACAGGCTTTGGAAACAAGAAAAAACCAACCCGAAGCCGAGAAGGAGGAATAGTCTTTATGAACTAGTTTGAGGTTCAGGTTTTTCGGTTACAAATTGTAATAATCCGTTTAATCCGGTCTTTGCATTCTTTTTTAAAGCGCCACTTATGACCAAGGAAAAGAGTACTTTTTTTAAAACGGATTTTGACTCCCAATACAATTCCAGCTTTAATCTGCATTGAGTGGATGAAACTGGATCAATAATGTAAAACTGGTAAAGCTTATCGATAAGAGGGATATCTTCCGTTAACTCTCCGTACACCACTTGACCTGGCCCAACTTTCTTGGTTACCGATATGAAATTTAAGTGCTTGCCATTTATGACACAGGTATGCTCTGTACCTAACCTAGTAACCTCATTTTCATTGTATTCAAACTTTTCAACCCCCTTTACCCAATAATGACGATAGGTATAGTTGGTGATATACTCGAACAAGGATTCAGCGGAAATTGGAAATTTCTGTTCCAATACAATGCTTGGCCCGACTTCAAAACTCACTTTTTTTGCCTGGGAAAAAGAAGCGAGGTTAAGCTTTTCGATATCGATCAAGGAATATATGTACGCCACTTCTTTCCCATCGTAGCTATCCTTACCTTCCCTAAATCTATACACTTTGCTATAGTAGTAAATTGGCAATTCCAAATCGTTTGCCAACTCTTTGCTTATTAAGGCATAATGATCGCTGTCAATAGAATTTTTCAACAATCTATGTGCTTCAATGACCTGTTGTCCGAACGGCTTGCGATTGCCTTGCACTTGAATGAACTGCAATTCGCCGGAGTGGGCCACAATCTTCAAGTGTAAGCTGTGTGCTGTGGCGCAAGCATTACAGGGGCAAATACGGTTTTTTTCCAACAGTTTCAAATGGCCGTAAAAAGCGGTGAACATTGTTTCTATTTGGCCCAATAATCGCTCTTGGGAGGACAATTCTTCCTCTTTATAAAAAAAAAGGGCATCACCTTCGACTTCAGCGAGTTCCAATTCCTGGGTATTGGCGCTGATGAGAACCTCTAACAATTCAGCTATAACATGTTGGCTGTGCTCTACTTCAGTGGTTTGCACAAATTTTGTGAATCCGGATATATCGGGAATAAAAAGCAAGGATTTTGACATGTATAAATGTACTAAGGATTTTTACAATTGACTTGATAAGCCGACAATACCAATGAATGCACCAGGGAAATAAGCCTTTACCCAGTCTTTCAATTTTATTTAATGCGACCCAAAGCCATTTCAAGGTCATTGATAAGATCTTCACCATGTTCCAATCCCACAGAAATCCTAATATCCCCAAGGGAAATTCCCATGTTTTTGAACTGTTTTTCATCCAACTCCTTCAAATAACTTATGGCTGGGGCGTATACTAAACTTTCGTGCCCTCCCCAACTCACTCCTATCTGAAAAATTTTCAACCCATTGACGAAACTTTTAATCTCTTCAATAGCATCGGTTTTAAGTTTAAAAGACATAAGACCTGTATAGCCTTTCATTTGTTTTTGCCCCAACTCGTATTGGGGAAAACTCTTCAAACCAGGATATTGGATCGAACTTATTTTTGAGTGTTTTTCCAAGAATTTTGCCACAGCCATCCCATTCGCCTGATGCTTTTCAATTCTAATGGATAACGTTCTTAGGCTACGCAATAGCAACCATGCCTCCATAGGGGCGGTCTTTGCCCCCAATAATTCATATTCATGATGAAAGATATCATCAACATCCACTTGATTGCCGATAACCACTCCTCCTATTAAATCGCTATGTCCTCCCAAATACTTTGAAAAGGAATGAATTTCCAAATCAATCCCCATTTCCAGTGGTCTTTGAAAAATAGGTGTCGCCCAGGTATTATCAATCATGGTCTTGATTCCCCGAGACTTGGCCAATTTAGCAACTGCACTAATGTCCTGCAAGCTAAACACCGCTGTTGAAGGGCTTTCCAAATAAATAAGCTTTGTGTTTTCTTGAATAGCAGCTTCAAAATCCTCTATACGTTCCCCAGACACAAAAGTGGTTTCTATATTCATCTTCTTGGCCAAATAATTCTTGAGCAAATTACTGGCAGGCCCATATAGGTTCTTAATGGCAATAACATGGTCGTTGGGGTTTAGAAAATGCAGGCATGAGGCAGTTATGGCAGCCATCCCTGAAGGAAATAATTGAGCTCTTTCCCCTCCGGCCATTAACGCAATCTTCTCTTCTACCATTTTTACCGTAGGATTTTTTCCTCTGGAATATATATAATGATTGCCCCTATCCTCAAAAGCCTCATCTATAGCTTCCCAATCCTTATAGGTAAATAAGGAGTTTTGGAAAATTGGAGGTACAATAGCACCATGATAGGCTCCTCTTTCCTCGGCATAATGCATTAACTGTGTTTCCAGTTTTGATTTTTTATTCATTTTTAATGAAATTAGTAGATCTTTAAATAGTTTTATTTTTCTTTTTATAAAAACACCCGATGCCCAATATGGCAAGCGTGGGCGCAATTACAATATTAATCAAGGAAAGCAATTGCCAATGCCAATAATCTTCATAGGCCACACCCAAAGTGGCAACCATAAACAATGATGTTGCATGCCAAGGAATAATACTTTCTATCATGGTACCATAATCTTCAATAGATCTGGAAAGCACTTTCCTTGATATCTTGAATTTATCGTAACGATGTTTAAAGGCATCCCCTACTATAAAACTTGTGGCACTTTGATTCGAGGTCATAGAATTTGTAAATGCTGTTGAGGCCAGGGAGGACAGGATTACGGCAGATTTAGTCTTCGTAAAGGAAAATACCCGATTCACTATTCTGGGCATGGCATTTGTAACATCCAAGGTTCCAATAAAAGTCAGGGCCATTAGGCTAAACACTATGACTTCGTTCAGTTCAAAAAGTCCGCCTCTATTAAAAAGAGTATTCAATTGTTCGGGGATGTCCATGACCCAAGTAGCCATTTCGGTGTTGAATCCACTTTTCAAAGTTGTCATAATGCCGTTGATTCCAAAATCCTGAAAGAAAAGCGCCAACAAGCAAGAAACAATAGAGGAAGCCAATAAAGTAGGGAGCGTGGCCATTCTCTTTAAAGAACCGTAAAGAACTATCAGTGGTGGTATCAAAAGAAAAATATTCAATTTGAACATAGACTCAATTGATGCCAGCGTATCTGAAATTTGGGAATTGGTCATTTCATTGGTGACAGGAGGAAAAATAAACCCTAGAACAAAAAATGCAATCGATGCGATAATCGCCGAGGGTATCGTGGTATACATCATTGACCGTATGTGGTCATATAGCCCAACATCAACCGCTAAAGCTGCAAGATTAGTCGTATCAGATAATGGGGACATTTTGTCTCCAAAATAGGCTCCTCCAATAATGGCACCTGCCGTGATGCCCAAATGAGCGTTTACAGAGACCGCCACCCCAATTATAACCGTACCGATGGTTCCCACCGAACCCCAAGACGTACCCGTTAACGTAGAAAATATGATGGGAATCACAAAAGCCAAAATGTATATATAATCCGGGTTGATCAGTTTTATCCCATAATAAATCAACATGGGTATGGTACCACTAACGATCCAGGTTCCTATTATAATCCCGATAGCAAACAAAATCAGTATAGCAGGAAATCCTTTTGCCAATTTTTTTACAATTGCTTTTTGAATGATTTCCCATTTAAAACCAATGGCCAATAAATGAGCAGATGAAAATACAGTGGCCAATAAAAAAACGACTTCCAACGGAAAAGCCGGTTGTCCAAAAACCCGTGGTTGTAAAATAAGACCGTAAACGATTAATGAAAGTAAAAAAAGAACAGGAAGTACTAAATGAATAAATGATACTTGGTTTTCATTGTCTTTATTCATTTGAAACTATTTGGAATAGAAAATTACTTTTAAGGTGTTGCAGTAAATATAGGAAAGGAAAGGTAATGAGAATCAATTTTGTGAAATTAAGTGGTCTATGTTTGTAATCAATACTTCAATATTGAATCACTATATTAATATCCTTCATAACCCAAATGAATATGTAGACGAGCTTGTTGTGAACAAGTTCTCGAGGTTAATTTTTTCGTAACTGTTCCGTCAATAAACTATCTTTCTCTTTCTTAAGTTCAACAAGCTCGTCTACATATTCATCAGGTACTGCTATAGACAAAACATAATGGGCGATTTTCCAATTGCCATTTACTTTTTTGAGCACCCCAGAACCACGGCAAAGCTTCATTTGGGTATCCAAAAATTCATCGAACCAAGCAAAGTCATTGGTCTCGTTTACATAAATATTGCGCTCCATAGCTGTAAAACTCCAGGCCCTACCCCTATCAAAATAAGGTTTTGAAAACTCTCTAAAAGCCCTGTTTTGCCAATTTTCTGTGGCATCTGTTCCTAGGAAGACCCCCTCTTAGGTCATTAACCCAAAATAATCCTCAAAATTGGCTTCAGATGCTGCTTTATGCCAAGCATCAAGCACATTGTCGATTTCATTTTCATTTTTAGGGCGAATCTCCTGTGCACCAAGGTTGAGTGAAAATAAAACGGTAGGTAACAAATAACACCCTTTATTCATCTAAAAGGAGTTTTGAATCCAACGTGTTATTTACAGCCACGTTGAATTGTTTTCTGAGCGTATTATAAGCATCGATCATTTCAAGTACCGATTCTTGGGGGTCCAAACGATAGATCAAATCTCCCTTTACCTTTAAAACATATGTTTTAAAAACTTTTTGCCTGCTTTTTATTTGGGGTTTATCAAATTCTATGGGATATTCAGAATCTTCAAGTAATTTTTGCTCTTCAATAATGTTTTCAAGAGTAAGGCTTAGATCTTCCTTATTTGAAATATTATAAATCGCATCAAAACTAACATCCATAGCTATGTATTCTGGCCATTCCCTTAAAATTGCACTCGCTTTTGGATCGACGCTTAACTTCCTAGGCCATTTTTCTGTAGGTAATTCTTGGGCAACAGCGTCTTCCGAATTAGCCTCTTGGGCTTTTTCCTTACAGGAAACAAGTATCAAAAAAAGTACTCCAACAAATATTAATTTATGCATAGGGCGAATGTACAAATTTTAATAAAAGCTATATTTACCGCAGAATTCATATAACTACATTTTAATGCAAAAAACGATTTTAATATTAGGAGCGTGTGGACAAATAGGTACTGAACTTACCTATGCCCTTAGGGGAAAACATGGGAACGATGTTATTATAGCAAGTGATATTCGTGAAGGAAATGATGATTTGATGAATTCAGGGCCTTTTGAACTTTTGGATGCCACCGATTATAATGCATTGGAAGAGATTATTGCCTACTACGAAATCAGTGAGGTATATTTAATGGCCGCAATGTTAAGTGCAACAGCGGAAAAGTTTCCCATGCGTGCCTGGAATTTGAATATGAGTTCACTTTTCAACGTTTTGAACCTCGCCAAGGAAAAGCAGATAGACAAGGTTTTTTGGCCTTCAAGCATAGCGGTTTTTGGTCCAAACACCCCTAATGTCAATACTCCGCAAAGTACCATAATGGAGCCTACAACGGTCTATGGCATAAGCAAACAATCTGGGGAACGTTGGTGCAGTTATTACCACAGTAAATTTGGTGTGGATGTTAGAAGTGTCCGATATCCGGGACTTATTAGTTGGAAAACGATGCCAGGGGGAGGAACCACGGACTATGCCGTTGAAATTTATCATAAAGCCCTTTCCGATAAATCATATACTTGTTTTTTGAAAGAAGAAACCAAACTTCCTATGATGTTTATGGATGATGCCATAAGAGCTACAATGTCGCTTATGGAACATGACGGTGATGCTATTGAAATACGTTCTTCATATAACTTGGCAGCAATGAGTTTTACCCCTAAGGAAATTGCTATTAGTATACAAAAAACCATACCCGATTTTAAGATAGATTATCTGCCGGATTCTAGGCAGGACATCGCAGACTCGTGGCCAAGTAGCATAGATGATTCAAAGGCACAGCATGATTGGAACTGGCAACCTGAATTTGATTTGGAAAAGACAACACAAGTGATGTTGAAGAACATCAAACTTTAATCTTTAAATCATGGATGGCATTTGCGTCGTCATCTTCAAGATTTACATAATCATTCTCGTCATAATTGGCCATGGTGGCTTCAAGTTTGGTGCTTATTTTGATTATGTTTTAGTGCTCTCAGATAGCACCTCGACGGCATCAGTCCTACCTCCATGAGCATTTTGAAAGAAATTATAGCCCGGTCGCCATAGCTGTCAGGATATTTTTCAACCAAAAGTTTAAGCACTTCTGGTGTCAACTTTTTAAAATCAACTATCTTTCTTTTCAGATCATCCACGATCAAAATAATTTCAAAAGTAAAATGCCGAGATATTAATCAATATAAATTTAGGCTATTTATTTATTAAATTAGAACCTAAAACAACCCCTATGAAACATTCTTTAAGATTCAGATACTTTTTATTGGCTGTGTTTTTAACTGGAACACATGCTATTTATTCGCAAATCGAGCCAAATGCCTACCTCTCTAAGAAAGGTAAAGATGGAAGCCCAATTCATGAAATAAAAATTGACGACAACTATTTTGTGCACTCCATTTACAAGGAAAACCCCAATGAATTTATCAGTACCGTGGGCGGCTTCTACAAAGTAAACAATGGCTTCATTGAGGTACAGTTGGAATTTAATTCAAATTACGAAAAAGATTCCATCACCCAATCGAAGTATCAGTTTGAAATGAATGGAGAAGAATTGATTCTTAATTCTGGGGAGAAAATTTCGGCATACCCTTCAGTGACTAAAATGCAAGAACTGGATGGCCAATGGCTTTTTGGGACAAGAGGGCCCGATAAAGGACAGGAACGACGAGGGGATAGCAAACCCAGAAAAACACTTAAATTTCTTCAAAAGGGGAGATTTCAGTGGATTGCCTACAACATAGAGACCATGAGATTTTCCGGGACTGGGGGCGGTTCATTTACCTCTGACCAAGGTATTTACCAAGAGAACATTGAATATTTCTCGCGAGATAACTCCCGAGTCGGTGCACAACTTAAATTCGATTTTGAGGTTAAAGAAAATGATTGGCATCATACTGGCAATAACAGTAGAGGGGAACCCATGTATGAAATTTGGATGCGAAGAAATCCAAATTAGGAAATGACAGTTCATAGAGCTATTAAGACCGCTGGGTACCATAGAGTTTTATGATAATCATTGCGTTGCACTTTCTCTATATTACTTATATTTGGGAAAATCCAATCCAAAATTGAATGACGTTTTTTGGCTTTAGAAAAGTTAGTGTCTTTATTTGTTTGTTCGGAGTTTTGTGCTCCTGTGGTGGTCCCCAACAATTCTTGGAACCTTTACCCGATACGGTCGATTTCAATTTTCACGTTCGTCCTATTTTGGTGCAAAACTGTTATCTATGCCATGGGCCTGACTCCAGTGGCAGAAAAGCTGAATTACGATTGGATATTTTTGAAGGTGCTACCGCTGAACTTGAAGATGGTGGCTATGCAATTGTTCCAGGAAAACCATCAAAAAGTCAACTTGTACATCGTATTAATCACAAGGACGATGACCAAGTAATGCCTCCCCCAGAAACCAATCACAAATTGAGTGAACGGGAAAAGGCCCTTTTAGAAAAATGGATAGACCAAGGTGCCGAATGGAAAGACCATTGGGCCTTTCTTAAACCAGAGATATCCGACCCCAATGCAGCTGCCCTAAATATCGATGCCTATATCGATGCGCGTATAGAGGAAAAGGGATTGGTAAAGTCCCCTTTGGCAAATAAGAATGCTTTGATCCGCAGATTGTCGTATATCTTGACCGGCTTGCCCCCATCCCCTAATGCCATACAAAATTTTATAGCCGATACGTCTGAAAACGCCTATGAGAATCTAGTTGACCACTATTTAAATTCCCCGGCCTATGGGGAACGTTGGGCTAGGCATTGGATGGATCTAATTCGGTATGCAGAGACAAAAGGGCATGAGTTCGACTATGAGATAACCGGTGCCTGGAAATATCGTGATTACCTTATTAGGGCCTTTAATGACGATATTCCATATAACCAGCTGGTAAAGGAGCATTTGGCGGGAGACCTGCTAGATCTACCACGCTACAATGAGAAAACCGGCACATTGGAATCTCATTTAGGAACTGCGTTTTACGCCATGGGTGAGGGTACACATAGCCCTGTGGATATACAAAAAGACGAGGCCGACAGAATTGACAATATAATAGACGTTACAAGCAAAACCTTTCTGGGGCTGACCGTGTCCTGCGCAAGGTGCCATGACCATAAATTTGACCCTATATTGACCGCTGATTATTATTCACTTTATGGTGTAATACAGAGTACTCGCTTCTCGCCCTTATCAGTGGATCACTCCTACTTAAAAGAAAATACGCATCAAGAGATACAGGAACTCAAGAAATATATCCGAAAGACAGTTGCCGAAAAATGGGAAGGCGAGGACCTTGGCATGGAAAAGCTTTTGGTAAAAGATGATAACCCATCAATAAAGGCATATGCAACACAAAATACACGCTATAACGTATTGGGCGATTTTGGTCATACGGGTTTAGATGGATGGAAAAGTGATGGTTTGGCTTTTGGCGAGCAGACCACCTTAGGTAATCCGTTGATCCAAGGGATTTCTGGTGAATTGAAATCCTTGGATGAAGGAAAGGTTTCGAGTAAATTTTACGACACAGGGATTTTTGGGGTTCTACGATCGCCAAATTTCGTCTTGGATTCCGATTTTATTGGGGTCAGGGCCAGGGGCGCAAAAAGCACTATTCGCATAATCATAGATAACTTTCAATTAATACAGAATCCGATTTACGGAAATTTGACTCAAAAAATAAACGAGCCGAATTGGAAAAACCATGTCTTTAACGTAGCGCCTTGGAAGGGACATAAAGCGTATATTGAAATACTGCCCGGGGGTTATAGTTCTCACAGTTATGAGCTTCCAATAGATGCCTATGTAGAGGCACAATATGCCATATCCTATGATACGGAGTGGCCTTCCGAAATTAAGAAAAAGGAAGAGTCCATTGCCAATAAAATGAATTTGGCGACTTTGGATATTTCTTCAAAACAGATTAAAACTCTCAACAATTTGTTACAGCAAAAGCGCTTGCCATCCCAATTTCCAGAACTTAGGCCTATTGTTGACAGCATAAACAAATTAGCCCTTAAGTTAAAGAGCAATTCCTTTATTTATGGCGTGTCCGACGGTTTTGCCGTCAATAGCCCCATATTCAACAGAGGGAATCATCAAGAACCTTCTGAAGATAGTATCCCCCAGGGTTTTTTATCGGCATTGCCATTGGGGAAAGTTCCCTTTAAATCACAGGGAAGTGGCCGCCTGGAGTTGGCCGATGCAATCTTGAGTAGTGATAACCCACTTACTGCAAGAGTAATGGTAAACCGCATTTGGCATTATCTTTTCGGTAAGGGAATAGTTGAAACTGTAGACAATTTTGGATTACAGGGAAAACTTCCCTCACATCCAGAGTTATTGGATTATTTGGCCGTAAAATTCAAAACAGAAGGGTGGTCGATTAAAAGTTCGATTAAACATATTGTCCTATCTGAAACTTTTAAGCGAAGTACGTCAAAGGATAAGGGAAACATTCAAAAAGATGCTGACAATCTGTATTTAGCCTGCTTTCCTGTTAGGCGATTGGAAGCAGAGGCTTTTCGCGATGGACTTTTGGCAACCTCTGAAAGTCTAGACTCTACCTTATACGGACCACCTGTTGCCACCTATCTTACAGATTTTATGCAAGGGCGCGGGCGACCTTCAAAATCAGGCCCCCTGAATGGCGATAATAGGCGGAGTATTTATTTAGAGGTGCGCCGTAATTTTTTGGAACCTATGATGACCACTTTTGATCGTCCAATACCCTTCAGCACTTTTGGAAAAAGGGACGTTACCAATGTGCCCTCGCAATCCTTGATCATAATGAACAATCCGTTTGTGGCCAAACGGGCGGAGATTATGGCACAAAAATTACTCGCCCAAGGTGAATTGTCTTTTGAGGACAGGATTGAATGGATTTATGTAAGGGCTTTTTCCCGAAAGCCCACTATCGACGAATTGGGTAAGGCCACTGAATTTATCGAAATGCTCAAAAACATGGAACACCAACAAGAAACGGAAATGGATGAAGAATTAATGATTTGGAAAGAATATTGCCATAGTATTTTTAACTTAAAGGAATTTTTATACCTCATCTAATGAGCAAGTATCACAATTTTATGCAAAGACCCCTTTCACGACGTGAAATGTTGGGCATATGCAAAGGAGGTTTCGGTTCGCTGGCCTTTATGAGCATGTTCGGGGTTCTACCTTTTGGTTGTTCCAGACCAAAAAACATTGCTTCTGATTCATCGCTATATTTAGGACCACACTATATGCCCAAAGCTAAAAATGTGATTTTCCTTTACATGGATGGCGGCGTTTCACAAGTAGATTCCTTTGACCCAAAACCACGATTGGCCAAGGAAAATGGTGAAGACCCTAAAAAGAAATTCAAGGTAGATGCCACCCAATTCGACAATGTAGGTAAGATTTTAAAAAGTCCCTGGGAATTTAAACAATATGGAGAATGCGGCATGCCAGTTAGTGAACTGTTTCCCCATATTGCCACTTGTGTTGATGACATTGCTTTAATACGGTCTATGGTTTCCAACTTCCCGGAGCATACGAATGCCAATTATTTCCTGCATACGGGTAGTGGCATACAAGGCAGACCGAGTATGGGATCATGGATGACCTATGGTTTGGGTAGCGAAAACAAAAATATCCCTGGTTATATAGTTTTGGACGGTGGATTGATTCCTCCTGGTGGGTTGGACAATTTCAAAAACGGGTTTTTACCAGCTTCCTACCAGGCCTCCATTTTAAGGGCTGGAGCCGAACCCGTAGCCAACATTAGACCTAAGGAAGCCATTCAAAATCTACAGGAAGAAAAACTACAATTTATCAAACGATTGGATGATACCTTTCTTGGGAAAATGGGCGAAGTTGATGCTGTTGAGTCCGCCATCTCCAATTACGAGTTGGCTTATAACATGCAATCTTCCATACCTGAACTGACCGAATTTTCAGAAGAGTCTCCTGTAACAAAAAAATTGTACGGCATGGATTCCGACGACCCACATACTAGAGGCTACGCTGCACAGTGTTTATTGGCTCGAAGATTAGTTGAGCGTGGAGTCCGGTTTATTGAGCTTACATGTCCCAAAGTAAAGGCAGATAGATGGGACCAACATAGTAACTTAAAGGATGGACATGAGCGAAATGCGCATGCCGTAGATCAACCCATTGCCGGACTTCTCAAAGATCTGAAGTCTCGTGGACTTTTGGAAGAAACCCTTGTAGTATGGACGGGTGAATTTGGAAGAACTCCCTTTGCCCAAGGTTCAGATGGCCGCGATCATAATCCTTCAGCTTTTAGCATGTGGATGGCAGGTGCAGGTATCAAAGGGGGTACTATTTTCGGCAGAACGGATGATTATGGATATCGAGTCATCGAAAATGAAGTGACCATACATGACCTACATGCTACGATCATGCACCTTTTGGGAATAAACCACGAGCATTTGACCTTTCGTTTCGGGGGTAGGGATATGCGATTGACGGATGTACATGGCCATGTAATCAAAGATATCCTGGCATAATTAAAAAACGAAAAACGAATGCAAGATTGTAGTTCCATTATCAAAAAAGTACTTTTTTTATTTTTCTTGCCCATTGTATTATTTGCCCAAGAATCGGACACTGAAACCAAACATTCCTTTTTTGTGGCAGGGCCTCAGTTTACGGGAATCATTGGAGAAGAAAATCAAATTATTTGGGATTCAAAAAAAACTGGGGCCAGAGACGGTTATGTACTTAAAAATGGTCATATCTTAATTTGTTGGGCAGATAAAGTGCGCGAATATGATAAAGTCAAAAATATCATTTTCGAATATACCAGGGCCGAAAAATCTATGGAATTGGGAACAGCGGTACGTCTTGGCAATGGCAACACCATGATTACAGAATCTGGAACAAGCCCTAGGATTATTGAGGTCAATACAAAGGGAGAGGTTGCCAAAAGCACACCATTACTCCCCGAAACAGAAAATGTTCATATGCAGACACGTATGGCCCGGAAACTTAAAAACGGCAATTATTTAGTTCCCCATTTGTTAGCCTTTGGCGTAAAGGAATATACGCCAGAAGGGAAAGTCATTAAAACATTCAAAACGGATAAAGAAGAATTAGGAGGTAGGGAAGCCGAAAATTGGCCGTTTACTGCAATCCGATTAAAAAACGGAAACACTTTGGTCACATTGACACATGGGAATAAAGTAGTGGAGCTTGATGCCACCGGGAGCGTGGTTTGGAAAGTCACCAATTCCGATTTGGACGGTGACCCCCTAGTAGATCCATGCGGTGCACAAAGATTGCCAAACGGCAATACAGTTATTGCCAGTTATGGCGCAAAAACCGGAGTTAAAATCATCGAAATTAATCGAGATAAAATTGTGCAATGGAAATATGAGGGTTATACCGCCCACCATTTTCAGATTTTGACCACCAACGGAAAACCACTAAAAGGCCGACCCCTTAAATAGCATTAAATGAACTTGGAAATATTGGTCAATAGCGGCGCTTTGGACAGACCTTCTGACGTCCTTATTTTTTTTGGAAGGTTTCATCCCCTAATGGTACACCTACCCATTGGTTTTTTGGTATTGACGATTATTGTACAATTTTCCGTTCGCTGGCCAAAATTCCAACCATTGGATACTTATATCTCTTATTTATGGGGGTTGGGCGCCTTATCCGCATTGGTGACTGTGGTTTGTGGTTATTTCCTATCCCTTTCTGGGGATTATGATGAAGATACTCTATTCTGGCATAAATGGAGTGGCATTGCAGTGTTCCTGTTTTCCCTTACTTGTTTTTACTTTACTAAAAAAAAATCAAAACTATTCCATTTTACGAAATGGCCACTACTGATTACAGTCACCGGATTTCTAATCTATACTGGGCATTTAGGAGGAAACCTTACCCACGGTTCTACCTATTTATTGGAATATGCCCCTAACCCTATTAGAGGTCTTGCCGGAATGCCTCCTAAGACCAAACCACGCAAAAAAGTTACAGCATTGGATTCCGCCGATGTCTTTCTAGATGTAGTCTTGCCCATTATGAACAGTAAATGTACAAGCTGCCACAATGATGGGAAAAAGAAAGGTGATTTACTTTTGACTTCTTATAGCAACATTATGAATGGTGGTGAAAATGGCGAAGTTGTAATTGCTGGGAGTCCAGAAGCCAGTGAACTTTTTAGACGGATTACACTTCCAGAAAATCATGATGATTTTATGCCATCTGAAGGAAAAAGAGCCCTTTCCGATGAAGAAGTGGATCTTCTGGAATGGTGGGTTTTTTCCGGTGCTCCTAAGAAAGGATACGTTACGCAGTTAAACCCAGAAAAAAGAATTACGATTATTGCAAGTAGCTATTTTGGTTTGGACAAGAACAATCTTCTTAGCAAAAAGGTTTCTTATCCCGATGCGGCCATAATTGACTCTTTACGTAGCCAAGGCTTTGTAATTAACCGCCTTATGAAAGACAATAATTATCTAGAGGCCAATTATACTTTGAGTGAAAAGGCCATTGAAGCATTGAACCTTGATTTTCTCTTGAAATTAAAAGAGCAACTCATTTGGTTGAATTTGGGCAATTCGGAGGTAAAAGACGTGCATCTTGAAAAAATTGGACAGTTGGAAAACCTCATCAAATTGGACCTTAGCAGAAATGCCATCACCGACTTGGGTTTAAAGCATTTATCAAAACTCACGAATCTGGAATATCTTAATTTATATGAATCCCAAGTTTCAGAGGGATTGTTAGAAGTCATCCCCAAAATGACACGGTTACAAAAAATTTATCTTTGGAAGACCAAGGTACAGGATACAACAATCGAACAGTTAAGCACAATGAACAAAAACCTTCTCGTTGTATTTGAAAGGGATGAAGTGGCTGGCAACTAATTCTAAGTAGCCCCGGTAAGAATCCCTTCGGTTACGCTCAGGACAAGTATCTAAAGTTCAGGAAACACTCCCCGAGTTATCGGGGCTATCCATTGAATCAGAACGTATACATTTTTTGTGACCTCACCAAGAATCGAACTTGGATCTAAAGTTTAGGAAACTTCTATTCTATCCGTTGAACTATGAGGCCATAAAATTCAAAAATGCAAATCTAAGAATACTTTTCAATTAGCCTTTCGCTAATCTCAGGATATTTGGCCAAATTCCCAATATACTCCCTACTTTTCATCCTTTTGATGTGCTTTTCGATTTTCCCGGCTATCCTTGCATTTTCAACTTCAAGAGTGAAGAAATAGTTCCAAGGTATTTTTCTTTTGGTAATTCCTTGATTCAGTTCTGCGCTATTGTGCCAATTCAACCTTTCTTTCAAATCCGCCGTCCTTCCAATGTAAAAACTGCCATCTTTCAAAGACTCTATGATATAGACAAAGCACATGATCCGCAATAAACTAATGAAACTTCCCCCGATAGCTATCGGGGCTATCCGTTGAACTACGTGTCCAAAACAACAAGAGGGCAAAAAATAAAGTTTTTTTTGGGAGAGTTTTAAAAATCTATGCGAACTAATTTAATTATCGTTCCAAGGTGTCCAAAAATTAAAACAGATATTGCCGCGCTTTTAGTACCTTGTAGGTCACAGGCTTTATTAAACATAAAACCGATACCATGGCAAATAGCTTAAAATCAAGAAGGGGCTTTATAAAAAAAAGCTCCATGGCCTTTGTGGCTGGTAGCATATTACCACAATTTGACGCCAAAAGTTATTCACGGATTTTAGGGTCAAATAATAGGATAAATGTTTCCGTAATGGGGGTCAATAGTCGCGGAAATGCTTTGGCCCAAAACTTTGCACGCCAAGATAATTGCAATGTAATCCATGTTTGCGATGTAGACAGCAGGGCCATCACAAAATGTTTGACGGCTTTAAAAGAACGTCAAACCGTGGAGGCCAAACCTTATTCCGATTTCCGTAAATCGATAACGAGTAATGATATTGATGCACTGGTAATCGCAGCCCCGGACCATTGGCATGCTCCTGCCTCGTTAATGGCCATGGAAGCCGGAAAGCACGTTTATGTTGAAAAACCGTGTAGCCATAACCCTCATGAGGGTGAACTGCTTGTGGCCGCGGCAAAAAAGTACGGAAAGGTAGTCCAAATGGGTAATCAGCGTCGTTCATGGCCAAATGTTATAGCGGGTATCAATGCTATAAAAAATGGAACTATCGGTAGAGTTTATTTTGGAAAAGGCTGGTATACAAATAATCGGCAATCCATTGGTATTGGTAAAGAAACTGCCGTTCCTTCGTGGTTGGACTGGGAACTTTGGCAAGGACCGGCACCGCGTAAAAATTTTAAGGATAATCTCATACACTACAACTGGCATTGGCACTGGCACTGGGGTACTGGGGAAGCCCTGAACAATGGCACGCATATGATTGACTTATTGCGCTGGGGAATGGAAGTACATTATCCCTCCAAGGTTAGCTCAAATGGAGGCAGATACAGATATAAGGACGATTGGGAGACACCTGACACGCAGGTCATAAACCTAGATTTTGACAATGGCATGACCATGTCCTGGGAAGGCAGAAGCTGTAACGGGAAAGATATTGAGGGGAGTTCAGTAGGCGTTATTTTCTATGGGGAAAATGGAAGCCTGCTCATCCCTGGTGGAAACGGCTATACGTTGTTTGACCTGAAGGGAAAAGTGGTCAGGAAGGTAAGGCATTCAGAAGTAATCGATGCACGAAACAAAAGCAATCCCGCCGAAGAACTTGACGCTCTTCATATACAAAACATGTTTGATGCCATACGTAACGGTAGCACCCTCACCGCAGGTGTGGATTCCGGACATAAAAGCACCCTACTTGTTCAATTGGGCAATATCGCACAGCGGGTCGGAAGGTCTTTGGATATAGATTCGTCCAACGGACATATCATAAACAATTCCGCAGCTTCAAAACTCTGGAAGCGCACTTACGAAAAAGGTTGGGAAATGAAATTATAATAGCTAGATAATTATGGATACCAGAAGATCATTTATTAAAAAAATCGGTAAAGGGGCTACTCTATCAACATTGGCTTTTTCTACACCTCTTGGCGCTGCACCTCAATGGATAGGGGAAAGTAAGGCTGAGGTCAAAAATACTGTCATCGGAATAATTGGTGCAGAAAACAGTCATACTGCTGGTTATGGAAAGTTGTTCAATATTGATAAATCGTTTCCGGGAATGAAAGTAAAATATGTCTGGGGGGAAACCGAGGAATTTGCAAAAAATGCCATGCAGAAAGGGGGAATACCCCATATGGTAAAAGAACCTGACGAGATGCTCGGTAAAATAGATGCGCTAATCGTAGATCACAGGCATGGTAAGTTTCATTTAGAACCGGCAATTTCGTTTATAAAAGCTGGAATCCCAACATTTATAGATAAACCCTTTTGCTATAGGGCGGAAGAGGGTAAGGCATTTTTAGCCCTAGCGCGTAAGTACGGCACTCCTGTAACTTCCTTTAGTTCTATTGCACATAGCTATGAAAACTATGACATTATGGAGCAATTAAAAGACATGGGGGATATAAACCAAGTGGTTCGATATGGCCCCGTAGATTTGGAGTCGAAATATGGGGGCATATTTTTCTATGGAGCACATATCGTACAGCCTTTATTGTACTTATTTGGAGACAATGTGGACAAAGTGCAAGTACATAAAAATGGGGGAAACAGTAGTGCCAGCCTTGTTTTTAAAAATGGTATGTTAGCAACCCTGGTCTTTACGACCAAGAAGTATGGATGGCAAACCTACGTAGAAACAGATGAAGGTATTGTTGCACTTAAACCGAGGGTCGAGGAGAAAAGTCCCTCTAAAAATTATGTCGATATGGTAGAGATGTTCAAATCCCACCAAGAACCTAGAAGCCATGAAAGCATAATTCATGGTGTCGCAGTATTGGAAGCTCTTGAAAAATCATTCAAAAATGGGCGATGGGAGGCTGTAGTCACCTAAAATAGAATATGCCAAAACCTGAAGGCTCTTCCAACTTCAGGACAGCTTGGCGACCCTAAGTTTTAGAAGGAATCCTTGCAATGCAATAAAATTACTTGCCATCTTTCATTGGGTTCTTCTTTTTGACAAAGTCCAATAGCAAAGGAATGGCGGGGTAGACCATATTATGACCATAACCATCAAGTTCCATAAGCTCAATATCAGGGTGATCAACAATTTTCATCATCCTGTAGAAATAGGCATTTTCTTGGTACCTACCCAAAAGTTCCAACTCTCGATTACCCGTTATCAACAACATTGGTGGTGAATCTTTGCGAACATGGTACAAAGGTGCATATGCATCTATAATGGGCTGCTTGCCATCAATGCCACGTTCTTTACGTACCGTAAAGTGGGTAATGGCATGTCCACTAAATGGTATTGACCCTGCGAGGCTATTAGCATCTATGTCGTGTTTTGCCAAATAGCTTTTATCCATGGTCACCATACTGGCCAGATACCCCCCCGCGGAATGACCTGTTACAAATATCTTATTTGGACTTCCATTATAATTCGAAATATTTTTAATCGTCCATGCTACGGCAGCAGCGGCATCCTCAATGTAAACAGGATTCTTGACTTTAGGATGTAATCTATAGTTTACGGTAACCACAATGACTTCTTTTTCCTTGAGCCCTTCAGGAATATGTTTTGATCCAAATTCCAATCCACCCCCATGAAACCAGACAACTGTTGGTGCATCATTGGCGTCCTTGGGATAGTAAACATCCAATTTACAACGTTCTTTTATGTATTGGTCAGTATTCTGTATCTGCAAATCATAATACGGTATATCTTCAACTAATCGATACTCTTCTTGTGCAATTAAAAGGGAAGTCCCTAAAAATAAACAGACGGCAACCAAACTTATTTTATTCATTTAGAGACTGTTTTGATTTTATGATTGGTCCCGATAGCTATCAGGATTATAGGCCATTTTTGATGCAACATGAGATAAAATAGAAGATAATAGTAGGGCTACTTGAAGAGATTTCAACAAAATAGTGCGCAAAAAGAGTCATAGAAAAACAATTGATAGAATTCAAAACAGTCTCTTAAATTATTTTAATCCCCAAAAACCTCTACAACCATTTCAATTTCGACAGCAATATTACTTGGTAAGGAACCCATGCCGACAGCGGCCCTTGCATGTTTACCTCGCTCGCCGAAAACCGCTACCATTAAATCTGAGTATCCATTGACCACCTTAGGGTGATCCGTAAAATCGGGAGCTGCGTTGACCATTCCTTTTACCTTTACGATTCGCTTAACCTTATTTAGGCTACCCAACTCGGCTTTTAAAACAGACAATTGATTGACACCCGTTATTCGAGCTGCTTCATACCCCTGTTCTATGGTCAAGTCGGCACCTAATTTCCCAGTGATATACTCTCCATTGCTCTGAAGTGGCCCTTTCCCTGCCAAAAAAATAAGATTACCTGTTCGAACCGCATTTACAAAATTGGCCACCGGAACCGATGGGGTTTTTAATTGCAGCCCTAATTCCTGAAGTTTAGCCTCAGGGTTATAACCATCTTCGGCCTTTTCAATTCCATTGGTCTCTTTTTTGACCTCTGGACTTTTTTCTTGGGCCTGATTGCACGACATTAAAATCAATACGCTAAATCCTAAAAGTAGTTTTTTCATTTATCAAATTTTAATTAGAAACTATGCGTTGGCCAAAATCTCCTTTACCCTGCGTGCAACAATCCTTTCTTGGCCAGGGTCCATCATCCAAGTAGTGATACCAACTGCTTCCTTATTCCCTACAGTTTCAATAGAAGGATGTCCATCTCTAAGTTGCTTCCGCATATCATCTTTTGAAATTTTCACATTGTTTTCATCCCAACGAATACGAAGACTGGGAACATGATTGGCATGGGGAGGTACATGTATCTCGGTCTCTACACCATCAACGGAAAGGGCACTATCGCTAATCAGTTTTATTTGGCTTTCCCAAAGCGCCCATTCCTTTTTATGGTCTTTGGCCAGATATAGTTCCAAAGCAACCATCATACCTAAAACCTCTTCCTTATTCACTTTCATACCTCTGGCAATTGTGGTGCCCCTAGGTGGTGTATGTAATCGAGCGGCTTCAATCAATTTACGCCTACCCAATAACAATCCCGAACTTTGGGGACCGCGAATACCTTTACCACCTGAAAAGGCAACCAAATCAAAACCTAACTTGGTGAATTTATAAAGGTTTTCAACCGGTGGTACATCAGCGGCACAATCTATGAATGTAGGAATACCATGTTTTTTCCCCAAGGCTACAAACTCTTCCAATTTTATCTCACCTTGATCCGTATTGGCATTTAAAAACCAGAGCATGGCCGTTTTTTTGTTAATGGCCTTCTCCAATTCTTTTGCACTAGTTACCTGTACAATTTTGGCTCCTGTGTTTATCAGGGCATGCGTATACCCAATATCGTGGGCTTTTTGCACAATAACTTCATCCTTCAGTCCAGTCGTATCCGGAAGTTGGGCAACCTTTTTTTCGTCCATGCCACACATAACTCCCGCCAATCCTATGGTCATGGCCCCAAAGGCTCCTGAAGAAACCGTAGCATATTCACAATGCAAAAGCTCTGCTATACGTTCTCCAACTCTGTCATGTAGTTCGTCCAAATTTACATATTCTGTTGCACCATACGTTATTGCCGAGGTCACCTCATTGCTCATCAAGGATCCGGTCATTGATGTATAGGTTCCCGCTGCGTTGATAAATGTACGCAGTCCCAATTCTTTGAAAAAATCCCTTGCCAATGGTTTTGCCACTGTTTCTTCCATTACCTTTGCTGATAGCAAACTAGGTCCTAGAAACCCTCCTATTAGTGGAAGCGAGGCCAAAGCTTTTAATGCTTTTCTTCTACTGCTCATAATTTCTCGTTTTTTAGTTTTTAATCTATAGCTGCAATACAATCTATTTCTACCAATGATTTTCCGGGCACTCCACCATAAGTTGCAACTGTAGTTCTCACTGGTGGATTTTTGCCAAAGCGTCCTCTAAACACTTCATTCATTCCTTTATAATCTGCTAGATCCGCCAAGTACACGTTTACTTTTAATACCTGCTCCATTGAGGATCCGTTTCTTTCAAGCTCTTTCTGTAATTCTTGTAATACGATTTCAGTATGCACTTTAATTTCATAAGGTTCAACATGCGCACCTTTCCCAGCTATGTATAAGGTATTCCCATGCCTTACAGCGCCAGAGAACAGTGGAATATCCTGATCTGTTACGATTTCACCAACAACCTCTTTTTTTGCAGGATTTGAATCAATGTTCGACTTTTTCCCAGATGCAGTTACCATGCCCACACCGAATAGCGCCGCTAAACCCATTCCCAATTTTTTGAAAGATGCTCTTCTTGTCGTTTTACTTTCCATTTGATTAAATTTTATACTGTTAAATAATTAATTGATATTTGGTTTTACCAAGTACGTTTTTTCAATAACTCTTGAATCTGTTCTTTGGGAACCGGCAATTCATCCTTATGGTCTTTAAGCCATTTGGAGAAATCTTTTTCAATTTCAGCCGTCCATTTACTATCAATCTGCCCTGGAGTGTATTTACCTTCTTTTAATCCTCCAATCCCAAATAAATCCCGTAATCTTACCACTTCGGAAGTAACCACGACCTTTTCGGCCAAATGTGCAGGAATAAAAACCACACCTTCT
The DNA here is from genome assembly GCA_024279425.1 of Bacteroidota bacterium. Classification (GTDB taxonomy): domain Bacteria; phylum Bacteroidota; class Bacteroidia; order Flavobacteriales; family Flavobacteriaceae; genus Maribacter_A. The sequence goes on along the minus strand of JAJRRO010000100.1, from coordinate 33,707 downwards.
CTTTTAGCCAAAATAACATCTCCTGGCAACACCGTCGCCGCTCCCATACGTATAGGTGAATTTATGCTCAAGAGCATAACCTCTGTAAGAAAGGATGGATGCCACCCTCGAACAAAGGCATTAAAACCTTCTATTTCAGAAAGCCCAGCCATATCTCGGCTAGAGGCATTAAATACTACCCCTGTTTTGGATTTTGCATAAATGGAGTTGCCCAAATTATCGCCGATCAAGGTGCCATCCACTATTTTTCCAAAACCATCTGCCACATAAACATCGTTTTCTTGGAGCATATCTATGGGCCATGAATTGGTGTTTCCTATTTGACCATCTTCCTTTCCTTTTTTCTTTATTTGTTCGGAGACATCTGGACGATTGGGCATATACTGTACAGTAAGTGCTCTGCCGACAATGGGGACATCATCATGTAAAGGTTCCCAACCACCTTCAAACTGATTATGATATCCTTCATTTCGCAGTACGCCCCAAGCTTCTTCAATTGAAACGCCCTTCATCCGTTCTAAAATGTCATCTGTAACTTTTGGCCGCCCATCATCAAATCGTTCTCCTTTCCATTGTGAAGTCAGAAAGATTATTTGTTCCGTAGATGCGGTTTGCGCATTAGTAAAACCACCAACCATTAGCAAAAGAAATGCCAGCTTTATTATTTTCATCTATTTAAATTTTACTTTCTGTATTAATTTTTTCCTTGAGTGGTTTGTTTTTTTCAATGGGGTCTCTGTCTCTCCACCATGTTGCCAAAGAGGAACCTGAAATATTCATCCAAGGACCGAAAACGGCAGGGGCCAATCCGACTGTTGATACTTTGCCCATCTCCAATGCGATACCTGAGGCCAATCCCCCATTTTGCATGCCAACCTCAAGTGCAATGGTCCTACAATCCTGTTCGTTCATTTTTAATACCCTACAGCCCCAATACCCCAAGAAATATCCCGCCGCATTATGAATAATTGCCGCTAAAATCAAGAATAATCCAATAGAAAGTAGGCTATCCCTGCCAGCTGCAGTAATTATCATGATGATAAACGCTATCCCTGCCATTGAAACTATGGGCATGGCCTTATCCAACCACTTGGCTTTTCCATGAAAAAAATGATTGAATAACAATCCGACTATTATAGGTAAGATAACAATTTTTACTATGCTAAGCATCATTCCCCAGAAATCAATTGGCACAAACTGACCGGCAAATAATTCCATAAGCAATGGCGTCATTAAAGGTGCCAAAAGCGTTGAGACCGCAGTTAAGGTAACCGATAACGCCAAATTAGCCTTGGCCAGATAGGCCATTACATTGGACGCCAATCCACTTGGTGATGACCCAATCAAAACAACTCCCGCAGCTATCTCGGCAGGAAACCCAAATACCGTTGCAATGGCAAATCCTAAAACGGGCATAATGGTGAACTGACAGGCCAACCCTACCAGTACACCTTTCGGCATTTTTACCACACCCAAAAAGTCTTTTGCGCTCATTGCCGTTCCCATACCAAACATAATAATCTGAAGTAAGGGCACTATTAATGCTTTTAACTGAAAATCACCAATTTGTTGAAGGTAAGATGGATAAAACATGGATATTGTGACAGCAGCAAAAATTAAAATGGTAAACGAAAACCCCTTAAAGGTCTTATGCCCTCTGACCGCTAATGCCAAAAAGAGAAAAAAGAAGACAAGAACAGAGCCGGATTGTGCCCCATTGCCCATTAGATACATGACAATTGCGCCCAACAGACAAATAATCGAAGCAATTAATAATACTTTATACGGTGTTTTCACATTATTTTAATTGGTTAAATTTTATTTTTTCTTTGCCTGTGGCTGGCTTTGAGATTATTATTCATTCCATAGGGAAGCGGAAATTCCGTTTAAATCATAGACCACCTTGCCATCCTTAATGGTCAACTCACATTCCAGTTTTTTATCGCCCTTCATTTTTTTACCTCTTGTGTCAATAAACCCAAAGTCGCCCTTTCTAAGATTCATAATTGTTACATCTGCCACTGCTCCCACCGAAAGATGCCCCAAATCGGTACGGTTGATGATTTTAGCTGGGTTCCAAGTAACTGTAGCTATAACTTCATGAAGGGGCATATTCATATTTATGAATTTAGACATAACATTTACGATGTCTTTCATACCCCCATTCATGCTTCCAGTGTGTAAATCGGTACTAATGGAATTGGGTTTAAATCCTTGTTTCATTGCTGGTATGGCTTGCTCGAACAAAAAGCTGCCCCCTCCGTGTCCTACATCGAATATGATGCCACGTTGCTGTGCCCTGAATGCAAAATCCCTGACCTTCCCTTTGTCATCGACAATTGGGATTCTACCTTTAACATGCCCATAAGTGTGTGTAAAAATATCTCCAGGCCTTAATTTTTCCATAAACAGTTTTTCTATCGACAATTCCGGATTACTCCCACCAAAATCTATCATTACAGGGATATTCGCTAATTCCCCCGCTTCCACAACGCGGTCAGTGGGTGTCCAATCAAACCCACTATAATGTGCCAACTTTACGCCAACAATTACTCCGGGATTTTGCTTAGCGACCAAGGCCGTTAGCTTCGGGTTCATATCATCCAGGTTCTGTTCAACTGCCCCTCCCTTCATTCCTGAGCCAATTATATTTAAGAACGATAATACCCTTGTCTTGGAACGGTCAATGGTCTGTTCCTTAAATGTCTTGAAATTTCGCCATCCTGCGCCTCCGACATCCACAATGGTAGTTATTCCATTTCTAAATGTAAAGCCATCCGGTGGCAAAGCTGAAAAACTATTACTTAGATACGCCTTAGGCTCTGTACCATGAAAATTGTGGCTATGAATGTCTATCAGACCTGGGCTTACATACAATCCGCTTGCCTCAATAACCTTGACTGATTTATTTTTTGGAATATTGGTATCGACCACTGCGATTTTCCCATCCTTAATGGCCACATCGAGCACCTTATTAATATTATTTTTGGCATCTATGACCGTCCCGCCTTTTATTAAGATATCGTACTCTTGTCCTGCCACAGGAATGACAAATAAGAACATCAATAAAATTCCAATATACGTCTTGTTGTGTTTTATTTTCATACTATCTGGTTTTGATTGGATAATTGTATTTTACTATAAAGTTCTATTAAGCTTTTTAATCGATTTCCCTATTTCCTCTTTGCTTTGGAATTAATATACGCTTCTAATTTTGTTTCCTGTGTGCCTATATAATGAAATCGCTCTCCCCATTCCAACCCATACATTTTTCCAATTTCTTTATCAGAAGGCACGCCCCTTAATGCCTGGGAGTCTATATCAAATAGAATATGCTTTATATAATTTTTGTTTGCACTATCGTCACTTTCTCCTAAAAGGGGTAGGTATTTCCCCTCTTTTTCTAATCGTTTTTTTAATCCAGCCCCTGCATTACCTCCCGGTCCCTGAGTTACAATTACCTGATTCGATACTACTTTTTGATCAATAGTTTCGCTTATATCCACAATTCTATTGACTAGTTGGGGGCCTCTAGCGAAATAGTATCTTTCCTTTACCGAATGTGGCATTATCCCAGCTTCCATATGCTCCGGATAATCCAATCTACCCCCTGCCATCCATCTGGCAGACTCTACAGCCCTGGCCGTAATATAATGGTCAGGGTTTTCCTCATAATGACCCCAGGGATCATAGCTGACAATGGTATCTACCTTAAGCAAGCGAAAAAGAAAAATCAAACGACCCCTAAGCTCTTGAATGCTAATATTGTCCATCCGGTGATTTCTGTATCCCAGATTAAACACTTTGTTCAAACCTAGGGCTTTCGCCACTTTATCATTATCCCCTTCATTGTTCCTGATAACCTCACCAACAGTTTTGCCCCTCCCTGCATGGTCGTCATTACTGGTCCTAATGAGATACCCCTCATAGCCTTCTTTTATTAATTTAGCAACCGTACCGCCGGCAAAAAGGGGTATATCATCAGAATGGGGTTGGACGGCTGCCAGCACCTTTCCTTTATGTGGTTTCCCTGATTGATATCTTTCTACAACTACTTCTTCAGTATTATTTGTTTTTTGACTGTATGAAAAGGTCATAGGCGCAAACCCGAAGGCCAAACTGTTTCCTAAAAATGATCTTCTTTCCATCTGTTTTGTTAGTTTATACGATATTAACTTTTCGAGATTCTTTATTTACTCCGAACCTTTTCTACTTCCACTGTTTCGATGGCGTTGGCTTTATTTCCAAAATTTGTCCTGATATAGGTAAGTACATCAGCTATTTCGTCATCTTTTAAAAAGCTATGTTGGGGCATAACGCCATTGTACATTTCTCCGTTAATTTCCAAACTCCCTTCCATACCGTTTAAAATGACATTTATGAGCCTTTCCTTACCTCCCGTTACCCAATCTGTTTCGGTGAGTGGAGGGAATCTGCCTGATGCGCCTCCGCCATCCAACTGGTGACAAGCACTACAATAGCGATAATAGATCTTTTCCCCGCCGGCCATATCGTCCTTCATTAAATTGTCTTCAATTTCAAAAGGTGTTCTTATGTGTGATAGAAGTTTATGCTTTTCCATTTCAACCAATTGGGCTTCCCCAAAACTATCTTTATCACCTTCATAAGTTATTTTCCAAATCTTGCCCTTGACCGAATCAGATATGTATAGAGAGCCATCAGGCCCAACAGCAATCCCCATAGGTCGATGATGGGCATCTTTAACATTTACTATAGGGTCAACACCTGCAAACCCATCTGCGAAAACCTCCCAGTCACCACTGGGTGCACCATCCTTAAAAGGGACAAATCCAACAAAATAACCCGATTGGGGATAAGGTGCCCTGTTGGTCGAGCCATGAAATGCTATAAAAGCTCCATTTTTATATCGTTCAGGAAATTGATCCCCATCATAAAAAACAAGGTCATTTGGTGCCCAATGTCCTGGAAAACCAATAATTGGGTCATTAAATTCTGCACATCTCCCTATTATTTCACCATCGCCACCGTATTCCGGGGCCAATACTTTTTTGTTCTTCATTTGGTCATAATAGCAATAGGGCCATCCAAAGTCAGAACCTTCGGTTACCTTTATAAACTCCTCTGATGGCAATAACGCACTTTCCCACGGGGAATATTTATTAGGCCACAATCTCAGGAGATCATCCCTACCGTGCATGACGACATAAAGTTCTTCATCGACCGGATTCCAATTCATGGCCACTACACTTCTGATTCCAGTGGCATATTTGTACCCATCCTTTTGTGTCTGACCCAATTTATCGGCATCGAATCGCCAAATACCTCCATGACGTTCTAATTGCGGACAGGGATTTACACCTGCAGCCCCTGGAGTTCTCTTTGGATCTTGACAGGCATTGGAAGGCGCACCAAAAGGAACGAACATATTCCCTTGGTTATCAAAAGCAATGGGCTTCCCAATATGCTCATGCTTGCCATGTTCGTGGTCATCTGTCAATACAATTTCTACCTCACCTTCAGGCTCCAAGGTCTTTGGATTTAACTTGTACCTATAGACTACCAGGTCCGAACTAAAGTAAATGTATCCGTTGTAAACGCGCATGGCTGTTGCATAACTCCATCTTTGCCGCTTATTAATACTTCCAAACCTTTGAATATCGTCGGAATCTCCATCATTATCAGTATCCCTTAAAATGACTATCGAACCCTTTTCACCTGCGCTTCTAAGTTTGGCATATAATATCCCATCTCCAGTGACAGCCATATGCCGAACAGTCTCTTCTATGCTATCGACAAAAACTGTTGAATTAAAATCTGCTGGGAGAAAAAGCCCGCCATCGCGTGGGGCATCCCCACATTGAACAATCCCTAATACTATTGAGAGATATAAACCAGCATGCCTTAATCTCGACGCAATGGTCATAACCGCATTTTTGAAGTATTCTTTGTAGTCATATATTCTCAATCTCTTGTAGAAAACAGCCCTGTCAAGGTAAAACTCTTTTTGACACAAAACAAATCATTTTGGTATTATGTGTTCGTGCACATTTATAATACATCAAAAAAAGAGGTAAATTATTAGCTTGCTATAAACAAGTGTTGATCACTATTCTTTACTCAAAAACTAGGTTTCCAAAAAAATCGGGTTGGTGAAAATCGGGGGAATTGGTTCCTACAGGATTCCAGCTTAAGTAATGTGGTTTTGAAGTATTGTCCCCACATTTGTAAAAATTAGCTTTTGCCGTTAGCCCACCAAATTGTAAATTCTTCTCATGAACTAAAACTTCGGATGGAATTACAATGGTCATTTCCCAAGAATGGCCTCCTCTTTTTCCATCAAAAGGCAACTCTCCCAAGGTTGATTTAATCTGAATGTTCTCTTCAATTATATAAGGCTCTATAAATTTACGTTCTCCTCTATTTGGACCATAGGCCAAATGAATCGTTCCAATGCAATTGAACTCAAAATTATAATAATTACCATCTTGTTTTGGATCCAAAAAAAACTCAACACAACTATCCTTATGGGTTGCACTGTTTGTTTGTGTCATTTGAGCAAGAACATTCTCTTCATATACATAGAATTTCAACCATATTTGATTGTTACTATGCGCAATTCTAAAACGAACATCAGGATGGTAGGGGAATTTTTGCCAGTTAACAAGACTTATTCTATGAATCTCTGCCTTATCGTCCAATAATTCAGAAACCTGTTGAATACTTACTTCTTCCTTAAGATTAATTTCCCTGACCTCTATCATGTTATCTTTTTGGGTTGTTTGTCCACATACGCTGGCAAATACTCCAACTAAAAATAGTATAATAATTTTATTTAGATGCACCTTTATAGTTTTAAACCTCATCCCTAAAGGTACAAAATTGGCGACATATGCAAGATGCCTAAATATTTACCTCTAAATTAATGTAGATAAAAAAAGGGCATTTGAAATAAATTTCATAATGCCCTTGGGGGAACATAACAAATACAACCCTTACCTCTAAAATACCGACAATAAAAATCTAGAACTCTACGCTTTCAGTACAAACTAAATTGTCGTGTTCTTTGCTGGTATTATTCCGAATCGTATTTCGAGTGATTATTCACTGTAATTTTCTTTAGTACACTTCAACTTTGCAATTGGGCGGGCCACTAAATCCTCACAGAAAATAGAGTCCACGAACATGTCATCCTCCGGAACATTCAACCGACTATCCTTGGCATCTACACTTCGTATCTCATCTGTCATTTATAAATTGCTTTATCAAGTGTCTTACATCATACTATTTCCCAAACAAAAGGCATGTCCCCAATCAGTTTACAAAAAAGGCCCTGAAAACTCAGGGCCCAAAACCGACCAAATTAATTAAAACCTAAATCACTCTTAATTATTATCAAAACCTTGGCTGGTTTTACTTCGCCATTGGCAGGGCAATTGCCCTGCCAATGACTCCTTGCGGATAATAGTGGTCAGTGTTAATATAGCCTTATCCGTCAATTGTTTTCAATGTCCTTATTTAAACGCTTTTAAAAACCAGTTTCCCAATGCGTTCCTTTTCTTTTTTTAATAATCTATCCCGTCTTGATTTGGCTTTTGTTTAAGGATTCCTCCTTTTTTAACAAGGAAATTGGAATGATTATGTACAGCGCGGTCAAAAAAACCATTATACTGATTATAAAAAAAATGTCAACTAAAAAATAGGTGTTCATAAGCATTTTGATTGCAAATTAGGTCAAAGATCAGAACCTATTTCCCTAATGCTATTTAAATTTAAGAAGCGCATAATCGGTATGAAGAAAGAAAAATAGATTTAATAATTAACATCGATTAAACGCATTATTTATCCGACGAAATGCTAATATGTAGTATTTTTCTTAATATTTACTTTTAAGAAGGAGATATATTTCACCCATTATTTTCCAAAAAAGTGATGGAAATTGTTTCCTTATAATAGGAAAATCATCTTTTCAGAAACTTCAGAACAGTCTCTAGGAGTTCCTGAAGATCAAAGGGCTTAGTAATAACCGCATTCATTCCCATACCCAAATAATCACTTATTTGTTCTTCATAGGCATTTGACGTAATGCCAACAATTGGAATGTGCTTAATATTCTGAAAAGGAAAGTCTCGTAATGATTTAGTGATGTGGTCACCGGAAACATTGGGCAGATCAACATCCATCAGAATAATATCGTAGGTATTGTTAATTACCTCCTCGAAAACCAATGCACCATCGTTTATTAAATCAACGTAGAAAAGGTTGGTATCTATCAGCGATTTGAACAAAACGGTCTGTACACGTTCATCATCCTCTACCAATAATAATTTATACTTGCGCCCGGTCACAAACTTTTTTATGTCCAAATTTTTGCCCGTCTCCTTAACAATAGGTTTGGAAGCCAAGTTCAGGGGACATTTTAAAGTAAGATTGAAGTAAAAGACCGATCCATGCCCCAAGGTAGATTCTACTCGGATAAAGCTGTTCATAAGCTCTAATATTCCCTTGACTATTGATAATCCCAGACCTGAGCCTGATTGACCTCTATGCGTGCCCAATCGCGAAAAACTCTCAAATATCGAATCAAATTTCTCTTCTGGAATTCCAATTCCGTTATCTGAAACTTGAAATCTTAAGTTAACCCTGTTTGCCCTTTTTTGATTGAGTTGAACAACTAAAGAAACAGTCCCCTTTTCAGAGAATTTGATGGCATTATCCAATAAATTTGTCACTACTTGGAAAAGTCTTAGGCGATCGCCTTCAACATACTCTGGGATTTTTTTGTCATAGGTAAGAACAAAGCCCAAGGATTTTTGAAGCGTTTTGCTTTATACGTAAACTCAATAAGCTGAAGTAAGTCATAAAGGTTAAATACCTTGGTCCGCAATTGCAACCTACCCGAGGAAATCATGCTTATGCTCATGATATCATCTAACATCAACTTTAAATTGGAATTGGAATCTTTTAGAAAATGTACCATTTTCCGCTGCTCATCTGTGAGTCTTGTACCTTCAATTATATTGGTAATGGAGATTATACCAGTAAGTGGATTTCTCAGTTCATGGCTAAAGTTTTGAATAAAGGAATTCTTGAACCTTTCTCGTTCCTCTAACTCAATATTCTTAAGCACTACCAACTCAGCACCAATAATAGATTCATTCCTTGCCTGCGTAATATTTTGGTATGTTATATAATGATCCGTAAGGTCATACATAACCAAAAGTATACCCCTATCCTTGTTTATCATCCTTACATCAATGATAAAGTTTTGACTCTCAAAGGAAATATGGATGCAGTTAAAGGTTATTTCTTTTTCCTGAGAATCGATCAAGGAAAAACAAGACTCAAAAAATGGGTGTGCATCGTAAATAAAATTCCCGACTTCAAGCTTTACAAAAGTCTGGTCGCTTTCAACTATGATGCCCTCCAAATCAATAAAAACAAATTGAATGTTTTGATTGATATACTGTTCCTTATAATGTTCAAACATGCCCATTTAATAAGGAAGCCAACTGGCTAAACATTTCATTGACCGAACCCCCTGTTCTTGCACTGGTAAGATAATTGGTAGCTATGTCTTTCTCTTTCAATAATCCTTGTAGGTCGTTCAAATTGACCAAATCGACCTTATTGCCAACGACCATCATGGGAACTCCGGGAATCTTCTTGGTCACAATTCTCAAATCCTCATTGATATTCTGAAATGTTGAAGGTCTTGCAACATCAAATACGTACACCACACCATGAGTACCCAATACATAGGAATCTCGTATCATCTGAATTTCATCGGTGCCTTCCAAATCCCATATAATCAAGGATATGGATTCATTCTCAGTGATTTTTACAACTTTTTTGGTAATATGCACCCCAATGGTCACTTTATATTTGTCCGAAAAGCTATCATTGACAAATCTCTGTATCAAAGAGGTCTTACCCACCCCAAAGTGACCAAGAATCACTATTTTTCTAGATTTTCGCATTGCCAAAATATTCGATCAACTTTTCCTCTATCAATTCAGTACTTATTGATTCTGTGAGCCTTTCCAAATAACGACTGGAATAAATGAGGTCCAAATTCATTTCCATGAAGTTATGGTAAAAGTTGAAGATGATATCCTGTACTTTGTTCTTGGTCTTTAACCCGTAATTCCCTGAAATGACCACAGCCACATAGTAACTCACAAAGCTTTGAATATGTATATTGTACAATTCATATTCAATCAATTCAAGCTCCTGGTTTTTTTGATTAAATGCGTCTTCAACAAAGGTCTTGATAGCGGTCAACATTCCAGAAACCATCTCCTCATCTATGGTCTTGGCTTTTGAAAAACTCGCCTTTAACAATCCAGAATCCCTTTCAATCAATAAAACCTGTTCTATTTTTTCTGACGAAAGGTCATTCAGGAGTAATTCCTTCTCCTTTTTTCCTCCGAACAAAGACCTGAATTTTCGTTTCCAAGTCCTAATAAAGCTTAGTTGATTGTCTATTTTTTCAGAGAGTAACCTTATTTCCTGCGCAACATATTTTTTGACCATTTTACCCAGTACAGGATAAAGGGCATCTACAACCTCGTCTTTATGGTTCTGTATCTCCTTCTTTAAAGTTGCAGTAATAGTAGGGCCCAATGTATGTGGGATACTCTTGGTAAACTCATTTAGTTGATCTTCAATGATAGGGTCAACTTTAGAAGAAAACTTTTTCCTATCATAATAGGCTTGCTCAAGCATTTCTATACGCTCTGCAATTTTGTCAATATCCTCTCGATCGTCTGTAAACAATATATCCTTTAGGATCTCTAGCTTGTCTTTTTCCCTCATTTATAGTAGAATTGCGAACGACTATTTGGCACTCACCTTTTTACCAAGTTCTATAAGCAATTTGCCAAGTGCATCCTTATCAACACTTTTCTCTTCCAAATCCTCAATTTTACCCTCCAAGCTTTGCTCTAAATCGGTAATTCTTATATTGATATCGGTAGACAGATTATCTATGGATTTTCTTAATTCAGAACCAACTTCCTCAAGCAAATCCTCTACATCCTTTTTTTTAGTTAGAATGTCTTGTTTTAGTGTTTCAAATTCCGAATTGTAAGCTTGAATATTATCCCCAAAAATTAGGTTTTTTATGGCTTCTATTTTTGACTCTGTTTCTTGGTTTTCGTGTAATTCGATTACAGCTTTCTGATTTTTTGACATAATGGTTATGTTTTAAAAATGTTTAGTTTATTTAGGAGTAAGAATCTAACTTTTATCTTTTAGGGCTTCCCCACACCCTCTCCAAAATACGGCTAACGTTCGTTATATACTACAATATAAGCATTCCACATTGACTTTTCAAAAGATAAAAGCGAAGATTCTATTGCCCTAGATCCAAGTATTGGTCGAATTATTATCCTTAAAATACCTCAGCCCTATGGTCTATTAATGTTTCGAATCATTTGCCAATGATAACGGACCCATAAAACTTTTAAAATACAATAATCAAATAGATTCTTTATGAGGTACAATTCCAAGAATATGGAACTTCCATGATGTTTATCGTACTATTCAACCTAAAAAAATCAAATAATATTAAAATTGTCTGATTTTTTTTAGGCCTTTAAATTATTAATCTTCAAGAAGATTAATATCAATACCTACTTCTAATAAAAGATTAAAAACTAAACGGTATTCATCTTCCTTAAATACGCCATCGGCATTGGCCATTTCATTGAGAAGAACTGCCAAGGCGTTTTTCTTTTTGTCGGTCATCCCCTTTAAAACATGCAGGCAATCCTCAGCCGATATCTGCCTAGCTTCCTCAACTAGGTTTTTATCAAATTTCAATACAATCATTAACTGGGATAAAAAATTGATTTCCTCGGTCTTTACCTGACCATCAACTTTGATGACCTCATCAATAGCCTTAACTACTGCCAATTTTTCCGCTAAACTAAAATCCATTGGTGTTCTTTTAAGATATCCAAGATACAGAAAATTTCTATGGAAGTAGCCCCCCATGCTTGTCTTTTGCGTATTTGGTATTCTATATTTCATTTCCAAAAAACCGTATGAAAATTCCACGAAAAACCAAGTATGAGGAAAATTGACCTGTTTTAGTTTTATTTAGGCTGTTCCAGTTGATATTTCATATCGTACAAATTAAGCTGATTACGTTTCCAAATGGCCCCTTCCAAAAATATGGGATGAGGCAAGCCAACATCCCAATCTCCCAGTTTTTTCAGTAATTGTTCTGTTTTCTTTAGGTGTTGCAAGGCCACATTGGTTTGTTCCGAGATATCGGAGGGTAAGTGATACAATAAAGGTAAGCGATCAGGAAGTCGCACCAATTTCCAATTCCCTTCCCGTATGGCAGCGCTTATGGTAAAACGCCACTTTAAATCAGGATGAGGGGTTCCCGAATTCCCATCCAACACATATGGGATTAAATTGACACCATCAAACTCATGATCCTGGCTAACTCCACCGGCCATTTCCAGAAAAGTAGGAACTATGTCCAAAGAAGATACGGGATGGGGGTAAACCGTCCCAACGGGAAGTGTCTTTGGCCAGTTCATCACAAAGGGCACGTGTATTCCACCTTCCAATAAGATACCCTTCTGCCCATTGTAAGGTGCATTTAGGGAAGCATTGCTGTTCACTGGACCCCCATTGTCGCTGATAAAAACGATTAAGGTATTTTCACTGATTCCCTGTTGGTTTACAACTTCAACAATCTTCCCGATGTTTATATCCAAACGATGTACCATAGCTGCATAGGTACGCCGTTTGGAATCTTTGATATGGTCGTATAGGGCCAAGTCCTCTTCTGTGGCCTGCATAGGCGTATGGGGAGCATTGAAAGAAGTAAACAAGAAAAAAGGCTCCTTCGCATGTCTTTCTATAAAAGCTACACTTTCATCTCCCACATCGTCGGTAATGTAGGTGATGGGGGCTGGAATCTTAAAATTGCTTTCAATGGGCGATTTGTAACCTTTCCCACCGGGCAGTGAAGTAAAATAATCATGCCCGCCCCCTGTGTATCCCCAGAATTCGTCAAATCCTCTTTTTAGAGGGTGAAATTGAGGGGCATCGCCCAGATGCCACTTTCCTATAAGACCGCTGATATAGCTCAAAGGCTTTAAATAATCTGCAATCGTTTGTTGGGAGAGGGGTAGACCCAAAAATTGAGGGTCAAAACCGGGCTGGCTACCCCCAATGTTATTGTCGTGCCCAAAACCTACCTGATTGATACCTGTAAGAAATCCGGCCCGGGATGGGCTACAGACCGGCGAGGAAACATAGCCCTCTGCAAATGTTACCCCTGTATAGGCGAGTTGATCTATATGGGGTGTTTTGATTTGAGTACTTCCATTAAAGCCAAGATCGGCAAACCCTAGATCATCCGCTACTATTAAAATAAAATTGGGTTTTTCAGGAGCGGTCTGAAGGTTTCCTTGTTCTATTCCAACTTGTGCTTTTAGCGAACAAACAGAAAACAAAGTAAGTAGCCCAAATACCATTTTTTGCATATCAACCCATATATAAAATGCAACTCCATTTTCCTTATAACCAAAGAAAACCCAGAGAAGAATACATTGTTTATTCCAATATCTGACCTAATTCAATCAGTTTATTCCTTAACTCATGATAGGTTATTGCCTGAACTTTTTTACCCTGATCAATGGCCATTGATGCCAGTACCGCCGAACTTTGACCAAGAACCATAAAGACAGGTTCCATGCGAATGGATCCAAAAGCGATATGCGTTGCACTAATGCAAACGGGAACCAGCAGATTGGAACACTCTTCTTTTTTTGGGACTATAGAGCGATAGCTTATGGGAAAAGGAGCCTTAACATGAGCTTCTACATTCCCCTCATTGGATACAAATCCTTCTGAGGTCACATACCGTTGCGTGTTGTGGGAGTCCATGCCATAAGCGGCCATACCTACCACATCGGTTACTATGTCAATGCCCTCACAGTGTTTTTGGGTCATGACCAAATCACTGATCATACGCCGGGCCTCACGAATATACAGTTGCCGTTGCCAACCATCCTCCCGCACAAATTCATCTTTACAGGTGCCCCATCTGGAAACCTCGTCCTTAATTTCATCGGGAATCCGCTCATGATTTGCCAAGGACCACATCAATCCCTGTTGATAGGAAAGATGTTGTTGTCTTATTCGTTCCCTTTCTTCGTAGGTAGCTTCGGGATAACCATAATTCTGGCCAATAAAATCGGTTGAAAAGCCATTTCGATTATTCGAATCTGTTTTCCTATTGGGCATCTGACTGTTGATCCATGGAATGTCATTGAAACCGGCTTCATAATTTCGGAATAGTAATTCATAGTTCAATTCATTATAGTCGTCGGGCTTCTTAAAAGAGATTCTGTTTTCTGGATGATCCGTAAGACACATTCTATAACAATATGCCTGTATATGCTTATCTCCCTCCCCATCCTTGCCTACGGCAGGATTAATCCACGGAAGTAGTCCGGATGAAGGGTCTCCGGCAACAATATATGGATCAACTCCCTTGACGAAGTTATGATTAAAGGCATTCTTGGAAAGCCCACCTGTTAAGGTAAGACTCGTATCATTTGCTTGCACGCCATTTAGTGATTCCCCATATTGAGAATTGGGTTCCCTTCCAATTGTGTAACTCACCCCGGCTGCAGCCATTAAGTCACCCTCATAGGTGGCATCAATAAACATTTTCCCTGAAAAGGTTTTACCCGATTCCATGCTAATGGATTTGATAACTTCCTTTTCTTTTAAAACTTCCTTTGATCGATCGAGTCGTTGATTATAGATAATCTGAATGTCCAGACTCTTAATCATTTGCTTATAAACCTTGAGGGCTGCAGAAGGTTCAAAACTCCACATGGCATCTTCATGCACATCCGTACGTGTTTGTCCACCATCCTTATATTCGGATATCTTCTGCCAAGCCCAATTCGTAGAATCTTGATAATACTTTTTTATATTTTGATAAAATTCACGTGAGATCCCGCCTATGACTTGTTTATTCCCAATATCCGTTTGGCCAAGCCCCCCGGTAGTGAGTCCGCCAAGGCGATTGGTGGGCTCTATCAATAGTACTGACTTGCCCAGTCTAGCGGCTTGTATTGCTGCCGATACACCGGCAGAGGTCCCACCATAAATAATTACCTCCACGGCAGCATCCTTTTTATTTGCTAGATTGGGATTACTGTTTTTGGAGCCACAAGACATAAGACCGAAGATTGTAAACAACAGCATTAGTCCTAAAATTCTTACTCGCTTCATAGGCATGACCATTGAATTTATCTTGTTGTTCGAAACACCGTATGGCTTCTTGTTTTAGTTCCGGTTCTTATAAATATCCATATACTTTTTATCCAATTCTGGTGAGTCCTTGTATTTTGCCCTTAATTCTACCAATCCTTTTTGCAATTTGGCAACAGTATCGGCATACTCGGGATTGTGAAATACATTGTTCATTTCCTGTGGATCCTTTAAACGATCGTACAGCTCCCACTCGTCCACATCATCATAAAAGTGGGCCAACTTATACTCCTTGGTCACTATACCATAGTGTCGTTTCACCATATGGACGGCCGGATATTCATAGTAATGATAATACACGGCCTCCCGATCCCATTGGGCCGTATCTCCTTTTAGTAGCGGCATTAAACTTTCGCCTTGCATATCGCCAGGAACTTCAATTTGTGCGGCTTCCAAAAAGGTCTGGGCAAAATCCAGATTTTGTACCATCTCGTCATTCGTAGTGCCTGGGGTAATTTCATGGGGCCAACGGATCATTAAGGGTGTTTTAAAGGATTCATCATAAATGAATCGTTTGTCGAACCAACCATGTTCTCCCAGATAAAAACCTTGATCTGAGGTATAGACGACCATGGTATTTTCGGCCAGACCACTATCGTCCAAATAATCCAATACCCTGCCTACATTGTCATCTACCGAGGAAATACAACCTAAATAATCCTGCATATAGCGCTGATATTTCCATTTCATTTTTTGCTCATCAGTCATAGAGGGCCAATTCGCCTTGAACCAGATGTTTATAGAGTCCAAAACTGGGTCGTATATGGCTTTTTGTGCCTCATTGGCACGCCCATAAGGCCTTGTAAATCCGTCAATCCCACCCCAGTTCATAGGGGGCACCTTAGGTTCCACACCACCCATTTCGGCTATGGTTTGTGGTCTAATCTTGGAATCATGACCGTATTTCATATGGTGCAACAAGTTCATTTCGGCAGTTTTGGCCGCTGTTCCCCTGTTTGAATAATCATCAAAAAGAGAAGCTGGCTCTGGAAATGTTTTTTGGGTAAATTCCTTGAATTTTTCAGGGCTTGGCCACCAAGGTCTATGGGGGGCCTTGTGCAAATACATCATCATAAAAGGTTTCTCCTTGTTTCGTTTTTGATCTAGCCAATTGATGGTAAGATCCGTGATGATATCTGTAACATAACCCGTGATAGTGGTATCCCCTTTTGGAGTGATGAACTTGGGATTGATGTAATTGCCCTGTCCTGGTAAAATCATAAAATCGTCCACCCCTTTCGGATTGTTGCCAAAATGCAGTTTGCCGTACATGGCAGTTTCATAACCCGCTTTTTGGAATAACTGCGGAAAGGTCACTTGGGTAGTATCAAAAGGCATTCTATTGTCGATCTTGCCGTTGATATGGGTGTGCTTTCCGGTAAGTATGGTAGCCCTGGACGGCGCGCAAATGGAGTTGGTGACACAGGCATTGCTAAACAGAATCCCTTCTTGGGCAATACGGTCAATATTGGGTGTTTCGATCAATTTATCCGAGTAGGCAGAGATGGCTTGATACGCATGATCATCGGACATGATAAAAAGGATGTTGGGACGTTGAGACGTCTTTTGGGCCTCCTTTTCTTTGGATTCCCCACAGGAAGCCAAGGTGAAGATCAAAATACCTAGGGCCAATGGGAAGAGTTGTAATTTTTTAAACATGTTCAAGTGGTTGGTTTAAAGTTAGTTTGCCTCGAAAAAAAGGCCTTTAAAAGGCTATATTCCGTAGGGTTGTTTGCTAAAGATAAGCAATGTGCTTTTTACAACCTATCTGTTGGCAGTGAAACTAGGTAGGCCAACTGCTTAAAAGGATGACGTTCAACCAATAATCCCTGAGTAGAAACTTTCTATTATATTAATTCAGAGAGTAGCAAAATTTTTGATAGCTTTAGCTTTAATCATAAACCCTGTCAAGAAAATAAAAGTCTCAACTATAAAAACCCATACAATGACTCGGAATAAAGTTTCAAGAAGAAAAGCAATTGGCACCGGACTTATGGCCTCTGTGGCAGCATTAAGTGGATATGCCTTTAAAACGGATACACATAATCAACTCCTCAAAAAAAAAATTGCCCCAAAGAAAAAATTGCCCTTTAGGATAAGTTTGAATACCTCGACATTATTACATTATAAATTGAATGTTGACGTACAAATCGATATGGTTGCCGATGCAGGTTTTGATGGCATAGAATTGTGGATGAGCGATGTAAAATCCTATTTGAAAAATGATGGTAGCAGTAAACATCTAAAAGAGAAACTAGAGGCCCGTCAACTAGTTTTAGAGAATATGATAGGTTTTTCCAAATGGTGCAGTGATGATTCGGATGAAAGAAAAAAAGCAATTGATCAACTTCGTGAAGAAATGATCATCACCTCTGAGTTAGGTGGTAAATTTATAGCTGCTCCTGTACAGGGAATAGCCTCTTTGGACCGAAATAAATACGATGAATATGCACAAAGATTTGATGTCATTCTTAAGTTGGGCGATGAAACGGGCGTTACCCCAATTATTGAGCTTTGGGGTGCTGGCGCTTTGAATAAAGTAGCCGATTGCGCACAAATAGCAATCTCCACCGGGCATCCCAAGGCCACAATGTTGTTTGATTTTTACCATATCTACCGAGGAGGAAACCACTGGCCCACTTTGGATTGCCTAAATGGCAAAAAATTACCTGTAATACATATGAATGATTACCCGGCAAGTCCTTCTCGCAATTTACTTAATGATTCCCATAGAATATTTCCTGGAGATGGGGTTTGTCCATATAATGAAGTTATTCCCAAACTATATGATTCAGGCTTTAGGGGAGGCTTATCCGTGGAGCTTTTCAATAAGGAATATTGGGCAACCATGGATGCTGCCACCATATTGAAAAACAGTTATGAAAAGACATATCAAGTAGTGGAAGGTGCACTATCAGGTAGGATTTAGGTTGTAAGGCGAGCTATTAAAAGAGGTAGCTAAAGAATTAAAAATGTTTAATAGCTTTTTTGGCTCAAAACAAAAAATCCGATCTATTTTCATAAGTTGGATTTCCATTTATGCTCCCCCTCTTGGACTCCCTTCGACGAAGCCTGTATTGAGCGAAGTCGAAATGCTCAGGATAAACTTCTCGCAACAAGAGTGGAAAAAGAAAAAGAGCCACACTTTCGTGCAACTCTTTTTCTTTTTATCCCCCTCTAGGGTATCTTGTCTGCAGTACTTATGAAAACTTGTAAGCACTCATGAAACCTGGACATAACAAAACAGTATAACCCTATTCCTTTACCAATGGTATTGAATATATCCCTTTATTCGATTGTAATATCAAATAATAAACACCTGGTACCTGATTACCGACTTTCGATAGTTGTAAATCAGCAGAATCCTGCGATTTGCCTACTATGACTTTACCCTTTTCCACTTGGATACCGGAACTATTCGTAACTGAATATAAGATATCATCTGAGGCACCGGCAGGCAATTTAACCGTAACCTTCCCATCTGATAATACCGGATTAGGATAGGCATATACTACAGAAGTCTTACTGGCATTACTGCCGCCAACGGTAAAATTAACAGACGTTGTACCTATCATACTACCCGTGCCATTCGATCCTGAAAATACATCCGCTTTTAAAGTATGAGATCCATTGTTTAAAAAACCGCTTAGGTAATTACCACTAACATCTCCAAAAAGAGCGTAAGGAGCAAAATTTTCAACTCTGGAAGCATTTGACGCCCCAGAAAGTGTTAAAATCATACTTTTAGCATTAAGTGAAGTAGTCGCATTAATATTTACATTCGAATTTGCAGTTATAGTGCTTCCATTGGAGATTAATGTAATATTACCATTGGTTAGTGAATTGACCAATGTAAAACTAACCGCGGTATCGGATGGGGGCGGGGGTGTTGTTGAACCACCATCACCGACTACAACATTTACGATAGCCATTGCCGTTGCACCTTCATTATCGGTCGCCACTACTTTGATCGCATAGTTTCCTACTGTGGTATTCGTTATTTTATGTGGCGTATAACCTGAACCGTCCGTATCTACCAAACTATTGTTTACATAGATTTGATGTTTAACGATGCTCCCATCAGAATCGTTGGCTGAAACACCAACAGAAATTGTGCTTCCAACCTCAAATGATTGCCCTTCCGATAAATTTGTAAAGGATACCAATGGAGCTGTATTACCCGATGTTGGTGGAGGTGTCGTTGAACCGCCATCACCGACGACAACATTTACGGTAGCCGTTGCCGTTGCACCCTCATTATCGGTCACCACTACTTTGATTGCATAGTTTCCTGTCGTGACATTGGTAATTTTATGTGGCGTATAGCCTGAACCGTCTGTATCGACCAAAACATTGTTCACAAATATCTGGTGCTTGACGACGCTTCCTCCTGGGTCACTGGCAGAAACACCAACTGAAATTGTGCTACCCACTGCAAATGATTGCCCTTCAGACAAATTTGAAAAGGATACTGAAGGAGCTGTATTACCCGACGTTGGTGGGGGCGGGGGCGTTGTTGAACCACCGTCACCGACGACAACATTTACGATAGCCGTTGCCGTTGCACCTTCATTATCGGTCGCCACTACTTTGATTGCATAGTTTCCTACTGTGGTATTCGTTATTTTATGTGGTGTATAACCTGAACCATCTGTATCTACCAAACTGTTGTTCACATAGATCTGATGCTTAACGATGCTCCCATCGGAGTCGTTGGCAGAAACACCAACAGAAATTGTGCTGCCCACTGCAAATGATTGCCCTTCCGATAAACTTGTAAAAGATACTGTAGGAGCTATATTATCCGACGTTGGTGGAGGTGGGGGTGGGGTAGTTGAACCGCCACTACAATTTGTTTGCGAAAGAGATAAATTTTGAGCTTGGGATAAAGAATAACTAGCTTCTTTGTACAGCACCATTCTATCCACAAAGTGTCCATTAGATCTTCCCGAAACTTGTATGGTATATACTCCTGCCGAATTAAATTGGGCATATACAAAATGACCATCATTGTCACTGGTCCATGTTGACCAGCTCCAGTTTATATTATTGGTATAAATTTTAAAATACCCTCCTGACGAAGCACCATTGGGCACAGGAAACTTCCCAGAACCTCCTGGATAAATTCTGCTAGACCCTTGCTGACCGTAAAAATTCGAAGCGTTGATTTTTAACCAAGAATCATTATGCTCAGTGGCCGCATTGTGACTTGCAATAACACCAATCTTGTTTCGCCAAATGAACCGATAAGTACCAGGTGAATTAATTTTAATGCTATAGGTAACCACCGAACTACCCGGTGCGCTAAAGGAATTATTACCTCTGTAAGCTAAAGTTTTTCCAGCAGAAGCTCCAGAACTTGATTCAATACGCCAGCTTCCGGCTGTTTTAGCTTCCATTTCCAAAATGGCGATACCATTTTTTTCTTCAAAATCCGCTCCAGTGCACTGGGCACTTATTTCCTGAAAAAAAAGGAGTTGAGCGAAAAATAATAGAGTAATTTTTAATTTCATAAATAACTGTTTTAGTGGGGTTTATAACTGGCGAAAGGTAAGAATAAAAACGGCACACGAGCCGTTTTTTGATTCTTTTTATTAACGGTTTAGTATCCCTGACCGTTCCATAAAAAAGTAAAGTATAAGTACAATTGATTTTTGTAGCTTATGAAATGTCGATAAAATTAACAGCCTATCCATTTTATTATAACATGAATGAAATTATACGAAAAGGCAAATGCCAATGTTACAGTACAAAGAGTGCAATCAACCCCTGTAAAATAGGGTCTAAACAAAAAAACCAACCTAAACAAATAGATTGGATTAAATTCTGTGGTCCCACTTGGGCAGGCATGTTCTATCAGGTAAGATTTAGGTTATATGGCGAGCTATT
This sequence comes from Bacteroidota bacterium, assembly GCA_024279425.1. Taxonomy (GTDB): domain Bacteria; phylum Bacteroidota; class Bacteroidia; order Flavobacteriales; family Flavobacteriaceae; genus Maribacter_A. Next base: position 12,524 of record JAJRRO010000100.1, on the reverse strand, counting down.
AAAACAGATAGCCAAGGAATTAATAATGTTTAGTAGCTCTTTTGGGTCAAAACAAAAAAACAGACCCAGTTAACTAGGTCGGTTTTGCTTTTCACTCCCCCTCTTGGACTCAAACCTAGGAAGGTAACTTATTCCTATCCAACCATTTGTCAACTTTCCAACTTAATCGGGTATCCGAATTGTATATCGTTAATTATTCCATTTCCTTAATATTACGTATTTCATTCGCATATTACAAATTGAATAATAGTAAATACCAATTAATAAATATCGGGGTCACCTAAACCAAGTGTTATCAGTATTTCACTACAATACTTGTTCAAATCCAAAATAATTTTGATATCTTATATGGAATTAATTAGATGTCGCTAACTGCAAGAATACCAGTTTTTGTTGCGATGTTTGTGTAATAATTACGGATTTTGATACTAAAATATCTTAAACAATGGAAAATTCAACCACGTTTTATTCCGTCTTAGATGTAACCCCCACTAATGAAGATTGGATTTCAGATTATCTTCCAGTTGCGAAAAGACTTGTTGCCAAACACGGTGGTAAGTACCTTGCGAGAACGGCCAGTCATGAGCAGGTAGAAGGTGAAGGTAGTGCCGTAGGTCTTCGAGTTATTCTCGAGTGGCCTTCAAAAGAAGCGGCACTTGCTTTTATGAATGATGCTGAATACACTACTCATCTGAAGGCTCGAACGGAAGGGTCAATTAGCAATCATTATCTTATAGAAGGTAAGGACGAGTTTGCCTAATGTTGATTTTTATGGGTTAAAAAAGGACAACATTTCTGCTGCCCTTTAATTTGGTTATTAATTATACTTCCAAACATCTCCTCCACTGAACTCCCTTTCCCCTCTGCAGACCTGTGAAATACAGGTTTTAGACACTCCAGATTCTTTTGATGCTTCAGCTACAGATTGATACGTGGCAATAAGATTACCGCTTAAATCCAATTGCATCACCTCCTTTCTTCTTAAATCCTTTGGAATAATGTAAGGTTCAGTTAATGAATAACTCCAATAATAGCCATTACAGGTTTTATTATAGCCCAAACATGCATTGCTTATGGAATGTTTATGTGCATTGACTGCATTAGCTGCACTTTGGACTTACTACATTAAATGGACATAAAGTTAAGAGCATATAAGCTGTTTAAATTAACTTTGAAAAATGTCACGAGAAAAAAAGGAATTACACGGTAGAGTTTAAACAAAAAGCAGTGGAACTGAGTTATGCCTAGGGCAGCGTTGTGGAGATATGCAGGGAACTGGACATACCTTTATCGGTATTGAGACGCTGGCGAAGGAAATCCAAGGATTATGGAAACAATAGTTTTCCGGGAAAGGTTTTTCCAGTAAGGAGATCCAGTCAACTTGGATTGAAGCGGTATGAGCCAGTCTGGGCCATGGCCCATAAGCTTCGCAAGGCGATGAGACAGCGGGGCGACCGCTATACCTTTGAGGGCATGATAGAGGCATCTGCCCATAAACACAAAACACAGAAGGCAGGACGTGGCAGTAAGACAAAATCCAATGTGATGATAATGGCAGAGAGCACTATTTTGAAGGACATGGATACAGGAAAAGTAGAACGTCAGGCCAGGTACTTCAAAGCGAAGGTTCTTACGGATCATAAAATGGAAGGAACTGATCAAACACTACAGGGAGCAATAGATAATGGTGATTCCATAGTTTTTACCGATAAGAGCACATCCTATGTGAACATTGCCGATTATGTGGATACATATCAACGAAAAGTCAAACGGACAAACAACAAAAGAGACCTTAAAATGGGTATATATTGCTATAAAAACCATGCAAAGCGGAATTTTGTGGGAACATATCACAAGATAAAAGCCAAATATCTACAACTTTATCTAAATGAGTTCATTTATAAGCTCAATAGAAGGTACTTTGGTGAAAGAATTTTCGATAGGTTCGTAACAGCAAGCGTTACAGCGAATGGCCATTTAACGGATATACAAAAATTATTTTATTAATTAACATAAACAATATGGATTTAAGTCATTTAAAAGTATTGGTTACCGGTGGAGGTGGAGGTGGAGTTGGTGCCGGTGTTTGTCAGGCATTGGATAATTTTGGTGCAACACTTATTATTAACGAACTCACTATAGAAAAAGCAGTCGAAGCGTCTAAACTATATAAAAAAGCGATTCCGGTTCAGGCAGATCTTCGTAGTGCAGAAGAAGTGGAAAAAATGTTTTCCGAAATTAAGGAAAAAGCTGGCAACATTAATGGTCTGGTAAACAATGCTGGAGTGGGCTTAGCCAAGCCTGTGCATGAAGTTGAAGAATCGGAATTTGATCGAACGTATGGAGTGAATATCAGAGGCACATGGCTGGTGACAAAATATTTTGTCAAACAATTATTAGATAATAAAATAAAGGGTAATATTGTCAATATATCATCTATTCATGGTTTTGCATCTCAACCCAACTATTCTATTTATGCAAGTACAAAATCTGCTATTGAAGGATTTACAAAAGCAATGGCATATGAATTAGGAGGCTATGGTATTCGTAGTAACGCCATTGGTCCGGGTTTGGTACATGCTGAACAAAATTATGAATTGTTTAAGGCTTTTACTTCCGATCCGGAAAAGTATGAAGAAGATTTTATTGAAAACCAGCAAGCACTTAATCATTTAATACAACCCATAGACTGTGGAAATACAGTTGCATTTTTGTTATCTGAATTAAGTAGATCAATTACTGGACAGGTAATCTACGTTGACGCTGGAAAAACAATTATGTTATGTAACCGGGAATTTACCACTTATAAAGAAAGATAAAACATATTATGATTATAAAATCTATTACCTGTTTCGAAGTAATTGTTCCCACCCATCAGGGAGTGGTAGAAAGTAAAGGAATTGATAAGCCGCTTCACAAATTACCTAATGGAGCTAGCAAAGGCTGGTCTGTACAATTTGATGAATTGCCTAAAATAATTCTGAAAATGGAATTGAGTAACGGCATTATCGGTTGGGGAGAACTCTATCGAGATCACAATTGGAAAGTGGTTAAAGATATTATTCAGGTTCTGTTGAAAAAAGATATTCGAGATTTATCCCTTCAAAAACTACCTTTTGTATTTTGCAGAGAATACGATGGATTTGAATGTGCAATTTATGATGCTTATGCCAAGGCTCATAAAATGAGAGTGGTGGATTTATTAGGAGGTACGGTTAGAGAAAAGGTTAAAGTTGGCGCGTGGTCCAGTCATAGGAGATTGGATGAAATTGGAGATCTAGCAAAAAAATACTCGGATTTAGGATATGACTGTATCAAGTTTAAGACAGATTTGTCAGATGATGTCGTTGGCTGGTGTTCAAATATTAAAGATGTAGCACCTCAAATGCAGGTGATTTTAGATCCTAATGAACGGTGGCTTTATCCGGGCGAAGTTAGAAAAAGACTTCATGCTTTGGAGGAGATAGGTAATGTTTTGTGTTTAGAAGATCCGCTACCGCGTTGGAAACTCAATGAATTCACGGCACTTCGTCAATATTCGTCCATTCCAATTGTGTTACATGTGTCATTGCCATATATTCTTCATGGACAGCGTATTAAAGATGTTGTTCAAGCAATTCAACAGAAATCAGTAGACGGATTTAATTTTAACGGCGGGTTGGCTAATTTTCAACGAATGGGTCATATTGCAACCGCCGCAGGAGTGCCATGTTGGCACGGGTCAGAAGTAGATTTAGGGATTTTAGAAGCCATGTATGTTCATGCAGCGGCGGCTTCTGAATCGTGTATTTGGCCGAGTGATATTTTCGGTCGAACAATTCGCGTACATGATTTATTAAAAGAACCTTTGCAGTTTGAACCACCTTTTGTCTGTTTACCAAAGGGATTGGGCTTAGGCGTAGAACCCGATGAAGATGCAATTAATCAGTTTTTAATTTCAAAAAAAGAATACCATTAAATTATGAAAGAAGACCTTTACAAGAATCCTTTTCCAATGGATAAGGATCGATATCAAATATGGGAAATGCTGGTAAAAAGAGATGTGATCGCCTTTTGTAGTGCAGATTGGGAGATGGTGCAGGGCGATTTCATAGAAGAAAATTTCATGGGCATTGATGCTCGTGGAATGGACAATCCGGATTCTTGGCGAATGAGTTTTCCCTCTTTAAAAGAATACAAAACAGTTTGGTTAGAACAGGCAGCAGATTTTGCTAAAACGGAATTAGTAGGAGATAGCGAACAAGTGATCTATGATGTAATTACATTAATAGATATTGAAATGAAGGATAAAAGTGCCTTGGTTCATAAAAAATTCGATGGTATTATTACCAAAAAGAATGGAAATCAAGAACACCTCAATTGGCAGACTCTTTATAGATGTCGAAGAATAAACGGAAAATGGAAAATTGCCGGATTCACTGGATATATGCCTTACCCCATGGGGCATTCAAAATCAAATGAACCTATTGCTGATTAACATTTCTAAACAATTAATTAATAAACTATTTTTATGTATTGGGATCAATTAACGTCTCCACAGATTGCAAAGTTAAATAAAAATATTCCTGTTATTTTACCAATCGCCGCCACCGAGCAACATGGCGCACATTTGCCATTGGCAACTGATCGTATGATCAATGAACATTTTTGTACATCAATTGAAAAAACAATTTCTGATAAAATACTTATCCTACCTACAATTAGTGTTGGCTGTTCTGAACACCATACTGACTTTGTTGGTAGTTTGTCTGTGCAGCACAGTACCTTTTTAAACCAAATGACAGATATCAGCAGTTGTGTTGCAAAGTATGATTTCAAAAATTTGATTGTTTTAAATAGCCATGGTGGTAATCAATCAATTGCCGGAACATTTTTAGAGGTTTTTGGTTTTCGAAATCCTGAAATTAGAATCGCTCTTGTAACCTGGTGGCGCATTGCTGCCGATAAATTAAAAGCGCTAAATGAATCAGGAAAAGGAGGTACGGGTCATGCCGGAGAATTTGAAACAGCATTGATGTTAGTAATGGCACCTCATTTAGTGCACCTCGAGCAAATAACAGAAAAAGCAAACCAACCAAATTTTGACTGGGCAGACGGTGACTTGCTTTATGGCAGTAAGGCCGCTATTTATAAAAGAATGAAAGAGTTGACGCCTTCGGGCGTTTTTGGAGATGCCAGTTTTGGAACAAAAGAAAAAGGAGAACAAATTACGAAGTTAGTGGTTGAAGCCTTAGTAAAAATTATTTTAGATTTATACGAAAGTTAAGATCAAACGCTCTAGAATGTGATTTTTCCTTGCATATGTTTCAGTTCGTTCGTATCGAGTGGTGAAAAAGTATAAGCAAACATAACCTGATCAAAAATATTATTACAAACCAAAAGAAACGAGTTGATTCATAGGATTGTTACGTTTTTACAATCTGTTATAAGATTCACCATGCCAGAATTCAATAGAACAGAGGAAATTAATTATATAAACTAACAAATAAGAAAGTTAATATCATGAATAAAAAAATTAGCGTAATTGTCATTGGCTGTGGAAATATGGGTGCTTCGCATGCAAGGGCATATTACAAATTGGAGGGTTTTGAGCTGGTAGGCTTGGTAGATAGAAATCCTGGGAAAAGAAATATTCTTGCTCAAGAATTGGATGATCCTGCCCAGTTCGACGATTTTGATACAGCCTTACAAGCCATCAAACCGGATGCAGTTTCCATTTGTACTTTTCCTGAAACGCATTCTGAATTCACAATAAAGGCATTGAAATCAGGTGCTCATGTTTTTTGTGAAAAACCCCTGGCACCAACTATTGAAGATGCGCAATTAATGGTTGCTTCAGCTAAAAAATATGGGAAAAAGTTAGTGATAGGATACATTTTACGTGTACACCCTTCCTGGAAAACATTTATAGAAATAGCACGTGGATTAGGTAAACCGCTGGTAATGCGTATGAATCTCAATCAACAGAGTAGCGGCAAAACATGGCATACACTTAAAAGAATTATGGAAAGTATGTCGCCTATAGTAGATTGCGGAGTGCATTATGTAGATGTTATGTGTCAAATGACGCAGTCCAAACCAATTTCTGTTAGCACTATTGGCGCAAGGCTTACCGATGAAATTAATCCAGATATGTATAATTATGGGCAATTACAGGTGCGATTTGAAGATGGGTCCGTAGGTTGGTATGAAGCCGGTTGGGGACCCATGATGAGCGAAGTGGCATTTTTTGTTAAAGATGTAATCGGACCAAAGGGTTGTGTAAACATTATGGATGCAGAACAAGGATCGGATAAAGGATCAGATGATATTGATTCACATACAAAAACAAATAGACTGAAAGTTCATTATGCTGATAAAGACGAAAATAATGAATTTACCAAACCTGATAAGATTATTAATATGGAAGATGAACCCGACCATCAAGGGCTATGTGATTTGGAACAGGAGTATTTCCTCAATGCCATAAATAAAGATATAGATCTGACAAGTCATCTGACGGATGCGGTGAATAGTTTAAAAATTGTATTGGCAGCAGATGAATCATTTAGAACAGGGAAGACTGTAGATCTATAATCATGAAGAATACCACCTTAATATTAGTTGTATTTTATTGCTGAATTTGTCGCCCGATTATCTTAATGGACAGAATAATCCAAATAGCACAGATAAAAAGGAAACAATTCAATTATTTGATGATCAGACTCTTGATGGATGGTACACTTTTTTAAAAAATCGTGATGATTCATTTATTGAGCTTTTGGAATCAGAAATTGGAGTCAGCTTTGAGCGAAACGAGGACGGAATTTTCAGATCGGTAATAGAATAATTTTCATCTCAAGTTGTTTGGAAAAAATGCCTAAGCATATAAAACAATTGCATTTGCGGACAGATGATAACACCCGAAATTTAATATAATTTATGTGCAAATAAAAAAGGCTTCAGGATTGAATATCTCTGAAGCCTTTTATTTACCGGCTCCCCCTCTTGGACTCCCTTCGACGAAGCCTGTATTGAGCGAAGTCGAAATGCTCAGGATAAACTTCTCGCAACAAGAGTGGAAAAAGTAAAAAGAGCCACACTTTCATGCAGCTCCTTTTTATTAAGCTCCCCCTGCTGTGTTATTCTCGAACCAATTTAAAGAAGACCTAAAGAAACTCTATGATCTAAAGGATTACCTTGATACTACAGATATGAGGCATCTCAATGAATATGCTCCTTTACATCCCATGGTATAATTGAACACACTAAAATAGTATAAGATAGTAATAGTATGGGATTTGAGAAAGGACATCAAAAAGTAGGTTTCTAAATATAGTACTCTAAATTATCAGCTTAAAACTTTAATAGATAATTCCATACCTTAGAGAGGACCAACCAAGTGTTCTACTCACATGATCAACTTCTTCCGCAAAATCCACAAAAAACTAGCAGATGACAACAAGCCTTTAAAATACATGAGGTATGCTGTTGGCGAGATTTTATTGGTGGTCATTGGGATTTTGCTTTTGACAGAAAAAATAAATCAAAACTAAAAGCTTTTGCTACGGTACTTGGCGGAATGTGAGGCGTGTCTTTACTCCCACACTACTCATAGCTCGAGCGTTACCAGAAATTAAATAAATGAAAGAACAACAGTTCATTATTGGAATCACAGTTGGATACATGCTAAAGGTTATGAAAGCTCGCAAAAATAAATTAAAATTTAGAAATGAATTTGCAAGCATTAGGCATGGAAATTTTCCGAAATTTATTTCTTTAGTCAACGGCTCAATTCCTGAAATGGTATTATATAACCGTGGAAATATAGAAGTAAATCCTAAGCCAAAGGAAGACAATTTTGATTTTGTTGGATTACTTATGGCTGGACCATCAATGAGAATATTTTATGAAAAATGCGTAAAAGAGTTTGGCGTTTTTCATGATCATGATATTTCAGATGAAGTTTATTATCAAATTGCACTTTATGAGATTACCATAAGAATACATGCTAATAAATTTGAAACATTGAAAGAGGAAGATAATTTCCAAATCATTATTTCAAATCTTTGTGAATATTTAAATTTAAACCAATTAGAAGTTGAAGATCTTCAAAAAGGGAGAAAATTATTGAATGCGGTTAAGCATGGCTTAAAAAGGAATTACTCATGGTCACAGGGTTTGATTGATTTTGAAAAAGCATTTAAACTAACAGAAAAGAAAGGAATTACATTGGAATAAAAAAGCTGGTAACAATGTATATAGTACATTGCCAAATTGTAGCTAACTTTAAAATCTACCCAACAATTAAGCTCAGTCACTACTGAAAAACATGAACTAAATAATATGGCAATGTGCCATATACGAAACGATTAGCAGCAATACTCATCCATGACAATAGTTTACGGCCAGATAGAATCCTTAAAAAGAATTAGAGAAACCTTAAATCGAAAAGGGATCTCAAGATTTAATTCTATTGGTGAGCTAAATAATTTCATTAAAAACTACGAGAACGAAAAGGAAGAACTATTCTACAAGATTGAACATGATTTTAAACTAGAGACCGAAACCTTGCAGGCAGTAGCACTAAACTTGCAAAACAATTACAATACTATAAAATCGGATGCCGAAACAAGACTCAATAAAAGATTAGGCAAGATAAACACGAAGTGCGAAAATTTAAGATCTAGTCCAGCTAAAAATGCTATTATAGAGTTAGGCCATTGGTACTTGCTACAAATCGTATTAGGGATAAAATTTTTTCTAGAAAAGGGTTATAAAAGTATTATATCGCTGAAGACATCTAAGGCAAAAAAACAACTAGAAGAAATATTACTAAAGCTTGATGTGCATACCTCCAACAGTCAATCTACTATATCAACCCGTTTTGATGCTGCGCTTAATAAACTTGAATACACAAAGTCGGTAGTGAACGATATTAATCCTTCGATTGCGGGTGCAATCGGAGAGCATTTAGTAGCAAATGAATTAGAAAAATTGTCAGATACAGATGTGCTATTCAACGACTTTTCACTTTCCTTTAATCCGCCTATCTATAACAGAAGTGATAATGACCGTATATACAGTATTCAAATTGATCATCTTCTTGTAACCAGGGCCGGTATTTTTATTATTGAGACCAAAAACTGGAGCAAGGAATCCATCGAGCGGTTGGACCTGAGATCCCCTATAAAACAAATACAGCGAACAAGCTATGCCCTATTTGTCATTCTGAATAGTAATAAGTCTGTCGGCAAAAGGATTCTTAAGCAACATCATTGGGGTAGAAAAGAACTACCAGTAAGAAATGTTATAGCTATGATAAACCATAAGCCCAAGGGAAAGTTCAATCATGTTGCAATCAAAAATTTGAAGGAGTTAAATAGTTACATCAACTATTTTGAACCCATATTTGATGAATCAGAGGTAAGAAGTATTACCGAACATTTGGGGAGGCTGAAAATTTAAAGACGCACTGCTTCCAACGCCTATAACAGCATTCTTGTCGATACAAGATGAAAATCTAATTTCAAATACCGTATTGACTAAAGTGCAAAAAACGGTCATAGTATACCAGTGAAAACGGAATTTTTTGAGCCACATAAAAAACCATTTCAGACTATGCTATAAAAGGATTTACAATAATTATTGCTATGCTCACTTTAATCCGTTTTCACTGGTATACTATGACCGTTCTTTCCACATTTGGCCTGGATATCTTTAAATAAAAATAAAAATGAGCAAACACGAGACTTGGAGAACTAGGAAATATTGGAGTCAAATAGGTGGGTTATTGATAGAAGAATTTGTTGCGGTTGAAGGAAATAGATTTCAGGGGAAGAGACTCATTGACGGCCTTATTATCTTAAATGAGGAAACCAGAATTTTTAAGGGAAATACTTTTGACATTAAAAATAAAGATGTCATTATTCTACAAACCAAAGCTAACCGTCTTGGAATGTACTTATTGGGTCAGGCCTATTTCAGTAAACTTCTAATTCAAAGATTTCAGCCAAACAGTATAAAAAGTGTTGCAATATGTGGCAAGAATGACAAAATAATGAAAGAGCTTGCCATTGAACATAACATCGAAGTGGTTGTTATTCCCGATGCAGATTTAATTAGTTTAATATGAAAAATATAAAATTTGAAGACTTGCCATCAGCCATGGAAATAGTTCTGGAAAAATTATCAATACTTGAAGAGGAAATAAAAGCCATCAAGGAAAACTTCCAACCAAAGGAACCAGTAGAATTATTGACCAGAGAAGAAACGGCTAAATACCTTAAAATATCCTTAACCACCCTTTGGCACTGGTCTAAAAAAGGAATTCTGCCTTCCCATGGAATTGGGAATAGGGTTTATTATAAAAGAAGTGAAATAAAGGCTAAAATCATTAAACTTAACTAACATTTATCTAGACAAATTCTTCTTACAAATATCCATTAAGGAATAAAAATTAAATTAATCGAATTAATAATTGTTTTATTCTCTTTTATGTAGGAGTTTTAGGGTGCTCAACATTAATTTTGGTGAACTTAATAATTCATATAAAAGCTGTACTGATTTACCGTTTATATGTCAAATTGGGTTTATATAGATGTATTTAACATCTATATAGACAAGTTAGTACAAATTAAACTTTAGGAATACCTATGAACATTTTTCGAATTCTATCTTCTAATGACGGTTCAATCAACGAACCAAATGTAAGTTCCTTTTTAGCATATTTATTAGACCCAAATGAAGACCACGGAATTTCTAGTTTGCTACTTCAAGAATTATTGAATGATATCACAAAAATCAACAATGAATTTTTGACTAAAATTCAATACAATAATAAAATTGCTGATTTGTCTAAATATTCAGGATTTTCGATAAATATAATCCCTGAACTATCCGTAAATCTAGAGAAAAAGGGTAAAAAGAAAAGAAGAGATATAGACATCATAATAGAGATAATTGATAATAAGACTAATGACATTATTTATTCAATTTGTTTAGAGAATAAAATAACTGACTCTTCAATTAATAAAAATGACTCACAGCTTGAAGATGAACTTAAAGGGTTGGAAAATTATTATTCGGAAAGCAATTTTATGCCAGAAATTTATATTATTTACTTAACTCCTACTCCATCAAATGCTTCTAGTTATTCATTTGAAAAACTTGGCTACGACAAAAAGCATCATTTATATTGGGACAATCACGAAAATTCAGTTTTCAACAAATTGATTAAAATATTTAATGATGAACGAGATGGTATAATTGACCCAATTAATAATCAATCGTCCTATCTTATTAAATCATTCCTTTCGTTTATAAAAACCAACTTCAAAAGTTATATAGAGGAGCGAAAAGAAAAATTAGAAAAAAAGAATTACGGAAAACCTGTAATTGACCTTTTAAATGATTTCTCTAAAACATTAAATTCAAACGAAGAATATACAATTGACTTTATAAGAAATAAATTTTCAGAATTTGTTTTAAGCATTTCGGGAATTGAACTTCACAACTCAACAAGAAATGCTCATATTTCACTTTCAATAGTGAATGAGAAAAATAGAGGACATTATAACGTCAAAAGAGCAGACGATGAACGGAAAAATCTTTTTCAATATTCTTACAATTCCAGAAAAAGGATAAAATTATTCAACCCAGAAATTGATGCCGAAATCGACATTTATTATAAAGGTGAAGACGAAATTGAATCTGTAAAAGCAAAAGAAATAACTTGTGCTAACAACGTTATAAAACATAACTAATAAAGACTTTCCAAGAGGTTTGTGTCTATTAGTAAAGACCGCCAAAAATTTAAATTTGACTTTTAAGAATGATAAGTAAAAAACAAAAAGTTTCCTTGCCTGCCCAACTTTCCATAGCCCAGACGTCATGCATACTAAGAATTTTTTAAGCAATCATGGGAAAAGTTTTGAATACCCAGAAGATGAAGAATTCTTCGATGATTTATTTGAAAATCATGGAGGAATAAAATATAACATTCATCATTTTGATTTTCGTTCCCCAAAAGAAAAAAGAAATGAATTCAATAAAATTCGAAATAACATCTTTAAAGAATTACAAGAAAAACATGGTGATGTTTGTCAATTAAACACTCATCCTGATTGTAAAAATACTGGGGCAGTAGTTGATCATTTCATCCCGTTATCTTCAAACAAATTAAACAAACAACTAAGAAACCAAAAGGCAGAATTCGGAAAAAAGGTAAAAACTCAATCTTTTGGTTCTAATGATTCTCGAAACTTTGTCTTATCATGTAGAAGATGCAATGCATTTAAACAAAATGGTTTCCCTGAGAAAGAGTTAATCAATAAAATTATTACTTAGTTGTTTTTAATAATTAAAGAATTCCTTACTTCTACTTTCCCGTAAAATTTACCTGTACTGGACTTACTATATTTAACTGGACACCAAGTTGAGAGATATTGTGCTACATAATTTAACTTTGAATTATGTCAAAACGCAAAAAGAATTACACTTCAGAATTTAAGAAAAAGGCTGTAGAGTTAAGTTATGCCAGAGGT
>JAJRRO010000099.1 GCA_024279425.1 Bacteroidota bacterium | reverse complement strand
AATAAATAAATAGTCATTCACAGATGGATCAACGGCTATTACTTCCCCAAAAAAAACCTGCCTGTATGCGTATTTTGAGACATAATCCTTAAGTTTTGCTAAGTTAAATCTGGAACAATCAAATCATTTTCGGATAGTCCCGAAATTGAATAAAATTAAATTGAACCGTTTTTTTGCCGTCTTTTTCTTCTAAGACTTTGCGTTCTGTTGTGCTTGCAACGCACTGGATGTCAATAGCTTGTAGTAGTGAAACCAAGGCATACACAAAGTTCATCTCACCCATGATGTGTACGGTAATGGGGGTGTTTGCACTGTTTTTAATGTCGATAATATCTTCAAAATACGTCTTCGCTAAAGTCAAAATATCAGCAGATGATGCCTTGGGATCTATTTTTGGAAAAGGTATGTCTTTGATGGAGCCGAAAGACGATGCTATTTTCTTTTGGGTTGAGTTCCATCTGTTGGAAGGGTGGTTGGATAGGTTGATGAACATTATTTTTTGTTTAGTATGTTTTTAAATTCTTTTTGCCATTTGGTTAAGTTGTTGATGGCGCCAATCGACGATCCTTCTCTTCTCAAATCATGGGCAATATCATTTCTCATTCGGTTGGAAGCTCTGAAAATCTTGTAAATAGGATGGCTCTTGTTTAGATTCTGTTTTGTGTTATGTCGTATGTCAAAATCTCTCCAATCTAAGCCTTTAGATTCACATAAAAACGTAACCATAGCTTCTACAAATACCAAATACGCGGCAGCAAAATTAGTTTTCTCTCGATGCCAAACGGATAGTTCAAATTGAAAATGGGCATGAGATAAGCCTTTTGCACGATTCAAACGGGTAATTAAATCCGCTAAAACGGCTGGTATGATGTATTTGACAATTCCTTGGTTGGATTTGTCACTTAATGCTCGCAAATTAGTTAGTTTTTGCTCAATTTCTTTTAGGTAGTTTAGGCTGATGGCATTGGTAAAACTTTTAATTAGTTGGGCGTCTTTTTCATTCTCCATTAATTTGGATAACATGTATCCTTTTCCATAATTCATAAAACTATGAGCCGCTTTTATCCAGTTTTGAATTTCGATGACCAATGACAAATCTACAATAGGTGCAATATCATCAAATTCTCGCATGACTTCCAACATACCATAAAATATCCCCTTAAACTGTATATGCTTTCCCAAAACATCTTGAATATACATAATAGATGTCATGGAAAATAAAGGCATGGAGCGAAAAGAATGGGTAATATCTAGATAGATTTCTTCATCCAATGTCGTATCACTCAAGAGATCTTCTAATCCTTCAAAAATAGACCACTGTTCAGCTTGATTCAGTCCATAAGGCATTATCTTAACCCTAGAACCATTACCCAGCACTTGCTCTAATTGTGTATAATCAAAATCTTCTGGTTGGGTTTGATGATTAGCTTTATCTGAAAATTCACCCAGGGCAATCCAATAGTCTTCATCCAACTCGATTTTGTTCTTTTCACAAAAAAAACGATACACTTCTTCCCACATGGACTTGGTTGTTCCCAATAAGTACAATTTATCCACCTTCAACGAATCTGCAATGACTGATGATACAAAGGAAGATGCTATCACATTGCCATTAAATGAGTATTGAGCAGTGCGATAGCTTCTTTGGTCATCGGGGCGTCCGGTTCCGATGAAGGAGATTAGGGTTTTAGGCATTTGCTTGGTTTATATTTCTAACATTGGCATATTAGGTACTGTAAATTTAGCTACCCAAGTATCATAATCAGAAAGCACTTCCATGATTAGACTTTCTGCCTTGTCGAAAAAATTATCCATATCACTTTCTTTTATCGGAATAAACCCATGTGCTAAAATAGAATTATTTCGATTGTTTAAAATAGGTTCAAGAATAAAATTTAACGATTTCTTTCTCCCAGGTTTAATAACAGATTTAGCTTGATCTATGTCAGCACAATATAACAATTCAAAATTTTGTTTCAACCCTAATTTGGTATTAGACTCTACTGAATGCCCAAGTGCTTTGTACTTTTCTAAGGCATCGCTAGATATCTTCGAAAAATCAGGTTTGCTTGAGTCAAATTTTAGTTTTTCTTTTAACAAGTATTGCCCAACTACTTCTATTGTCCTATACAAACGAGCAACAGAGTCATCAAACCTATGAACATCTTTACGTCTCTTTGCATTTAGAAATAGGTCAACAATAAAAGCCGAATTTGGCTCTGATTTAGTTTCGATGTTTTTGATGGTTGAAATAAAAGCTTCTAATTTGTTGACAAAATCATTTAGATTATCATTAGTGTTCCCTGTTGCTAAAGCGCGTTTAATAGTCACAAGAGCTTTGTCAAAATCTGATGAAATCTTATTAGAGTAATGTTCAAATCGATCCCATTTTTCAAAGGTCTTAGATATCATAGCAAGCCCCTTGAAGAATTCGTTTTTGATAGAATCTGTAGGCGTTATATTTGAGAAATAGTCAGCTGCCGTTTGAAAAGATGAGTTATTGAAAGCAATTCTTCCTTGTTCCGCAGCAATAAACCCAGTTTGGTCATAGGCATTACCTAGTTTTACAACTTTCATTGTATTTGGATCTGGCTTTCCATTTGGGTAGTCAACATCGATATAAATCATCTGTAAACCTAAAAACGAAGCGGCCATAGTAGCACCAGAACTCATCCATTTTCTGCCGCCTGTTGCATCTACAAGAATATTACCTTTAGTTATTTTCTTGTCAATTAGCCACGTAAGCCCTTTTTGTAACTCACCAACTAAAACTCCAATTTTTTCTGCGGAATCTTCAACTTCGTATCTAATATAACTAGAAGCCTTTAGATTCGTTTGCTCAATGATGGTATCTATAGACTTTTCAAATGATTCGCTCGTTCCAATGAAAGCAACATAATCTGCCTGGTACTGTTGGATGGCAAAACTAAGTGGATCAGGCTTTAAACCCATTGTTAGTATTAATCCTTTTTTTTGCATATTACTTTCCATTTAATTCATTAAATAATTTTTTAGCATCTTTTTCTCCTATCCAATATTTAATCTCACTCCAAGGGTGTTTGTTAAATCCACGCATTTCCCCTTTTTTTCTAAAAGCATCTTTTTTCCCTTGTTTTGATTCATAACTGAAGGTCTTTTTTAGGAGTTGAACAACGTCTTTTTTTTGTGTTTCAGATAATTCGATTTTATCCAGTGAATCAATCTCTTTTTTTAAAGCACGAAAGGAGCTATTTTCGGGTTTGATTTGTTTATTAGCATTTTCTGCTTGTTTAAGTGGTTTGACCAATTGACGAATCTCGTTTTCGAAGCTTGAATTGGGGTGGTCGATTCTAAATTGCTTAAACCCTTCAATTGTATTTAGTTTTTTAGCTTTTTCAAAATCAATGTGCATTAGTCGCTCCATCCTTTTTTGTTCAACTTTTTCAATTCTGTTTTTTAGTTGGTCGTCAGGTTGGACATCGTTGGCTTCATGGTAGCTTTTTATGGCTTTATCAAACTCATAGGATACAAGGAATTCGTCACCTTGCTTGATTAGTTTTTCGAAGTTGGTGTACTTTACTGCTTCGGCTTTCTGCTCTGCCTTAGTCTTTTCTTCTTTAATATTTTTTCGTTCATCATCTGTTATCTTTAGAGTAAAAAGTTCTTTTTGACCTGTGATTTCGGAGTAATTTCTCAAATAAAGACCTTTATCCTTAATGTTCTGAAAATTGCTTAATTCTTCATACTGTAGACTAGTTGAATTATTTGGAATTTTTGACATTGCAATTAGTTCTTTAGCAACATTAGGATTTAAGAATCCTTTTTCTTCCATAACAAATTCAAAACCTTTCAAGTATTCTTCAAAGTCATATCTCAATCTTTTTGAAATACTTTCCTTGTTAATAATCTCAACTTTTACGGTTCCAAAGCCAAATGACTTTGCATATCCAAGATTATGATATAATTCCTTATTGTCATGAAATGTTAAACTGGATAATAATGCACCTATTTCGACTTTCTTAAGATTATGAAATCGGATTTTTGCCTTAAATTCAGAACCTTTATCTATCGGTTTGAAACTTGAAATAGTTTTGGCGTTGGCACCACTAGTGTCAGAGCGAATTTCATTATTCCTTACAGGATATTTTTTATACCCTTTTAGTTGGGGATTATTATTGTATGTCTTATACCTACTTGTTCTTCCATTCGTCCCTATTTGTTTTAAATAAAAAGGAAAATACGATGATCTTGGATTTGAGGCAACTACTGATATTTCATGGGGACTCAATTTGCCATCTTTTAATATTGCATGACTAAAAAACACACGTCCTTTATGACTTTTATACTTGTTAGCAAGACCAAACATTGTTTCTACAATATCTAGCTCATATTTTTTAATATCTTCTTTGCTATCTAATTTTGTGTAATCAAGACAATCCTTTACAGAGAATTGAGCTGGTTGTTTGTACATAAAAGTAAGTCCAAAGTCTATAATCTTGTTAACTTTCGTTTTTAGTTTCCTACCTGTTACTTCATCTTCCAACTCAACATTAACGTTAGCTTTTCTAAAAAAAACTGGAATTCCTTTTTTTATTCCTTTTTGTTTCCAGAATCCCCAGTCTTCCAATTCATCACTAGAATTATTTCTATTAATGAATAAGAAAGTTTCCATTGTTTTATCGTCAACTTCAATCCAATCTTTATTTTTAGTTCTAATTAGCTCCGACCTTTTACCTTCAAAAACATACTCCCCTTTTCTTGCAGTTGCAACAGAATAATCTGTGGCTTGACCTGTGCAAACAATTGTTCCTTCTATTAAATCATCATATTCATTAAACCTTAAATAATCTAAAGGCTGAAATTTACTCACCCATGAGCTTTGTTTATCTTCATCTAAGGGGTGATATTCGAATGCATGCTCAAGCTCCTTTCCATTAATAACATTCTCGTACTTATACTTTCCTGTTTTATTGGCGAATTTCTTAGTAACGTCAGCAGTCCCACCACGTTTAAAGTGATTTTCAAAATCCGTTTTTAACTTGTTATCTAGATCTGTGTACCTAATTTTAAAAGGCACGCCACAATCTATTATATAATTTACATTATCTTTTTCAATAAGCCATCCTGCATGAATATTCTTTTTTTCATCACCATTCAAATCATATCCTTCATCTACAATAGTACTATTAGTTCGCATTATTTGACGGATAGCATGATGATGGTCATTAATCTGTGTCATTCTTGATGCACTCATAATCTCCAACACATTCCGCACCATCCCTTTCACAGAAGTTCCTGGAATAAAATATTTCTCATGTCCATTAATCATGGCTTTAGAAAAACTGTTATAACGGTCAGTATTATTTTCCGCATCTTGTTTACTATGCCCATTTCGGACAAAAATAGGCGTTTTTGCTGTAATGGATATTTCTATTTCGCCACTTTCTCCATCTTCAAAGGGCACGTCTTGGCTTACTTTATT
>JAJRRO010000098.1 GCA_024279425.1 Bacteroidota bacterium | reverse complement strand
GTTTTTCGCTTTAGCTCACTGATCAGTGAGCTGGCATTCTTCTTTTTAGGCATTTGTTTTGCTTTTAAAGGTTATTGAATATATTAAATCTGTCTCTTAGATTTAACCCTTTAAAAGTTCACTTTTTGCTGACACTATACATAAAAGCAGCTTTATGATTAACAATCAGAACTTAGTTTAATACAAAACCTGCCCTAAAGATCGGGAGATGCTCATTATTATATATACAAATTATAAGATAGGTTGGGAAGGCTACACATTTGTAGAATGTTAATCTGGAAATTTTAAAATTCTGATTGCCTCAATGTTAGATCCAATATCCCTGGCATAATTGAGAATGGTGGGTTTTCTCCTAAAGCCATCATATTCCTTGATTTCTTAGGTTATTTCAATCATAATAGATGTAACTTGGTTTTTAACCAAATTAATCTCCTGAGGTCTGACGTAGTCACAACTCTGGGTATAACGGTAATGGTTAAAATTGAAAGGATTTATTATGAAAAACCCCACGACAGGATTGGATGTTTTGTTAAAGGACATCAACCTCCAGTGTAAGTTTAAAGGGAATGTGGCATTACTATGCCATAATGCCTCTATAGATTCAAATTATGGGCACGCCGCCTTTAAATTCAAAGAAATATTTGGCGATAGATTTATTAAAATTTTTGGACCTCAACATGGGTTTTCGACCGATGCGCAGGATAACATGATTGAAACCGACCACTTTGTACATCCCTATTTTAATATTCCGGTATTTTCACTTTATTCTGAAACACGTATTCCAACTGATGAAATGTTAGAAGGAATAGATCATTTTTTTATCGATTTACAGGACGTGGGATGCCGTATGTACACCTATATCTATACGCTTACACTTTTATTGGAAAAATGTGCCGATAAAGATATCCAAATTGTCGTATTGGATCGGCCCAATCCGTTAAACGGTGTTGATATTGAGGGGAATATTTTAGATCTTGAATTTGAGTCGTTCATAGGTCGTCATCCCATACCCGTTAGACATGGTATGACCATAGGTGAAGTGGCTCTAATGCATCAAGCATTCTGGGCCAATGAAAAGGTAGACCTCCAGATAATAAAAATGAGGGACTGGGAACGAAAAATGTACTTTGAAGACACTAAGTTACCATGGCTTTTACCTTCGCCAAATTTGGCCAGAGCCGAAAGTGCTTTTACATTTCCTGGTACTGTTCTTTTTGAAGGAACCCAATTAAGTGAAGGTCGTGGGACTACACAGTCATTGGAAATCATTGGCCATCCTAAAATCGAACCTTATTCACTTTATGCAAATCATTTAAATGAAATATTAAGAGACACTAAAATGGAAGGGTTTGTTCTTCGCCCTATAACATTTCTTCCAACATTTCAAAAACACTCCTATAAGGTATGTGGTGGGTTTCAGATTCATATTACCAATAAAAGAACATTTCAACCTTGGCGGGCAGGCCAATTCCTGCTAAGAGAATTATACCTGCATTTAGGGAATGAGTTTAAATGGATACCCCCCCCTTATGAATATAATTATACCCATATGCCCATTGACATTATCAATGGGTCGGATAAATTACGCCGTTGGGTAGAGAAATATGAACCTATGGAAGCGTTGGATTCTTTTGAAAAATTAGAGGACTACAAACGGCATCTTGATGAGATAAAAATCTATTAAGGCAAGTATTGATCTTCAACCAATTTAAATTCCATTAATGTGAATCCATTACTTGTACTCGCTGTAAATCTTCAGATAAAAGTGGATATTTCCATTGTTTTTTATCAAGATATGTTATTATCGTTTTTTTGAACTTTGATTCGGTTTTTGCTTGGCAATTTAATTTTTGAATTCACCAGAATCGCAACTGGTATATTCGTATATATATTGAAGAGGCTTTATTGTTTTATTGAAGCTTCTGAATTCTTATTAACTTTAAAGTAAGTTAATCGAAGCGGTCAAATGAAAGTTCTTTATACCATAATAGGATTTGCATTCATCTTTTTCATAGTGGTGACATCATACATGATTTTATTTCAGCCACTTCTAGACGCCCGTAAGAAAGAAAAAAAAGAGAAATAGTGTGCTTCCCCTTTCCGGTTTCGTAATTTTCTACAAAAATTTTCTTTCCACACGTACTGTGGCTAAAGCTGGTTAAGCCTTAAAAAGGCACAAAAAATACGCTTGTAAGTAAAAGAAAATCAGTTAATTATATCTAAATAGGTGCGTACTTTTATTTTTGGGGTTTACTCACCTATTTGTTGCTGTCAATTGAATTTAAAGGAAAGTAAATAAAATTAAAAACCCCGTAAACATTTTATTTACAGGATTTTATGGAATTTTGGTAAATTCCCAGCGGAGGAAGAGGGATTATTTGCAATGTTCCCTCAGACTGTATTTTGCAAATGTAACTTCCAAACCTAGCGGTTTAACATCTTAAAACAAAAATCCCACTCAAGTTAACTTGGTGGGATTTTATCATTTAAGCTGTAACGAAGTTACGCTTGATTGCGGAGGAAGAGGGATTCGAACCCCCGGAGGTGTGACCCTCAACAGTTTTCAAGACTGCCGCATTCGACCACTCTGCCATTCCTCCATAGCGGGTGCAAATATAACAACCTTTTTCAATTCCGTAAAAGGATGTCTAAGATTATTTTCACACAAAGACATATTTATTCTTTTCAAGAAGCTATTTTTGTGCAATGGAAGAATGGTACCATTACGTACTCTTGATTGGAGTAGGCTTTGCAGTTGGTTTTATAAATACTGTAGCGGGTGGTGGTTCTCTACTTTCCCTACCCGTCCTTATCTTTCTTGGCCTTCCTCCAAGTGTTGCAAACGGCACTAATCGCGTGGCCATTGTAATCCAGACCGCATTGGCGACTGCCGGCTTTAAAAGTAAAGGAGTTTCTACGTTTCCGTTTAACCTATACCTGGGTATTTCTGCTTTGATAGGTGCAATCATCGGTGCATATATTGCCGTGGATATCAAAGGACAGACGTTCAATAAAATACTGGCCATTGTCATGATCAGTGTAGTCTTGATAATCATTTTTAAGCCCAAGTTACGCTTAGAAGATTTTCAGGAACGACTTACGGGCAAATACCTTTGGATTGGGATTGTCGTTTTTTTCTTTTTTGGTATATACGGTGGGTTTATCAATGCAGGGCTGGGTTTCATAATGATCTTATTTTTACATTATGTACATCAAATGACCCTGGTCAGGGTTAATGCAACCAAGGTAGCTGTTGTTTTTATTTACACCTTGGCGGCTTTAGCTGTTTTTGTTTTAAATGATAAGGTCAATTGGATTGTGGGCCTGATTTTGGCCATTGGTAATGGTACGGGGGCATGGTTGGCCAGCAGGATATCCGTGAAAAAAGGAGACGGATTCATTAAAACCTTTTTAGTGGTCATGGTGGTCATCATGGCCATTAAACTTTGGTTTTTTGATTTATATCATGTAGATTTAAATGAGTTTAAATGAAAAAGAGCATAGAACATCTGGAATGGCGGTATGCTGTTAAAAAATTTGACACTAAAAAAATCCTTCCCAAGGCAAAGATAGAGGGGTTAAAACAGGCGTTTAATCTTACTGCTACTTCGTATGGGCTTCAGCCTATAAAAATGCTCGTGATCAAAAATAAGGAACTTCAAGGTCAGCTGGTGGCCCACTCTTATGGGCAACAGCAAGTAGGTGAGGCCTCACATGTCCTGGTCATTTGTATCGAAGGTAGAATAGATAGGGAATTTATTACCCAATATTTTGAGCAGGTTAAAAAAATAAGAGGTACCCATGATGATATATTAAATCCGTTTAAGGATTCCCTCGTTGAAAGTTTTTCGAAAAAAGAAGCCAATGAAGTTAGGCGATGGGCTACCAACCAGGCTTATTTGGCTTTAGGAAACCTTCTGTCATTCTGTGGTTTGGAAGAGATAGATTCCTGCCCAATGGAAGGGTTCATGCCCAAAGAATATGACCGACTATTAAAATTGGATACGTTGGGCTTAAATTCGGTTTTGGCGCTTCCTGTAGGATATAGGGCCGAAGACGATATGTTTTCCGAGATGAAAAAAGTACGGAAAAATATTGATGACATCATCATTGAAATTTTCGAATAATTATAGCAGGCGAAAGATAAGATGTCGGCATTTGGGCCTTCTGTGCATGCAAAAAAATGGCTCAAATACTAAATTAAAACTTCGATTTGATCAATAAGTCACGTATTCCACGATTTTTAGGCCATAACCAACAATACCTACACGTTTGGCCTGTATTGTATTCGTTAGTAGACGAATCTTTGAGATATTAAGGTCGTGCAAGATTTGCGCACCCACACCAAAATCCCTTGCATCCATATCAATTTTGGGCGCTTTAAAGACGCCTCGGGATTGTAATTCCTTTAATTCAGATAGTCTATTCAATAAATTAAGCGATTGTGACTCTTGATTGATAAACACAAAAGCCCCTTTTTCCTCCTTATTGATAGCTTTGAACATGTTTTCTAATTTCTTGTCCGGGTTATTGGTCAAGGTTCCCAGAATATCATTATTGATTAAAGATGCATTGATTCGCGTAAGAACAGGGTCATTGGATTTCCAATTCCCTTTGGTTAAGGCAATATGCACCTGGTCATTGGTAGTTTGCTGATACGCCCGTAATCTAAACTTTCCAAAACGTGTGGTAATATCAAAATCTTCCTTTTTCTCGATCAAGCTATCATGTTCCATACGATAGGCAACCAAATCCTCTATGGAAATAATCTTTAGGTCGAACTTTTTGGCTACATCTGCCAGTTGGGGTAAACGAGCCATCGTTCCGTCCTCATTGAGAATCTCTACCAAAATCCCTGCGGGTTCAAATCCGGCAAGCCTTGCAAGATCTATCGCCGCCTCAGTATGCCCAGTTCTTCTCAACACACCACCATTCTTGGCCCTTAAAGGAAAAATATGCCCAGGACGTCCCAAATCATGTGGTTTGGTCGTATCATCGACCAAGGATAGAATGGTTTTTGAGCGGTCATGAACAGAAATTCCAGTAGTACAACCATGCCCTATCAGATCAACAGACACCGTAAACTGCGTTTGATGCAATACCGTATTATTCTGTACCATCATATCAAGACCTAATTCTTTACAGCGATCTTCGGTAAGTGGAGCACATATTAAGCCACGGCCATATTTCGACATAAAATTGATCAATTCCGGAGTTACCTTTTTAGCGGCTGCAATAAAATCACCTTCGTTCTCTCGATTTTCATCATCAACGACAATGATCACCTTGCCATTCCTAACATCCTCAATGGCGTCCTCAATAGTATTTAATTGTATGCTTTTTTCCATGCTTGCTATCATACTGTAACAGTTTCTTTATCTTTTTTTTTGAAAATTTTCTTAAAGATTTCAAAGAACCCATCCAAGTTCATCAAACCTCTATCAGCTGTTGCCTTTTTGGTTAAAATGATGCTCAAAGGTAACATTATCATCGTAGAAAGCCATGCTCCCATAATGGGATGGATTTCATTCTTTTTCGCAAAGTTTTCGGCAAAGACCCCAATAAAGTAATAGGTAAGGAATAAAATGATGGCAATGACCATAGGCAATCCAATGCCCCCCTTTCGAATAATTGCACCCAAAGGTGCCCCCACGAAGAATAGAATAACACAGGATAGGGCCAAAGCATATTTTTTATGCAGGGCGACTATGTGCCTGTTGTATATTTCATATCTTTTTTCCAATTCGTTCTTTTTACCTTGAATGCTGGTCAATGCATTGGAGGCCGAATTTTTTGCGGCATTCATGATCTGGATTTTTTGCCAATCTTGATACAGGTCAAATAAATCTTTTGCCGAAGTAATTTTTAATTTTTCTGTAGCATCCTTTACTGAATTCCCTCTACTTTTTGCAAGCCTAGCATTCAATATCATTTTCTTTTGGATTGCTGATGAATCCTTTTCCGGTAGGGGGATAAAAGCTCCCATGCGTCCTTGAATATTTTTTGAAAAAGCTTCTACAATTCTAAGGTTGTCTTTTTTTAATGAATCTATATCCTTGGTCAATCTGAATACGTTCTTCATTTTTTCCGTACTAATATTCCTTTCTTCTTCCAAATCAATATTGTTGAACTCAGAAAGGTCAATGTTCATGGTATAGGTCTCAAAGTTGGCATTGGCAAATGGATATTTTTTTTTGTTCTTGTTCGAGGTTTTGTCCAAATCCCGATAATAATGCCCTTCATATAGGACCAATTGCAAAATATCCGAATCCTCACTGCTTTTAAGTTCCCCTGTTTTGGCTTTGATTACGGTTGTATTTATCTTGGTCTTTGTTTTAATATGTATGGTGACGTTTCTCAGAAACCTATCATTTTCACCATATTTCTCATCAACCTTGATATTCATATCCGCACCTTCAAAATCGCTAAATACCCCTTCAACTATGGCAACTGCTGGTTTAACCTTGGCAATGTTCCTACGAAGGTTATAAATCTTCTGTTCAGAAGCCGGTATAACACTATTTGCAAAATAGAAAGTAACTCCCCCCAATAAAACAATAAAAAAGATAAGGCTTAACATGGCTCTTTGTAAAGATATACCCGAAGCTTTCATAGCGGCAAACTCATAGTTTTCCGCCAATGTTCCAAAAGTAAGAATTGAGGAGAGCAACACGGTTAGCGGTAGCACCTTCTCGGTAAGGTTAGGCATCAAGTATAAAAGGAATTTACCTATAATAGCAATGTCCAGGCCTT
This sequence comes from Bacteroidota bacterium, assembly GCA_024279425.1. GTDB lineage: Bacteria > Bacteroidota > Bacteroidia > Flavobacteriales > Flavobacteriaceae > Maribacter_A. Next base: position 21,481 of record JAJRRO010000098.1, on the reverse strand, counting down.
TTCCGGCCAGGTCATCGATAAATAACCAAATCGTTTGGAATATGAAGATGAACATCAATATTACAAACGAACTGAAAAAATTAAATAGGAATCTCGATAAAATATACCGGTCTAGAATTCTCAACGCTCTAATTTCTTATGATATAGTACCCATCGTCCTTGTACTTGTTCTCATCAAAAGTAAATAAGGTTTTTGATAAAGGCTGGTTTGTTTTAAAAGAATTAACAGTAATCGTCGTCATCGTACCATTTTCGCCAGTCTGAATTACTTTGTAAATATGTTTGGTTTGAGCATCAATTCCCAATAAAATAGACTTGATTTCGGTATTGGAGTCAATTGGAATAAGTTTTATGAACTGTATTTTTCTTCCTTGTATATTTTGTAGAATATCCCATGCATACGTATGACCCTGTCTATAAAAGGTTAGCATTTTAGAAGGGGTAATGGCATTTTCATCCTCGGATTTATCTTCTATGGTGACCTCTTCATTCTCTGGAACTATGGTATACACCTTGTGGCCATCGTATAATTGTTGGGCCCCGAAAAAATCGACAAGATATTTATCGCCCTGCATGGTCACATGTCCTCGTGTTTCATCATTTGTACCTGCATCAAGATTTGTAAGTGCATATTTAAAATCCACATAAATATTCTCATAACTCCTCACCTTGTTATAAACGTCATCCAAGAGTGCTTTGGCCTTGTCCGAACTTTGGGCCGCACCAAGGTTTACGCAAATAATTGCTATGATTATTAAAAAGCTCCGTTTCATTATTTATTGATTTGATTCATTATTTAATAATTGATCCAACGCCATCATATCGGTCACCAATACCTGCCTGGCTTTACTACCTTCAAATGGCCCTACTATGCCAGCAGCTTCGAGTTGGTCAATGATTCTACCTGCCCGATTATATCCCAATTTCAACTTTCGTTGCAACAAAGAGGCTGAGCCCTGCTGCGCAATTACGATAACTTCTGCGGCTTCCCTGAACATCGAGTCTCTTTCACTGATCTCATAGTCAATACTTGTGCCAGAATCTTCACCAACATATTCGGGTAATTCATGGGCATGGGGATATGCTCTTTGGGAACCTATATATTCCGTTATTTTTTCGACCTCAGGAGTATCCACAAAGGCACACTGTAGCCTTGTTACGTCATTACCTTGAGTAAACAACATATCACCACGACCAATCAATTGATCGGCACCTTGGGAATCTAAAATGGTCCTTGAATCTATTTTGGAAGTCACCCTAAAGGCAATACGCGCAGGGAAATTCGCCTTGATAATACCTGTAATTACATTTACAGAGGGTCTCTGGGTTGCAATAATCAAATGGATTCCTATAGCCCTTGCCAATTGGGCCAAACGGGCGATTGGCGTTTCCACTTCTTTACCAGCAGTCATGATTAAATCTGCAAATTCATCAATGATCAAAACAATGTAAGGTAAAAATTTATGTCCATCATTCGGATTCAATTTACGCGCCTTGAACTTGGTGTTGTATTCCTTGATGTTGCGGGCCATAGCCAATTTCAACAGCTCATATCTGTTATCCATCTCAATACAAAGCGAATTCAAGGTATTAATCACTTTGGTATTATCGGTAATAATGGCCTCGTCAGAATCAGGAAGCTTGGCCAAGAAATGTCTTTCAATCTTATTATAAAGTGTAAGTTCTACTTTTTTAGGGTCAACAAGAACGAATTTCACCTCTGCAGGGTGTTTTTTGTAAAGGAGGGATGTAATCACGGCATTCAATCCGACCGATTTACCTTGACCTGTGGCCCCAGCCATAAGCATGTGTGGCATTTTTGCCAAATCAACTACAAAGGTTTCATTGCTAATGGTCTTACCAAAGGCAATAGGTAACTCCATTTCGGTTTTTTGAAATTTACTTGATGCAATAACAGATCTCATGGAGACTACCGAGGCATTCTTATTGGGCACCTCTATACCAATAGTTCCTTTGCCAGGAATGGGTGCTATGATACGTATCCCTAAAGCGGCCAAGGACAGGGCGATGTCGTCTTCCAAATTCTTGATCTTCGAAATACGCACACCTGCTTCTGGCACAATCTCATAAAGGGTTACGGTAGGACCGATTGTGGCCTTTATCTGTGCAATCCCAATTTTATAGTTCCTTAGGGTTTCTACAATCTTGTTTTTGTTTTCCTCAAGTTCTTGCTGATTAATGGTAATACCGCCAGAGGCTCCGTGCTGACCCAAGAGATCAATACTTGGAAATTTATAATGGCCCAACTCCAAGGTCGGGTCAAACTCGCCAAAATCATCTACCAGTTTATCGGCAATATTATCTTTCTCCTCTTTTTCTTCAATGATTTTCTCCACTTCCATTGCAAGTATTTCCTCCTCAACGGTTTCCTCATTGGAAAGGTTCCCTTCAAAATCACTTTTGACCTCTTCCTTTACAAGAAGAGGAATGTCTTTTTTGTGGGTGTAGGAATCCAAGATTATTGGAGAATTATCTTCCTTTTTAAATTCAATAGTCGAGTCTGCCACTGTAGACGTATCTTTGAATTCGTCGGCGATGGATTTTTTTTTCGATGTAAAGTAATTGAAAATTCCGTCGGGTGTAAAGTGGAACAGCCTTACCAAAATAGAAACGAAACCAAATAACAAGAGTAGAAACACACCAATTTTGCCTGCGTAATCCTGCAAAAAATCGTTCATTTCATAACCGATAAGACCACCCAGCAATGGCTTTTCGTTTGCAAAAAAACCAAGTGAGATCGATATCCATATCACGAAAATCAAACCCCAAATCCATTTTCTCAATAAACCTTTCTTGGTTATGCTTAAAAACATGTACAACCCTGTATAAAACAATAAGAATGGAAAGATCAAGGATGCTAGACCAAAACCTTGGTACATGAAAAAATGGCTAACACTTGCACCGAATTTATTCAAGAGATTTTGGGCCTCTTCGTTTCGGTCGGTGAATTGAGACAAAAGACTTTGGTCATTTTCCCAGGTAAAATAAAAGGAGATGAAGGAAAAGAACAGCGCAATGCTGAAAAGCATCAAAAGGCTCCCCAGTATTATTTTGTTTTGTTTGGATAATTTAAAAGAAAAGCCCTTTTTGGTAGTCTTGGGCGTTGACTTTCTCCTTTTCTTTGCCATTAACTGAATTATTCTTGGGGCAAAAATACAAATTTACAATCTATGCCGAAGTACAGGTTCGGCTAAAAAAACTTAGGTAAATAAATAATCAATCCTACAATGCTGGCGGCTATGGAAACCAGCATTACGGCCCCGGCCGATATATCCTTGATGAAACCGATCTTTTCATCGAATTCAGGTTGTACATAATCGGCAAGTTTTTCAATGGCCGTATTCAAGCCCTCTATGCCCAAGACCAGGGCAATGGCAAATATTTGAAGGATCCATTCAGTGGTGGAAATATCAAAATAGAACCCTAAGGCAGTAACAATCAGAGTAATGAAAATCTGGGTTTTAATACTGGCTTCGGTCTTGATTAACAACAATGCCCCTTTTAAGGCGAAACCCACACTTCGGATTCTATTTCGCACAAAAGATTCCTTAGGCATCCATCAATGCTTCAAGTGCTGCCTTATAGTTAGGTTCTTCAGCCACTTTGGCAACTTGTTCCGTATAGATTGTCTTTCCATTTTCGTCGAGAACCACAATTGCCCTCGCCAAAAGACCTTGGATTGGGCCATCTACATATTCCAGTCCATAAGCCTTGCCAAAGTTGCCATCCCTAAAATCTGATAGAGTCTCGACATTATCCAAGCCTTCCGCCCCACAAAAACGGGTTAGGGCAAAAGGTAAATCTCTTGAAATGCACAATACGGCGGTATTGTCAAATTCGACAGCTTCGGTATTGAATTGTCGTACGGAAGCGGCACAAGTGCCGGTATCTATGCTGTGAAAAATATTGAGCACCACTTTTTTGCCAGTATAATCAGCTAAATTAGCGATGGATAGATCACTCTTGACCAATTGAAAATCAGGAGCAGTACTTCCTAATGAGGGTAAATTTCCCGATGTATGTATTTCGTTTCCTTTAAGTGTTACGGTAGCCATTTTATTCTGTTTTAAATGAATCGTGAAATTAAAAAATATTAACCTGAATCGTAAGGAATATTAAATAAAAAAGTCCGTGTGGTTTAGATACGGACTCTTTTATTTTGATAATTTATGTTTATGAATCAATCGAGCCAACTACACGCTGCATAAACCCATTCAAGGCATCTTTTTTATTATCGCCTGCTTTGATGGCTTTATGTACCTCCAATGCCCCATACATGTTGGATATGAGTTCACCAATAAAATCAAGCTCTTCATCTTTTAACGAAGGAACCTCGGTCAAAGCTTCCAATGTTTCAATGGTCTCAATAACAAAATCCTCATCGTTTTCCTCAATAAAACCTGTAAGGTGCTTAATTACTGGTAATTTCACTGATTAATTGCTTTAAAATATCATATTTATTGGTCTGTACCTGACTTTTAAACTCCCCATTTACAAAAGTGGCAAAGGTGGGGAGATTATCTACCTTGGCCAATTTTCGGGACTCAGGGAATTGCTCGGCATCGGCAAAGACAAATGTCACATCATCGTTTTCGATGGATTCCTTTTTGAACTTTGGCTTCATTATCCGACAATTGCCACACCATGTTGCCGAATACTGCACAACAACAGTGTTGTTTTGGGCAATGATTTCATTCAAATTGTCTTGTTCTAATTCTAGAAGCATACTATTAAAATTTTCTTAGTAAGAAACTGATTGAATTTATTTAATTGACATGAGAGGAAAGATACTTCGCCACGCTATCCCTATTTTCACTAATGGCTTCTTTACCTTCTTCCCAGTTTGCAGGACATACTTCACCATGTTTTTGGAAATGAGCATAGGCATCGATCATCCTCAAATATTCGTCAATATTTCTACCAACGGGTTCTACATTTACACTTTCATGGAATATTGTTCCTTCTTCGTCAATTAAATAGGTGGCCCTCCATGTAATATATGGCCCTTCCATGATTACACTATCAGAAGCCTCGTCATATTGTTCATTCCCAATTTGTAATATGCCTAATTGGTTTGATAAATTTCTATTTGTATCTGCTAATAAAGGAAAGGTGACGCCCTCTATGCCACCATTATTTTTAGGAGTGTTCAACCATGCAAAATGAACTTCTGGGGTATCACAGGATGCTCCTATAACAATAGTATCTTTTTTTTCGAATTCGGCCAAAGCCATTTGAAAAGCGAAGATTTCTGTTGGACATACATAAGTGAAATCTTTCGGGTACCAGAATAAAACAACTTTTTTATTGTTTTTTCTTGCTTCTTCCAAGACGTTTACCTTAAAAGTATCGCCCATTTCGTTCATTGCATCTACCTCCAAATTTGGAAATTTTTTACCTACTAATGCCATATAAAATAATTTTAGTGTTTATTGATTCTACATGCAAAATTACACTAAGGACTTGACAATACAACTTGTATTTATTGGTAAAATCGATGAATGCATAACTATTGCAAATACTTAATGAAAAGTGAGGTGTTTCCTGATAAAAAGCAAAATTTTGTTATTGAATTTCATCAAAAAAATAATAAAAATATGTAATCGTTGAATATTTGATAACTCCGTTTTTTGGTGTATTCAAGGAATTCGTTTTAAACCTATTTTATCGCCGTTAATTGCTTTATTTTAATGTTCAGTGCAGCGAATAATAAAGTCATAAACGGACTTAGCCAATTAAAGACGGCATAGAGGAAATAATCAGCCACACTAACACCCAAAACACCACTATGGTAGGCACCACATGTATTCCAGGGAATCAAAACTGAAGTGACCGTCCCTGAATCCTCTAATGTTCTACTCAAGTTTTCCGGAGCCAAACCTCTATCAGCATAGGCTTTGACAAACATTTTGCCGGGAACAACAATTGCCAGGTACTGATCTGAGGCAGTAACATTTAATGCAAGACAACTGCCCACCGTGCTTGCAAAAAGCCCGAAAGTCGTTTTGGCCATGCTCAAGAGTGATTTTGTAATTCTTGAAAGAGCTCCAATCCCATCCATAACACCTCCAAAAACCATGGCACATACTATCAACCAAATGGTACTCAACATACCGCCCATTCCCTTTGCCGAAAACAGATCATTTAAGGCAACACTATCGGTCGCTATATTCGTTTTAACCGTTATCGCCTGCAATACCCCTTTATAACCAGATTCAAAAGTCAATTCTTTTGCACCGGTTAAACCCGCAACCACCTCGGGTTGAAAAATCAAGGCGAATACTGCTCCTAAAAGTGTTCCTATTAGCAATGCGGCCAAAGGAGGGGTCTTTTTGATAATCAAAAGGATTACGGCTACCGGTACAAGAAACAACCAGCCGTTGATATTGAAGGTTCCGTCGATAGATTCCAATATAGATTGCGTATCGGCCGGGCCTGTACTGTCAATGGTAAAGCCCAAGATTATGAATACAATCAGAGTTAGGGTTATTGTTGGAATCGTCGTGATAGACATATATTTTATGTGGTCGAATAATTCCCCTCCGGCCATGGCCGGCGCCAAATTGGTGGTGTCGCTTAGTGGAGACATTTTATCTCCAAAATAAGCCCCAGAAAGCACGGCTCCAGCTGTCATTCCCAGAGAAATACCCAAAGCTTCCCCAATACCTATGAGTGCGATTCCCACGGTTGCAGCAGTGGTCCAACTACTACCGGTGGCGATTGATATAATGGAGCAGATAACAACACAAGCTGCCAGAAAAATTGTTGGGTTCAATATTTGTAGTCCATAATAGATCATGGCCGGAATAATTCCGCTGATCAACCAGGTTCCTGCCAGGGCTCCTACCATCAAAAGAATAAGTATAGCACCCGTGGTTGATTTTACATTTTCGGCCACCTCTGCCAACATCTGCTTGTAGGACACTTTATTCGAAAAACCTACTATGGCAGCAACAGCCCCACCCAATAAAAGAATAAACTGGTTTGATCCATTAATGGCATCGTCCCCAAAGATATATACATTGTAGGCTAGCATAGCTATTAGGGCAAAAACAGGGATTAGTGCTTCCCATATATTCAGCTTCTTATTGTCTACAATATGTTCGTTTTGTCTATGAGCATTGGGATTTTTATTCGACATTGGTTTGGTATTGGTTTGTTCGTAATATTACGATTTTACCTACGGTCCTGCAAGCCTAGGCAGTAACGATACCTAAACCATTGATGTCTTTGCATTTAAAATATTCAGTTGCACCATGCAATCGAGCATCATCTCGTATGTCCTGTGAATATCATGGTCAAGACCAATTGAAAAACGTATTAAACCGTCGTTCAAGCCCATTTCCTTTTGTTCCTCCATAGGAATCTCAGAGGAAGTGGAAGTTCCTGGAGCACTGAACAACGTTTTGTAGAAACCAAGGCTAACGGCAAGATATCCCAATTTCTTCTTTTGCATTAGTTCCATTAGTGCATTGGCTTTTTCTAACGAACCAACATCTATGGTCATTAAGCCACCAAAACCATATTCAGGGTTCATAAGACCTTTTATCATTTCGTGTCCATCATGTGATTTAAGGCCGGGATAAACCACCCGAAGTCCATCTTTTTCGAAATTCCATGCCAGATAATGAGCATTTTCGCTGTGTTTCTTCATCCTAATGTGAAGCGTTCTCATATTTTTTAGAATGGATGCCGCTCTAAGACTGTCCAACGTACTTCCGAGCAACATCCCCGCACCATGGTTTACATCTTTAAGTCCCAAACAGAACGCTGTGGATCCACAGACCACCCCAGCGACGCAGTCACTGGTGCCATTGATAAATTTGGTTAGGCTATGGATAACAATATCCGCACCGAGTTTGGCCGGAGAAATTGACAGCGGTGAAAACGTATTGTCAACCACTAAGGGGATATCATGTTTTTTGGCCAATGTTGCCAATGCCTTAATATTGGCAACTTCAAGTAAAGGATTGCTTACCGATTCGCAATAGATCATTTTTGTTTTAGGTGTAATGGCTTTTTCAACAGCTTCAATTTTGGTGATATCCACAAAAGAAGTTTCAACATTGAATTTCTTTAGAAAATTTTTCATAAAGGCGTAAGTGCCTCCATAAATGGTCCTACTACTTATTATATGATCTTTGGCATCACACAATTGCATGATAACAGCCGTTATGGCTCCCATTCCACTGGCGGTTACATTCGCCGTTTCAGTACCTTCAAGAGCGGCAAGTGCCTCTCCCAGATATAAGTTGGAAGGGGAAGAGTGCCTTGTATATAGATAGCACCCGTCAGTATTTCCTTCAAAGGTGTCGAACATCTTCTTTGCTGATAAAAAGGTATAGGTTGATGAGTCTGAAACGGAAGGATTGACTCCTCCAAACTCACCAAAATATTGCAGGTCTTGTAAATTATCTGATGCTTTGTGATTCATAATACATGATTTAATACAGTAAAATTAGGCTTAAGTTGATTTATAATCAATAATGGGTTATTTATTTAGATAATAAAACTATATTTATATCTAATTATAGATTATAAGTTTATAAAGAGGGAAAGGCCGCCTTTTTTACAGAAAATATTACAGTATGAAATTTGATGCAATCGATAGAAAACTCCTTACCCTTTTACAAGAAGACTGCAAACGGACGACCAAAGAGTACGCAAATCAGTTAAATCTTTCCGTTACTGCGATATACGAGCGTATAAAACGTCTTGAAAAATCGGCTGTAATTACCAAGTATGTCGCCCTTGTTGATAAGAAAAAAGTGGGTAAGGCCTTTGTTGTTCTATGTCATGTAAAATTGACCCAACATTACAAAGAGTATGTGCTGCAATTCGAGAGAGAGGTTTTGCAATTGCATGAGGTGGTCGAATGTTATCATACTAGTGGGGATTATGATTATATATTAAAGATCCATGTAGGCGACATGGAGGCCTATCGCGATTTTATGGTAACCAAACTTACGGCTTTGAACCACATTGGGAGCACACAAAGTTCTTTTGTAATAAACGAAGTAAAGCATACCACTCGAATTCCGGTCTAAAACCAAAAATTGTACTAATTTTGTGCCTCAATAAAAATCAATATGTATTATGATGCAATATGATGTGGCCGTAATCGGCTCTGGACCCGGGGGATATGTTGCTGCTATTCGCTGCGCCCAGCTTGGAATGAAAACGGCAATCATTGAAAAATATAGTACGCTTGGGGGTACTTGCTTAAATGTAGGTTGTATTCCATCCAAGGCCTTATTGGATTCTTCACATCACTATGAAGATGCCATTAAACATTTTGGGGAACACGGAATTGAAATTCCAGGGGAGGTAATGGTAAATCTTGAAAAAATGATTGGCCGTAAGCAAGGAGTTGTTGATATGACAACCAAAGGAATTCAATTTTTGATGGATAAAAATAAGATTGATGTTTATGAAGGAATAGGCAGTTTTAAGGATGCTACTCATGTTAACATTAAAAAGAATGATGGTGAAGCTGAAACTATTGAGGCAAAAAACACCATCATTGCTACCGGTTCAAAACCATCTACCTTGCCATTCATCAAATTAGACAAAGAAAGGGTTATCACGTCTACCGAGGCTTTAAAACTTAATGAAATCCCAAAGCACATGATAGTTATAGGCGGTGGGGTCATTGGTCTGGAATTGGGGCAGGTATACAAACGATTGGGTGCTGAGGTTTCCGTTGTTGAGTTTATGGATCGGATCATTCCTACTATGGATGCTGGCCTGTCTAAGGAACTAATGAAGGTTATGAAAAAGCAGAAGGTGAAATTCCATCTTTCCCATAAGGTGAAATCCGTTGAAAGAAAAGGAGATGAGGTCATTGTAAAGGCAGATAATAAAAAAGGACAGGAAGTGGTTCTGAAAGGCGATTATTGTTTGGTTTCTGTAGGTCGTAGACCATTTACAGATAAATTGAACGCTGAGGCAGCTGGGGTGAAATTAGATGAAAGGGGTAGAGTGGATGTGAATGAACACCTTCAAACCAGCGTACCCAACATTTATGCCATTGGCGATGTCGTTCGCGGCGCCATGTTGGCCCATAAAGCTGAAGAAGAAGGTACTATGGTTGCTGAGTTTATGGCTGGCCAAAAACCTCATATAGATTATAATCTTATTCCAGGGGTTGTATATACCTGGCCGGAAGTTGCAGCGGTAGGAAAGACCGAGGAGGAACTAAAAGAAGCGGGAGTTGCCTATAAAACAGGTCAATTTCCTATGCGTGCTTTGGGTCGTTCGAGGGCAAGTATGGATGTTGATGGATTCGTAAAAATACTCGCCGATGCTTCAACAGACGAAGTCCTAGGGGTGCATATGATTGGCGCACGTTGTGCTGATTTGATCGCAGAGGCTGTTACTGCCATGGAATTTAGGGCTTCTGCTGAGGATATCTCTCGAATGAGTCACGCACACCCGACCTATGCCGAAGCTATTAAAGAGGCGGCCCTTGCAGCTACCGAGGATAGGGCATTGCATATTTAATCATTAGAATTCCCCGATGTTCTGCGTCGGGCCAGCCCCTGTCGGCAGGCGGGTGCGGGAATCTAATAAAAAACCGCCCTGACGATACTGTCAGGGCGGTTTTTTTATATATAAATGACTCCTTAATTTTTAATCACTCCCAATATCTTTGATATTCTGATCATGATGGCCTTGGCCAATCTTTGGATCGGAGTATACCAAGGTTCTACATTTTGGGAAATGTATTTGAATCCCAGAGCTATATTAGATGTAATCATTGTTTCATGTTTTCCATAAAGTAGTGCTAGAATGGAACAGGCAATCATAAAAATTAGCGCACCTAAAATTGCCTCAATCGGGTTCAAAGCATGATGAAAGAAACGGTATAACCCTAAACCTGTAAAACTACCATAAAGTATTACGAAATGTATGACATAAATAGATAAAGTACTTTGGCCAATTTTCAGGACTGTGGAATTCGTCATTAGGCCTCTAAACAGCATAAAAGCAGTAAATACCAAAAACACATCACCCAACCGAATAAACAAATAGTTGTTCATTGCAATATCTTCGAACACTTGCATTCCAGTTATTCCAGAGAGCCCCATTAAAAATTGTGAGGAAAAGAATATCAGAGTCAATCCCATTAAAAGGGATACTATTGTGGCATATCCATACAAATACCTGTGGTTTTTATATCTCGTAAACAAAACGGACATAAACGCACCAAAAGTGGAATAGCCAAACCATGGAATAATTGTAAATACCGAACCATTGGCCTTAGTAAAAAAATTGGCCAAGGCTTCTGGTAAGAATCCATAAGACCATTCTTTATAAATGGGTTCAAAAAGAAAGAGTACTCCCGTAATCGCAATGAGGAGTGTGGGCAAAACGTAATTCTTTCCCTTTTGGGACAAAAGGTAGAGGCTAATAATGCCCAATATGGATAGACCTATACAGTGAAGTACATCAATCAAGTAAAAGGCACCGTAAATATGTCCATCTAGAAGACCTAAAAGGTTAAGGCGTAATAAGTAGCCAATCACTATTAACTGTAAACCTCGTTTAACGCCTTTTTTCACCCTAGGGTTTTCCAACCCTTTTTCAGGAACTCGGATAAGCAAGTAGGTGAATATAAAACCTGAGACCGTAAAAAATACTGGAGCTGTGATTCCTCTAAAGTACTTCCATATGGTGTAAGTTAGGTCAGTGGTATCCCTAAAGGCAGTATCCAAAAGCCCATCAATAAAATGCCCCTGAAGCATCATAAGTATGGCCCATGCCCGCATGGCATCAATAAAATATAATCTGGCTGTTTTCTTTTCCAAGGATAAATGTATCGATTAATTAGGCGTCCTATTTCAAACATTCCTCTATATACCTGTATAACAGGGTGTTTGGATGTTTTGCATCGCAAAATTATATAAAATACTCGCATTGCGACCTAATTTGCGGTATTTTCGTTCCCATAAATCAACGAACGGAACCATGGCCTTAATATTGGCATTCGCAGGAAGCAATTCCAAAACATCAGTTAATTTTAAATTAGTAGAATACACCACTTCTATGGTCAGCGGGCATGAGGTGGAATTACTGAATATGGCCAATCAATTTTTCCCTATGTATAGTGAAGATCATGAAAAAGAAAAAGGGTTTCCTGAAAACGTGATTCAGCTAAAGGAGAAAATCACAAAGACAGATGCCTTGATAATTTCGGTCAATGAGCACAATAGTGGGCCTTCAGCATATTTTAAGAACTTGTTGGACTGGTTATCGAGATTAGATCGTGCTTATATGACGAAAACCAAAGTGTTGTTAATGTCAACTTCTCCTGGGAAACGAGGTGGGACAAGCGCCCATGAATTTATCAAGAACTCCCTGCCTAGGGTGGGTGCAGAGATTGTATCTACATTTTCTCTACCTTCTTTTTATACGAATTTTGAAGTGGACAAGGGAATTATAGATGCTCGGCTTTCGCAATCCCATAAAGAAGCTGTTGATGAATTTTTAGCCGAAATTTAAAGCGTTGCGAACAAAGATTTCATTTAAAGTGCCTGATAGTGAGACATTCAGTAAAAATTTACTTGAATGGTCGCAACAGTTTTATGATGTTGTATGGCTAGAAAGTAATGAACATTCAGATGAGTATGGTTCATTTGATGGCATTTTGGCCGTAGATGCGTTGACTTCACTTCAAACCGATGCTTCTAATGCTTTTGAGGACTTGAAAGAGTACCAGCAGGAAACTAAAGATTGGATTTTTGGCTATCTTTCTTATGACTTAAAGAACGATGTGGAAAAGCTGTCCTCAAACAATTATGACGGATTGGAATTTCCAGAACTCTTCTTCTTTCAACCCAGGAAAATTATCAAGATCACTGACAATCAAGTTGAGTTTCTGTACTTGAATATGGTAGCGGAAGAGATTGATAAGGATTTTGACGCCATTCAAAACCAAAGTGGGGTTCAATTGGAAGCTGTTGAAACTACCAGTGATATTCGAATAAAACTTCGAATTTTTAAGGATGAGTATTTTAAACGTGCGGAGGAAATGCTCTGGCATATCCACAGAGGTGATATCTATGAAGCTAATTTTTGTCAGGAATTCTACGCCGAAGAGACCACGATAGATCCGTTAAAAACATATCAAAAATTAAATGCTATTTCGAAGTCCCCCTTCGCTACATTTCTCAAATTGAATGATAAATACCTACTTTCTGCCTCACCTGAACGGTATCTAAGAAAACAAGGAAATGAAGTCATATCCCAACCTATAAAAGGTACTGCGAAAAGGGCTATGGATTCCGTAGAAGACGAAAGAAATAAAGTAATTTTAGAGAATGACCCGAAGGAAAGGGCAGAAAATATCATGATTGTTGATCTGGTTAGAAATGATCTATCCAAAAGTGCTTTAAAAGGTTCTGTGAAGGTAAAAGAGCTTTGCAAGGTGTATTCGTATGAGCAAGTACATCAAATGATATCAACGGTTACTTCCAAGGTTTTAGACGATAAAAACCCCGTGGAATTAATTAGGGAATCCTTTCCAATGGGGAGTATGACAGGTGCTCCCAAAGTCTCCGCCATGAAGATCATTGAGCGATTGGAATCCTTTAAAAGGGGGCTTTATAGTGGTGCGGTAGGCTATTTTACACCCGACGGAGATTTTGATTTCAACGTGGTGATTCGTAGTATTTTGTACAATGCCGCCAACAAATATGTTTCCTATTCCGTAGGGAGTGCCATAACGGCAAAGGCCTCTCCAGAAAAAGAATACGAGGAATGCCTGTTAAAAGCAAAGGCAATGCGTGAGGTTCTTGGAGAATCTTCCTAATTTCCGTTTCGAAAGTACAATCATGTTCTAAAACCATTTTAACTCATGCAATTTCAGAAATTCACTTTAGATGTTTACAAGACATCCGTTCATTGTGGTTATATCAGACCTGAGGAGCCCAAAGGTGCTGTGGTATTGGTTCATGGGATGGGAGAGCATTCTGGGCGGTATATGGAAAATGTAGTGCCAATGCTATTTAAAATAGGGTTGGTAGTAGTGACTTACGATAATTTTGGCCACGGAAAATCTGGAGGAAAAAAAGGGCACTGTCCAAGTTATGAGGCATTGATGTCATTGTTGGGAAATGTTTTGAACAAAGCAAGTTCCCTAGCCCCCGGTTTACCCTTGTTTTTATACGGACATAGTATGGGCGGTAATTTGGTCTTGAATTATGCCTTGCGAAAAAGCACAAATTTAAAAGGAATAATTGCAACAAGTCCATATTTACGACTGGCCTTTCAGCCTCCTAAATGGAAAATGATGGTTGGTAAGGCCATGTTGAACATTTGGCCATCAATTACTTTGCCTTCAGGTTTAGATCCAAATGGCATTTCACGAATTCTAGAGGAAGTGGAAAAATATTCATCGGACCCATTGGTCCATGATAAAGTGAGTCCAATGTTCTCTTTCCCAATTATGGATGCGGGAGAATGGGCCATTACAAATGCGTCCTTCCTTGAAACAGAAGCACTTTTGGTGCATGGAACCGGTGACCATATCATAGACTATCGCGCCACTGAGGAATTTCATCAAAACGCAAAAACCACCACTTTGAAATTATTTGAGGGTGGTTATCACGAACTACATCATGATAGCTGTAGAATGGAAGTGCTGTCGTATATAGAGAATTGGTTGCGGCAACAACTTTAAGTATTTTTGCAAGGTGCTAGCAGAATTCAAAGAACATATCGAACAACATTTTCCAGAATTAATCAAAAAGCGATTTCTATTGGCCTGCAGCGGTGGCATCGATAGTATGGTTTTGACACATTTGTGCGATCAGAGCGGAATGGACTTCGCTTTGGCCCATTGCAACTTTAAATTAAGGGGTACTGAGAGTGATAAAGATGAACGTTTTGTTAGAGCGCGCGCAAAAAAAATGAACAAGTCCTTTTTTATTCAAAACTTTGATACGCTTACCTATGTAGAAACCCATAAAGTCTCTGTACAAATGGCCGCTCGCGAATTGCGATACCAATGGTTTGAAGAGGTAATGAAGGAAAATGGCATTTCTATCTTGGTAACTGCACACCATGCAGACGACAATTTGGAAACCTTTATTATTAATCTTTCAAGAGGTACTGGTATTAAGGGATTGACGGGAATTCCTTCTCGTACTAGGAGAATCTTAAGGCCGCTTTTGTTTTTTCCCAGAGAGCGGATTTCCGCCTTTGCAAAATTGAAAAATATTGAATGGCGTGAAGAAGAGAGCAATAAGGAAACCAAATACCTACGAAATAAAATCAGGCATCAAATTGTACCCTTATTAAAGGAATTGCATCCCACTTTTTTGGACAATTTTAAGACTACATTGGGTCATTTAAAGCAATTTGAGGCTATTACAGATAATCATATCGATCAATTAAGGCAACGTCTTTTTAATACCGAAGGAGGAATTACCCGTATTTCGATTGAATCCCTTTTGGCTTTGGAGCCCTTGGATGCTTATTTATATGGATTGTTCAATACATATGGATTTACAGAATGGGAGGATGTTCTACATCTATTAACGGCACTGAGTGGCAAGGAAGTTCGTTCAAAGACCCATCGCTTGGTCAAGGATAGGGAAGAATTATTGTTAGTTGGTATTGCCCCTAAGACCAGCGAAATTTATGAGATTGGTGCATCCGATACCGAAGTATTGACTCCAATACAGTTACGTATTGGGATGGTGGAAAGGATGGAAGAAAGGGATGCTAAAGTACTATATGTAGATAAAGAAACGTTAAAGTATCCACTGACCTTAAGGAAATGGCAAAAAGGCGACTATTTTTACCCTATGGGAATGCGAGGGCACAAGAAACTCTCAAAGTATTTTAAAGATGAGAAGGTCAATGTTCTGGCCAAGGACGAACAATGGTTGCTTTGTTCAGGGGATGACATTGTTTGGGTTGTCGGAAGACGCCCAGATGAACGTTTTAAAATTAGTGCCAAAACCAAGAGTATATTGAAAATAACAATGAATTCATGAAGCAGTTAGCCTTATTAATAACGTTGATTTTAAGCAGTCTGTCGTTTTTCGCACAGGATGATGACAACCCTGTTCGTTGGTCACATGAGTTTGAAAAAATCTCGGAAAACGAATATGACCTTATCATTAGAGGGGAAATATTCGAAGGATGGCATGTATATTCGCAGTTTACGGCCGATGGAGGTTCTTTACCCAGTGAGTTTACCTTCGAAAAAGGTGGTGTTGATTATGAATTGATTGGCACAACCCAAGAAAGTGAGACCATTGTTGAATACAGCGATATTTTTGAAGTTGATGAGACATTCTTCAAGAAGAAAGCTGTTTTTACACAAAAAATAAAACTACTCAATCCTGAAGTTCGACAAATCGATGTTCATCTGTTTTATCAGGTCTGCAAGGAAGTTTGTATACCTGTTGACAAGAGTTTCAGTTTTGTTTTGGATGGAGGGGCTGCAACGGCATCTGAAAATACCATTGATGCCCATAGCTTAGCAATGAGCTCGGCTTTAAGGCTAGACCTTAAGAATAAGGAACAATTTAAAACAGCTAACGATGATGGGGAAGAAAAATCCAGCCTGTGGGTCATTTTTGGTTTGGGCTTTTTCGGAGGATTGATCGCTTTGTTAACACCTTGCGTCTTTCCTATGATACCTTTGACCGTATCTTTTTTCACTAAACAATCACAAAGTAAATCCAAAGGAATTGTCAACGCATTACTTTATGGGTTTTTTATAGTTTTGATCTATTTCTTATTGAGTCTGCCTTTTCACCTTTTCGATTCTGTGGATTCACAAATACTGAATACCATTGCAACCAATATTTGGTTGAATCTGTTCTTTTTTGTCATTTTTGTCTTTTTTGCTTTTTCCTTTTTTGGATATTATGAATTGACCTTGCCCAGTTCATGGGCCAATAAGATGGACGCCGCTTCCACGAAGGTAGGTGGGGGAATAGGAATATTCTTTATGGCTGTAACTTTGGCCATAGTATCATTCTCATGTACTGGTCCTATTTTAGGGGGATTGTTAGGGAGCACAGCTTTAGCAGAAGGAGATGTGGCCTATAACCTTTCAGCAGGAATGACAGGTTTCGGGGTGGCATTGGCGTTGCCATTTGCCTTATTTGCAATGTTTCCTGCATGGTTGAATTCCTTGCCAAAGTCAGGTGGATGGATGACCACCGTAAAAGTGGTTCTCGGTTTTTTAGAGTTGGCACTTGCATTCAAATTCCTTTCAAACGCTGATTTGGTGGGTAATTGGGGTGTTTTTAAAAGAGAGATCTTCTTGGGTGTCTGGATACTTCTTTTTGTACTACTAACGCTTTATTTATTTGGAGTTTTTCGATTTAAACATGATGGTCCCAAACATAAAATATCCTTGGGCAGAAAGATTACTGGGCTCATAAGCTTTGCGTTTACGGCTTATCTTGCTTTAGGACTCTCGAACATATCTAATCTTAAATTATTGAGTGGATTTCCTCCGCCCGATTTTTACAGTGTTTTTGAAAAAGAAAGTGATTGCCCTTTGGGTATAGACTGTTATAAGGATTTTGAGCAGGGTTTGGCCTATGCCAAATCTGTTAACAAACCGATTTTATTGGATTTCACGGGTTGGGCCTGTGTCAACTGCCGTAAAATGGAGGAGAATGTCTGGAGCGAACCCGATATTTATCCGTTGCTCAAAGAAGATTATGTATTGATATCACTGTATATAGATGACCGCAAAGAACTTCCTTCAAAAGAACAGTTTGATTACAAATACGATTCGGGTCGCGTTAAAACAATAAGGACCGTAGGGGAGAAGTGGGGTACATTTCAAACCATAAACTTTAATTCGGCCTCCCAGCCCTATTATGTGCTTTTGTCTCCGGATCTAGAATTGCTTAATAACCCCATACAGAATGCTGATAGTAATGTTTATAGGGAGTGGTTGTTAAAAGGTTTGGAAAAGAGCAAGGAACTTTCCATGAAATAGCACATGGCGGGAATGAGAATAAAAAACAAGGAAGCACCTTTCGAGCTGCTTTTTTTATCACGCAAATAAGCTATCTTTAAAACAGAAATTTGGCTTATGGATCGAATTAAAAAAGCACTTTGGATTGTTCTTGCACTACTTGGTATTTTGGCTATTGGCATTATCGTATTTATTAATACTTTAAAACCCGATTATGATGGCGAAAAGCAACTTCCAAACCTCTCAAGTGAGACTAATGTGTACTACGACGCTTTTGGTATCCCCCATATTTATGCTCAAAATGAGGCAGATGCTTTTCGTACTTTGGGTTATGTGCATGCCCAGGATCGGCTTTGGCAAATGGAGGTGCTTCGCAGAATAGCCACGGGTAGGTTATCTGAGGTTTTTGGGAGCAGGATGTTAAAGACCGATATGCTCTTTCTTTCCATGGGCATTGATGATGCGACTACCAGGACTGTGTCCCGATTGAACACAGATAGCCCTACCGTAAAGTTTTCCCAAGCATATTTAGACGGAATCAACCAATTTGTTACTAAAGGTCCCACGCCTATAGAATATTATCTAACGGGTTTAGAAAAGAAACCTTTTGTCCTTGAGGATATATACAATACCCTGGGGTATATGGCTTTTAGTTTTGCAATGGCCCATAAGACGGATCCATTGCTTTCGAATATCAAAGATAAACTGGGAGTCGATTATTTAAAGGACCTGGAGATAAACGTGGACCCGAATACAGCATGGATCAAGAATCATAAAGAGCAACAATCCGACACTATTCAAAATAGTATTTCGGCTATGGTTTCCAAAGCCTTAGGAGAAATTTCACTGCCCTTATTTGAAGGAAGTAACAGCTGGGTCATAGCCCCGGAAAAAACCAAAAACGGAAAAGTAATTTTTACAAACGACCCACATATAGGATTTTCCCAACCATCTGTTTGGTACGAAGCGCATATCAGTACACCCACATACGAAAAGTACGGTTATCATTTGGGCGGGATTCCTTTTCCGTTATTAGGGCATGATCGTAGGTTGGCCTACGGGATGACGATGTTCGAAAATGATGATCTCGATTTTTTTTATGAGGAAGCACATCCAACGGACACCAAAAGATATAAATCCAAAAAGGGTTGGATCAATTATGAAACCATTACCAAGACCATTAAAGTTAAAGATTCCACCGATGTGGATTTTACATTTAACAAGACAGAGCGTGGTCCCGTGATGAATGGAATTGCTGAACCTATTACTGGAGAAAGTCCAATTTCGATGTGGTGGATGTATACACAAGGGGAAAATAAGGTCATAGATGCTCTCTATGGCATTTCCCATGCCCATAATATTGATGAATTCAAAAGTGAACTACCTAAGATCCATGCCCCTGGACTCAATATTATGTACGGTGATGCCGAGGGTAATGTAGCTTGGTGGGCAACGGCAAAACTGTATACAAATGAAAACGGAAATTCCACCAAATTAGTAATTAATGATAGCACCGATTTGAACGACCCGAATCGGTTCCTGGATTTTTCAGATAACCCGCAGGCGATTAACCCGCCCTGGAACTATGTCTATTCCGCAAATAACCAACCAGATTCAATTGTTGGTATGTTGTACCCTGGATACTATTTGCCGGAGAACCGCGCAAAACGCATTGTACATCTGTTGGAACCGAAAAATGATTGGTCGAGAGAATCTGTAAGTAAAATGATTACTGATGTCACCTCGTCGGTTAATCCGACCATAGTCACAGAATTAAGTAAATTAATTGACATAGAAGAGCTTACAGACAGTCGTTTGGACGAGTTGGATAAATTAAATGCCTGGCAAGGCGAATATAATTTGGACAATGTGGAGCCTGCCCTATATCACAGATGGGTATATTACTTTCTTAAAAGCACCTTTGCCGATGAAATGGGTAAGGATATGTTCGAACAATTACTGTCTACACATTTTCACAAAAGGATGATAGCACCGATGGCCTCAAAAACCGAATCGGTGTGGTGGGACAACATCAATACCGAAGATGTTGTGGAAACCAAAGCACACATTGTAAATGCTTCTTTTATTGAAGCGCTGCAATCCTTGGAGAGTGATTTTGGTGCAGATATGGCCGATTGGACCTGGGATAAGGTACATACCCTGGAGCATCCACACCCCATCGGACAGGTTGAGGCATTACGCTCTTTCTTTAATGTTGGTCCATATCCGATTCACGGTACTCGTGAGGTTATCAATAATCAGGCTTTTCCGTATGATGAAAGTGGATTGTACAAGGTCACTGTTGGCCCATCTACACGTCGTATAATTGATTTTTCAGATGTTGAAAACAGTATCAGTATCCTTCCAACAGGACAATCAGGAAATCCGTTTAGCGAACATTATAAAGATCAAGCAGAGATGTATGTGAATGGTGAATTTCGAAAGATGTTAATGAATGAAAAGGAAATCAAGGAAACCTCAAAATCTTTACTTACATTTAGACCTACAGAAGAATAACGCTTATGCTTACAAAAGTTTTTGGCAGTGCGGTATTTGGGGTAGAGGCAACAACAATAACCGTTGAGGTAAATGTAGATAAGGGGGTAGGTTATCATTTGGTTGGTCTTCCTGATAATGCCATAAAAGAAAGCAATTATCGTATTGCAGCTGCCTTGTTGAATAACGGTTACAGGATTCCCGGTAAAAAAATCACAATTAATATGGCACCCGCAGACCTTCGAAAAGAAGGTTCAGCCTATGACCTTACATTGGCATTAGGCATTTTAACGGCGTCGGGCCAGATAAAATCCGAAAATTTAGACCGATTCATGATTATGGGTGAATTGTCATTGGACGGCAGTATACATCCCATAAAAGGGGCCTTACCCATTGCAATAAACGCGAGGGAAGAAGGTTTCACTGCGTTTATCTTACCCTTGGGAAATGCAAAGGAAGCAGCCATAGTATCTGATTTAAAGGTATATGGAGTTGAAAATATCAAGGAAGTGATTGAGTTCTTTGACACGGGAAAACCCTTGGAACAAACAATAGTTGATACTCGAGCAGAATTCTACAAGAACTTGGATTTCCCTGAATTTGATTTTTCCGATGTTAAGGGGCAAGAAAGCATTAAACGCTGTATGGAAATTGCAGCCTCTGGGGGACATAATATTATCTTGATTGGTCCTCCTGGAGCAGGTAAGACTATGTTGGCAAAAAGACTGCCTTCTATTTTACCTCCCATGACGTTGCATGAAGCCTTGGAGACCACCAAAATACATAGTGTGGTGGGTAAAGGTCAAGAACATGGGATTGATGAGTCAACGCCCTTTCAGAAGCCCACACCACACCATTTCTGATGTCGCATTGGTGGGTGGAGGAGCGTATCCACAACCCGGAGAAATATCACTTTCTCATAATGGCGTTTTATTTTTGGATGAACTTCCTGAGTTTAAACGTGGAGTCTTGGAAGTTATGCGACAGCCTCTGGAAGATCGGGAAGTT
>JAJRRO010000097.1 GCA_024279425.1 Bacteroidota bacterium | reverse complement strand
TTTAAATTTATGATGTTTTATGAACCTAAATTTTCCCTGTCGCTCTCGGGGAAGATGCTGATCGCCTTTTTTAAGATATCACGTTCTAATCGCATATCTTTCAATTGCTTCCTCAAATTGACGATCTCTCGTTGTTCATCCATTGATTTTGGCTTCCCCGAAAAGAGTTATTCCGAAATTCTGAAAAATATGTCTATCAACAACCTTTAAAAACAAAAGATGGATTAGAAGTTGGAGATTTAAAAAATGAATTTAAAAACCCTGAGCCAATTATACAAATGGTTAAGGAAACGATTAAAGGCAATTTTCCTGATGTTCATAGTATATTGATTTACAAAAATGATAAATTAATATTGGAAGAATACTTCTATGGTTATGACAAAAACACACCACATCAACTAAGGTCGGCAACAAAGCCGTTTATTGGTTCACTTATAGGGATAGCAATTCATAAAGGAAATATCGGTGGTGAACAGGATAAACTCTTGCCTTATTTCAAATCAAGATACAATGAAATAAATAAACTGGACCGTCGAAAAAAGGAAATAACTATTGAAGATTTTTTATCGTATCGCCACGGAATGGACTGTGATAATAATAATTCCGAAAGCATAGGAAATGAGCAAGCAATGATGGGAAGTAGTGATTGGGTAAAATACACACTTGATTTACCAATGATTAATGAGGTAGGAATATCATCATCCTATTGTACTGGTTGTGCTATAACTTTAGGAAGTTTAATAGAAATCACAACTAAAAAGAAGATAGAAGATTTTGCAAAAGAATACTTATTTACTCCAATGGGAATAACTAATTACAATTGGAAATTTGAGCCTAATCAATCAAGTCTTTCAACTTTTAGCCAAATGTCAATTACGCCAAGAGATTTAGTAAAATTAGCCAAAATGTATTTAAATGAAGGAAAATGGCTGGGACAACAAATACTTTCCAAAAATTGGGTAAGCAAAACGTTTAATATGGAAGATGGCGATTACGGATACTTATGGGAACATAAATATTTTATCATTAATGGAAAACAATATAATTCATATATGGCTACAGGTAATGGTGGACAAAAAATTAATATTTGGCCAGAACTTGATATGATTACTGTATTTACTGGTGGGAATTACAATTCCTACGAATTATACGGAAAAAGTACACCTCCAAATGAAATGATCCCGAATTATATATTAATTACGGTGGAATGAAGTACTGTTGCCAGCACTGGTAACCGTTGTACAAGTCCCTGATTTTGACAAGACCAAATCCATTTAAGCCCCTCTGACGGGGCTTTTTTTTAGTTCCATACAAGTCGGAGGTTTTGGGCTGCCTTAAAACCAATTGTGGGTGTCCGAAAAAGGGTGTCTTCCATAAAAATCGCGGAACAAGCGTTCCCGCCCCGCTCTTTACACGTTTCTGGACAAGTTTCAGGTACTTTTTCAGGTTATAGGCAATGGCGGAAAGGTGCATCACCTTGTTCGCCTGTCCCAGACCTATGGTATTTATCTTGCGTAGGCCCATAAACTGGGTGAGGGTGCCGTAAACAGGCTCCACCGTACTTTGTCTCTTGCCTTTCATGTACCTGCCCTGTGGACTGTTCACCCTTTGGATGTTACGTTCATACTCTGCCCGGTAGTAGGTGTGTAGAAATCAAAATGCACCAAAACAAAACTTGCACCGTTCATCCTATGCCAACCTAGAATCAACTATTTTTATGAAAAACGGGGTTGCTATACAGACTCCCGCTATGCACAATGATGTGAATAACCGGTCTTTTTTTGTAAGCTTGTGTTCAATTGTATCCGAATCAAACTTTTTTAAACTCCTTTGGAAATCATTACTGAAATCAAATATGTTATATTTTCTTTCAATGGTACAGACTTACTAAAGACTGATTTATACTTCGTAACTCAATCTCATCTTTTAATTATTAGCGTGCCAAATGGATGCATTATTTATCATTTTGGCACATAAATAATATATTTTATTGACCTATTATCGTGCCAAATCAGTGTTTTACATATATATTTGGTACATGAATAACTATTTAATAAAAAAGATGTTATGTCTAAAACAATAGTAGGAAGAGCGTATGAACAGCAAGTTTTAACCGACTCGCTAACTAGCCACAGGTCAGAACTGGTTGCTATTTATGGACGAAGAAGAATTGGAAAGACCCACTTAATTAGAGAGTTTTTTGGCAATAAAATTATTTTTAGTTTTACTGGATTAAGTACTGGGAAAAGAGCAGATCAAATAAAAAACTTCATACTCAAGCTAAACGAAGTAACGAATGAATATAAAAAAAAGAAACAACCCGCTGATTGGCTCGAAGCTTTTAGTTACCTCAAGATATTCCTTAAAGGGATTAAAGAATCAAAGAGAAAAAAGGTAATATTCATCGATGAATTTCCTTGGGTGGATTCTCACAAATCTGGCTTCTTAGCTGCCTTTGAAAACTTCTGGAATGACTACTGTACCACAAGAAGCGACTTGGTAGTGGTGGTCTGTGGATCGGCAGCTTCATATATGGTTAAAAAGATTATTAGTAATTCAAAAGGGCTAAGTAAAAGAATAACACAAACAATTATGCTTAAGCCCTTTAACCTTCATGAGACTCAAAGCTTCTTCAAGTACAAGGGAATAACAATGGAAGAATATGAAATATTGAAGATTTATATGGTTATAGGGGGTATCGCTGAATATCTAGAATATGTAAAAGCGGGAGAATCAGCCGCAATAACAATAGACCGCTTATGCTTTCAACAAGGTGCATACCTCGAAAATGAGTACGATGAAGTATTTAAATCTTTATTCGATGAAAATTCATATCACCAGAAAATAATGTACGTCCTAGCCAACAAGAAGAAGGAAGGGATTACCAGGGACGAAATCTTGAAAAAATTAAAGATTTCATCAGGAGGGAGGTTCTCGGATTCTCTAGAAGAATTGATGCAATCGGGTTTCGCATTAAAATACGAAGCGTATAAGGACAACATAAAAAAAACATTATATCGAGTTTACGATGAATTTTGCTTGTTCCACCTTCAGTTTATGATACCATTTAAAGGAGCAAAATGGACTCAAATCTTTCAGAAGCAAGAGTACAGATCCTGGTGCGGTTATGCCTTTGAAACAATGTGTTTGAAGCATTATAAAGAAGTTAAAAAAGCATTGAAGTGCGACCAAATTGGGTCTAAAAACTATAGTTGGCATAACCCTAAAGCACAAGTAGATTTAGTTATTGATCGAGACGATGATGTTGTAAATTTGTGTGAAATTAAATTCTACAATGATGAATTTTCACTTGATGCTACCTACTTGCAAAGATTAAGGAATAAGGAAAATCAATTTAGGGCATCCACTAAAACTAAGAAAGGGGTTTATACAGTAATGATTACCACCTGGGGTGTAAAACCGAATCAATACAGCCAAGCAATAGTTACAGCCAGTTTAACTATGAAATGCTTGTTTGAACCGATGTAAAACCATTTAAAGATGCGTATAACACTGGTAATCGTTACTCAACCCCTTGGTTTAGGAAAACCGAAGTCATATTGCATATTCCTGTGAAGTTGACCCACCTATTCCTAAATTTAAACTGAGCAGTCTAAAACAAGTCTAAAAAAGGTGTGTGTCATGTTATAAAAATTAAAGCACAGTACAACAACAGCTTCTATGAAAAGCCCTAGTCCTGTTCTTTAACTTTCGGACTTCAAATACTTCTTATCTACATAAAAAGTGGCAAAGGGGAGGAGTGAGGCCGCAAAAAGAATCATAAACTTTTGAGTGCCCCATTTACGTTCCCGGGTCAACATAACAGCCAGGGCCATATATAGAACAAATAAAAAGCCATGTGCATAGCCAATATAGATATTGGGGTCTTTAAGGCCCGCCATATATTTTAAGGGCATGCTTATGGCAAAAAGCATCAAATAAGAGATGCCTTCAAGGATTGCGGTTATTCTGAATGTTTTGAGCATTATACGAATTCAAAAGATTATGGTTTGTTGAAAATGACATTCATTTGTATCCTATGAACGACAATTGGCAAACCCAAAAAAATTATAGGTGAATTACTTCATCATAGGCATCGGCAACGGCTTCCATAACCGCTTCACTCATGGTTGGGTGTGGATGCACGGCTTTTAGAATCTCATGCCCTGTGGTTTCCAATTTACGGGCCACCACGGCCTCGGCGATCATATCGGTTACTCCTGCTCCTATCATATGGCAACCTAACCATTCGCCATACTTGGCGTCAAAGATGACCTTGACGAATCCGTCGGGAGTACCTGCTGCCTTCGCCTTACCACTGGCGGAGAACGGAAATTTCCCTACTTTGATATCGTGACCTGCATCCTTGGCTTGTTGTTCCGTAAGTCCTACAGAAGCTACTTCCGGCGTACAGTAGGTACAGCCAGGAATGTTGCCATAATCCAAGGCTTCTACATGCATACCGGCTATTTTTTCTACACAAAGAATCCCTTCAGCCGAGGCAACATGGGCCAATGCCTGGCCTGGGGTCACATCACCGATGGCATAATAGCCAGGAATATTGGTTTGGTAATAGTCGTTAACCAATATCTTATCACGGTCTGTAGCAATACCTACATCTTCAAGGCCGATATTTTCGATATTGGTTTTGATTCCAACAGCAGACAAAACAATATCAGCTTCCAATACTTCTTCGCCTTTGGCAGTTTTAACAGTAGCCTTTACTCCTTCTCCAGAAGTATCAACAGAAGTTACTTCTGCGGAGGTCTTTATTTTTACGCCTATTTTTTTGAAACTGCGCTCCAATTGTTTTGAAATATCAATATCCTCAACGGGAACAATATTCGGTAAAAATTCCACTACGGTAACCTCGGTTCCCATAGCATTGTAGAAATAGGCAAATTCAATGCCTATGGCACCACTGCCCACAACGATCATCTTTTTGGGTTGGTGATCTAAGGTCATGGCCTCTCGATACCCAATGATTTTTTTTCCATCTTGGGGCAAACTAGGTAATTCCCTACTACGTGCCCCGGTAGCAATGATAATATGATTGGCATTATATTCGGTTTCATTGCCATCAGCACCCTTAACCGTTAGTTTTTTTCCTGTTTTTAAGGTTCCATACCCATTAATGACCTCAATCTTATTTTTCTTCATCAAGAACTGCACGCCCTTACTCATACCATCGGCCACATTTCGACTTCTTTTTACAACAGCATCAAAATCCTTATCAACGCCATCGGCTTTCAATCCGTAGTCCCCGGCATGTTGAAGGTATTCAAAAACCTGAGCTGATTTCAATAATGCTTTAGTAGGAATACAACCCCAATTTAAACAGACGCCACCAAGATTTTCCTTTTCAACAATTGCGGTCTTTAAACCCAGTTGGGATGCGCGTATAGCTGTAACATAACCCCCAGGACCACTACCTAAAACAATAACATCGAAATTGCTCATATTTTTATGCTTTGATTTTTAATCCCGATAATTATCAGGAGAGGCGCAAAAATACAAAAACCTTGTGGTAGTATTTTAAATTCCATTTTAAAATAACAATTTGATCAGGGAAAGATAGATCAGGCAACCGGGAATAGTCTGAAATTGAATTATTTGCTCATTTTTTTCGTAGTAAAGGCCTGTGATTCCCCTTTGGGAACTGAGAGGGAAACCCACTGGCTCCCCTTTGTCATTTTACCCAAAAGGACTATTTGGCCTACATGATTGGCATAATGCGCCAATTGACGATTTATGGCCTCGATTAGGGTGTGCTGCTCATTCCTAATCTTGATAGATGTATCAAAGTTAGTGGCGTTCACAGTGGCAAGAGCTTCAAAAAGGCATTGCCAACCCTTTTCCCAAGCTGCGATCATCTCGGTTTTTGAAGTAAACGGATGTTCAAATTCGGTATCCCGATCTCTCCAAGGTTTTTCGCCATCTTCCGTTAAGAGGTTGGTCCATCTGCTTAGCATGTTGCCTGAAATGTGCTTTACGATTTGGGATATACCATGGTCTGTTTCAGTGTGCTGCCAAAGCAGCTCTTTACCATTGAGTTGTGCAAAAGTGTTGTCCCCCAAGGTCTTATAACGATGAAATTCAAACAAGGCACTTTGTATGAAGTTTTCCTGATGGGTCATTTTAGGAGGTTCAAATTGGTGTTCATTTTTTCCATCAGGGCATAAAAATCACTGGTCCGTAGGAATAAACTTTAAAGCAGCCCCATTGACGCAATGTCTCTTGCCTGTTGTACCCGATGGGCCATCATCGAATACATGTCCCAAATGCCCTCCACAGGTAGCGCAATGCTCCTCAGTACGTTTGTATCCTATTTTGTAATCCACATCAAAGGCTACGTTACCCACGATTTCGCGATCAAAACTTGGCCATCCGGAGCCAGAATCATATTTATAATCACTTTTAAAAAGCTCCGTACTGCATGCAGCGCATACATAAGTGCCTTTCTTTTTATTCTCCAACAAGATGCTTGTGCCAGCGGTTTCAGTTCCTGCCTTCCTCAGAATATAGTATTGTATATCAGTAAGTTCCTTACGCCATTCCTGATCGGTTTTAACCACTTTATAGGCTATGGCCTTCTTGGTATCGCTTACTTTTGCCTTTGTTTTATTTTGGGTGTTTCCTTTGCATCCAACAAGGATAACGCATACCGTAAAAATTATTTTCTTAAGCATATTTTACATTTTCAATTTTAGACGTACTCTCAAAGTTGTCTTTTCAAATTTAAATTTCTTTTGGCCAAATGAATGTTAAGGTTTTATTAATACCGATCAGCACTCATATTTGGAAGCAAAAACCCTACTTAAGAAAGTAGGGTTTAGAAATACTATCCAATATATGGGTCTAGTTTAATTTTATTTTCTGAACAGCTGCCTCTTCAACGCCAAGAGTGCGCATAACTGCTTCCACATTTGATCGGTCAAGCTTAGACCCGGCTGCAAGTTCCGCTGGTAATACGGCGATTCTGAAGACTTGATCGTCAGTGTCGCCAGCTTGTAAGGTACTAAGGTCAAAGTCGGCTTCCAAGAAAATATTCACATCAAAAAAAGTGAAGTCATAATTGTATTGTAACAACCCTTGGTCTAGGATTCGGGTCTGTGGCAATAACCTCCAAATATCAACAGCTTCTCCATTGCTGTCTTCGGTTTGACCCCACAAAAGGTAAATGAGTATCACGTCGCTTTCAAAAACCTCAACGGTTTGTGGAAACTCGTAAAAAATGCTATAATCATCAGCTATAAAATCTCCTTCAATGTCAATAACAGTTCCTAAAATATTTACTCCGTCCTGCCCATCCAAGCCGTCAAGACCATCAAACCCGTCAAACCCTGGGGGTCCTATAGGGCCTTCACATGACATAATAAACAGAGCTAAAAATGTACCGAGTACAATGCTAATTTTTCTCATAATCAAAGTTTTAATTGTTCGTTTAAATCGTATTTGAAGAACCGTTTCAAAAAGCGTTCCACTTTTTTAAATTAAATTGTTTTTTTTTGGAATAAAACCCCGGCAAACAAAGTAAATCCTTAAATATCACGCACTTTATTCAAAGTTGATTAGTTTTGCCAAAAACATAACTGTAGTATGTCCAAAGTTATTGTCCACTCGCTTTTTTCCGAATTTGACATTGATTTATTCAAAGCTGGTAAGCATTTTAAACTTTACGAGAAATTGGGATCTCATCCCATTAAATTGGACGGGGTAAAAGGCACTTATTTTGCAGTATGGGCACCTACGGCCAATTCCGTCTCAGTAATCGGTGATTTTAACAGTTGGGAAGAACATGGCCATACATTGAATGTGCGTTGGGATGAAAGCGGTATTTGGGAAGGTTTTATTCCAGATATTGGGCAAGGAACGTTGTATAAATATGCAATACATTCCAACAATTTTGGAATAGCCACGGAAAAAGCCGATCCCTTTGCTAGATTTTGTGAGCATCCGCCCAAGACGGCATCTGTAGTTTGGGAAGCCAATTACAAATGGAAAGACAAAAAATGGATGGATACGCGGGAGTCCAAAAATGACTTGGACAAACCTTATTCGGTGTATGAGGTGCATTTAGGTTCTTGGAAACGTGATACGGATAATAACTTTTTATCGTACAAAGAATTGGCAGAGGATCTGGTACATTATGTCAAGGAAATGGGTTTTACACATATAGAGTTTATGCCTATTATGGAATTTCCATATGATCCTTCTTGGGGCTATCAGCTTACAGGTTATTTTGCGCCGACATCACGCTTTGGAAACCCAGAGGATTTTAAATTGTTGGTTGACAAACTGCATCAAAATGATATTGGTGTTATTTTGGATTGGGTGCCCTCACACTTTCCTGAAGATGCCCATGGTCTCGGTTTTTTTGATGGTTCACATTTATATGAGCACCCAGACAGAAGAAGGGGATACCACCCTGATTGGAAAAGCCTGATTTTTAATTATGGTAGAAATGAGGTTCGGGCCTTTTTAATAAGCAATGCTATATTTTGGCTGGATCAATATCATGTCGATGGTCTTAGAGTAGATGCCGTAGCTTCGATGTTGTATTTGGACTATTCTAGAGAAGATGGGGAATGGGAACCAAATATGTATGGGAACAACGAAAACCTTGAGGCCATTTCGTTCATTAAGGAACTTAATGAAACGGTTTATGGCAGTTTTTCAGGAGTGCAGACCATAGCGGAAGAGTCAACAGCTTTTTCCGGGGTCTCGAAGCCCGTAAATTATGGGGGTCTTGGCTTTGGTATGAAATGGATGATGGGATGGATGCACGATACCTTGGCATACTTTAAGAAAGAACCTATTTATAGAAGGCACCATCAAGATGATATTACCTTTAGTATGACGTATGCTTTTACCGAAAACTTCATGCTGCCTTTTTCCCATGATGAGGTGGTATATGGTAAAAAGTCGTTGCTGTATAGAATGCCTGGTGATGAATGGCAGCAATTTGCCAATTTAAGATTGTTATTCGGGTATATGTTCACCCACCCAGGAGGCAATCTTATTTTTATGGGAGGTGAGTTTGGACAATCATCGGAATGGAACTTTAATCAGAGTTTGGATTGGCATTTGACCCAATATGATTTTCATTCGGGTATTCAATCCTTGATCAAAGATCTAAACAAGATCTATAAATCCTGTCCGGCACTTTACGAAAAACAGTTTAGCGAAGAGGGATTCCAATGGATAGATTATGGCGACAGTGAAAATTCGGTGTTGACCTATACCCGTATGGGCCATGATAAAAAGAACGATCTTATCATTGCCTGCAATTTTACCCCGGCACCAAGGGAAAACTACCGAATTGGTGTTTCCAAACCGGGACAGCTAAAGGAAATATTTAACAGTGATGAAAAAAAATATGGAGGAGCTGGTTCCAATAGCACAACCATAAAGACATCAAAGAAACCGTGGCACGGTTTTGATAAATCAATTGAAATTACAATTCCACCACTCGGAATCGTTATTTTTCAATAGCACCGATCAACTATATCGAAATAGTTGACAATTGGCAGCTTTTCATTTTACATTTACATGCTAAAGTGCGTATTTTGTCGCGCTTTAAAAGAAATCAACTATGATTACCAATACTGAACTTGAATATAAAGGGAATCTGTACCCAAACCAGATAATAGATTTTAGACAAGATGTAGATAAGTTTTATTTCACTACTGAAAATGGTGTCATATTACAGATTACGGTTTTGAGAAACAGTGCGCTACGATTTAGGTATGCGACCGAACATGTTTTTCAACCCGATTTCTCCTATGCCATTAGTGAAAATGCGAGCAAGGGATATAACTATCTAGGCATAAACGAAACCAATACAGAGTATCTCATTGAAACTTCAAAAATCAGGGTTTTAGTAGATAAAAAGACGCTGAGGGTTCAGATTTCTGATTTGGAAGGCAATATCATCAATGAGGATGAGCTTGGTTTTCATTGGGAAGAGAACCATGAATACGGGGGTAATACCGTGAAAATGAGTAAAATAACCCAAAACGCCGAAAGCTACTATGGCATGGGTGATAAGGCAACCCACTCTAATCTAAAGGGCAAGAGGGTTAATAATTGGTGTACCGATCAGTATGCCTATGGTAAAGATCAAGATCCACTGTACAAGGCCATACCGTTCTATATTGGTCTACATAATAATACGGCCTATGGAATTTTCTTTGATAATACGTTCAGGACGCATTTTGATTTCGCCCATGAAAGAAGACATGTAACTAGCTTTTGGGCAGATGGCGGCGAAATGAACTATTATTTCTTCTATGGCCCTGAAATGTCTAAGGTGGTAAAGGGATATACCAATTTAACGGGAACCCCGGAACTACCGCCAATGTGGGCTATGGGATATCATCAATCGAAATGGAGCTATTTTCCTGAAAGTAATGTAAAGGCACTTGCCAATAAGTTTAGGGAATTGAGAATTCCTTGTGATGCCCTGTACTTGGATATTGATTATATGGATGGTTTTCGTTGCTTCACTTGGGATAAAAAGAAATTCCCAGACCCTAAGCGAATGATCAGTGAATTGAATGAAGACGGTTTCAAAACCGTGGTAATGATCGATCCAGGAATCAAGATCGATAAAGATTATTCGGTGTATCAGGAAGCCATGGAAAATGATTATTTCTGTAAAAGAGGAGATGGCCCCTATATGCGGGGCAAAGTGTGGCCAGGCGAATGTCATTTCCCTGATTTCACGAATCCCGAAGTACGAGAATGGTGGGCCGGATTGTATAAGGAGTTTATGACAGAACTTGGAGTACATGCTGTATGGAACGATATGAATGAACCTGCAGTGATGGAAGTCCCTTCCAAAACAGCACCCTTGGACACTAGGCATAATTATGATGGCCACCCCTGTACACACCGTAAGGCGCATAACGTTTATGGCATGCAGATGGTAAGGGCAACCTTTGAAGGAATAAAGAAATATGTCTACCCTAAAAGGCCTTTTGTAATTACACGTGCGGCATATGCCGGAACTCAACGTTATTCTTCAACTTGGACAGGCGATAACGTCGCAACATGGGAGCATTTATGGATTGCCAATGTGCAAATGCAGCGTATGTGTATGAGCGGTATGTCTTTTGTAGGTTCTGACATTGGAGGGTTTGCAGAACAGCCAAATGGAGAGTTATTTGCACGTTGGATACAACTGGGTATTTTTCATCCTTTTTGTAGGGTGCATTCAAGTGGGGATCATGGAAATCAAGAACCTTGGTCATTTGATAGCGACGTGACCGATATCGTTCGAAAGTATATTGAACTACGCTACCAATTATTACCCTATTTGTATACTATGTTCTGGAATTATTCCAAACATGGCGAACCCATGTTACAACCTTTAGTATATTTTGATCAAGAAGATACCCAGACCCATTTTAGGACCGATGAGTTCATCTTTGGGCAACAAATTTTGGTTTGTCCAATTCAAGAACCCAATGCCCAAGGAAGGCGTATGTATATACCTCGAGGAAAATGGTATAATTTTTGGAATGATGAAGTCATAGAAGGTGGTAAGGAGAAATGGGTCGAGGCCGATATTGATAAAATTCCACTTTTCATAAAAGAAGGTGCGATGATTCCGAAATATCCGGTGCAGCAATATGTGGGTGAATTGAATATAGAAGAGCTGTTGATCGATGTGTATTTTAAATTGGGCAAAGAGAGTTCTATGGTTTATGAAGATGAGCAAGACGGTTATGATTATAAGAAAGGTAGATATGCCCTTAGGAATTTTAAATTACATGGAAAGGAAAACGAACTGAATATCCAGCAGTTCAAAGACGGTACTTTTATAACCTCTTATAAAACGTTTAAATTCAATTTACACGGATTACCATTTAAGGTGACCTCTGTTGAAGTTGACAATGAATCAGTTTCCTTGGAGGACATAAAGTTGAATGGGGACAACGTAATTGAAATAAGCAAAGATTTTAGCCAATTGCGTATTATGGGGAAGTGATTTTTTTTGTATTTTAACAAAACTAAACACTATACTAAAATGAAAAAGCTAATACTGATAATTACCATATTCATGGGTGTGGCAGCCTGTAAGGTTAACCCCTTTACTGGTAAAAAGGTTTTGAATTTTTACCCGAACAGCCAAATATTCCCAATGGCCTTTGCCCAGTATGATCAATTCCTTACCGAAAACAATATTGTTGAAAATACAACTGAAGCCCGAATGATCACTAATGTGGGTCAACGTATATCTTCTGCTGCAGAACGTTGGTTGGCAGCCAATGGTTATCCTGGCTATCTTAATGATTATATGTGGGAGTATAATCTTGTAAACGATAAAACAGTCAATGCTTGGTGTATGCCGGGAGGTAAGATTGTTTTTTATACGGGAATATTGCCGATTACCCAGACCGAAAGGGGCGTAGCGGTTGTAATGGGGCATGAAGTGGCCCATGCGCTTGCGGATCATGGGGCCCAGCGTATGAGCGCAGGTACCTTACAACAAGTAGGCGCGGTAGCCGGAAATATTGCCCTCAAGGATGATAAAACCAGGAACATGTTCAATCAGGCTTACGGTCTTGGTTCAACGATTGGCTTAATGCTTCCGTTCAGTAGAAGTCATGAGACCGAAGCAGATAGGATCGGTCTACAGATTATGGCCATTGCAGGTTATGACCCAACTGAGGCAGCGGAACTGTGGAAGAGAATGAAAGCACACAGTGGAGGCGAGACACCTCCAGAGTTTTTAAGTACACACCCATCCAATGAAACGAGAATTGCCAATTTAACCGAATGGGCACCGCTGGCGAGGCAAGAGGCTATGAAATTTGGTGTCACAACGTTTAGATAATCCTCGGGTTCAAATTTATTTAAGTAATAATTGTATATTGAAAGCTGTTCGTTTATCGAACGGCTTTTATTTTATATATGACTAGAACCTTGGCCATTAAGGGCAGTAGAAAATTATTGAATGCGTGGGCATTCTACGATTGGGCCAATTCAGTGTACAGCCTCGTAATTTCTTCGGCTATTTTCCCGATATTTTATGGCGCCCTTTTTAGGGTAGCCGATATTGAAAAGGTAACCATATTCGGTGGTGAAATTGCTCGGGCACCATTGATTAGCTACACGACATCGGCCGCATTTCTTTTTATCGCCATTATTACCCCTCTTATATCGGGAATTGCAGATTATTTGGGGAACAAGAAAATGTTTATGAAATTTTTCTGCTACTTGGGAGGCGTCTCTTGTATTGGTCTATATTGGTTTTCTTTAGAGAATATTTACCTGGGTCTAGGGTGTTACTTTTTTGCGTTGGTAGGCTTTTGGGTGAGCTTCGCCATTAATAACTCCTATTTGCCCGATATAGCTTTCCCTGAGCAACAAGATGGTATAAGTGCCAAAGGATTTTCAATGGGCTACGTCGGCAGTGTAATCTTATTGCTGTTTAATTTGGCAATGGTCATGAAACCTGATTTTTTCGGAATTGAAAGCGACGCAACCGAAGCTGCCGAAATCAAAGCCATGAAATATTCTTTTCTATCCGTAGGTATTTGGTGGATTGCCTTTAGTCAGTACACTTTTCGACATTTGCCCAAGGGCTATAAAAAGGAAGGTAAAACAGACCACGTTATTTTAAATGGTTTTAAGGAGCTTAAAAGTGTTTGGCATCAATTGGGTGGTGAAGTACGATTGAAACGTTATTTGGGCGCTTTCTTTGTTTATAGTATGGCTGTGCAGACCGTAATGCTCATTGCTACCTATTTTGGGGAAGAGGAAATTCATTGGGGGTCCGACACGGAGCGTACCACAGGATTGATCGTCAGTATTTTGGTCATCCAAATAGTGGCCGTTTTAGGCGCTACACTTACGGCTCTGGCGTCTCAGAGATTTGGCAATATAAAGACGCTTATAGTAGTCAATATTTTGTGGATAATGATATGTATATATGCCTATTTTGTAATAACTCCGATGGACTTTTACATTGCAGCCGGCTGTGTGGGTATGGTGATGGGTGGTATTCAGGCACTATCAAGATCTACCTATTCCAAGTTTCTTCCCAAGACCACTGATACAGCTTCTTTCTTTAGTTTTTATGATGTTTCGGAAAAAATAGGTATAGTAATCGGAACTTTTTTGTATGGTGCTGTCGCCCAATATTCGGGTAGTATGCGCAATGCCATAATTTTCTTGGGACTGTTTTTTCTTGCCGGGATGTTTTTATTGACACGGGTAAATGGTAAGAATAAATAAGCAAAAAGCCCCTTTTGCAAGAGGCTTTCGCTGATTGTTACGTTTTTTGATTGCACTGTCGATTAACAGTTATGCTTTTGAGATATCACCTGAACCAGAAGTCTTGGTATCTACTTTTTCAGGATTTCCCTTATAGCTTATATCACCTGAACCTGATACCCTTGCTTTTAATTTTTGCTTGGCGGTTATTTTGATATCAGCAGAACCAGAAACAGTTGCATCAACATTATCAGCCTCTAATTCATAAGCTTTAATGTCTCCGCTACCTGAAATGGTAACATCAAAATTGATGGTTGAACCGCTCAAGGTAATATCCCCAGAACCCGACATTGAAGCATTGACCGAATTAGACTCTACTGCCAAGGTGATGTCACCAGAACCCGACATTGAGATCTTAAAGTTACTTGCCTTAATGGTTTTCTTGCCCACAATATCCCCAGAACCTGAAAGCGCAACCGAATTAATACTTTCTACGGGAACTGTAATGTGAATTCCCTCTTTCCATGATGATGGCTTTAAATTATACCCTTTTTCAACTTTGATCACCAATTTGCCGTCTTTTACTTCTGTAATGATATGTTCCAAAAGGTTTTCTTCGCCTTTTAAGGTTATATCACCTTCGTTGCCGTCAACCAACTCAACATCAAACCATCCAGAAACCGCGACGGCGTCATAATCCCCTGTCGACCTTTCTATGGTCACCATATTGCCATTTCCATTTACTTTTTTACCCCATTGGGCCATACAGGAAATTGTAAATAATGCTACTAAACTAAGTGTTGCTAATTTTTTCATGATTTTGTGTTTTTTACCCTAAACTGTCATCCTGAGCGGAGTCGAAGGACAGGGCTTGATTGACCGATTTTTATTTAATTATTGATTTTTAGTAAATGATATTCCTCCGTATTCACTATCAATGGAAACAGAATTTCCGCTATTTGCCTTTCCATGATAGCCTTTGTAATACCTGTTACTCGATTTTTCGGTACTGATGTTGATTTCAAAACCCTCTTTCCCACTGACCCTAGCATACTCTGTTTTGATTTCAAAATCAAAATTGTAGTGTGGCGAATAGCCTATTTTAATACCTGTGTAATCCGAATTTATCTGTAGGTTTCCGGCATCTTCGGCCATTTCTATTATTCTGAGAGAACCATAATCCGCATTAATGTCGACATTGCCATGAATTGTGCCTAATTTCACATTTATGTAGTCTCCTGCCCCTTGTATGTTGTTTGCCTCACCAACTTCAAGATTACCATAATCACTGGAGTATTGCAGGTTTTCCATTTGTTCAATGGTCGCATTTGTGTAATCTGCCTTTACAGTCAAATCCCCAGCTTTTTCGATTGTGAATCCAGAATAATCTGCCTTTATTTCGCCACTGTTGATGAAACCAATACTTGATTTAGAGGTGTAATCAAAGTTAAGATAGTTGTTTCTGCCCCGTAACTCACCAATTTCAAGCCTACCGTAATCACAGCTGATTTTAGCATGCCCGTCAACACGGTCCAAAATTATATTGCCATAATCGTTGTTCAGATGCACACTATTTTTTACGGGTATCTTTATGGTGTAATTGATTTGCATGTTGACATTGCTGTTTCCCCAGTTCCAACTCCACCTGCTTTTGTTTTTGTTGAAAATGGTTTTTGCGGAGACCATAGAGCTTGTGGCTTCAAAATCAACTGTAATGGTTTCAAGTTTCTTCAGCACTTTTTCTTTGTTGTTGCCGCTGGTCTTAATATGCACCTCTATGAGTATCCTGTTCTCATTCCACGACGTAATGTTCAGATTGCCGTAGCTGTTGCTTACCTTGAGCAATGCATCAGAATCGACATCGTATTCCTTTTTTATGGTCTTTTCCTCGGTGTATATACCTTTGGGATTTCTATCATTGGCCGCTAGGGTAATGGGCACTACCATAAGTAGTATT
Source organism: Bacteroidota bacterium (assembly GCA_024279425.1). Taxonomy (GTDB): domain Bacteria; phylum Bacteroidota; class Bacteroidia; order Flavobacteriales; family Flavobacteriaceae; genus Maribacter_A. The sequence goes on along the minus strand of JAJRRO010000097.1, from coordinate 59,868 downwards.
ACTGCATATTTAAATAGTAAAGTTTTCATCATTGTATTTTTTTAAATTTTTGATTGTCTCGATTTGATTGATGACATCCTGTAAGAGGTCTATCCTGATTTGGAAATTGGTAATCATGGCACTCAAGAGCAATTTGTCGTTTCCACCGTTCAGAAGATCTTTTTCCAATTTGGAATAATTGGTCTCCAATTTTTTCAACTGGACCATGGTATCACTTATAATCTTTTGAGTCTCGGGAGAACTTTCATTTTTAAGTTTTTTTACACGGTCTTCGATAAGGCTGGCAAAATAAACCTGGGTGTTACCAACTTCTGGGGATATTTTGGCCACTTGCTCTTCTATAGTACCTCCTGAATTATTAATTCCAATGGCGACTAGGCATAAAACAGCAATAGAAGCAGCAATCGAAAGGGTTTTCCACCAATTTCTTTTAGGTTGGTTCAATGCAACGACCTGATTTGTATTATTCAATTTGTCCAAAAATCGTTCTTGATGCCCTGTTCTTGGCTCTTCGATATCAAACTGCCCTTGAAGTATGTTGAATACATCTTTTAGTTCATCCTTTTCCATTAGTAAGCGTTTATCATTTTTTTTCGTAAACTTTCCTTTGCCCTTGAAATTGTTGTTCGGGTATTGGCATAACTCATATTCATTATGGTACCTATTTCTTCATAATCATATCCTTCTATTAAATGTAAGGTCAAAGAAATTCTGTAATTATCTTTTAACCGTTTCATGGTCTCCATCACTTTTTGAGCCTTCAGTTCGGTAAACACATGATCCGAAGCAACCCCATTATTATCTTCGACCTTGTACATTATGTCATCTAGAGCAACCTCACTGTTTTTTCGTTGCTTTCTGTAGTGATAGATACTGTTGTTTATCACAATACGTTTTAACCAAGATCCAAAGGTTACTTCGCCTTTGAACGTATGCAACTTTGTAAACGCGTTTAAAAACGATTCTTGCATTACGTCTTCGGCTTCGGCACGGTTCTTTACAATCCTCAAAGACGTGTTGTACATGGCTCTGTAGTAGCGATTGTAAATTTCCATTTGTGCACTTTGTTTCCCTTCAATACACAATTGTATTAAATCATCAGTATGTTCTCTTTTGTGGCTCAAAAGTGATTGATTTGTCTAATAGATGACCCAATTTAGGTAATGTTACAGTTTCTTCGAAATTTTCACCCTTGTTGGCATAACAATTGCCTTTTATGGTTGAAAAAGAAGCTACTGAAACCCTAAAGCATTGCGAATGGGGCAATAAGGAGCCTTAAATAACAATTAAGTACCATTGAATTCTGTTATAATATGACAGAATGGCTGAAATAAATATATGGGAGATTCCAAATTTTCAAATTTTGACAATATGTCCTTGCAAGGTATTGACCAAGACGCTGAGTTGATTCCGTTGTTGACCCCCGAAGATGAAGAGGAGATGAACAATGAGGGCCTGCCCGAAACTTTACCGATTTTGCCCTTGCGCAATACGGTCTTGTTTCCTGGGGTAGTTATCCCTATTACCGCTGGAAGGGATAAATCGATTAAATTAATAAAGGATGCCAATAATGGCTCAAAGGTTATTGGGGTTGTTTCCCAAAAAGATGAGAAGACCGAAACCCCTGGAATTAATGATATAAATACTTTAGGAACGGTTGCCCGAATATTACGTGTCCTACAAATGCCCGATGGTAATACGACGGTCATCATTCAAGGAAAAAAGCGATTTGAGGTTGCTGAAATCCTAACGGAGAAACCTTATATGACGGCTACCGTTAGGGAGACTTTAGAAGAAAGACCTAATCAAGATGGACAAGAGTTTTTGGCCATTATCGAGTCGATTAAAGACTTGGCGTTGAAGATTATTAGAGACAATCCCAATATTCCCAGTGAGGCTTCCTTTGCAATTAAGAATATTGAGAGCAATTCGTTTCTCATCAATTTTGTATCCTCCAATCTTAATCTAGATGTCAAGGAAAAACAGGAATTATTGGAGATCGGCAACCTTCAGGAGAGGGCGCTGGCCACATTGAAGTATATGAATGTGGAACTCCAAAAATTGGAACTCAAGAACGTGATCCAATCCAAGGTTCGCAGTGATATGGACCAACAACAACGAGAATATTTCCTTCATCAACAAATGAAGACCATTCAAGAAGAACTGGGAGGGGTCTCTTATGATGAGGAAGTGAGTGAAATGCGCTTAAAGGCAAAGGAAAAGAAATGGGATACTAAAATTGCCGAGCATTTTGACAAAGAATTGTCCAAAATGCAGCGAATGAATCCGCAAGTAGCGGAATATTCAATCCAAAGAAATTATCTGGACTTGTTTTTGGAACTTCCTTGGAATGAGTTTTCGAAGGATAAATTCGATTTAAAAAGGGCACAAAAGATATTGGATCGGGACCACTATGGCCTTGAAGATGTGAAAAGACGAATTATCGAATATTTGGCAGTTCTGAAATTGCGTAACGATATGAAGTCACCCATTCTTTGTTTACTTGGCCCTCCTGGTGTCGGGAAAACCTCTTTGGGGAAATCTGTCGCAGAAGCTTTGGGAAGGGAATATGTGCGTATGTCATTGGGTGGATTGCGGGATGAAGCGGAGATTCGCGGCCACCGTAAAACGTATATCGGCGCCATGCCGGGTAGAATTGTTCAGAGTTTGAAAAAAGCGGGTACTTCAAACCCTGTATTTATTTTAGACGAGATCGATAAATTGGCGAGTAGCCATCAAGGAGACCCATCTTCGGCAATGTTGGAGGTTTTGGACCCAGAACAGAATAGTGATTTTCATGATAATTTCCTGGAGATGGGCTATGACCTTTCTAAGGTAATGTTCATTGCAACCGCAAATAGTTTGGCAACCGTTCAACCTGCCTTGAGAGATAGAATGGAAATTATAAATGTAAGCGGTTATACCATCGAGGAAAAGGTTGAAATTGCCAAAAGACATTTATTGCCCAAGCAATTGAAAGAGCATGGACTCAGCACTAAGGATCTTAAAATTGGGAAGGCACAATTAGAGAAAATAGTTGAGGGATACACAAGGGAGTCGGGAGTTCGTTCCTTGGAAAAACAAATAGCCAAAGTAGTTCGTTATGCGGCTAAATCAATTGTAATAGAAGAAGAATATAATATCAAAATAAGCAATGTCGATGTTGAGAAAATATTGGGCCCTGCACGTATGGAACGTGATAAATATGAAAACAATGATGTTGCGGGGGTAGTGACCGGTCTTGCATGGACAAGTGTTGGTGGAGATATTCTCTTTATAGAGTCCATTTTGTCAAAGGGTAAAGGTACCTTGAACATTACCGGTAACCTGGGTAAGGTCATGAAAGAATCAGCTACCATTGCCATGGAGTATATTAAATCAAACGCGGATATTTTTGGGATAGATTCGTTGGTTTTTGATAAATACAATGTACATATTCACGTACCTGAAGGAGCTACTCCGAAAGATGGCCCTAGTGCCGGTATTACCATGCTAACTTCGTTGGTATCGCTTTTTACCCAGAAAAAGGTAAAGAAAAGCTTGGCAATGACAGGTGAGATTACACTACGTGGTAAAGTTTTACCAGTAGGTGGGATAAAGGAGAAAATCTTAGCTGCCAAGCGCGCCAAAATCAAGGAAATCATTCTTAGTGAAGAGAACAGAAAGGATATTCTTGAGATCAAGGAAGATTACTTAAAGGGACTTACCTTTAATTATGTCTCTGATATGAGTGAGGTAGTCGAATTGGCCATTACGAATCAAAAAGTAAAGAACGCAAAAACACTTTAATACTTTAAGACTCCGTTTTTCTCCCTATTTTTAGCCTATGGGAAAGATTACCATTGCAATTGATGGGTATTCATCTACTGGCAAAAGTACGATTGCCAAACAATTGGCAAAGGCCTTGGACTATGTATATGTGGATACTGGTGCCATGTACAGAGGGGTGACATTATTCGCAATAGAAAATGGCTTTATTGATGAAGCAGATGCCAATACTGCTGGCCTTGTAGAATCCTTGAGTCGGATTGATCTTAAATTTGTGTATAATGAGTCCTTAGGCTTTGCAGAAATCTACTTGAATGGGCTCAATGTAGAAAAGGAAATTAGAACTATGGGTGTTTCTCGACACGTCAGCAAAATTGCAACAATCGAGGAAGTTCGAAAAAAGCTTGTGTCGCTTCAGAAGGCGATGGGTCATGAAAAAGGTATAGTTATGGACGGTCGTGATATTGGAACCGTAGTATTCCCAAACGCTGAGTTAAAATTATTCATGACAGCGTCTCCGAAAAAAAGAGCTACAAGGAGATATAAGGAGCTTTTGGATAAAGGAGAGGATGTAACATATGAAGATGTGCTTAAAAATGTACAGCATCGGGATTATGTAGATACCCACAGGCAAATATCCCCATTAAAAAAGGCCGAAGACGCCATAACATTTGACAATAGCGATATGGGGCTCGAGGAACAGTTTGATCGGGTGCTGGACTATGCTAAACGAGTAATAGAAGGTTAAAGAGTTCTAATATAAAATAAAAGAGAGACCCGTCAGGTTTTTAAAAACCTGACGGGTCTTCTTCTGTTAAAGGTTCGGTATAACTAAAACCTGATCGGGATGAATCACGTCCGGATTGCTCAATATATTGGTATTTGCCGAGAATATCTGCTTGTATTTCATGGGGTCGTCATAATAATGTTTGGCAATTTTACTTAAAGATTCCCCACTTTTTACGGTATGTCTGTGGTACACCGTATCGTCCTCAACCGTAATATTGGCTTTTAAATCTGAGGGATGTTCACCACCCAACTCCTTTATTTTATCCCATAAAAGGTTTTTTTTATATTGGGTACTTGCCAGCCCTTTAATTTTCAATATTCCATTTTCTTCGGTAACATTTCCATCTTTGATACCCAATTGCTCACCAAGGTCCAAAACGGCTTGATATTTTACTTTAACGCTCATAGTTATTGTTTATTTATGGTTAATATTAATGAGCTTGAAGATACTAATTAATGGGTTCTTTGATGGTAATTTGATCAAAATACCAGGCTGACCTGCATCTTACATTCATTGTTGTTTGTAAATAGACATAAAAATCGTATTTTTGCACTCCTTTTTTGCAAAGAATCAAGAGGAAAAGGAGACGAAAATAAAAAAGATATAACATCTTCTGTGGTCATTGTTTAACTCTTGTAAGTCCATAGAATACAAATTTAATCAGCAAAATGGCTGAAGAAAAAGCAACAACAGAGGTAGAAGTAGAAGAGACTACTGAAGCTACCCAAGAAACAAAGGTGGAAACACCGGTACAAGACCCAAAGGAGTTTTTAGAAAATTTTGATTGGGATAAGTACGAACAAGGCATTGAACGTGTAGACGATTCCAAACTTCAGGAATTCGAGATTTTGGTTGCCGAAAATTTTGTAGATACTGCCGATGAAGAGGTTGTGGAAGGTACTGTAGTGTACTTGACCGATCGTGAGGCGATTATCGATATCAATGCGAAATCTGAAGGCGTTATCTCCTTGAACGAATTTCGTTACAACCCAGATTTAAAGGTTGGTGATAAGGTAGAGGTATTAATTGACATTCGTGAGGATAAAAGTGGTCAATTGGTATTGTCGCACAGAAAGGCCAGGACTATCAAGTCTTGGGAGAGGGTAAACGCAGCTCACGATAAAGAAGAAATTGTAAGTGGTTTTGTAAAATGCAGAACCAAAGGTGGTATGATCGTCGATGTTTTCGGAATCGAAGCATTCTTGCCTGGTTCTCAGATCGATGTAAAACCGATTAGGGATTACGATCAGTATGTGAACAAAACCATGGAATTCAAAGTGGTTAAAATCAACCATGAGTTCAAGAACGTAGTTGTTTCGCATAAAGCACTTATCGAAGCGGATATTGAAGAACAGAAAAAAGAAATCATCAGTCAACTTGAAAAAGGACAGGTATTGGAAGGTGTTGTTAAAAACATTACTTCTTATGGTGTGTTCATCGATCTTGGAGGTGTTGATGGTTTGGTGCATATTACGGATCTTTCTTGGAGTAGAATCAACCACCCGAACGAGATTGTTGAGCTAGACCAAAAATTGAATGTAGTAATCTTGGATTTTGATGAGAACAAATCAAGAATCCAATTAGGTCTTAAGCAATTGGAAAAACATCCTTGGGAAGCGTTAAGCGAAGACATCAAAATCGGTGACAAGGTAAAAGGTAAAGTAGTAGTTATAGCGGACTATGGTGCGTTTATCGAGGTTGTTGAAGGTGTTGAAGGATTGATTCACGTTTCTGAAATGTCTTGGTCAACCCACTTACGTTCAGCACAGGACTTTGTAAAAGTTGGTGATGTGATAGAGGCAGTTGTATTGACCTTGGATAGGGAAGATCGTAAAATGTCTTTGGGTATCAAGCAATTGACACCAGATCCATGGACCGATATCACTACTAAATATCCTGTAGGTTCTAAACACAAAGGTATTGTCAGGAACTTTACCAATTTTGGGGTATTCTTGGAATTGGAAGAAGGTATAGACGGTTTGATCTATATTTCTGACCTTTCTTGGACAAAGAAAGTCAAACACCCATCAGAGTTTGTAACCGTCGGAGATACTTTGGAAGTCGAGGTTTTGGAATTGGATGTTGAAGGACGCAAATTAAGTTTGGGTCATAAACAAACCACCGAAAACCCATGGGACAAATACGAGAAGGAATTTGCCCTTGATACGGTACATAAAGCATCTATCACTGAGATAGTCGATAAAGGAGCCACTATTGATTTTAATGAGGATATCACTGCATTTGTTCCACAACGTCATCTAGAAAAAGAGGACGGTAAGAAATTGGGCAAAGGCGAAGAGGCCGAGTTCAAGATCATAGAGTTCAATAAAGACTTTAAACGTGTTGTTGCGAGTCATACCGCTATCTTTAGGGAAGAGGAGAAACGTAACATAAAAGCAGCTGTTAAAAGAGCTGCAGCTAGTGCAGAGGAGGCCAAACCTACATTAGGGGATGCCAATGATACCTTACAAGCGTTAAAGGATAAAATGGAAGCTGCTTCTAAAAAGAAATAAGCTCTTAATAAATGTTATTCCTGCCTAAGCAGGAATCTTAAAGCCCTGACGGTACCCGTCAGGGCTTTTTTGTTTTTGGATTATAATTTTTAAATCGTAATACCTAAACCTAAAGAGTAGTTCCTTAAAACGTTCGTTTAGTGGAGCTTTTGAAAATAATGGTTTCGTATATGAATAATTTCGAAATTTAACTCAGTTCTTTAATGGTAGTAGTTTTATTGGTGTTAGAATCACTTTATAAAGTATTTCGATATCTCATCATAATTTTATGTGAATCAGAGGTTTTTCGATGATAATAGATGATGTTTTTGTCTGCCGTAAGAGTCGGGGCTTCTATTAAATTTGAAATAACTTCCGAAAACAAAACTTTTGGTATTGAAAATTCGGATAAAGAATTACCTCTAACCGCTACGCATATTTCAAAAACCGTACTTGAAGTAATTTGTCCTTTTAAATATCTTGTAAAATATAATTCCAAATTATCACTGCTTATACAAGGCGCGTAATAGATATAATTTGCATCATTGATGTTTTGTAAAATTGATTCCGAATTCGGAAGAGTACTAAATGTTGAAGCATCGTCTTTTTGTGCAACTCCTAATGTGGTTTCACAAGGACCTTGACAATTAACAGCATCAAATCTTGCATTATTGAAGTATAAAAATTGTCCATCCAAACTTATTCCGTGATCCATTACAAGCCAACCAGAAGTATTCATATTAAAATCTCCTTGTACTCTTTCAATATCACTAACATTCCCAATGCTAAAAGTTCCGTGAAAGAGATTGTTCAATTCATTAGGATAATTTCTTGTTGATGTCCAGTAAAAATTTCCATTAGAATCCATGTCGGCAACTGCATCTAAATGAGGTGTAGTTGGTTGATTAGTTCCTATCAATTCTCCAACATAATTAAAGGTTGAGTCATTAATTTTAGTAGCATAATAAAGTTTCGTATTTACACCATCATTTAAATTATTAAAGAACAGATAGTTTCCATTAGACGATATGAATGGCTCCATTGCATCAAAAGAAAGATTATTAATGGTCACTTCCGTTTCTGAACCAAATGAAGGATATGTTACTGATTCTATACTATCACTTTCATTTGATGAACAAGAAATGATTAATAATACAAATATGATTTTTAAAAGGGCTCTTATCCTCATTGTTGTTTTTTGAATGCTGCCAACGTAGGAATATGATGGTTGACCTCCTAGACAGCTGATAGCATTTTTTATAAACCAATAACGATTTATAGGCGTTTTTGGTATAGAAAATTCTCCAAATTCAACGTCCCATAAAGCACTGATTAAAGGAATAGAGTGAAGAAGAGTGTCAATGTCCCAAAAAAGGTTCGTTTTATGGGAATTTTAGAAAGATATTCTCCAAGTACTTCAACTTTGCTCGTTAGTTATATTTCCGTTTGTAAACGAATGTTATACGTATACTTCTTTGATTCGTTTTCTTATTGATTGATAATCAATAGAATATTCATAAATTAAGGTCATTAAAGAAATATACTTACTCGTAACTATATCCAATGGTTACCATTCATAAAATGAAAAATATGATCACGCTGCCCAAAACAACATATTTAATTGTATGCTTATTGATAATGGTAAGCTGCAACCAGACTTCTGTCTCTGGAACAAAGGAACATATTCAATCAGTAACGAATAAAATTGACGACAATCGGCTGATAAGTACCGATAAGTCACCCGGAGATTGGCTGTCGTATGGGAGAAACTATAGCGAAGACCGATTCAGTGCTTTAAACAAGATTACCAAATCCAACATTGATAGTTTGGGATTGGCCTGGACATTAAATCTTGGTACTACAAAAGGATTTGAAGCAACACCTTTGGTAGTGGATGGTATCATGTACGTAAGTGCACCGTGGAGTATTGTATACGCAGTTGATGTTAGAAAAGCGGAGATCATTTGGATTTTTGACCCTAAGGTGCCTCGCGAATATGGCGAAATAGCCTGTTGTGATGTAGTTAATCGTGGAGTGGCATTGTATAAAGGTCTTGTTTATGTCGGAACACTTGACGGAAGGTTAGTCGCTATTGACGCTGCAACTGGTAAAAAGGCTTGGGAGGTTTTGACTGTGGATCAAAGTGAGAGTTATACCATTACTGGTGCACCCAGAGTATATGATGGAAAAGTAATCATTGGAAATGGTGGCGCTGAATTGGGCGTAAGAGGATATGTCACAGCCTATGATGCCCTAACAGGTGATCAGGTTTGGAGGTTTTACACAGTACCTGGCAATCCCGCTGATGGTTTTGAATCGAAGGCTATGGAAGAAGCCGCTAAAACATGGACTGGAAAGTGGTGGGAATCCGGTGGTGGTGGAACTGCTTGGGATGCTTTTGCTTATGATCCGAAACTCAAATTAATCTATGTGGGAGTCGGGAATGGGACCTTATGGAATCAGGCATTGAGAAGCCCTCAAGGAGGTGATAATCTCTATTTATCCTCTATAGTAGCCTTAAATCCAGAGAATGGGGAATTAAAATGGCACTATCAGACAACACCCGGTGAAAGTTGGGATTATACCGCGACCCAGCATATTATTTTGGCCGATTTGGAAATCAATGGAACTCCCAGAAAAGTGTTGATGCAAGCACCCAAAAACGGCTTCTTCTACGTACTGGATCGTACGAATGGAAAGTTGATTTCAGCAGACCCTTATGTATATACTAATTGGGCAACCAGTGTTGATTTGGAAACCGGGCGCCCTATAGAAACCGATTTTAGTCGATTTAAAGAGGTTAATGCACAAATATTCCCAGGTCCATCTGGTGGGCATAACTGGCAACCTATGGCCTTCAATCCAGTCACGAAATTGGTTTACATACCGGCAAGGGATCAATCTATGATTTATGGGCAACCTTTACATTGGGAATATAACAAAGATATTCGAGCCGGTAATATTGCCCTTGGGGGAGATAAAAATGCCGTTACCCGTATGGACCCCTTGGCTCCAGATGAAAAAGGGATGTTGATTGCCTGGGATCCTATTCAGAAAACAGAAGTATGGAAAGTAATCCATAAAACAACCTGGAATGCTGGCGTTCTAAGCACCGAAGATTTAGTATTTCAGGGAAATGCTGAAGGTTTTCTGGTTGCCTATGATGCGGCAGATGGAACAGAAAAATGGCGATTCAATGTGGAATCAGGGGTTATCGCTTCACCCATTTCCTATCTGGTGGACGACATACAATACGTTACCATAGTATCGGGTTGGGGTGGAGTTGGTGGTCGGTTTGTACGATATACAGATCAACTATACCCTGGTACTATATATACTTTTGCATTAGGTGAAAATGAGCATATTCCTGAATATCCAGTTATGACAAAGGAACTTATTGAGCTAGAGGTTGTTGTAGATATTGGTAATATTGAACAAGGAAAGTTGGTTTTTGACCAATATTGTAATAGATGTCATGGTTCACCTGGAAATGGAGGAGGCGCCTATCCTGACATTGCGTATTCCAATAAAGCAGTATTCGGGATATTTTCCCAAATAGTAGGGGAAGGAGCATTTCTTGGTAAAGGCATGCCCAATTTTGGTGATCGTTTAGATGAAAAGAAAATAGAAAATATTAAAAACTATATTCTAAGTGCTGCAAAGGATTTAAGAAATAATAAAGACTTGAATGATCAAACGAATGGTAACATCCACTAAAATGAATACCCGAAATTGTGGTTTATCCAACATTCAAGGATTCTTTCGAGATCGGTGATTTTAAGAAATTCCTCGGGCACTCATTTTAGTTAGGCCATTCGAGTCAATTCACCTGTGGTTAACCATAATCCCAAAAGAAATGTGCTCCAATGACTTACAAAAGAAATCTATGACCCCATAAAACGGCCGATTTATGAAACTTGCTAAACCGGGCTAATCAAATAAGCATTTTCAATGCCATTTGCGGTCCTTTTTAGTAGTTTCGTTAATCCATCTTTTACGATACTGTTTGAATGGACAAAAAGCAACACTTTTGCAGATTTTAAAAACAATCAATACAAAGCAGTTTGTATCTTATTTTTCAATGTATTCATACTTTAATGGGAATTCCCTATTTTTGCAATACAAAAGTGTTGATGACCTAATATGAGTCAAAAAGTACTACTCTCCTCAAAAGAAATAAACATCATCCTTCATCGATTGGCTTGCCAACTTCTTGAAAATCATCTCGATTTTTCAGAGACTGTTCTAATTGGAATTCAACCTAGGGGAACTTTTGTAGCAGATCGGCTTACTAGAATTCTTCAGGAAGAATATGGAGTGAAGCATATTGATGTTGGTTTCTTGGACATTACATTTTATAGGGATGACTTTAGAAGGGGAGACAAAACACTTGAAGCCACCCAAACAAAGATTGATTTTTTAGTAGAGGACAAAAAAGTGGTTTTAATTGATGACGTACTTTATACGGGCCGAAGTATTAGAGCGGCATTGACGGCTATACAGTCATTCGGCAGACCTTCCGAAATAGAATTATTAACCTTGATCGATAGACGTTTTAGTAGGCATCTGCCCATTCAGCCTAATTATAGAGGCAGGCAAGTTGATGCCATAAATGAGGAAAAAGTAAAGGTGATGTGGGAGGAAAATGATGGAGAGGATGTAATCTATTTGATAAATAAGTAAAAAATGAGCGAACTGAGTGTAAAGCACTTATTGGGGATAAAATATCTTAAGGAAAAGGATATACAGCTCATTTTTGAAACTGCCGATCATTTCAAGGAGGTAATCAATCGTTCCATTAAAAAAGTACCATCCTTACGTGACATTACCATAGCGAATATCTTTTTCGAGAACAGTACACGGACAAAATTGTCGTTTGAATTGGCTGAAAAAAGACTATCTGCCGATGTAATTAACTTTTCTGCCGGACAATCTTCTGTAAAGAAAGGGGAGACCCTTATAGATACTGTGAACAATATTCTTTCGATGAAGGTTGATATGGTGGTCATGCGCCACCCAAATCCTGGTGCAGGCATATTCTTGTCAAAACACGTGAACGCTTCAATAGTAAATGCTGGTGACGGAGCTCATGAACATCCTACACAGGCGTTGCTCGATTCATATTCCATACGTGAAAGGTTGGGAGATGTTGCGGGTAAAAAAGTAGTGATTGTAGGTGATATTTTGCATTCCAGAGTGGCCTTGTCCAATATTTTCGCCTTAAAATTGCAGGGCGCCAAGGTAAAGGTATGTGGGCCTAAGACGCTAATGCCAAAACATATTGAATCTTTAGGAGTAGAAGTGGAAACCAATTTGCGCAAGGCTTTGGATTGGTGCGATGTGGCCAATATGCTGCGAATACAGAACGAACGACTTGATATCAGTTATTTTCCAACGACACGGGAATATACACAGCAGTTCGGTGTAAATAAAGCACTTCTGGACTCCTTGGATAAAGAAGTGGTAATAATGCACCCAGGACCTATAAATAGAGGCGTTGAGATTACAAGTGATGTGGCAGACTCAAAGCAGTCCATTATATTGGGACAGGTTGAAAATGGAGTCGCCATACGTATGGCCGTAATTTATTTATTGGCCTCAAAGATAAAATAGTATTTTATGATTCTCGACCAGGAAGGAACAACTACAATTATTTTTCAAGAAGATATTTCTCTTAAAAAATTCATGGAAAATTTAGAAAATGCCTATTCCAAGGTCAAAAATAACCATATAATCGTTAACCTTTTTTCATTTTCAAAACTTACAGCTGGCGATGTTTTGGAATTTCTACAAATATCCAATGATCATAGGGGAACCAAAAAGTCTTTTGTTTTGGTTACCAATAAAGTGTCTTTTGATGAGGTGCCTGAGGAAATCTGTGTGGTTCCTACAATCCAGGAAGCAAAGGACATTATTGAAATGGAGGAAATAGAAAGGGATTTGGATCTTTAAGAATATAAAATTCTAAATTGAAAAAGGAAAACGAAAGAAAAAAACATAATTGAAGAAAAGAGCTTTGATTTTGCTTTGTCGATTATAAAAATGGTTAAAGAAATACGAGCTGATCATAATGAACATATACTTTTAAAGCAGTTGATGAGATTTGGGATTTCCATTGGTGCAATGGTACGGGAGGCTGAACATGCAGGGAGCAAAAAAGATTTCATCCACAAGATGTCAATTGGTTTAAAGGAAGCGAATGAAACTAGATATTGGTTGGATTTATTACATGGGTCTGACTATTTAGAAGGCCAACACATAGTGAAGTCCATGATAAAATAACACAAATTATTAAGTTATTGGCTTCAATCGTAAAACCCGCAAAGCGCATTAGTTAGCTTATGATTGTTCATTTTTAATTTTTCATTTTCACCTTTTCATTTCGATGAGATTACAAATTTTAGGCTGCTATGCGGCAACGCCAAGAACATTGACCAATCCTACCTCCCAGGTATTGGAAATTAAGAACCATTTGTTCTTAATAGATTGTGGGGAGGGAACACAAGTGCAGCTTCGCAAGAACAAAATCAAGTTTTCTAGGATCAACCATATTTTTATTTCGCATTTGCATGGGGATCACTTTTTTGGTCTGCCTGGGCTAATATCTACATTTCGCCTCCTTGGTAGGGACAAGGAATTGCATATTTATGGCCCGAAAGGGATTAAAGAGGCCATAACCCTATTTTTGAAGTTAGGCGATTCTTGGACGAATTACCCACTCAGGTTCCATGAACTTACATCAAAGGAAAGCCAGAACATATTTGAAGATGAAAAGATATCCGTGGAAACCATTCCTTTGGACCATAGAATATATACCAACGGTTTTTTATTCAAAGAGAAATTGGGTGAACGTAGGTTGAACATAGAGGCTGTTGCAAAACACAAAATTGATAAATGTTACTTCCAGAACATCAAAAATGGCAAGGACATTACCTTGGATGATGGGAAGATCGTTCAAAATGTTGAACTTACTTTTGATCCACCCAAACCCAAGAGCTATGCTTATTGCAGTGACACGGGTTACCACCCTGAAATTGTAGAACAGATTAAAAAGGCCGACGTGCTTTATCATGAATCCACTTTTTTGGAATCAGAAGCGCATTTATCTGCAAAGACAAAGCACGCCACAGCAAAACAAGCCGCTGAAATTGCAAGGGAAGCTGAGGTTGGCACCCTTATCCTCGGACACTACTCAACACGTTATAAATCTTTAGAATTATTTAAAGAAGAAGCCCAGGAAGTATTCGCCAATGTCGAATTGGCCGATGATGGCAAACAGTTTGAAATTTAACGATTATAAGTTTACCAACTTGTTCGGTCGAGCGGAGTCGAGACCTCAATAAAAGAATCTTTATACTTCCCTTTTTTCCAATCTTTTGCGGAACTTTGTCTATCTTGTTTTTAAGATTAAAATTCGATGGAAAAAGACTTTGGTGATTCCAGAAAATCCTATGGTAAAAGTATCCTGACCGAAGATGCCATTTCAGACAATCCGATGCAATTGTTTCAGAAATGGTTCTTTGAGGTAGAGGCTTTGGATAGTGTTGATGAGGCCAATACAATGACAATATCAACAATTGGTTTGGATGGTTATCCAAAGAATAGGGTAGTGCTTTTAAAGAAATACACCCACGAGGGTTTTATATTCTATACCAATTACGAAAGTGAAAAAGGTAGGGCCATTGCCCAAAATGCCAACGTTTGTCTGTCATTTTTTTGGCATGAAATGGAGCGACAGGTAATTATAAAAGGAACAGCTGAAAAGATTTCCGAAAATATGTCCGATGGTTATTTTGAGTCAAGACCTGATGGAAGTAAATTAGGTGCCATTGTTTCCAATCAAAGCCAGGTCATTCCTTCACGAGAAGAACTGGAAGAAAATCTGAAACAATTGGAGACCGAATATGAAGGCAAAGAAATACCAAGGCCCAAATATTGGGGGGGGTATATGGTGAGACCCATATCCATTGAATTTTGGCAAGGAAGACCCAATCGTCTACACGATAGGATTCGGTACTCCTTACAAAAAGATTACAATTGGAAAATTGAGCGCTTGGCTCCGTAAACACAGCACTTATGAAAAACTTAATTCTTGTTAGACATGGTAAATCTTCTTGGGAATATTCAGTAAATGATAAGGATAGGCCCTTAAAGGATAGGGGGATAAATGATGGACATCTGGTCGCTGAATATTTCAAACAACAAGACATCAATATTGATGCGATTTTCTCAAGCCCAGCAAACAGGGCTTTGCATACGGCATTGATTTTTTTGAGACAACTCAATTTTCCGTATGGTCAATTTGAAATCACCAATGAACTTTATGATTTTTCAGGGGATTATGTGCTGCAATTTGTACAAAGGTTGGATGATTCGTTAGAAACCGTATTGATTTTTGGCCACAATCATGCCTTTACCCATATTGCCAATTCCCTTGGAGATCTATATATTGACAATGTACCCACTAGTGGTTTGGTTCACTTGACCTTTGAGGGTGAAAAATGGACTTCAATCTCTAAAGGAAAAACAACACAAACCATTTTCCCAAAACAGTTGAAAGGATGATCAAAACAAAAAACCAATATATAAACCGAGAAATAAGTTGGTTAAGTTTTAATGATAGGGTGTTACAGGAAAGTGCCGATAAAAATGTGCCTTTAATAGAACGTCTTCGTTTTTTGGGGATATTTTCAAACAATTTGGACGAGTTCTTCAAAGTTCGTTATGCCACGGTAAAAAGAATAGTCGAAGCTGGTAAAACGGGAAAAAGCGTTCTAGGCGGGGAAAAGGCCAAAGACCTTCTCGAGGAAATAACGAATATTGTTATTAAGCAGCAATCAAAGAGTTCAGAAATCCTGGACGATATTACAAAAGAATTAGAAACGCAAAATATTTTTGTGATTAATGAGACCCAAATACGGGAAGAACACGAGGAATTTGTAAAGAACTATTTCATACAAGAGGTGAGTCCGGTTTTAATGACGATTATTTTGAATGACTTGGCAGAATTCCCATTGTTGAAGGATACTGCGGCCTACCTGGCTGTAAAAATGGTGTTATTGGATGATTCTGGCTTCAATACAAAGAAGAATAGTTATGCCTTGATCGAAATCCCAAGTAGTGTAGACCGTTTCGTGGTTCTTCCGAAAATAGGAGATAAGAACTTTATAATAATCCTGGATGACCTGATTCGATATTCCCTAAGAAGTATTTTTAGTATGTTCACCTATGGGTCTATAACAGCACATATGATCAAAATTACGCGCGATGCCGAGTTGGATATTGACAATGACCTAAGTAAGAGTTTTATAGAAAAAATATCGTCAAGTGTTGAAGGGAGAAAATTAAGTGATCCAGTTAGGTTTCTATTTGATAAAAGTATAGAGGACGATACACTTCAGTTTTTAAGGAAAAAAATGAAAATTGAGGATACCGATAGTGTGATTCCTGGGGGACGATATCATAATAGAAGAGATTATATGGGGTTTCCAAGCCTAGGACGACAAGATTTAATGTATGATAAAATTGTCCCTCTCCCGGTAAAAGGCCTTAGTTTGGAAGATAGTTTGTTGGAACGAATCGCGCAAAAGGATTATTTGCAATATACGCCCTATCATACCTTTTCTTATGTCATCAAATTTCTTAGGGAGGCAGCTTTAGACCCCAAGGTCAGGAGCATAAAAATAACGGTATATCGTCTTGCCAATGATTCCCAAGTAGCTGCTTCATTGATAAACGCGGTGAAAAACGGTAAGAAAGTTACGATGCAGATAGAGTTAAGGGCACGTTTTGATGAACAGGCCAATATTCATTATGCCGAACAATTACAGGCCGAAGGTGTCAAACTTATTTTTGGTGTCCCCGGCTTAAAGGTACATAGTAAAATATGTGTTATTGAACGCGAGGAAGGAGATAAAATGAAACGTTATGGATTCGTAAGTACAGGTAATTTTAACGAATCAACGGCCCGTATTTATACCGACTATACCTTGTTTACAGCCCACGAGTCCATTCTTAAAGAACTGAACAAGGTATTTGACTTTTTCACAACCACCTACAAAATTCATAAGTACAAGCATTTGGTGGTATCTCCGCACTATACCAAAAGCTATTTTATAAAGCAGATTGATAATGAGATTGCCTATGCAAGAGCAGGTAAAGAAGCATCTATAAAAATAAAAATGAACAGTTTCACGTCCTATAAAATGGTCGACAAGTTGTACGAAGCCAGTAATGAAGGTGTGAAAATCCAATTGATTATCAGAGGGGTCTGTTGCCTGATTCCAGGAGTAAAGGGAATGAGCAACAATATTGAGGCCATAAGTGTGGTCGACAAGTTTCTGGAGCACCCAAGGGTATTCATTTTTGGAAATGAAGGGAATCCTAAAGTGTATATTTCATCAGCAGATTGGATGACCCGTAATTTAGACAATAGGGTGGAAGTAGGCTGTAGGATTTACGATAAGGATATTAGGCAAGAATTAATCGATACTTTTGAAATATCTTGGAGCGATAATGTAAAGGCACGTATTTTTTCAGAAAATCAGGATAACGCCTATAGAAATAATAATGAACCTAAAGTACGTTCACAATTCGCGATGTACGATTATTATTTGAATAAGGGATAAAGTGGGTTAGCCATGTACCGTTTCTTTTTTGCCCAGGTCCTTCATTATTTCGGCCTCATATTCAAGTAATGCCTGCCATTTGGTATTTACTTCTTCCAAATTACCATATTCACGAGCGAATTTTAAAAACATGGTATAATGTCCGGCTTCACTGATCATTAACTTATGGTAAAATTCAGCCAATTCCTTATCCTGCAATTGTTCTGATAATAACCTGAAGCGCTCACAACTTCTGGCTTCAATGAGGGCAGCATATAAGAGTCTATGAACCAATTGGGTTGTGCGACTTCCACCTTTGGGGAAAAACTTGAGCAATTGAATTACATAGTCATCCTTTCTATTCCGTCCTAAGACCTGCCCTCTTTCCAATATTCTATCATGGACCATTTTAAAATGAGCCATTTCCTCTCGGGAAAGAGCGATCATTTCCTGGGTTAATTCGGTATATTCCGGATAAGATACAATTAGGGAGATGGCAGTACTTGCCGCTTTTTGCTCGCAGTAGGCATGATCCGTGAGAATTTCATCGATATTTTTTTCTACAATATTGACCCATCTGGGGTCTGTGGGCAGTTTAAGGCCAAGCATAGCTCATATTTTTGTAAAATTATAAAGAATTCTATGAAACACATTACTTTTTTTGTGGCAAAATTTATGAGGCAGACTTATAATGTATATTTTTGTTTGCAGTTATCAATATGGCACTAGGGAATGCTTGGAATTTGCCAAATAAAATGATGATAACCGAAGTTTATGAATACGTTGAAAGTAAGTCAGGATTTATGGGTGGTTTTAAAGCAAAGTCTTGACGATTCCACTACAAGTTGGATTCAAGAAAAACAGCAGGAGGTAGTATCTACCAAATCAGCGAAGAAACTATATTTGATGTATAGCCTATTGGGAGGGAAAATGAACAAATCCGATAGGGTGAACCTCAATGACATCGATGGGGATTTAAAAGTCTATTTGGAATTACAGAAGGCTGACCTACTGCAGATCAGTAGGGTTTATTTACTTTCACTCGTTTTAAAAGAAGATGGTGAATTCTTCAGAGACAAGGTAGCTAATGTTATTCAGGTTTCGGATACAGGTGAACTAGAGACTTTTTTAAAATATTTGGTGTTACTTCCGAATGCCGAAAATTATAATTTCGCAGCTGTGGAGGCCTTGAGGACCAATATAAGTACCATTTTTGATGCGATTACCCTAAATAACCCTTACCCATCCAAATATTTTAATGAGCAGCAATGGAATCAGATGTATCTGAAAGCGGCTTTTATGCAAAGGGATTTAACGAAGATATTGGATGTTGATATTAGGGCCAATAAGGATTTAACTCGGATTATTTCGGATTATGCACATGAAAGATGGGCGGCATCAAGAGACATAGATCCTATTTTTTGGAGACCGGTTTCCAATTATATCGAAGGAGATTTGATCAATGACATTGAGCAATTGTTCAAAAGCGAAAACTTGAATGAGAATAGGGCTGCAGCTTTGTGTTGTTACAATTCAAATAAGACGGAGGCAAAACTACTTTTGGAAAAATACCCCGATCTATTAAAAGAGGTGAGTAATAATGAGTTTGCCTGGAAAAGTTTAAAATGATAGTTATGGAAGAAATGTTAATGATTATAGATCCCCATGTACACATGTCAGCTAGAACCACTGATGACTATGAGGCGATGGCAGCTGCAGGCGTAGTAGCTGTAATAGAGCCCGCTTTTTGGCTCGGGCAGCCCCGGACACAGATAGGTTCGTTTCAAGATTATTTTAGCAGTTTGGTAGGGTGGGAGCCTTTTAGGGCCAGTCAGTTTGGTATTAAACATTATTGTACCATTGGATTGAATTCCAAAGAAGCCAATAATGAAGCACTTGCCGAGCAGGTCATGGAGTTGTTGCCCTTATACCTGCATAAAGAAAATGTTGTGGCCATTGGTGAGATAGGATATGACGATCAGACCCCAGCTGAGGACAAATTCTTTCGGGAACAATTGGAACTGGCCAAGGAACTCAATATGATGGTTCAGGTTCATACCCCGCACCGAGATAAAAAGGCGGGTACTTTAAGAAGTATGGAGGTTTGTTTAGAGCATGGCTTGGATCCCACACAAGTGGTGATAGACCATAATAACGAGGAAACAGTAAAAGATGTTCTGGATCGAGGTTTTATTGCGGCATTCACTATTTATCCCAAAACAAAAATGGGTAATGAACGTATGGTCGAAGTGGTGAGAAAATTTGGTAGTGATAATATTATTGTGGATAGCTCAGCCGATTGGGGTGTGAGTGATCCGCTGGCAGTTCCTAAAACGGCATCCCTAATGTTGAAAAGAGGTATCGCCAAAAACGATGTTGTTAAAACCTGTTATCAAAATGCTTTGGACTTTTTTAGCAGAAACGGTAAGATGAAAGAATCCCATTGGTTAGACCCAGAGGGCATAAACCAAACCAAGCTGTTCAGTGACAATAGTGTGCTTAGAGGACAGGAGCCCAGAATAGATGCTGACCAAATAAAGTAATATGAGTCAGGTATTGGTTGGTTACGCAAGGCTTGCCCGCCCGGCAAATCTACCGACGGCAGCGGCTGACATTCTTTCAGGAGTCGCAATTGCTGGAGCTTATGTGAGTTTTAAAGACATGTCTTTTCTTAGCTCCACTATTTTTGTCGATATTTTATTTCTGGTTTTTTCTTCAGTCCTCCTTTATGCTGGAGGTGTGGTATTAAACGATGTCTTTGATATTGAAATTGATAAAGTGGAAAGGCCTGAAAGGCCTATTCCCAGTGGGGTTGTTTCTGTAAAGAGTGCTTCAATGTATGGTGGTTTTCTTATGGTTTTAGGCATTCTGCTGGCATTTGTTGCCAACAACAAATGCGGTTTTATTGCTATTGCATTGGCGGTATCGATACTGGCCTATGATTCCTTTTTAAAAAAGCATGGTATCCTTGGTCCGCTGAACATGGGCCTATGCAGAGCATTAAACCTCATCTTGGGAATGGCAATTTTAGGGAGTGTTCAGTTTTTATGGTATGCCTTGATACCCATGGTCTATATCTTTGCAATTACGTTGATAAGCAGGGGAGAGGTACATGGCAATAATAAAAACCACATCATTTGGGCGGGTATTCTTTATAGCATTGTTATCTTTATGGTCGCAAGTATTCAACTGATGAATACCGATAATATGATGCAGGCCATTCCTTTTATAATACTTTTTGGTTTTTTGGTTTTTAGGCCTTTATTGAAAGCTTATAAGCACAACGCACCTAAGAACATCAAAAATGCCGTAAAAGCTGGGGTTTTATCACTAATTGTGCTCGATGCTGCCTTGGCGGTCGGTTACAGTAGTTGGCAATATGGTTTGTTGATACTTGCATTACTTCCAATTTCATTCGTTCTTTCAAAAATATTCGCCGTAACCTAAAAGAAATCAATGTTTTTAAAGCCCATAGAACAATCGTTCAAAGTCTCTTATGAATATAAACTTCATTTTACGAAGGATTTATTTCATTTAGATAATAAGTTGTTCAGTGATATTATAGCTGTTTACGGAGGTGGCAAAAAGGTTAAATTATTGTTTGTTGTTGATGATGGCGTTGCCAATAATCATCCGCAACTTGTGCATAAAATCGAATCGTATTGCAAGGCATATGAAGATGTATTGAAGTTTACTGACATCTTGGTTGTCAAAGGAGGGGAACAGAGTAAGAATGATGATACTTCGGTTACAAAGATTCTTTCTTCAATCAATAAAAAGCAGATTTGCCGGCATTCATTTGTGGTGGTCATTGGAGGGGGTGCGGTTATTGACATGGCGGGTTATGCCGCTACAATAGCACACAGAGGAGTAAAGTTAATTAGAATACCGACTACGGTCCTATCTCAGAACGATTCTGCCGTAGGGGTTAAAAATGGAATAAACGCCTTCAACAAGAAAAATTTTGTGGGCACTTTCTCTCCACCATATGCGATAATCAATGATAGCGAATTTCTAAAAACCTTGGAACAAAGAGATTGGATTGCAGGGGTCTCTGAAGCCATAAAGGTTGCTTTGATCAAGGATGTGGAGTTTTTTCATTTCTTGGAAAACAATGCTATAAAGATTCGGCAGCGCGACGAAGAGACCATGCAGTATTTGATTCACAAATGTGCAGAGATACACATGCACCATATTGCGCAAGGGGGCGACCCGTTTGAAAGTGGTTCTTCCAGACCCTTGGATTTTGGGCATTGGGCGGCCCATAAAATGGAGCAAATGACCCATTATTCTCTCAGACATGGGGAGGCCGTTGCAAAAGGTATAGTGTTGGATGTTATTTATACCCAGCTCATTGGGTTGATAAATAAAAGTGATTTAAATAGAGTAATTGACCTTTTTGAGAAGATTGGCTTTGATCTGTCAATGCCTGTCGAAGCCCAGGTGGATGAGCTGTTAAATGGTATTGAAGAGTTTAGGGAGCATTTGGGGGGAGAACTTACTATAACCTTGCTCTCCAGGATCGGAAAAAAACGAGACGTCCATGAAATCGACATGCAGTTGATGAAGAAGGCCGTACTTACATTGAGTGAATTAAATAAACAAAAAGCATAAGATGTTCGTCAACGCTAAAAATCAAGTAACCTATTGTACCAATATTCATCCCGGTGCCGATTGGCAGGCTACTTTTGATAGTCTTAAAGAATTTGTTCCCGGCATAAAAAAACGTGTTTCAAAATCGAATCAGTTTGGTCTGGGCTTGCGTCTATCGAATGTGGCCAGTGCAGAATTGAATGAACAAAATAATCTGACCGAATTTAAAGAGTGGTTGATTACCAATGATTTGTATGTGTTCACTATGAACGGATTCCCTTATGGGAATTTTCATAATGAAAGAGTTAAGGATATGGTGCATGCACCGGATTGGACGACTCAAGACAGATTAACCTATACCCAAAGACTCTTTGAGCAATTGGCCTATCTCTTACCGGATGGTATGAGCGGGGGCATTTCTACATCACCCATTAGTTATAAACACTGGTATGCATCGGAAGAATTACAACATAGTGCATTTGTAAAAGGTGCAGAAAACCTAACTGAAATCATACTTCAATTGCATGATTTGGAAAAGCGAACCGGTAAACATCTCCATTTGGACATTGAGCCAGAGCCAGACGGTTTTATGGAGAACAGCGATGAGGTATTACGTTTTTTTAAAGAACATCTTTTACCCGTTGCCGTTCCAAAACTTAAAGATAAGCTGGGAGATGAATTGTGCGTTGAAGATTTAATTTACAGACATATCACTGTTTGCTATGATATTTGCCATTTTTCCCTAGCCTACGAAGAGCCCGTCGAAACTTTTCAAAAATTTGCTGAAGCAGGTATAAAAATTGGAAAAATACAAGTAAGCGCGGCACTTAAGATTATTTCGGACGGTTCTGATAACAAACAGATTTGGGAGGCCTTGGCTGCCTTTAACGAGCCAACATATTTGCATCAAGTCACTGAAAAAAAAGATGGTAAAGTGGTTACGTATAACGATTTGCCAATTGTTTTGGAAAACAAACCCGATTTTGAGGAGCTTAGGGCCCATTTTCATGTCCCGATCTTCTTGGAAGAATTTGGATCTTTATCTTCAACCCAAGACCATATTCTAAAGGTTATTGATATTCTTAAAAATAATAATGTTTCTGAGCACTTGGAAATTGAGACTTACACCTGGGATGTGCTTCCCAAGGCATTAAAGAAAGACATTTCCGAATCTATTATCAGGGAAATTAACTGGTTAACAGAAAGGCTATAATCCAATGCGAAAAACGGTTGTGCTTAATGTTGTGGGATTGACTAAAAGATTGATTGGTAAGCACACCCCTTATATTGAGTCATTTTTACAAGAAGGCAGTTCGGCTACTATCACTCCGGTATTACCAGCGGTTACTTGCTCGGCCCAATCCACGTATCTTACGGGTAAATGGCCAGCGGAACATGGGATTGTTGGTAATGGATGGTATTTTAAGGATGAATGCGAGGTTAAATTCTGGAGACAATCCAATCATCTTGTTCAAGAGGATAAAATTTGGGACAAGCTAAAAAGAGCAAATGAAAACTTTAGTTGTGCCAATCATTTTTGGTGGTATAATATGTATTCCTCGGTGGATTATAGCGTGACACCTAGGCCCAATTATTTGGCTGACGGACGTAAAATCCCTGATATTTATTCGCATCCGGCTGAACTAAGGGATACCTTACAGGAAACATTGGGTACATTTCCTTTATTTCACTTTTGGGGCCCTAAGACCTCTATTAAATCAAGTCAATGGATAGCGGATTCTGCCATACAAACAGATAAGTTGCATGACCCTACACTGACCTTGGTCTATTTGCCCCATCTGGATTATAACCTACAGCGATATGGAATTGATTTTGATAAAATATCAAAAGATCTTACTGAAATTGATGCTGTTGTAAAACAGTTGGTCACCTACTATCAGAAGCAGGGTGCAAATGTGATTTTACTATCGGAATATGGCATTACCAGTGTAAACAACCCTATCCATTTAAATCGCGTTTTACGCACCCAAGGTTTATTGAAGATTAGAACCGAACGTGGATTAGAGCTTTTGGATGCTGGGGCAAGTAAGGCATTTGCTGTTGCAGATCACCAGATAGCCCATATTTATATTAAGGATCAGTCTATAAAGCAAGAGGTAAGAGCATTGCTTGAAAAGCAAAATGGAGTTGAACGGGTGCTGTCTGATGATGAATTGGACAACGTCAATTTAAATCATGACCGTTGCGGGGATTTAGTTGCCATTGCTGATGAAAATTCGTGGTTTACGTATTATTTTTGGTTGGATGATAAAAAAGCCCCGGACTATGCGAGGATGGTGGATATTCACAAAAAACCGGGATATGATCCCGTGGAAATGCTTACTGATCCTGCTGATAAGTTTGTGATGGCCAAGGTAGTCTGGAAATTGCTGATGAAGAAATTGGGTTTTAGAACGGTCTTGAACATTATTCCCATTGATGCAAATTTGGTAAAGGGGTCGCATGGTAGAATACCGGATGACGAGGCTGACCACCCCATTTTAATAAGCAATAACAAGGATTTGATATCAAAACCAACAGTATTGGCCACAGAAGTTTTTGGCGTGTTGGAAAACCATATACTTAATACATAAAACCCTTATTATGAAAACAGTTTTCAAAGTTCTTGCACTTATTTTTACGGCATGGTTCGTTTATTCAATTGTTGTCCAAGCCAATGATGTAGACCCTATGTTATGGTACGTTATTTATGGGGTGGCCGCCTTGGCTTCTATTTTGTTCTTGGTTGATAAACTACCATATCTGGCCTCTGTTGTTCTTTTTGTCGCCTATATTGTCGGAACACTGGTATTCTGGCCGGAAAAGTTTGAAGGCATTACCATTGGCGAAGGAGACATCAAGAATATTGAAGAGGGCAGGGAAGCTTTAGGGTTGGCAATTACTGCTGTGATACTATTAATTTATACCTTGCGATTAAAAGCAACCAAAAAATAGTAGGCTATAGATCCAGGTCAAAGGTTTTTCGTAGAATATCAATGGCTGGGTTTTTCTCCCTTAATTTTTGGTACTTTTCTTCAGGAGTGAAAGCAAACTTTTTGGCAACTTCTTCATTGACCGTTATTTTGAGGCTGATGAAATGGTTATTAAGATTTGTGCGTAGGTATTCTATTAGGTCAAACTGTTCCCGTTCAATCTCCTTTTTCATAGTACCGTTTGGCAATTCAATCCAAATGGTGGTTTCGTCCAATAGCTTTGCGGTGTCGGTCGCTAGATTCGATGCGAGTATCTTTCTGCCATCAGCATCTATTTTTTTGACAAAATCTTCCCAGTGCTTTTGCATAGCTTCCTCAGTGAAAGTTTCTTTAGGCAGTTTACTCTCATCAATCGACTCATCCTTTTTGTTGCGTTGATGTTCTTTTTTTGCCTTTAAACTGGAAATAGATAAGCCAGACACCCTTTTGCCGGATGTTTTAATAATGGGCTTTGTAATGATCGCTTCCTCTACTTGGGTATTTGTGATAACCTCTACTTGCGATTTGGAGGCAAAGGGAACGCTACCGACCGTTTTTTCTTCTTCAGGGGCAAGGCCTTCCACACCAATATTTTCTTTAGGTTTAGTCACAATACCCTCGACATGTACAGCTTCTTTGTTAAACGGCGGGGCAATGATTGAACCGGAGGATTGCTTGAAAAATGCCGCTGGGGCAATGAATTCAATAGTACTATCTTCTAAAGCGATGGATTCAGGATTTTTTTTTTCGGCCCCAAAATCAATGGAAGCCAATTTCATGAGGGAGAGCTCAACCAATAGTCTTTGGTTCTTGCTGGTCTTGTATTTTAGATCACAATCATTGGCTATATTCAAGGCCTGCAACAAAAACGCATTTGAAGTTTGTTTAGACTGTTCCAAGTAATTTTTTTTAGCAGATTCACCTACCTCCAATAATTCAATGGTTTCTTGATGTTTGCACACCATTAAATCCCTAAAATGTGACGCAAGTCCATTAATAAAATGATGTCCGTCGAAGCCCAATGCCAAGGTTTGATTGAACAATAGCAATAGCCCGGGAATATCATGTTTTAGGATAAGATCAGTTGTTGAGAAATAGGTGTCGTAATCAAGTACATTCAGATTTTCGGTAACTGCTTTTCGAGTTAGATTCTTACCTGCAAAGCTTACCACCCTATCAAAAATTGAAAGTGCATCGCGCATAGCCCCGTCGGCTTTTTGGGCGATGATATGCAAGGCATCACCATCGGCCTCAATGCCTTGGTTTTCTGCAATATATTTTAAATATTCGGCGGCATCCTTTACCGTTATTCGTTTAAAATCGAATATTTGACAACGGGATAGTATGGTAGGGATGATCTTGTGCTTCTCAGTGGTCGCCAATATAAAGATTGCATGTTTTGGAGGCTCTTCCAAGGTCTTTAAAAAGGCGTTGAAGGCTGATTGGGAAAGCATATGCACCTCATCAATAATATAAACCTTGTACTTACCTACCTGGGGTGGAATGCGAACCTGGTCTATAAGGCTCCGAATATCATCCACTGAGTTGTTCGAAGCGGCATCCAGTTCAAAAATATTAAAGGCAAAATCCTCATCTTCACCTTGGGTGCCATCTTGGTTGATCTGTTTTGCCAAAATACGGGCACAGGTAGTCTTGCCAACCCCTCGGGGTCCACAAAACAACAAGGCCTGGGCAAGATGATTGTTCTCAATTGCATTCAATAAGGTATTGGTAATAGCCTGCTGCCCAACAACATCCTTGAACGTTTGTGGTCTGTACTTTCGTGCTGATACAATGAATGGCTCCAAATTGCTTCGCTTTTATTGATATTATGATAAATACCAAGGGTGCTTTACAAATATAAAAATAGCAATGTATTCTACTGTTTATTTAAGAGGGATTAAAGACTTTTTTATCAACAATTCTGACCAATAAGCTTTGAAATAAGTGTTAAATTTGCGACTAGCAGGTCACCTTATCGCTGTTCGTCTTTGGCGAATGGAGGAAAGTCCGGACACCATAGTGCAACATAGCGGGTAACACCCGTCCCCTAGCGGTTGCCGTTAGGGCGGACAAGTGCAACAGAAAGTATGTACAGATAATGCTGTAGTGAAATCAGGTAAACTCTATGTGGTGAAACGTCATGTAAATCAGTGTTTGAGGGCTGTACGCTCGAGCTGAAGGGTAGGCGGTTAGAGCCTTTGGGCAACCAAAGGCCCAGATAAATGATAAGGAAGGCTTTTTGGGCCTTACAGAATCCGGCTTATGGCCTGCTTTTTTTAATCAATTTTTTCACTGTGGTGTGAGATGAGCAGTAAGGGATGACTTTCCTCCATCAATTTTGTTTATCAATTTGATTTTGAGACTTTTTTTGAATGCTTTTCCTTATTCTTTACGAAAATCAATTTGTGTTTGCTTTTAGGATTCTCTCTGTGTTCTACATCGAAATTGCCAATGGATTTAATTAATGGCGTTAATTTTTCAAACCCATAATTCCTTGAATCAAAATTAGGTTGCTTTTTTTGCAACAGGCTCCCTACATCACCTAGAAATGCCCAACCATCTTCATCGGATAGATCAGAGATGGTTGCGGATATTAACTTGATTACTTTTGGCGTGATTTTATCAATGCTTTCTTTGGTTGTATCAACTTGATTGACATCTTCTTTCTTTTCGGACTGCTTTCTGATAATCTCTACATAGATAAATTTATCGCAGGCTACAATAAAGGGGGTTGGCGTCTTTTTCTCCCCTATACCTATAACTTGCATTCCCGCTTCCCTTAATCTAGTGGCTAGCCTTGTAAAATCGCTGTCACTTGAAACCAAGCAAAAACCATTTACCTTCTCGGAATATAGAATGTCCATTGCATCTATGATCATTGCGGAATCAGTTGCATTTTTCCCAGTAGTATAGGCATACTGCTGAATGGGGGTAATTGCATTTTGAAGTAATAGATTTTTCCATTTTGATAAATGGGGTTTGGTCCAATCCCCATAAATTCTTTTAATGGTCGGATTCCCATACTTCGCAATTTCCTCCATCATCTCCTTTACATGGGCAGAGGGTATATTATCTCCGTCTATAAGTACGGCTAAGTTTAGATTCATAGAATTATTTTAACATTGTTCGCATCAGTTTTTATCATCTTTTTTAGATTTTTTATAACCCATATACAGTCGTATTCCTAATCTTGCAAATAGTATGATGGCTATAACCATTACAATATTAATTCCTTCTGCCATTTCTTTTTTTTAAATCGTTTGCATAGCTGGCTACTTGTTCATTCTTTTAGAGTCTAGGGCTTTTCATAGGAGCCGTTGTTAGCCTTTCGTTATGTCATTCTAACTAATATACAAAATGTTGATTTCAATTTGTTGCCTTTAAAAAGAAATAATATTCTCGCCCAACTCCAATTCTATCTCATTAATATTATTCTCTATTCTATTATAGACTCTAACGACGTAATTACTGTGCCTTATAAGATCTACAAGTAGATTGTAAAACTCTTGGCTATTCAGCAAATCTTCATAATTAGACACGAATCGGTTCGTTTGGAAGGTAGAATCAACGCTCAAATCAGTCGACTTCCATGGTCGCCGGACTACATATTGGTTTAAAAACGGTGCTAGTTGTTCGTTTACAAATCTGGCCTGCATCATTTCACGTGTATAGATGGAGCCAAAATGTCTCTTCAATTCTGCAAGTTTATTTGGTAATTTCTTGGATGACAAGAGTACTAATTTACCACCACCTATCAATACATCATAAATATTGGTAGATGTGCTGGAACCAGTCATCCAACTCCGTAATAGAAGATCAATATCTTCATTAATCTGCATTATGGGAAGATTTGAAGGAGAAGTATTAATGATAATCAATAATCGTTTAGTGGCGCTTAATATATTTTCCTGTAAATTTCTGCCGTTATTATTATGGAATTTATAAGCTTGTAATTCGTTTGATATGTCTTGAAGAATAAACTGCTCTTCAATTGCATTAAGTCTTTCTTGATTCAAATTATTTACCTGTAAGGCAAGTAGAATACCAATCATAACAAGAATGATTTCACCAATGGCATAAAGTAGATATTTACTGAATTTATTTTCAGTAAATAATTTTTGTCTAATTTTTGGAAAGAATTTTATCATTGAGTTTTCTTTTCTTTAATGAAGGCTAGCAATGAGATATAGTTATTAACTAAATATCTTTTATAAAGGTACTGATGAAAACTATATTAGTTTGGAGTAGACTCAAAAAAACTAAAAGTACTGCCACCATATCCACGCTGTGTGCTAAAGTGTTCTAGCTTCGAAAGCTTCATATGCTTTGAATGCTCAATAATCAGCACTCCATCTTCCAATAGCATTTGGTTTTTGAATACCAATTCGGGGATTTTTGAGAAGTCTTCCAACGAAAGGTCATAGGGCGGGTCCGCAAAAATAACATCTGCCTTTAGCGTTGATTTCTTCAAAAAACCAAAAACATCACCTTTGATGGTCGAGATACCAAAATTAAGCTCCTTCGAGATTTTATCAATAAATTTAATACATCCATAATCCAAATCCACGGCAACCAAATCGGTAGTGCCACGAGAGGCAAATTCAAAACTAATATTTCCCGTCCCTGCGAATAGATCGATCAATGCAATGTCTTCAAAATAATAGGAGTTGTTCAAAATATTGAACAGGGACTCCTTGGCCATATCAGTGGTGGGGCGAACCGGCAACTTTTTGGGTGCAATGATTCTTTTGCCTTTATGTTTGCCTGAAATTATTCGCATTATAGTGCGCTTAAAAGGGTGAAATCAAGTGAGGCATTATCCGCAGTTGCATTTGGGTAAGCCGCAATTGAAGGTGTAAAAATGGTCACATCCTTTACATATTGGTAGCAAAGGTCATACATCGGGTCTCCTTCCTCAATACTTCCAAACAGTTTTAGTTTGGTGGTTTCGAGATCCAATTGCAATTGCTCCATAGTAAAGAGCAGGTAATAGATAAAATCTTCTTTGGTGTGGAAAATAAAACTATTGTAAAGCAATAATTTCTTTTGCGAAATGACTGTGATCTCTATTTGATTTTCGCCAATATGTACATAGCAAACGGGCTCTTTGGTCGTGCTGGGGGTATTCAATAAAGTTTGTACCAAAACAGTGCCATTATGTTTGTATTCAAACTCGCCGAACAGGTCAAAGATGTAATTGTTTATGTTGACAAAAGGCACATATACATTAACGAGATCATAACTCTCCAATGTATCATGGGCAATAAGGTCATTGGCCAATATCTTAGTGTTGAATTTTAGGTAGTTGGCCAACTCATCAACATTGAACAATGATTTTGGAACAAAACTGAATAGACCGTTATTATGAACAACAACTACTTCAGAGAAACCCTTAGTGGTTAATTGATGCTTTTCTAAAAGTAATTTAAGATTTTCTTGAAGCTCTTTAGGTGCAAGACTTTTTTCGAATGCCAAGCGATCAGCGCAGATGATTTTCTTGCCTATGGTGTCCAGAACACAAAAAGAAAGTCCATTCAAGCCAACTTGAATGGACAGTTTATCAAATTTTTCTACAGAGATATCCTCAACGTTATTTGTTTCCTTTCCTGTCATAAATAGGAGGCCAGTTACCACTTGTGCTAACTTGTTCCAAAGATCCAACTTTAATGACATCCCCATTTACCTCCTCAACACTTATCTGTGCATTTTCCCTATCCCGAAGATCTTGTGGCTGGTCATGAAGAACTACATCTTTTTTTACCTTGGCCTCGAATACTGCTGCCGTGTAATCTCCTTTTTGAATCGTGGTAGCCTTCATTTCAAATTTTTCTCCTCCAGCTGCTCCAGGAACGTTCATGAGGCTTTTATAGCGGTCGTCTTTTTTAAATAGAGAATCCTTAACGGAGACGAATCCCAAAGTATCAATAATCTTAATTTGTTGTAAAAGTTCAATGCCATACGTCTTATCAAACTCCATATACGAAGAATCCCGTTGTTGGGTAATAGTGTAATTACCGGTGTCCACGAAACTAATAAGGGTTTTAAAATCATTTGCATATCTACCATTTGCGGTCTTATATGCTTCCTGTGAATTTCTAATGTCCTTCAACTTAGCTATTACCTTGCCAAAGCGTTCTACCTTCACTTTTTTGAACTGGATGGGCCCTGTTACAGATTGATATATAAGGTATCCAAACGCGACGCAGGCAATCCAAAGCACAACTTGTATTATGATCTTCATTTCGTATGTGTTAATTTTAATTTAGTGGTAAACACAAATCTACAATTTTTTTGCAAACTGCCTAATATTTTATTGGCAGATTTGGAACAGCGATTTTTTAAATTAACTTGTTGAAAAGTCATAGTAACTGATCTTGATATTAAGCTATGATTGCAGGGGTTTTAGTTTAAATGGAGCAATTAATCGGATATAGGGGGTACCTGAAATAATTTGGATATATAATTTGAATGAAGCTGTTTTTGACCAATAATCCTGAGTATATTTGAGGTCTATGACTCCGTTAACAGACGCCTCTTTTTATACCGTTCTTAGGGAAAAATTTCCCCACGAACCTACGCTGACCCAATCGGTGGCATTGCAAAAATTGGCGAGCTACGTGCTTTCTAAAGAAAAGGAACAATTGTTTTTGCTAAAAGGCTTTGCCGGAACCGGAAAAACGACAATAGTAGGGACTTTGGTAAACAATTTATGGAGAACCACGATGAAGGCCGTACTTATGGCCCCTACGGGGAGAGCGGCCAAAGTAATGTCAAACTATTCCAAAACTCAGGCCTTTACCATACATCGCAAAATATATTTCCCTAAAAAGCAGAGTGGGGGCGGGGTGCAATTTGTAATGGCACCTAACAAGCATAGGAACACCATTTTTATAGTGGATGAAGCATCTATGATTCCGGATACTCCTGCAGATTCCAAACTTTTCGAAAATGGGTCCCTACTTGATGATTTGATGATGTTTACCTATTCTGGGCATAATTGCAAACTTGTATTGATTGGGGATACCGCGCAACTTCCGCCAGTACATCTAGATTTAAGTCCGGCGTTGGATGAGGGAAAGCTTTCACTTAATTACAACAAGGAGGTAACAAAGTTGGAGTTGGATGAGGTTGTTCGGCAATCCGAGGATTCGGGCATATTAGTGAATGCCACGCTTTTAAGAGAGCAATTACAAGGCTTCTTTTTTGACGATTTCAAATTTGATGTACGTCGGTTTTCTGACATCGTTAGATTGGTTGATGGTTATGAAATCCAAGAAGCCATAGACGGCTCCTATGCCGAAAATGGAAAAGAAGAAACGACCATTATTGTGCGCTCAAACAAAAGGGCCAACCTTTATAATGAAAATATTCGAAGTCGTATTCTTTATTTAGAAAACGATTTGGCCGTTGGAGATTTTATGATGGTGGTAAAGAACAATTACTTTTGGTTGAAACCCACCTCCGAAGCAGGATTCATTGCCAATGGGGATATTATCGAGATCCTTGAAATATTTGCGATCAAAGAACTTTATGGATTCAAGTTTGCGGAGGTTAAAGTGAAAATGGTCGATTACCCCAACCAAAGTCCGTTTGAAACGGTTCTATTATTGGATACCATACAGGCTGTGACCCCTTCCTTGTCCTATGAAGATGGTAACAGATTGTACCAGGAAGTCATGAAAGATTATGCCAACGAAAGATCCAAATATAAAAAGTTCTTGGGGGTAAAGAACAATAAATATTTTAATGCTTTGCAGGTTAAATTCTCATATGCGATTACGTGCCATAAGTCCCAGGGAGGGCAGTGGAATACGGTCTTTGTTGAGCAACCCTATTTACCCAATGGCATTGACAAAGAATATTTACGCTGGTTGTATACAGCTGTTACCAGAGCAAAAAAGCAGCTGTATTTAATAGGATTCAAATCTGATTTTTTTCTTGACTCGGAATAATCTACTTTAGTATAAATAATCAAAAGGATGACGTCGGAAACGATAATCAGTATTTTTTTGGGGGTAGGTTTGGCAGCCTCCGTAGGTTTTCGCATTTTCTTACCACTGTTCGCTCTTAGCCTTGCATCCTATTTTGGAGTATGGGAGTTGAATGAAAGCTGGCAATGGATAGGAAGCATTGCGGCATTGATTGCCCTGGGCGTGGCGACATTGGCCGAAATATTTGCCTATTTCATTCCTTGGGTAGATAATCTGATGGATAGTATGGCAATTCCCCTTGCTGCCATTGCTGGGACGGCCGTTATGGTATCTACCGTGGCCAATTTAGATCCTGTGGTAACTTGGTCTTTGGCGATAATTGCTGGTGGCGGTACGGCTACTGCTATCAAAGGGGCTGGGGCTTCAACGCGTTTGGTGTCAACGGCAACAACTGGAGGAATAGGTAACCCGTTGGTTTCAACCGTAGAAACAGGAACTGCGTTGGTGGTTTCAGTAGCCTCGATTTTCGCACCCATTCTAGCAGCTTTTTTGGTAATTATGATTTTGGTATTCATTTTTATGATATACCGAAAGTTAAGACCTAAACCCAAGGTGTAGTTGATCCATATAAAAAGACATAAGTGAAAATAATAGCCATGATTCCGGCGCGTTACGCTGCCTCTAGATTTCCAGCAAAATTAATGCAGGATTTAGCTGGGAAACCGGTGATCTTACGAACATATGAAGCGGCAATCCATACTCAATTGTTTGATGAGGTCTATGTTGTTACAGACAGCCCTATTATTTATAAAACCATTAGCGGTGCAGGAGGTAATGTGATTAGGAGCATTAAGGAGCATGATTGTGGAAGCGATCGTATTGCTGAAGCCGTTGCGGATATGAATGTCGATATCATTGTTAATGTTCAGGGCGATGAGCCTTTTATCGATAGGGAAAGTTTGGCGAGCGTTCTTGGAGTGTTTAAGAATGATAAAGAGGAAGAGATTGATTTAGCTTCCCTAATGGTTCGGATTAGGGATTGGGAAGAAATAGGTAATTCAAATACCGTCAAGGTAATTGTTGATAATCGCAGTTTCGCCCTGTATTTTTCAAGGTCGCCCATTCCGTATCCTAGAGACAGGGAGATTGAAGATATCTATTATAGGCATATAGGGATTTATGCTTTTCGAAAAAGGGCTTTGATGGATTTTCAACGATTGCCCATGTTACCCTTGGAGGCCAAAGAGAAAATTGAGGCCATTCGATATTTGGAGTATGGCAAAAAAATTAAAATGGTTGAAACCGTTGTGAGTGGTATAGGTATTGACACTCCTGAGGATTTGATAAAGGCAAAGGCCGCATGGAAATAGATTTTAGTAAAATAAAGGTAATCGGTTTTGATGCCGATGACACACTGTGGGTCAATGAAACTTATTTTAGGGATACCGAGGAGCAATTTGCAAATCTTCTGGAAGGCTACGAGACCAAGAACAAAATAGACCAAGAGCTGTTCAAAAAGGAAATGGATAATCTTGAGCTCTATGGCTATGGAATTAAGGGTTTTATGCTTTCTATGATTGAATCGGCCTTGGAGTTGTCAAATAACCAAGTTTCCCAGGCAACCATCCGGGACATTTTGAATTTGGGCAAAGGAATGATTGCTCACCCCGTAGAGTTATTGGATGGGGTAAATGAAGTATTGCAGGTATTAAGCAAAAAATACCGTCTGATTGTCTTGACCAAAGGGGATTTACTAGATCAAGAACGCAAATTGGAGAAGTCTAGCCTATCTGAATATTTTCACCATGTTGAAGTTTTGAGCGACAAGAAAGAGGAGAATTACAAAAACCTCTTGGAACACCTTGAAATTAATGTTAATGAGTTTTTAATGATAGGAAACTCTCTAAAATCTGATGTGCTGCCCATTATTAATATCGGCGCCCATGCCGTGCATGTTCCCTTTCATACCACCTGGCAACACGAGCTGGTTTCGATTGAGGATAAAAGTCATGATTATTTGAAGGTTAATAGTTTGAAGGATGTTTTGAACTATTTGGACTAGGTTATGGAATTTGAGGAGTAAAAAGAAATAAAAGGTGTACCCTAATCAAAAAAAAATATAGATATATAAAATGCATACGCTTGCGAAATTTATGTATTACAAGCTTCTGGGATGGAAGATCGTAGGGGGATTTCCTAAGTTGGACAAATGTGTTGTGGCCATAGCACCACACACTAGTTGGGTCGATTTTTTCCTGGGGTTATTGGTTCGAAAGGTCTGGAATGAAGAAGTAAACTATGTGGGTAAAAAGAGTCTTTTTCGACCGCCCTTCGGATGGTTTTTTAAATGGACCGGAGGTTCGCCCATTGATCGTAGCAAGAGCAGTGATGCAGTAACCGCAATTGCCAATATCTTTAATGAAAAGGAGGTATTTAGATTGGCCTTGTCCCCAGAAGGGACACGTAAGAAAGTTGAAAAATGGAAAACAGGCTTCTATTATATAGCTAAAACAGTCAATGTCCCTATTGTTTTAGTAGCTTTTGATTATGGAAAAAAACAAATAAAATTTTCAAAACCCTATTTTACAACAGATAATAAGGAGCAAGATCTGTTAACGTACAAAGCCTTTTTCAAGGGGGTAATGGGTAAAATTCCTGAGTATACGACTCAGTTTTAAGTCTCATTGGAAACTCTTTTTGGTTTTTTAGGTGATTTTGGAATAACTCTGTTAAATCGTATCTTTTTCTATCAACTTTTTCAACTTTGTTGTTTCTTTCCTCTTTGTATTTCCAGGAAATGTAAGGTTGGTGCTTGAATATGTACTACCAAAAGTGACTGAGGCCAAATATACTTGGGCTATCGCATCTTGCACTTGATGTTTATAAAGTTCTTTTAGGGGATGGGTAAATACTGACCATATTATTTCGTCGCTTAAGGCATATTTAACATCCAAGGCAGAATGAAAATTGGCCACTAAGGCATTTAAAATTTGGTCTTCCTCTAGTTTTTCCCGTTGTACAACGGGAGAAATAATACGCATTCGATTTGCATTTTCATCGTATATGCAAATCAATACTCTTTCTTTGTATAGAAATTGGATGGAATTACCATTCGTAATTGCGGTATCCGAGACCTTGGAAATAATTTCCTTAAGCTTTTCCGGGTTCATTTCTTGAGAATAGGCGCTTTGGAGAAAAACGAAACCCAGGAACATTGAGAAAAATAAGAGCCGACCCATGCCAATAGTTTACTGGTCAGTCGCGCAGAAGCTACTTTATTTACAAAAGAGAAAAATCTTCAAATCTTACTCCAGCATGGTATGATATACGTTTTGTACATCATCGTCCTCCTCAATCTTCTCCAATAGTTTTTCAACATCGGCAGCTTCTTCTTCGGATAATTCTTTGGTCACTTGGGGTATTCGCTCAAAGCCAGAAGACAAAATTTCGATTTCCCTATTTTCCAACTCTTTTTGAATAGAACCGAAACTTTCAAATGGAGCATAGATTAAAATGCCATCTTCATCAACAAAAACCTCTTCCGTGCCGAAGTCTATCATCTCCAATTCAAGCTCTTCAGGATCAATTCCTTCAGCCGGAATACGGAAATTACAGGTATGGTCGAACATAAATTCAACAGATCCGGAAGTACCCAAACTTCCGTTGCATTTATTGAAATAGCTTCTTACATTGGCAACAGTCCTGGTATTATTGTCCGTGGCTGTTTCAACCAAGATGGCAATTCCGTGGGGAGCATAACCTTCGAACAGTACCTCTTTATAATCCCCCAGGCTTTTATCCGTCGCTCTTTTTATTGCTCTTTCGACGTTGTCTTTGGGCATGTTTACAGATTTGGCGTTCTGTATAACAGCTCTAAGCCTTGAATTGGAGTGTGGATCTGGACCACCTTCTTTTACGGCCATAACAATATCCTTTCCAATACGTGTAAAGGCTTTGGACATTGCAGACCACCTTTTCATCTTACGTGCCTTTCTAAACTCAAAAGCTCTTCCCATTGTTTATGTGTTTAATTTCAAAGAGAGCAAATTTAATAAAATTTACTCTCGTTACAAGTAGAATATGATGCCCTGAATCACTCACTTTCAATTATCGCTTCAATGCTTTTGGCCAATTTAAAATCATTTTCGCTGACTCCGGCCACATCGTGCGTTTTTAGCCGAATATTCAAGGTGTTGTACACGTTGCTCCAATCGGGGTGATGATTTTGCGCTTCGCATTCAAAAGCGATTCGGGTCATTATCGAAAAGGCCTCCTTGAAATTCTTGAACTCAAAAGTAGTTTCCAAAGCGCCATCAATATATTCCCAACCTTCCAGTTTTTCCAACTGTTGCTGAATCTCAACTTCGTTCATTTTCTTCATGTCCTGTGTTTTTCTATAAAGTTAAGAAAGTAAAATGCACAGAAGAAATTAAGGGCTATATCAAAACATGATGGTCAATAATTTCCTGATATGAGGTCTGAAGGTTTTTTGGAAGCTTGTTCGTCCTTGGGAGGACTGCCAAATATCGATCTTCATTACTTGTGAAGACTCTTTTTAAGATTGGATTGAATTTACCGATACGTTCCAAAACGTCCTTGATGAAATCTTCATGATGTACCAGGTCATTACTGCCCAAATGAAATATACCACTTTTGCCATGGTTAATCAAATAGTGGAGTTGCTGGGTAAACGTATCATCATTGGTGACATTCATTATCAGGTTTGGAAACACTTCAATGGATTCATTGTTCCATATACGACTTTTAATTTCCTTGATGCGAGGGGAGGAGTTACCAAATACCATAGGTACCCTCAATATAGCTGCTTTCTCTTTTGGAAGCCTGAGCAGCATGTTTTCTATTTTGATTTTCAACCTTCCGTATATACTTTCTGAAAGGGTTTTATCAAGCTCATATGAAGGGTATTTGCTATATGCATCAAAGACATTTGCCGAGGATACAAAGTAGAGTTTGCAATCATTTTCTGAAATGTATTCAACAATATGCTGATGGGCCTGAATTTGAGACGCAAAATTTCCACGTAATGCTGATATAATGATTTGCGGACGAATCTTTTCCAGCAATAGGAAAATATCGTCTTCTTCTAAGTCATATTTGAAAAATTGTTGATTTTCTTCGAAGGTTCTTCTCGCTGAATTGTAAGTGGCATACGTGTCAAAATAGGAGCAGAGTTCTTTGTAAACAGCATTCCCTAGAAAGCCACTTCCACCCAAAATCAGTATTTTTTTACCTCCTGCTTCCATGGATCTTCGAACAACTATCAAAAGGGGGTTTACACTTTATAGAATGGGAGTTTTACAATCGTCGCTGGCACTGCATTTTTTCTAATTTGAATATTGATTTTACTCCCTATTTCAGAAAACACCTTAGGCACATACCCTAAGCCTATACCCTTGCCCATAGACGGAGACATGGTTCCTGAAGACACAACTCCTATGGTCTTCCCCTGACCATCAACAATATCATAACCTTGTCGGGGAATACCTCGGTCATCGAGTTCAAAAGCAATGAGCTTATGTTTTGGTCCATGTTCTTTTTCCTTGGCCAGTTGCTCACTATTTACAAAATCTTTGGTGAATTTGGTAATCCATCCAAGACCGGCATCGAAAGGCGATGTTTCATCGGTAATATCATTGCCATATAAACAATAGCCCATTTCCAATCTCAACGTATCCCTTGCGGCCAAACCTATGGGTTTAATGCCAAAATCAGCACCTGCTTCAAAGACCTTGTCCCAGATTTGTTTTACTTCGCTGTTTTTGCAGTAAATTTCAAATCCACCAGAACCTGTATATCCTGTCGCAGAAATAATGACATGCTCAATGCCTGCAAAATCACCAACTACGAAATTATAGAATTTAATCGCGCCCAAATCCACCGAAGTAATACTTTGCATGGCTTCAACAGCTTTGGGTCCCTGTATAGCAAGAAGTGAATAGCCCTCAGAGATATCTTTCATCTCTGCATGGAATGATTCATTATATCGTGAAATATGATTCCAATCTTTTTCAATATTCGAGGCATTGACTACTAAAAGATAAGTTTCATCCTTTATCCTATAGACGATTAAATCATCAACTATGCCACCTGTTTCATTGGGTAAACAACTATACTGTGCTTTTCCGACAGTTAGTTTAGAAGCATCATTCGAGGTGACTTTTTGAATTAAATTCAATGCATTTGGGCCTTCAATCAGAAATTCACCCATATGTGATACATCAAAAACACCGACTCCATTTCTCACGGTTTCGTGCTCACTATTTACACCTTCATAAGAGACTGGCATATTGTACCCTGCAAAAGATACCATTTTGGCCCCCAAGGCTTCATGGGTTTCAGTTAAGGCGGTGTTTTTCATAAAGGCTTATTTTTGGTTGGGCAAATGTATTCAAAATAAGAAGACTACAATGTGGTCTTAACCAATGTTTAGAATAAGAGCCTGTTTAAATTTCATCCTTCGGTTTTGTTATGGCTCTTTTTCCGTCACTTTTCGTTAACAAAATACTCACTTGACACTGCCAAACCGCTTTTTTGAAGCCTCAATTGACGAAAAAGTAACGTATAACAAATTTCAAAAACGAAATATTAATTGTGCTCAAGTAAATACCCTTTTAATTCACTGTACTCGCTGATTTTTACAGATTTCTTCTCTTTATCCATTACCTTTTTAATTTGCGAGGGTATATCCAATGTCAAGCCAATTGTTTCTTCAACCACGTCTAAAAACTTTACAGGATGAGCTGTCTCCAAAAAGACGCCATAGGTTTCAGGGTAATTGTTTTGATACTTCTTGAGGCCCAAATAACCTACTGCCCCATGCGGATCGGTAATATATCCTGTTGATTTGTAAATCTCTTTCATAACCTGTTTTGTTTCAACGTCGTTGAACGAATACGAGCTTAGGCTTTGATTTAGCATCTCAAGATCATCTTGAAATAAATGCCGAATTCTAATAAAATTACTTGGGTCCCCCACATCCATAGCATTGGAAATTGTTGCGGTAGAAGGTTTAGGGTTGTAATTTCCAGTTCTCATAAATTCAGGAACAGTATTATTAACATTAGTGGAGGCCACAAAATGTTTTACGGGCATTCCCAACCTTTGTGCAACCATACCTGCACAGATATTGCCAAAATTCCCGCTAGGAACAGAAAAAACCAATTCCCTTCCTTTGGACTTAAGTTGTTTATATGCAAAAAGAAAGTAAAACAACTGTGGTAACCAACGTGCTACATTGATTGAATTTGCGGAGGTCAATTGCATGTTTTTCAGTAATTCTTCATCTAGAAAGGCCGTTTTGACCATTTTTTGACAATCATCAAAAGTGCCATTGACTTTCAATGCTGTTATATTTTGACCTAAGGTGGTTAGTTGCCGTTCCTGGATATCACTAACTTTTCCACTTGGGTAAAGGATGACCACTTTCACTCCTTTTACACCGAGAAAACCATTGGCCACAGCACCTCCTGTATCCCCCGATGTGGCTACTAAGACAGTTACTTCGTTTTCAGTGTTTGAAGAAAAATGGCCCAGACAATGTGCCATAAACCGTGCGCCAACATCTTTAAAGGCCATGGTAGGGCCGTGAAAAAGTTCTAAAGTTGCCACATTCTCCTCAATCTCCACTATTGGAAAATCAAAATCCAAAATATCACTTAAAATGTCTTTTAGAATAGTTTCCGGAATTTCCTCGCTTACGAATTGACCAATGGCTTCAAAAGCGATTTCATGATTGGAAAGCTCTTCAATATTTTCAAAAAAACTGCTGGGTAAAGGGGTAATACTTTCTGGAAAATACAATCCTTTGTCAGGCGCTATTCCTTTTATTACCGCGTCTTTGAAAGTTACTTGAGGTGCTTTTTTATTTAGACTATAGAATTTCATTTGTTTTTCCTATCATTCCTGTGAAAACAGGAATATATTTTGGTTATATGGATTTTCGGTGAATGTTAATCAGATATAATCTGGCTTTTAGCTTTTGATTTCCCGTATTCCGTCAATATTAACTTTTGAAACATGTACATCATAATCTATTCCTATATTCTGGTACACGTCTTTCATGGCCTGGGCGACTTTTAGTGCAATATTCTCGCCTTTGCTAAAGGCAAAAATTGATGGGCCAGAACCGGAAATTCCACATCCTAGGGCTCCAGCCTTCAATGATTTTG
Source organism: Bacteroidota bacterium (assembly GCA_024279425.1). Classification (GTDB taxonomy): domain Bacteria; phylum Bacteroidota; class Bacteroidia; order Flavobacteriales; family Flavobacteriaceae; genus Maribacter_A. Next base: position 18,523 of record JAJRRO010000097.1, on the reverse strand, counting down.
ACTTTACATCATCAAATGCAGGAATAAGTATGGACCGTATAGGTTCTACAATATAATCTACCAAAGAGCGGCCAATCAATTCGTAATCCTCGGTATAAAGCCCCGCAATCAACCCTCCTACATTTCCCCATTGTTTTATTCCATCTTTCAATGAAATTTTGGTTTTGAGAATCTTTCTTGAATCCGAGGTTTTAACCTCGATTTGTGGATGGATTACCGTGGCATAGAGTTCTGATGGACTATTGATTGGGACGATATCCAAAGGCTCATAACTACGAACCAGGGTAAATCCGCCAAACAAGGCCGGGGCCACATTATCTGCATGGGCAACCCCACTGGCCAAGCGTTCCCCTTCCATTGCAAATTTAACTAACTCCGTTGTTGAAAATGGCTCTCCGAGTAGTTTGTTCATAGCCCAAACAGCTCCTGTTGAACTTGCTGCACTACTTCCGATACCACTACCGGCCTTTATTTTTTTGTAGATTTCAATTTCGAATCCGCCTTTGTAATCACATTTCGCCAAAAGCGCCAAGCCTGCAACCCCAGCAACGTTCTTTAGCGTTTCCATCGGTAGATCCTGACCTTCCAATTTAGTGATTCGAATGCCTTTTTCATTTACCTTACTAATTATCATTTCATCCCCAATCGCATCCAAGGCAACTCCCAGTACATCGAAACCACATGAGATATTGGCAATAGTTGCCGGGCAGAATATTTTTAGCGATTCCATTTTTTAAAAGTTTCCGATTCGTATAATATCAGCAAAAATACCCGAAGCTGTAACATCTGCACCAGCACCGGCCCCTTTGATGATCATGGGTTGATTTGGATAACGCTCGGTATAGAAAAGCACAATATTATCGCTACCCTCTAAATTATAAAAATCGTGCCCTTTAGGAATTTGCTGTAGACCAACACTGGCTTGTCCATTTTCAAACTGGGCAACATATTTTAACTTGCTATCCTTGTTTACCGCATTCTTATACAATGCTTGAAATGAAGCTTCGTGTTTTTCTAAGGAAATGAAGAAGTCATCATTGTTTGTGGTTTCCAAACTCTCTTGGGGTAAAAACGGTTCGTTCACAATATCATCTATTTCCAATTGATTGCCGCTTTCCCTAGCTAGAATCAATATTTTACGCATAACATCAATACCACTTAAATCAATTTTTGGATCTGGCTCTGTATATCCTTCTGCTTGCGCTTGTTTGACCACATTTTGAAAAGTGGTCTTATCATTGAAATTATTGAACACAAAATTTAGACTGCCAGAAAGTACAGCCTGTATTTTTTGCACTTTGTCGCCAGAGGCAATCAAATGTTTTAAAGTGTCTATAATTGGCAAGCCCGCTCCAACGTTGGTTTCAAACAAAAATGGAGCATTGTATTCCCTAGCCAATTTCTTCAATTCCAAATAATTGGAATAATGGGAAGAGCAGGCAATTTTATTACAGGTCACCACTGAAATGCTATTTGTTAAATAAGCACCGTAGGTTGAAGAAACCTCATCGCTGGCAGTGTTGTCTACAAAAATGCTGTTGCGATAATTTAACGTGTTAACGGCATCGAAGAACTTTGATTTATCTGCTTTTTCACCTTCGGTCAGTAGTGCTTCCCAGTTTTTTAAGGAGATTCCTTCTTCATCAAAAACCATGGTTCTTGAATTGGATATTCCAATGACACGAAGATTTAGTTTTAAATGCTCTTTCAGGTATTTTTTCTGCTGTTTTATTTGATTTAAAAACTTACCTCCAACATTTCCTACTCCCATGACAAAGAGGTTGAGTTGCTTAATGTTTTCCTCGAAAAATTCTTCATGAAGCGAATTCAAGGCTTTTTTAACATCTTCTCTTCGTATTACAGCGGAGATATTACGCTCTGAAGCACCTTGTGCAATTGCCCTTATATTTACATTGTTACGGCCAAGAGTGCTGAACATTTTACCACTTAAACCTTGATGACTTTTCATGTCGTCTCCAACAAGAGCAATAATTGCCAAATTTGTTTCTACAATTATGGGGTCTATTTTGCCAGTATTGATTTCATAGGCAAATGCTTCATTGATCGACTGAATTACCAAGTTTATATCCCCGGTTGAAATACCTACGCAAATGGAATGTTCTGAAGAGGCCTGTGTTATGAGCACTACACTTATTTCTTCTTGGGATAGTACTTCGAAAAATCGTTTGGATATTCCTGGTATACCTACCATTCCAGGGCCCTCTAATGACAACAATGCTATGTTTTCAATATGGGTGATACCACGGACGGTTTTACTCTTTTCGTTTTTATTTTTGGTTATAATAGTGCCAGGGCTCTCAGGCTCAAACGTATTTTTTATCAGGATTGAAATACCTTTGGCCAGAACGGGTTGGATTGTTGGGGGATAGAGAACCTTTGCGCCAAAATGCGAAAGCTCCATCGCTTCTTCATACGAAATATGTGGAATGGCTTTCGCTTGCTTTACGAGTTTGGGATTCGCCGTATACATTCCGCTTACGTCAGTCCATATTTCCAGAATTTCGGCATGTATCGCTGCTGCCACAATGGCGGCCGTATAATCTGAGCCCCCTCGTCCCAAGGTGGTCGAATCGCCATCTTCGGATGATGCAATAAAACCAGCCAGCACAACTACCTTATAGGGTGTTTTGCTCAAGAATTCCCTACATAATGTATTGGTTAGGTCAAAATTAACCGATGCCTTACCATTCACATCATTTGTCTTTATGAGTTCACGGCTATCTTTATGGGTTATATCTATGCCAGATTCACTGAAGAACTCACTGATGATATACGATGATAATAGTTCACCATAACTCACAATCTTATCGGAGAGCTTTGGCGTTATCTCACCAATTATAAATGCCCCTTCAAGAAGGGTTTCCAAGGTGTTCAATTCACTTTTGACCTTACTCAAAACCTTACTTTGGGAGTTGATGGATATAAGTTCTTTAATGATGTCTAAATGCCTGCCCTCTATTTGTTCTAAGAGCGATTTATAAGAATCATCCTGTGATGCGGCAAGATGGGCCATGTTCAGTAATAAGTCCGTTATCCCTCCAAGCGCCGAGACAACCACGATGGTCTTATCGCTTTCAGTTTTCGAAACAATATCTTTAACTATGGCTATATTATGGGCGTTGGCTACTGATGTGCCGCCGTATTTTAAAACTTTCATTACGTATGTTGGTTAACTTGTGGTAATTGATTGAATGCGGTAAACGCAAAAACGGACTGATAATATGTAGTTTCTTACCCCAATGGGGTAGTGTGGGTAATAGTAGTTTCGCATCCATTAGTGAATGGATAAGATAAGGTTTTTATGTCCGAATTGTTAAAAGTCATGCTTCCTTGTAAGCTTCAAATGTAGTACTTTTGGCTTGCTAATCAAACGTTTCCCAATATTTTTATGGAATTGGCAAAATTTATCAAAAATTCTTATTGAATGAAACTTTTAAATGCCGAGCAGATATATGCTGCTGATAAATTCACAATTAAAAAGCAGCAAATTTCGAGCAACGAACTTATGGAACGTGCTGCCGTGCAAGTGTTTAATTGGCTGCATTCGCGTATGCAGGGCGCCCAAGTCAAAATACATTTATTCTGTGGTATTGGTAACAATGGAGGAGACGGAATTGCCTTGGCAAGACATTTACAGGAACACGGTTACAATATTGGGGTTAACGTGGTGAACTATAGTGATAAGCGCTCTAAAGATTTTCTGATAAACCTTGATCGATTAAAGGATCGTAAGGTTTGGCCCCAGTTTTTAGAGAGTGATTGTGAGCTACCTGAAATAGGCAAAGATGATATTATAGTAGATGCCATATTTGGGATTGGGCTCAACAGGTCGCCCAATTCTTGGGTTGCAAACCTCATGCAACACCTAAATGATTCCAAAGCTTTTATCCTGTCTATAGACATTCCTTCAGGTGTATTTATGAATAGGCCTGTTGAGAATGAAGATGCAGTGATAAAAGCAAATTACGTATTGAGTTTTCAAACACCAAAATTGATTTTTTTCCTTCCGGAAACAGGTATTTATAGCAATCAATGGGAAATTGTGGATATTGATTTGGATCTTGAAATTTTGGCTAGTTCTGAAACCGAGTATGAGGTGATTGCAAAAGATGAAGTGCTTCCAATCTATAAACCTAGAAAGAAATATTCCCACAAGGGCACTTATGGACATTCAATGATCATTGGTGGGAGCTATGGCAAAATAGGGGCGGTTTCTTTGGCAGCTAGGGCCTGTTTGGAGATAGGAAGTGGATTGGTGACTACCTACATACCCAAATGTGGTTACTTGCCGATTCAAACATCATTTCCTGAGGCCATTGTAATTACGGACAAGGGGGAAGAATGTATTTCCAATATTGATTTTAAAATATCACCGGATGTAATCGGAATCGGAGTTGGCCTTGGTTTTAAAAAGGAGACCGTAAGCGCGTTTTCCAGTTTTTTGGATAAGGCAGACGTTCCATTGGTAGTAGATGCTGATGCGTTGAATATCTTGTCAAAGAACAAGAATTTACTCAAAAAGATACCTTCGAGATCTGTTTTTACCCCGCATCCAAGGGAATTGGAGCGACTAGTGGGTAAATGGGAAAATGACTTTGATAAATTGAAAAAGGCCAAAGCTTTTTCAAAAAAGCATGATATTGTCCTTGTTATTAAGGGAGCCCATACAATTACGATTTATGAGAATCATGGCTATGTGAATACGACAGGCAATCCGGGAATGGCAACCGCGGGTAGTGGAGATGTCCTTACCGGTATTATAACAGGACTGATCGCTCAAGGATATGAGCCATTAGAAGCTTCTATTTTTGGAATATACCTGCACGGAAGAGCAGGAGATATTGCTATGGAAAAAACAGGATATCAATCATTAACGGCTTCAAAGTTGATCAATGCATTAGGATTAGCTTATATTGATCTATTCCAAGTGCCAGAAACCCCTGAGCAGGAGGCTGCGCAGGGTGGTGAGCAGTGATCTCTTGTTTTACGCTACAGCTAGACCGTTAATGGATTATTTGCCTTTTACCCTGCCTTTTACCCAAGCCAATGCATTATCATATTCAATGAAAAATTTCATTGATTTTTTATAGAAGAGCTTTTCAATCTTAAAGTTGTGCATATCAATTTCCTTTACCGAAACAATCGCAAAGGCCTTCATGTTATCAAGTTCTCTAAGATATGTATAAACCGTAGGGTCGACCGCATAAGCATGCTTACGTAAGCTTATGTAACCAAAAGGCTTTTCTCTAAAGTGAATTTCAGATATTCCTATAATTTGATAGGCTCTTTCTAATGTTAAGGTAGCGCCTTCTTCGAAGATTGCTACCATATAATTATCGTATACCTGGACTTTTCCTATGTCTAATTGGTACTCCCTGACAATCACGGTTTTCTTGGCTGATCCCACATTCATTTCTTTTGTCTTATAGTGTCTCAGAACGAAAGTAGATGTATGTATAGGTAATAAAGAAAAAATTAGATTAAACGCTTAAATATCGTGTATACTGTCTTTGCGTCTTTCCTGTTGTATTTTATTTCCTACTTCTCAAGAAGTGTGGACAAAAAAAAAGAGCCACGGCTCCTTTTATATTACTCCATCTTCGGATAATTTATGTCTTAGGTGATGATTTTTCGGCCTTTTTGATTTTAATGGTCAAGGTGTCTTTCTTCTTGTCCAAATCCATAAAAATACTGTCACCTTCTTCAAGCTTTGAATTGACTATTTCCTCGGCCAACGCATCTTCAATATATTTTTGGATCGCTCTCTTCAAAGGTCTTGCCCCAAATTGCTTATCAAAACCTTTTTCGGCTATGTAATCCTTGGCTTTTTCTGTCAAGTTAAGTTCATAACCAATGTCTTTGATGCGCGCAAAGAGTTTCTCTAATTCAATATCGATGATTTTATGTATATCCTCTCTTTCCAAGGCATTGAATATGACAACATCATCGATCCTATTCAGGAATTCGGGTGCAAAAGCTTTCTTCAATGCATTTTCTATGACGCTTTTTTGATGGCTGTCGACCTGGGATTTTTTGGCAGCGGTACCGAACCCAACCCCTTGACCAAAATCTTTGAGCTGTCTAGACCCAATATTAGAGGTCATGATAATTATCGTATTCCTAAAATCAATTTTCCTACCTAAGCTATCGGTTAGAAAGCCATCATCCAAAACCTGAAGCATCATATTAAAGACATCGGGATGCGCCTTTTCAACTTCGTCTAAAAGTATTACAGAGTATGGCTTGCGACGCACTTTTTCCGTCAATTGCCCTCCTTCTTCATAGCCTACATACCCCGGAGGTGCCCCAACCAATCTGGAAATGGCAAATTTCTCCATGTATTCACTCATGTCAATTCGTATTAATGCATCTTCCGAATCAAATAGTTCTTTGGCCAAAACTTTGGCAAGTTGTGTCTTACCAACTCCGGTCTGGCCCAAGAAAATGAATGAACCAATAGGCTTGTTTGGGTCTTTGAGCCCTGCACGATTACGTTGAATGGCCTTGGCGACTTTGGCCACAGCTTCATCTTGGCCTATTACATTTGACTTTATGAGATTGGGTAATTCAGCTAGTTTATTGCTCTCGGTCTGTGCTATTCTATTAACAGGAATACCACTCATCATAGAGACGACATCGGCAACGTTATCCTCAGAAACTACTTCTTTATGTAATTTGCTGTCCTCTTCCCATTTTTCCTGGGCTATGGCGAGTTCTTTTTCCAATCTTTTTTCGTCATCACGTAGTTTGGCAGCCTCTTCATATTTTTGTTTTTTGACCACATTATTTTTTAATTCCCGTACATCTTCAAGCTGCTTTTCAAGCTCTAAAATCTGTTTGGGGACGTCCATATTGACGATATGTACCCTAGAACCAGATTCATCCAGGGCGTCAATGGCCTTATCTGGAAGAAACCTATCTGTCATATATCTATTGGTCAATTTTACACAAGCAATAATGGCCTCTTGAGTATAACTGACATTATGGTGATCTTCGTATTTCCCTTTAATATTTTGCAATATTTCTATGGTTTCACTGACCGTAGTGGGTTCTACTATGACTTTTTGGAATCTTCGTTCCAATGCCCCATCTTTTTCAATATACTGTCTATATTCATCTAATGTTGTCGCTCCAATACATTGAATTTCCCCTCTTGCCAATGCAGGTTTGAACATATTGGAAGCATCAAGGCTCCCAGTAGCCCCACCGGCTCCAACAATGGTATGTATTTCATCTATGAAGAGAATAACATCCTCATTCTTTTCGAGCTCATTCATTACAGCTTTCATCCGCTCCTCGAATTGTCCTCTATATTTTGTTCCGGCAACAAGTGAAGCCAAATCAAGGGTCACCACTCGTTTGTTATAAAGTATTCTAGAAACTTTTTTATTGATAATACGCAGTGCAAGACCTTCAGCAATGGCACTTTTGCCTACACCGGGTTCACCAATCAATAATGGGTTGTTCTTCTTTCTTCGGCTAAGGATCTGGGAAACCCTTTCAATCTCTTTTTCACGACCAACAACAGGATCCAATTTATCTTCCTCTGCCATTTGGGTAAGATCTCTTCCAAAGTTGTCAAGAACTGGTGTTTTTGATTTTTTGTTCCCTTTTTGCCCTGATGTAGTGCCGAACGTACTTTCCTTACTTTCGTTCGCATCATCTGAATCACTGGGAAAGGATTCCGAGGTGGGTGCATCAACAATGTCGTCATCGCTGGTAATCATGAATTTGAATTGCTCCTTAACCCCGTCATAATCAACCTTAAGTTTGTGGAGCAACTTGGTAGTTGGATCATTTTCGTTTCTAAGAATACACAATAGTAAATGTGCTGTATTGATAGAAGAACTTTGAAAAAGTTTTGCCTCTAGAAAAGTTGTTTTCAAAGCACGTTCTGCTTGCCTTGTTAAATGCAAGTTTTTTTTGTCTTTTTGAACATTACTTGGATTTGGGTTAGACGGACTAAGTATTTCCACTTTTCTTCGCAAATGGTCCAAATCTACTTCCAAAGCATCAAGAATGCTTATTGCTTTCCCATTTCCATCACGCAAAAGCCCAAGCATTAAATGCTCAGTACCAATAAAATCATGGCCCAATCTTAATGCTTCTTCTTTGCTGTAGGCAATTACATCTTTTACCCTTGGTGAAAAATTATCATCCATATATTATTCTTTCTGCAATAAAATTAGTAAAACTATACCAATCTTGTTCAAATACCGTACCTATAATCGATAAACATATTCTAAATGACGAAAAAAGCCTCGAAACACAAAATATTTAACATGTTAATTATCAACTAAAGTAGAGTCGTAAAGTGTTAATAAATTTTTGAATAAAGTATTTGATATATACATTGAGAGCTTTGAATTTACGTATATTGGCATGTTTTTTTAACTAAGTCAAATAGATAAAATATAAGAATGGCAGAAGGAGAAAAATTGATTCCTATCAACATTGAAGACGAAATGAAGTCAGCCTACATTGATTACTCAATGTCGGTCATTGTGTCACGTGCTTTGCCAGATGTCAGAGATGGTTTGAAACCCGTACATAGAAGGGTTTTGTTCGGTATGCACGAACTGGGTGTTCGTTCAAATAGTGCACATAAAAAATCTGCCCGTATTGTTGGTGAGGTTTTGGGTAAATACCATCCACATGGCGATACTTCCGTGTATGATTCCATGGTCCGTATGGCACAAGAATGGAGTTTGAGGTATATGTTGGTAGATGGCCAAGGTAACTTTGGGTCAATTGATGGGGATAGCCCTGCAGCAATGCGATATACTGAAGCCCGTATGCGTAAGATAGCCGATGATATGTTGGCAGATATTGATAAGGATACGGTTGATCATCAACTCAATTTTGATGATTCACTCCAGGAGCCAACAGTTCTACCTACCAGAATACCTAATTTATTGGTCAATGGCGCTTCGGGTATTGCTGTTGGTATGGCAACCAATATGCCTCCACATAATCTTTCGGAAGTGGTTGATGGTACAATTGCCTATATAGACAATAATGATATAGAGATAGATGAGCTAATAACCCATATTAAAGCCCCAGATTTCCCAACTGGAGGGATAATTTATGGGTATGATGGTGTTAAGGAAGCTTTTCTCACCGGAAGGGGAAGGGTGGTATTGCGGGCCAGAACGTCTTTTGAGGAAGTGCAAGGTCGGGAATGCATCATTGTAACTGAAATTCCGTATCAAGTCAATAAAGCGGACATGATCAAAAAAACCGCTGATTTGATCAATGATAAGAAAATTGAGGGCATTTCCACAATTCGGGATGAGTCAGATAGAAAGGGAATGCGTATCGTTTATATTCTTAAAAGAGATGCTATACCCAATATTGTTCTTAATACTCTCTATAAATATACGGCGCTACAATCCTCGTTCAGCGTTAATAACATTGCTTTGGTCAATGGTAGGCCACAAATGTTGAATGTAAAGGACATGATTCACTATTTTGTGGAGCATAGGCATGAAGTGGTTGTCAGAAGGACCAAATTCGAACTGAAAAAAGCACAGGACAGGGCTCATATACTTGAGGGACTCATAATTGCTTCCGACAACATTGATGAGGTCATATCCATAATCCGGGGGTCTTCCAATGCGGATGAAGCTAGAGCGAATTTGATTGAAAGATTTGAATTGAGTGAGGTTCAAGCTAAGGCGATTGTAGAGATGCGTCTTCGTCAACTTACCGGACTGGAACAAGATAAATTAAGGTCTGAATATGATGAAATCATCAAAACTATTACAGAGTTAAAGGATATCTTGGATAGAAAGGAACGAAGAATGCAAATCATTAAAGACGAGCTCCTTGAGGTTAAGAATAAATATGGTGATGAAAGGCGCTCGGAAATTAATTTTGCAGGTGGGGATTTGAGTATCGAAGATATGATACCCAACGAGCAAGTGGTTATTACAATATCACATGCCGGTTACATAAAAAGAACCCCTCTTACGGAATATAAGACGCAAAATAGGGGAGGAGTTGGACAAAAAGCTTCTTCGACCCGTAATGAGGATTTCTTAGAGCATTTGTTTGTAGGTACCAACCATCAATACATGTTGTTCTTTACACAGAAAGGTAAATGTTTCTGGATGCGAGTTTACGAGATTCCTGAAGGTAGCCGAACTTCGAAGGGAAGGGCTATTCAGAATTTGATCAACATTGAACAGGATGATAAGGTCAAGGCATTCATTTGTACCCAAGACTTGAAAGATGAGGATTATGTGAACAATCATTTTGTTATTATGGCCACCAAAAAAGGAACGGTCAAGAAGACATCGCTTGAACAGTATTCCCGACCTCGTCAAAATGGGATTAATGCCATAGGCATTCGGGAAGATGATGAATTATTGGAAGCAAAACTCACAACAGGAACCAGTCAGATCTTCCTTGGTCTAAAATCTGGAAAAGCTATTAGGTTTGAGGAAGGCAAGACAAGGCCTATGGGACGTAATGCATCTGGTGTAAGGGGTATTCGATTGGCAAATGACAATGATGAGGTAATCGGCATGGTATCTGTTCATAATTTTGATGAAGAAATTCTTGTTGTATCAGAAAATGGTTATGGCAAACGTTCAAGTATTGACGATTATAGAGTCACTAATCGTGGTGGTAAAGGGGTTAAGACCATTTCCATTACAGAAAAGACAGGGGACTTGGTAGCTATAAAAAATGTCTCTGATTCAGATGACCTAATGATAATCAACAAATCGGGAATTGCCATTAGAATGAGTGTTGAGGATCTTAGGGTCATGGGTAGGGCAACCCAGGGGGTTAAACTTATCAATATAAAAGAGAATGATAGTATTGCCGCCGTCGCGAAGGTCATGAAAGATGATGACGCTGTTGAAGAAGCCGATATCATGAATATAGAGGTCAAGCCTGAAGGTGGCACGGCTATTGATAATGGAGGTACAGATGAAACAAAGGAATAATAAACACTACTAATATTTTAATTAAATAGAAATGAAAACTAAAGTTCTAATATTAATGGCCATATCCTTTACGATGGTCGGATTTGCTCAGAAAAATGAGATAAAAGCGGCAGAGAAAGCCCTTAAAGGAGGTGATTCCGCTGGTGCTAAAAGTGCTCTTGAAGCTGCAGAAGGGTCAGTTTCTTCAGCAGATGCAAAGATCCAAGCGCAATACCACTTTGTAAGGGGGAAAATTTACGCAGATTTGGCTAAAAAAGGAGATGATAGTGCCTTTGAAGAAGCGATTTCATCATTTAAAAAAGCAGATGAAATTGAAACACAAATTGGAAAAGCGAAGTATGGTAAGGATATTGAGCAATATATGGCCTCCGTTACGGCTGATTTAGTGAATTCGGCGGTTGAGGATAATGGCAACAAGAAGTTCAAGGAGGCTGGTGAGAAACTTTATATGAGCTATAAACTTAGCCCAAAGGATACTTCCTATCTCTACTATGCGGCAAGTAGTGCCGTAAATGGAGGGCATTATGAGCAGGCATTGACCTATTATAATGAACTTCAGGTTTTGGGCTATGATGGTAGTGGCGTTGTCTATAAGGCTACCAATATTGAGTCGGGAGAGGTTGAGGAAATGGATAAAGTACAAAGAGATTTGATGGTTAAATCTGGCACCTATAAAGATCCGATTGATGAAAATACCCCATCAAAAACCGCTGAGATTGTCAAAAACACGGCTTTGATCTACACACAATTGGGTCAAGATGATAAGGCATTGGAAGCATACCAAGCCGCAAGGGCAAACGACCCCAAGGATGTAAACCTGATATTGAATGAGGCTAATTTGTACTATAAGATGGGAGATAAGGAAAAATTCAAGGCATTGATGGCTGAAGCTGCTACTGTCGCTCCCGACAATCCAGATTTGCATTACAATATAGGGGTAATCAATATGGAACAAAATAATATTGAAGAGGCCCGAGCATCTTATAGAAAGGCCTTGGAAATAAACCCTGGATATACGAATGCCCAGTTAAATCTTTCAACCACATATGTAAATGAAGGTAATGGGCTTATTGATGAAATGAATACCTTAGGGGATTCTCGAGCAGATATTGCCAGATACGATGAATTAAAGCAACAAAAAGATGATTTGTTCAAAGTAGGTGCTACGGTATTGGAAGATGCTTTGAAAATGAACCCAGACAACCAAGGAATTTTAACCCAATTGAGGAATATCTATGGAGCCATGGGCGATGATGAGAACTACTTGAGGTTGAAAAAGTTATTGGGAGAATAGATTTTCCAAAACAAGATTTATAAAGACCCTGACCCTGAGTCGGGGTTTTTTATACAACCTGTTTTATTACCCTGAGCTGGTGGGTATAAGTCTTGGTTTCGTTATTGAAAACCCCGGTATGATCAATTCTATCAATTCGGACTTTACCATGTGCGTGGATAATGTAATTGTTATCCATAATGATTCCCACATGATCAATGATTCCTTCGCTATTGTCGAAAAATGCCAAATCACCTGCCTCACATTCTTCAATAAAACTTAGCGGATCGCCCTGAGTTGCCTGTTCCGCAGCTTTGCGCAGCAGTCCGTATCCATTGATTTTATATACCATTTGTGTAAAACCGGAATCGTCTAGGCCAAAAGGGGTCTTTCCACCCCACAAATAGGGCGTGTTTAAATAGTGTACAGCTGTTTTAATTAGGTTGTTTTTATCCTTTTTTGCAGAAACCAAGCTTCCTTCATACCCATGATTTGAAGACTTGTTGATTACTGAGCCCATTACGATAGGCAATAAATGGTTTTTTTCGGTTTCAATAAATGAAACAAGATCAGCCGTGTAATGGGGAGAAGCTATATCATCCAATTCCTGGTATTCACTCTCTGTCAATAAAGTTATTTGGAGGTTCTGGACCCATCCTTCGCAATTGTCAAATGCAGTACGAATTTTACTCCACTGTTTGCGTTGTTCCAATATTTTAAAATGCTCGCCATACAGTAGTTGCGAGACCATTTCTGCAGAGTTTTCTGCAATTGACCTTATGGGGACAATACTCAAATTGCAAATACCGTATTGCATAGATTCTTCAGGAACAAATTAATTTCTTTCCAAAATAATGGCTGATGCCCCACCTCCGCCATTGCAAATTGTCGCAGCCCCGATTTTGGAATTGTTTTGTTCCAAAACATTAAGTAACGTAATCATGATTCGAGCTCCTGAACATCCCAAAGGATGGCCCAAGGAAACTGCACCACCATTTACATTCACGTTTTTGTCATTTAGACCCAATAATTTCATATTGGCAAGGCCTACGATTGAAAAAGCTTCATTGAACTCAAAATAATCTACGTCTTCCAACGAAACCCCCGCTTTGGCAAGAGCTTTTGGCAATGCCTTGGCTGGAGCGGTTGTAAACCATTTCGGTTCCTGGGCAGCATCGGCATAACCTTTTATTGTAGCTAAAGGACTAATATTCAATTCTCTTGCTTTATCAGCACTCATTAGAACCATTGCCGCTGCACCATCATTGATTGTGGAGGCATTGGCCGCTGTTACGCTACCATCTTTGGTAAATGCAGGTCGTAAAGCTGGAATTTTTTCTATTTTAACATTCTTATATTCTTCATCTTCATCAACAACAATTGGTTCCCCTCTCCTTTGTGGTACTTCTACGGGAATGACTTCATTGGCGAATTTTCCACTTTTCCATGCCTCAGCAGATCTTTTATAAGACTGAATCGCAAAATCATCTTGATCCTCACGACTGAATTTGTGTTCCACAGCACAAGCATCTGCACAAACTCCCATGGCATTTTGATCATATACGTCCACGAGCCCATCTTTTTGCATGCCATCTATCAATGAGGTGGGACCAAACCTCAATCCTGTTCTCATGTACATGTAATGTGGGATAAGGCTCATATTTTCCATGCCACCTGCAACGGCAATTGAAATATCTCCCAAGGCAATTGCCTGTGCCGCTTGCATCACAGCTTTCATGCCCGAAGCACATACTTTATTCACTGTGGTACATGGAACGTTACTGGGAATACCCGCATATATAGCCGCCTGCCTAGCCGGTGCTTGGCCAGTTCCGGCTTGGACCACATTGCCCATTAGAACTTCTTCGACTTGTTTGGGATCCAATTTTATTTTGTCCAAAACACCTTTTATGGCAAAAGCACCCAATTTAGGGGCAGGAATCGTTGAAAGCGAACCCATAAAACTACCTATGGGGGTTCTAACAGCAGATACTATTACAACATCGTTCATAACCAGACTATTTTGATGATGCGAAATTAATAAATTAAAGTGCAATCAAAATGATTGGACTCGCAAAAGGTCTACTTATATTTTCTATTTTTGATGATAATAATAAATTTGATACATTTTTCTTGGACAGGATATACAAAAACCAATCTTTAATTTATAAATACTTCCTTTACGCTGTATCTGTTTTTTGCATTGTGTTTTTCTTTCCAAAAGGAGGCCAGTTCAAATATGAATTCCAAAAGGGTAAACCTTGGCAATATGAGAACCTGTATGCTCCTTTCGATTTTTCAATAAAAAAAAGTGAAGCGGAAATTTCTGGGGAAAAACAGAGAATAAGTGAAGAACAGCTGAATTACTACAGGTATGATAGGGAAGTGGTAAAAGGGGTTTTCAATGCATTCGATATAAAATTTCAAGAGTCCTTCACTGCTGATCAATATGACCCAAATCAGCTTCCAGCATTGAAAATGGTTGGTTTGGCTATACTTGAAAGGGTCTATGAAAATGGAATTCTTTTAAGACCGGATCAAAGTGAAGAGGGCAAGCAGGTTTACTTGATAAGACAGAACGAGGCCAACCAAATTGATTTTGATGATTTATATCGAATTCGAGATATCGAAAGGGTAATAGATAATATTTTGAAAGAAAAGCAACTAGCGTCTTTCGGCACCAGTTTTCAATCGCTTTTCTTTAACCTTGTCAAGCCTAATGTAGTATATGACAGTAATCTTTCACAAAAAGCACTTGATGATGAGCTTTCGAAGATTTCGCTCACCCGGGGGACCATAGATGAAGGTAAACTGATAATTGCCAAGGGCGAGGTTGTTGAATCGGATAATTATAAAATCCTAGAATCCCTTAAAGATGAATTTGAGTCTGAATTATGGGCTTCCAATAATTATTATTTCATACTGGGAGGTTATACCGTTTTGGTGGCTTTGGTATTGATGATGCTTTTTCTTTTCTTGAAAAAATATCGCCTTGAGGTTTTTGAGAATGGCAACAAGGTAACTTTTATCTTTTTCAACATTCTTTTAATGGTATTTGTTACTACCCTGATGGTGAAGTATAACGAAGGCTACATTTTTGTAGTCCCTTTATGTATTCTACCTCTCATATTGAAAACCTTTTTTGATGCTAGGCTGGGTCTTTTTGTACATGTGTTAACAGTGCTGATCTTGGGTTTTGTGGTACCAAATAGTTTCGAATATATTTTTATTCAGATAATTGCCGGAATAGTTACGATATTGACCGTTTCAGAACTTTATAAACGTGCCAATCTGTTCATATCGGTAGGTCAGATTACCCTTATTTATATTGTTGGATACTTGGCCTTTCATATAATTCATGAAGGTAATTTAGATAATATTATTTGGCTGACATTGGGCTTGTTTTTATTAAATGGAATGATAACTCTTTTTGTACAACCCTTGATATACGCATATGAAAAGATATTTGGATTGGTTTCCGATGTATCACTTTTAGAACTATCCGACACGAATTCCAGACTGCTTAAGGAACTTTCAAATAAGGCACCTGGTACATTCAATCATTCTTTGCAAGTGGCAAATTTGGCAGAGGCTGCCGCCAATGAAATTGGGGCCAATGCAATGCTGGTGCGCGTAGGAGCATTATATCACGACATAGGAAAGTTGGGTAATCCCAACTATTTTACAGAAAATCAGATAACGAACGTGAATCCCCACGATGACCTGACGGCAATGGATAGTGCAAAAATTATTATTAATCATGTTATAGAGGGAATAGAGTTGGCCCGTAAGAACAATTTGCCCGATAGAGTCATTGATTTTATTAGATCTCATCACGGTACAACTTTGGTCTATTACTTTTTCAAAAAGCAGCAGGAATCCGGTGAACGTTTAAATGAGGAGGATTTTTGTTATCCTGGCCCTATACCTTTTTCCAAAGAAACTGCAATTTTGATGATGGCCGATTCTGTTGAAGCTGCTTCCAAGAGTCTAAAGAATCCGACTTTTATGATTATTGATGAATTTGTTGATAAAATTATTGGAGGTCAGATGAGCGCCAATCAATTTTTGAATGCGGACATTACATTTAGAGAGATAGAAACCATAAAGAAAATCTTTAAACAAAAGCTCACGAACATCTATCATTTAAGGGTAGAATACCCCGAATGAGAATTAGTTAATTCAAGGATAAAAAAAGTAAATAAAATGTTGCATTATAGTATTAGAAAAATGTACATTTGCAACCGCTTTCGGGCGAAGTTCATTAAAGATATATAGGAGAGGTGCCTGAGTGGCCGAAAGGAGCGGTTTGCTAAATCGTCGTACCCTAACAAGGGTACCCAGGGTTCGAATCCCTGTCTCTCCGCAAGAGTCTGTGAGAGAGACAGATATAGATAACCTATCGGGGTGTAGCGTAGCCCGGTTATCGCGCCGCGTTTGGGACGCGGAGGTCGCAGGTTCGAATCCTGCCACCCCGACTTAACTAATTTCTTTTAGTTGCATGACGTTGCAAATCACCTGATTTGCAACGTTTTATGTTTTTAGAGGTATCAAATGAAACCTCATGAAACTACCTGAAAGCACCTCTCTGGTGTGGGATTCGGGAATTGGACACCACAGTATTTTTTGTACATTGAAGTAGCTTTTAAAGGTATTTGACCTCGTGTTTTTTACCATTTATTTACTAATTTAAAGCTACGTAACATGTTAGAAAACAGTAGATTATCGGTCGTATTCATTACCAGAAAGCTCGAAAGAGAAACTGAAAACTTAATGCTTTACGCTCGTGTCACCGTAGACGGTAAAAGAGCGGAATTTAGTCTCAATCGGGAATTGAAGGCCTCTTTATGGGATAATAGAAGCAAAAGAGGCAAAGGATTTTCAAAGTATGTAATCTCTTTAAACAAATATTTAGACCAAGTTTTTACTGGATTGCACGAGGCACATCGGCAACTTTTACAAGAGGAAGTTGACATTACTTCAGCAGGAATAAAGGCAAGATATCTAGGGCAAGATGAGAGGTACAAAACTTTGCTGGAATTGATTACGTATCACAATACTTCTATGCTTACTGTGCTGAGAAAAGGTACAATGAAAAACTACTACAGCACGGAACGTTGTATCAAAGAATTTTTGAAAGAGGAAAAGAATGTTGAAGATGTGCCACTCAAAAAACTGAACTATGGTTTTATTGTTGATTTCGAACTGTACATAAGAAAATACAAACCAGCCACAAGAATGGGTTGTGCCAATAACGGAACCATGAAACATATGGAGCGGTTAAAAAAGATGTCAAGGCTTGCCGTAAAATTGGAATGGCTGGAAAAAGACCCCTTTATCAATTTCAAGTTACGATTCGAAAAAACCGAACGTCAGTTCTTAACGGAACGGGAGCTACAACTGATTGAAGAAACTACCTTTAAAGTACCAAGTACCCAACACATCCAAGACCTGTTTATTTTTGCCTGCTATACAGGCCTGTCCTTTATTGATGTACAAGAATTAAAAGCCGACCATTTGGTAAAAGGTATGGATGGCAACGATTGGCTCTACACTAAACGAACGAAGACCGATGAACCTTTAAAGATTCCCTTGTTACCAAAGGCCAAGGAAATTATAGATAAGTATAAAGATGACCTTGATTTATTTAAAAAGGGAAGGTTGCTGCCCATGTACAGCAATCCAATGATTAACCGGACTTTGAAGGATATTGCTAAAGTCTGTGGAATTCAAAAGAAGATAACTTTTCATGTGGCACGGCATACGTTCGCAACTGCGATTACACTTTCAAATGGGGTGCCAATTGAAACCGTTTCCAAGCTGTTAGGTCATACTAAGCTTTCGACTACACAAATTTATGCGAGGGTTGTGGAAAAGAAAGTAGGGGAGGATATGCAGAATTTGATGGCTATAATGGAACTAAGAGGGGATAAACGAAAAGTCTCCAAAGTTGGCCAATAATCTTTCTAGATGATTTTTCTTTAAAAATGTAAGGAAGCTTTTATTATACAAGCCTAATCTGATAATTCATCAGAAGAATAGACGAGGGTAACTTACATGGAATGAGCTTACGTGTAATAATTGCTAAAAGTTATAAATTAATTACTTCTCTCTTTCATATCATTATCTTTAGTGTATGTCGTCAAATAAATCTGAACTCTTTAGGGTTAATTTATAAGAGAGTGCTTTCACGAAGTTAAATGATTTTCCCTGAACTGTTTTTTTCTTGCTTCCAGTGTTCTGTTTTTTGTCATTTTTCTTTGTTTTAACTTCT
>JAJRRO010000096.1 GCA_024279425.1 Bacteroidota bacterium | reverse complement strand
ATTGGGCTTAATGCTTTCAGGGAATGAAAAATTACGAAGCACAAAACGATATCCCATTTTTTTTAACCATTGATCTATTTGTGGCTGCCATTCAGGTGGTACACCCGAGGATTTGGCATTGAAAGATGATATGTGCCATTTTAACGTTTCATCAATGATATATTCCACATCTTTTGCCGAATATCCCTCTTTTTCTTTCCATCTTTTCATTGTTCCACAGATCTCAAGACTTACCGGTGCCGTTTTCCATGCATCTTTCAATCCAAAATTACTAATTCCCTGAGGGTAATAGCGGTACATATGTGTCCAGCCGTCTTGTTCTTGGGCCCAAAAGCCCAGATCGCCAATACAATCAACCCTCCAACCAACATTACCTTGTGACAATATGTACTTATTTGTTTTTTCATCCGTCATTAACATAATAAGAGGAGTCTCCTTAAAATAGTCTGTATAGGCATTAACTAGAGCTCCCCTAGATTTTTCGGTCAGTATCGAAGATCCACGACCTTCTCCCCAAAATCCAACAATTGAAAGATCAACAGCTTCCAGGTCAGGATGCCCATCATATCGTTTTCCCAACTCTGATATAAAACTTCCGAAGTATTTGGCATATCTTGAATCTTCAGCATCAACCCGCCATCCTTTTTTCCCTTCTGGTAACCATTCGTCTTTATCACCAACCAGGGCGCGATACCACGCTGGAACATCTTTATCCGGACCGGAACCATAAGGAGCGATACGGAGTAAGAGAGTTTGTTTTCGCTCATGAGCGGTTTTCAACGCTTTGTCGATCATCTCCCAGTTATAACTGTTCACTTCCTTCTCCATATACTTCCAATACACCCTAAAATAAGCAATAGAGGTCATTGGGTGGTCTTTGTTTTCCAGGTTGCCATCAAATTCTTGATATTCTATTGGTAGGCCCTCTGTCCAACCTATGCCCTTATTTAATTCATCACCGTTAAACCGCTGGAAAGTCATAAAACCTATTCCAGGATTGACCAGAACATCATCTATTTCATTTGGTCTGACATGAATTGTTTTTTGTGCAAATAGACCAGTAAAAGTAATTGCAAAGTAAGTGAGTGTTATAAATAATAATTTTTGTTTCCCCATCGAAATAAATTTAAATTTTTTATAGAATTGTGTTGTTTAATAGTAAAAAGCTATTTTTTAAAAATCCCTGTCTTATACCGCTTAATACCTATTTATTGACGGTTATTTTACCGATTGTGTACCATCCATTCTCATCTCTTCCTTCAATCGCCAATTTAATTTTAGGTTCATGTGAATGTAAGTCTACAATACCAACCTGTAGTTCATAGATACCAAATGGTATATCGAGAGGTGTAAATACAGAACCATCATAAATGTTGTCACCTGGAAGCCATGTAGTAACGTCAGCATCGGTGAGCATTATTTTAGAATAATTTTTATTTTTCAACCTAATGGCCAGCATAAATTTTTTATAACAAGGTGCCACACCCTTGTTCTCCCACCACGATTTGAAAGAGAGCTTTTCATTGGGCTTAATGCTTTCAGGAAATGAAAAATTACGAAGCACAAAACGATATCCCATTTTTTTCTGCCATCTGTCTACCATTGGTCTCCATTCTTCCGGTATTTTCGATGATTTATTATTGAATGAAGATATGTGCCATTTTAAGGATTGGTCGATAATGTAGTTTAAGTCTTCATCATCGTAGCCATACCTGTCCTTCCATCTCATCATATCGGCACATACTTCGAAAAGGACCGGTGATTTTTTCCAGGCATCCTGCATATCGTAATTATTGATTGTCTGAGGATAGTAATCATACATATGAGTCCACCCATCCTGCTCAGCGGCCCAAAATCCAAGGTCTCCAAGGCAATCCTGCCGCCAGCCTACTGTGGACTTTAATTTAATATAATCAATCGCCTTTTTTCCATGTAAGAGCATTGTTAGAGGCGTTTTTCTGAATGATTCAATATAAGCATCCAATAATTTTTTCATAGTCTTGTCAGACAATAGTTCCGTGCCACCACCTTCCCCAGCCCAACCTACAATAGACACATCAACACTTTCCAGGTCTGGGTGCCCGTCATAACGGTCCCCAAGGGCTTTGATCATATTTCCAAAATAATGGGAATATCGTGAGTCTTCGGGATCAACAACCCATTTAAAATGGGCAAAATCTCTCTTTTTTCCAATATATTTTCTGTACCATGTGGGTACGTCCCATTTTGGCTGTCCCTTGTATGGGGCAATTCTTAGGATAAGGGTTTGTCCACGTTGGCGGGCTATTTCAAGAAGCTTATCTATGTAATCCCACCTGTATTCCCCTTCCTTCGGTTCTATGAATTGCCAAAGGATTCTGAAGTAGGCAATGGAAGTATTTGGATATGCCACGTTTATCATATTTTCTTTTGGATGTTGATAATCTTGTATATTCAGATTGGCCAACACATCCATGTTGGGTGGAAGGTTATCTCCATTGAACATTTGAAAGGTTGTAAAGCCCATTCCGGGATTGATCAATACATCATCTATCTCATTTGGACGCACGAATATTGTTTTTTCCTTTATTTGTGAAATCAACAATTCCGGACAAAAAATCAGGACTGTCAGAAAGGCTCCAAAAATCATATGTCTCTTAACAAATTTGCTT
>JAJRRO010000095.1 GCA_024279425.1 Bacteroidota bacterium | reverse complement strand
GGGCAAAATATACTTGAGAATGGCATTGTGGTGACGCACGGCTTGGCTGAGAACCCGCCTTCTACAATGGCGAAAGTGCCATTATTCTTTTATGCGGATGACTTGAGCTCTATCAATAACAAATTTAAAAAGGTTAACCTAAATAGTTACTCTCAGTTTCAATTGTTTCCTACTGTTTTATCATTGCTAGGCTATAGTGATTCTGTGGTGGAAAAATACGGCTTTCCTTTCTGGGGAAATGAAGAAAATGCTAGTAAGCGAGTATTTTTTTCAGGGGCGTTGTTTGGCAATGGTCATCTGAATTCATTTAAATAAGGAGTTAAACTCTTTTTTTGATTAAACCTTCAAGGTAGTTAAAGAATTGAAAATAGGGTCGCTTTTGCTTTTCCGAAATAAAGGAAAGCAAGTAAACAGTGATGACAATTAAGATGCTCATTATGAAAAATGAGACTTCATTAGAAAAGTTAAAATAGCGTTCAAAAATGGCTTTAAAGAAAAGCATTAGTGGGAAATGGAACACGTAAAGGGAGAAAGCAATTCCTGAAAAGAAGCGAATTACAGGGGTGATTGAGCTAAATGAAAAGTTGGTGAACTTAAAGCAGTAAAGATTAATAAGAATGAAGACAGCAAAAATAATATCATCAAGATAGGTTCGGAGCGATAAGGTGCCAAGAGAAGGTAATCTCTCTGGTAATAGTAGGTGGTTCCAGTAAGGGTACGAGAAGATAACAGGTATTGAAAGTAGAAATATGGAGGATGCTAGAGTAGGGTTTATGGAGATTTCTTTTTTGTGAAACTGGTAAAGATACGCGCCTGCAAACCAAATTATTCCATAAATTAAAATAACCGGCCCCATTATTAGTGCAGTAGCTACAATTAAGTATACTTTATACTTTCCTTTATATAAAAATAATAGCCCAAAGAGTATGTAATACCAAAATTCGTAAGCTAATGACCACAAAGGCTGATTACTAAAAAACTGGATGCTAACAAACCAAGACTGCTGAAGGAATAATACGTGGGTTAGTATGCGTACCAAAGTATTATCAGTGGGTATTAGGCCTTCATATGATTGACTATTGATTGAAGAGCCTGTGACATCTAATAGGATTGTTAGTAACCAAGCCACGACCATAACGCTGTAGAGTCTTGCAAAGCGATGCTTTAAATAAATTCCAAGGGTTCTTTCTCTTTGGTCTGCGACAAAAGCTATAACATAACCAGATAGGATGAAAAACCCCATAACAGCAGGGTGGCCATAGTTGGAGAAAAAAGCAAAAACATTATTGTTGTACATTGAAAGGTGCTGGAATAAAACGGCAAAGGATGCAATGACGCGTACAATGTCTAAATAGTTAGAAGTTTTTTTGTCCATTTTATAAGTGCTGTGTTTATTTTTTTCTTATCTTGCGGGAGTTTTTAACTTCTAACAAGCTATATGCGCCATACGATGCATAAAGTAGTATAATTGGAATAATCGGTACTCGCATTCTTGAATCAGTCGCAATATGTCCTGTAGAGATAAGAAAAAAATAGCTAACGACCCCTAGCATAAGTAGGTGAAGGGTCATTTCTTG
>JAJRRO010000094.1 GCA_024279425.1 Bacteroidota bacterium | reverse complement strand
ATCTTGTCTATAGTAATTAATCCATCCTTCCGGAAAGTCTGAGTCTCCGACTTTTGGAACATTTTCAAGTTCAAGTAGTTTACTGAATTTTCTATATCCATTAGGTTTAATATCGGTGACAGATATGGGAATAAGGTTAGCCCCATTTGAAATGAGCTCCAAGATTTGTTCTTTCCCCCCTCCGCCAATTTGCTGAATGGTCGCATGATCTACTTTAACTCCTCTAATGGCCAAGAGTTCTTCAATATCTCGATAACTGAGACTAAATCGTAATTTCAAGTAAACGGCATGTAATATGATTGATTTGGGAAAACAATGGCCTTTGAACATTTCTTTTTTTGCTGACAAATGTAAATGTTTGGTTATTGCTAACTTAGATGCGACAGAACCAAAGAAGAGGGCAAACAAGGTAGAAGTTATAATTCTAAAAAGAAAAAGGCAGTAATAGCAGTAGAATTGAACAGAAAACATCAAATAAAAAGAGTATATGTAAAATCTATTGATGATTATTCGGTTAAATCATTAACGCCAATATTTGAAGAACACATAAGTACAACAGCACAAATAGTGACCGATAAATGGAGGGGATATGCGCCTTTAAAACAACACTATAATATTGAACAAAAATTCAGTAATAATGGTAAGAATTTTAAAGAACTACATGTTGTGATCATGCAATTGAAATCTTGGCTAAGAGCTATACCGACCCATGTCAGTAAATGGCATATACAGGCTTACTTTGATGAGTTTTGTTTTAGAATTAATCGTTCCCAATTCAAGCAAAGTATTTTTCATAAAACTATCGAAAGAATGGTTATTGCTAATCCTATTTATCACAAAAACATTAAACAGATACTAAGTGTATAACTCAATAAATTTATTCAACTTCTATTGTTTTGTTTTTTAATCTCTTGTTCGGACCAGTTTGAAAAGCTAGAAGAACCGCAATTATTTGGTATAATTGAGTTAGAAGGTACACTACCGAGTCTGGATCCAAGTGCAAAAAACGGTCAAAGTGAACCACTGAAAACGGATTTTTTTGAACCACTTAAAAAATCGTTTCAGACTGTGCTATAAAAGGGTTTGCAATAAATATTGCTATGCTCACTTTAATCCGGCGGGGGAGGTATACTATGTCCGTCCTTTCCATCTATACTAGGGGAATGAACTTTGCCGATATGATGTGTTTGGAATGGAAAGATGTTGAAGCTAACGTAATCTATTATACTAGAGCGAAAACCAAAGGAAACTTTTCCATAGCCATAATGCCCCCAGTTCAAAAAATATTGGACTATTATCATGTTCATGGCTATGGTAACATGTATGTATTTCCTTTGCTTTTTCGTGAGGACTATACACCAACCCAACTTGCAGATAGAAAACACAAAATGCTAGGCACCTATAATAAGGAGCTCAAGGAGCTGGCCAAACTTTGTGAAATTACAAAAAATGTCAGCAGTTATGTAGCTCGCCATAGTTTTGCCAATTGTCTCAAGCAAAAAGGGGTTGCCACAGATGTAATTAGCGAATCGTTAGGGCATCAGAATCTAGCTGTAACACAAGCTTATCTCAAAGAACTTGATACTAAGATTGTAGACAAGGCTCTTGAAGTGTTGTTATAGCACCAATTAAAAATACTTTAGCGAAAATGTAAGAAAATTATCGTATTTTAATCCTTTCTTGGAGCCTTACTAAAGCAGAAACTAACCAAATAACTGTTTTAGTCTATCAAGGTCTGAAATACGACATAAAATATAATTCAGGAAACAAATACATATAATATCATTCTATTTAGTATAGCACATTTTATGATATTCAATGCCTAAAAAACCGATTAATTCTAACTCCATCTTACATCTATGGGTACTTTAGAAGTCTATAAGACTATATTTGATTCTGTTCCGGATGCTGTGGTAATAACAGATAGCGAAGGAAAGATCATCTTGGCAAATAAGCTCGTAAAAGTTTTGTTCGGGTACGAAACGCATGAACTGGTCGGGCAGGATGTTGGACTTCTTATTCCCACACGTTTTTCCAAAAACCACAAAGCTCACTTATCAAAATTTTATCATAAACCTCAAATAAAAGATATGGGAAGAGGGTTGGAGCTTGCTGCCAAAAAGAAGGACGGCACTGAGTTTCCTGTTGAGATCGGTTTGAGCTTTGTTCAGGTCAAAGACCAAAACTATGGAATAGCATCGGTTAGAGACGTGACCGATAAAAATCGAAGGATTTTTGCCTTAAAAAAAGCAATGACATTACTTGAAAATAAAAATAAGGAGCTGGAACAGTTCACATATATCGCCTCTCATGACCTACAGGAGCCGTTGCAAACGGTTTCAAGTTTTGTTGAACTTCTCAGAGAAGAAAACCAAGATATATTGGATGACAGTGCTGAACAATATATCAACTACATTCTTCAGTCTACACAAAGAATGAAGAATTTAATTAGTGGGCTGCTCGATTATTCAAGAATAGGCAAGGAGAAAACCCCTGTAACAGTTGACTGTAATGAGATACTAGGTTGGGTATTGGACGACCTTCGGGCCGTTATTGATGAAAGCGGTGCGAAAATTGAAAATGGACAATTACCTATATTGCACGCATATCCCAATGAACTGAAGCAGTTGTTCCAGAACCTTATTGGCAATGCCATAAAATATGTCAAACCGGATGTTTCTCCAGTAATCACTATTTCCTACCAGCAACAAGGTGAAGGTTGGCTGTTTGAATTCAAGGACAACGGTATAGGAATAGAGGAGAAATACAAGGAAAAGATATTTATTATCTTCAAGCGACTGCACTCCGTAAAGGAGTATGATGGTACGGGAATAGGCCTTGCCCATTGTAGGAAAATCGTAGAATTGCACCATGGGAAAATCTGGATCGAGTCAGTACCAAACGAAGGAAGCAAATTCTGTTTCACAATTAAAAACCACTAGACAATGAAAAAGAAACTAAATTGTGTAATGCTTATCGACGATGATGAAGCGAACAATTTCCTGAATAAAAGGATTATAGACAAAATGGATTTTACCGAACATATAGAGGTTGCGAATAATGGACTACAGGCCATGGAACTTCTAAATAAGGGAATCAAAATGGAACTATGTTTACCAAGACTGATCTTTCTTGACCTGAATATGCCGATAATGGACGGTTGGGAATTTTTAGAGGAGTTCCATAAGCTGAGTTATTCTCTGAGAAAAATGATAAAGGTAATTGTGCTCACCACATCCTTAAATCCTGATGATAGGTCAAAGGCAGAAAGTTTAACGGAAATTATTGGTTATTTAAATAAGCCACTGAGAGGCATTTTTATTGAACCATTATTGAAAGAGCACTTTAATATGTTCTGATTATAAAGTGAGAACCCATTTATGTCTCTTAAAAAGGTTTGCGTAAATTTCTAAAATTCTCATATTATTTCTCTTGTTTCTAAATTATGCACAATGCCGCGCTAAACGCAGTTACGTTCTGTATTTTGATCGTTCGCTATCGAAGATAGGGATAAGATCGTAAAATACAATTGGGACGTGGCCAAATTGCGTTTACCGTCTTTGTTGTGGCACGTTTTGCTCGATGCCGTCCT
>JAJRRO010000007.1 GCA_024279425.1 Bacteroidota bacterium | reverse complement strand
CGTTCATTAGAATTTAACATGTGAGTTACCTCTTTCAATTTTGATATTTGTTTAACACCAACATCAAAATCGGTAACTCACATCTTTGCAACTCTTTTAAGTGCTCAATGTGTCAGATCATATCTGAACTAATATATTTTAACCATTTATTTTACGAAGAAGTTTATTCCAATCTAATTCTCCGTCTACCCTTATGTCTTTTTCATATTTTTCTACGACCCCTTTTTTGAAAGTGTCTAATAGTATTTGTGCTGTTTTATGAATTTCTTCTTCATCCAATGCTATTTGTATTCCCTGTAATACCCATTCTTGTGTACGATCTGCACCATCACTTAACCATGTCCAAAATTCTCTACCCGCATATACATGAACATAACTTGTTAAATCAGTTACATCGTGATGAGCACCACGGTTAACACCTCTCAGAATATCATATTTATCGGTTAAGTCCTCCCTTTTCCCATAAAATACTCCAACAGTAATATTTTTTACAATATCCGTATATTCATTTAAAATTTCCTCAAAGGCTTTATTGAGCTGTACCGCCATAGTTAATTGTATGGTCCATCTACCAGCTTTTAGAGATAAAAGTTCTTTTTCTCCATTAGGTCTAGTTATAATATGGTCAATTTCATCAAAGCACGGCTTATGAAATGGGGGCGTATTTTTCCTAAATTTACTATCTAGTTTCTGAGCACCGAACACTTTGGGAAGTATTTTTTCATCAATTAATTTACCAAAGCCCGTATTATGACCAGTTATTAAATGACTAGCTATTATCAGGTCAGCCAATCCTTCAAAGTCACTGAGATTATGATAATCGAACAAAAACGGCATCAAAAAAGGATTAATTGACATCGTTTCATTAAGTTGGTCCTCCAGTTTTTGACGTCTTTTCCCTATCCACCATTTAGTCCATCTTTTGACACCTTCTACAATTTCTTCTTGTTTTTTCACTCCTCGCCCCTTTTTATAACTAATCAGACACATATTTAATTAATAATAAAAGTAGCCTAGCTTAATTTTTCTTCTAGGGCGATAAAAAACATACTCGCTATTACAAAATACAAACAAAATAGAACTTTTAAATGCCTTTCACTTTAGTTAACTGATTTTAAAGAACTTTATTCCTAACCGAGGTATTTCTGTATAGAAAAATCATTTATACTTTTTAAAAGAAAAAGTCTTTGTTTAAAAGTACCCACTATCAAGCCCAATATATAAATGGCGACTTAAATAAGATCTGTATGGGGAATAAGTTTGGAATAAATGTTGTGGATCTTCATTGGTGCCACATAATTTATTAATACTCTGAATTATTGCAGCATCTTTTGTCGGATATATATCGGGTAGGCCACAGTAAAAAATTGCACACATATCGGCTGACCAATTACCGAACCCCCACAGTGATGTAATGATTTGTATAACTTCTTCATGATTGGAAGATAGTAGTGTTTTAGCCGCTAATTCCTTTGTCTTTATTAAATTACTTAATTCAACTATAGCTCGTATTTTATTTTTGGATATACCACAGCCTTTTATTTCAACATCATCAATAGAAGCAAATAAATTAATTATTTCACAGTTTCTATGTAGAGTTAAATCTTCAACTTTTTTCCATATAGATTTTGCCGCTAGTGTAGATAATTGTTGCCCAACAACAGTCTTTGCTAAAAATAAGAATAATTCGGATTCAGGTTTTGAATTATTTTCTATTAATCCATTTTTATTTATGAGATTGTAAATTTTGGGGTGATTAATTTTTGCCTTTTTCAACAATTTTTTATGAGCAATATTATGCATTAACTAGGATCTTTCAAAACATATTAATGAAGTCAAAATCTAAACAAATAAATCTAAATCGTAAAGGCAAAGAACAGTCATATAATATGACTGTTCTTTCTATTTCTTCTAATTTACTTTTTCAGCAGTTTTATTAACATCTCTATGTCTATCGTATTTTACCGAACCAGTAACAGGATTAGCGTAGTAAGAAAGCCATTTTTCTGCATCTTCTTCTACATCCTTAATTCTTTCTTTTTCTTCTTTAAGCAATTTTTCACATTCTTCATTTATTTCGCCAATTACTGCTTTATAATAAGTTATGTGCTTATCAAGGATCTCTACTTTTAACCTATTATCGTCAGAGACAATTCCCTCTTTAGAACTGATTATTTCTTTGTCACTATTCAAAATTTTTAAATAATCTTCATGACCTTTTATGATATTTTTCTTGCCTTGAATCAGATGCTCAAGCTGCGGTGTAGAGTTTTCTAAAAAACTATCATATGAGTAGTCTACTCTTATGAATTTTAAAGTTTTAGAAAACTCTATAAGCTTTTTCATATCCTCTAGAGATTTCTCGTAATTTATGTGATGAATATTATATGTTATGGAATTAATCGTCTGCCATTCATCATATAATTTATTATTTTCTCGTTCTGCCTGTAATCTTCTATTATATTTTTGAACATCCCCTTTTGTAAAATGAATGTCTCTGCCCCCCATATCACTCATAAATGATTTAAACTCTACAGGTGTTAGAAGGGCTATGGCATGTAAAGTCCCCCACGAGTCTATGCGTTTAAATTTTCCTTGGCACTCTTCACGTTTCATCAGTTCTGCTACTTTGACATGACGGTAAGCAACCGAATAACTAATTGGTATCAATCTACAAAACTTACGAAACTGTGGCGTTTTCAAAGATTCATGAGCAAGAAAGAATTTTTGAGAAGTATAATGCATTTTTTCTATAGTGCCCGTAAGGTCTGCTGATACATCCTTAGCTAGCTTTTCAATATCTAAATCTTTTTTCTTAACTTTCAACAATGCTTCAAATTCTGAATGTTTCATGAATTTTTCCTTTATTTTGTTTTTCACTTATAAATATGCTACTACTACTCTCCTAACTACTTGAAATTAATCATAGAATTAGTGACGCATGCGTCACTTTTTGACGCAAACTAAACCTAGTTTTTATTTTGGAAAAATTTGCAACTGTGTCAAGTAGTTTAACTACTTCTCACTTCGTTCGAATATGGTCCACATACTTTAGGTTCCATCTTAATTTATAACCATTTTTTCATTAGGTTATTAAGCGAAGTAGTGTTTTGAAATATTTAGGTTTTATAAAAAATTAAAAACCATTACTTAATAATGATAATTTTCTATTTTTAAATTCTAAAATCTTGTTAATAATAGTCTATATATTTCCTAGATATAATTAGACATTAATAACAACCTTTGAGTCATTATATTAGTGTCATGCAATTAATTATACTCACTCCGTTCGTACATACTTCGTATGGTTTATTATTACCAATAACAATTCAAAAGACCTTAATTTAATTACACCAATGTAATATATTACAATAACTTGAATGACCCAATCGGTCATTCAATTGACCAAAGGTCAATTACTATTTTCTTTAAAATAATTTTTGCTGATTGTAGGGAACATACAACTCGCCCATTACAGGCAAGCTATATGTAAATTTTTTGCTTATTGCTTTTTACATACCCGATTTAACAACCTTTTTATGGGTAGGACAGGTGGTGCGATTTGCCCTTTATGTTGTACTCTCTCATTGCTGAGAACCACGCTAGGTATTGTTCAAAATAAATCTAACAACTCTGAACACCTATGACGGTTTAAGTGTTTCCGTCTCTTGCACATAGAAATTATATAATAAATTTCATTGGCTTTTTTACTTTATTGCTAAAGACCATAATATAAAAATTGATTTACCCTATTACCAAAGGTCAAAGGTTGAGAGGAACCTTCCTACTCATCTGCCATCAGCAGGTAGTGATAATAGTCGATTGCTCAAATCCAATCTTATCCAAATTGCCTCACCGTTATAAGGGTATGGGGTGTGTAATAACCGACTACACCAAGTCTCTTTGAGTGTTATGTATGTATTTATATATATTAGAATTTTACTCGATGCCTTTTATGGCACATATGCCACATTTTGATCCTATCAATAATAATTGAGTATTACACTCAAACCAACTCAACCACTTTTTTCATAGCATCAACATCAGATTCAATATATCGCTGTGTCATTATTAAAGAGCTATGACGAGCTAACATCTGAACATCTTTGATACTACCCCCAACGGACCCAATTTTTCTGGCAGCATTTGTAATGAATGTTCTTCGGCCACTGTGAGAACTACAGCCCTCAAAACCCATCTGTTGATACCAATTGGCAAACATATTTACTATGGCTTGAGCAGATAAATTATTCCGTCTTTCTGATTTTATGACAAATTCATTCTCATCAATCTTCCAAGTCCGTGACCATAGCTCGTGTAGAGCTATAGAAAGGTCTTTATTAAGCCATACAACGCCACCGGAGCTACCCTTTGAGGCTTTGTTAGTTAATGATATACAATCAGCTATTTCGCCACTACTGGTCGTTACCATTGACCATTTCAATTGTGATATTTCTTTTGCCCGTAACCCGGCTTTTAAACTTAATAGAAAAATTACTTTATTTCTAACTGGTGACCTTGTTGATGACAAATAGTTTAAGACGCCTTTTTGTTGATTACTGTTTAAGGTTTTAGCCTGCTTACCTAATGCCATCAATTTCTCCTAAACTCATTATAAAACATCTTATGGTAGTATAAAACACATGAGTATAAATCGTAAGTCCAAAAGTAATATTATTTATAACAATAATATCAATAGGTTATAGATACTCGTTATAAAATTGTAATTTTATAACGAAATTTATAAAGTAACTTATAGGTGCATTAGAAAAATACTAAAAAGAGGAAATTAATATGGCGAAAATGAAGACATGTAAGAGCTGTAATACAGAAGTAGCTAAATCTGCAAAAACTTGCCCTAAATGTGGAGCAAAATTAAAAAGTGGCCTTATTAAGAAAATACTTATTTTTTGGGTAGTACTAGCGGCACTAGTAGCAATATTTAGAAACTCTGAAGAAAATACGATAGCATCGGTAGATAATGTTGCTTTAAGTAATGATTCCAAAGATTTTCCTCAATTAGTTTCTATAGATAAAAAAATCGCTATAAATGATATAAGAACACATATTATTGACATAAAGATTCAAAATTCTTTTTCTGATTATACAGGAATATTAACAGCAACAGCTCAAACAGGGGCAACACTCGTAGCTGTTCTGGCAAGTTATGAAAACATAGGTAAAGAACCAATTAACCCTTTTTCTTTACCTGACCTTACTCTGGTGGCACCAAACGGAACAAAATATGACGCTGACATAGGTAAATCTTCGGCCTATGCCGGAATAAGAAAAATTGATGAAAAGGTTTTAAGTGACATAACACCGGGATTGAGATCACAAAGTGTCTTTGTATTTGAAGTGAGCAAACAACTTTTCAAAGAACAAGGATGGAAATTGAAAGTGGGGTCGGTTCGGAACGTCATGTATCAAGTCAACTAATTTCATTAATAACCTGAGTTATGCTATTATTACACAACTTAAAATGGGGAATGTACATAATGACTTCTTATAATATTAATAAAGCATGTCAGGCCACTTTGTTGAGCTTAACAATATTGGGGCTTGGAATTCCGGCAGCTTTTGCTGTACCAATTTATAATATAACGGCTCTTAAACCGTTTATTGTAAATACTACTGGCGGCACAACAATAAACGACAGCGGCCAAATAGTTGGTAATACTGGTGGTAATAACCCACATGCAATTATAGCTAATGCTAACGGTTTAACAGTTTTGAATAATCTAAGTAATGGTTCTAGTATAGGAACAGGAATTAATAATAATGGTGAGATATCCGGTATTGCCGATGTTAATATTTTAAGTTCAACTATAATACCTCATGCCGTTATTGGGGATACAGCTAATGGCCTAAATGATCTTGGTGCCCTTAGCGGCCAATGGAGTGAGGGTAATGATATAAACAACAACTCTCAAGTAGTTGGAACGGCGACAATAAGAACAAATTTTGGATCAAACCCACTTCATGCCTTTATTGGTGATGTTAATGGCCTAACCGACCTAGGAACACTAGGAGGTGTGAATAGTTATGCTTTTGGTATAAATGACAACGGTTTAGTGACGGGTTTCTCACAATATGACTCCCGAGATTCTCGGCGGCACGCCTTTATAGGTGATACTAGCGGTTTAATAGATATGGGCACATTACGAACAGACAATTCTGGTCAAAGCTATGGTAGAGCCATTAATGAAAAAGGCCAAATTACAGGATATTCAGATACTAATACTGGCGTTCATGCATTTATTGGTGATGCTATAAATGGCTTAGTTGATATTGGCACCCTTGATAATACAAACTATAGAATTGGTAGTTGGGGATACGGTATAAACGATAAAGGCCAAGTTGTTGGCAAGTCAGGCCTTATTGGAGCAGGCTTCGGAAGCAAAGCATTTCTTTGGGAAGAAGGAGTAATGTACGACCTTATTAACTTAATAGATATAAATGACCCATTATTTGGAGCTGTTACTCTAAGTGGTGCTTGGGGAATTAATTCATTTGGCGATATTGTTGCAATCGGAAACTTAGTTGGTGGTGGGGGAGGACCATTCTTACTTACAGCCCAACGTACCGTCTCCAATAATATTCCAGAGCCAACACCATTTTCTCTTTTGGGTCTGAGTTTGTTAGGGTTTGGACTATATCGATATAAAATGAAACAAATTCATAATTGAACTATTAATCTAAATTATAAAACTACTGTTTTTAATACAAAATATAATAGTATGAAATAAAGCACCTACAGCATGCTTTATTATAACAAAAACACCTATCAGTTTCGTAGTTTTTATACGGTTTCAAAAATAAAAACACAGGTTTTTCTTCGAAAAAACTCATTATAAAATTACAATAAAATAATGTCTTTTTTTCTTGCAACTGATAGTAATCTTGCCAAAGCCCTTTTTTATTAAAGTTTTCAGATAAACCAATATTGATAAACGCTATTTTTTACAGCTCAAAAATAAACAGAACTCTGTTTTTAATCTATAGTCCAAATGGGTTATTGTTTAAGAACATCTATAAACATCTCTATTTTCTCGGAAACTTGATAACATTACCATTATCACGAAATGCTGATAGCCCTTCTTCTCTGATAGTTTTTAAAACTTCGTTTTTGGCATCTTTATCAGTTTTAAAAAGATCGTCCCAAACAATCGAGGTGCCTTCTTCATCTACCACTTCTAATACCCAGTTACAGTCACCCTCTGATTTGTATATTTCTATACTGAGTAAATGACCTTCAACCATAACCCTTTCGGATAGTCCTGAGGTGATAATATTAGGGTTTGGCATATGGTATATCTCTCTAAATAATGACACCCAATAGATGAGAATACATTTTATACAAAAATTC
Source organism: Bacteroidota bacterium (assembly GCA_024279425.1). Classification (GTDB taxonomy): domain Bacteria; phylum Bacteroidota; class Bacteroidia; order Flavobacteriales; family Flavobacteriaceae; genus Maribacter_A. Next base: position 9,127 of record JAJRRO010000007.1, on the reverse strand, counting down.
AATGGTTTTGTGTTTACTTTTTGTATTAGGTAATACAAAATAATACAAAAATGTACTACAAAATGAACTTTTGATTGAAACCATAAAAATTAATTTAACTAATGATAACAAATAGTTAAATGTAAAAAATAGTGAATAAAAAACCAATATTACTATTCACATCAGCGGCACCATTTTTGTTTATACCTAAAAAAACAATATTTTATCAAAAAACAGGGCTGTATTGTTACTCTTTTATATGCTCGTAGATCGCAAATACACTCTAAACGCTAATATGTCGGTCAATAAAATAGTCTTTGCAAAGCCTTGAGCAACCGGGAGGTATTTAATAATTGATGCCATCAGAAATGATAAATATATCATAAAGAATTTATAACAACAGAATGAAACCAATTACTCTAATCCCAAAACTTGGGTTTATGTATTATCTTAAAAAGGTTTCAGGGTTTCATTCGTAACTTTGTCACGCGTCAACCAGCTTATATTCCCAGAAATTATCAATAGTATTAGAGAACATAAGAAGTATTGCGCCCGCTATAACCGGGAAAAGATTGCGTGGAATTAGACAACTTACAAAATACATAAAATTCATTAAATATAAACCCATACTCTATATTCAATAATACATAAAGTTTATGTTCAAGAAAGACCATCCATTATGCTCTTTAATTCATATGAATTTATATTTGCATTTTTGCCAATAACATTAATTATTTTCATTTTTATTTCTAAAATTGATTCTGAAAAAGCCATTGCATGGTTAGTGGTTGCATCTCTGTTTTTTTATGGGTGGTGGAATCCCATATATCTTTTTTTGATAATAGCCTCTATTGCTGTTAATTATTATATCGGCACCATAATTAATAAAATTAATTCTAAAGAAAAAAAAGCAAAATTTTTGCTCGTTCTTGGTATTTTTCTTAATTTGTCACTCCTTGGATATTACAAGTACGCAAATTTCTTTCTCGAAAGTGTTGCCTATTTATTTTCAACAAAATTTGAGTTTCAGCAAATTTTATTACCCCTGGCAATATCTTTTTTCACTTTCCAACAAATAGCGTTTCTTGTTGATGCCTACAAAGGCATTACAAAAGAATATAAATTTCTACACTATGCTTTATTCGTGACTTTCTTTCCTCAATTGATTGCAGGACCAATTGTCCATCATAAAGAAATGCTGCCTCAATTTATGGACCGCATGAATATTAAGTTTAATATCAATAATATTACTATTGGGATGATAATTTTTACTATTGGGCTTTTTAAAAAAGCCGTATTAGCCGATGGTATTGCCGTTCATGCCAACCCTGTATTTTCTCTGGCTGAAGCTGGTCATCAATTGGGGTTTTTCCAAAGTTGGGGGGGAGCATTATCTTATACATTACAGCTTTATTTTGATTTTTCCGGTTATTCAGATATGGCTATTGGCGGAGCCCGTCTTTTTGGGATAAAAATACCCCTAAATTTCCATTCTCCATATAAAGCCCTAAATATTGCTGAATTCTGGCGACGGTGGCATATGACTCTATCTCGGTTTTTACGTGACTACGTCTACATTGCTCTTGGGGGTAACAAAAGGGGGAAAGTGCGCCGTTATCTTAACCTCTTTGTGACCATGCTATTAGGTGGGTTATGGCACGGGGCTGGATGGACATTTGTTGTGTGGGGGGCATTACATGGTACCTACCTCATTATAAACCATGGCTGGTCTTTTATTGTTCAGAAGTTTAACTTGTTATTTCTTGAGAAATCCAAAATTTGGCGAGGGTTTTCCTGGGCAATTACATTTTCTGTGGTTGTTGTTGGCTGGGTATTTTTTCGTGCTGCCAATTTTGATACAGCCATTCTTTTGTTGGAAGGCATGTGGGGAAATCACGGCATTTCGATCCCCAATGGCCTCGCCGTACATCTTGGTGGTTTAAGGGATTTGTTAAATACAATAGGCATTAATTTTACTCTTGGTGGAGGAAAAGATTTTGTTTTAACTTATGTTTGGATTATGTTTCTTTTACCTGTAGCTCTCGTTTTTCCAAATACTCAACAAATAATGGATAGGTTCGAGCCTGCTTTTAACAAGGTAGTGGATAATCCTGTTACAGTGCTATTATATAATAACATTCTAATGCGCTGCATAAAATTCAAGTTTTCATATGGCTGGGCTATTGCCATGTCTATTATTTTAACCTTCGGAATTCTAGCTTTATCGCAAGTTTCTGAATTTTTGTATTTTCAGTTTTGAACATGACAGCAAATAAATTTTTAAAAATATGGATAACTGTATTTATACTTTTTTTTAGCAGTACAGTAATCATTAATTATTTTATAGACCCCTACTTGTTGTATGATATGCAACGAATTAGTGGTATTAATAACATCAAACCTGCGGCAGGGAGACATTCCAACCAATCCAAAATTCATGCTGCACACAAACAAAACCTTGATGTTTTGATTATTGGAAATTCCCGTCCAGAAATGGGGATAGATCCGGATCACCCTTATTTTAAAAAAAACAAACTCAACGTGTATAACCTTGGCCTACCGGGTAGCAGTATATCCACCCAATATGGATATGCCTTAGACATAATGCGTACGAAAAAAATTAAACTTGTTTTGATAGCCGTAGACTTTATGGATTTTATAACTTCTGAAGATGATCAATCTGATCCCTATATGTGGCCGCCACAAAGAACTCAAAACGACAATAGGCGAAAATTTAACTGGGATGGCTCTGACAATCCCTATTATTTTTCTCAGTATCTTAAGGACATATACGTTCCTTTGATAGCATTGGGCACATTATCAGATAGTTTGACCACCCTACTTAGCCAACGAAGAATTTCTTCCAATTTGTTAAATAATGGATTTAATCCTGCAGGAGACATGCATTCAACAACCTTAAATGAGGGGGTAAAAGTACTTTTTGATCAAAAAATCCCTCAGCTTATCACAAGCTTTACCTCTCGAAACTGGAAGACCTATACTCCAGGGTATCAATGGTCACCAAGCTTTAATACGTTACAATTTTTTCTGAATTATCTTCAAACTGAAGGGATAGAAACAAAGATTTTTATCAATCCATATCATATGAAATATTTGGAGACTATTGAACATGCGGGACTTGGGGAGGAATTTTCCCTATGGAAAATTCAACTTACACAAACAGTTGCTAAAACAAGTAAAAACAATAATATTACATTGTGGAATTTTAGCGACCCGGGAATTTACATAAGTGAAGCATATATAAATGCCGGCAAAAAACCTTTAAAATGGTTTTGGGAACCTGCACATTACCGAAAAGAACTTGGCGATAAAATGATCAATATTATGTTAAGGAATCAAAATCAGGCAATAAAAAACAATGATCAGTTTGGTCATATACTCACACTAGAGAATATAGATAGTTACATAGCAGAATATCCAGATAAATTTCAAAAATGGAAAAGCTTGCACCCGAATGAAGTACATTAGAAACGAGCCAAATTACCACCAGCTGCCTACAAAAAACTGTTCTATTTTTCCGCAACTAGATAATATTACTATTCGCATCAACGGCACCATTTTCTCGGCAACAAAAGGATTTTTATTTGACCTCATCTCAACAGGGCCCTTCCGTCATTTATCGTGCGTGTAATCTTTGTGAGGCCATTTGCGGGCTGGAAATTACCGTTGAAAATAATAAGGTCATCACCATAAAAGGCGACAAGGATGACCCGTTCAGTCAGGGGCATATCTGTCCCAAAGGGACCACATTACAAGATCTTCAGACCGATCCGGACCGGCTGAAACGTCCGGTTAAAAAGGTCAAGGGCGCGTGGGTTGAGATCAATTGGGATGAGGCCTTTGATCTGGCCGTGGACAGGTTGTGGGAGATAGGTCAGAAGCACGGCCATAATGCCGTCGGGATTTATCTGGGCAATCCCAATGTTCATAATTACGGCGCGCTGACCCACGGATCACAATTTCTACGGCTGCTTCAGAGTAAAAACCGGTTTTCCGCCACATCCGTCGACCAACTGCCCCATCAATTCACCTCATATCAGATGTATGGCCATCAATTCCTGATCCCCATCCCGGATATTGACCATACCGATCATATGATCATCATGGGGGCCAATCCCGTGGTGTCCAACGGCAGCATCATGACCGTGCCCAACGTCAAACCGCGTCTTGAAAATATCCTTAAAAGAGGCGGCAAGGTCATTGTCATTGATCCACGCCTCACGGAAACGGCAAAACTGGCCACCGCCCATCATTTCATCAAGCCGGGACGGGATGTGGTGTTTCTACTGGCCTTCCTCAATCATCTGTTCACCGAAAATCTGGTGCAGACAGCGCATTTGAGCGACCACCTTGACGGTTTTAAGACAATTCATGACTTGATCAAAGACTTCCCTTATGAGCGGGTTCAGGACATCACCGGCCTTTCCCTTGACGTCATTCAGTCACTGGCCGAGGAATTTGCCGCGCAGGACAAGGCGGTTTTTTATGGCCGCATGGGGGTTTCGGTCACGCCCTACGGCGCGCTGTGCCAATGGCTCATTCAGCTGATCAATATCGCTACCGGCAATCTGGACAAGGTTGGCGGGACGCTTATTCCCCTGCCCGCCGTTGATCTGGTGGGGGCGGGGCTGGTCGGACGCGGCGGCTATGGCCGCTGGCACAGCCGGGTCAGCAATCGGCCAGAGGTTTGCGGCGAACTGAGCAGCAGCCTTATGGCGGAAGAAATCCTGACAGAGGGCGCGGGTCAGATCAAGGCCATGGTTCTGGCGGCGGGAAATCCGGTGTTATCCACCCCCAACGGCGGCCAGCTGGAACAGGCCTTCGGTCAGCTGGATTTCATGCTGGCCATTGATTTTTACATCAATGAGAGCAGCCGCTTTGCCGATCTGATCCTGCCGCCCACCGCGCCGCTGGAACATAACCATTATGACGTGAGCTTTTACGGTCTGTCGGTCAGCAATGTGACCCGCTTTAATGAAAAGGCCATCACGGCTGAGGGGGGCAGTCTTGACGATTGGGAAATCTATCATGAGCTGATGGTGCGCTACCTGAAAAAACTGGATGTTGATAAAATGCCCAAAAAGCGCGGGCCGGAAAGACTGATTGCCGTGGCTCTGACCAATGGCCCCTACGGGCGACGGCGGGGCAAGCCAGAGGGATTGAGCCTGCGCAAGCTGAAAGAAAATCCCCACGGTATTCTTCTGGGCGACCTACATCCCCTGCTCACCAAACGGTTGAAAACCAAGAGCGGCAAGATCACCTGTGCCCCGGATTTGCTGGTGGCCGATCTGGACCGGTTAAAAAGCGACCTGTTCACCGCGCCCACGAAAGACACGCTGTTGCTTATCGGGCGGCGGGACATCCGGACCAACAACAGCTGGTCCCATAACAGCCGTCGACTTGTGAAGGGCAAAGACCGCTGCGTTTTGCTGATCAATCCGGCGGACCTTGACCGATATGGTTTTGAGGACGGCGCGCAGGTCGGCGTTAAAAGCCGGGTCGGGCGCGTGACCCTCACCGCGCAGGCCAGCGATGACATGATGCCCGGCGTAATCAGTATTCCCCATGGTTGGGGCCATGACCGAAAGGGCGTTGAAATGCGCATCGCCCGCGCCCACGGCGGGGTCAGCGTCAATGACCTAACCGATGAAAAAATCACAGATCAGCTCATCGGCACCGCCGCCGTCAACGGGGCAGAGGTCTCCCTCTGTTCCCCGGATTAACGGGGGCCGGTCAGAACCACTCTGGACTTCACATCCCCGGCAATATCCTTTGGTGTGAATAATATGGGACGCCATTGTTTTTTAGAAAACAGCTTGGTCTGATCCGTGTAATGGGGTGATGTGGGATCGCCGGACTCGCCATAGGTCAGGAATGCCTGCGCCACCGGACCATCATCCGTATAGCTCAGGCTTAACAGAAAGCTGGTGCCGCCGGTGATGGGATAGCCCTTGTCCGTCAGATATTTACTGCCTTCGACCTTGGTACCCCGAACCTGTTTGGCGCGGGTGTAATAGACCCGTTGGTCAATGATATTGGCGATACCGTCCGCGTTATTGCCGCCATGAAGGGCGATTTTTTCCCCTGCACGATAGGCAAACTGCACATCGCCAAGGCGCACATCCGGGGCCAATCCGGCCTTGGCCATGATTTGAATGGCTTCCGCCAGCTTTTGCAGGGCAACGGTCTTGTCCCCAAGGCCGCGCGGCGTATTGACCGGATCATTGGCGTCAAAAGGGACGGCAAAGAGCGCGCCTTTCCGCTTGGTCTCCCGATAATCATAACGGGTGATCCATTCCCGGAACAGAACCGCGCCCCGGCTGTCCAGATCAAGACGCCGGTTATAGTTTTTCAGAACCGCACAGGCCGCCGTCAAATCAACCTTATCTGTCCCGACCGTCACCATGGGCGTGGCCTCACAAGCCGCAACCAGCTCATCCACCAGCAATTCCGCCGACAGGCTGCGGTTTGACAGGAGCGCCTGTTGCATCTCAGGCAGAGAGAATTTTCCGTCCGCCCCCGCCGGGCCGCCCAAACTGACATCGCTGACCAGTTTGGCATTCATGCGGGTGCGCAGGGTACGCGGCGCATCCGTGGGGCCGTAAAGCGGTGAATAACCCGTCAGCGGCGTGGCCACATTGGTCAGCCAATAGCTGTCATTGGCATTGAAAATATAATCCGAACGCTCCTGAAAAGGCTGTTCCACAAAGGGGACAACGCCGGGCACTCTGGCCTCGGGGTGGGTCTGCCATTCAAAACGGCTGTCACTGCCATCCAACAATATCAGGCCCATTTTCTCATAGAAGCCTTTGGTCTGAGGATCGCTTTTGACCCTGTCCTGCCACAGGGCGATGGCCTCGGGGCTTAAGCGGCCCACATTGGAATCATCAATATAAACCGCCCGGCCATCCTTGCTGGTGGCCATGGTATTGACCCACGGCAAGGCGTTCCATTTACGGTGGGCGCCGATGAAGGCATCCATATCTTTCGCCAGATCCATGGCCTTCCACTGATCCAGCAAATTCTGATTGCCCTGGTTGGCGTCCCGGATCGTGAGGGCCTGTTTATTGCTCCAGGGCGCATTGGGCAGTGTGACCATGGGGCCATAATGACTGAACCAGACAGTATGCGGCGTCAGGGTGACCACACCCTTGTCGCCCTTGACCGGAACCATGATTTTCCGCGATGTCATCTTGCGTGGCTTGCCATCATAATAATAGCTGGTCGGATCGCCGGGCACCAGGTCTAGCTTGTAAAAGACCACCCGTTCACTATCGGACACCGTATGGGTCCAACCAATATTTTCGTTAAAGCCAATGGCCACCCCCGGCGCCCCAAGGAGCTGAACCCCGTAAATATTCATCTTGCCCGGAATGGTCAGATGCTTTTCCCAAAAACGGTTGGTGCCATACCAGGGGTAATGGGGGTTACCCAGCAACATGCCCCGGCCATTCTCCGTCCGGTCCCGACCAAAGGCCCAACCGTTGGAGCCCATCTGACGCACATTAAGGGCCGTTACATTATCCGCGATCACTTGCGGCGACACCTTCAAACCGGCAGAGTCTTTTGCGGCCCCGGGCGGCGCGGCGGCCACAATCATGCCCGCCATATAGGGCGTGGTCTGGGCCAGAACCTGAAAGCGGGAGAAAAGATCTTCAGGCGTTATTTCCTGTACCCAATCGACGCTTTTGCACCATGAGGTAATGTTGTCCCGACCAACTTCACGAATATATTTGTTATAGCCTGCGGTATAGCCAATGATCCATTCCTGGTTTTCCGCGGACTGGGCGGCAAAATCACGGGCGGCATTGGTCGGAATATCCAGCGCCCGAATGACAATATCACTCATGATATGCAGGTTTTTATCCCCCGGCCCGTAATATTCCGCCCGCTCGCCCCGGGCCTCAATAATACCGTAAGCAATATTGCACACATGGTCTTCTGCGCCGCTATAGCCCTCGCCAAAACCAAGACTGCCATAATCATCCGCCGTAATATGAGGAATGCCATAGCTGGTCCGAACAATCTCTGCCCGGTAAGTCGCTTCCGGTGCCTTTTCCTGCCCGCAAGACGCAAGCAAACCGGTTAACAGAATTATCCCTAAAGTATTTTTTAACATGAATTTACTCACTCTTTGTTTTCAAATGCATTTACGACGAATTTCTGGCTTTGGTCCGCGCCCTGTTTATAGGGGCGGGCGGCGGTCATGTCGGATAAGTTGTCCCAACTTTCTGCGATCATTTCCGGTGTGGCGTCTGCGCCCAGAAACAGGCCTTCACTTTCCAGAATTTGCGCCCGGGCAAAGGTCCCGGCCCCGGCGGTAATAATCTCCCCCGTTGGTGCATCTTTACCGCACAGAAATAACACGGCCGGCGATACCGATGCCGGGGTTAACAGGTCCAGCATTTGCGGCGGCATAATATCGTCAGTCATACGCGTTGCCGCCACCGGGGCCAGCGCATTGACCCGGATGCCCGATTTATACAGTTCCAGCTTTAACGTATTGACCAGCCCCACAAGGCCCAGCTTGGCGGCACCGTAATTGCTCTGACCATAATTCCCGTAAAGACCGCTGGACGAAGTGGTCATAATGATTCGGCCATAATCCTGGTCCTTCATCACCGGAAGGACGGCACGGGTGGCAATCACGGATCCCATCAGATGAACATTCATCACCATCTCAAAATCAGACAGGGCCATTTTAGTAAATGTCTTGTCGCGCAATATGCCCGCATTATTAACCAGAACATCTATCCGCCCAAAAGCCGCCACGGCCTGATCCGTCATGGCCTGCATATCATCTTCCGAGGTCACATTACCGCCATTGGCAATGGCCTTTCCGCCAAGGTCAATGATTTCCTGAACCACCTTGTCCGCTGCGCTTTGCGGACCATCAGCCAACGGCACACTGCCGTCCCGATTGCCACCAAGATCATTAACCACCACCATGGCCCCGCGCGCGGCAAAGGCCAAAGCATGGGCGCGGCCAAGGCCGCCGCCCGCACCGGTAATGATGGCCACCTGTCCGGTAAAATCATAAGACATATTATTCGCTTCCTTTGAAAATCAAATCTCTTATATTCTTAACATAAATCAAATAAATTGAAATAAGTAAAGGATTACCGAT
>JAJRRO010000093.1 GCA_024279425.1 Bacteroidota bacterium | reverse complement strand
TAAAATAAAAAGGTGGGGCATTGCCCCACCTTTTTCCCCAAATCTTACCATGAACTTAACCTACTTATGCTATGGTCCCACAAACCTAGGTGATTCTTAAGGAGTGTAAAAAGGTTTTGGATGAACGCCCTGATCTTTGGTTGAAATGCGGTTGCAAGGTTTTGGGCAGCTATAACCGTAGGTGGAGAAGTTGAAGATTATCATAAAATAAAAAGGTGGGGCATTGCCCCACCTTTTTCCCCAAATCTTACCATGAACTTAACCTACTTATGCTATGGTCCCACAAACCTAGGTGATTCTTAAGGAGTGTAAAAAGGTTTTGGATGAACGCCCTGATTTTTGGTTAAAGTGCTGGCTTTATAACTTTAGTTGCCCATATTATATGTATGATAATGGCTTAAGGTTATATAAAAGGCAAAAGGGATATTAAATTTTAGGGATCTAAACTGTTGGTAAATAAAAAAGGTGGAGAAGTCTCCACCTTTTTTGCCCCAAATCTTACCATGAACTTAACCTACTTATGCTATGGCAAGTCTAAAATAGGTGGGCATGCTCCCTAATGGGCCAAAAAGCCGATAAAAGACGTATATTATCGATGAAATACACGATATCGTGTATTTCATCGAGAAAAGGACTAATATGCCCTTTCGTTTTTTCCTTCAAAAAAGTTGATGAAGGCTTTATTTACCACCCTATTCCCTCCAGGTGTGGGATAATTTCCGGTAAAGTACCAATCACCCAGGTTTTTTGGACAGGCCTTATGAAGGTTTTCGATTGTCTGATAGATAATCTGTACTTCTGTCTTAATGTTTTTAGGACTCAGGAGTTTCCCAATTTTGGTTGAGATTTCTTCTGCAGTAAAGGGTGCATAAAAATCCTTGACATAATTAATGACTTCATTGTCATTGGAATTGACCTGTTCAATGCATCTATGATAAATCTTTTTGACTTCATCCATGGTGTTATGGTCTTCATGAAGGGCCAATGCAGCTTTGAAGGCTACAAAATCTTCCAATTTGGCCATGTCGATACCATAGCAATCAGGATAGCGGATTTGTGGTGCGGAAGAAACGACTATTATTTTTTTTGCGGATAGCCTATCCAACATCCTGATAATACTCTTCTTAAGTGTGGTGCCCCGAACAATACTATCATCAATAATGACAAGATTGTCATCTTGATTTACTGAACCATATGAAATATCATATATATGTGCCACCAAATCATCTCGACTACTATCTTGGGTAATAAAGGTCCTGAGTTTGGCGTCTTTAATCGCTACCTTTTCTATTCTGGGTCTTACATCAAGAATAGTATGCAATTCTTCACTTGTAATTTTTGTGCCTAGTGCTAAAATTTGTTCTTCCTTCTTCTTGTTCAGATAATTCTGTGCTTCTTTCACCATGCCAAAGAACGAGGTTTCCGCAGTATTGGGTATATATGAAAAAACGGTTTTCTTTATATCATTGTCAATGGAACGCAAGATTTGAGGAAACAAGAACCTGCCCAACTCCTTTCTTTCTTGATAAATTTCCTTATCACTTCCTCTCGAGAAATATATGCGTTCAAAAGAGCATGCTTTACGTTCTTTGGGCTCTAAGATTTTTTGTATCGCCGAACTGCCGTCTTTTTTAATGATAATTGCATGGCCGGGATCCAATTCCTTGACTTCTTCAAATGGAACATTGAATACGGTTTGTATTGCGGGTCTTTCGGAAGCCACAACAACGATTTCGTCATCCTTATAGTAGTAAGCTGGTCTTATACCTGAAGGGTCTCGCAATACAAAAGCATCGCCATGGCCCAACATTCCTGCCATAGCATAACCGCCATCAAAATTCTTTGCCGCTCTTCGAAGTATTTTGTTCAGTTTTAATCGCTCGGCAATCAACGGAGAAGCCTGTAATTTGTTATAGCCCTCTTTTTTAATTTGTTTATATAGCTTAGCAACGGCATCATCTAAAAAATGCCCTATCTTTTCCATAACGGTAACCGTGTCCGCCATCTCTTTGGGATGTTGTCCCAATTGCACCAGATTATCAAAAAGCTCATGCACATTGGTCATATTGAAATTACCGGCAACGATAAGATTTCTGTGCATCCAATTATTTTGTCTTAGGAAGGGGTGCACATTTTCAATGCTGTTTTTGCCAAAAGTACCATATCGTACATGGCCCAATAAAAGTTCACCGATATATGGAATGTTCTTTTTCTGAAGCGCAACGTCATCCTTATATTCAGGATGCTCTAGAAATGCTGAATTTATACGGTCATTAATTTGGTCAAAGATGTCTTGAATTGGTTGCTTTTGGATGGAACGCACCCTACTCATATAACGCTCTCCTGCGTTCATATCCAATTTAATACTTGCAAATCCTGCTCCATCCTGACCACGATTGTGCTGCTTTTCCATCATGAGGTACATTTTGTTGACCCCATAAAAAGCGGTACCATATTTTTCTTTATAATATTCAAGTGGTTTCAATAAACGTATCACTGAAATTCCACATTCATGTTTAATCGCGTCGCTCATTAATTATATAGATTAAAAAAGCCCTGAATGTTCAGGGCCTGCAATTATTGTAATTCAATGTCAAATTGTGTCAAAGCTTTAAATTGATGTAATCTTTTGTTGACATCGTCCCTGTCGAGATCTTTCATTCTTTTAGTGCCAAAACGTTCCACACAGAAAGAAGCCAAATTAGAACCGTGTATCACTGCATTTTTTAGATTACTGAATGAGGTATTTTCGGTTGCCGCCAGATAACCCGCAAAACCACCAGCAAACGTATCACCAGCTCCAGTAGGATCAAAGACTTCTTCCAGAGGCAATGCGGGAGCAAAAAACACATTGTCTTCATTGAATAAAAGGGCTCCATGCTCCCCTTTTTTAATTACAACGTATTTGGGGCCCATTTTCTGAATTGCTTCTGCAGCTTTTACCAATGAATATTCATTGGTCAATTGTCTGGCTTCCTCGTCGTTGATCGTAAGGACATCGATATGTTTTATGACATTGATCAATTGTTCCAGCGTATTGTCCATCCAAAAATTCATAGTATCCAAAATTATCAATTTTGGTCTTTTCTCCATTTGATCGATAACACTCATTTGTACGCCGGGATGTAGGTTTCCTAACATAACTACGTCTGCATTCTTAAAATTATCCGGTACCAAGGGGTTAAAATCGGCCAGGGTGTTCAACTCGGTAGTTAAGGTGTCTCTTGAGTTCAGGTCATTGTGGTATTTACCTTTCCAAAAAAAGGTCTTACCGCCTTTTACCACCTCCAATGATGAGATATCTATATTCTTGCTTTCAAGTAAATCAAGATATTCTTTCGGAAAATCATCCCCAACCACAGATACAATGGCGGACTCTACTTCAAATTGAGATGCGGCCAAACCAATGTAGGTCGCAGCCCCACCTAGAATTTTATCTGTCTTGCCAAAAGGTGTTTCTATAGCATCAAAAGCGACAGTGCCGACAATCAATAATCTCCCCATCAGATCAAATTTTGCTGCAAATATACATTTTTGCCCTACCAATTTCCATAGCAAAAGATACCTAATTCAAAAAATCTTTTAAGCAAGTCAAATATTGCGAATAAAACCCTTTATGTTCTATCACTTCCTCCCAAAATCGGCAGGGATTTCTCCCCAGGCTTTAGTTTCCCATTTTACAATTGGCGTATCATAAGAATTGGTATTGAGCCATTTAACTGCCCTTCGAACCAAATCAAACAATGATTTGTTACTAGAAGATTCAACTAATTTGGTATTGCAGTTCTTTTTTCTGACCCAGCTCATTGCCGTCCTGGAATCGGTATAGATAATTCGGTCACTTTTATGTTGCTTTAAAAAGGCGAGACCATGTACTATGGCCAAAAACTCCCCAATATTATTTGTGCCTTCTCTAAAGGGTCCTTGTCTGAATAGTTTTTTGCCACTTTTGGTATCCACGCCCTGATATTCCATAATACCAGGATTACCGCTAGAAGCAGCATCAACGGAAATAGAATGGGAATTGGGTTGACCTATCTTTATTAGCTGTTCAGGTGTTAAGCTTGGAGTTGAGTTCTTTTTTCCTTTATAGTCCTCATAATTGGAGTTGTAGGCTTTTTTAGCTTCTTCAAATGTGGAGAATGATTTGTGCTGGGCTCCTGTATAGCCGGTAATAACGGCCTTACAATCTGACCATGTAGCATATACCCCGGGTCGTTTTCCTTTCCAAACCGTATAGAACTTTTCTTTTTTTGCCATTATTGCTCAAATAGCAGTTTTTCAATCACTTTGGGGAAATGCTCGTATTCTAACGCTTGTACTTTTGCCGCGATGGTCTCGAGATCGTCATCGGGTAATATTTCGGTTTTGGCTTGATGAATTATGGCACCTTCATCATAATTCTCATTTACATAATGAATGCTTATGCCGGACTCCTTTTCCCTATTTTCCTTTACCGCCTTGTGAACGTTGAAACCATACATGCCCTTGCCTCCGTATTTGGGCAGGAGAGCTGGGTGTATATTCACAATCTTATTGGGAAACGCCGCGATGATTTTTTTAGGTATTTTCCAAAGAAACCCTGCTAGGATAATTAGATCAGGGTCCGTTTCCTTTAGGATATCCAGTATACAATCAGTCTGCTGAAATGCGATTTTATTAAAACATAAAGAACTTATTTTCAGCCTATTACAACGGTCCAGGACTTTGGCATCTCTTCTGTTGGTGAGTACACTAGCTATAGTAATGTTTGGCCTATCTTGAAAATACTGTACTATGTTTTCAACATTTGATCCAGAACCAGAGGCGAAAAGAACAATATTTTTCATTTAAAGGATTGGGCGTTACTGAAGAAGAATTTTGGCTAAATTAATACACTTGGATTTAAATTTCTTAAATTACTAGACATTTTAACGACAAATGGTGTTATTAAACCAAAGTTTTTTATTTTTGCCAACAATTTAAATTCTTAAAACCAATATTATTATGTCAGACATTGCATCAAGAGTAAAAGCTATCATCGTTGATAAACTGGGGGTTGATGAAAATGAAGTAGTATCAGAAGCTAGTTTTACTAACGACTTAGGGGCAGATTCATTGGATACAGTTGAGTTGATTATGGAGTTCGAAAAAGAGTTCGATATTCAAATCCCGGATGATCAAGCTGAAAATATCGCAACAGTTGGCCAAGCCATAAGCTATATAGAAGAAGCGAAGTAATCATACGGTTACTTGAACAAAGTAATAAATATCCATGCGGTAAACATGTCGCATGGATTTTTTTATTTAATTTACACGTGGCTTATTAACACATAAATTGGTTCAATGCAATTAAAGCGAGTAGTGGTTACTGGATTGGGTGCGTTGACACCTATTGGTAACAATATTGAGGAGTACTGGGATGGGTTGGTCAATGGTAAAAGTGGCTCCGCGCAAATTACCTACTACGATACTGAAAAGTTCAAGACCAAGTTTGCCTGTGAACTGAAAAATTTCAATTCCCAAGATTATTTTGACAGAAAGGAAGCACGTAGACTAGATCGTTTCGCGCAGTATGCCCTTATTTCTTCAGATGAGGCCATTCTGGACTCCAAGTTGGATTTGGAGGCAGTGGACAAGTTTAGGGTTGGAGTAATATGGGGAGCTGGCATTGGTGGCCTGGAAACATTTCAGAACGAAGTAATGAACTTCGCTGAAGGTGATGGTACACCGAGATTCAACCCTTTCTTCATACCAAAGATGATAGCTGATATTGCCCCAGGTAATATTTCGATAAAACATGGTTTTATGGGACCTAATTATACCACGGTTTCGGCATGTGCATCGGCTGCCAATGCAATGATAGATGCCTTGAATTATATTCGCCTTGGCCATTGCGATATTATTGTTACAGGGGGTAGTGAGGCCGCAGTGACCATTGCTGGCATGGGTGGTTTTGGAGCTATGCACGCACTTTCCAAAAGAAACGAAAGTCCAGAAACTGCTTCAAGACCTTTTGATGCAACTAGAGACGGATTTGTCCTTGGTGAAGGAGCAGGTGCCTTGATTCTTGAGGAATATGAACACGCCAAGGCCAGAGGGGCAAAAATTTACGCTGAGGTTGTGGGCGGAGGCATGTCAAGTGATGCCTATCATATGACCGCACCACATCCAGATGGGATTGGAGTTGTACGTGTTATGGAAAACTGCCTCAGGGATGCTGGAATGAATATTGAGGAAGTTGATGCCATAAATACACATGGAACATCGACTCCGCTTGGCGATGTTGCTGAATTAAAGGCAATTACCAAAGTTTTTGGAGACCACGCTCCTTCTATAAATATCAATTCCACAAAATCCATGACTGGCCACTTACTGGGTGCCGCCGGGGCCATAGAGGCAATTGCGTCTATATTATCAATAGAGCATGGCATAATACCACCCACAATAAATCATACTACGGTAGACGAAAATATTGACCCCTCATTAAATTTAACATTAAATAAAGCACAGAAAAGAGAGGTTAATGTTGCAATGAGTAATACCTTTGGGTTTGGAGGCCATAATGCCTGCGTAGTTTTTAAGAAAATCAGCTAGATTAACGATGAATTTTGCATCTAATATATTTAATTCCCATTCCAAACAGGATGGGGATTTTTTTTTGGGTGTAACTAGAATTTTGGGATTTAAGCCCAAGGATTTGGAGATTTTCAAGAAAGCTTTTCTTCATAGGTCAGCCAATAAGAAAGACAAGAATGGCAATCCGATGAATTATGAACGGCTTGAGTTTTTAGGTGATGCCATGTTAGGGACTATCATTTCAAGATATCTATATAATGAAGTGCCCAATGGAGATGAAGGCTATCTAACCAAAATGCGGTCCAAAATAGTGAGTAGGGACCATTTAAATGAACTTGGTAAGGATTTTAACCTCATTAAATTTGTTGAAAGTAGAATACCAAAAACGCATTTTGGGGACAATATTCACGGTAATGTCTTCGAAGCCTTGGTAGGTGCCATATATTTAGATCGTGGATATAATTATTGTGAAAAATTCATTCACAATAGAGTAATTGGCCCCTATGTTGATATTGAGCAGTTAGAGGGCAAGGTCATTAGCTATAAAAGCTTAGTCATTGAATGGTGCCAAAAACAGAAAAAGACCTTTAACTATAATGTATATGAAGATACTGGGAATGATTCACTTAAACACTTTGCGGTAAAATTGTCAATTGGAAACAATGTGGTGGCCAAAGCTAGGGCGACATCAAAAAAGAAGGCAGAAGAAAGAGCATCTAAAAGAGCTTATTTTGCACTTCAGGATAAGATGAAAAAAATTTGATTCCAGATATTAATTTAACTAAAACGTTATAGTTTAGAAAAAAAAGTCTTTACCTAAAGCCTGCTTAGGCTGTATTCTTTATTAATCATATATTTGCCCTTTTGTACGCATATGGTAGCAGTACATAAAATAACAGAGGATTTTTATGAAGATTCCTTTACCCTAATTGCATTGCACAGTAATCTAGAAGATCATGCATTGGTGTATGCTGTGAATTTGGGTATAAAATCCTTATTCAAAAGGGCATTGAAAGATTTGGAAATTTCTGAACATATGTCGTTCCCTTTTTTCGAATGGCAAGATGATATGAATGACCGATATTGGACCCTGATAACAAATACAAGTACAAAGAAAGAAAGTTTGGCGGGGAGAGATCTTTTTCAAGATGAACCTTCTTTCGCAAGACATCATTTAGTGCCAGAACATAAAGATGTTGATTACTTCATAAAGATTGAACATGATGATGACTTAAATGATGCAGCACTTATAAAGATGTTGCTTAGTATACCTAAAATGATTACTGCGTATACTGTGGATGCCGATAAACTAAAATCAAAAAACAACTTAATTTTTTAGGGAATGCCAAATATAAAGAAGACGAAAATAGTTGCAACCTTAGGACCTGCTACAAGCAAAAAGGAGGTAATTGTGAATATGATCAAGGCCGGGGTTGATGTCTTTAGGATTAATTTCTCACATGCTGACTACGAAGATGTTAAAGCAAGCGTAAAAATGATTCGCGAAATCAACGAAGAAATGGAAACCAATATCGCGATTCTAGGGGACCTCCAAGGCCCCAAACTCCGAGTTGGGGTTATGGCAGGTGAGGTTGTGGTTGCACCGGGGGACGAAATTACTTTTGTAACCGGCGAACCATTTGAAGGGAATTCGGAAAGAGTATATATGAACTATACAAATTTCCCCAAAGATGTAAATCCAGGGGAACGTATTCTTTTGGACGATGGTAAATTGATGTTTGAAGTGCTTTCTACCAATAAGAAAAATGAGGTAAGGGCACAGGTTGTTCAAGGGGGACCTTTAAAGTCGAAAAAAGGGGTCAATTTACCTAATACCAACATTTCTTTACCTGCACTTACTGAGAAAGATGTCAAAGACGCCATTTTTGCAATTTCCCTCCAGGTTGATTGGATTGCATTGTCCTTTGTAAGGTTTAGTCAAGACCTTATTGATCTTCAAAATATAATCAAGGAACATTCGGAGCATAAGATTCCGATAATCGCCAAGATAGAGAAACCAGAGGCAGTAGAGAATATAGACAAAATTGTATCATATTGTGATGGTTTAATGGTGGCACGAGGCGATTTGGGTGTCGAGGTTCCAGCCCAAGAAGTCCCATTAATTCAGAAGAAATTGGTGCTTAGGGCAAAAAAAGCCAGGATACCGGTAATTATCGCAACCCAGATGATGGAAACAATGATCACAAGTCTTACACCTACTAGAGCGGAGGTCAACGACGTTGCGAATTCTGTAATGGACGGGGCTGATGCCGTTATGCTTTCGGGTGAAACATCTGTTGGCAACTATCCGGTCGAGGTCATTGAAAAAATGTCAAGTATTTTGGAAAGCGTAGAGAATTCCGATTTAATAACCGTGCCACAAACACCTCCACATATTAGGACGAACCGGTATATAACAAAATCGGTTTGTTATCATGCAGCTACTATGGCCAATGAAATCAAGGCCAAAGCAATATCAACCTTGACCAATAGTGGATATACGGCTTTTCAAATTTCCGCTTGGAGACCTAGTGCCCATATCTTGGTATTTACATCAAACCAAAGAATCTTGACCCAGTTGAATTTACTTTGGGGAGTCAAGGCTTTTTATTACGATAAGTACGTTTCAACCGATGAGACTATTGAAGATGTGAATAGCATTGCATGTAAAAAAGGATATTTGGATGTTGGCGATATGCTAATTAGCCTTGCGGCAATGCCAATAAAGGATAAGGGGATGGTTAATACCCTGAGGGTTACAGAGATTGAAACCTGTACTTTTTAATGGGCATTAATTAAAAAATAGGGTCACCACTACGTATAGTGGTGACCCTATTTATGGTTATATTGGTATTTGGCCTGCACCCTGCAATACCTCATTTTCTATATGATAAATCCAGAATAGTAAAGGTAACCTAATGAACAAAAAATTATAAACTAAACACATTTTCCCTAGACCAGCATTTTAAACCCCCACGATCTTAAGCCACAATTTATCGCCTTCTTCATAAGAGGGGGTTATTTAAATATTTGACGAATTTTTATGATTTAAAATAACGGTTAATTTGTTTTGAGTTGTAGTTTCGCAACGCTTAAATTAGGGTATTGTGATTATAGATTTTATCATAGCCATTCTTTGGAGTTTGTCTCCTTTTGGTGAGGCCAAGGCAGGAATTCCGTATGGAATGCTTAACGGTCTGAACATTTATTTGGTATTTGTAGCATGTTTTTTAGCTAATGTTCTAGTCTTTCCTTTGATGATGTTCTTTTTGGAAAACGTTAATCGCTATTTTATAAAGTGGCATTTTTATAAAAAATCGGCTATTTACATAGCTCGAAAGGCAAAAGTTGGTTCAGGGAGCAAAATTCAGAAATTCGGATTCTTAGGCCTTATTTTCTTTGTGATGATTCCTTTGCCCGGAACAGGTGTTTATGCAGGTAGTATAGCAACATATTTGTTCAAAATTGAAAGGCAAAAAGCTTTTATAGCAAATACAGTGGGTATATTCTTATCTTCACTCATCATTTGGATAGCCACATTACTGTCTATGAAGGGCTTCAGATAAACCCCGATATAAAAATGTGCTACTATTGAAGAGTTCTTGTTTACTTAAAAATCAAACTTTAACTGAATGGAAACCGAGTCTTCCTTTGGTTCGGTTTTCTTTTTTTCAGTATTCAAATTGGAAAACGAAATACCCAATAATCGTACAGAGTTTTCCATTCTTTGCTGATATAGGAGTTCTTTGGCCGAAGCCAAGATAAGAGCGCTATCAGCAATAAAGTAAGGTAAGGTCTTACTTCGGGTCTGCAAGGTGAAATCACTGTATTTGATTTTTAGCGTAATGGTCTTCCCCGCAATATTCGATTTTTTTAAACGCCTTTCGAGTTCGTTGGCAATATGTTCCAAACGTTCAAGCATAAAGATTTCACTACTAAGGTTTTCACTGAAAGTCCGTTCCGCACCTACCGATTTTGGGGTATGATGGGGCTTTACGGGGCTATGGTGGATGCCTCTCACCACATTGTAATAATGAGAGCCACTTTTGCCAAAATTCCCTTCTAAAAAATCAAGCGATTTTTCCTTTAGTTCTTTGCCCGTAAATATTCCCAACGCATACATTTTTTCGGCAGTTACCTTACCTACACCAAAAAATTTCCGAATTTCAAGGTCTTCCAAAAACTGTAGTACCTCTTCTGGATTTATCGTTTTTTGGCCATTGGGTTTGTTAAAATCACTGGCAACCTTTGCGATGAACTTGTTTATAGAAATTCCCGCTGAGGCTTTAAGATTAATTTCATCAGAAATCCGCTGCCTGATTTCTTGGGCAATTAATGTTGCCGATGGATTACCTTTTTTATTTATGGTTACATCCAAATAGGCCTCATCCAAGGACAAAGGTTCTACTAGGTCGGTATACTCGAAGAATATGCTCCGTATTTTATGCGATATCTCCTTGTAACGATGAAAGCGGGGCTTGACAAAGGTTAGTTGGGGACAATTCTTCTTGGCTAAATAGCTGCTCATTGCACTATATACCCCAAACTTACGGGCCTCATAATTGGCTGCCGAAACAACACCTCTTTTTTCGCTACCACCAACGGCTAGCGGCTTCCCTTTAAGTTCAGGATTATCAAGCTCTTCCACAGAGGCATAGAAAGCATCCATATCAACATGGATTATTTTTCGTAATGGAAAATCTTCAGACATAAACAAATTTAAGTCATATCTTAGTTTTATGGATACCCGATTAAAATCCGCTATCATTTTAGGAGCTACTGGACTTACCGGAAGCCTCTTACTGCGGCTCTTGCTTAAGGATAGTCGTTATGGAAAAATAAAATTGTTTTCCCGTACTAGTGCCGGAATTAAGCACCTCAAAATCGAAGAATTTCTAGGGGACTTAATCCATCTAAAAGCTTTCAAAAATGATTTCATGGCTGATGAGGTTTTTTGTTGTATTGGAACCACCAAAGCGAAAACCCCTGATAGGGAAATGTATGGGATGATAGATTATGGGATACCAAAAATGGCAGCTGAATTATGCAAGGAGAACGGTATTGATATACTGGTGATTATATCAGCACTCGGGGCCAATTCTAAAAGTATAATTTTTTACAATCGGGTAAAGGGTCAAATGGAAGAGGCCGTTTTGAGATTGCAAATCCCCAAGATCCATATTTTACAGCCCTCATTGATAGGGGGCACAAGAAAAGAAAAACGTAGTGGGGAATGGTGGGCTAAGCAGTATATGAAAATCATCAACTTTTCCTTAATTGGGCCACTAAGAAAATATAGGTCCATTAGCCCGGAAAGTATTACAAAGGCTATGCTCTGGTTGGCAAACAATAAACATAATGAACTACGGATACCCTCCGATGAAATAAAACAGATAGCAAAACAAGATTGATGTGGTATGATTGAAATAGAACGTAAATTCTTGGTGAAATCCGGTGCTTATAAAAAGGAAGCGACTTCAAGTGAAAGAATTGTTCAAGGTTTTTTGAACAGACACCCAGAGAGAACTGTTAGAGTCCGGATCAAAGGAAATTGTGGTTTTTTGACCGTAAAGGGTATTTCCAATGAAGTGGGAACATCTCGATTTGAATGGGAAAAAGAAATTGATGTCCAGGAAGCAGATGAATTACTTCGATTATGTGAGGAAGGTGTGATTGAAAAGACCAGGTTTGAAATTCAATTGGGAGATTTTATTTTTGAAGTGGATGAATTTCAAGGGGCAAATGAAGGCCTAGTTGTGGCAGAAGTTGAATTACAAAGCGAAAATGATAAATTTGAACGCCCGGACTGGCTAGGCGAGGAGGTTACCGGACAGGTAAAGTATTATAATTCACTATTGAGTGAAAAACCTTATAAAACATGGTAAAATCAGTTCGGTTGGTAATTGAAGCCCACCCATGGTGGGCGGCCAAAGGCTTTCCTTTGAGGCAATAAAATGAAGATGAAAGACAAGGGAGCTCTTTTAATAATCGATATGCAAAAAGGGTCTTTCGCCCCTAGAACCTCTAGATATGACACAAAAGGGGTAGTGGAAAGAATCAATGCTCTTGCTAGAATCTTTAGAGCCTCCGATTGTCCGGTTCTATTTGTTCAGCACGACGGTACTGCACTTGATGAATTCATACCAAATGCCATAGAATGGGAATTGTTGGATGAACTGGAAGTAGAGCAGAAGGATATTATCATCACTAAATACGCCAATGACGCTTTCCATGGCTCTTTGCTGTCATCTAAATTGAAAGAGTTACATATAGAGGGATTATTTGTTTCTGGTTGTGCGACTGATTTTTGCGTGGAATCCACAATACAGTCGGCACTCACAAAAAACTTTGATATTACAGTTGTGGCAGATGCACATACTACTGGCGATAGGCCCAATTTAATGGCCAAGCAAGTAATTGATCATTACAATTGGGTTTGGCAAAATATGATTCCGACCAAAGGAAAAATCAAAGTGCTGGATTATGAAAAAGTAAAACAGGTTCTAACGTAATTTCATAATTGGCAATCTCACTCCAATGTCAAAGTAACTTTAGGGAAAAGAGGTGCTAAAACCCTATAATGTAGATTTGAATTGCTCTAAAAAGCGAACGTCATTTTCACTCAACAAACGAATATCGGAAATCTGATGAAGCAACAAGGCAATACGGTCTATTCCCATACCAAAGGCAAATCCTGAATATTCCTTGGAATCAATACCACAATTTTCTAACACATTAGGATCAACCATACCACATCCCATAATTTCCAACCAACCGGTACCTTTGGTCATTTTATAATCAGTCTCAGTTTCAAGTCCCCAGTAAACATCTACCTCTGCACTTGGTTCTGTAAACGGAAAATAGGAAGGCCGTAACCTTATTTTAGATTTGCCAAAAAGTTCTGTTGTAAAAAACTGCAAGGTCTGTTTTAAGTCTGCAAAGGAAACATCCTTATCAATATAAAGCCCTTCCACCTGATGAAAAAAACAGTGGGAGCGAGCTGAAATAGCCTCATTTCTATAGACCCTTCCTGGTGAAATAGTTCGAATAGGGGGCTTATTATTTTCCATATAACGCACTTGCACTGACGACGTATGGGTACGCAATAATAGGTCTGGATCGGTCTGAATGAAGAAGGTGTCCTGCATATCTCTTGCCGGATGATATTCAGGCAAGTTCAATGCCGTAAAATTATGCCAATCATCCTCAATTTCGGGGCCTTCAGAAACATTGAACCCAATTCTTGAAAAGATATCGATAATTTGATTTTTTACAATTGAAATAGGGTGCCTTGCACCTAGCGCCATGGATTCTCCAGGGCGGGTTAAATCGCCATAAATACCTTTTTCCTCGATCTTGCTTTCGAGGGCTTCCTTCAAAAGATTCACTTTTTCGGTTGCGGATACCTTAAGACGATTAATGGCCTGACCGAAATCTCTTTTTTGGTCGTTTGGAACGTTTCTCAGTTCTGAAGCAAATTTTCCCATAAGTCCTTTCTTGCCTAAGTACTTTATACGGAAAGCCTCAATGGCTTCTTTGGATTCGGTTGTGAAATTTTCAACCTCAGCTATATGTTCCTTTATTTTATCAATCATGACCCTAAACTAAGAGGACAAATTTAAAACATTATACCAAGTATCGGATAAAATACGAACAAATAAAAAACCGTGTTTTAATCAAAAACACGGTTTAAAAAGTAATTCGAAGGACCTATGAATCATTCTTTACCATTAATATTCTCTTTGAGCCATTCTGTACACTGATCAAAATTTTCGAAGATATACTCTTTAGATACCAAATCAGGAATAATATCAATACGTTCCATCATATATCTTGGTTGTGGAAGTACGTCTACTAAAAGCACATCGATGTTTTCTTTTCTAAGATCCACCAAGACATCCTCCAATGCATATAATCCACTTTGGTCAATGTATTGCATTCTGTCCATTCTAATAATAACGGTAGAAGCGGTATCCGGAATTTGACGGGCCAATGCTTGAAAATTACTTGTTGTACCAAAAAATAAGGGGCCCTTTATATGTTTGATAAAAACCTTTTCCTTGAGTCGTTTTGGAAAAGTAGTTTCATCTGCCCAAGCTTTTTCCTTTAGAAGTGATTTTACGTTGGAGCGTTCCGCTGTCAGATCTCCCATTTTCTTCATAAACATCACTGATGCGATTATCAATCCTATTCCCACGGAATATACAAGGTTCCAGAACGTTGATAATACAAGGACAACTAGCATCACCAAGACCTCAGAACTGAGTTTTAGAGGTCCTATTTTGACATCCCTTGGTAAATTGGGAATGGCCTTTAGCCCTTTATAATCCATTACGGCAATACCTACGGTAATCAAAATTCCAGCTAAAACAGCAGCTGGTATTTGTGAAGCTACAGGCCCCATAGCCATTAATATGGTTAACAACAATACCCCGGCAATCATGCCCGACAATTTTGTCTTACCCCCTGAATTGATGTTCACAACTGTTCTAATAGTCGCGCCAGCTCCAGGCAGCCCACCAAAAATGCTGGCTACACTATTGCCTATTCCTTGACCAATTAACTCCTTATTGGGGTTATGTTTGGTTTTGGTCATATTATCTGCAACCACCGAAGTCAGTAATGAATCTATTGCCCCCAAAAGAGCCAATGTTAAAGCCGTGAAAATATAGGGCGAAATAGCACCGAGCTCAAATGCGGTAAAAATCTCTAAATTTGGCATTGGAAAGCCTTCCGGTATTTTTTCTATGGTCCGATACTCCCATCCGAAACCATAAGCCATTCCAGAAACTACGAGTAAGGCCACCAATGTGCTTGGAACAACCGTTGTAATTCGCTTAAAACCATAAATAATAAGAATTGTGGCAAGTGCCAAAGCAAGTTCCAGCCAATTGATATTCTTTAAGGCTCTGGGCAAAACCTTTATAGCGCCCAGAACCCCAGAGGCTTCTTTGGCTGCTAAGATTTTTGCTTCTTCGGCTATAGTCACATCCGTTACTTCTTGTGCCCTTGATATGGTCTCCTTAAAATCTTCCAACACCAATATACCCTCGCCAGCTTCTTCCCTTAGAATGTTTTCCAAGATTAATTCCTCTGCTTGCGGGATAGAGGGCTCTACCCAGGATTCATCTTCCTTGGGATAATACCCAAGGGCTGGCAAAACCTGTGTGATTAGGATGATGACCCCAATGGCAGTCATGAAACCTGATACCACGGGGTAAGGGATATATTTTATATATTTTCCTATTCCCAGAAAGCCCAATGCAATTTGCATAAGGCCGGCCAATAGAAATATAGTAAGAATTGCAGGCAAGGCCTTTTCAACACTCCCATCATAGATGGCGATAATACTGGCAATGACGACCATACTTACTGCTGTCATGGGTGCCGTTGGCCCGGAAATTTGGGTGTTGGTCCCCCCGAACAGAGCGGCAAAAAAGCTTATGAAAATTGCTCCGTAGAGTCCGGCACTGGGGCCTAAACCTGAGCTAACACCAAATGCGAGCGCTAAGGGAAGCGCAACAATCCCTGCAGTGATTCCTCCTAGAAGATCACCTTTAAAATTTGAAAAGAATTTTTTCATTTATTTAATTTTTTAATAATTACATAGAAGATATGGAAACCAGACATTTTAATTATGGGTTCCCGTTACCTTCTACTATATGATTTTTGGAATTTTGGCACCAAAGAAAGAGTTCCAAAAGAGTAGGTTCAGATATCTTGTTAATTACTCTAAGTGGTAGATTTCCATTATGTTTTTAAGAATGCCCTCAAAATCAATCTTAAGGTCTATTAAGCGACCACTGTGAACATCCATCACCCAACCATGGACTTTTAACCCACGTTTTTTATATGCTTTCTGGACTGTGGCCGTTTTAATGAGGTTTATGCATTGTTCTTGGACATTTAATTCTACAAGACGGTCGTATTTTTTCTCTTCGTCTTTGAGTGCGTTCAATTCTTCTTTATGAAGTCTATACACATCACGGATATTACGTAACCAGGGATTTAAAATACCCAAATCGGCCGATTTCATTGCCGCATTTACTCCACCACAGGCATAATGACCACAGACAACAATATGATTTACCTCTAAATGCTCTACGGCATAGTTCACAACAGACATAACATTCAGGTCGGTACCAATAACCATATTGGCAATATTACGATGAACAAATACTTCACCGGGTCCCATTCCCATTATTTCTTCTGCGGTTACTCTACTGTCTGAGCATCCAATATAGAGAAGCTCAGGACTTTGTCCTCTGCCAAGTTTATGAAAGAAGTCGGAATCTATAGCTAACTTACCCTGAATCCAATCTTGGTTGTTTTTAAATATCTTATCTAGGTTCATAATTTTTATTTTAAATGTACTGTTTTTATCCATCAAAAATTAAGTGAAATCCTTAATCTCCAATAGATAACTTAATATTAAAATGGTAAAAATCGATACTTAGGATAAGTATTCAGGCGGGGGAAGTAATATCTCAATAGTGTGGCCAGTTTTACCAATAAGATAATAACCGCTAATAAATGGACTTTCTTCCAGTGCTACCAGTGAGAAGTCAGTGGAATTGGTGTTGAATATATTTTCTTGAACTTGGTCTTTTTCACCCTCCTCTTGCTCTTCTTCATTGCTATTTGCTATAATAAGGGTATTGTTTACATCCAGTAACGTGATGATACTTGGTGCCATGATAACAGAAACCCAAAAAAATAAGAGCAGAATGCGCATCGAAGGCCTTATTTTAAATAATATTCGGCAAATATAGAAGTATTGCTGTTATTCAATGTTAAAGAACATTTAAAAATCCTTCAACAAGCGTATGCTTTCAGATGTGACCCAACCTGTTTTTCCGTCTACAATCTTGATTTTTTTCCATTCATTCAATTCTTCAAGGACATTTACCTTAGTCCCTTCATGAAGAATGAATATCTGCTCACTTCTTTGGTTAGGTTCTGCCTTTATTTGAACTTCACTTGAAAAAACAATTGCTGGCTGGTCCGCTTTAAATTCATTGTATTGCACAAATGCGAAAGCTGCTGAACCCATAGAAATAAAAAGGGCTGCAATACTACCAATAAAGGCTATACGTTTTTGGCTAGCATACCTAAAATAATAAAAGGCTATATATAGTAGGGCAAAAAGAATCATAAATACAACAGCAGTGTAACCCCATTGATCGAATGACATTATCTCGGTCATGCTTTTGTATATTTTTGCTAATCCAGTTTCCGGTAGGGTTTCTATGGCATCAAGGGTCATGTTCTGGGCATAGGAAAGGTTGTTCTTTATTTCGGCATCATTGGGAGATAACAATAGGGCTTTTTCGTAGTTATAAATACTGGGAGCTATTTGGTTCAATTTGTAATGGGCATTCCCAAGGTTAAAATAAAGCTCAGAGGAATGCTTGCCATTTTCCAGAATCCCCGAATAATAATCGATTGCCTTTTGGTAGTCTCCATTATTATAGGAATCGGTGGCCTGACTAAAAAGAGCTTCGTTCTGGGCATTTCCAAAAAACGAGACCAATAGTAGAATAAGGGGAAGTAGCTGTTTCATTCTCTAAAGTTGTTTGTCAAGATAAGAGATTACCTCACTTGCTTTATCATAATCTTGCTGCATCTGTACATCCGAAAATGGACTGTAACGTGCCATTTCACAATTCTTCAATAAGCCGACAAATCCTTCTTTGGCACCTTCATCTACTTCTTTTTTTGTTAATAAAGAGGAAATCTTGTCTTTGCTGAACTCAGAAGTCTCAATCTTTAATTTTGCCTTCAAGTAATTATGCAATGCCTTCTCAAGTGAAACGTAGAAAGCATCTTTTTTTCCCAAGGTCTTTTTAGCTTCAGATAGGTATTTCCTAGCCAATTTATTGGCTCTTTTTATTTTATTGCCATCAATATCACTAGCTATCGCGTCTCGTTTTTTTCTGAATAAAATTGCTAGCGGAATCAGAAGTAAAGGAGAAAACCACCATGCATAAAAGTATTTTGAGCCGAAGAAATAGTTGGAACCTATAGTTCTTAGATTAGGCTTTAATTTGATAAAACCAAATTGATTTCCTGTAGAAACAACTGTTTGTTTTGTGTTATTGGATGAGCTAGAGGCACTTGCCAAAGCATTGGACGGCCCTTCTATGACATTGATTAAAATCTCCTCTGAATTGATGGTATTATACTTTTCGGTTTTTGGATTGAAATAGGTGAAAGAAATACTCGGCATAGGGTATTTGCCCTTAAACGTTGGGACGATGGTATAACTATTGCTAACCATACCCTGCATTCCTGAAAGTGTGGTACGGATATTTTCGTTGAATTCTGGATCATAGACTTCCAATGACCCTGGTA
Organism: Bacteroidota bacterium; assembly: GCA_024279425.1. Lineage (GTDB taxonomy): Bacteria > Bacteroidota > Bacteroidia > Flavobacteriales > Flavobacteriaceae > Maribacter_A. The sequence goes on along the minus strand of JAJRRO010000093.1, from coordinate 238,355 downwards.
ACTCTGGTTCTGGCAATTGAAATAACTTAAGATTGCCCTTGCCATTTACTTTGATAATGGCCTGTAATGATTCTGAAGCATTTAAACTTGTTTTGGTGGTAGAGACCATAAAATCAAATTGGCCAACAGCACCGCTAAAATTGGAAGGTTTCCCCACAGAAGGTAGATTCTTTACATTAATGGTTCGTCTTCCTGCAGAAACTGTTTTATTGGTCGGGGTATAGATACGTCCGCCAAAAAAATCGCGTTTGTTGGTCGGTACTTCTACGGTAACATCCAGGGAAAGGGGTTCAATCTCTAACTTCCCTGATTTTTGGGGATAAAGAACTACCCGTTTCAGGACAACAAAGCGATAAGTCTTACCCTTGTATGTGCCATTTTCAATATTTTGCCTTTGTATTGGAATATTCTGACTCCAAAAATTATTGTATTTGGGATTGTCTAATGGACGGTAGTTCGAAACCCTGATTGACGGGCTTATATACAACTTATACACCACACTAATCTCTTCATTCAGATATGGATTTACTTTGGAGACCTCTGCGACCAAATGTAGGTTGTTATCAGCGAAATCATCAACGGTCATTTGGTCACTCGGTTTATCGACTGCGGCGGTCACCTCAACCTTTTTGGCCAACGATTTATAGGTTTTACCATCTATAACAATTGAAGCCTGTTTTATTGTAAATTTACCTCGTGCTGTAGGGACAAGAGTATAAGAATAGGTTTTTGAATACGAACGTACCCCATTGATCCATGAAGAACTGATTGCTTGCGATGGCCCCATAAGCACGCGAAAACCAGTAAAATCTGGTGGGGTAAAATCATCGCCATCCTTATTCATCACGAACTCAACACGCAACCTTTCATTGATTCCCAGTTTTTCCTTACTAAGTTTCATTTCAAAGGTAACTGCATTGTCTTGTGCGTTCATGACAAAGATCATGAAGAACATCGCAATAAACGATATGAAATATCTAATATTCATGGTATTACCAATCCTTTTCATTTTTTACCTTGACTCCTTTAACCTTTTTGGCATCCATTTTCTCTTGCACTTTCTTCTCTTCGTTTTGCATAGCTTCTAGCAAATTTTGAATTTGCTGTTTAGATAATTGATTGGGCCTTGGTTGCTTTTGTTCCTGAGGTTTATCTCCCTGTTCAGGTTGCTTTTTCTGCTCCTCTTTCTTATCACCTTCACCTTCATTATTCTCTTCTTTCTTTTCCTCGCCTTTATCCCCTTCATCTCCCTTATCCTTCTGATCACCTTCGTTTTGGTCTTTCTTATCGTCCTCCTTCTTTTGATCTTGGTCTTTTTTGTCTTTTTCGTCCTTGTTATCTTTGTTTTCGTCGTTCTTATCCTGTTCGTCCTGTTCTTTTTTCAAGAGTTCCTTCGCGAGGGCAAGATTGTATCGGGTCTCCTCATCTTTAGGGTTATTCCTCAAGGCTTCTTTATAAGCCTCAACCGCTTTTTCATACTGTTTTTGCTTCATAAATACATTACCCATATTATGGTACGCTTTATGCTTGTTGGGTTTTTCACTGGACAACTCCCCAGCTTGTTTAAAACGGCCAAACGCTTCACTATACGTCTCCCGGTCGTAATAGGCATTGCCTAAATTATAAGGTGCTGAACCATTGGCTTCACTTTTTGCAATGGCCTTTCTGTAATCTACCTCTGCCCCGATAAAATCATTTTCAGAAAGTGCTTTATTTCCTTCCCAGGTTAGATTGGTGGATTCATTTAAAGCAATTTCCCTTTGTTTATCTTCCTCTTTTTGTGCATAAGAGGTAAACCCTACTAAAAAAACCAAAAGTAGATACTTTTTCATCCTATACTGTTTCTCTGTTCTTTTCATTGAAAAGGTTCAATTTTTTAAGCCACTTCGTTTTTTTATCCAAAACAAAAACGTCTAAAAATAGAAATAAAAGCCCCGCTCCCAAAAACCATTGAAATTGATCCTTATATTCGGCGAATTGTTTGGCCTCGAATTCGGTCTTGTCCATTCGGATTAAAATTTCCTTTATTTGTTCGACGGCATCACTGGTATTTGAACCATCGATATATTCTCCATCGCCTTCATTGGCGATGTCTTGAAGCACAGTTTCATTGAGTTTGGTAATTACGACTTCACCTTGCCTATCTTTTTTAAGCCTTTCGACTATCCCATTTCTTTTAAGGGGAATTGGCGCACCTTTGCTTTTTCCTACTCCTATTGTGAAAATTTGGATTCCTGCTTCGATGGCTTCTTCCACGGCATTAAGGGTCGCGTCCCCTGAATGATCTTCCCCATCTGAAACGATGAACAATACCCTGTTGGTTTGATCCTCATCATCGTAATATGTGGTTGCCAACTCGATTGCCTCATTAATCGCTGTACCTTGTGAGGTGAGCATATTAGTGTTCATGTTCTGCAAAAACATCTTGGCTGCACCATAGTCAGTAGTAATCGGCAATTGGGGGAAGGCCTGCCCTGCATAGGCAATGATTCCAATACGATCACTAGCCAATTGATTGATTATTTCCGAGACCAATCGCTTTGCCTTCTCTAATCGATTAGGAGCAATGTCCTCTGCCAGCATACTTTTCGAAACATCAACGGCAAAAACAATATCAACGCCCTCGCGTTTTACCGTTTCGAGCTTTGTCCCGATCTTTGGATTGACCAGACCCAAGGTTAGGAATGCTAGGCCCAAAAGAAAGAACAATAATTTTAAGGTCGATTTGAAACTGGACCTATTCGGGGTCAATCTTTTTAATAATGACAAATCGGCAAATTTTTTCTGAGTTCTTTTTTTCCAAATTTGGAGCAGCACAAATAGCACTACTATCACAGGAATGATGAGTAGTAGGTAGAAATATATTTTTTCGTCTAATTGAATCATAACTTATATAAAACTCCTGAACAAAGTGTTGCGGAACAACCATTCCATTAAAAGCAAAACACCGGCCAACAATACCCAAGGACGAAATTTTTCTTCGTACTTATAATATTTAAATTCCTCTATTTCGGTTTTTTCAAGCTTATTTATCTCATCGTAAATGGCCTCTAATTTTTCGTTATCAGTTGCCCTGAAATATTTACCCCCTGTTGCATCCGCAATTTCCTGGAGCAACTTTTCATCAATCTCTACTTGGCGCATACCATATCTAAAAGAACCATCAGCATTATAGTCAATGGGTGAAAGTGCATTTCCGTTGGTGCCGAGGCCAATGGTATATGATTTAATGCCATACTCAATGGCCAAATCGGCAGCGGTTTGCGGTTCGATAAAACCTGAATTATTGACCCCGTCTGTTAAAAGGATAATGATTTTACTTATCGCTTTACTTTCTTTTAGCCTGTTTACTGATGTAGCAAGGCCCATACCTATAGCTGTACCATCGTTCAATTGGCCATAAGTGATTTCCCTGAGCGAATTCAGGACGATGGACTTATCACTGGTAATGGGTGTCTTTGTATAGGCTTCCCCAGCGTAGGCCACTAACCCTATTCTATCATTAGGTCTTTTTCGAATAAAATCGGCAGCTACCTCTTTAAGGGCTGAAAGGCGGTTAGGCTTCAAATCCCTAGCAAGCATACTGGAAGAAACATCAATGGCCATTACAATATCCACACCCTTTGTTGTTTTGGTTCTCGTCGAAATATTTTCGGTCTGGGGTCGTGCCATGGCCACGATTATCGATGCCAAAGCCAATAGGCGAAAAATAAATAACAGGGGTCTTAGTTTTGGAAGGAAACTGGTTTTGGAAAAGCCTGTGATGCTCGAAATTTTTAGGGAAGCCGATTGCTCATTGCGTTTGAAAAAATACCATAGGATTGCCAATGGAAGCAATAATAGCAACCAAAAAAAACCGGGATTGGCAAATGATATATTTTCTAACATTTATACTTCTGTTTTAACTTCAACTGTGGCCAAAATTCTGTCTATGATCTCTTGGGCATAGGTATCCCCATCTTGCCAAGTCAATAATATCTGCTGTTGGAAACCTTTGCCACCAAAGCTTAGAATAATGTATTGTCCCTTAATCAACTCTTCCGACTCTGGAACCTTGAATTTTCCACTGCCATAGGTCTTTAAGCCCTTTGTACCGGTAATAGTCGTAAATTCCTCTTGCTTTGTAATAATGTTTTTGGCTCCTTTTGCCTCAAATTTTTTCAAGAGTTGATCAATGGTCTTTTCGAATTCAGGTTCTGCAGGCTGCGTGAAAGTTGTTGAGGTCGTGGCCATTGTTAAAAGGGCCTTGGCATCACGAAACATAAAAGCCTGCAATTCCTTTATATTGGCTTTGGCCTCCGCTGGGATTTTAATTTCCTGGCGTACCAATACCTCAGGAGTTTCAATATTTATTGGTGGATACCCATATGAGCTTGCGACCCATTCACTATCCAATAATTTTTTCGTTGGATGTCCGGTTACCGTATCCCATACTTTAGTGGTGCCATAATAGCTAATAAAGGCCACAGCTGAAATCAACACAAGTCCAATAGCTGCTCCCCCGGCGATTACCCATTTTTTACGTTGTCTTTTATGGGTTAATTCTTCCTGATATTCTTCTTGCGCCATCAATTCTTCCAAAGTTGGTTCAGGAATGGCATCATGGGTCTTGACTACTATTTGTTCAACAGCTTTTCTATCCTGTTGGGCTACCGAGGTTGGAGGCTTCGATTTTGCAAATTTTACGAGATCAGCAGTCTGCAGAATGTTTTTAAACTGTTTGATGGTATCATCTTCCAGTTTTAATTCCCCAGCATCCTTCAACATTTCCAACTTATTGATCAATTCATCAGTCGTGCTTTCCAATGCGGAAACGTGTACATCCTCCTCCAAATAGGAGCGCACAATATCGGTTAATTCTGAATAATATTGCTTGTACTCATCCTTAATCAGATATTTTGAATTATCCAATTTTTTTAATTCCAAGAGTGCTCGGTCGTATGGGGGTAAAAGTGCCTCTTTTTCTTCTTCGGTCAACGGTTTTTTTCTAAATACAAACCAATAAACCAGTCCAGCGATTAGGCCCAAAATGGCCAAAATAATCAATAGGATCTTCCAAAGCCCGGCATTGCTTTTTTCAACTTGGATCAAGGGTTTAATATCAAACATCTTTTGGGCCAAAGTATCCACGGGGACTGTAGCGACATTAACTTGAAACGAATCTGTAAAATAGCCCTTTCCATTTATCTCTATGCGCTGAGAGGGTAATTTATAGGATCCAGAATCGAACTGGGTTAGGGCGTATATCTTTTGCAATGTGACCCTATCTTTTTTGCGGGTAGTGTCGGTAGCAAATGCCTCAACAGTTTCAAGAGGGGAAAAGGTCTGCCCTTCCGGAAAAATAACGACATCGGTTGAATCTATTTCAACGATCATTTTGAAATTGATTTGATCACCGATTTTTATAAAGGTAGTATCAACCTCAGATGTAACAATGGGCTTATTTTGTGCTAAACCATGAAGGGCATGTCCCAAAAGAAGGAATAGAAAAACACCTCGCTTAAAAAGCAGCGCATGATTTTTCACCTGTAACTTTTCGTTCTTAATTATCACCCTCTTCTTTTAAAATAGCCCAATAGTTTTTTAACGTAACTTTCATCAACCCTACAGCTAAGAATCCCACAACCAGATTTGGTAAAGGTCTCCTTAAAGTAATTGACCCTATCCTGATGATGTTTGCCATAGGCCATGCGCACCTTTTTTGATTGGGTATTGATCAATTGAATCATTCCTGTTTCTGCATCTTGCATTTGCACCATTCCCAAATTTGGAATGGTTTCCTCACGCTCATCATAAACCCTTATTCCCGTAACATCGTGTTTGTTACCGGTTATTTTTAGGGTTCGTTCGTAATCCTCGGCAATGAAATCGGAAAGCACGAAGACTATGGCCTTTTTCTTCATTACATTGGTAAGATATTTCAAAGCCTCGGCAATATTGGTTTTGTTGCTTTTAGGTTTAAACTCAAGCAACTCCCTTATAATCCTTAGCACATGGGTCTTTCCTTTTTTGGGTGGAATAAAAAGTTCAACTTCGTCGGAAAACAGTACAAGTCCCACTTTGTCATTATTCTGCAAGGCCGAGAAAGCAAGGGTTGCAGAAATTTCAGTAATGATGCCTTTCTTGAATTGATTGGTAGTGCCAAAATGTTCGGAACCACTCACATCTACCAGCAGCATCATGGTTAGTTCTCTTTCCTCTTCAAAGACCTTTACGTAGGGCTCATTATACCTTGCGGTAACGTTCCAATCAATACTACGCACGTCATCACCAAATTGGTACTGCCGCACTTCGCTAAATGTCATACCACGACCTTTGAAGGTAGAATGGTATTCACCCCCAAAAATATGATCGGAAAGACGACGCGTCTTTATCTCGATCTTACGAACTTTTTTTAATAATTCCTTGGTATCCATTTTGTTTACTAAACCATACTGGGCATTCAAAAAAAGATGTAGGTCATTTAGGTGGTCGAAGAAGTTACTGCCATTTTAAGGCACTTCAATCTCATTAACGATTTTGTTGATGATTTCTTCGGAAGTAATGTTCTCCGCTTCTGCCTCATAGGTAATGCCAATTCTGTGTCTTAGCACATCATGTACTATGGCTCTTACATCCTCAGGAACCACATACCCCCTTCGTTTTATAAAAGCATAACATTTGGCAGCAATTCCTAGATTGATACTACCACGTGGCGAGGCTCCAAAGCTGATCAGGGGTTTTAAATTTTCTAGGTTATATTTTTCTGGATAACGTGTTGCGAAGACAATATCCAAAATGTATTTTTCGATTTTCTCATCCATGTAAACTTCCCTAACTGCTTTTTGAGCACTTAGGATTTGTTGTGTAGAGACCACCTGATTTACATCTTCATATGCCCCTAAAAGATTCTGGCGCATAATCAATTGTTCCTCGTTCATTTTAGGATAATCGATAACGGTTTTCAACATAAAACGGTCAACCTGCGCCTCCGGTAAGGGATAAGTTCCTTCTTGCTCAATTGGGTTTTGGGTTGCCATGACCAAGAATGGTTTATCTAATATAAAAGTTTCATCCCCAATGGTTACCTGCTTTTCCTGCATGGCCTCTAAAAGAGCGGACTGCACTTTGGCCGGTGCCCTATTAATTTCATCTGCCAAGACAAAATTTGCAAAAATGGGTCCTTTTTTTATCGAAAAATCGTTTTCCTTCATATTAAAGATGAGCGTTCCGACAATATCTGCTGGTAAAAGATCCGGTGTGAACTGTACTCTACTAAAACTTCCTTTAACGGCCTTTGCCAATGTGTTAATGGCCAAGGTCTTTGCCAGTCCGGGAACACCCTCCAATAAAATATGGCCCTGTCCCAAAAGGCCGATCAACAATCGTTCGACCATATGTTTCTGGCCTACGATCACTTTATTTATTTCTAACATTAGGAGGTCTATAAAAGCACTTTCCTGGGCTATTTTCTCATTCACCGCACTAATATCAACTGTAGTATTTTCTTCCATATATTTTAATACGTTTTCTGGTAAAGGTTTGTTTTAAATGAAACAGGTGTGCAAATTGAAAATTTATTCATTGTATAGCTGTTAACGATTGGTTAAAAAATGACGAAAGCCCCTATTTTTATGAAGTTTTTAAGTGATTTCTTTTTAATTTCACACGCCTACGGCAAACATAACAGTTTTTTCAAAAATTATTGCCAAAACCATTACTTTGGGCAGCTGGCAAAAACAGCGTCAAAAAAGAGAATAATTGCTCAAAGCTGGGCATAGACATCCAGTACCTTAAACATTGATAAGAATATGAGTAAAACAGCATTGATAACAGGGGCCACCAGCGGTATTGGCCGAGCAACCGCACAGATTTTCGTAGAAAATGGGATTAATTTGATTCTTTGCGGAAGACGACAAGGTCGATTGGATGCATTGAAGAAAGAACTGGGAGTCTACTCCCAAATACATACCCTCAATTTTGATGTTAGGAACAGAGAAGAAGTACTTGAAAAAATTGGGTCATTGCCCTCGAGTTTTTCAAATATTGATATCCTCATAAACAATGCTGGCAATGCCCATGGACTTGATTCCATTGAAGATGGGAGTCTGGATGATTGGGATGCCATGATCGATATTAATGTTAAAGGCCTTCTCTATGTGTCTAAAGCTGTACTCCTAGGTATGATTGATAAAAAAGCAGGGCATGTAATAAACATAGGCTCTATAGCTGGTAAGGAAGTGTATCCCAAAGGGAATGTATATTGTGCCAGTAAGTATGCCGTTGATGCGATAAACCAAGGCATGCGAATAGACCTAAATCAATATGGTATTCGCGTTGGGGCCGTAAATCCCGGAGCTGTCGAAACTGAATTTAGCAAGGTGCGTTTTAAGGGGGATGATGGCAAAGCCGATGTTGTTTATAAAGGGTTTCAACCTTTGAAACCTGAAGATATTGCCGACATTATTTTTTTCGTGGTTACCCGCCCTTACCATGTGAACATCGCAGATTTGGTGGTCATGCCCACAGCGCAAGCCAGTGCCACGATTCTGAAGAAGGAATTATGATCAATAAACGTCTTTTGGTAAAAAACCTTCTCGCCCATAACGATGAAAACAGTTTTTACGATAAAAAAAGGTTCATCAATATTGGCCATAAAGAAGGCAAAGGGAAGTTTTTAAAACATGTATGCGCCCTAGCCAATAGTAACCCCAAGAATCATTCGTTTATTGTAGTCGGAGTTGAAGATGAGGATAATAAGATTGTGGGAGTTGATTTTTTTGATGATAGCAAAATCCAAAATTTAGTCAATGCTTATCTCGACAATCCACCTTTGATTGCCTATGAGAATATCCCCTTTCCGCATTTGGCTGAGGGAAAAGTAGTGGGTTTGATAACAATAAAATCCAACGCAAAAGTATGTGCCCTTCGCAAGAATATTTGGAAATATTATGGCGGTTCTGTTTTCTTTAGAGAAGGCAGTATCAGTTTGCCCAAAGCCTTTGACATTGAATTGAAGGATGTAAATTCCAAAGCCGTTGCTACCATCGAACAGCATGCTAGGAATAATATTGAACTTACTTTGGACGGAGTAATAGATTTTATAAATAATCGACATAAGGACCTAGAAAACAACTACAAGGTTTTTAAGGAACAATTTGTCGTTTGTTGGGCGGGAAACACCAAAAAGGTCAAAGGAGAAACCTATTTTTCCCGTGTTGATATTGAACTGATCAACGAACAGGTAAAACTTTTTTATTCCGCCTTGGATGAGGTTGCCATTATTTATGATGAGGGTTCTTTTACAACAACAGAATATGTACGGTTGGGATTGGGCAATAAATTAAAGTACTACCCCTTGGAAAAAATGACGATTACTTTTGAGGATAATGGCACTTACCAGATTCAGAGCGATTTGATTTTTGAAGCTCCCAAATATGATAAAAAGACTTTGCACCATATTTTTAATACGAACAATGCATTGCTTCAAAAAATAGAAAAAAAAATCAGCTTAGGGCCGGTTGAAAAGGAAGACTTATCCCATTTGCCCGCTACATATTTAATTTGTTCTTTAAACGGATTTGAAGAGGCCAAGGATCAAATGGAAAAGGCACGATCACTATTGAAAAAGAACGATCAAGAAGTATATCACTCACTAAAAGAATCGCTACGCATATTGCGAAAGGTGAAGTATAGTTAAATCCTAGATTGCAATTATTTATTCAATCTGTTTTAAAATCCAACTCGAAATCTCAGTTAGAACCATTGGGGAAAAAGTTTGTTCAATGATGCCATATTCACTTGGTGACCCTGTTTCGCATTCTTGAAACAAATGATTCAAACTGGGAAATTCCATCAGCGTTACATTGTTGTTGCCACCTCTTTTTAACGCATGGCCAATGGCAGTTAGATTCTCTTCTGGCGGGACTTGCAAATCTTTTTCTCCGTTTACGGCCAATATTGGACAAGTTACTTTTTCCAGTACTTTCGCCGGGTCGTGTCTTAAACAATATACCATCCAAGGAGTGGCCATAAAGTTCACCTGTGCTGAAATGAACTGTTCTGCATTGGCTCCTTCAGGAACTAAAGCACTGGATTCGTTTTTTAAATAGGCATTTAAATCGTTTCGTAGGGTTGTAATATCATCTGACTTTACGGTAATATCCATCACTTTTTTCCGTATCGCCATAGATTTCTCAATTTCAGATTGTGACCTTCCCATTGCTTTTTCGATTAGCCCTCCCTGTAGCAGCAACAACTGATCACCTGGGATTCCAGTTCCGGCCAATAATATGATAAAGTTGACATCCTTGGATTTTGAAGCGACCATTGGTGCTATTATCCCTCCTTCACTATGTCCGATTAAACCTATTTTGGCTGAATCGATTTCCTTTCTGGTTTTTAGATAATTAATAGCACTTTCTACATCAAAAGCGAAGTCAGCCGATGTTGCGGTTTCAAAATCACCAGTCGATTGCCCAAACCCTCTGTCATCGTAACGCAATACGGCGATTCCTTTTTTTGTAAGATGGTCTGCAATGACCAAGAATGGTTTATGCCCTACTAATTCTTCATTTCTGTCCTGGGGGCCACTACCCGTAATTAAAATTACCGCCGGATAGATAGTTTTCCCTTTCTTCTTTGGTAAAGTCAGTGTGCCTGCCAACGTTATACTTGCTTGTTCATTTTCAAAAGTAACCTCCTCAGTGTGATAGAGGTATGGCTTTTTGGGTTCTTGTGGTCTATTTATTGCTAGCTTTTCAATCTTTTCCTTTGAAAGCTCCAAAGGCATTTTGAACCCATTTTGTATAAAGGTTCCTTTAATACTATTGTCAGCCAACTCACCACTAAAGGTAATCCCCAAATGGGCTACGGTTATTTGCAATGTAGAATTTTCAAATGATGTTGTGGTTACTGGAATACCTTTCGCACCTTGGTCGGGGCTGTCCATTGTTGAACTATATCCTATATCTGTTTTTGAGATATTTAGGACCAATCTCAATTGAATTTCTTTTAAAACCCCATACCATTGTCCACTAATGTCTTGAGCTGAAGTTGTAATAATCGCTAGAAATACTACTAATAATGTGATTGTATTTTTCATTTTCCTTTGGGTTAAATGTTATTCCTCCAGCACTTTTAGAAGTTCTTCGATTTTTTTTAATCTTGGCATATATTGAGACCTTATTATCCATTTAATATAAAAATGTGTGGCAATTCCGGTTATGAATACTACGCATAATATAATTGAGATTTGCGAAATATCATTTAGGACGCCACCCAAAATATAACCCAAGAGAAAAAGTAATACTCCAAAAATACAAGGTAAAATATACCAATAGATGGCCGTATCGAGCATTTTTTTAAGATGGTTTAGATAATCTCTGTTCTGAAGTAAATAATTAAGAAAGGTTCCGCTTGTACTACTAGGCTTCAGCTTTTTTAGAGCTCTAAGTTTTAGCATATAATAAATCCCCCAAATGGCAATGAAAATAGATGCGCTTTTTGATACTGCAAATGGGACAAAATAAACATAAAATATAAATACCGGTATTACTAAAATTACAGCCATTTGTTCCATTAAGACGCCGTACTTCAATAATTTATGGAAGCGGTCCAGACTTGATTGTACATCAAGCATCAATCTTGACTTTTCAAATTTTATTTGTTCCACTTTGAGGGAAGACTGCCAGATAGTTATCAATTCATCTTCAATCATGACTTTTCATTTATACAGTTCAACAACTTCTTTTTAATTCGTTTGATTTTGACTGCGATATTGTTTTCGGTCAAACCTGTTATGTTCGAAATCTCTTTGTATGGGAGTTCTTCTAGGTACAGGGTAATGACCGCCTTGTCGGCCTCGTTCAATTTTTTGATACAGGTCCTAAGTTTTTCCAAAGGGAGGTATGACTCATTACTTTCCGATTCGGATTTTAGATTGCTAATAGTTATACTGTCCATTCGCAGTATTTTCTTTTGTTTCTTGAGTTCCTTAGAGCGAAGGCGAAGACAAACATTAAGTGTAATCCGGTACATCCATGTTGCCAAAGAGGCGTTGGCATTAAAAGTGGGCATTGCGTTCCAAACATGGATCAATACTTCCTGAAAAAGGTCTTTGGTATCCTCGGCATCTTTGGCATAAACAGAACATATACGAAGCAGCTTTTGCTGGTTTTGTTCCAATGCATTAAGAAAAGTGGTTTCAAGTTCTTTGGTCATTCTTAGGTCTTGTCTCTATTCTTTTAGTTACAAGAACTTTAATAATATGACAATTGGAAGGATATTTTTTGGCAGTAACATATCCAAACCAAATGACTTTGGGTAAACTAAGGTTCAAAAACCTGTTCATAGATCGGCAACGAAGGTACTGCCCCAAAATATTGGCTCTTTTGACCATTCTGCCGAATAGGGTCTTATTTTTTAAAATTCACAGAGGTTCCTTTGTTCCTCATTTCTGGATATAAAGGGAACGTTTTAGCGTTTAACCCTTTAAATAAAAGTCATAAACTCCAACGATTGCCCACATCTGAAACGGGAATACAACCTTGATAGCCCATGGGTATGGGGTCATAATTGAGTACGTTTTCACCAATTTCTTCTGAAGAAAAATACGCCCAAATAGCCATGGATTTGAGCGACCTGTAAAAACCTACCGGTTCTTGTTTGCCAGCGGCTGTTCCCCAAATGCCACCATTGAACTTTCCTGAACTGGCTTCGGCAGTTTTTAGGACTTCTAATCTATCCTGCTCATTTAAACCTATAAATAACTCCCCAAAATTCTTTTTACAGTCGGCATTGAATTCTGCGATATCGGTTCTTACTTTTTGCTGCCCACTTTCATCATAAGTTTTGGCAAATACCTTGTCAATGAATAAATCCACTTTTACATCTAAAGCCCCGGGCGTATCAGTTCGCGGTAATATCATATCTATCAGGGTAGAAATAGTTTTGGCTTCATCATCCGTTAAAAATAGTGGTTGCCAATCTAATCGAGATTCGGTCTTACATGATTGTAATAACGAAAGTAGGGAAGGCATTAATACTGCAGTTCCTGCCAATAAACCTGTCTTTTGTATCGCTTTTCGCCTATTCATACCTTAAATATTATATTTTTTCAATTCAGATACTGCGTGATTTGCCGCTCTTGCCGTAATGGCCATATAGGTAAGTGAAGGGTTCACACAAGATGATGATGTCATACAGGCACCATCGGTAACAAATACGTTTTTAGCTCCATGTACTTGGTTAAATTCGTTCAATACAGAGGTTTTTGGATCGCGACCCATTCGTGCGGTACCCATTTCATGAACGCCATATCCGAAGCCGTGTTCATTATCAAAGCCTACCACATCTTTTAAACCTGACTTTTCTAGCATTACTATGGCATCTTCCTGTATTTGCTTATTTATTGCTTTTTCATTATCCTTAAATTCACCGTCTATAGATAAGGTAGGTTGCCCCCATTTGTCCAACACATTCTTATTCAGGGTCACTTTGTTATCATGATACGGCAAACACTCGGCAAATCCAGTAATGAAAAATTCCCAAGGGCCAGGTTTTAAAATATTGTCTTTGTAATTTGCACCAAATGATTCTATGTTCGCCGCCACTTGAATTCCTGCTCGACCGCCTCCTCCTTGAAAGCCAAAACCTCGTAAAAATTTATCAGTTTTAGTCTTTTCGTCAATATTCACATATCTAGGAATGTAGATACCGTTGGGTCTCCTGCCCTTATAATATTTGTCATCAAAACCGTCCACTTTCCCCATGGCACCCACTCTGTAGGTATGGTCCATTAAGTTGTGCCCTAGCTCTTCACTATCATTTCCAAGGCCATTCTCGAATCGGTTTGAAGTAGAGTTCATCAGTATTTGAGTAGAACTCAGCGTAGATGCATTGCAAAAGATAATTTTTGCTGAATAATCGATAGCCTCATTGGTCTCCGCATCGATTATACGAACGCCCGTGGCTTTTCCTTTTGCATCATCATAAATAATGGACTGTACAATAGAATACGGTCTAATGGTCAGGTTTCCAGTTGCATTGGCCGCAGGCAATGTTACAGCATTACTACTAAAATATGCTCCATAAGGGCATCCTCGGCTACATCTATTTCTATATTGGCATTTTCCTCTTCCGTTGAGAGGTTCAGTTAGATGTGCTGCCCTGCCAATAATCATATTTCTACCTGGAAAGTCTTTCTCAATCTTGCTTTTGATGTGCTTCTCCACACAATTGAGTTCCATGGGAGGAAGAAAATGGCTATCCGGTAATTGAGGTAGTCCTAGGGCTTCACCACTTATACCCGCAAATTTTTCAACATACTCATACCAGGGTGCAATGTCTTTATAACGAATTGGCCAATCAACACCATGACCATCTTTGGCATTCGCTTCAAAATCAAGATCACTCCATCGATAGGTTTGCTTTCCCCATAATAAAGACCTGCCTCCCATTTGATGCCCACGTATCCACATAAAGGGTTTCACCTCCGTATATGGATTTGCAGCATCATCGGCGAAGAAATGCTTAGTTTCAGTACCAACCCATCCTGATCGAATGCTTGACTTATAGGTTTTTTTTTCTTCAGGAGTAAGGCCTCCTCTTAGCTCCATGTCCCATGGGTCAATGTTCATGGTAGGGTAATCCTTAACATGTTCTACTATTCTTCCCCTTTCAAGGACCAACGTTTTGAGTCCTTTTTCACAGAGTTCCTTAGCTGCCCATCCACCACTAATACCTGACCCTATGACAATGGCGTCGTAGGTCATTTCTTTTTTTGCGTCTATATTAAAATTGGCCATTTGAATTGCATTGTTAAAACCCGAAGATAAACATTAATAAGAGACAGGACAAAGATGGACAGAATTCCGCCAACCCGTCGCATAGTTGATTACAATGAGAACAGTAAAAGGTAAATATTCCGGATAAAAAAGGCCAATGAAAAATTGTATTATGAAATGATAATCTCTTTAGGCCTTATTGGCCAAAAATATCATGATGAGCAGGCAATGAGGGTATTGCCCCAAAATTAGTTGTGGTAATAGCCCCAGCCATATTTGCTTTTTTGACCATTCCATTCAATAAGGCCGTATTTTCAAGAACTTCCATAGGGTCATGCAAAGCCGCTATTTGATATAGCAAACAACCAATAAAGGCATCACCAGCTCCTGTGGTGTCCACGGGGTTTACTTGTATGCTTGGGATGGTTTGTTTAGAGTTTTCGGTACTTAATAAGGTGCCGTCACCGCCTAATGTAATGGCAATTACCTGTGTGCCAATTTCATGTAAAACTGCACAACATTCTTCCAAATTTGACTTACCTGACAACAATTGTGCCTCCTCTAAACTAAATTTACACAAATGGGACTTTTGCACAAAGGGCATACATTTTTTTATAAAGATTTGTTCTTCATCTTTCCAAAGATCTCCTCTAAAATTGGAATCAAAACTTATAAAGGCATTTTGGGTAAGGGCATCAAAGAAGTACCTACTATAGGCCGCTTCCATATCTCCCCCAAGTAGTGCTGTAGCCGCACCAAAATGAATAATGTTTTCCTTAAAATTGTTTTTAATGGTAGAATCATACTTTAGTTCCTTGTCAGCACCCCTACTAAATACAAAATCGCGTTCGCCATCTTCAGCAATGGAAACAAAGGCAATCGTGGTAAAGGTTTTTGAACGCTGCGTTAAACTAATATCCACATGGTTGTCTTCTAGCACATTTAATAAAAAAGAACCGAATTGATCATTGCCGACACAGCCTATAAATTTGCTCAAACCACCAAGTTTAGCAATGGCACAGGCGACATTTGCAGGTGCCCCGCCAGCTTTTTTAGTGAATACATCAGCTCTGGAAAGGTCATTGCCCTGTTTTTCAGCAACGAAATCGATTAGCAATTCCCCAATACAAAATATCTTCTTCATGACTTCAAATGCTACATTGATTCATCTAATGTAAAAACAAAAGTTAGCTTACCCCAAAGATTTGTTGTGAATTACAAAAAAGCCAATGTCTAGTATCCGGATTTTATCCGCATTTGGAGGAACCACAATCGGTACACGTCAAGCATCCTTCTTGGTATATTAAATTTGTCGATTTACAATTATCACATTTTTGTCCTTTAGCTTCAGTGCCGTCGGCGACAAAGCGCTTGAGGGCCCGGGCAACTCCATTTTTCCAGGTATTGATTGATTCCCCTTCTAATTGTAGGCTATTGATCAGATCCACCACTTTTTCAATAGGCATGCCATGGCGTAAGGTGCCAGAGATTAACTTGGCATAATTCCAATACTCCGGATTGAATTTGTGCGATAGTCCCTCAATGGTAGTTTTATAGCCCCTTGTGTTCTTATATTGAAAATCATAGCGAGAGGTGCCATCCTCATCTCTATTTTTAATAATCAAGCCCTTGTTGACCCATCGGGGAATAAGAATCCCATCTTCATCATCTGCGAATCCTGTAAAGATCTCATACGGGTTGTCGTCTATCAGACCTATAAAGGCAATCCATTTTTCCTTGTTGTTTTGAAAGCGAACCACATCGGCTTCCAGGACTTGGGGTCTCTTTGTTGGGAAATGGGTCAAAGTTTCTTCTACTTCAGGCTCGTTTGATATCAGCACCCCTGATCTGGAGCCGTCACGATAGACCGTAACCCCCTTACATCCTGCTTTCCATGCTTCCAAATAGAGTTTGCCAACCATTTCTTCCTGCACATCATTGGGTAGGTTGATGGTAACACTTATAGAGTGATCAACCCATTTTTGTACAGCACCCTGCAATTGAACTTTACTTAACCAATCCACGTCATTGGAAGTGGCTTTATAATAGGGTGATTGTGCTACGATTTTGTCAAGTTCTTCCTGACTGTATTTTTTATTGATGTCAAAACCTTTGACCTTCATCCATTGTTTAAATCTGTGATGGAACACTACATATTCTTCCCATGAATCACCTACTTCATCAATAAAGGCCACGTTTGCATTTCGATCGTTGGGGTTCACCTTTCTTCTTCGCTTATATACAGGGAGAAAAACCGGTTCGATGCCCGATGTGGTCTGGGTCATTAGGCTTGTGGTGCCAGTTGGCGCGATGGTCAATAAGGCGATATTTCTTCTGCCATATTCCAACATTTCATAATACAATTTTTCATCGGCCTTTTTTAATCGAAGAATAAAAGGGTTTTCTTTTTCCCTTTTGGAATCGAAAATCTCAAAAGCCCCTCTTTCTTTGGCTGTATGTACAGATGCTCTATAGGCTTCCAATGCAATTGTTTTATGCACTTTGATGGAAAATTCGTTGGCCTCGATGCTCCCGTAACGTAGTCCCAAGGCAGCCAACATATCTCCCTCAGCGGTTATTCCAATTCCTGTACGACGACCTTTTACGGCTTTTTCCTTGATTTTTTCCCATAACCTTTTTTCAACAGCCTTGGTTTCAACCAATTCTGGGTCTGCATTGATTTTGGCCAAAATAGCATCGACTTTTTCGAGTTCCAAGTCGATAATATCATCCATGATGCGTTGGGCGGCCATGATATGCTTCTTAAAGAGGGGGAAGTTAAAGGAGGCTTCTTCCTTAAATGGACCCTCTACATAAGAGAATAGGTTAATGGCTAAAAGGCGACAAGAATCATAAGGGCATAATGGGATTTCACCACATGGATTGGTAGATACCGTTTGGTAACCGAGATCAGCATAACAATCCGGGACAGACTCTTTTATAATCGTATCCCAAAACAAGATTCCGGGTTCTGCAGACTGCCAGGCATTATGCACAATTTTACTCCATAATTTTTTGGCATCAATATCTATGGAGTTTTTGGGGTTCTTGCTATGGATAGGAAACTTTTGGGTATAGAGAGTATTGTTCTCAACAGCCGACATAAAAGCATCATCGATTCTTACCGAAACATTTGCCCCTGTGACTTTCCCTTGTTCCATTTTAGCGTCGATAAAATCCTCGGCATCGGGATGATTAATAGATACGGATAACATCAATGCGCCCCTGCGACCATCTTGTGCCACCTCGCGTGTAGAATTTGAATAACGCTCCATAAAGGGGACAAGCCCAGTAGAAGTCAAGGCCGAGTTCTTTACCCCAGATCCTTTGGGCCTAATATGCGAAAGGTCATGACCAACCCCTCCACGACGTTTCATTAATTGTACCTGTTCTTGATCGATCTTCATGATACCGCCATAAGAGTCAGATACTCCTTCGTTTCCGATTACGAAACAATTGGAGAGGGATGCGATTTGAAAAGGATTCCCAATACCTGCCATTGGGCTTCCTTGCGGTACGATGTATTTGAATTTTTGGATTAAATTAAAAACCTCACCCTCGGAAAGGGGGTTGGGATACTTTTGTTCCACCCGAGCTATTTCCTTGGCAATTCTGCGATGCATGTCATTAGGATTGAGTTCATAGATGTTCCCCTTTGAATCTTTTAGTGCATACTTGTTGATCCATACTTGGGCAGCGAGATCGTCACCTTCGAAATAGGCTAAGCTAGATTTATAGGCTTCTTCTTGGGAATAGACTTTTCTTTGGGCGGGAATGGTTTTTACTGACATGAGTGCTTTTTGCTTAGAAAGTTTACTTTGAAGAAGTGAAATTAATCATTATTTGGATAACTATTTTATGACAAAAGTCATATTGTTAACCGAAAAATTAGCTTTTAGTACTGATAATCAGTATATTAAAAATTTATCAACAATAAAAAGTTAACAAATAAAGTCAACCTTATTTTTTTATTGATTTCATTGGGCAGGTTTCTAATAGCCTCGATGAATCAACAAGAAATTAAATTTTGCCCTTTGGAACATTTAAAGAATTCCTTACCTTTTTACAAATTAAAAACACTAACAAAATGAACTTATTTGAAGAAATAAAAAACAAGCTCAGTCATGAATTTATTGATATCATTGAATGGCTAGACAATACCAACGATACCATCGTCCATAGATTTGAGCGATATCAAAACGAAATAAAAAATGGGGCAAAATTAATCGTTCGTGAAGGACAGACGGCCGTTTTTGTAAATGAAGGTCAGTTGGCCGATGTTTTTACCCCGGGAACGTATACCTTAAATACTAAAAACCTTCCCATCCTGACAACATTAAAAGGATGGAAGTATGGTTTTAACAGTCCGTTCAAAGCTGAGGTATATTATGTGAATACCCGACTATTTACCGACGAAAAATGGGGGACCAAAAACCCCTTTATATTAAGTGATGAACGTTTTGGTTTGGTAGAGATAAGGGCTTTTGGAACCTATAGTTTTAAAATAAGCGACTCTGGAAAATTTGTGGTCGATGTTGTGGGTACTGATGCAAATTTTACCAATTACGAGATCAACGAACATTTAAAAAGTCTAATAGTAACTCGTTTCACGGACACTGTTGGCGAGGCTAACCTGCCCATAGAGTTATATGCAGCGAACACCAGTGAGCTTTCTGAGACCTGCCGAGAGGTTATGCAACCGGAATTTGGTCGGGTGGGTATAGAGTTGGAAAAATTTTATATTGAAAATGTCTCGATGCCTGAGGAGCTCAAAAAGGAAATCTTTGAGTACAGTAGATTGGATAAGCTTGATATGACCAAGCTTTCGCAATTCAAAGCTGCCAAAGCCATGGAAGCTGCTGCCAAGAATGAAGGCGGTACAGCAGGTGCAGGAATGGGAATGGGAATGGGATTTGTCTTGGCCCAGCAGATGGGCAACATGATGGGCCAATCGCCCCCCCAACCTTTTGCCGTTCAGCCCCAACAGAAAGTGGCAGTTCCGCCGCCAATGCCGACCCAAGTACTATATCACTATGCAGTTAACGGACAATCGGCAGGCCCTGTGACCATTGATAAACTCAAAGAGCTATTCGCAAGCCGGACCATAAACAAGGACTCATTGGTATGGAGACAAGGCATGGCCAATTGGGCAGCTTTAAAGGATGTTGAAGAACTTAAGGCCTTTTTAGGGGGAAATACACCACCACCTTTACCAACGGAGTAAATCACATACTATTTTTGTAATGAATTCCCATACGATTGTGGGAAGGGCAATATTTGTCTATGGAAGAAACCTTAAATTCCGAACTCAATAAATCCTGTGCCAATTGTGGTGCAGAATTAAAATTCAAACCCGGTTCGCATCAATTGAATTGTGCGTACTGCGGTTATGAGGAATTTATAGAACAAACCAAAAGAAGTTTTGAAGAATTGGAACTTCAGCACTATTTAAAAGTTGTTGGTGAAAATGCCTATACAGAAACCATTGATTTACTCAATTGTAAAAATTGTGGGGCCAACCAACATGTCAAGGAAAACTATAAGTCGCTCGATTGCGTGTATTGTGGAGAGCCACTTATTCGAGAAGATATTGAAAAAGAAGGTTGGATTCTTCCCGGTGCCCTGGTTCCCTTTCAATTGGACGCTAAAAAAGCAAGGGCCATTTTTAAGAACTGGGTCAATGATAAATGGTTTGCTCCGAATAAATTGAAGAGAGCTGCATTAGACCCAGAAGGACTTCATGGGCTATATGTTCCTTATTGGACGTTCGATTCAAATCTTTATGCGTCCTATCAAGGGCAAAGGGGAGATTATTATTATGAGACACAAATGGTTAAGACCAAAAATGGTATGCGGCCAAGACAAGTGCAAAAGACTAGATGGTCTCCTGCCTCTGGAACGGTAAGTGGCTTTGTAGACGATATATTGATCAATGCATCGGAGAAAAAACGAAGAGATATTCCAAAAAAAATAACTTTTTGGAACCTGAAGGAGCTGGCTGTATTCAATTCAAAATATCTTGCTGGTTTTGTTACAGAGAAGTATACTATTTCACTTAAAGATGGCCATCACCAATCATTTCAGGAAGCGAAGCGAATTGCCTATAGCTGGATTCGGAGAGATATAGGTGGAGATACCCAGCGAATTGGTCATGCAGATATTAAACTGTCTGACGAGACTTTTAAGCACATTTTACTCCCGGTTTATATTAGCTCATATAAGTACAAAGGCAAGGAATATCACTTTTATATTAACGGGCAAACAGGGGCAGTAAGCGGAACAAGGCCTTATTCTTTCTGGAAAATTTTATTTTTGGTGCTTTTTATCATTGCGGTTTTTGCTCTTATTGCGATTTTTGTACAATGAGAACACTGGTAATTGGGGATATTCATTCAGGGTTAAAAGCACTTGAACAGGTTTTGCAACGGGCACAAGTCACTGTAAATGATAAGCTTGTTTTTCTTGGAGATTATGTTGACGGGTGGAGCCAGGCGGTGGAAACCGTTAACTTTCTGATAGATTTAGAGAAGACCCATAACTGTTATTACCTACGGGGGAATCATGACGAACTTTGTTCAGACTGGCTGGTCAAAGGGGAGAATAACCCAATGTGGTTACACCATGGGGGTTCGGCAACCGTCAGTTCGTATAACGAGGCAGATGAAGCTATCATAGCGGAGCATATTCGATTCTTTGATAGTCTACTGAACTATCATTTGGATTCGAGTGATCGTTTATTTCTTCATGCGGGGTTCACTAACCTGAAAGGTATAAATCACGAGTATTTTTCCAAGACCTTTTATTGGGACAGGACTTTATGGGAATTGGCACTTTCATTAAATCCTAAATTGAATAAAGAAGATCAATTATACCCTCAGCGATTATCGCATTACAAAGAAATTTACATAGGTCATACCCCTGTTACACAATTGGGCAGGACAACCCCACAGAATGCAGCCAATGTTTGGAATATTGATACAGGAGCCGCTTTCAAGGGCCCTTTATCAATTATAGACATAGACACAAAACAAATCTGGCAAAGCGACCCTGTATATACTTTTTACCCAAAAGAAAACGGCAGAAATTAAAATTTGGCGTAGCATTCCCTTAAATTCAAGTATATAATAACGTTCTTTGTTGAAAATTGAATTATGATTACCAAGAATATACGGTTGGAAGTGATGCAGGCCATAGAGCCGAAAGTGGATGAGTTTATGGATTCTTTTTTGATCCCTATAGATGATATTTGGCAGCCTTCTGATTTTCTCCCAGATTCGGAGAGTGATAATTTTTTGGATGCTATTGAACAATTACGGGAAGAATCCAAAGAACTTGGATATGACTTTTGGGTAACCATGGTTGCCGATATGATTACAGAAGAGGCCTTACCAACCTATGAATCTTGGTTAATGGATGTTGAAGGTGTAAACCAGCACGATGGTAAGAAAAATGGATGGTCTAAATGGGTAAGGGCTTGGACGGCCGAAGAAAATCGCCATGGTGATGTACTTAATAAATATTTGTACCTATCGGGCCGGGTTAATATGCGTGAAGTAGAAATTACAACCCAATATTTAATTGCCGATGGATTTGATATAGGAACGGATAGGGACCCATATAAAAACTTTGTATATACATCTTTTCAGGAATTGGCAACTAACATCTCGCATAAGAGGGTTGGGCAAATGGCCAAAAAGAAAGGCAATGTGCTTTTGGGTAAGATGTGTACTATTATTGCCGGAGATGAAATGAGGCATCATTTAGCCTATAGGGAGTTCGTGAAGAATATTTTTGGAGAAGATCCTTCTGGTATGATGTTGGCCTTTGCCGATATGATGAAAAAGAAGATTGTGATGCCTGCTCATTTTTTACGTGAATCGGGGGGGTCTATTGGCACCGCTTTTGAAAATTTTTCGAACTGCGCTCAACGTTTAGGGGTGTACACCGCACAGGATTATATAAACATTCTTAGGAAACTGAATGCTTTTTGGGAACTAGAGGCGGTTAGAAGTCTTTCCGATGAAGCTGAAAAAGCACGCGATTATTTAATGAAGCTACCGGATAGGTTGCAACGAATTTCGGAGCGTATGTCTTTTCCACAAGACCAATATCATTTTAAGTGGGTAGAGGCAAACGGAACATTATAAAAACAAAAAGCCGATTCAATTTGAATCGGCTTTTTTAATACCATATATGGGGTTTATAGTTTCCCGTGTTTATGTTCGTGTTGCCATTTGGCAAGCTCTTCCCACTTTCCTTCATACGCCATTTTGGCTTGCATGGGCCAAGACGCTGGATCGTGCATTTTATAGCGGTATCCAGCTTTATCCAATACCTGGTGGCATTTGGCCACCGCCACTTCGGAAAGTGCTTTCCAAGTGCTGATTCCCGAATCATGGAACATTCCTGCTATTTTTGGGCCAATACCCTCAACAATCTTTAAATCGTCCTGTTTTACAGGTTTTTCCATGGCAGCTTTTGCAGCAGCAGAATCAAAATGCCTTTCTGTATTTGTTGTAGCTGTCAATGAAGCTGCTGCGGTTGTGGCAATTTCAGCGGCTAAGGTCGAGGCTGCTGATAATTTATCATTACAAGCTTCCAAATCGGTTTTTAATATTCGGTTTTTCTCCTGTATAAGTATCCATTCCGCCTCATCGATACTA
Source organism: Bacteroidota bacterium (assembly GCA_024279425.1). Lineage (GTDB taxonomy): Bacteria > Bacteroidota > Bacteroidia > Flavobacteriales > Flavobacteriaceae > Maribacter_A. Next base: position 214,927 of record JAJRRO010000093.1, on the reverse strand, counting down.
ACCTTTTTATTCTTTTTGCCTATTAGATATCCCAAATAGGCGCAAATAACACCTACCAAAATCGGAATCATCCAACACCAAATATTCATCTGTACAAAATCCATTTTTAATAGTATTTAATTTATAGTGATAGTAGTCCTTCGATTTTTTGCTTTTCCCTCTTCCGTTGCATTGCCAGCAATGGGTTCCTCCAATCCTTTCGAAATTACCTTGATTCTACTCTCGGAAATACCGTTTTCCACAAGGTAAGATTTGGCAAAATCGGCTCGGTTTTGTCCAATTTTCAAATTTCTGGCCTTCAGACCAGTATCATCGGTATGGCCTACCACTAATATCGTGGCCTTTTCGACTTTATCCAAATATCTAGAAATAGCGGCAAATTGTTGTCTTTGTTCATTCGTTAAAGTTATGGAAGTCTCGGCCGTATTAAAATGAAGCACCATCATATCATCCTTTATTTTTTGGGACAGCGTCTTGAGGGATTCATCGGCATAGACCATCCTTTTTTCGAAACTATAGCTTAAAGGCCCTTGATAAATACTTCCCTTAAGAACTAGTTCGTCCACTCTTCTGCCTATACTATTGATCTCCTTTGAGGGTATTCCTTGGGAGACAAAATAGTTCTTTACGGCATTGGCTCGTGCCATGCCCAGATTTGGAAAGGCCGATAGGTTGTCTTCATCACCTTTATAGTATCCGGTAATATTGATTGTTCTCTCGGGATTGTTGGCCAAGTAGGCCTTTAATTCAATGATACCATCTTGTAGTTCCTTCGAAACGGGTATTAAAATTGTGGAAGAGGAAACATTAAAGTTAAAGTTATCATTCAAACTATAGGCAAAGTCCCCATCACTAAAAACAAAGGGGTGGGATGTTACCTTTAGGGTTGGAGCACTTACTTCTTTTTTGACCTTACTGCATTCACAGCAAAAGTTGCTATAAAAGTAGGAACCGACCAAAATAGTTATGAGTATCCCGATAAGGTTGGTCGTGTTTTTTACCATTAAAATAAACGCTGGGTGTTTATATTACAATGTATTGAAAAATTCTTAAAATATGTTAAATAAAAGGGATTAAATACTCTAAATCAATGAAGTAAGTTCTTTGGAAGCATATTTTGCCAATTACCGATTATACAGTTTTTTATACCATTTATGTAAAAGTCAGTTGCGGATCAGTAAATGTTTGTGAGATTCGTTTATAAAATATAAACACTACCCTATCTCTCCCGACAAAGTTCCGGTATTGAGATAGGGTTTTTTTGTGGGAGACTTGGAAGGATTTTTTTACATAAAATACCAAAAAAGGCATAAAAAGCAACAATCATACATTTCTTGGGGCCAATGGTACAGAAACACTTGAGAAGTGCATCTTTAACCCTTAATTTTAGGTAACAGAGGGTCTAACGCATCAAAATACAAGTATATGAAAATGAAAAAGTTCCTGACCTTGTGTTGTATGATGGTCATACTTGGGGCATAGGCATTGCTTGAAGGAAGTTGGAAGGTTGAGAAACCTAGAGGACAACAAAGACATAGATAAACGGTAGGTTTGGTCATTTACTACTTTAATTGTAATAGTTTGAGTTAGTTTAGTTGGTTAAGTAAACCCGCTGACGGTTTGATCCAGTTTCATACTATGGGACGAAGGAACTGATCGGTCAGCGGGTTTCTTGTGTTTCATTACATTATTGTCTTTTAGATATGATTGACCAAAAGATTCATTAAATGCATAAATAGTCCTAGGTTTTGAGGAAATAGTTAATTCAATCCAAGCAGTTTCCTTTTAATATTGAGAAATGCAACAATGCATGGAACATTCAAATAAATAAATTATGGGGAAGAAGTTAAGTTTTTTCAAGGTTGGGTTATTGATAGTATCACTTGTATTAACATCTTGTTCTGCAGAGGACGGCGCAGATGGCACTACTGGCCTACAAGGTCTACAAGGAACTGCAGGTGATGATGGTGATGATGGCCAAGATGGTAATGCCAATGTAATTTCCAGTGATTGGTTTACACCTTCCAGCTATACACTTTCAACAGGATTTGGCGGTATAAATTTGTTGGAGCATGATCAAGCTGCATCAGAAATTACCCAAGAGATTATAGATAGTGGAGTTGTTCTGGCCTATGGTAAGCTAAATGGATATAATCCCACCATATGGCCCACGGATGTGGCGGCTTTAATGCCAATTGTCTTGACCTATGACTCCCCTGCCGAGATAGATACATGGACGGTTATTTTATCAGCAGGAAATATTACGATCAGGTTTATAAACAATAACAACAGATACACGTCCTTAAACACAGCCAATTCATTTAGGTATGTAGTAGTTCCTGAATCTGTTTCAGCTAAAAACGTTGGTTTGGATTATGAAAAGATGTCCTATGAAGAAGTTATGGACCATTTTGGATTAGACTACTAGAAATAGTTTGAGTTAGTTTAGTAAACCCGCTGACCGTTTGAGCCAGTTTCATTTGAGATGAAGGAGCCAATCGGTCAGCGGGTTTCTTGTGTTTCATTACATTATTGTCTTTTAGATATGACTGACCAAAAGATTCATTAAATGCATAAATAGTCCTAGACTTTGAAGAAATGGTTAAGGCAATCCGAGCAGTTTTCTTTTAATATTGAGAAATGCGACAATGCATGGAACATTCAATATATAAATTATGAAAATTAAATTAAGTTTTTTAAAAGTTGTTTTTTTGATGGGATGCTTGATAATGACAGCCTGTTCTCCTGAAGATGGAGCTGCGGGGTCACAAGGACTTCAGGGAACAGCAGGAGCTGACGGGTTGGATGGTCAGGATGGAAATGCCAATGTATCTTCTATTCTATTGCAAAACGCGGCTATTGTAGTCGGGAATAATGATTTTGATATTCCAGAGCTTACACAAGATATCTTTGATAATGGTTTGGTGTATGCATATGCGCAGACATTGTCAAGCACATCTTGGGAACCACTTCCCATAGCCTCAGGGGGAAGTGTAATTTTGGATATCAATAGGATTTTTGTTGGTAGCGTTGAATTAACAGCTACCTTCGCTCAAAACCTTAATATTAGATTTGTCCTAGTTGCAGGAACTGATGTTAATGGGGTAGATTTCTCCAATTATAACGAAGTGGAAAATCATTTCGATTTTTAGTTATCATAATTCTATAAACCAAAAACTGTCAGATTTTAAGGCAGCCGTTGTTATGGAAATTTACGAAATACACTTTATTCCTGTCAACTAAACTTGGTTTTAAGTAGTTTACACATAAGCATGACATTCATAATAAATTATATATAGTTTTATAAAAATGATATCCTTTAAAATAAAGCAGCTATGAAAACTGCAACCAAAACTTTCGGTTTTTTTAGCACTTGTGGCTCTACTTGTATTTTCCTCTTGTAGAAAAAATGAGGAGGATGGTTATGAACCTCCTTCTGATAGCATCACTATTGCTAAAGTAGAAGGAACCGTTTATAATTTATCTTATAAGGTATATAAAAAGCGCTGTTATTTGACACTTGCCGTTTGGGGGAACAGGCAAATGAAGGATAGCAGCGCTTTTTTTAAAGGTCAAACTTAATACCTTGGGCCAAAGGTAATTCGGTCGTATAGTTAATGGTGTTGGTCTGCCTACGCATATAGACTTTCCATGCGTCCGATCCAGATTCGCGTCCACCTCCTGTTTCTTTTTCCCCACCAAAAGCACCGCCTATTTCAGCCCCAGAAGTCCCTATGTTTACATTGGCAATGCCGCAATCACTACCTGCATAGGACAGGAAGTTCTCCGCCTCTCGCAGATTATTGGTCATAATCGCGGAAGATAATCCTTGGACAACCCCATTTTGGAGGGCAATGGCATTTTCAACATTTCCGGAGTACTTTAAAAGGTAGAGTACTGGTGCAAAAGTCTCATGTTGCACAATTTCAAAATTGTTTTGGGCTTCCGCTATGGCAGGTTTAACGTAACAGCCACCCTCATAACCTTCACCCTCTAGGATTCCACCTCCAACTATTAATTTTCCGCCTTCATCAATCACTTTTTTTAAGGCTTCTTTATACATTTTTACAGCATCTGTATCAATTAATGGTCCGACATGGTTATTTTCATCTAAAGGATTTCCGATTCGCAATTGGTTATAAGCACTGACCACTGCATCTTTCACACTATCATATATCGATTCGTGAATAATCAATCTTCTGGTCGAAGTACAACGTTGTCCTGCTGTTCCCACAGCACCAAAAACTGCCCCTATTACGGTCATTTTAATATCTGCATCGGGAGTCACGATGATGGCATTATTGCCCCCTAATTCAAGTAATGATTTTCCTAGGCGAGCCGCAACGGTCTGGGCGACTATTTTACCCATTCTTATGGAGCCAGTTGCAGAAATCAAAGGGATACGTGTGTCTTGGGTCATCATTTCACCAACGTTATAATCACCATTGATCAAACAGGAAATACCCTCTGGTAAATTGTTTGCCTTGAATACCTCAGCGGCAATATTTTGACAAGCAACACCACATAGGGGTGTTTTTTCCGATGGTTTCCAAACACATACATCACCGCAGATCCAAGCCAATGCCGTATTCCATGCCCAAACAGCCACAGGAAAATTAAATGCAGAGATTATCCCAACAATACCAAGGGGATGATACTGCTCGTACATACGGTGTCCAGGACGTTCTGAATGCATGGTCAATCCGTGTAGTTGTCTTGAAAGTCCAACGGCAAAATCGCAAATATCAATCATTTCCTGTACTTCGCCCAACCCTTCTTGATAGCTTTTTCCCATTTCATAGGACACCAATTTTCCAAGAGGTTCTTTAAGTTCACGGAGCTTTTCGCCAAATTGGCGGACAATTTCTCCCCGCTGTGGCGCTGGTTTTTCGCGCCACGTTTTAAATGCACTTGTTGCCGTAGCCATCACTTTTTCATAATCCACTTTTGTTGTGCATTTCACCTTACCAATTAACGCACCATCAACGGGTGAATATGATACAATGATATCCCCTGAGCCAAAGTTATTGGCCCCTGTAGACGTACCATCATTGATTTCTTGTATTCCCAATTTTTGAGCGCATCATTGATGCCGAATTCAGCAGCGATATTTGTCATTTTATAACTTTTTTGAATCGTATTGTTATTATTTTGACAAATCTACAAATAAAAAATGTTTCGACGAAAGTGGGTTTTGAATAAGATTATTTGGAGCCCTGATTACCTTGAGTGGCAAAGAGCCCTGTATTTCCTTCGTCTAACAAGGGCATTAGTTCTTGTACAATATCTGGCCTTGATTGGGCAATGTTCCTTGTTTCGTCAGGGTCACTTGCATGGTCATATAATTCTATGGAAGGTTCTTCTTTTCTAAAATATTTGGTCAAGCGATAGTCGTCGGTTCTTAATGATATTCCATTTCTAAAGTAGCTATAGGCCACATTGTTATTTTGTGTATTTGGATTTCTTATTTGATCTATAAAGCTTTCACCATCTGTTTTATAGGGTAGATCTACATTACAAAGCTGCATTAGACTGGGATAAATATCCACAGTTTCTACAACTGAATTAATAACTTTATGGGTCAAACCCAGTTTTGGAGCTTTAACAATAAGAACACTTTTCAGGGCCTTTTCGAATATGGTATGCTTGCCCCAAACACGTTGGTCACCTAGGTGCCACCCATGATCCCCCCATACCACAACAATGGTGTTTTCTTCTAGTCCAAGTGAATGAAGCTCATCTAAAACCTTACCTATCTGGGCATCTATGTAGCTGACAGCGGCCAGATATGAGTGTCTTAATTTTTTGGCATACGCATCAGATACGGCATGCGAAAGATCGGCTGATTCATCGGTAAGCTTGTATTGATTAAATTCCCCACTGCCATGCAGGCTTTTTAAGTTGATATTTTCAGGAATAGTTGGATTGAGGGATAGTGGTATTTCATTTCTATCATATAAATCCCAATATTTTTTTGGAGCATTGAATGGTAAATGGGGTTTAAAAAAACCTACACCAAGAAAAAAGGCCCGTTCCTTTTTTTTAGTTCTCGAAGTTTGGAGATGGTCAGATTTGCAGTCAATCCATCAACATATCCGTCATCGCTAACATTGCCTGCTTCATAGGGTTTCACCATTTTTTTTAGACTCTGACGGTTCTCTCCATTAGAATATCCAAAAAAAGAGTTCCACCCCGTACCCCATTTTCCGCTATCGAAAACCAGTTCATCCCAGCTATAGGGAAGTTCTCTTTTATCAGAAGGTTCTTCGGTGTATCCATATACCAATCCGTCTGCGGAATGACTAATTTTCCCAATTCCAACAGTATAATAGCCGTTTCTTCGCAAATGATGTATAAAGGTCTCTGGTATCGAATCTTCGGCTTTGCCAGATATTTCGTGCTCTATGGCTCTATTTGACAGATGTTTCGGTGTTTTTGGTCGCATTCCTGTCAAAAGACCATATCGGGAGGCTCCGCATGTAGGGACTTGCACAAAATGGTTCTTAAAAAGCAGACCTTCCGATGCCAAGTTGTCCATATAAGGGGTATGCGCTATTTTATTGCCATAGGAACCCAGTTCTGGGCGCAGATCATCTACCGCTATGAATAGGACATTGGGCATCTTTTTTTTAGTTTCACAACCAGTCGTTGCCAATATGGCCACAACACAAAAAGACAAAAACAACATAGCTTTCATAGTAAAATAAGGAGTATTGCCAATAGGGCGGGTAGTGCTTGTATGAAGAAAATTTTCCTTTCTGCGGTCAAGGCACCATAAATGCCTGCAATGGCAATACAGCCAAGGAAAAACAATGCAATATTTGTTTTCCAATGGGTGTTGTCTATAAAAAAGGTCCAGAGGAGTCCAGCAGCTAAGAAACCATTATAAAGGCCTTGATTGGCGGCCATCGGCTTAGTTGGTTCAAACAATTCAGGAGGAAATTTCTTAAAAACTTTTCTCCCTTTGGTTGTCCATGCGAACATTTCGAACCAAAGAAAATAAAGATGCAAGAGGGCGACCAGGGCCACTAAGATGTTTATCGCTATATCCATCTATTGGTCATCAGAGGTAAAACGTTCGTCAACTGGCATTTCAGTACCACAATTGTCACAGGTCCTTAGTTCCTTGGACCCATAAAAATGTTTGAAATGCCCTAAAAAGTCTTTTTCGATATCGTTTAATGTAAAATAAACTTCATAGAGGCTATGATTACAATTATCACAGAACCAAAGTAGTCCATCATCAACCTTCAAGTTTGCCCTTTTTCGCTCAATGACAAGGCCTATTGAACCTTGATGCCGAACTGGGGAATGAGGTACTTTTGCTGGATGCAAATACATATCCCCAGGGCCTAATTTCATGGTTTTTTTTTGTGACCTTCCTGAATGTGAACTTCGATATTACCTTCCAATTGATAGAAAAGCTCTTCAGTCTCATTATAATGATAGTCCTTTCTGGCATTTGGGCCCGCCACTATCATAACGATATAATCCCCAGATTCTTTGTATAAATTCTTGTTGCCGACAGGAGGTTTCAATAAATCACGATTTTCCTCGACCCACTGATTAAGATTAAAGGGAGCGCTTATGGACATGTGCTTGTTTTTTTGAAAGTTAAAAAAAGCAATGGTACGTTCATAATATTGAAGCATAAAAAATGGCGAATAGTTTATTACCCGCCATTTTCAAAAATTAATATCATTGAACCAATTCCCTATCTGTAGAAGATTTGCGTGAAATAAAGATTTTCGTTTGAATCTTTCTTGATGCTGATAGCGGAATGGGTATAGTCACCTTCAATATTTTCTTTATGTCCAGAACTTTCCAACCAAGCTTTCATTGCATCTTCTATTGTAAAATAATCATTTGCAACATTTTCAGCAACAAATTCCGCTCCTGTTCCGGCTGATATTTCCGCTGCACGCTCATTAAATTTAACATGACTTGTTACGCCCTGGGAAATCATGTATTCTGAATGTTCACTTGCAAATGAATACGATAAGTTGTCAAATGTCAGGGGATTCAGATTTAGACTTATACGATGCTCGTTTACCAAGTCGAATAATTTGTTTTCCTGCTCTGTTGCTGTTAAACTTTTATTTAATCCAGAATCTTTCTCCAAAAGCTCTTCCTTGGAACATGAAAATGCTATCAAGCTTAAGCATAATATAAGGTATCTTAGAGTCATAGTATTGGGGGTGTTTTTATTTTTCTAATAGCTCAAATGTAGTTTTGAAACCAAACACAACCTCAATTTATCCACGTACCCTTCTATTTAATCGTTGAGTCGTAACATATTGGTATATAGGACGTAACCGTTGAAAAGCACTATGATTTTTGTCGATGAAAAATGACCTTATGTATGAATTTTGATTGTTTACCGATGTTATATTTTATTTCATCGTCAAAAGAGAGGACCCGCCTTCGACATAAGGTTAATTGTCTCGATAAAATCAAATTGAGAATAGAATAAAGCCTATTTTCTAAAGAACAGTTGGGTAAAGTAGTAAGCCCCCGAAATATTCTTTTTTACACTTACCGCCGTATGCGTAAAGTCACCTTCCATGGTCTTTTTGTGATTTGAGCTAGCTAGCCAACTTTCAAAGGCCTCAATAGCCGAGTCATAATCCTTGGCCACATTTTCCGCCACATATTCGGCATCAACCTCAGAGGCAATGTTTGAAGCACGCGAACTGAAACCGTCATGACTTAGACTTCCTTTGGAAATCATATAGTCATTGTGCTTATTCGCATAGTCATAGGCGACAGAACTAAATTCCAAAGTATTATAGCCTAAAGAGACCCTGTGATTGTTCACAACGTCCAAAAGCTCATTCTCCACTTCAATGGCATTCTTGGCTTCGACAATATTTGTATTCTCTACGGATTCCTTGGAACAAGAAGCCAAAACACATACAAATAAAGCGAGAAAAGTATTTTGCAATCTCATCTTCATACAATGTTCTAATTGTAAGTAGGCAAACTTATTAAATTTAAGTAGGAAGAGAAGTGTGGGGGTCTCTCATGTTCTGCAATTGAACAGGGGATATTCAACTGGCGTAATAATGTTGAAATGTAGTGTTTTAACTTCTAAATCATTCTTTTTTTCGACGAATTGTAACTTTTGGCAATTTTACGGCATCTTACGTAAACAATATACTTCGCATACTATTATCGATGCTAAGATTAAAAAAGTAGGCGCTTAGTTCTAACTATGGCAAGGTGCAAAGCAGGCCTAATTCCGAGGAACCAAAACATTTGAATCAGAGAATTCATCAACCCATGCAATGGCACTTTCCAACGAATTGAACCATCTCACTTTTGTGTTCACGAACATCCGTTCAAGCATGGCATTGTAGAAGCCAGTTTTAGTGTAGCTAATAATGCCATAGGCCTTTAATTTATAGTTGTTTTGATGGAATTTTGTCCAATTCATTGGGATAAGGGAATAGTCATGTACCCTATTGGAAATATAAATAATATCCTCGCCATTATTGTCATACAGGTTTGACAGTTCTGCCATAAGGATTTGACCGTGGTCTTTCCAAGTAAAGAGAATGTCTTCATTTATCTCACCAACCACAAAAGTGTCAAACAAATAAAAATTCCCAAAACTGTAGTTGATTTCTTGGATTGCCCTATGGTAAAACGGTGTGTCCTTTAGTTTTTTCAATTCGCCCCTCATTTCATCGTTCTAATACAAAAGAAGAAAATCTTTCGATGCATTGTGCCTTTAATTCGTTGAACAGCCATTTAATCCTCTATAATGCAAAATTGATAGCGTGTTGTTGAACCCGCTTCCCGAATATTTACATTGTTTTGAGTTGCCAATTTTTCATGTTTTGATAATTGGATTCAAAAAAGTGATCAGCTTGTCACTCTTTATTATTTGCATATTTTTGGTGCATGCACGATTTAGTTCAAATAGACGATATGTTTATCAATGAAAACACTAGTTTTCCAGAACTGATTTCAAAATTAAAGGATGGTTTTGCTTCAAGGAATATTATAGTACCTATGCGACATCACCACGATTTTCCCAATCCACAAGTAGGATTGGATTCTACATTGCTATTGATGCCTGCTTGGAATACCGGTAAGGAAGCGGGAGTGAAAATCGTAACCGTGAGTCCTGAAAATGGTCAGTTCGGACTACCGTCCATTCAAGGTGTTTATATTTTAATGGATGCCCTAAAAGGTAAAGTCAAGGCAATTATTCAGGCAAAAAGTCTAACGGCGAAACGTACGGCCGCTGCGTCTGCTCTTGCATCTTCATTTCTGTCCCGAAAAAACGCCTCTTCCCTGTTAATGGTCGGCACGGGAGCTCTTGCAAGTAATTTGATTAAGGCGCATGCAAGCGTACGACCTATTAAAACCGTTTACGTATGGGGTAGAAATTTGGAAAAGGCCCAAGACATTTGCAATGCACTTAAAGGAGAGGATTTTGAAATAAAAGCGATTGGGACAATTGAAGAAAAAATCGGAGAGGTAGATATAATTTCTTGTGCCACCTTATCCAAAACGCCTCTGATTTTAGGGAAGTCGCTTAAAAATGGGCAGCACATAGACCTAGTTGGTGCTTATAAAAAAGACATGCGGGAAGCAGATGATAAGACCATTTCAAGAGCATTGGTTTTTGTTGATACCATGCAAGGAAGTCTTAAAGAAAGTGGGGATATTGTAATTCCATTACAAAATGGGATAATCACGAAGGATGATATAAAGAGTGATTTATTCGGGCTCTGCTCTGGGGGTCATACCGGTAGAACCAACGACCGTCAAATCACAGTATTCAAATCAGTGGGGCATGCATTGGAGGATTTAGTGGCCGCAACCTATTACTATAGCAAATATACAGGTGACTAGAACATTTCGAAATATATTGGATAAGACCCATTTTGAACCAAATAACGACTGGTTACAGATCAAGACCATTGATATGCACACTGGAGGTGAGCCCCTACGGGTAATTGTTAATGGATTTCCTGAACTTAAGGGGAATTCGGTTTTGGAATATAGACGTTATTGCAGAGAGAATTTTGACCATTTGCGCACGGCGTTGTTGTTTGAACCTCGGGGTCATGCTGACATGTATGGGTGTATTTTAGTGCCACCCAATGATGATGAAGGTGATTTTGGAATCCTCTTTTTACATAATGAAGGGTATTCAACAATGTGCGGTCATGCGATTATAGCAATTTCCACCTTGGCGGTCGAAATGAATTGGATTAAGGTAAAGGAAGGTGATAATATCCTTAAAATTGATGCCCCCTGTGGTAGAATAACCTCCTTTGCAAATGTAAAAAATGGTAAAATCGCGGGAGTTCGTTTTCAGTGCGTCCCCAGTTTTGTAATTGGTCTTGACCGTATTGTTCAAGTGGATGGTTTAGGAGAGGTGACATATGACCTTGCCTATGGAGGGGCATTTTACGCTTATGTCGATATCACCAAGAACAACTTTGATTTTGACCTAAGTTCAGAATCGTATCGGGCATTGATAGCAAAAGGCATGGATATTAAGCATGCGGTCATGGCAATAGATAAAGAAATCTCACACCCTTTTGAGGATGATCTAAGTTTTCTTTACGGAACTATTTTTATAGATAGCCAAAAGCAAGATTCAGGGGCGGACAGTCGTAATGTTTGCATTTTTGCCGAAGGCGAGGTAGACCGCTGCCCAACAGGTTCCGGAGTTTCAGGAAGAATGGCGATTCACAAGGCAAGAAAAGAAATTGATTTTGGGGAAACCATGACCATAGAAAGCATCACGGGCTCTGTGTTCAAAGGGTCAGTGATTTCTGAAGTGGATTATGGCTCTTTTAAAGCCGTGATTCCCCAAGTGGAAGGTATAGCCCATATTACGGGGGTGCACACTTTTTGTATGGACCCTAAAGACCCAATAAAAAACGGATTTATTTTAAGGTGAGGTAAATATTAATATAATGAAATTCTTCAATTTGAAGCATTGATAGTTTAGATGTCATAACTTTATTAGAATAGTAATTACCTTTAATTTGGAAGTAAAGGGGAACTAATATAATTCTTTAAAAGGCGTTTCTAATAAGACTTCTTATAATGTAAATACCGGTTTCCCAAGAAGATTATCACAACTAAAACCTGTATTTTTATTATCTATAAAATCGATTTTTGATGCAAATCCATACAAGAAATGTCTTTCACCTAAAAATATTGATAAAAACAGTCTTTTTATCCATTTTCTCTTATATCTCCACATATTCTCAAAACGAATCATACGTTGACCAAATGGCAGAAAGCTGTGCTTATTTGGAATCTAGGAAAATAAGGGTTGAAAAAATTGATGATGTTAATTATGAATTATGGGGGGGGGGAAGTTTAACTAAAGGAATATTAAGCCCAATTGAAAACATCTCCTTGGGAAGTGGTTTCTTTGTTAGAGAAAATGGGTTAGTCTACTTAGTTACAGCAGAACACGTTGCAAGGGCGACATATCAAAATTGTAAAGTAAGAGTTAAGGCTAAAACTGACAACTACCTTGAATTTGATTTTAAAGAAGTTGCTCTTAGTGATTGGGTTATTCTAAATGAATCAGATGTTGCTATTGTAGGAATACAACCAAATATTGAATTAAATGACAAAATGGATTTGTTTGCCATTCCTGTTGATATGCTAGAATCTGAGTTAGTTGCACCACAAAAAAAATGATGAAGTGAATAGTCTTGGTTTTCCTCTAGGTCTTGGGGCAGATGATTTTTCGCCAATTAGTCTAAGTTCACATCCCGCCAGTTCTTTAATAACTCAAAGACGAGCGGATAATAATCAAAAATCTACTTTTTTCATATTAGATTCTCCTTCAATCCCTGGACTTAGTGGGGGCCAGTTATTTCAAAAGAAACACCACCTTTGGGTGTTGTTTCTTTTGGAGGTACAATTAAAGTAATAGGACTTGTCCATGGGGTAAAGTCTGATAATACTGGTGGTAAGCTATCTTTAATTGTGCCGTCTTATTATATTTTAAAAGCATTAAGTTTAATTCCGAAGTACACGGGTAATGTTGCAATAAAGTATGACAATGGTAATGTTTGGACTGAGAGGACTTATGAAAATGGTTTATTAATGGAAGTTCTTTTCAATAAGTCTATTGATGGGTCAAATCAAGACAAAGGGACGATAAAAAAAGGAAATGGAAAAATGTTGATTTATGATAAGAGCAGTAATCCAATTGGTGAATTTCAGGTTAATAATGGAATGATGGGAGAATACATTTTATAGGAAAAAGATGAAAATGATCATTGATCATTTTCATCTTTTTCCTCAAGAATTTTAGCAAACACAAATGCCCCAATTTCTTTAACAGGTTCATAGAGTACGGATTCCTCCAAGGTCTTACTTTTTACAAGATTTGCAGATGAATTGGCGTGGTCAAAGAATACCAACAAGGCTCCTAGGATTACGGCAACCTTTAACATTCCAAACAACGCACCTGCCAATTTGTTAAGCAATCCCAGCATGGCAAAATTGGCAATTTTGGTCAAGAACTGCCCTGCCACGTGCACCACCAGTACAAGAACTATAAAAGTGATGATAAAGGCGGTCAAATTGATATACCGCTCATTCCATTCCATATTTTGGGAAAGATAGTCTCCAGCGATATAAGAGAAATGGATTGCACCGTAAATTCCCGCGACCAAGGCTACAATAGATGCGATTTCAACAAGAAGTCCATTTTTAAGGCCTTTATAAAGCCCATAGATAAGTAATAGCCCCAAAACAATATCCAAAAAACCCATAACCAATCGTTTGGAGCAAATATAGAACTTTGATTTGTACCTTTGAATTTGAAAATCAAAGGATGTCTAGAGACCTACAATTAAAAGAGCATTGGGATGTATTGGTAGAAAAGCTATCGGCCCAGTTTGCTGATGGGGATGCCCTGGAATTGGACGCCATAATCTACCTGGTGGGTGTTCAGGAATTGGGGCAATACCATAAAACCTATAAAAAGGATGAAAAGCTAAACCTGATGCATATTGCCATTTGCAGGTTGTTGGAGCCCTATGGTTATTATGAGTTCGAATTTTTTGATGAAGAGGGTTGGCCCCATTACACGACCAAAGAACAATTACCAGCATTAAAGGCGGGCGAACAATCGGTCTTGATGAAAGAGGCCATAGTTGGGTATTTTTTGGAAAAGGAATACATTGTATAATTTGTCATTCCTGCGAAAGCAGGAATCCATGCTGCATTTAAACTTTACTTTAAGCAGAATTCATGAACAATACCAAGCCTTATTACGCCGTCATATTCACAAATACTCGAACTGAGCAGGACAAAGGGTATTCCAAAATGGCCGAACTGATAGAAGAATTGGCAAGACAACAACCGGGCTTTTTGGATTTTGAAAGCGCAAGGGACAATAGTCTAGGAGTCTCGATAAGTTATTGGGAGAGCTTACAGGACATTACTAATTGGAAAGTCAACACTGATCATTTATTCGCCCAACAAAAGGGAATTTCTGATTGGTATCAGTGGTACAAGGTTCGAATTTGTTTGGTTGAGCGAGAATACGAGTTTAGGAAAAAGTAAAAATCAGGAAGAGACCTGTCAGGTTTTAAGAACCTGACAGGTCTAACTGAAATGACCAAGGACTAAGGAAAGGATTGTCTTTAGTGTCCAGAATCTATTGTTTTGAAATAGAAGGTGTAAATGCTACCTTTAGTTCCTTATCTTTCTAAATATGTCAAAACAGTATATCATTTCCCTTGATCAAGGAACCACAAGCTCAAGAGCCTTATTGGTAGATCAAGATGGTGCCATAGTGAATATGGTACAAAAAGAATTTCAACAGATTTTTCCAAAATCAGGTTGGGTCGAACATGATCCCAAGGAAATTTTAGAGTCACAGCTTAGTGTGATGCACCAACTTGTTGAAAAGGCAAACATTAATATTCAGGATATCAAGGCTATAGGAATCACCAACCAACGTGAGACCACTTTGGTTTGGGATAAGAATACGGGAGAGCCTATTTATAATGCGATTGTTTGGCAAGATAAGCGAACTGCCGATATTTGTGAAGACCTAAAAAAGAAAGGTCTGGTTGAGCATGTGAAAATGACAACAGGTCTTGTCATCGACTCCTATTTTTCCGGAACCAAGGTGAAATGGATTTTGGACAACGTTGAAGGAGCTAGACAAAAAGCCGAAGAGGGTGATTTACTTATGGGAACCGTTGATACGTGGTTGGTTTGGAATATGACAAACGGCAAAAACCATTGTACAGATTACACCAATGCCTCACGAACCATGATTTTTGATATTACCAAGTTGTCTTGGGATGATAAATTACTGCAAGAATTGGGAATTCCTAAAAGTATGCTGCCAGAGGTTAAACCATCAGCCTATCATTTTGGAAGTTATAATCTGAATGGAATAAGCATTCCCATTGCCGGTATAGCAGGCGATCAGCAAGCTGCACTTTTTGGTCAAGGCTGTTTCGAAAAAGGAACCGCGAAAAACACCTATGGCACAGGTTGTTTCATGTTAATGAACACAGGTGAAGAGGCACAATTTTCTAATAATGGATTACTGACCACGATTGCCTACGGTCTAGATGGAAAAGTCAATTATGCCTTTGAAGGAAGTATCTTCATTGCGGGAGCGGCTATTCAATGGCTTCGAGACGGACTTGAACTTATCAAAGATGCCAAGGAAACAGAAGCATTGGCCAATTCGGTTGAGGGAGATAGCTCCGTATATGTTGTTCCGGCCTTTGCCGGCTTGGGTGCGCCTTATTGGGATATGTATGCCCGCGGCGCCATTTTCGGATTGACACGGGATACAGGGAAAGCCCATTTAGCCAAGGCAACTTTAGAATCATTGGCGTACCAAACAAAAGATATACTTAATGCTATGGAGGAAGATTCTGGAGTAAAACTACAGAGCCTTAAAGTAGATGGTGGCGCTTGTGCTAATAATTACCTCATGCAATTTCAGGCAGATATTTTGGGTACGGAAGTCCATCGTCCAAAGGTGATTGAATCAACGGCAATGGGCGCGGCATTTTTGGCGGGAATCCAAGTAGGGTTATGGACGCAGGGAGACATCGATCAAAGTAGACCCATGGACCGTATTTTTAAGCCTACATTTGATTCTGATAAAAGAAACCGATTGTATGGGAAATGGCAAAAAGCCGTGGATCGGACCAAAGGTTGGGAAGAGTAGTTTAAGGTTAGGGTGCTGTGTACACTCCCAAACTATACCCCTGATTTTGAACTTAAATTGTCTCTTTGAGGGGCCCGATAGCTCGGGATTAGGAGTGCTGTTTTAAGTAAAATAGTATATGCCCTAAGAAATACCTATGATTTTTGCATGCTCCTAGTTTGGAGAGAATAAGAAATAAACGATGAGAGAAAGCATAAGATTTTCAAATCTTGATAGAGAAGCTACCATTCAAAAAATGTCCAAGGAATCGTATGATCTTGTGGTCATTGGAGGAGGCATTACTGGAGGGGGAATTGCCTTGGATGCTGCTGCTCGAGGGTTAAAAGTAGCATTGGTCGAAAAGGGGGATTTTGCTTCCGGCACAAGTAGTAAGTCAACAAAATTGATTCATGGCGGACTTCGATATTTAAAGCAATTCGATTTTTGGCTGGTCAAGGAAGTTGGTTCAGAACGCGCCATAGTACATAAATTGGCCCCACACCTCGTATTACCAGAAAAAATGTTACTGCCCTTGATTGAAAATGGCTCGTATGGTAAATGGTTGACCTCGATAGGACTTAAAGTGTATGATATTCTAGCGCAGGTAACAGGTGATGACAAGCGTAAAATGTTAGAGAAAAAAGAGGCTTTGAAATTAGAACCCTTACTGCCCAAAAAGATTTTGAAAGGCGCAGGCTATTATGCAGAGTATCGTACCGATGACGCCCGATTGACCATAGAAAGCATAAAAACAAGCTTGCAATACGGAGCTAAGGCGGTGAATTATGCTGAAGTAATTGATTTTATTTATAAAAAAGGAGAAGTAGTTGGGGTCAAAGTAAAGGATACTGTCTCAAATAAGAATTTTAGTTTAAAATCCAAGTACGTTATCAACGCTGCGGGACCTTGGGTAGATGAACTTCGAAGTGTGAACAACTCCAAAAAAGGTAAGCGACTTCATTTGACCAAAGGTGTACACTTGGTGTTTCCCCATGAAAAACTACCTGTTAAGCAATCTGTTTATTTTGATATTCCGGATGGGCGGATGATGTTCGCCATTCCACGAGGAAAAATCACCTATGTTGGAACTACGGATACCAATTTTGATAAAGACAAGGACAACGTAACTGTTGATTTGGCCGATGCCATATATCTTATTTCGGCCGTAAATAATATGTTTCCTAAAATTGATTTGGAGATGGAGGATATTATTTCCTCTTGGGCTGGGCTACGTCCATTGATCCATGAAGAAGGAAAATCGGCATCTGAACTTTCAAGAAAAGATGAAATTTTTACTTCCGACTCTGGGCTTATAAGTATTGCTGGAGGAAAGTTGACTGGGTATCGCAAGATGGCGGAGCGTGTTGTTAACCGTATTGCCAAAAAAATGGAAGAGGATTTTGAAACTGAAATAGGAGAAAGCACCACTTCTGAAATTCCATTATGTGGAAGTGACTTTAAAAAGCCCAAGCACGTAAAAAGATACATTAAAGAAATCTTCGAGCGTATTAAAGAAGATGGGTTTACCCAGTACAATGCCTGGTTTTTGGTTACCAATTATGGAATTCAAACGGAAACCATTTTAGAGAATTATTCGAAACTCGAAGAAGGGGACAAAGAGGTTCGAATGGCATTGGCCGAACTGCAATTTGGCATTGATTATGAAATGGTGCAAGACCCGATGGATTTCTTTATTCGAAGAACAGGGCGATTGTACTTTGATATCGATAGTGTTAGCAGCCTTATGGATCCCATTTTGGAAGAATTCAAGAAGGTGTTTAAGGTAGATGATGTCCAAATCCTTAATTGGAAAGAAGAGCTGCAAGCACAAATCAAACAGCACTCCTATTTTTCTATGAATAGGGATTAATCTATTTTATGGGTCAAGGCAGCAAAAGTGCTTTTTGCATTTTTACCAGAATACAGCACATCGTAGACGGCATCGATAATTGGGGTCTGTACCTTACTTTTAAAGGTAGCCTTGAGGTCGTAGGCACTTTTGGTGGCATAGTAACCTTCGGCAACCATGCTCATTTCCATCTGGGCACTTTTTACCCTGTACCCCTTTCCGATCATATTACCGAACATGCGATTTCGACTAAAAGTAGAGTAACCAGTTACCAATAAATCACCTAAGTAAGCCGAATTATTGATGTTCCTCTTCATTTTATGTACCCTTTTAATATATCGTTTCATCTCACGAATGCTATTGCTCATCAATACACTTTGAAAATTATCGCCATACCCCAAACCATGGTAAATGCCAGCTGCGATGGCGTATATGTTCTTTAACATGGCCGCATATTCCGTTCCTATAATATCATCGGAAATCTTGGTTTTGATATAATCGCTCTTTAGATTATTGGCGATCAGTTCTGCTTTTTCTTTGTCAGCACAGGCGATAGTCAAGTAAGATAAACGTTCTAAAGCAACTTCTTCGGCGTGGCAAGGACCGGTAATAACACCAATACTCTCAAAAGGGATTTTATATTTTTCATGAAAGTGCTCTCCCACTATTAGACCCGTTTCAGGAACAATTCCCTTAATGGCTGAGAAAACTATCTTATCCTTAATAGAAACAGACAATTTTTTAAGCTCTGTATCTAGAAAAGCAGATGGAATGGCAAAAATGAGAACATCATTATTATCAACAGCACAATCAAGATCTGTTGTTACATTCAATTGCTCAACATGAAACTCTACGGAGCTTAAATAATTGGGATTGTGTCTTTGTTCCTTAATATGTTCAACAGCATCCCCATTGCGCATATACCATGTTACTTTTTCTAGGTTTTCCGTCAGCATTTTAACGATAGCGGTTGCCCAACTACCTCCACCCAAAACAGCAAATCGCAAATCTTTGTTCATCCGAGAAATTTAGTCGCCTCAAATGTAAATAAAAATTGAACAACACATTGATCATTGATAATCAGATAAATAGAAATAATGGCACGGTGCTTGTCTTGTGTAAAAAGAACTTTAATACCTGAACTATGAAAGCAATAAAACTACTCCTAGGGTTTACAATGGCGGGGACATTGATGACCTCCTGTTATACCGAAGTGATTTTGGATGATGAATTTATCGAGGAATCCAGTTTCAATACTGCACAGGTCTTACAATCATACGACCTATGGTACATAGATATAAATGCCACAAGTGGCAATGGGGAAGTGCCTTTTCTACAACGCGCTTTCACAATTTCCTTTGATAATGGCAAGGTGTATGCCAACAACAACATTGTGGGAATAGGTAAGACCGGAAATGGTTACGGTATAAATGTTGGGTACTTTGATGCATTGCAAGGGACAGTTGAAATTGACCATGATGTCGATGGACTGTGGCTTTTGGATGTTTACGCCGTAAATGGCAATACGTTGGAGTTGCATGATGACTCATCCAACACCTCTTACTTTCTTAAGGGATATCAATTGAACGACTTTGATTTTGATATGGTCTTCTACGAGAATATCCATTACCTCTTGCAGGAGTATGATGCCTGGGAAAAAACATATACAAGTCAAGAGGGAGCCATAAATGAATTTGACGATGAGAATTTTATACAATTTCTAACGGGTAATGATGGTGATTTTTTTAGGTCCTCGATTGATGAGGCCGGAACATCAGTAAATACATTGGAGTGGGATTTTGAGGGGGGTTATGCCATTTTTGATGTAGAAAACGATGAAACGCTTAAAACTTTAACACTAGCCTATGATTTTATGGGCAATGATTACTTTGAGCTTTACGTTATTAATGATAGTACTATTGAGCTATATCACCCTAGTAGTGAAACGGTTTATGAGTTTAAGGGAAGGGGGTATATTCAATACTTAAAATCGGGTAAAGGCTCGGTTGATAAGAAGAGAAAGAAGACTTCGAATCCCATAATGAAGGTAGAGCGAAGTAGAAAGAAAAATTAAAATATTGAAATTTCACCACTGTGGCATTGAGCGCAGTCGAAATGAAGAATTTTTGGTTGGTTATTTAGTTAGGAACCGCCCCGACGTTAAAAGTTGGGGCGGTTTTTTGGTTAGGTAGCACTAACCCCGATTGAAGCATACGGAATCCTTTTCAAAATTGTAAATAGGAATGTTTCAAATACAGATATGTCGTTTTTTGAAATCTGAAGGATTCTCTTGGGCTACCTTCTTAAAAGTCCTATTGAAATAGGAAAGGCTTTCAAAACCACATTCATAGCAAGTCTCTCCCACGTTTTTACCAATCAATAGAAGACGTTTGGCTTGACTGATTCTATATTGATTTAGAAATTCAACAAAAGTACTACCCGTTGCTTTTTTAAAGTATCTGCAAAAAGC
Organism: Bacteroidota bacterium; assembly: GCA_024279425.1. GTDB lineage: Bacteria > Bacteroidota > Bacteroidia > Flavobacteriales > Flavobacteriaceae > Maribacter_A. Next base: position 194,428 of record JAJRRO010000093.1, on the reverse strand, counting down.
TTCCTTTCCCAAATTGCTGAGCGAAGCAATTTCATCTATTTTTATTTTTCTATGATAATTTTCATCAATAAAGGCATATACGTGTTTTAATCTTTTCTGTTCCTTTTTATTATACTTATTTATGAAGGGTTGGTCATGTAGAAATTCCAATTCATCGCTAGTTGACAATATTTTCAATATCCGAATTACTTCTACGAACATATCAAAGGAAGAAAGGGCATGCAGTCTTTTCAATCTGGTCCCTACCATTTCTTTGGTTTTCCCAAAAAAAGCAATGCCCCGACTCGATTTTTCGAAGAGATCGAATATGCCTGAAAGTTCTGGAATGTCCCCGATAACCATGTCTTTGAAAAAGGGCTTTATGTGTAGTACTTCCTTTTTATATTCGGTCTGCACGCCATAGTCAAAATTTAAATGAGGTATGTTTGAACCTATGAGCACCAAATCACTCTCCTTATAAGTAGAAACATGGTCACCTACGTGTCGCGTGGCACTGGCACCTTCAATATAGACCACCTCAAATTCAGGATGAAAATGCCAATAGAACAGATTACTCAACCTAGGGTTGTGTAAAATCCGAAACGGACTTTTATCCTCAGGGTTTATAGTTTCTAACTGGATTTTCATTCTTAAATTTAACAATATTGTATGAAAAACATGCGGTATTTATATTTTAAATCAAAATAATTCAAATATTGGTCAATATCAAGGTTGATAAAAATGGAGAGTATATTTAGTTTTACCCTATAAATTTAACAATGAAGATCATGGAAAAGAATAAAATGGAAATGGCCAATAAGGCACATGAGGAGATTCCGGGCAACCCGTCTACAGCGACAAGTAGCAAGATAAAACTCAATGATCGTTCTAATGGAAAGCCTTTAAGGGTTTTGAGTGAAGCCGATTGGGAATTTTGGAAACAGAATGGATATATTGTTATTAAAAATGCTGTTCCGCAGGAACAAGCCCAGGCTACAGCAGATTTTCTTTGGGAGTTTGAAGAGAAAGATGCCAATAATCCTGAGTCTTGGTATGCCCCGGCCCGCGCAGAGATGAAAATGAAAGAATTGATGGGTACAGGAATGGTTGAGGTCTATAATCACCAGTATTTGTGGAGCAACCGCCAAATGCCAAGGGTTTATGACGCTTTTGTTGATGTTTGGAGTACGGAAAACCTATGGGTGACCATAGATCGGGCGAACCTAAACTTTCCCAATAGGCCGGGTTTTGAACAAAAGGGATTTGTTCACTGGGACTACGACCCTGAGACCAGACCTCAAAATGTGCAGGGCGTATTGGCACTAGCCGATCAAACGGATGAAAATATGGGAGGCTTTCAATGTATTCCTTGGTTATATAGAAATTATGATACTTGGAAATTAACCCAACCCGACGACCGTGACCGTTTTCAACCCGATGTTTCCGATTTACAGGATAAAATCGTAAAAGTAAAATTGGAAGCTGGCGATTTACTCATTTTCAACAGCACGGAACCACATGGAATACGTCCCAATAAGTCCGAGGACAAAGTGCGTATTGCACAGTATATCTCGATGATGCCTGCGGAAGAGGATAATAAGGAATTAAAGGAATGGAGGATAAATTCGTGGAAGAATAGAATTGCACCAGAAGGTTATGCTTTTCCCGGAGATCCTCGAAATTGGGAACAGGATAAATACGAAACTGCCAAATTATCACCGCTCGGTGAGAAATTATTGGGATTAAAACCGTGGTAGGTTGCTAAATTGCTAATAATTAGCGGTTTTCAGGTGAAACCAACTTTTAATGGTATTTTTGCGCCCTTAAAATCCTGAGGCATGCAGAAGTATTTGAATTTATTCGATTTTAAACAGAAAGTAGATTATAAAACAGAGATTTTATCTGGACTTACAGTGGCCCTTGCCTTGGTTCCCGAGGCGATAGCTTTTGCCTTGATTCCTGGTTTTTCACCCTTGACAGGGCTATATGCCGCTTTTGTATTGGCCTTGATAACTTCCATTTTTGGAGGGCGGCCCGGAATGATTTCCGGAGCTACGGGGGCAGTGGCCGTTATTTTTATCGGATTGATTCTTGAATTGAAAAATACCTTTCCCGGAATTGAACCCGAGACCATTCTACATTATGTATTTGCCACGGTGATCATTGCAGGGCTTTTGCAAATGGCGGCTGGGTTTTTACGATTGGGTAAGTTTATTCGATTAGTACCTCACCCCGTAATGTTCGGATTTGTAAACGGACTCGCTATTATCATTTTTATGGCGCAGTTCCCTAACTTTTACCAAAAAGGTACAGATGAGCTTTTGACCGGTGCTTCGTTCTACACCATGTTGGGATTGACGCTTTTGACAATGTTGATTATCTGGGGTTTTCCAAAACTGACAAAAGCCATTCCATCCTCATTGTTGGCGATTTTAGTCGTGTCGGCGATTGTTATTGGCTTTGGTATAGACACACTTACTGTGGCTGATACCATGAAAGAGGGGCAAACTATAAAAGGTGGTTTTCCGCCTTTATCCATTCCACAAATACCTTTTACCCTAGAAACTTTTAAAATCATTTTTCCATTCTCGGTTATAGTAGCAATAGTAGGATTGATCGAAAGCTTGCTTACCCTGAATATTATCGATGAAATCACGGATACCAGGGGCAGTGGTAACAAAGAATGTGTGGCTCAGGGTACGGCGAATATCCTTTCAGGATTTTTATCAGGTATGGGTGGCTGTGCCATGATTGGTCAGAGTCTCATCAATACCTCTTCAGGAGCAAGGGCACGGTTATCGGGTATTACCGCTGCTATAACGCTTTTGTTTTTTATCATGTTTGGATCTAGTTTAATTGAACGTTTGCCTATGGCAGCTTTGGTAGGTTTGATGTTTATGGTAGCCATTGGTACTTTTGAATGGGCCAGTTTTAAGACGTTCAGGAAAATGCCAAACTCAGATGTGATTGTAATGGTTTTGGTAACCTTGATTACTGCCATCACCCACAATTTGGCAATCGCAGTATTATTCGGTGTAATTATCTCCGCATTGGCCTATTCCTGGGAGAATGCAAAACGCATACGTGCAAGAAAGTATGTGGATGAAAACGGAATAAAACACTACGAGATTTATGGGCCTTTGTTCTTTGGTTCAACCGCACTTTTCGCTGAAAAGTTCGATATCCAAAATGACCCGGAAGAGGTAATCATTGATTTTAAGGAAAGTCGAGTTGCCGATATGTCGGGTATCGAGGCATTGAATAAACTTACCGAACGCTACCAAAAAGTAGGCAAAAAGGTACATTTAAAGCATTTAAGTAAGGACTGTATTCGCCTTCTTAAAAGTGCCAATGATATTATTGATGTTAATGTATTGGAAGATCCAACGTACAAGGTCGTTGTGGATAAGGTTCGATAAATATTGTTTTTAGCGAAACTCTTTGTTACATGCAATGCAGTTTGCTATTTTTTTTCGGCTAATCTGTTTAGGTAGAAGTAATTTATACCATCTGAATTACTCTCAATAATATCTAATCTTTCGTCATTATTTAAATCCGCAAGAATAATATCGTAAGTTGAAAGGCTTTCATTTCTAAGACTTATTTCCTTCCAAGAAACTCCTTTTCGCAAATTTAGAAAGACCATATTCGGTTCACCCATATTAGCAACTAGAATGTCAATACTTCCATTACCATCTATATCACCAAGATCTAAAGAATAGGAATTATTTGAAGTGTTATCATATACGAAGTAGCGAGAATAGTCCATACCCTTGTCTCCGAAATAGATGAAATTAGGTTCTTGAATATTTGCAGTTATTATATCTAGGTAACCGTCATTGTCAAGGTCGGCTACACCAACCGCTCTTGTTTCATCAGTACCGGTACCGAACGCAACCCTTTCGGGGAATCTTAAATGTCCGTCGTTTAAGTAGATGAAATTTTGTTGCTCATCCCTATTGGCCAAGACTAAATCCTTATCACCATCTTTATCTATGTCGGTAACCTCAACATCGATGGTTGAATCATCTTTAGAACCAAATTTTATTATTTGTGAAAATTGTCCTTTTCCATTATTCAGGCATATTTCATTCTCCTGACCTCTGTTGGTAATTAGAATATCATTATCACCATCCGAATCAATATCTGTTATTTTTAAATTACGAGTTGGGGAATATTGATTACCGAAATAGCCAGTTTTTGTAAAATTACCTTCTCCGTCATTTAAATAAATTGCATTAGGAGCCATATCATTGCCAACCGCTACATCCAAATCTCCATCGCCATCGAAATCAGCTAATTCTGTGGCATAGCTAGTCTCTCTAATATCATCAAGTAATTTAGAAACAGTAAAGTGACCATCTCCAGTATTGAAGAATATTCGATTGGGCTGAGGCCAATGTCTTCCATTGGCAACAACTACGTCCAAGTCTCCATCATTATCTACATCTCCAACACCGATTGATGCCGATTTTTCTTTGCTATCCCCTAAGGAAGAACTGTAAGTAGATTGAAATTCAATATCTTGGCAAAGAGCAGTTTGCTGTAGAAGAAGGAATAAAATAATTATTAAGTACTTCATTACTGTTTTTCTTAGCTGCGACTTATTACACCCGCTCTAATTTACTCTTTTATCTGTTTAGAGATAGCATATTGATGGTCTTAACATAGGTTGCCTCTTTCCTATACTCCGGCTCTACGCCTTCAAAAGTGCTGATATTTCGAATCGGCACCTTGGATTCCTCCTGAGCGTATACGTCTGGAACAAGGAAAGTAACCACTAGAAATAGCCAAACGAATATGAAAATCCTAAGTGAAGGTATAAGCTGTTTCATTCTATTTACTAATTGAAATAAATAGTCAGCCATAAATTTGTTGACCTACGACCCCTCTGGTTCAGGCTAGAACAAATGGTTTAATATACAATTTCATTATTCACAACACCGTTTTACCAAACAGTCTTTTTGCAATTGCGTAGACTTGTTGTAAAAAAAATGCTGTTACCCGATTTAAATCTCGGAATAACAGCATTTTTATAAACACTTTGTTTTTAAGTCTATTACATCGTACGTAAGTACTCTGCAACCGCTCTTGCATCTTCCTCAGAAAGATTTTGATTTAGCATTATGGCGTTGTTGTATTCTTTCAGTAATGCCTGAGCGATAGGGTCTTCCTTAAGCATTCGGTCAGGATTCATAATCATATTCATGACCCATTCCGGACTTCTTCTTTCGTAAACTCCCTTCAATGCAGGACCAATCATGCGTTGCTCGGCCATATGGCAGGCTATACAAATGGTACTAAATGTTTTTTCTCCTTTGGCTGCTAAATCAGCATCAACGGTTTCTCCAAATTCAACTGAAGTGATTGGGCCTACTCCTTTGTTGTCCAAGTCAACAGGAACGCCTTCTGCGGCTGCTTCACTTTTAACTTCTTTTTTGGCACGGTTCATTTCAAAACCGCCCTTTTTCTCTTCTTTTTTTTCGCCGCAGCTAATCATAAGGCCTCCGATGGCCAGAATGGCAAGTATTTTTTTCATCTGTAAGTTTTTAAGGCCTCTAAGATAAGAAATACGAACAACGGTTACACTTCATTCAGGAACTTTATAACTCTTTTTTCGGTATACGTTATATTTTGAGTACCATAAAAACCCACATGACCGCCATATTTAGGAGTTTCCAAGTATAAGGTTTTATTTTCCCCAGCTTCTCTATACGGGTAACATTCCGTTCCCAAAAAAGAGTCATTTAGGGCATTGATGATCAAACTAGGTACTTTAATATGGGGGAGGAACTGCAAAGAGCTGCACTTTTTGTAATAATCCAAGGCATCTTTAAACCCATGGGCCCTACTGGTATAAATATCATCAAAATCCTTTAGGGTCTTTACATCCTGAATATCCTGATACGTTATTTTAGAAGGAAATAAACGTTGCTTTTCCCTCATCTTTGCTTTTAAATGATTCTTGAAGCGTTTGGCGAACAAATAGTTTTTTGGTTGTAATAATTGCTTTAAGGAGCTATGCAGATCGCAAGGAACGGAAACGGCTACAGCTCCTTTTATTTCTAGGGGAATAGTCCTATCCTCCCCTAAATATTTCAAAGCCAGATTGCCTCCAAGACTAAACCCTTTCAGAAAGATTTGATTGTACTTTTTTGCAGCAAGAATATGTGACACAACAGCGTCTAAATCCTCTGTAGCCCCAGAATGATATGAACGATATAATCTATTGGTTTCTCCGCTACAACTCCTAAAGTTAACCGCACAAACGTCATATCTATAGTTATTCAAATGTTTCGCACTTCCTGTAATATAGGCACGCTGGGCGTTGCCTTCCAAGCCATGCAACAATATAATAGCTTGATCGGTTGGTTTATGTGCATAACTCCAATCCAAGTCAAGAAAATCGCCGTCAGGTAAATATATTCGTTCACGTTTTTGATGTACGCCATTGACCTTTCTGACCAATCCCGAGTAGACGGTTGAAAAATGGCAGTTTCTAAATAGCAATGGGGGATTATAGTCCGATGAAACTATGGGCATTAGTATAAGATGTTGTCCTTGGGTTCTACTTTGGATGGTAGATTATCTTCATCCAACATATCCCTTAGGTCAATCTCGATGGTCCGGCACAGGGCCGTCATGGGCACATCATTTATTCGACCTTCAAAGGGGTCTTCACTATTACTCCCTATTTTTTCCATGGTAATGAAAATCCAGGATATCAGTACCGAAAAAGGAATCATAAGGCCCAGAAACAATTCTTCATGCAATATCGATTGCAATTCATTGATTTCTGCCTCAAAAATCGAAAGAAGGCCAAAGGGTAAGAGTAAAACAAATATCCAAGTGAAAACAGTGCTGAAATAGGCATATTGCCGCGGGAAGGGCGTGTTTTTGATTCGCTCGCACTTGCCCTGTAAATTATAGAGTTCCTCAAGATTGTTATGAAAAACCTGTTTGTCGAATTCGGTAATCTTCTCTTCCTGCAACAATTTTTTAAGGTGTTGCCCTTGGTTCTTGATCAAATGGGTGGCCACATTCTTTCTATTTTCTAAGTCCGCATCCTCTTCAGGATCCAGAAAGGCGTCCAAGTCAGAGCAAACAGGATTACGTTCTCCATGCCGGTCAAACATTTTCTCGACCGCTCTATTTTCTATAATGGAAAAACTACTGGGTTGCCGCAATTGAATACGTAAGGCGTTAATCCATGCCAAATGCCGATAGATGAGTATACGCCGCGCATCTTTGTCATTTTCCACAAAACTCAGGACGTTATTGGCCCATGTTCTGGAATAGTTGACAATGCCTCCCCAAATTTTGCGGCCTTCCCAAAAGCGATCGTAACTCTGGGCGTTTTTAAAACCTATGTAAAAAGACACCGCAATACCAATGACACCAAGGGGTTCAAATGGCATATCAAGAAATTTCCAATTGAGAAAATAGTATAGGGAAAAGATAAAAGCGGCCCAGAAGGTGAAAAAAATCACATTCTTCCAAGCGTATCTAAAGATAATATTCCAGCTAATATTTCTTTTGATATACATAGTGGTGGATTATTTAAATGACATTAAATATACACAACTACTTCGGATAGGTTTCCAAAAGTTTGATTTGTTCCTCTATGGCTGATTTAAATTCAGATTTAAGTGCATTCACCAATTCTGAAACAGGCATACTGTTTTCTATAGTAGTCACTCCTTGTCCGGCAGACCATATGGTCTTCCAAGCTTTGACCTCGGTATCCATTTCCTTTCCGAAGTCTATTTTGGTATCTTTTTTCAAATCTTCCTCAGTGATGCCAGCCGCTTTGAGGCTCGCTCCTAGAAAATTGGCATGTACACCAGAGATTGATGCCGTGTATACAATATCGCTAGCTTCTGATTCAATGATCATCTTTTTATAGGCATCAGTGGCCTTACTTTCATCAACGTTGATGAAGCGTGTTCCCATATAGGCCAGATCCGCTCCCATCTGCAATGCCGAAGCAATATCCCTGCCCGTACTTATGCAGCCGGATAGAAGGATAGTTTTATCGTAGAACTTTTTGATTTCGGCTACCAAGGTCATGGGGTTTATGGTTCCTGCATGGCCACCCGCCCCGGCTGCTACCAAAATGAGTCCGTCTACACCTGCGCCGGCAGCCTTTTTTGCATGCCGTTTTTTGATTACGTCATGAAATACCAATCCACCATAACTATGAATGGCATCAACTACTTGTGAAACGGCTCCCAAGGAAGTAATGATCAAAGGGACTTTATGTTTCACACATAATTTAATGTCGGCTTCTAAACGGGGATTGGTCGGGTGCACGATGAGGTTGACCCCATAAGGAGCCACCTTTTTACCTGTTTCATTTTCAAAAGCTTCAAGACTTGTTTTTATTTCGATCAACCATTCTTCAAACCCTTCACTGCTTCGCTGGTTAAGAGCAGGGAAGGTTCCTACGATGCCATTTTTACAGCATTCAATGACAAGTTTTGGTCCGGATATAAGGAACATTGGTGCGGCTATGGCTGGCAGGGTGAGGTCTTTGATGAAAGGTGCTTTGGTGCTCATATTTCAACTTTTGTGTTTTAAAAATAGGAATTAATGGGATTGTTATCCTTCGTTTTTCAAAACTATGGTATTTTTGCGATTATTATGCATGCATAATAAAATAATCCATAAATAAAATGTTTTTTAAAGAGTTTGAAGTTCGTTGGAGCGATATTGATGCCAATAGGCATTTGGCCAATTCGGCATATATAAATTTTATGGGCCATACCCGAATGTCTTTTTTGATTGAACTTGGTTTTGATCGGAAGGTAATGGTAGAGAACAAGATAGGTCCTGTAGTTTTCTATGAGCACATGTATTATTTTAGAGAGGTCTTTCTAGGAAAGCCCATAAAGGTTTCTGCCGAGGTGATGGGAATGAGCGAAGACGGAAGGTTTTTTGAATTTCATCACAATTTCTATGATAGCAATGGGAAAAATGTGGGCATTGTGAAATGATGGGAGCATGGATAAGTTTGGAAACAAGACAATTGACCGGGCTTCGGGATGAATTGTTAAAGCGCTTTGCACAAATTGAAAAACCAGAAGGGTTCCGCATATTGACAAAGGAAGATACCCGTAAATTTGCGAAACGGCCTAAAGACCTGGCTTAGGTTTTCTACTGGCTAAATAAACGCCTACCAATACCAATATCGCCGCAATTAATTTAAGGGTGGTTAGGGTGTCCTTGCCTACCGCTATTGCAAAGGCAATACCAATAAGGGGTTGTACGTAGACGAAGGCACTTAAGGTGGATGCTTTTAATTGGGCCAAGGCAAAAATATTGAAGAGGTAAGTGCAAAATGTGGTTCCTACGATTACATAAGCAATACGCCAAATAATGTCAAAAGGCAAATGGCTCCACTGAATTTCAGATAACTGCTCGTAACCAATGGGAAGGCAAATCAATATTCCCAAAGAGAATAACCATTTCATAAACGTAAAGGGATGGTATTTTGAAATCAGGATTTTCGCCAAAATCAAATACGTACCGTAGAAGGCCGAATTCATAAGTATTAGAAAATTGCCCATTGGAATATTAGGAGCGTCTTGTCGTATTTCATTTCCAAAAAGGATTAAACCCAATGCCCCGATGAGTCCTATGAATATGCCCAGCACTTTTCTTTGGGTTATTTTTTCCTTGATTAATAGTGCAGACATTATCAAGACGATAATCGGGGTTGTAGTTACCAAAACCGCACTGTTTATTGGTGTTGAAAGAGATAATCCCTTAAAGAAGACCATCATGTTCACGCCCATTCCCAAAAGAGCACATGCGCCCATTCTTAAATAGTCTTTTTTATCAATTTTTTCTTTGGGTCCGAAAATTGAAATAATCCAAAATAACGTTGCAGCACCGATAACCCTGAGCATTACAAAGCCATAAGCGCCTACATAATCGGGCATTGGGCCTTTGGCAATAGTATGGTTTAATCCATAAATGCCCGTGGCGCCAATAGCTGCAAAAATGGCAAGGGTGCGTTTGCTCAAGAGTGAATGTTTTCTTTTGCCAAGGCAATTGTCTTTTTACTGTTGCCCACAAATATTTTGGAATTGGACAGGATCACCGGGCGCTTTAGAAAGGTATAGTGTTCCAAAATCAAATCTTTATAATCATCCTCAGAAAGCGTCTGGGAACCTAATCCTCTTTCTTTATAGAGCCGGGCACGTTTACTGAACAAGGTTTCATAGCTACCGGACAGATTTTTCATCTCCTCAAGCTGTTGAGGTGTAATCGATTCCGTTTTAATATCCTGCAATTGAAAATCGTCTAAGGGTTTCAATGCATTCAAAATCCGCTTACAAGTGTCACAGGTACTTAGGTGGTATATTTTTTTCATCAGTTTTGGTTTATCTCATATGAGGTTTGGCTATCTATCAGGCAGCAATAAGAAATCTATTCTATGTAGCTCTAATTCTCAACATACTCTGAAACTCCTTTTTCTTGATTGTCTTCCAGCCATTCCCAATTTAATTTTAGTTTGATTTTGTTATTTTCATTGAAACCAACTTGTGCAAGGGCCTTTCCAGCCTTTAATTCGTTGTCCATGGTAAGGCATTGATAAAGCATATGTAATTTATCATCCCTCAATTGGGCAATTATTTTTCCATAGATAATGTTCCCACCGTAATAATCCGCTGTAACCAAATTTCCTTCCTGGCAATATTTGAATATGGTTTCCGAACCGACTTTTCCGTTTTTTGAATTATCTATGAGCGAAAAAGTCTTGTTGTTAAAATCTATTTTTCGCAGAAGGAAACTGTGATTTATAGTTCAAATTATGATTGCAAAGAAACTCAATTCCGGTGGAATGTTCTATTTTTGACTCCACCTAAAAGCACGTATCTTGGAAAAACTATTCAATATTACACTTCAGAATCGAAAAATACTTTATAAATTTTTGACCAGTACCCCAAAAGAACAGTTGTTAAAGATTCCGGAAGGATATCGCAATAATATTTGGTGGAATATCGCGCATGTTGTAGTTACGCAACAATTACTTGTCTATAACTTGAGTGGACAAAAGATGAAGGTTCCCAATAATTTGGTCGAAAAGTTCAAGAAGGGAACGGTCCCGGATGAAACCGCCACTGACGAAGAATTGGACAGTATCAAAGCTTTTTTGTTTTCTACAATTGAATGGACCCAAGAGGACTATGAAAAAGAGGTTTTTAACAATTTCAATGAATATACCACCAGTGCCAATGTGACCTTAAAAGACGTTGAGGATGCCATAGCGTTCAATCTGTTTCACGAAGGATTGCATTTAGGAGTCGTCCTGTCGCTACAAAAAACGTTAGCGAAGAATCAATAACCTTGAGGCTTCATTTTTCGGGAAAGGTAGTTTTCAACTTCGATATAGGGTAAGGTCAATGCTATGACGCCATCAGCGTATGAGGCTACTTCATATTGGTTGTAAAGAAGCGTCAAACCGTTTTCGGTAAACCCTATGTTTTCAGGCAAATGAAATTTATCTTCTTCAAACATAAATCCAGTACTATTGATGGGGTCGTCTTTGGGGACACCCTCTTGAATTCGGAATTTTGCCTCAGCAAAATGCTCAAAATGATCTGGGTCTTTGAAAAGTTCTCGATTTTCAAACTCTTTTCCTTTGCGTTTATCAAAGTTCAAGAACCTTTTAGTGCTATAACCGTGTGCCCCTCCAGTAAACAGGTAAGATTTAAGGGCTATGGTCAATATGTTCTTGTCCTCGAAAGTTACCACTCCATCAATTCTGGCCTCCCATTCTGTGGTTTCGTCGGGATATAGTTTCTTCAATTCCTCAAATCCGTTCTTAAAAGATTGAACAGCCTCTGAAATCGAGGAAGCTTCGATATCATCATCAAAGACCAATAAGGCAATAATTTCCTCCTCCAAAACTGTATTTATTGTTGTTGAAAGATGGGTGCGCTCAAGGGCCTTTGGAACCTCGATATGTACTTCAGGGCAGCCTGGACACTCTTTTTCAGAATAGGTGATAGATTCAAAAGTAAGTTTATGCTCTCCATTGCAACCAACGAGCAACAAAAAGCAAAGTAGAAGGCATATTGGGGATTTCATATAAGCTTTGTGTTTTGATGCTGCTAAATTACAGCTTCATTGTAATCTCCAAAAGATAACGATACATTTGTAATGATAATTCTGGCGTATGGGTTCGAAAAATCTAAAATTCAATAGTAAAACAATACATGGAGGCCAACATCCTGATAAGGCCTATGGTGCCGTAATACCTCCTATATATCAAACCTCGACGTATGCACAAAACACGCCGGGCGGACATAAGGGCTTTGAATATTCTCGAACCGCCAACCCTACGCGTACCGCATTGGAGAATGCCTTGGCCAGTATTGAAAATGGGACACACGGATTGGCTTTTGCAAGCGGGTTGGCCGCCATGGATGCTGTAATAAAATTACTGAGCCCGGGCGATGAGGTAGTTTCGACCAACGATCTCTACGGGGGAAGTTATCGTCTTTTTAAACAGGTTTTTGAAAAATACGGGATTATCTTTCATTTTATTGGAATGCAGGATGCCGATAAGATTGAGGAACATATCAATAACAAAACAAAGTTGATCTGGGTAGAGACGCCGACCAACCCAATGATGAATATAATCGACATTAAAGCGGTATCGAAGCTAGCTTCCCGCCATAATGTTCTTCTTGCCGTAGACAATACTTTTGCTACACCATACTTGCAACAGCCATTGAATTTGGGTGCTGACATTGTTATGCATTCTGCCACAAAATATCTTGGTGGCCATAGCGATGTTATATTGGGTGCCTTGGTAGTAAAAGATGAAGTGTTGGCCGATCAACTTTACTTTATACAAAATGCAAGTGGAGCCGTTTGTGGGCCTATGGATAGTTTTTTAGTGCTACGCGGTATCAAGACCCTCCATGTTCGAATGCAACGACACTGTGAAAATGGGATAGCTATTGCCAATTATCTATCCAATCATCCTAAAATCGAAAAAGTGTATTGGCCAGGATTTGAGGGTCACCCAAATCATGACATCGCAAAAGAACAGATGAATGGTTATGGCGGAATGATTTCTTTTATTACCAAAGGGGCCCGTTATGATGATGCCATCAAGATTGTTGAAAAGCTTCAAGTTTTTACATTGGCGGAATCTTTAGGTGGGGTAGAAAGTCTTGCAGGCCATCCAGCTAGTATGACACATGCTAGTATTCCCAAAGAAGAACGAGAAAAAAGTGGAATCGTTGACGCTTTGATACGACTAAGTGTTGGTATTGAGGACGAGCTTGATTTAATCTCTGATTTAGAACAGGCCATAGGATAATCCACAAGGACAAACATTTCCCCAGTATAATTTTATTGCTGAATTTTAAAAAAAAAGGCTTTTAATTATTGAAATAATATATTTTTGCCAATATATTTTAAATTCAATAAAAACGTAATAGATAACTAATTTGATATGGAGGCAAAAATCAAAGCATTCATGGATGAGGTTATTGACCGAAATGGTCATCAACCGGAGTTTATTCAAGCAGTACAAGAGGTAGCGGAAACAGTAATTCCGTATATCGTAAATAATGAGATTTATAGTGGCAAGAACATTCTGTTAAGAATGGTTGAACCAGAAAGGTTTATATCGTTTAGGGTCGCCTGGGTAGATGATGTTGGTGAAATACATGTAAATAGGGGATATAGAATCCAGATGAATTCAGCTATCGGTCCCTACAAAGGAGGGTTGCGGTTCCATCCTTCTGTAAATGCCAGTATTCTTAAGTTCTTGGCATTTGAGCAAGTCTTTAAAAATAGCTTGACCACATTACCGATGGGCGGTGGAAAAGGAGGTTCTGATTTTGACCCAAAAGGAAAATCCCATGATGAGGTAATGCGTTTTTGCCATGCTTTCATGTTGGAATTAAATAGACATATTGGGCCAAACACTGATGTACCTGCAGGCGATATAGGTGTTGGTGCAAGGGAAATAGGTTTCCTTTTTGGAATGTACAAAAGAATAAGGAACGAGTTCACGGGCGTACTCACAGGAAAAGGACTTTCTTGGGGAGGCTCTAAAATCCGTCCAGAAGCAACAGGCTATGGCACCGTATATTTTGCCCAAGATATGTTGAAGACAAAAAATGAAGATATAAAAGGTAAAACCCTGGTTATTTCAGGGTCGGGTAATGTAGCGCAATATGCGGCGGAAAAGGTAATTCAGCTTGGTGGCAAGGTTGTTACCATGTCAGATTCTGGAGGATATATTCATGACAAAGACGGTATTGATAATGAGAAATTGGCCTTTATAATGGATTTAAAGAATAACAGGCGCGGCCGTATTTCAGAATACAAAGATAAATACCCTTCTGCTACCTTTCATAAAGGAGACAAACCATGGGGCATACAATGTGATATTGCCTTGCCCTGTGCCACACAGAACGAACTGAACCTTGAACATGCCAAGGAGTTGATAAGCAATGGATGTATATGTGTTGCAGAGGGGGCAAATATGCCTTCAACGGCCGATGCAATCCATGCTTTTCATAATGCCAAGATTTTATTTGCACCAGGAAAGGCTTCAAATGCAGGTGGTGTTGCAACCTCCGGATTGGAAATGTCTCAAAATTCATTGAGAATTAGTTGGACTCGAGAGGAAGTTGATGAAAGATTAAAAGGAATAATGGCCGATATTCATGATTCCTGTATAGAATATGGCAAGGAAGATGACGGATACTGTAACTATGTAAAAGGCGCGAACATAGCGGGTTTCGTAAAAGTGGCCGATGCCATGTTGGCCCAAGGCGTAATTTAAGGAACGAAACGAGACCTGTCAGGTTTTGAAAACCTGACAGGTCTCTGTTTTTCAACTTCCAACCCCGTTCCAAACTCCTATCTTTGCGATAAACTTTCACTATCCGATGCAAGTAACCACAAAGGCCATTGTACTTTCTTCCCTAAAATATGGTGATTCAAGTTTGATCGTTAAGGCTTTTACTGCAACAGACGGTCTAAAATCATACCTGTTAAAAGGAGTTTTGACTTCTAAAAAAGGAAAGCTTAAGGCAGCTTATTTTCAGCCCTTGACCCAATTGGAGATGGTGGCCAACCATAAAAACAAAGGTACACTGGAAAGCATACGTGAAGTAAGTGTATCCTATCATTACCAAAGTTTGCAGACCAATATCGCCAAAAATGCAATTACTTTGTTCTTAGCCGAAATGCTATCAAATAGTATTCAAGAGGAGGAAAGCAACGAAGGGCTGTTTTATTTTTTGGAAGCAGCGTTACAATGGTTAGACACCAATACGGATGTCACTAATTTTCATATTTACTTTTTGATGGATTTGACCAAATATCTTGGGTTTTATCCGGATACTACCAACATGCCTGCAGATTACTTTGATTTGTTGGAGGGGAAGTTCACAACAACTCCATCGTTCAATCCCAATTTGTCCGGGGAAAATTTAGATTTCTTTAAAAGGTTTTTGGGCATAAATTTTGATGCTATACATACGGTCAAGATGAAGAAAACCAATAGGCAAGAGCTTTTAAAATCGATCGTTCTTTATTTTGAATTACATTTGCACGGATTTAGAAAACCCAGGTCACTTGCTATTTTAAATGAAGTCTTCAGTTAGTATGAACAAGATAGTTTTTAGCGTTGTTTTCATGTTTTTCACTACTGTTTCATCACAGGAGATGACCATCTTGGATTTTGATTCTAAAGAACCTATTGTAAATGTTGCGGTATTTAATAAGGACAGAACAAAAACAACTATTTCTGATCTTAATGGCAAGTGCGACCTCTCCATCTTTAGTAAAAATGAGCGTATTACCTTAAAGCATATCAGCTATGAAATCTATAAAACTTCCCTATCACAAGTTTTAAAAAATGGAGCAAAAGCACTACTGGTCCTTCGACCGGAACAGTTGGATGAAGTTGTGATGTCCATATCAAAATGGGAACAGCAAAAAAAAGACATTCCGAATAAAATAGTGTCCTTAAACGCACGCTCCATTGCCTTTACAAACCCGCAAACCTCGGCAGATTTACTTCAGAATAGTGGTAAGGTATTTGTCCAGAAAAGTCAAATGGGAGGCGGGAGTCCTATGATCAGAGGTTTTGCGACCAATAGATTGCTTTTGACCGTTGATGGTGTTCGTATGAACAATGCTATTTTTAGAGGAGGCAATATTCAAAATATAATTTCGATTGATCCATTCACAATTAGAAGTACCGAAGTTATTTTTGGTCCTGGATCAGTTATTTATGGGAGTGATGCCCTAGGTGGTGTAATGAACTTTTATACCAAAAACCCGTCATTGGCCGTGATTGATAGTTTATCACTTTCTGGAGATGTCAACTATAGATTTGCATCTGCAAACTCTGAAAATACGATTCATTTTGATTTTAATCTCGGAAAAAAGAAATGGGCTTTTTTGACAAGTGCTACCTACAACAGCTTTAATGACCTTAAAATGGGTTCTTACGGACCGGATTCTTATTTAAGAAATGAATATGTGAGTGCCATTAACGGTATTGATGTATTGGTCGTAAATAATAACCCGAGAAAACAGATTTCAACAGGCTATGACCAAATTAATATGATGCAGAAGATCATACATAAGCCAAACAATAATTGGGACTTGAACTTGGGAATCTACTACTCGGAGACTTCGGATTATCCACGATATGATAGGCTCATAAGGCCTTCATCCGATGGAGGTCTTCGTTCTGCTGAATGGTATTACGGTCCCCAGAAATGGTTTATGGGGAATGTGCAATTAAATAAAAGGGGGAAAGGGAAGTTCTATGATGGTCTAAAAATTACAACGGCATATCAGCATTTTGAGGAAAGCCGGAATGAAAGGGGTTTTCAGGATTCTATTTTATATTCAACCAAAGAAATGGTGAATGCCATTTCCACCAATGTTGATTTTGAAAATAAAAAAATAGGTGATTTGAGATTGTACTATGGTGGCGAATATATTTTTAACAGGGTAAATTCCCTTGGAATTCAAAAAGATGCTACTACAGATGTTCAATTTAATTCGGCATCACGTTATCCAGACGGTTCGTCATGGCAAACAATTGCAGGATATCTGAATGGGGAATATAAGGCAAAACCAAACTTCGCGCTGCTTTCAGGTTTAAGATATAGCCATGTTTGGATTGATGCCCTATTCGACAAAACCTTTTACCCTTTCCCCTTTGATGAAGCCAATTTAAGTACCGGAGCCCTTACAGGAAGTATGGGCTTTAGTTGGTTTCCAAGGGAAAATCTTCAAATTACATTTAATGGGTCAACCGGATTTAGGGCTCCAAATATAGACGATGTAGGAAAGATTTTTGATTCCGAACCTGGCTCCGTTGTAGTGCCCAATCCTAATTTGGAACCCGAATATGCATATAATATAGAACTGGGAATTCAAAAAAACTATAACGATAAATTGGTATTTAAAGGTGCTACCTTTTACACTTACTTGGTAGATGCCCTTGTAAGAAGGGACTATCTGTTCAATGGGGAGTCCCAGATTATGTATAATGGAGTATTGAGCAATGTACAGGCAGTTCAAAATGCGGCCAAGGCTTATGTATATGGTTTTGAGTTCGGTTTGGAAGCATTTTTGACAGATAATCTATTGTTGTCTTCAAACCTTACATTGACCGAAGGTTTTGAAGAAGAGGCAGATGGCACGAATTCACCTGCAAGACATGTTGCCCCCACTTTTGGGGATGTGCATTTGGTTTGGAAAAACCAGAGCTTTAAAACTGACCTGTTCTTGAATTATAATGGGCAAATTGCAAATCAAGACCTAGCGACTTCTGAGAAAAACAAGGATTACATCTATGCAAGTGATTCAAACGGTTTGCCGTACTCTCCATCATGGTATACCTTGAATTTGCGTTCTCAATATAGTATATCAAATGCCATCAAGGTAACATTCAGTTTCGAGAATATAACAAATCAGCGGTATAGAACGTATTCATCCGGGATTTCAGCTCCTGGCTCCAATTTAATTCTGGGAATTGGGTATGGATTTTAAACAAAAAGGCTCGACCATCCTCATGGTCGAGCCTTTTTGAATGCAAAGGAAGAAAGTGTCATAAGGAGATATTTCCCCAAGCCTCATCTATCATTTGCTCTAATCCGTATTCTGGCCGCCATCCAAGTAAAAATTTTGCTTTATTGTTATCAAGCCAGGTAGAATGGTATTTCGTTTCCATCTTTACCGATTTAATCTTACAAGTTTTTAAAAGATAATCGGCTGCTTTCCCATAATTAAATGGCTCGTCCATAGATATATTGAAGGTTTGCTGTCTTGCCTCGATGTGATCCAAGGAGATGCATATGGCGGAAACAAGGTCGTTCAAATGCACAATATTCCTTTTCATTGGGTTTCCATTTACATCGAGCATGAGAGGAATGATATTCACTTTTTGATATTCCAACGCGGTTTGGGCCTTAATCATTTTGTGCCATACAGGTACACCAAATACCTGTTCCCCAAATGTAAGGTGCTTCTTTAAATCTTCCCCTTGCATTATCCAAGGAGCACGAAGACAGGTGCCATCAAGATTGTATTGCACATAATATTGTTGCAGCATTGTTTCCTCAAGTACTTTTGACAATGCATAACATCCTGGATAGGCGGCATGGGCCTGCTGCTCATTGATTGGGTTTTTGTACGGATAATAATAATGTCCCAAGGATGCATCTCCACCAATCAATATAAAGCGTTTGAAACCACTGGATTCCCTACAACTTTCCAGTAGCCAGAATAATCCCTTTATCGCAACATCCATAATCGTTTCAGAATCTTCCTTGGTGGTGGCCAAGTGGACCACATGAGTGATATCCTTCATGGCCTTTTGTACAGTTGGCCTGTCGGATATTGAACCATGGATAACCTCCAAACGGTCATTGGGGGTTAAACTGCGCTGATGACAGAAGGCTCTTATGGTTCCTTTTTGTTTTGGGTCACCTAAAAAGGCGTTAATAAAAGCCCGTCCTACCTTTCCGGCAGCTCCAGTAACTAGGATTTTTTTTTCAATCGCTTTCATACGTATTTGATATTGTTTGTCCGAACGTTATGCTCTTCATAGTTTCCATTTACAGAGAGCCTATCGACAATAGGATTGATGGTTGCGTCCAAGATTTCTATTCAAGGTGTATGTCTTCAAACGGAGAGATAGTTTAACGATGCAAAAAAGAACTTTCAAGTAATTCTGCATTATCATTTTGATAATGATATGAGCTCTACACGTCTAAAAAAGATTTCAGCTGCTTCAGATTGTATTTGGATGCGTCCTACAGAAGGTTTTACATTGGTTGCTTTATTAACCAAGGTCCCGTTAAGAAAAATAGTGATTTCATCACCTTTGACCTCACATTCCAAAAGGTTCCATTCCCCCGCTGGTTTTTCAACATCGTTTATGCCCCTAAAATCGATCACATCCCTCCAATTTGGGTCACGGCCAAACCAATTGATTCGATTTTCATTTATTGTCACCTTACGGCCGTTAGATTGAAAAACAAATGAACTTCCTTGTTTTTCCTTTGCCACGGCACATGTAATTTCAAATGTATCACTCCCATCGCCCACCACTATAAAATCGCCTGTACCTCCTTCAATTATTTGGCATTCTATGGAGGTCATCCATATTCCCTGCTTACTACCGTCCTCTCCTTGTGAGTGCAATAAAATACCACTGTCTCTTGCATTTTCCAGCCTAGGTGCGTAGGTTGCCATACCCCATTTAAATTCTGTGATAAGCCTATAATCTTTATATTTTTTATCAGTAGTAAGACACCCCCATTCTTCTCCAGAAATCCGTATCATCCCATCTTGGACCGTAAAGACTTTCTTTGGGTCATTGTCGCGGCCACGATTTTGAAGAAAAGTATACCATCCGTCCAAATTTTTCCCATTAAATAATTCTATAGGAGCATTTTTTACAACGCTATCCCCATTAGTTGACTGTTGGTTATCTTGTGCAAAAGATATGGCGCAGTTGCTAAAAATTGCAAAAATCAATATTAAAGTTGATTGTTTCATATGTTGAATATTTATGGTTTTAACTTCTTAATAACAAGTACTTAAGCTTTAGGAAAAATTAGATGACCACATACGGTTATAACCCATATGCCTAAAAGAAATATCAATCCTCTTAAGTGACACTAAAACTATAATTAAAATTAACAGCGGCAGGTTCTCCAAGCTGTCTTTCTGCTAGTATTCTTAAATGATTTCTATTCGGCATTGAATTTATTTAATTACGTAAAATATGAGGTTATTTTTTAGTTTCATTATTTATTTAGAAAACTAGTCTTTGATATACTTTCTTAAATTTCCCATCAAACCCTCAATGACGTAAGTACTTGTAATAAGTAGCCCTAGAAATTTTCAGCCGTCCACAAATCTCTTTTACTGTACGTCTCCCCTCATTAAAATACTCCTCACAAAGTACAGCTTTTAGCTGATTTTTTTTACCAATACCATTGGGAGCTCCTAAAATTTTTCCTCGTGCCTTGGTGCACTCAATAATAATATCGCGTTCCAATTGGGCCAGTGCTGTGAACATATTGACGATGAACTGGGAATGGGAGGATTTATAGGAAGTGTCAAGAAAGGACTCGGTAATACTCCGGAACTTGACTTCTTTTCCATTAAGTTGATTGATAAGGTTTGTAAAGTGGATCAAGCTTCTGGCCAAACGGTGGTCAAAGTAAACTGTCTGCGTCCCATAAAACTTGAATTATCGAAACTACTAAAAAGGGGCCAAGAATGAGACACTTGGTGAAAAGTTTTACACTTTTAAGAAACCGTTCATTCTATCCCTATCACATTTTTAGGTTAAAGCTTAAAAAAGGAGGCGTTAAGGGATATCTTTTATATTTAAGAATAAGTGGGTACATTTCCAAACTCTCGCCAATAGGCTGTGGAAAGAAGAGATAAACTCGAGGGTTCCTTATCACAAAACATCAGCATCCTGAGAAACGAAACAACTTCGTCCTTTCGTGCAATGCATGGGAGATACCAAACCATTATCCGGACCCATTGCTCCTGCGGAAGTGATACACCAACAAGTAGTGTTGGCATCATCCAATAAAAGCCATGGATCA
This sequence comes from Bacteroidota bacterium, assembly GCA_024279425.1. Lineage (GTDB taxonomy): Bacteria > Bacteroidota > Bacteroidia > Flavobacteriales > Flavobacteriaceae > Maribacter_A. The sequence goes on along the minus strand of JAJRRO010000093.1, from coordinate 173,312 downwards.
TCCCCTCCCTCCATCATCCCATATGGGTTTCTAGCGCGAAGAAATTTGCAGATGCTTATTTTGTTTGGCTTAGTATGTTCCATATCTATGAAATTTCTAAAATTGCTTGCTTAATAGTAGCTACAAATAAAGGCACTTTATACCCATTTTTAGCCAATGGGCGTGCTATGGTCATAGCTGCCTCTGCCGCTGCCAATGCATTTTCACTATTAATGGTCTTATTTTCAAGAGCCTGTTGGGCTTCCATAGAACGGTAAGGCACTGGTGCGGCCGCTCCTAAAACAATACTCGCTGAACGACAGGTGGCATTCCCCGAAACCTCTAATACTACCGCCACATCTCCCAATGACCAGTCATAAGATTCACGGGCCACTTGTTTGATATAAGCACTTTTGGTATTTTTTGAAGGAGCCGGAAGAATGATTTCCGTAATAATTTCCTTCGCTTGAAGAATGTTTTCCATAGCAATGTCCTTGGCTGCGGTAACAAAGAAATCATCCATAGCCACTTTTTTCTTTTCCCCCTCACTGTTGAGGATAACGACACTGGCATTAAAAGCCATAAGTGCCGTGGAAATTGAGGATGCATGAACACTTACACAGGAACCATTATCAATAATTGCGTGATTTTCGTTTTCACCTGTTTCAGAGTGCCGGGCAAAACAACGATCGCCTTCTTTACGAAAACAATCATGATCGCCAGACCGAAAATACCAACAACGGTTACGCTGCGCTATATTACCTCCCAGGGTAGACATATTACGTAGTTGGGGAGTGGCAGCATGGTTTACCGCTTGATGGAGTGCTAAATAATTGGTTTTAATTTCTGGATTTGACGCTATTTCGGCCAAGGTAACATTAGATCCAATGCTCATTCCTTTTTTACGGTCATAATCTATTTTGTCTAGACCGGGTATGTTCCGAATATTTATGATTTTTTGCGGTTTAAGCAAACCTTCCTTTACCCAGTCGAACACATCCACTCCACCGGATTTAAATATCGATGCTTTATCTGTATGTTTATATAGCTGTTCGGATACTGTTGAATTAACTTGTTGAAGAGCATCTTCAACAGATTTGGCTTCGTACCAACTAAATTTATTCATGTCTTTATATTTAAGAGACTTTACCTAATGCTTTAAGAATACTTGCGGGTGTAATGGGTATTTCATATAACCTTACTCCAATTGCGTTATACACTGCATTGGCAATTGCGGCAGCTGTTGCAATATTTGCAGGCTCTCCAATACCATATGCATCCGTGGAGGAAAGTGCTGAATATTCTTCCACAACTAGGGTTTCAATTTCTGGGATTTCCATAGAAAATGGCACCTTGTACTGATCTACATTGGCATTCATCATATGGCCAGTTCCATTGTCCATAACCCTATTTTCGTATAAAGCATAGGAAACGCCTTGGATGACTCCGCCATTGATCTGGCTTTCCAGTTGACCTATATTGAGCGGTCTACCACAACTGTGTACCGCTACTATCTTATCAACCTTTACAAATCCCGTGTCTGTATTAACACTGACTTCTGCAAATTGTACAGATCCCAAATCCCCATAGGCCAAACCCCATGGTTGTTGAAAGCCCCCATAATCATCCGATCGGCTGGCAATTTTACTGATTTGGCTAGTCCTCATCAATTTAGTTGCCCCTTTGAACGGCATTTTCAGACTGGCATCCTTTTTACTGCCTATTTGACCGTTTTCAATAAACAATTCAGAGGAATCGGTTTCCCATTTTTTCGCGACCAATTTTAATAACGCTTTTTTTGCTTCATAAGTTGCATTACGGGCTGGAGGGGTAATAGAACCTGTTACCACACTACCACCAGAACCTGGCCCAACCGGAAAAAAAGTATCCCCTATATTAACAGTAATATCTTTTACCTCTAGGCCTAATTCCTCGGCAACTACTTGGGCAAGGATGGTTTTAGTCCCTGTTCCTATATCCTGGACGCTCGACCTTATTTCAACACCGCCATCGTTATGGATTTTAACTTCGACGGAAGAATCAAGCGTAACAAATCGCGGCCATGTGGATTGGCCTACGCCAAGCCCTTTCTTTACAACGCCTTTTCCACTACCAGCGGGTTGGCGACGAGACCAATCGAAAAGTTTCGCTCCCCTTCGGCGCTCTACTTTTCTCACTTCACTTTTATCAATTTTATCCCTATAGGTTAAGGGATCCATATTTAGTTTTTCCGCTAATTCATCAATAGCCTGTTCCAGTCCAAAAGCACCTTGAACATTACCAGGGGCACGCCAGGCAGCTCCTGGCCCTGCATTGGTCAATACATCATATTGCTCGGTAGCAAAATTAGGACAGGTGTAAAGGATTTGAGCAATCCTACCCACACCAGCGCCTAGGGCTACCCCAGCGGTTCCGTGGGAACGTTGCTGAATACCCGTCAAAGTGCCATTTTTCTTAGCTCCAATTTTTAAGTACTGAATTGAATTGGGACGGTTCCCCTCGGAAAGATGCTCTTCTTGTCGATCTAACATTAGCCAAATTGGTCTACCTGTTTTTTTGGCAAGATTCGCAGCCATAGGCCCAAAACTTCCGGAACTGTGTTTGGCACCAAATCCACCGCCCATAAAATCACAAAATACCCTTACTTTACTTTTTGGTAAATTGAAGATACTCGCCATTTCATTCCTAACCGCATTGGTGTTTTGTGTAGATGCATAAACCATCATTACGTCAGAATTCCAGTCGACCACAACGCCATGTGTCTCTAACGGCATATGTGTATGCACTTGGGTACGATACGTTCTTTCGACTACAACATCCGCTTCTTCAAAACCCTTTACCAAATCACCTCTAGGTCCACCAAAAAAACTGCTGGTAGATGGTCCTCTAACATTACCTTTCCCTTTACTCCCATCATGCGTTTCGCCTACATCCCCACCATCTTGCTGTTGGGTAATGGGCTCATCAAACACTATAGGTGCGCCAATTTCCATGGCGGTATCAATATCTATAACAAAAGACTTTTTCTCATAGTTCACTTTAATCAACGCAATGGCATCTTTTGCAATTTCCAAACTTTCAGCAGCGATACCTCCCAGCGGTTGGCCCACATACTTCACTATTGGGTATTTCCCGTTCTTATTTTCTTCTCCCTCTTTTTGGGTATTCTCTATAAGATGAATAGCATGTACCCCTGTCAGACTTTTTGCTTTACTTATGTCTATTGATGTAATGACCGCGTGTGGCACATTTGAACGCAAAAATTTCGCATAGAGCATACCTGGCAATTTAATGTCGGAGGTATATTTTGCTTTACCTATCACTTTATCGAGGGCATCGATTCTTGTGACTCTTTTTCCAATTATTTTCAACTTATCGTTGATGGGCCATACTGGCGGCTCTTCTATAGGGATTTCTCTTTCTATTTCGCTTAAATTATGCCCTGGAATACCATATGGGAATTTTTCTTTTCTAGTATCCATCTTAAATCGTTTTTTTTGCTGCTGCCAAAGTAGCCTTAAAGACATTAGGATAAGTACCACAACGACAAAGGTTGCCTCTAGTGGCATTTTTTACATCTTCCAAATTGGGATCGGTGTTGTTTTCCACAAGGTGCACACAAGACATGATCATCCCCGGTGTACAGTAACCACATTGAGAAGCATCATGCTCGATAAAAGCTTGTTGAACCGGATGCAATTCACCGTTTTGTGCAATACCTTCGATGGTTGTGATTTCTTTGTCACCAACATCAAAAGCTGACATCATGCAGGCGTTCACAGGTTTTCCATCCAAATAAACAGTGCATGCAGAACAGGAGCCCCGATCACAAACGACCTTGGTTCCCGTAAGTTCCAAGTGGTCTCTTAAGGCCGAAGCCAAAGTTGTTCTCGGTTCCACACTTAGTGACTTCATCATGCCATTGACCTTCATTTTGATGGTCATGGCTTCGGGTCCATATTCTTCCCCGGTTACAAGTTGTTCCTTATGAGCAAATGCAAGGGCATTTGTAGTCAACAGTACACTACCTGCAGTGGATAATCCGGCACCTCTGATGAAACTTCGTCTAGTTATAGCTTTTGTCGGTTTAGATTCCGACCCTTGGTTTTTATCTTCCATAAAACTACAATTGGGTTTATTAACTATTCAGTCTAATTAAACGAAAGGAAGTTACGATAATATTTATTTAGAAAGAATAAAAATAAGTTCTGATTGCCCTAATCGGGCCTATAAAAAAAGAGGTGGGATAAAAAGCCCGAACTAAAATCTACCCATGTTCACTATGCCACCCCCGCCGGATTGTAGCCTTCCCTGAAAAGCAGCTCTATGCACTCTAAAAACCCCAGGAAAAATAATTGAAATATTGATAAAAAAAGTTAACCGAAAATTCAAACTCAAATAGAGTAAGAGTTCTGCAACGGTCTCAGATCACTAGTGAATAAGGATTTGACTTTAAGGCCTTGCATACCATAATCCACCAAATCAAATCGAGGATACGCACTACCTATTCTTGGATAAGTGATTTCAACATAGATAGGTATTTTAATGAATTCTGTTTCAGGATCAACGGTTCGCAAAGTAAGGCTACAATATTCAATAACTTAATAACCAAAATGGTCAGGGCCGATATAATTTATCAAAAACAAATTATATGTCTAGCTACTGACCTCAAAAAACATTAAACCAATGAAGAATAGTATTTTATTTTACATTCACCTATTTTTTAATAGTAGCAGGTTGTTCCGGCCCACTACAACAACTATCTGAAGAGATTAAAAAATAAATGAAAATCGTATCTTGGCATCTAATGCAAAGGTCTCATGAAAAGAATCAATTCTCAAGTAATCTTTTTAATATCAATCCTCTTTTTTTCAAACTCATGTTCATTTAAAATCACAGAGGAAAGGGTTGCAGAACAATGGAAAGAAATTGAACTCAATTTTAATTCTGAAGCTGAATATGAAAATCCTTACACCAATGTTGATTTCCGGGTAGAATTCTATCATAATAGTGGTGACACCATTGTCCGTCCAGGATATTGGGATGGTGGAGACAAGTGGAAAGTCCGATTCGCCAGCAGCGCAGATGCCGGTGAATGGTCATGGAAGTCATTCTCCTCGAATTCTGGGGATAAAGGGTTAAATGGGAAAGAAGGGGAAATTATCTGTAAACCTTATTTCGGCGATAATCAACTTATCAAACACGGTTTATTGAAAATGTCCGAGGGTAAACGAAATGTGGTACATGCCGATGGAACTCCATTTCTGATGATCGGGGACACACCATGGGCCTTACCTTGGCGTGGTACGGTGGAATCAGTTACCGCCTATGCAGAAAACAGAGAGAAAAGGAATTTTAACACAGCCTTACTGATGTCCCTTCAACCGGACCAGGATGCTGTTGGACCTCGAGATAGGACAAAGGAAGGAGGTTTCGATGTGGCATTTGAAGACCTGAAGAAGGGACATATAAATAATATAAATATCAACTATTTCCAATACCTGGATTCTCTGATATATACTCTGGTCGGTCACGGCATTGTTCCTGTTTACCAACCTGTTTTCCATGGATATGGATGGAAAGGTTTAGATGTTTTGGGTTCAACGGTAGATCCGGGCGAATACGCCCGGTATACACGTTATCTTATTGCCCGCTATGGTGCCATGCCCGCCATGTGGCTTATTGGCGCTGACGGTAACGGGGAAAACAATGGCGTACTGGAAGGAGGAATGGAGACCGAAAAATGGGATTCCTATCAGCAACCTACAGGAATCCACTATAATCCATTTGATGATTATAAACCAGAGTTCATGCCAGAATCAAGTTGCCTTCATTATAACAAATCATTTCAGGACGCAGAATGGCTTGATTTTCAGTGGTGCCAATCTGGTCATACCGGTGCCCACGCACTCCACAAAGTGACTCTGATGTACGATAACAAGCCTGTCAAGGCTGTTGCAAATGGCGAGCCTACTTATGAAGGTATTCTCGAACCATCAAACGGTTCCGGATGGTGGCAGGGTCATGAAGCCTGGTCGCAGTTTCTTTCAGGTGGAACCATGGGTGTAGTTTATGGGGCAGGAGGTCTCTGGAATTGGAAATTGACTCCTAATGAAGAAGGGTGGCCCGACTGGGCCAATTCGAATGTTTCCTGGCAAGAAGCCATTGAATTACCAGGGGCAGAATATGTTGGATATCTTGGGAAAGCTCTGAATGGTCTGGATATTACAGATATTGAAAAGCATCCTGAACTTGCAGAAGGAAATCTATGCCTGGCAAAACCAGGTGAAATCTACATTGTCTATCTACCTGAGGGAGGAATGGTTACTTTGTCACAATTGTCAAATTCACTTCAATATCGATGGTTTGATCCGCAAGAGGGAGAATTTATATTTGAAGGTCCTATTGAGTCGGAAAATCAGGAATTCAAATCAAACATGGATTCCCCTGTTGTACTGATTGTTAAATGATAGACTATTTTAAATTCATAGTTAAACTGATTTTATGGAAATTTACACGAAAGGCAAAGAGATTATCGACCAAACAATTTATCTTGACAAAAAAAACTACGTATACTAATAGCTTCCATTTTTGCTTCATGTTTGTTAACTGCACAGAATTCCAAAATAATATTTGACACCGATATTATAGGAGATGTGGACGATGTATTGGCGTTGGCCATGCTCCATACAATGTCTGATCAAGGTAAACTAGATTTACTTGCGGTAACGATATCCAAAGACAATCCACTCAATGCACCCTTGTATGTCGTCAAATAAATCTGAACTTTTTGAGTTAAAATTTAAGAGAGTGCTTTCACGAAGTTAAATGATTTTCTTTGAACTGTTTTTTTCTTGCTTCCAGTGTTCTGTTTTTTGTCATTTTTTTTTGTTTCAACTTCTTTTGCCCTGTTCCAAAATAGATATCTGCTGGAGTAAGGTTATCTAACGATTCGTGGTATCTCTGATAGTTGTAATACTTTACGAACCCTTCCATTTTCACTTCAAGTTGACCTGGGCTAAGGTAATTATCCAACGGACAAGGCCTTCGGGATTTGGGCGTGGACTTATATGTCCCTGGAAAAAGCAAAAGATAAACTAGTAGAACTGGAAACTTTTTGGGCAATGAAAGAACTAGTAGGGGTATAAAACACCCCCGCACACCCCCCAAATGGGTAGTTCTATAAAAAGTGGTTAGTGGTGTCCGTAATTTTTTCCAAATATTTGGTTCTTATTGCTCAAAGTAATCCTCAATAGAGAATTGCGGCCTTATAGGATTCTTAGCATCTGCATAGAATACTTGCATCAAATGCATGTCTAGCCGTATGGATACTTTTCTGCTTGCATCAAAAAGATATACGGACCATTCATCTCTATTCGTTTCTTCAAAAAACAATCGTTCCTCGGTGGGGTCGGTTGAAGTTTCCACCCAACTCTTTCCGCCTTTTTGAATGAAATATCCCAGGGGATTTTGACTTCCATGACCAAAGAATACCCGTCGAACATTCCATGCCTTCAACTTTGTGCCTCTTTTCATGTAATTTTTTACGGATTTAGGTGAAGGTGCGTTTAGTGCAGTTTTTTTTAAAGGCTGTATTGAAAGAATGGATTCGATGAGAAAGCTGATGTCCCAAAAAAGGTTCGTTTTATGGGACACCACAAAATAAGCTAAGAAATATCATTCTCAATCATAACGTTTAGCTAAACTGCGTTTTAATGCAGTTTAGGTTTGTTATCTGCTTATCGTTCCTCGGGTTTCACTCAGGTTCATTGTCATTTCTTGAGCATCGCTTTCAATCCAACTTGAATATTCTTCTATTGTTTCCAATCTCTCTAGCTCGTTAATGTAACCATCTTTAACAAGTTGTTTACCTCTTGTCTCAGCTACTGTTTTCCATATGCCTATTTTTGAAATAAAGTTTGAGTCTTCCTTCTTATAACATTCATTTACATGAATTGTTTCTATTGATGTAAAACCAAGCTCCTTAAAATAGTTAGGTATGTCCAAAGCAAGTTGGTTCTTCATACCCACATCAGATCTCCATTTTAAGAATGCAGAATAGAACTTGTGCATGCTTTTGGGGGGAGCTGGATGCCATTCAAGTTTTGTGTGATTGTAATCCAATATTGATGCAATACCGTTAGGTTTTAATAAGGTTTTTATTTTATGTAAAGCATCTTTTGGGTTTTCTAACCATTGAAATACACGTGCGGAAACAACTAAATCAAATTTAGATTCAGTGTTGAATTCAAATATGTTTTCACAATATAGATTTAGGTTCTCTATATGTTCATTACAGTTCTTACCTATGTTAATCAAATCTTCACTTGTGTCAATACCCACTACTTGTCCCTCTTCCCCAACCAAGTCCGCAATTCCTCTAGTTATTGCGCCAGTTCCACAACCGACATCTAACACTTTAATCCCCTTCTTTAGAATTGGAACAATAGTGGAGTAATCATTAGCCAAACTTCTGTTTTCTAGTATTGAGGCAGTACCTTTTGGCATTACTGCTCGATCTTTTGCTTTATCCATAGTATTTGTTGCAGATAACGTATGGATTGTGTACCGGTACGTATATCTCCATTTTGTTACTACTCCAAATATAGCGGATAACAAACATACTCTCGTTGTCTACTTTATAATGATTATTCAACTTGAGTTTAAAACAATCGAATTAAGAATTAGCGGTCCCGTAAAACGGCCGTTAAAAAGTACGAGATAAGAAATCGGGCGGCGTCCCATTAAACGTTCGTTTTATGGAACCACACGTTAACTTCCTTTTCAACTCAGTTCTTTTTAAGGTCAGCTAAAAAATCTCCTTTATTCTTGGCCAATGTGGCTCAAATATTTTAGAATTTCTAGCTTATTGATTCTATAAAATAATCATAATTATATCCTTTTATTAGTCGATTTCAAATCCATACTCCAGTTCCCTCCGCCATATAGTATTATAGTTATGGCCATCATTATTACAATAGAAGGTAGTAAAGCCTCATGAGGCTGTGCTAGGAACGCATCCGGATTAAATACCGTCAAGTGAACATATATGGCCACCGTCATAATGGGTAGGACCATGAACGCCGCAATTCGGGAAAAATATCCCAAACTTAAAAGTATACCCAAGAAGATTTCAAAAAAAGGTACAAACCAAGTTACAAAGATATTAAAGGGAATTTCAATTTCCTTCAATTGTACGAACCAGGCAGCCTCAAAATTTGCTAAAGTCAATTTAAAGGTTCCGGCCATAACAAAAATTATACCGAGTAATATTCTATAAATACCTACAAGTTTGCTGGGTGAAGTTTGTCTTAGAGTGTTCTTAATTGTATGTCTCATTGTACCGCTATCTTTATCATAATGTTCCATGGCCATCATTTCCACCAATGAACCCTTGTGGCGATTTGCACACATGTGTTGTTTTCTAAATATTTGGTCGCAAAGGTAAAAAGCTGAATGGTATTCAAGTTTCAGAATTCACTCAATTACTTTTGTATTTGGTTCAGGCGGTATTTGGAAGGAGAAATTTTATATTTTGCTTTAAATGAGCTTGAAAAATGCGAGATATTATTGAATTGGCAATCATAGGCAATGGAGGCAATGGGCTCATTCGAAATGACCAATAATTCTGCCGCCCTATCCAACCGCTTATCCTTAAGATAATTAGCCGGACTATCTTTGTATGTCTTTTTAAATTCCCTATTAAATCTAGCAAGACTTCTATTTGTTAATTGAGCAAGATCCGAAACTGTAAGTGATGAAAAAACATGCGCCTCAATTACTTCCTTGAAAGAAAAAGATCTAGGCGAATAAAGATTGTGCATAATTTCGATAATAGTAGGCGCATCTTTGGTATTTAAAAGCAATAGTATTATTTCCTTAAATTTTAATATCAACAGTTCTTCATTGATCAGATAGGGGTTCTCAAAATAGAATGATATGCCTTCAATATATTTTTTAATCAGGATATTGGATTTTACATGTGCCATATTGAATCTGGTGGAGAGTTGTTTCTTATTTTTTAAAAATGATGGTATCTCCTTTTCGTAGATTTTTTTCAATACGTCAGGGTACAAATAAATAGCCACAATTTCACATTTCCCGGTTTCATTGCTAGGTAACCTTTCGTATATATAGTTTCCACACTTCATTAGCACTCCCTCGTTCTCCTTGATATGAAAATATTCCTCTTCGGAATGTGAATTGACACTTCCTTCAAGTATATAGAAAAAGCATGCCTTTTCCGGGGCCAGGTTAGGATATTTAAAAGGAGGTGTAACTATTGCTCTTTCAAATACTTTTTTTTCAAACAGACTGATGGTGCGGCGCTCTAATATCAATTTCTTATATTTTTGGTTTATCAAGGTTTTTGATGATTTTATCTCCAAAATGATTTGATTTCAGCTGTATCCCCATATAATTATTTTGTGGAATAAGCCAAAACAGGTTTTATTCCTTTCGATCGATGACGTTGGTAGGAACATTTTAAAAAACGAATCCAAGGTTCATTTGTAGAACCTTACCTCCATGCCTTACATGGACGAATGTATATAATCCATACTCCAAATCCCATCTCCCTTTTTTATAATTATTAGAGCCCATAAAATAATGCCCACCATTATATATGGCTCTTGTCGTTGAGAAGGAAAAGCCCCCGGAATACTAACCCTTGGATGAACATTAATGGCCATAGGCTGTTGATCAATGAAATTAATTGCTCGGGCCGCAATAACATCAGCTATTATCCTTCCGACTTTGCCGGCCATATTTCTTCGTCAAGATTTTTTTGAATTATTCTTTCTCCGCTGTGAAATACATCTTTCATGAATAATGTTTTCTAATAAAGATTGCCCTTGGGTTAAAATTGCTGTATTTTATTATCTGTAGGTCTATTCATTATAATTACCGAACGTTCGGATAATTAATTGGACAAATTATTTCAAAATTTTCTGGGCATATAATTAGTGTATTGGCATTTCTCAAATCACCTGATTAGTAACTTTGCTTACTATTTTCCATCCTTCATCGTTCTTCAAAAGGTTTAATGTATCCGTAAATCGCATTCCAAGCCAATTAGATAATTCAAGTTTAACGTTAGCAGACGTTCCTACTATATCTATTCTTACAAATTCGCTATCCAAATCCACAGCAGGACCAACACTGTTTACGAAATCGTATAATAAGCTAATAGATCCAGCTAATTCGGTTCTTTCTGATGGATTATCAGGATTAGCATATATCCATCCATAAATAGTAGCCTCTTTGTGAAAAGCTTTTTCCATAACTTCAGATTTTCCTGATATTCCACCTTCAATGTATAATTGAACAGTTTCTTTAATGGCTCTGTAATCTTCTAGATTTAAATTTTTCATTTCTTTTTTGTTTTTAAATTATATAATTAAAACTGTGTTAGTAACCGACTTTTGTTTAAAAAGACACCTAACCCAAATATATTGATAGGGTGTCCTTTCAATACTACCATGCTGTTTCTACTATTGGAAAATCTATTGGTACATTAGTAATTCCAAATATGTAATTGGTAAAAGTTATATCTACAATAACCGCCACTAAATCGACTAAAGCCTTTTTATCATATCCTTGATTGAAAAACTCTTCCAGATTTTTGTCAGAAGGGCTTCCTTTAGTAGAAACAATATTGGCTGCTATTGTTGTAATAGCGAGTAATTTCACATCTGAAGCATTTAAATTCCTAAAAGATTTTGCATCCTCATCAGAGAAACCATTCATTTTAGCTATCGCCGTATGAGCCGCAACACAATAATCACAGGAATTAACTTCTGATACGGCAAGTCTTATGGCCTCCAACTCTTTGTTTGAAAAACTCCCTTTTCCTACTTTATTTGTAGTTTTTAAATGATCATCCAAAGCGTCAGAAGAATAACCTGTTACCGCATAAATGTTTGGAATCATTCCCATTTTACTATTTAAGGCATCAAAAATACCTTGTGCTTTACTATCTACCGCCTCTCTAGCAGGAACTTCAATATTTATCATTTTTTTATTTTTGTTTTAATTTCAATTATCTAATACTTATTAATTAACTTCTAAAAGATGACCCATTTCCAAAGATTCTACAAGTTTGGTTTGAACCTTGGCTAGTCTTTCATTAAGATCAATGGTTCCATAATCCAAACCAGATACTACTCGCATGCCTTTCTTTCCCTTTGGAGTTTCAATCAATTTGGCTATAGCATCTGCAACGATTTGTGGATCTAGAGCATCATCACTTTTATAAAAATTATTTAAATTATTTAATATTGTCTTAGGCGTATTTTTATGTTCCCCATAGGCATCAAAAATTTCCGTATTGGCCTCTTTCGGTCCACTATAAAGCAAGTTTGTTCCACCAAAAGGTCCTGGTTCTACAATTTTTACTTCTACACCAAACGGAGCAACTTCATAGCTTAAAGATTCTGAATATGATTCCAAAGCGTGTTTACTCGCACCATAGATCGAAAAGTGTGGAAAGTTTAAACGTCCTGCCACAGAGGTTACATTAATAATTAGACCATTCTTTTTCTTTCGCATATGAGGCAAAACGGCATTAACAGTTCTCAATACTCCATAAAAATTCACGTCGAACTGGTATTTTACCTGTTCCAGCGAGTAGGCCTCTGCGATACCAACATACATCAATCCTGCATTGTTAACTAGGGTATCGATTTTTCCATCGGTTTTAATGACCATTTTTATAGCTTTATCAACTGATTCTTGATTGGTCACATCGAGGTCGATTACCTCAATACTCAAACTTTCACTTTTGGCAATAGCCAGGAGTTCTTCTTTATTCTCTTTGTTTTGTACATTAAGATTACGCATGGTTGCCCATACTTTGAATCCCTTTCTTGCTAGAGTGAGTGCGGATAATTTTCCGAATCCGCTACTTGCACCTGTAATAATTACATTTTTCATTTTCAATTATTTGATAAATAATAGACTAGTCGTCTATTATTGGATTAAAAAAATTATTCAAAAATTTCTGTTTCTATAAACTCGCTCAAAATTGATATTGGTTCAATTGATTTATCCACCTTCATTCTTAAAAGCGCTCCTTCAAATGAGTTTAAAATAAAAGCTCCTATTTTCTTTGCCGATTTATCAGAATTGATTTCACCTTGTTCGATGGCTCGCTGGATACACTTTTCAAAAAGGTCTTCATATTTAAGGAATTCCTTTTGGAATAGAAAAGCAAAGCTTATGTTAATATCTGCTAATTCCGTTGCGGAATTACCTAACAAACATCCTTCTTTGTATTCCTTCTTCATATATATCTCCTGCATAGCATCAAAAAATTGTATTAACCTCTCTTTAGGAGATTTTGAATTGTCTTCGAGATGGGATCTTAAAAATGTTAATGTACTGTCTGAATATCTTTTTACCACTTGAAGCCCAAAGTCCTCTTTACTTTTAAAATAGTGATAAAAGGAGCCTTTGGGAATTTGTGCTTCATCTAATATTTCCTTAATTCCAATACCATTGTAGCCTTTTTTGTTAAATAGCCCTACTCCAATATCCAGAATATTTTCTTTTATCATAGAATTCATAGTGCAAACATATAATTAATATTAGACCAGTCGTATAGTTTATGAAATGTTTAACTTTTGGCATAGCTCAACGAGCAATAAATTGGGCCAAGTTGTTTAGTTTTACCCCATATTAAACTCAATCATATCAATTATATATTCATCGATAATAAACCAAGGTATCTTAGGGCAAATTTTGAGTCCAAAAAAAATGGCCGATTAAAAGAACTGATTTGGGAAAATTGTTGAAGTTCCAGAAAAGGTTCGTTTTATGGGACAATTCAAAAATTAAGATTTTAACGGTTTGTGTATGGCTCGTTGCATGCAAATAAGTAATAATTTTTCAGTTATGCATACTTTGCAATTATTCACTAACTTTGGATCAAGAACGTACTAGCAATGAGCTATACAAGTTGTTGGTGGACGTTATTTATTCATTTGTCATTCCAATAGTCGAAGCCACAATTACATATTCTGTTCAAAATTATCAACAGGTATTATAGCTATAATACCTGTTGGGTTTTCAGTAAAAATAATACGCACATCTGGACTGCCAAGTGCTACCCAAAATAGTAAGTTTTAATTAATTCATGAGAGACATTATCATGAGTTATTATTTTGACATTGCCAACGGCTTCTGGACCTTCAATTCTTGCTTTAGCGATTATCTTCATCGATTTTTAGTTTATACTATCTGGGTGGAAACGGATTTCTGTCTCCTGCCTTTAAAACTATGGTCATAATCTAATTGCCATATTCGATTTTGGCCCACATAGTTTTTCCAGAAGGAATCCTGTGCTTACCAACCTCTTTGACAATTTGCCCTAGCAAAATTACATCCCCGTTTCGTGAGGTATTTTGTGTTTCATTTTGATACAATTCCCTATTGGCGCCTATAACACCATTTCGTACACTGCGGTCAGTTTCGGCAATCAAGAAATCTCCTAAGCCCGGCACCTCATGTTCAGTGAATAAAAGTTTACCGCCAGACTCTTTTATTTGTACATAACCCGATTCAGTCAGCAGTCCTTTTAGGGCATCTATTATATCTTCAAAGTGTTCATCTTCGCCATTATCTTTATAATAATTAGTGTACGCTTTTAGCGTATTCGTTTCTTTAGTATAATTCCATATGTCACTAGTTGCTATCTTTCTCAAAGAATCTAACTGGGTCTGGGCTTCATCCTCCTTTAGTCTTAATTGGTCTTTGGCTGCCTGCAACTCTACATTCATAGAGTCTTTCTGGGCTAAAGTCACCTCCAAATCCTTATTTTTTGAGCTAAGTTCGGCGGCCTGATAAACGACCATTGCGAATAACCCAATTATGGTAATTGTGAGAACGGCAACAATGATTCTGAACTTCATACGAGTTTATTTAATGGTAATCGAAGATTGTTTTTTAGATCGAACGAGGAACACGATAAGCAGGGCAATAAGCCCAAAAAAACCGCCTGCCGCAAAGCTGGCTATGAAGTCGACAATCCCTTTTTTTGGTCCTGGGAAAAATAATGAAACTATGAAAGTAATTATAAAGAGGAGCGCCAAAAACATGAAAAACTTAATTACGAAATCCACATCGCGCTGTGATGCCTCAACACCATACACGTTTAT
The DNA here is from genome assembly GCA_024279425.1 of Bacteroidota bacterium. Classification (GTDB taxonomy): domain Bacteria; phylum Bacteroidota; class Bacteroidia; order Flavobacteriales; family Flavobacteriaceae; genus Maribacter_A. The sequence goes on along the minus strand of JAJRRO010000093.1, from coordinate 158,178 downwards.
CGTCTTCTTATCTCCGATATGTACATCTCCCTGGGCCGATATTTCCGAACCCTCAATGGTGTTTTTTTGCTGATTTTCCGAACTCATATTGGTCTGAATTTAATTTTATAAAACCTATTCTTGGGAGGACATAATAATTACATATCACCAAGATTAAAGTCCCCACCGCCTTTTATTTTACTTCCTTCAACGACATTTTTCTTATTAAATTTTTCTTTTTTGTCTCCTTTGTCCCCAATTTTTATTTGACCTTCAATCTCTAATTCTGTATTCTTGACAACATTTTTACTAGAAGATTCAAGACCTACATGTTTTTTGAAATCAGAGATTTCAAGTCTGTCCAGTTCCTTGTTAAATAGATTCCAAAGATGAATACTGTCTTTAAAGTGGGTATAAAAATGTCCTTCTTTACTCAGTTTTTCCTTAAACTTCGGAACAGTATCTTTTACAGGTTCTTCCGACTCTTTAAAATAAGTATAGATGAATGGTTTGTTATTTGCCTTAAAATGTTCGTACGCATTTTCAAATTCAGCTTCTGTATACATTCCAAGTTTTGAGTAAACAAGGATTACAAAAAGATCTGATGATTTCACACGCTTATTGTATTCATCTTGAGAATTTGTTTGTGACATTTTACCAGACATATCTTCCCAAATATCCAAATGTAAAATAATGCCCTTTTCTGACCATGTTTTACTTTTTCGATAAATTTCAATTTCAAAATTCTCTCGTTCAGGTAAAAGTTCATTGGATGAAGCTAGGAAAATTGTAATTTTTTTCATATTCGCAATTTTACTCGTATAACCTGATCTACGATTAAATGAATATCTATGCAATGCATTATCAGTAAATAGTTTCCAGTTAAAGGTAAAAACTTATTCATCACATATTTAAATAAAAAACTTACATCTTATTCTTTTGATAGATTCTGATCACTTGTTATGTCTTTCAAGAATTTAACAAATAAAATATTTTTAGTAATATTTAATTTATGATGAATAGATTCTGCTATTAAGTTAATTAAATTTGTAGTAACAAAAAGACTTTGAAGTAGATTTCTAAGGTTTTTTAAGTATTCTATACATTACATAACAATTGTGATTATAGGCATTTGCGTGGGTTAGCTCTTAATATTACACGTACACTTCAGGCTGAAAAATCCGCAAGAACTATAGGAGAAGGAGAGAATTGGCAACTAATATTATTATTTATTGTAGGGTGTTTATTTTTTATAGATAGAATATAATATTCATAGATAATAATCATACTTTCATCAAACTTTTCTTTGTAAGGCGCCAATTCCTGCTTATAACAGGCTTGATGCGCCTTTCTCCTATGGCTCAGGGATCTGTCACCTTCTCCTTCTATCTCGGCAAACTCTGAAGTGATTTGGTTGTATGACGTTGGCTCTATTTTGGTTGTTTCAATGATGGCATTGGCATTTCCATTCCAATATGTTGTAACATATTGATCGCCAACTTTAGGCAAATGGTAATTATATTACCATTATATCTATGATCATAGTTATTTAAACTTTAGGAAGCAATTTAGATATAAAAAGTTACGGTTCCATAAAACGGCCGTTTTATGGGACACTTTTAAACTCTTTACAAAAAGCGGATTTTGTAAAGAGTTTATTATGTGGAACTAATTTTAGTATCTTCCTTAAAAGTTCAAATAAAGGATCTCAACTCTAATACATTGTATTAATAAATTAGTATTATGAAATTAAACTTATTGTCTTGTGATGCTCAAAGGCCAGATAGAAGAGCGATAGCCAAATGTATTTCAGAGATTTCATCTAACATTGATCAATCATTGTCGAATGAACTTACAGAGATACTCTTAGAAGGAGACGCCGTAGATATTGAGCTAGAAGACAGAAACTCTGGTTCTGCTTTGAGAGCTTTGCGAAAACTTAGTATTGACTACGAAATTATAGAATGAACCAAACCTCCTATTAAAAATCTAGTCCAATACATAAAAGTTCAAATAAACGATGAATTCGATTCTGAGAAGAATCTACCCTGTCTTTCCTTCTATTTAAGGAAAAGAATACCACACACTTTCACCTTTATTTAGTAAATACCAATAGTATTGAAACAATCCATTTCAAAAAAAGCACGCTACCAAAATAAAAAAGCAGTTACAAAATATTGCAACTGCGTGATTTTACTTGTGGTCCCACCTGGGCTCGAACCAGGGACCCCCTGATTATGAGTCAGGTGCTCTAACCAGCTGAGCTATAGGACCAATTTTATTTGCTTGTCTTTGCTATCTGGTTTATAGCGACAAATGCAACAAAAAGTGGGCAAATTTAATTAATAACCCCAACTACACAAAATAATGTGCGCCCATTTATGTGAAAAAATAATCCTTCTCTTTTTTATACATTATTCAGGCACCTCCTGACATAGTTCAATCAAAACGCCATTCGCCGTTTTTGGATGCAAAAAAGCGACAAGCTTATTGTCCGCCCCTTTCTTTGGTTCCTCATTTAAAACAATAAAACCTTCCTCTTTTAATCTTGCGATTTCAGCGGTAATGTCCTCAACGGCAAAAGCAATGTGGTGTATGCCTTCACCCTTCTTCGCCAAGAACTTACCAATAGGGCCATCTTCCTTGGTCGGTTCCAATAATTCGATCTTATTTGGGCCCACCTTGAAAAAAGAGGTTTTAACACCTTCCGAAGCCACTTCCTCTACTTTATAATGCCTTGTTCCAAATAGTTTTTCAAAGAGTTTGTTGGACTTTTCAAGATCTTTGACCGCTATTCCTATGTGTTCTATTTTTTTCAATTGCATTGATTTTAATAGATATAGATTCCGTTACACAAATTTACACTTAATTCTGTGTATTTTTGCCCTATGGAAACACAACGACAGAAAAAGATTGGTGGGGTAATCCAGAAGGATATCGTTGATATTTTACAGCGGGCAGCCATTGATGGTGGTTTAACCGGCGTCTTAATTTCTGTGTCCAAAGTTACGGTCACCACAGATCTTTCCATAGGCAAGGTTTATTTAAGCATCTTTCCCAACACCAATGCACAGGAACTGTTGAACGGCATAAAATCTAACCAGCCCTTGATCAAACACGAGTTGGCACAACGTACCAAACACCAACTACGTAGGGTTCCTGAACTTCAGTTCTTTTTAGATGATTCGTTGGATTATATCGAGAACATTGAAAAGTCATTGAAGGGTGATGAAAACCCAATTGAAAATAGAGATCTACTCGACAAAAGAAAAAAGTCTTAACAACCTCTTAATTTGAATTTTCCGCTATACATAGCTAAGCGATACCTTCGTTCAAAAAGCAGTCAAAATGCTGTGAACATCATTAATTTTATCACCTTTCTCGTCATTGTAATAGGTTCGGCTTCCCTATTTATAGTGCTTTCAGGATTTGCAGGTTTAAAAACCTTTAGTCTGTCGTACACCAATATTTTTGATCCTGATTTAAAGGCATCTCCCATTACAGGGAAAGTTTTTAGTATTACTCCCGAACAGGAAAACAAACTGTCCAATATCCAGGGAATTGTTTCTTTTTCCAAAGAGTTGGAAGAGCAAGTTTCCTTAACCCATAGAGGAAAGAACCTTTTTGCCTACATCAAGGGAGTTGATGGAGACTATACCAAAACTACTGAAATGGATAGTGCCCTCATTTATGGAAATTGGTCATTAGAACAACAACAAGGGGTAGTAGGAATCGGAATTACCCATAAATTGGGATTGTCCGTCAACAATCGAAGCCCACTTATCATTATTGCTCCCAAACCCGGCAAAGGGTCAATTTCACAATCCAGGCCATACAATGAACTACCGCTTGTTATTAGCGATGTATATTCCGTAGAGGAAACATTGGATAAAAAATATGTATTCACAAATCTAACTCTTGTACAAGCGCTGCTGGAAAAGGATAGTACGCAAGTGTCAGGCATCAATTTTAAACTAAGCCCTGATGTGGATGCAGTACAAATTAGAGACCATATTTATGAAGTGTTTAGCAATACTATTGTACTAAAGACCAGGGAGGAACAAAATAGCACCTTGTATCGTATGCTGAATACTGAAAATTTGGCTACTTATCTCATTTTTACCCTTGTTTTGATTATTGCTCTTTTCAATGTTGTTGGGGCCATTATTATGATGATCTTGGATAAGCAACAGAATTCCAAAACCTTGTATAGCATGGGTTCTACCATCAAAGAACTCAGAAGAATTTATTTTGTTCAAGGCATACTGGTCACAGCCGCCGGAGGCGTTATCGGTGTTGCTTTGGCTTCCTTGTTGATTTGGTCTCAATTGGCCTTTGGCTGGCTCAAAATAACCCCTTCATTGGCCTATCCTGTAGAATATCAATTAATCAATGTGGGCATAGTTCTCGCAACCATTATAATCTTGGGAATTATAGCATCAAAAATCGCCAGTAGTAGAATTACCAAAAAATTAATCTCGGCTTAGAGCGTTGAAAACTCATAATCCCTGAACTTTTCTAGGACTTCATCAAAGGCTGCGAAAACATCCACTGATTCATCACTGGTCACCATTTTCATCCGATATTCCTTAAAGTTGGGAATCCCTTTGAAGTAATTGGTATAATGGCGACGGGTCTCAAAAACGCCTAATCTTTCGCCCTTCCAATCAATCGCCATTTCAAGATGTCTACGAGCAGCGTCAACCCGCTCATCCATGGTTGGTGGAGCCAGATGTTTCCCAGTTTCAAAGTAGTGCTTTACTTCATTAAAAAACCAAGGATACCCAATGCTGGCACGCCCAATCATTGCTCCGTCCAACCCAAATTCATCACGCATTCTCTTCGCTGCTTCGGGAGAATCTATATCCCCATTACCAAAAACAGGAATACGCATGCGCTGATTGTTCTTTACTTCGGCAATCGGAGCCCAATTGGCATTACCCTTATACATTTGAACGCGGGTCCTACCATGAATTGCAATGGCCTGACAACCCACGTCTTGTAATCTCTCTGCCACCTCAACGATTTTAATCGAATCGTGATCCCAACCCAATCTTGTTTTTACAGTAATGGGCAAATGGGTGCGTTCTACCATCGCCTTGGTCAGGGATACCATTAAATCAATGTCTTTTAATATGCCCGCTCCGGCACCTTTACTTACCACTTTCTTTACGGGACAGCCAAAATTAATGTCAATGATATCGGGTTTGGATTTTTCCACAATCTCAACCGATTGCAACATGGAATCTAAATTAGCTCCAAAAATCTGAATGCCTACTGGACGTTCTTTTTCATAAATATCGAGCTTCATGACGCTTTTGGCAGCATCACGGATCAATCCTTCAGACGATATAAATTCGGTATACACCACATCGGCACCCTGCTCTTTGCACAGTGCGCGAAAGGGCGGATCACTAACATCCTCCATAGGTGCAAGAAGCAATGGGAATTCAGGCAATTGTATGTCTCCTATCTTGGGCAAAATCCAAAGTTTATTTATTTCCATGGCAAAGATAAGGCATCAGAAGGCATGGCGCAAAGTCAATACTTAGTTGTTCTAACAAATTCAATGTTTCCTAGACCAGCCATTATTTGTCCCTTCCTACAGTAGAGGAATATAAATTAAGCTATCTTTGCATCTAATTTTTTGAGGCTGAAGGGAAAATGAAACACATCAGAAACTTTTGCATTATTGCACATATTGACCATGGCAAAAGCACATTGGCCGATAGGTTGTTGGATTCTACAGGCTCTGTAACTGAGCGTGAAAAGAAAGAACAGCTTCTGGATAGTATGGATCTTGAACGTGAACGTGGTATTACCATAAAAAGTCACGCTATTCAAATGGAATACACCTATAAAGGTGAGGAGTACATTTTGAATCTGATCGATACCCCAGGCCACGTTGATTTTTCATATGAAGTTTCCCGTTCCATTGCAGCATGTGAAGGTGCACTCTTGGTAGTAGATGCCGCTCAAAGCATACAGGCACAAACGATAAGTAACCTCTACTTGGCCTTGGAAAACGACTTGGAGATTATTCCAGTCCTGAACAAAATTGATTTGCCCAGTGCAAGTCCTGAGGAAGTAACTGATGATATTGTTGACCTTTTAGGTTGTGATCCAGAAGAAGTGATTCCCGCAAGTGCCAAAACCGGAATTGGAATCACCGAAATTTTGGAAGCCGTCATAGAACGTATCCCATCACCTAGCGGGGAGGTCAATGAGTCCTTGCAAGCACTCGTTTTTGATTCAGTCTATAACCCGTTCCGTGGTGTGGAAACCTATTTTAGGGTGATTAATGGTGAAATCAAAAAAGGGCAAAAAATAAAATTTGTTGCTACTGATAAAAGTTATTTTGCTGATGAGGTGGGCACTTTAAAGCTAACACAGCACCCGAAGCAAAGTATAAAAGCTGGAGATGTAGGTTACCTTATTACGGGAATAAAAGACGCCCGTGAAGTAAAGGTCGGTGATACAATTACAGATTCTGCAAATCCTACAAAAAATGCCATTGCAGGTTTTGAAGATGTAAAGCCTATGGTTTTTGCTGGTATTTACCCTGTTGATACAGATGAATTTGAAGAATTGCGGTCTTCCATGGAAAAATTGCAATTGAATGATGCTTCTTTGGTCTTTGCCCCCGAAAGTAGTGCTGCACTTGGTTTTGGTTTTCGCTGTGGGTTTTTGGGGATGCTTCATATGGAAATCATACAGGAACGATTGGAACGTGAGTTCGATATGACGGTAATCACTACCGTACCCAACGTAAGCTACCATGCGTTTACACGAAAAAATCCCGATGTTCCGTTAATCGTGAACAACCCAATCGATCTTCCTGATCCGTCAACCATAGATCGTGTTGAAGAGCCCTATATTAAGGCAACAATTATTACCAAATCTGATTTTGTAGGCAATGTAATGTCTCTCTGCATTGAAAAGCGCGGTCTTATTACCAATCAGACCTACTTGACCACGGAAAGGGTTGAGTTGAATTTTGATATGCCATTAGCTGAGATTGTTTTCGATTTCTATGATAGGCTAAAGACAGTTTCCAAAGGCTACGCTTCGTTTGACTACACGCCTATTGGAATGCGAACCTCAAAATTGGTGCGTGTAGATATTTTATTGAACGCTCAGCCTGTTGACGCCCTTTCTGCTCTTATACATGCAGACAATGCGGTCAATATTGGCAAAAAAATGTGTGAAAAGTTAAAGGAGCTTATTCCAAGACAACAATTCGATATTCCGATACAAGCTGCCATTGGTGCTAAAATTATTTCTAGAGAAACCACAAAAGCATTGCGAAAAGATGTTACTGCAAAATGTTATGGTGGTGATATTTCCCGTAAACGAAAACTGTTGGAAAAACAGAAAAAAGGTAAAAAACGTATGCGTCAGGTAGGTAATGTGGAGGTTCCACAAGAGGCATTCATGGCCGTGTTAAAATTAAATGATTAAGGCTTACTCTCGTATTCTCCCTGTGCTATTCGGCACAAAGAATATTTACATATTCCTTAACGGACAATCCTATTAGGTCAGCCTGTGTTAGGGTCTGGTTTGCCTCACCTTTTGACAAAGTATATGTGCCATTGCCATTGTCACATAGCTCATATGAGATATTTGTTCCGGTACACGATTCACAGGTATTTTTTTCCTCATCGGTAGAGCATCCACCAATACTGAAAATAGCCAAAATAGTAAAAAACAAAAGTGTCCTTTTCATAACATGCTTTTTGAGGAAACAATATACTAAAATTAGAATACCTTTAATTTGAACTCTACCACACAGGTCTGTGTGGCTACGCTATTCGAGTGTAATCAGTACCAACAATTATCAAATTCTTGGTTTTGTGCTGACCAAACATTTTCCCTAAGCTAAGAAGACGATACCCTTATTGAATATCCTTAAATTCCCTACTGATAGGAAGGCATTATTTTTAAATCACCATCATGGGTCTTTAAGAAGATGTGTATAATGTCTTCATTATTTTTAGTGATTTCAATAAGGTCATCATAATGCTATTGGTTTTTAGTTCAATCCCATGAATTTCCAGTCAAAGCCATTAAATATCCAACATCATTCAACTCAATAGTATCGGTTAAGGCATCTGAGTAGATATTGGCCGTTAGTGCTTCCAACCCCAAGCCCTTTGCTTTATTGATGTTGAACCCATTATTGTCTATCAACACCACATCACGATTATTCTAATACAGATACTCTGTAATCAATATCGAAACTTGGGATGCGCCAATAAGTATAAGTGGTAGTATCGATGGGATTTTAAACTTCTAAGCAAACTACTGCGCAAAAATGTCTAATATTACTATTCTAGCTAATTCTGGCGTCAATACGGTTTTAGATTAAAATTAGTAATTTAAACTAAACATCCTTCATCGTAAGTCGTAAGACAGAACAAGCCGATTTTTCTGCGAATTTATCCCTTCCCGTCCCAAAAAGCACACTAAGCCAATTATCTGTTTGCGGGGTGCCCAAAATTAATAAATCGTAACTCGCGGATTCTTTGGAAACAGCAGTAATTGAATCGTCATTTTTTATGATTCTGACCTCACTTTGTGTATCAACTTTTAGAAGTAATTTCTTTGAATTCTCATCCATGGCAGATATGGTCTCCTGTTTAGTGCTTTCAGGAACAACATGCAATAATGTCAATGAGGCTCCATAGAATCGGCATATCCGATCGGCAACGGCAATGAAATTTTTATCCTTTCTGCCTGGCCTCAGTGCCAGAAGTACCTTACTAACATATCGTACGCCATCATCCTTGAACAATGCAAAATCAGAATTAATGTGGGTCACGAGCCATCCTATTGGGTTGCTCACCAAAATACCGCTATGTGCCCTACCGTTCCACCCCATAACCAACCAATCGCAATGGGTTTGATCACTAAGTTCATGGATTGTGTCTGACATCTCATGGGTAACAACCGCTTCAAAATCTATGGCAATCTGCTTGGATTCACCCAATCTTGAAATTCGTCTTTCCAAAGAAGCAATACGAGGATTCTCCCCACTAAAAGCATCCAAAAAAGTTTGGTTGGGAACTTCGGTTATATTAACCGCTTGTATCTTATCTCTTTTATTAATAGCCGCCGCAATTTCGACCAACATCTCAGGCGATTTTTCATTTCCCAATAAGGGTACAACCACACCTGCATCCGAGGCCAGTTTACCCTCCAAATTTTGCAAGGCTGTCGATTGGTTGTTTCTATAAGTAATTTGGTTCCTGTTTTTTCTTTTGTAAAATAGATACAAGGCGGGACGATGCCCATACTTCCTTAAAATTCCGGTACGCGTGGCGTTTTTCCCGAATTTAAAATATATGACTATTCCCAATGTAATAATACTTAAAACAGCCATAAAAGGGCCAACCCCTAAAAATACCAACAAAATTATCCCACTGATTATTCCAAAAAGTTGGACGAAAGGATAAAAAGGTGAACGATAGGGAGGGTTATACCACTGTGCGGAGGTTTCCCGTAAGACGATAACACAGGCATTGACCAAGATGAACATCATGACCATAAATGCACTTGCCAATTTTGCGATTTTCTCAACATCAAGAAAAAGAATGACCAAGCCCATAGCCAAGCAAGTCATTACAATCGTTACAACAGGAGTTAGATATTTTGAATGGATATTACCCATGAAATCAGGCAAAAGCTTATCAATAGCCATCGCAAAAGGGAATCTTGAGGCAGCCAAAACACCCGAATTTGCCATCGAAATAAGGGTCACGATTCCAACCCCTGCGGCAATATATCCAATATAATTTCCGCCCAATAAATTAGCCACCGTGTAAATTGGTTTTATATCTGTTTCCAAACTGCCCAAAGGAATGTTTCCCACCAGAACAAAAGCAACAAAAACATATATGGTGGTCATTATGAACAATGATAGGATCATGGCCCTAGGAAGGTTTTTGCTCGGTTTTTTAATTTCCCCAGCAATGGCGGCAACCTTGGTAACTCCAGCATACGAAATATACACAAAGGCAACTGTAGATATAAGCCCCATATTCCCTTTTAGCAAAAATGGATCCAATAAAGCAGGAGAGACTTTGGGCAATCCGAAAATTAGAATCAGACCAAGTGTCATAAGGCTAATGGTAACAACGACAATTTGAACTTTCCCTACTTTTTTGACCCCTAGAATATTCAAGAATAAAATGACCACAAGAAAAATCAGGGCAATGTATTTTGTAAGACCTGCCTCTATATTCACTAAAATTGACAAGTATGCTCCAAAACCCACTAAGGCAAAGGCACTTTTTAGTAATAATGACAGCCATAATCCAATCCCAGCTATAGTTCCGAGGAGAGGTCCAAAGGCCCGTTCAATATAAACATAGGTGCCTCCAGATGATGGCATTGCTGTTGCAAGTTCTGATTTCGAAAGGGCCGCAGGTAAAATACATACGGCGGCCAAAAGGTAGGCAAGCCATACTGAAGAACCGGTTTTAGCCGCTGCTAAACCTGGAAGCACAAAAATACCACTCCCAAGCATTCCACCAATACTAATTGCAATAACAGAAGTTAACGACAAGCTACGTTCAAGTTTCTTCAAATTTCCTGAATTAGCCTTAAAAATAGGCTTTTTTAAATAATAACCTAAGTGCAAAATAAATTCCGGTTGCTTTGATCAATTCGCAATGTTTCATTAATTTGCAGGGCATGAAATTATACCCGATCGAAACAGGTAATTTTAAGTTGGATGGCGGTGCTATGTTCGGTGTTGTCCCGAAATCAATATGGAGTAGGACCAATCCCGCTGACAGTAACAACATGATTGATATGGCCGCCAGAAGTCTATTGATCGAAGACGGGGAACGCTTGATTTTGATTGACACAGGAATGGGTAATAAACAATCGGATAAATTCTTTGGTTATTACTATCAATGGGGTGATCATACCTTGGATAATTCGCTACAAAAACATGGTTTTCACCGTGATGATATTACCGATGTATTTATGACCCACTTACATTTTGACCACTGTGGAGGCAGTATACAATGGAACAAAGACCATACGGGATATGGACCCGCATTTAAAAATGCACTTTTTTGGACCAATGAAGACCATTGGCAATGGGCCACAAAGGCCAACCTAAGAGAAAAGGCCTCGTTTCTCAAAGAAAATCTGTTGCCCATGCAGGAAAGTGGACAATTAAAATTCGTATCCAAAGGGAAAAGTTCTTTTTTGGAAAAATCAGAATTGGGTTTTGGTATTCTTTTTGTAGATGGTCATACAGACAAACAAATGCTGCCGCATATTAAATATAAAGGAAAGACCTTGGTTTTTACAGCCGATTTAGTCCCTACAGCCGGGCATATTCCTGTACCGTATGTTATGGGCTATGACACACGACCGCTACTCAGTATGACCGAAAAGCAATTGTTCATGAACGAGGCTGTTACCAAGGATTATTATTTGTTTTTGGAGCACGATGCCCATAATGAGATTTGTTCATTGAAAAATACAGAAAGAGGTGTTCGTTTGGATCAAGTTCACACCTTCGAAGAGCTGTTCAAATAGAAAACGGATTCTTCATTTGCCAAAATTTTAAATATTGGTCCGCAAATAGATTTAAAGGGAATTTCGTACATTGAACCCCTTTATTTGTTCCGTTTTGTCCATGACACGGAAAACAATAATTTAGTTGAATTGAACATTGAAAAACCTCCGTATGCTTACCCCATGATGCTAAAACCTATTGGCCTAACAATCCCCTCAAAAGGTTTTCAAAACATTCCTAGTATAAATCAATACATTTTTTATAATTACAGACACTAACTTAAATATTTGATAAATGACACATAAATTTTCAAAATCCTTCGTAGGGTTTATAACCGCAACCTTATTAATGGGTTGTGGGGCAACAACAATGGTTTCTACCCCAATTGATAAAATAGATGCCATGCCGTTGAAAGTTTCTGACCTCACAGAAAGTCAAAAAAAATCTTGGGGTCATGCAGATCTGGCAACAGATACCATTCCCGGTATGAGCGTTGATAAAGCCTACAGCCAAATCATCGGTAATAAAAAAGGGGTCAAGGTTATCGTTGCCGTTTTGGATTCAGGAATTGATCTTAAACATGAAGATTTGGATGGTGTTCTCTGGACCAATAAGAAAGAAAGACCAGGCAATGGCAAGGATGATGACAATAATGGCTACATTGATGATATACATGGCTACAATTTTCTAGGGGAGTCATACAATGAGCAATTGGAATATACCCGAATCCTAAGACTTAAAATAGGTGATGCCAGTTTACAGGCCAAGGCAAAAGCCAAGCTTGATAGCGAATACCAGAAAGCCCAAGACAACAAACAACGGTATGAACAAATACTGCAGGCCGTTAAAAATGCAGATGCCGCTGTAAAACAACATTTGGAAAAAAGCGATTATACAAAAAAAGATGTTGCCGGAATTAAGACCGAGGATCAGGCCTTAAAACAACATGTCGGGGTTTTGATGCAGATGTTCACATTTGCAGATAGCATTCCTGAAGTATTTGAGGAATTAAATGGAGGTATCACACATTTTACGGAACAATTAAACTATAATCTTAAAATAGATTTTGATGGTAGAAAAGTAGTGGGTGATAACCCCTATGACTTAAATGACATCAAATATGGTAATGGAAACCCGCAAAACAGGGTAGAAGATGAAAGTCACGGCACCCACGTAGCAGGTATTATTGCTGCCGAACGGAATAATGGCAAGGGTGTCAATGGAGTTGCCAATAATGTTGCAATAATGAGCATTCGGGCCGTACCCAATGGGGATGAGTATGATAAAGACATCGCATTGGGCATTCGGTATGCCGTTGATAATGGAGCTAAAATTATAAACGGTAGCTTTGGAAAATCATATTCACCAAATGCCGGATGGGTGTACGAAGCTATCAAATATGCTGCCTCCAAGGATGTTTTAATTGTACACGCCGCTGGTAACGACGGTGCCGATTTAGATGACCCGAGCAATCCTAACTTCCCTAACGACCAAGTGAACAATGGTCCTGAAATTGCGGACAATGTCATAACTGTTGGTGCTTTAGACCCCAAATATGGTTCTGAAATGATCGCATCCTATTCAAATTACGGAGCTATAAATGTAGATGTGTTTGCGCCTGGGACAGATATTTATTCAACTGTGCCCAACAACAAATACAAATTTATGCCAGGAACTTCAATGGCCTCACCTGCAGTTGCAGGTGTTGCAGCACTTGTGTGGTCTCAATATCCCAATTTAAGTGCCTCTCAGGTAAAAAAGGTTATTCTAGAATCAGGACTTAGTACAAAAGCCACTGTAATTTTAGGGGGTGATGCGGCTAAAAATGCCACTTTGGGTGAAATCTCCACCTCAGGAAGAATTGTCAATGCTTACAATGCATTACTAATGGCACGCCAAATATCCAAGGCCAAATAAAATCCAATAATACTATGCGATTCGAAAAATCAGCTTTTTTCCTTGCCTTGACCTTTTTAGGGTTTGGCCCATTTGTTCAGGCCCAAAACAACAACTCGTACTGGCAACAACATGTGGATTATTACATGGAAGTGGACATGAACGTAGAGAATTACCAATATCAAGGAACTCAAAAATTGATTTACACCAACAATTCCCCAGAAGAATTGAGCCGTGTTTACTATCATCTATATTTCAATGCGTTTCAACCGGGTAGTGAGATGGATATTCGTCTTCAAAATATAAAAGACCCTGACAGGCGAATGGTTGTCGATGGCAAAAGCAGGATAGCAGACTTGTCCCCAAGTGAAATAGGGTATTTGCATCCTACCGCTTTAACCCAAGATGGGCAAAAGGTTTCTTACAATGAAGAAGGAACAGTATTAGTCGTTGAGTTGGCCAGACCAATCCCCCCTGGTGGCAAAACTACTTTTGAAATGGATTTTAAAGGGCAGGTCCCTGTTCAAATTCGGCGCACTGGCCGAAATAACAAGGAGGGCGTTGCCTTGTCAATGAGCCAGTGGTATCCTAAAATGGCGGAGTACGATTTTGAAGGCTGGCATGCCGACCCCTATATAGCAAGGGAATTTCATGGAGTATGGGGAGATTTTGAAGTGAAATTGACCATTGACAAGGATTATGTCGTTGGTGGAACGGGGTATCTGCAAAACCCGCAGGAAATTGGACATGGTTATGAAGCTCTTGGAACAAAGGTCAAAAAAGTAAAAGGCAAAACCCTTACATGGCATTTTAAGGCCCCAATGGTACATGACTTCATGTGGGCAGCTGATCCAGATTATCTGCACGATACCTTAAAGATGGAAAATGGCCCCACCCTGCATTTCCTATATAAGAACGACCCTGAAATTATTGAAAATTGGAAAAAGCTTCAACCAAAGACGGCCAAGGCCATGGCCTTTTTTAGTCAGAATATTGGTAAATACCCCTATGAACAATATTCGGTGGTCCATGGGGGTGATGGCGGTATGGAATATGCCATGAGCACTTTAATAACAGGCGGACGTAAGTTCGGGAGTTTGGTTGGGGTGATGTCCCATGAAATGGCACATTCCTGGTTTCAACATATCCTAGCCACCAATGAGGCCAAACATGAATGGATGGATGAGGGTTTTGCCTCATTCATTTCAAATCTATGCATGAATAAAATCATGGATAGGAATAAAGAAAATCCGTTTGAAGGTTCGTACAAGGGGTACATTAACTTGGTATTGTCGGGTCAGGAACAACCTCAGACCACCCATGCCGATCGTTTTGAACATAACTTTGCCTATGGCACATCTGCTTATAGTAAAGGTTCTATCTTCTTATCACAATTGGGCTATGTAATTGGACAAGATAAATTAATGGAGACCATTAGAACCTATTTTGATGATTTTAAATTTAAACATCCCGTGCCCAACGACATTAAGAGAACCGCCGAGAAGGTTTCTGGTATGGAGTTGGATTGGTATTTAATGGATTGGACTCAAACTACCAACACTATTGATTATAGTATTAAAAACGTAACCGGTGATGGTGCAAAGACAAATATTACCTTGGAACGCATTGGGCTAATGCCAATGCCCTTGGATATTTTAGTGGTTTATGCCGATGGCACAAGGGAGACCTTTTATACCCCGCTGAGGATGATGCGCGGAGAAAAGGAAAACCCTTATCCCCAAATAAAAAGGACCGTTCTCCCTGATTGGCCTTGGGCGTATCCTTCAACAGAGTTTACGATCAACAGGCCGCTTAATGAGGTGCGCGCTGTCATCATTGACCCCTCACAACTAATGGCCGATGTAACTCCCGAAAATAACGTTTGGCAAGCATTGGATTAGAGAGCAATACTATATCTAGCCTCTGATAGATTTGTTGGTAGTAATTCTGTACCACCACGTATTCCTGTACATATCATTTTTAGCGGTATGTTCCCTATTGCTCATGGCGAAATGCGTCTTG
The DNA here is from genome assembly GCA_024279425.1 of Bacteroidota bacterium. Classification (GTDB taxonomy): domain Bacteria; phylum Bacteroidota; class Bacteroidia; order Flavobacteriales; family Flavobacteriaceae; genus Maribacter_A. The sequence continues at coordinate 142,745 of JAJRRO010000093.1, read as the reverse complement.
TCCAAAACCCTTTTCCTATACCCCAAAAGGTGAAAAAAAGATTTAGTGAAAAATTGCGCGATTTTTGTATTTACCAAGAGAGAATCTTTTTCGCCATTTGCCCAGGAGACCCCTGGCAAAATATGAAGCAGTGAACCAAACTTGATTCTCCGTAAAGCAGCAGACAGAGCTAGGGCCAGTAATGGTATTTTTTGAATCAGGAAAAAGCCTTCCTCTCCCTGTTCTTGGTATAAGGGCATGAATATTATAGTATCTTTTTCAGTCATTAGAAACTTATCATTTTCTAAAGCCAAAGGAGTGCCTTCATCAACTTCATCAAAACTTTTGAAACCTTCCATCATCTTAAATTCCCCAATATCATAGATAGGATGGCGATATACAATCTCATAAAAACTTGTATTTCCTTCAGCTGAATTTTGAAGTTGGCTATACTGTTTTTTGAAATTTAGTCCCTTGGACTCATTTAAAAAGCCGCTGAATGCCATGGTCAACCAAATAAAGGCTATGCTATTTTTAATCGCTGTTTCCTCTGTATGCTGTCCTGATTCAAACCCTAAGGACACATATCCTTTCGAATTGACAAAACTAAGAAGGGGGCCATCAAGATATTCCTCTATTCCCAAAATAATAGGTACGGGGAATAACTTTGAAAACCTACGATTGATCAAAGCGTCATTGATTGTAATAAATGGCAATGTTTTACTTGAAGTCGTGTGTAAATCAATAAAATAAAAAGGGCCTTGTTCTTTTTCAAGGATTTTTGAAATCAAATCATAAAGAATAACCAATTCCGTCTCCTCCAATGAACGATAACGATCTAATTTATTTCTGATTTTTTCAATTTTACTTTTGGTCCACAATCGGTTTAGGTCCTTCTCCAGAAATCTCTTTCCTTGAAACAATGCTGGCAAATTCCCCCGAATGCCATAAACAGATCCATTACAAGGCAATGGTTTTTCCTTCAATTCGCAAAATATATGTTCTAAAGCTGTAACCCCAGACTGTTCATTGCCATGAATCCCTCCAAAGAAAAGTAAGGTTGGCCCCCTTGCGCTCCCTTGAATATGACCAATAATTCGGACAGCATTTACCTCTATATCCTGAATTGGGGTTCTATTCATACCTTAAAGTCGTTGGAAGTTATAATGCCAACCAGCTTTTTACCGCGTATAACAGGTAGACAGTGTATTCCATTTGTTTCCATTAAGGTCTTGGCCTCTTCCAAAGGTGTCTCGGGAGTGGCGGTAATCAACTCCCTCTGCATGATATTCTGTATACTTTCCTCAAGTTTTTCAGGCCTGTCCAAATATTTGCCCACATCGGTCCATGTCAATAATCCCGCCAAATCCAAATGACTATTGAGAATGGGAACGTGGTGTATGTTTTTCCACTGCATCATTCTCAAAACCAGCTCCATACTATCATTTTCCTGAGCAGTTATGGTTTTTATGTTCATCCGTTCGCCCACCTTTCTATTATCCCTGGGGACTATGAACTCATCTCCCCTTGGCAATTGCCAAGCATCTATATTATATCCCCTTTCCTGTCTTTCATAAATCGTTGCCGTGAGTATTTTTAACGCATCAGGGGTTTTGTAGTTCCTTTTTAATTTGCGAAACCCCTCAATCATCCATCTCGAACCATTCCTAGACTTAATCCTATTTTTAATAATCGATAGATAACGCTCCGCATCGGCAGGAGCAATTTTCATGCTATATAATCCCCTGTAAGCCATAGGTAACAAATGATCTAACAATAAATCCTGGCTTGAAACCAACTTGCCATCCCAATAAAATTGTGCGGCCATACCATACCTTGCGGCATTAAAGAAATTGCTCTTAACATCTTTAAAGTCCATTTTGGTATGGATATTATCAAATTCTTTGGGCCTACCTTTCATGACCCCTACCCAAAACATCATATTTGCAATTTCATCTTCTGTTGAAGGACCTGAAGGAATATACCTATTCTCAATACGAATGTGAGGTTTGCCATCGGTTGTTCCATAACAAATCCTATTCCACTTATAAACGGTTCCATTGTGTAGTTTCAATGCTTTAAGTTTTGGGGTTCTACCCTCTTGAAGATCCAACAAACTATCGGTTTCAAACTCTGAACTCACAAGGCTTCTAAACCTGATAACCGAGTCTTTGAAAAAGTCTACTACTGAGCCTTTGGCCCAATCATTGCCAAAACCAACCCTAGGTTCTCTTTCATTCAAAATAAAGGTACTTGCCCTAGTATCTATACTTTGGGCAAACAAGGCAATCCGGGTCTCTTCCCACAATTCACGTCCCATCAGCAAAGGAGAGTTGGTACATATAGAAAGTATTGGTCCTGCTATGGCCTGAGCCCAGTTGTAAGTGTCTGCAAAATCATCAGGGTCAATTTGCAAATGGGATTGAAAACTGGTATTACAACCTTCATAAAGAATTGAATCGTGTTTTAGGTTCAATTCATCAACACCTTTAATATGCAGTTCAATATCATTTTTCCGAACTTCCTTAATGGCCTCATTCAGAACCCTGTAGCGTTCTATAGGGGTCATATACGATAACCTCAAATGTTTGGTACGTATCGTTGGTAGAATCCCGGTAAGCATGATTTTTGTATTGTGTTTTGCCGCAACTTCCTTAGCATCATCCAGCAAGCTTTTCAAATTGTTATGTAGCTGTGAGAAACAGTTTCCCTTTAATTCCAAAGGATCTAAATTAATCTCAAGGTTATATAAGGCAAGTTCAGAAGTAAAATGTTTTTCATCCAAGGCCTCCAAAATTTTTTCCGCATTGTTCGAGGGTTCCCATTCTTGGTTTACCAGACAAAATTCTTGTTCAAGACCTATTCTCAGAGTCTCTTTCTCGAACATCTTGTTTTCCAACATATATTCAAGTGCCTTTATATCGGCCATCAACTGTTTTATATAATGCACCTTTTCAGAGCTTTCCAATAATTTTTTAACATTCGATTCTCCCATTGTCTTTCTTTTAAAGTCCCTCTGCTCCAAAAACGAGGCGGACGTAATTTAGAGCAAGATATAGCCCTTTAACTCTTTTGCAAATGACAAATGTCATAAAACCCCTGCCGTTATTTTTTAACTACTTTTACAGGACAATATGAAAAATGTCCTGATGGATTGTTTATTATTTGTATCTCTAAAAGGAATAAAATATTGACCTCTAGTAATGTCCCCTTGAGAGGACTTTAGGGATGTTACAGAAGAATCCTCCTAAAACCCTAACTTTCTTTGAAGAATAAAATCATTCCATATAACCATCTGTCCAACCCAGATTTTTCATTTCCCAAAAAAGAAAAGTTAAAGGGTAAAAAGTTGATAGAACAGCTTTTCAAGGAAGGGAAAAGTCTTTCCGATTTTCCATTAAGGCTTTTTTATCTTAAAATTGATTCTCGGGCAGGTGTAAAAGTCAAGGCAGGTGTTGCTGTTCCTAAAAAGAATTTTAAGAGTGCAGTGGAAAGAAATCGCATCAAAAGGCTCCTTAGGGAAAGCTATCGATTGAACAAACATCTGGTTTTTAACAATAGTGCAGGAAGCTTTGCGTTTCTAATTTTATATCTTGGGAAAGAAATGCCCCACTACCACCAGGTGGAAAAGAGCATGCAAATAGTACTTCGAAAATTTCTAAAAAAGATTGATGATGCAAAAGTTGATTAAAAATAGAGTGCTGGTTCCGGTATTGGCGATTACCTTTTTAATCGTTGGAAGTAGTTTTAAGAGCGATTTCTTTGAAATCGCCAAGCAAATAGAAATCTTCACAACCCTATTTAAGGAGTTGAACATGAATTATGTAGATGAGACAAATCCTGCAGAGCTCATGGATACCGCGATTAAAAACATGCTCAATGAACTGGATCCATATACCAAATTCCTGAATGAACAGGATGTCGAAGCCTATAAAATCAACAACGCTGGTGAATATTCGGGTATTGGAGCATTGGTACGTTCATATGAAGATAGGCTATTGGTTATAGAGCCATATAAGGGTTATCCTGCGGACAAGGCCGGCCTCAAGGCAGGCGATGAGATTATCAAAATCGGCGATATCAATGTTTCCGATTTCGATGACAATGCCAGTGAATTATTGAAAGGAGCCAATAATTCTTCCGTGGCAATAACGTATAAAAGACAGGGAAAGTTAAATACCACTTCGATAAAACGTGAGGCCATAGAGGTTAATGCCGTTCCGTTTTACAAAATGGTCGATGATAAGACAGGGTATATTGTTCTTTCAAAATTCAATGCGAAAGCGTCTTCACAGACCAAATCGGCATTGATTGATTTAAAGGGAAAAGGTGCGGAAAAAATCATTCTGGACTTACGTGGTAATCCTGGCGGATTGTTGTCAGAAGCAATAAAGGTAACCAATTTGTTCGTTCCGAAGGGAGAATTGATCGTCACCACGAAATCGAAAGTAAAAAAGTTCAACTCGGAATATAGGACCAGAAACAAGGCGGTAGATCTGGAAATTGCATTAGTTATCTTAGTTAATGGCAACAGTGCCTCGGCCAGTGAAATAGTATCGGGAAGTCTTCAAGATTTGGATCGTGCGGTAATTATGGGCGCACGAAGTTTCGGAAAAGGTCTCGTACAAAGACCCATGAAATTGACGTATGGCACGCAGCTCAAGGTAACCATAAGCCGATATTATACTTCCTCGGGAAGGTGCATTCAATCATTGGACTATTGGAACAGAGATGAAAATGGTAAAGCCGTACGCAATACCCGATTCAATGAATTTAAAACCCGCAACGGGCGCAAGGTACAGGATGGCGGTGGTGTGTTACCCGATATTGTCATTGATGAATTGAATACAAATTCGTTGACAAAGGCATTGGTGCAAAACAATGTCATCTTCGATTATGCAACTGATTATCACTACAAAAACAAGTTGGAAAAAGTAGTGGACCTAACTTTTTCCAATAGCGATTTCAACGCTTTTAAAAATTTTGTGTCCCACTCCGATTTCTCCTATGAAACCAAAGCGGAAAAGGCACTTAAAGAAGCCATGGAAAATGAGAGCGAAGAAATTTTTGGGGCCGCAGTTCAAGAGCATTACAAATCGCTTTTAATCGAAATTGAAAAAAGTAAATTCAATGCCTTGGACAAACACCAAAAGGGAATCCAAAAGAAATTGGAAGATGAAATTGTAAAAAGATACTTCTATAGAGAAGGACTTTACCAATATTACCTTACTCATGATGAGGCTATTTTAGCAGCCACTGAGCTTCTGGCCAACGAAGGTAAATACTCAGCTATTCTGCAATAAGCCCCTTTTTATATAAAACAAGTTCACAAACAAAGCAAAGTGATCCTTTGAAAGATCCTCCGGCAGATGCCTAAAATCAAAATCCATAAAGCCAACGTACTCTTTGACCATAAATCCATTTTGGGTGAGGGGCCGGTGTGGGATCAAAACAAAGAGCTTCTTTTCTGGGTTGATATCGAAGGATGTAAGCTGCATAGTTATAATCCATCCAGTCAACAGCATTACACTTGGAATTTTGAGGAAATGATTGGGGCGGCAGTTCCATTGGCAGATGGAAACATGCTTCTTGCCATGGAATCTGGTTTGGCCACTTTCAACTTTGCAACCCGAAAAACCATCCCGCTTGGTGTTTTGGAAAATGAGAACCCCAAAATGCGAATGAACGATGGTAAGGTCGACCCCAAGGGTAATTTTTGGATTGGTACAATGCACAAGGCGTTTAAACCAAACTCAGGGAATTTATTTCGGATTGACAAGGCTTTTAAAACAACATTGCAAATTCCTGGAACAACAATATCGAACGGAATGGCATGGTCTCCCGATCATAAGTGGTTTTATTTCATAGATACCACCGAATATGTGGTATATCGCTATGCATATGATGTTGAAACCGGTGATATCTCTGATAAAAAAGTTTTGTTCGAAATTCCAAAATCCTATGGTGGTGCCGATGGCATGTGTATTGATGCCGAAGGAATGTTATGGATTGCCCATTGGGGAGCTTCTTGTGTTAGACGATGGAACCCCATCTCCGCGAAGGTTATTGAAATTGTTGAAGTAAACGCCCCCTATGTTACATCTTGCTGTTTTGGGGGTGAAAATCTAAATACTTTGTATATTACTACAGCAAGAAGTGGTATGACCAAAGAGCAATTGAAAAATTCTCCTTTAAGCGGAGGGCTTTTTGCCCACAAATCAAAAGTTTCAGGGATTGCCACTAGCTATTTTAAAAATAAGAATGAAGTATTCGGGTTTAAAAAATAAAGTTGCCATTATAACAGGCGCAGGTGAAGGTATTGGTTACTCCATAGTCACGGCCTTACTTGCGGCAGGTACTAAAGTAGTCTTGAACGATCTTGATGTCAGGGTGGCCCAAGCTGCTGCTGCGAATCTTGGTAAGGATAATCCAGATAATTGCCTGGCCTTTGCAGGTGATGCGGGCGACGTGGCAACCATCAACACGATGGTAGATTTCACCTTGGAACATTTTGGCAGGGTCGATTTTGTGGTTCCCAATGCCGGTATGACCTTATTCGGTGATTTTTTTAAATTTAAGCCTGACGATTTTCAAAAGGTCATTAACCTGAATTTACAAGGAGCTTTTTTCTTGGTACAGCGAGCTGCCCAAGAAATGATAAAACAAGGTTCCGGCGGCAAAATAGTATTAATGTCTTCCCAAGTAGGTATTAGGGCGTATCGCCATTTAACGGCTTATGGTATGACCAAGGCTGCTCTTCGAATGATGGCCATTAATTTGGCCTATGAATTGGGAAATCTCGGTATCAATATCAATGTTGTGTCCCCTGGGGCAACCTTGACCGAACGAACCGCCCTGGAGCAACCAGATTATGAAGGTATTTGGGCCAAGGTTAATCCCAATGGAAGGGTGGGCAAGCCAGAGGATATTGCAAAGACTTGTCTTTTTTTACTGTCGGACGAAGCCGATCATATAAATGGCCAAACCATAGCTGTAGATGGTGGATGGACTACTGCTGGGAAATATCCGGAAGATTTGGATCAGGAAACTTGATAACGTAAACCATGAAAAACACCTATCATTTGATTCTTGCATTGTGCCTGACCTCATCAGTGCTGTCTGGCCAACAAACCGTAAAAGAGCGGGCCATCCGTACGCTGATTGATCAATACGCACAGGCCCGGGAAACCAAGGACACCGTTTTACTTAGTAAGATATTGACGAACGAAATCGACCAGTTGGTATCCTCAGGAGTATGGCGAAAAGGATTTGTAGAATCACTTAAAGGAATGGTACAAAGTTCTACGCAGAATCGGGGCTCCCGTACCCTGACTATTGAAAGCATCCGTTTTTTACATCAAACGGTGGCCTTGGTCGACTGTCGCTATACCATTCAACGACCTGATGGCAGCGCTCGAAAAATGTGGAGTAGCTTTATAATGCAAAAGGAAGGCAATCAATGGAAAATTGCAGCTATTCGGAATATGTTGCCCGCTGGTTCACCAAAATAATACCTAAAAAATATGATCAATTCGCCTCTTTTCCAAACCTACACCCTTAATGGGCTTTCCTTAAAAAATCGATTTATTATGCCCCCGTTGACCCGCTCAAGGGCTACGGCACCTAAAAACACACCGAATGCCCTAATGGCAGAATATTATGGACAACGGATTTCGGCAGGAATGATCATTGCAGAAGCCACCCAAGTTTCCCTACAGGGCATGGGTTATGAAAAAACACCTGGCATTTATAGTCAAGAACAAATAGAAGGTTGGAAATTGGTAACTGAGGAAGTGCATAAAAAAGGCGGCACCATATTTTTACAGATCTGGCATGCTGGCCGCGTTTCCAATTCCAAGGTCAACGGACTTCAACCTATTGCCCCTTCGGCTAAAAAGGCCAAGGATACCTCAATCTATATTTTTGATGGTGCGCCCAACGGAGATGCCACTTTCGTTCCCGTAGAAGAACCCCGGGCCATGACCCAGGAAGATATCGTCCAAGTAATCGAGGAATTCAGGGTTGCCGCCAAAAATGCCATGTTGGCCGGTTTTGATGGCGTAGAGCTGCATGCGGCCAATGGCTATCTGATCGATCAATTTTTGCGAAGTAATTCCAATGAACGAACTGATAACTATGGTGGAACCCAAGAAAATAGGATGCGATTGCTATTGGAAATCACCAAAGCCGTAGCCCAAGAAATAGGCCATGATAAAACTGGAGTTCGGGTATCCCCTTTTATTAGTTTTAAGGATATGAACGACCCTGAAATCTTGGAAACCATAATAGTGGCAGCCCAAAAATTAAATGACATGGATATTGCCTATATCCATTTATGTGAGGCCGATTGGGATGATGCCCCAGTCATCCCAAACGATTTTAGGGTCCAGTTACGAAGTGCCTTTAAAAATACTATCATAGCCACGGGGAATAAAACCCCGGAAGAAGCCAATGACCTATTGGCTAAAAATCTCGTGGACTTGGTTGGTTTTGGAAGAAAATACATTAGCAATCCTGATTATCCTGAACGGGTGGCAGCACTAGCGGAAATGAATGAAATAACCGATAACCATACCCTTTTTGGAGGTGGTGGGGCCAGAGGATATACGGACTATCCTTTTTTGGATAAATAGGCAATATCCCTCACTTATAAACACAGACTCCTGGGTCAGATTTTACAAAATGCTTTCCATAATTGACCGCCTTGGGATCCAAACAGCCCTTTAGGTTTCTGATTTTAACCTTTCTAAAATCAATGGGTTGCCCTTCACTCTGCAAGGCGATAAATCCTTCCTTAAGTCGTTTTCCATCTACTTTCATTTTAGGGTCATAGCGGTTAGCCACACCACCACCTATTTGAGGTTTGGTATACTGTAAAACCTCTTTCCCATTGATTAAATGCGTAACCAATGAATCGCCCAAAACAATAAGCTCGGCTTTTATCCATTGGTCACCAAAATAGGTTTCAGAAGTGGAATTGATGCAATGTCTAGGGTCGACTCTTCCTTGATACACCACATCGGTGCCGGGAGAACACATATTCCCGGTAGGTCTTGATTTTCCCTCCTCGACTCCGGCCAAGAATTGCATTTCTACAGAAATAGGCCAATCTTGCTCCTTGGGCATCGTTCTAGGATCTTGGGAGTGGAACATGACTCCGCTGTTCTTTATCGTAAAACTTGGAGCGCCCGGATGCAGTTCGCCAACAAATCGATACTCCATGGACAAGTGAAAATACGAATAGGGACGGTTGTAATACAGGTGTCCATAACGCTCGTTGAAATCACCTTCATAATTGTCATACCGCACTTTTATGATATCATTCTCTACTCTAAAAGTGTCGCCATAATTATCGCCTGTTTCATAATGGTGTATTTTTGTGGTCCAATTATCAATGTCCTTTTCGTTGAATATATTTTCCCAACCCTCCTTTTCTGAAGATGTCTTAAGGCTTACGCACTGAAACATTGACAGTGCTGCTAGGAACAAATACCCCATTTTTTTTATACTAGACCACATAACTCACATTTTAGTTGATTCTTGTTGTAAGATACTACAAGTTTTAATCTGTTTATTGATTCGTATTATTAACCTATAACTATTTCCTATTTTTACTTGATTTTTGAAAATCATAACTACTATTTCTAAACCCATCCTAATGAAAAATAGCTGCATTCTTTTCTTATCTATCGTTTTTTTGATATCCTGTAAAACCGCGCCCAAAAAGCTCGGGGAATTTGAGGTGCTGCCACTGCCACAAAAATTTGAAATCACCGGGGTAAGTGCTATAAAGATGGATGCTTTAAAAGACTATCATTCCAAGGATGGTTCCAAACTGCCTGTGCAAAGCAATTTATTCCTAGATCTAGAGGTGGTCCCCAACGCTACTAATGCCCAATTGACTTTTGGCCTGGACGAAAACTTGGATGTAAAAGCCGAAGGTTATACACTTGAAATCACTGAAAATCAAATAAACATTATTGGAAAGGATACTATTGGCCTTTTTTATGGGTTCAAGACCTTGGAACAGCTAATGGTCGATGCACAGGAACAGAAAGTGAACCTGCCCCTATGCACAATTGAGGACTATCCCTTATTGGCCTATAGGGCTATTCATTTGGATGTGAAGCACCACTTGGAAAAAACAAAATACTACTATACCCTTATTGATAAATTGGCCAGTTATAAGGTCAATGCGATTATTCTGGAAATAGAGGACAAATTGAAGTTTGAAAGACAACCAAAAGTGGCTTCAGCCGATGCTTTATCCATTGATGAGTGGAAAAAACTTAGTGATTATGCCAACGGGCAACACATAAGTATCAGTCCGTTGGTTCAAGGGTTAGGGCATGCTTCTTTTATATTAAAACATGAAGAATATAAACATCTACGGGATAATCCAGAAAGCGATTGGGCCTTTAATCCCTTAGACCCCAAGACATATGAGGTACAATTTGATTTGTATTTGGAGGCCATGGAGGCCACTCCACATGGGAAATATCTGCACGTGGGGGGTGATGAGGTACATACTTCCGGTCGCAATAGTGGAAAGTCTGCCCTAGAACTGCAATTAACTTGGTTAAGCAAGGTCAGTGCTTTTGCGGAGAAACATGGGCGTACACCTATTTTTTGGGATGATATGCCCCTAAAACAAGCCGAGGTTTACGAACCTATGTTCCGACCAGAAATGACCAAAGTGGAAGTAGACAGTATCTGGGCCAAGAACGAACACAAGCTCACTGCATTTCTGGATAAATTCCCAAAAAATTGCATCTATATGCGTTGGAATTACAGTTCACCTGAAGCATATGGTAATACCAAGGCCATGGAATGGTTTAGAAGCCACGATTTGAAAGTAATGGGTGCTACAGCCGGACAAACACGATGGGTACTTATGCCGCAATCGGAAAGCAATATGGATAATATCAAATCTTTTGCGGTCAATTCAATACATAGTGGCCTCAATGGTCTTTTACTCACCCTTTGGGATGATGATTCACCGCATTTTGAACTTTATAACAGAGGCATCATAGCCTTTGCCGAGTATACGTGGTCCGGAGAGCAAAGAACTAAGAATGAAATAAAAGCGGCCTATAGACAACGAGAATTTTCGCATGCCCTAAAAGATTCTACCCACGCCTTCATCGATGCTTTGGAAAAGCCAGTTGCCTTCTGGAAAAATGCACTTCTTAAAGGAAATAAGAGAAATTATTTAAAGGGAATGACGAATCCCATTGAAGAAGGAGTCATAGACTTTCCTGACAAGAATAAAAAAGGGGAATGGAGCAAGAAATATGCAAATCGGATAGAGCAAGCCTCCCAACTCATGCACACCAATGACAGTATCAGTACTAAAATCACTCAAATGAAATCCATGGCTTTGCGAAATCTCTATACTTTAGAGGTTTACGAACAGGTAAATCAAATGACCAATTTTGCGCCTAGGGCATTGTTGGCATTAAAAACATATGACAATGCGGAGAGCCCAGAACAAGAATTGGAAGCAGTCAAAGGATTGGGACAATTGCAGAAGGACTTTGTCTTGTTACGAAAGAATCTAGAAACAATCTACTCAAAAACCCGAATCCTTGATAAACCGGATAGCGACATTTTGAACGAAGATATACCTCATTGGCATTTAGCCAATCAATCTCACAATTTTGATTGGCAGTTTATGGCAGAGCAGTTATTCCTGGAAAAAATCAATTTAGAATTGGAAAACCTGATCTATTTAGAAAATGCCGATCCTACTAAAAAATAGGCGGGCTATATTTTAAAATAGACTTTCTTTTGGTCTAAGAAATAGGTCAGGTACCAAAACATATAAAGCACAAATAGGGCATTGATGACCATTATCCAATCCTCAGGGATTCCGATGGGTGCCAGAAGGCCTTCGGTAAATATTTTTCCAAAACCACGGAACCATTGGATTCCTATCGTTTCAGCAAAAAGATAGATGAAAATTGAATTTGTACCTACCACACTGAAAATTCGCAACCAGCTGGGTTTATTATTCCTAACATCAATCCACCAATAGAATAGGGCCAAAACCAACAAGCACCATCCTCCTGACGCAAAAGTAAACGACGTTGTGGCAATTCGTTTGACGATCGGAGTAATATTCAATAGATCCATGGAATAACCAATTAAAAGCAGGGCGATTCCCCAAACCACAAAAGATTTCAGTTTGCTTTTTGCGTCCTTATTGGAAAGTAACAACTGCCCACAAACGACGCCCCAGATGGTATGGGCGGCTGTTGGTATAAAATTAACGAACACCCAATAACCACCGTTGGTTTTGCCCATAACCAACATATCGATAAATGAGCCAAAACTCTCATGATCCTGTGCGTATGGACTTGCGGGATTAAAGGCTCGATAAAGCACTTCTGTAAGTAATAACAGCCCAATAGAAATACCTATTTGGTATTTGTATGAAAGATTCATTATCGCATAGGCAATCAAAATGGTAAAGGCCAATTGTACCAGTACATTCCACAACTCCCAGACCAGGGCATGGCTATTGACGAAGTGCAGTAATACCCCAAAACCAAAAAGAAGGAAACATCGCTTCAAGATATGGTTTGTAGCTGCCTTTCGAGATCCACTGGCCAAACGCTTCCGTAAGGAAAAGGGCATTGCAACCCCCACAATAAACATAAAGAAGGGCTGGACCAAATCCCAAAAACGAAGTCCGTTCCAAGGATGATGATGCAATTGATGTCCTAATCCACTAAACACGGTACCTTCGGCGAGTTCCGAAAAATTGTGGTGAAACCCTGCCGCCTCAGCAACTAAAAGGAACATGGTCAATCCGCGAAATACATCCAATGAAAATAAACGCTTGGAAACGTTAGGTGCAACTTGTGACATAAGAGTGTTGGTTTGGTTATTCCCCAGTAAGGTACTTAGAAATATTAGATGATAAAAATGAAAGAATAGTTGACACATTCTTTTAACTTTATGCAAGGAATTAAACAAGGTGCTCATAGCACAAATGTTCATATTAAATCAACGTACATGATATCTGAGCACAAAAAGGTATTGTTATACGGCTAAATGAAAAATAAAAACCAATGAAACCATTTTTAAAAGCATTTCTATTCTTCTTAATCATTATTCCCCTTCAAGCGCAACAGGCAGAAGAATACGTTTGGCATGATCCTTTGACGACCGTGGACCAGTTTGAAGGACAAGGTTGGAAGAATATTGGATATAATCGTTTGCCTGAAAAGGCCGAAGCCATGGTCAGGGAACCCTTGTGGAATCTTTCTAGAAATGCGGCAGGGCTTGTTATCAGATTTACCTCTAATTCAGATAATTTTGCAATTGAATATACCGTAAAAGGTAGATTCGGCATGAACCATATGCCCCCAACGGGGGTAAGTGGTGTGGATCTGTATATAAAAAATAAAAAGGAATGGCTTTGGTGCAGGGGTCGTTATCAATTTAAAGACACTATCAGTTACAATTTTAAAATAGATAGAGCTTCAAAAAACGAACGGGAGTATCAACTATTTCTACCCTTGTACAATACGGTAAAGGACTTGCGAATCGGAGTTCCAAAGAATAGCAGAATCACTTTTCACCCCAAAAGCAAAAAAAAGCCAATTGTGGTTTATGGTACATCAATTGCACAAGGAGCTTGTGCCTCTCGCCCCGGAATGGCCTGGACCAATATTCTATCACGAAGATTGAATGAACCAGTCATCAATTTAGGGTTTTCAGGGAATGGCCGATTGGAAAAGGAAATGATTGAATTGCTTACGGAAATAGATGCTTCGGTCTATATCTTGGATTGTCTACCCAACCTTTCCCCCAATGCAAAAAGGACCAAAGAGGAGATTCAAAGACGCATTGTAAATAGTGTAATCCTTTTAAGGGAGAAACATAAAAAAACGCCAATACTATTGGTCCAACATGCCGGATATTCAGATGGACTTGTCGATACCGAAAGGGCGAAAGTCTATGGCGCACTAAATTCCTGGATCACACAAGCCTATAATCAACTTAAGGCCAATGGCAAGCTAAACATTTATATGCTTACCAAAGAAGAAATCGCACTTACCAATGATGCCTTTGTCGATGGCACCCATCCAACAGATTTGGGAATGCAACAATATGCGGAGGCTTATGAAAAAATCATTAAACATATTCATGTCCAATAATAAATACCATTAAAAAGATGATGAAAAGAGTATTTCTCGCCATTCTAGTAATTGTCCAACTCTCGGGATATGCCCAAAAAGAACAAAAAGTTGAGATTAAACCAAAACCCTTTATTACCAATCACCAGGGGGGATTTGGAGGAGAAACCATCAAATATAAAGGGACGGCCAAAGAAACCTACCTAAAAAATGCCCAAGGTAATTCCGTAGCTTCTTTTTGGTCCGTGGCCTATATGCAAAAAGAAAGTAAACCAACCAATGTGCCGACCAAGTCTGCGCCTATCTCTAGAACATCCTTGGTGGTACTAGGTACGGTACAAGATGCAGGCTCCCCACATATCGCGTGTAAAAAGGATTGTTGCACGGATTTATTCGAGAATCCTTTGGTCTCTAGAAAGGTGGTTTCCCTTGGTTTAATTGATTCTGAAGAGGAGAAAACCTACCTCTTTGAAGCGACACCAGATATCACAGAACAGCTAAAAACCTTAAAAACCATAGCTCCTTTTATGGCCCCTGAAATTCCCAATGGCATTTTCTTGACACATGCCCATATAGGCCATTATACAGGGTTAATGTATTTAGGAAAAGAAGCGAAAGATGCGAAAGATGCGACCGTTTTTGCTATGCCTAAGATGAAGTCATTTTTAGAATCAAACGGCCCTTGGAGTCAGTTGGTCACCAATGACAACATAGCGTTAGAGGAAATTCACGATAATGAAGAAATTGTCTTATCACCAAACTTAAAGGTTGTTCCTTTTAAGGTTCCCCATCGCGATGAATATTCTGAAACCGTTGGCTTCAAAATAATAGGACCTAATAAAAAAGTGCTTTGTATACCTGATATTGATAAGTGGCAAAAATGGGAAACTAATATTATTGATGCTGTTGCCCAAGTAGATTTTGCCTTATTGGATGGCTCTTTTTATAGTGGTAATGAAATTAATCATAGGGATATTTCTGAGATTCCGCATCCGGCAATAGTCGAGTCTATGAAAATATTCGAAACGCTGCCAGATTTAGAAAAAAAGAAAATACATTTTATTCATTTTAACCATACAAACCCAATTCTTGATACTAATAGCAAACAGTCTCATGAAGTGCTTTACAAAGGGTTCAATATTGCCCGAATAAATGATGTAATCGAACTTTAAACAGCTTGACAAATTTGCTTAAGGAACATATTGCCTCACTGATCGGAAGTCCGATTACCAAAATAATCTCACTTTCTGGGGGTGATATCTCCAAAGCCTATAGCATCTGTACACAGTCCAATCGGTTTTTTTGTAAAGTAAGCCAAAGTGTATCGGCACATAAAATGTTCATGGGAGAAAAAGCCGGATTGGAGACCATTGCACAAATAAACACAATAAAGGCGCCTAAAGTTCTCTTTTGCGGCCAGCTCGAATCAGTTGCTTATTTGACTATGGAATTCGTTGATTCCAAAAGTCCATCGCAAAGCGAAATGGAATCATTGGGCCATCAACTGGCTGCATTGCATAAAACCCAGGTTGAAAATTACTTTGGCTGGCAGCAGGACAATTTTATTGGAAATCTACCTCAGTCCAATAAAAACCATCCGTCTTGGGTTTCTTTTTATACCCATGAGCGTCTACTCCCCCAATTGAAATCGGCCAGAGACTTTGGACATTTGGATTTCGAGGAAATTCCGTCCGAGGAAAGCTTAGATAAAACTTGCCGTAATCTATTTCCAGAAACCATTCCTTCCCTGCTTCATGGTGACTTATGGAGCGGGAATTATCTAATAAGCAAAAGCGGAAAACCCTATCTTATTGATTCCGCTGTCTATTTTGGACATTATGAAGTAGATTTGGCCATGACGCGACTCTTTGGTGGATTCGATAAGGCATTCTACGATGCACATGCCGAACATTTTCCAAAAGTACCTCAGCAAAACGAGCGTAATGACATTTATCAATTGTATTATTTGCTGGTGCACTTGAATTTGTTCGGAAGGTCATACTACCCTTCTGTAAAGCAACTTCTCAGAAGATACTTTGCCTCTTGAAGCTTTGCAAAGCTTTATTTTCTAACTTTAGAAAAGTCAACCAACACCAAATAAATGAAAAATTTTAACCTAATTCCACTCTTTTTCGTAATTGCATGCATAACCATAATGGGTTGCGAAAAAAATCAGCCAAAAGAACAAAGTTATACCAGTTGGTCCTCTTATTTGGGAGGTCCTGATCGCAACCACTACTCTACCCTCTCACAGATTACCAAGGAGAATGTTACCCAACTGAAATTGGCATGGAGTTATAAGGCCCCAGATTATGGGCAAATGCAAATGAACCCCATTGTGGTCGACAGTATTCTATATGGTGTTACAGCCGCACTCCGTGTTGTCGCGTTAAATGCAGCCACAGGAAGGGAAATTTGGCGGTTTGGGGATTCCCTAAAGGTTTGGCATTCCACAAGTCGTGGCGTTTCTTTTTGGAAAAAGGAAAATGACAAGCGGATTCTTTTTACCCGGGGCTCAGATCTATATGCCTTAGATGCCTTGACAGGAAGACCTATTGAAAGTTTTGGCCAGCAGGGTAAAATCGACCTTCGTTCTGGATTGCCGGAAAGTGCAAAAGATAAATTCGTTATTTCCAATACGCCAGGCACCATTTACAAAGATTTGATTGTAATGCCCCTTCGCCTTTCTGAGGACGTAGGTGCCCCACCAGGAGACATTATGGCATTCCATGTAATCACTGGAGAGTTGGAATGGGTGTTCCATACCATTCCGGAAGTTGGTGAGACTGGTTATGAGACCTGGGAAGCAAATCCAAGGAGAAATCCATTGGTTGGGGCCGCAAACAACTGGGCGGGAATGGCTGTTGATGAAGCGGCAGAAATCCTATATGTTCCAACAGGTTCAGCTGCACCTGATTTTTATGGAGGAGTCCGTAAAGGAAGCAACTTATATTCAAATTGTTTATTGGCCTTAGACGCCAATACGGGAAAACGATTATGGCATTTTCAATTTACCCATCATGATATTTGGGACAGGGATCCCCCAGCTCCCCCCAATCTAATTACAGTAAAACGGAATGGAAAGAATATTCCGGCCGTTGCCCAGGTGACCAAACAAGGTTATGTCTATGTCTTTAATCGAACGACTGGCGAACCTTTGTTTGATGTCAAAGAAGTGCCCGTTCCTGAATCAATATTAAATGGAGAAGAAGCCTGGAAAACCCAACCATTTCCCGTGGCCCCCAAGCCCTTTGCCCGTCAATCCACAGAAATGACGGATAATGATATTAGTCCCTATGCCGAAAACAAAGAAGAATTGAGAGCACTTTTTAAAAAGGCCGATAAACGAATATATGCCCCACCAAGTATTAATCCTGTTTTTCTTTTCCCTGGATATGATGGGGCAGCGGAATGGGGGGGTACAGCAGCGGATCCAGATGATGGCATCATTTATGTGAATTCCAATGAAATGGCATGGATTATGCAAATGGAGGAAAATGACCCGAACAAGGTCGAAATGCCATTGGGTGAAAGTATCTATGGCAACTATTGTGTTGTTTGTCATAAGGAAGACCGAACGGGAATTGAAGCTAGTGGTTATCCATCCCTTGTAAATATTAAAGCATCTAAAACCAAGGAAGAGGTTGCTTTACAAATTACTGAGGGCAAAGGGATGATGCTGGGGTTTCCACAAATTTCCGGAGACGAAAAGGATGCATTATTGAGTTTTTTGTTTGATGAAAACGACAAGCTTGAAGTGGGATCTGAGTCGAAATCATATCCATTGCCTTATAAACACAAAGGATACAACAAGTTTTTGGATAGTAATGGAAATCCTGGGATAAGTCCACCTTGGGGCACAATGCATGCCATTGATTTAAATACGGGCAAGTATATTTGGTCCATTCCCTTTGGCGAAACTCCCTCATTATTGGAAAAAGGAATCTCGGGAACGGGTTCTGAGAACTACGGAGGGCCTGTGGTCACCGAAAACGGACTATTATTCATTGGAGCCACAAAAGACGGTTATTTTAGGGTCTTTGATAAGCATACTGGGAGGAAGCTTTGGGAATACAAACTTCCAGCGGCGGCCTTTGCCACCCCGGCCATGTACGAAGTAGATGGAAAACAGTATATCGCCATAGCCTGCGGTGGGGAAAAATTGGGTACAGAAAAAGGAAATGAAATCATTGCTTTTTCCTTGGAATGAATGTATCCAACTTTACTGTGAGCACGGAACCTCAATTAATCTGCCTCCTTCACGTACCAACATCTTGTATTCGCTTATTTTTTGTTGCTGGTCATAATTATTAAATTGATAATCCGGGGTATACAAAACCTCATCCCAATAGGTGGTGTTGGGTTCCTTGGCCCTAAGGTCACCTGTGTTTTTCATCCATTGAGACAGTTCATCTCTCATGGTTTTTAAAATTTTAACATGCTCAGGATTGCTGGCTTCATTTTTTAGGTTGTAGGGGTCATTGGCCAATACATACAGCTCTTCGGCGGGTCGTTTTTCAAAGGCCAACTTAAAGTAATCCTTATCAGTGGGCTTTCCTTCCATTTCCATAATCAGGAATTTGGAAATAGAATTGTCTATGTCGCCATATTGCCCAACCGATTGATGTACATTGGGGTCACCCGCAGGCCATCGATCAGGCTCAAAGTTTCGGATATACAGATAATCTTTTGTCCGAACGGCCCTTACTGGATAGCTGAGATCACCTTTTCGCACATTGGCATGGCGCTCACGTTCCAAAAAGACCTTATCCCGGCCCTTGGGCCTTTCTAGGTCTCCTGTAAACAATTCCAATATGCTAGTTCCACTAAATTCCGATGGGATTTCCATTCCCGAAGCTTCCAAAGCCGTAGGGCCAAAATCCACAAAATTCACAAACTCCCCTACCCTTTGCCCATTTTCAATAGTTTCTTTCCAATACATTGCCAGTGGCATTCGCGTACCATAATCGTAAAGATTTGCCTTTGCCCTAGGAAATGGCATCCCGTTATCACTGGTCATGATAATAAGGGTATTGTCCAGCAGGCCTTGCCTTTTAAGCGTATTAATAATGTTACCCGATTCGCGGTCAAACCGTTCCACTTCATAATAATAATCCATGATGTCGTTACGAACACAGGAAAGGTCAGGTAAAAATCCTGGAACCTCAATTCTATTGGGATCCATTCCTGTTTTGACACCCGAATTGGTTTCATAGCGGCGGTGTGGATCTTGACTGCCAAACCAATAAAAGAAAGGCTGTTCACTGTTTCTTTCTTTCAAAAATTCATCAAAATCAATATATTCTTTCCCAGCTGGATTGTATTGGTACCCTCCTTTTTCGAAATCCCCGGGTGCCCATCCTTTTCTACTTTTACCGGTATGATAGCCCTCTTCCTTCAAAAGGGAGACCCAATTGGCAAATTTACGCGGGAACACGGACCAAAGGTTACCAGCGCTCTCTAACTGATGGGGATAATGACTGGTTAAAATGCTTGCCCTTGAGGGGGAACATGAAGGTGTTGCACAATAGGCATTTTCAAAAAGGGCTCCTTCCTTGGCCAACCAATCAAAGGTTGGGGTGCGGACCAATGGGTCGCCATATGCCCCTGCATGTGGATATGACCAATCATCAGCAATTAAAAATAGGATATTGGGTTGTGATTCTTTGGTAACTTTATCCATCATTTCAATTGTGTTGCTCCCAAATAAAAGTGCTGTCAAAAGCATTAAAAACAGTGGTGTGCAAAATATCATCAATCTATGGGTTGGCCGTGTCGTTTTCATTGTTTAATTTTCAAAAAGATTCTTCCTTAAATATACTAAACCATGAGTAAAATTAAAGTTTTGGTGGTAGGCTGTGGAAATATGGGTACAAGCCATGCCCGTGCCTATCATAAATTAGAAGGCTTTCAAATTGTTGGACTTGTTAGCAGAAAGCCTGAAGGCCGTGAAAAATTGTCACAAGAATTAGGTGGTTATCCTACCTTTGGTAACTATGAAACCGCCTTGGAGAAAACAAATCCTGATGCGGTATCCATAAATACCTACCCGGATACACATTCGGAATACATTCGCAAAGCATTGGGCGCTGACGCCCATGTTTTTGTAGAAAAACCATTGGCACTTACTGTTGAAGATGCCCAAAGCCTTGTTGATTTGGCCAAAAAAAAAGGCAAGAAAATGGTGGTAGGGTATATTTTGAGGGTACACCCGGCATGGACCAAATTTGTGGAAATAGCCCGTACCTTGGGAAAACCCTTGGTCATGCGTATGAACCTTAATCAGCAGAGTTCTGGGGACAATTGGTACACCCATAAACAATTAATGAACTCGATGTCGCCCATTGTAGATTGCGGTGTGCACTATGTAGATATTATGTGCCTAATGACCCAATCGGTTCCCGTAAGTGTTAGTGCGATAGGGGCCAGACTTTCTGACGAAATCGATTCGAAAATGTACAATTATGGACAATTACAGGTTCGTTTCAAAGATGGATCTGTAGGCTGGTATGAAGCAGGTTGGGGTCCTATGATGAGTGAAACGGCTTTTTTTGTAAAGGATGTTATTGGACCTAAAGGTTGTGTCTCTATTGTTGATGAAGCCAAGGGCGATTCGGACAGTGTTGATGACCATTCCAAAACCGGGGCTTTAAAGTTGCATCACGGTCATATCAACGAACAAGGAAATTTTACCCATCCGGACGAAATTATCGATACTTCAGATGAACCAGACCATGACGGACTCTGCCTGTTGGAACAGGAATATTTTCTAAAGGCCATTGCGGAAAATCTCGATTTGGATGATCATCTCAGGGATGCAGTAAACAGTCTTCGTATTGTATTGGCGGCAGATGAATCGTTTAAAACCGGAAAAACCGTAGATTTGTAATTCGCTATATTTAGAAAATGACAGACCTACAGGAAAGAACAACATCTTTCAAGGACAGGGTCGCATTGGTTTCCAATAGCTCCTCCTATTCCTATGAGGTCCTTTTGGACACTTCCCAGGCGGTGGCTGCCAATCTATTGAAGGGGAAGACCGATTTGCATGAGGCGCGAATTGCTTTTTTGGTTCCTCCCTCCTTTGAATATACGGCTGTACAATGGGGCATCTGGGCAGCAGGTGGTATTGCCGTTCCATTATGTGTGCTCCATCCCTTGCCCTCCATACAATATGTATTGGAAGATACCCAAGCGGAAATTGTAATCGTCCATGCTGATTTCCATAAATTTTTGATGCCCTTGGAAAAGGAAATTGGAGTTAAACTGGTTGCTTTGGAAAAGGTGATAAAAACCAACCAATGTGTACTTCCCCAGATAGACATGGCTCGTAGAGCCATGATTCTCTATACCAGTGGCACGACCAGTAAACCTAAAGGTGTGGTTACTACCCACACCAATATCGAGGCACAGATTACCACCTTGGTAAACGCTTGGGAATGGGAAAAAGACGATTATATTTTAAACATATTGCCCTTGCATCATGTGCACGGAATCATCAATGTGCTGAGCTGTTCCCTATGGAGTGGAGCCTGCTGTGAATTTTTACCCAAGTTTGATGCAGAAAGGGTCTGGGCCATTTTACAATCTGGTCGATTGTCGCTTTTTATGGCGGTGCCTACCATTTATTACAAATTGATTGCCTTTTGGGAAAACGCTACAATTACGAAGCAAAAGAAAATGTCCGAGGCCACCTCAAAGTTTCGTCTAATGGTCTCTGGCTCGGCTGCATTGCCAGTACCTGTTCTCGAAAAATGGAGGGAGATTACGGGGCAAACCCTCTTGGAACGCTATGGAATGACCGAAATAGGTATGGGCTTGTCCAATTCCTATAGAGAAGAACGAAGACCTGGATATGTGGGCCTTCCCCTACCCGGTGTAGAAATACGCCTCATAGACTCAGATAACCGTCCGGTTGGAGCAAATCAGCCTGGAGAAATACAGATTAAAGGGCCAAGTGTCTTTGCCGAATACTGGCAAAAGGAAGAGGCGACTGCGAAAGCCTTCACCAAAGAGGGTTGGTTTAAAACCGGGGATATTGCCCAATTGAATAATGGGTTATATAAAATTTTAGGTCGGGATAGTGTAGATATCATCAAGTCGGGGGGATATAAGATTTCAGCACTGGAAATTGAAGAAGTATTGCGAAAATTCCCAGGTGTGGATGATTGTGCCGTAGTTGGCTTGGCTAATGAAGAATGGGGAGAGGTAGTTTCGGCCTGTATTGTAGCCAAAGAAAACTTGGACGCTGTGGAAATATCGGAATGGCTCAAAAACTATCTGCCGTCGTACAAAATACCCCGCAATTATATATTTAAAAGTGATCTGCCTAGGAATGTCTTGGGCAAGGTGATGAAGAATGAAGTAAAAAAACTATTTTAATATGGATTTCCTAACACTCTTTCCCTATATCGGCATATTAGTTTTGGTGGTCATCAATACCATACTGGTACTAAATCGCAAAATAACGGTTGACAAAAGCGACCATAAACCAGAACATTAAATTTGGAGTATTTCAGCGAACATTATGTAACTATTCTCTTTACCATTATTTATGTAGTGGGCTGTCTATATATTGGTTGGTATTTTAAAAAGAAGGCCTCACAAGGCATCGAGGGTTATTATGTGGCAAAACGTGAAATTCCGGGTTGGGTCATTTCACTGGCTTTTTTCTCAACCTCTGCAAGCACCAATACATATATTGGGCAGGCAGGAAAATCTTTTGAATATGGGTTGTCATGGGCATGGATGGGGTTTATTTGGACCTTCTTCTGTATTATTTCCTGGCAATTGCTTGGGCCTAAAATGCGCTTTCAAACTGCCAGATTAAAATCGTTTACCATTCCCGATTACTTCCACCTCCGATATAAAAGCAATTTGGCCAAAAGTATACGGGTATTGTCGGCCTTTATCATCCTTTTTGCAACTCTTTGGTATATGGTGGGAATCGCCAAAGGATGTGCCCATGTGTTGGCTTCGGTACTGGACATTCCCTATGAATATGGGGCTTTTGCCATTATTGCCATAACCTGCGCTTATACTATTTGGGGTGGAATGTATAGCGTTTTATGGACGGATGCCATTCAGGGAATCATCATGTTTTTTGTTGCGATTTTGATGTTGGCCATCCCCTTTATGTTTGTTGGTGGTGTAGAGAATATGATGGATATTATCGGCAGTACCGACCATTTGACCAAAACCGGAGAGCCCATGCGATCGGGCCTGGTCACCTTTGGGGAGTTGGTGTCTTTCCTCTATATTTTAGGGATAGGATTGGCCATAGGCATGAAACAAATTTCAGAACCTAAAAACCTTATACGTTTCTATTCGGTCAACAACGCAAAAAGTATGCGTTTCGCCATGATATGGACACCTGTATTTCTTGGTATTTCCTTGGTCTGCGTTATGGGACTTGGAGCCTTGGTACATGGTATGGCCTCTACTGACGAAGCGGCTTATCTTATACACAATACCGATGAGGTCGTAGGCTTTATGTTGGATAAGTTTGACAATAAACTGGTCAGTGGTATCTGTGTCGCCGGTCTTTTTGCAGCGGGAATGTCTTCTTTGGCATCAGTGATCATTATTGTCGGAACAGCTTTTGTAAAGGATATTTGGCATGTTGCCAAACCGATGCCCGAAGGCAAAATTATTCCAAGGACCAAATGGTTTATGGCCATTTACTGTCTCTTCGTTTATATATTAACCCTCTATCCCATGGCAGGAATCGTTGAACTTACAGCATTTGCCGGTGCCGTATTCGCAGCAAGTTTCTTTCCTTCCATTTTTGGTGGACTTTATCTCAAATGGGGAACAGACCTGGGCGCCATGGCGTCTATGATTGTAGGAATGGTGACCAATGTGGTCTGGCGTTTTGTCTTTAGATTCAATTATGAACCCTTAAAGGATGTCCATGAAATTATTCCGGCCTTTATTATAGCCATGTTAACATATATTTTAGTTAGCATTTTGAGTAAAAGCCGTAAACCAGATACCGAACACCTTGATTTGGTCTTTGGAAATTAATTTTATTTCTAATCTTTAAAAACCGGAGTTTTCGCCAAATTAATCACGCCTTCGTTTGCTGAATTAAAGATGCGTTTTGAACGTAAATAGCGATTAAAATTATATGCATCGTAATTCCCTGCATTCTTGTCAACACTGCTGATTTGAACCTGGCCGGAAGAGTGGATAAATTCATTGTTGCCAATCCACATACCCACGTGTACTACTTTTTCCTTGGTTGAATCTGATGCTTTTCGTCCAAAGAACAATAAATCCCCGGCCACCAAGTTTTCAAAACTTTGGGTAGAATCAATGGGTTGGCCTGTATGCACTTGTTGAGAGGCGTCACGCGGTATGACCATTCCGTTTAGAAAATATATGGTTTTGGTAAACCCGCTACAATCAACACCTTTGGTCGAAGTTCCTCCCCATAAGTAAGGTATGCCCATCAATGTTTTTGATGTGGCCACCAAGGTCTCATTTGTCGGGTTTAAGTTTTCAAGCCAATAGTCATAGTTTTCCGCTTCTTCCTGGCTTACATAAGCCAATCTACCATCTGGATATTTGGCTTTAAAAAATTGCTCATTTTCTTCTATCTTTTCTAAAACCGCTCCAGCCACAATATCTGAAACCACCTGTGAGCTTTTGTCCTGTTCAGAATATGTATGCCCAAAAGTCTTTGTGAATATGATTTTATGGGAGGACCTCCATACATTGGCTTTTGCGGAATCCATGACCTGAATCCCTCCACTATCCACCCAAGAAAGATATTTATCGGGCGTTTGAATCAAATACCAATTTTCAAAGGATTTATATATTTTAACAGGAGTGCCCAATGTGGCTTGTGTTGCCAATTCGGCCGAATGCGCAGGTTTGCTGCGCAAATTTGCAACCGATATTTTTATCACTCCTTGGGTCTTGCCCAACAAGCTAGGGGAAGGCAATATTTGCATGCTATCTACAAATTCTACTTTTTCCAAAGAAAGTTTTTCCTTAAGGGCGTTGACAGCCTTGGGTAAATTACTCTCTCCCTTTAATATATACTTTCCTCTGCTATTTATGGCTTTTACATTGAACAGAGCCACCCTTTTGTCTGGCGCAAATGCTGTTTTAATAGCAGAAATATGCTCCAGTAAAGGGTTTTCCTCTTTCTTTTCAATTTTACAGGCAACAAGAAAAAAAACTGTCAAAAATATCGAAAAGGCTTTGGTCTTGATGTTCATAAACCGAATTTGATTTTGTAAAAAATAGTTGCTGATTAATCTTCGAAATTTACGCCTTATCGTTGGGTATTACTACTTAAGCTGCTCGAATTTGTCCTATTTCGATTCCTTTGTTAAAAAAAATTGTATTGAATATTCATTATCGATATAGTTTTTACCCCAAAAACTAATAATTTTATTCTTCATAGAAGATATTAGTCAAATATGACAATTAAAGTTATTGAGCTTTTTGCAGGTGTTGGCGGTTTTAGAATTGGTCTTGAGGGATATCCCAAAAAAGAAGATTCCAAATATGACATTGTTTGGAGTAATCAATGGGAACCTTCAACAAAATTGCAACACGCGTCAATGGTTTACGAAGAACGTTTTGGTAAAGAGAACCATTCAAATGAAGATATTAATGAAGTTGTAACTAGAAACGTAGAGGAAATTCCGGATCACGATTTACTGGTTGGTGGATTTCCTTGTCAAGATTATTCCGTTGCAACAACTTTGCATAATTCAAAAGGATTAAAAGGTAAAAAAGGGGTGCTTTGGTGGTCAATTCACAGGATATTGGAAAAGAAAAAAAACAAGCCAAAATATCTTTTCTTAGAGAATGTAGATCGTCTCTTGAAATCACCTGCGAAACAAAGAGGACGGGATTTTGCAGTAATGCTGCAAAGTTTGAATGATTTAGGTTACGCGGTTGAATGGCGAGTAATTAATGCAGCTGAATACGGAATGCCACAAAGAAGGCGTAGAGTATTTTTTATTG
This sequence comes from Bacteroidota bacterium, assembly GCA_024279425.1. Lineage (GTDB taxonomy): Bacteria > Bacteroidota > Bacteroidia > Flavobacteriales > Flavobacteriaceae > Maribacter_A. The sequence goes on along the minus strand of JAJRRO010000093.1, from coordinate 116,634 downwards.
GGTATCATAAATCTACAGCGATTTACAAAAAACTTCAAAAATCAAAAAAAATTGATTGGTTAATTGAAGATGGAACAATCGCAAATGCATTTCCAGTTGTAAAAACTGATTCCATTCAAGAAGTTGAGTTAAAGGGCAATTTGGTTGAAATAACTAAAGAATTCAATAGAGATGGAAAATTATCGCCATTTCAAAATACGGGTTTACTTATAAAAGATAAGGTATATACAACCAAAACAGCGCCAAATTATGATGGGCCAAGAACTGTTTTAGGTAGTATTTTACAAAACGGAGAAGTAACGTCTGAATTTTTCATTGATGAAAAGGACAAAGAGAAATGGGAATATTTAAAAGGAGCTAAGACCATTAAACGTAAATCTCCAGATGGTTTTGTTTACAAATATTCAGAAGGCCGAATGATTTATCCGGATGCTTTAGATAACGCTTCAAGAACCATAATCACGGGAGAAGGTGGAAAATCACCTTCACGGTTTAAACATGTGGTAGAATCTGATAGAGGTTTAAGGAGATTAACGCCCATTGAATTAGAAAAACTTAATATGTTTCCTGTTAATCACACCAAACTTGCTGGAATTACCGATACAAAACGAGCATTTTTTATGGGAAACGCCCTGGTTGTAGGAGTAATTAAAAAACTTGGTGAAGAACTTCATCAAAAAATCAACCAAAACTCTGTGTCTCCATCTAGTTAGTATTAATCAAGGTTTTCTGCAATTTTTAAGGGTTCATTACTACTCTTCCTATTTTCTTTCGAGGTGCAAATTGTTCATGGACAATACGAAAGCTTTCAGGTGGTTCTAATCCAATTAACAATAATGGGGTGGTAAGCATATTTCTTAAAGGTGGTAAATAATCAAGAAATTTCTCGTAGGTACCTATAGCATTGTCAAACCCGCCATACTCTTTCAAATTCGATGTTGCTGTTATTAATACTCCTATTTTAGTTTGAATAGCCTTTTCAACATGATTTAATTCACTTGCTAGTACAGGTTTTATCAAATTCCATGCTATTACTGTAGAATGGTTAAATGCTACTTCAATCGAGATAGTGTCCTTTGCAAAATCCAAACGCCACGTGTCTCCAGTATAATCCGGGTTTTGGAATATGGAGGATTCACTATTCCACCCGAGTGCTACAAATCTTTCACGCAATAGCTCATTGATCGCTTTCGAAAGACTTTTTGGGGTTTTTTCTATATTCTCTACTCCAAAACTTTCATGTTTTTGAACTAAGTCCTGATCCGAAATCCCAGAAATCAAACCAGTCATTTCAGTAAATAATGGAAAGTATTCTGGCTCATGCAGTATTACCTCTGCATGTCTGAAGGAATGTGACCTATAGTTCATTGATTAAGAGTTAGAGACTGTTTTGAATTTTATGATTGGAATTTTGTATATGTCATTTTTGATGCAACATGAGGTAAAACAGATGATAATAGCAGTGCTACTTGAAGATATTTTAACAAAATGGTGCGCAAAAAGAGCCATAGAAAAACAATTGATAGAATTCAAAACAGTCTCTTAGATTTTCAACAAGATAAACCAAAAATTTTGCTTTAATCTCACTAGCCAACAAATGCATCTATGCTTGGAATATGTATGTTAAAATACCCATGTACAAACTACAGCCGTATTTAAAAAAGATAATTCATTAATAAAAAATAATCTTAGACCCAAAAAGCAATTTCAAAACGGATCTACAAAAAGAGCAAAACTTGTCCTTTTTATTGGATGGCTACTACCGAAAATATCTAAAACACTATCATTTTAAGCGAATATCAAATCTTAAACAACAACTTCAAGGCATCGATCTTATACTTACCCGTAAATTATCAAAGAAGGAGTTCATGATTGACGAAAAGGCCCAGTTGGATTATATCAATAACGATTTACCCACATTTGCCTTTGAAGTTCAATATCAAAAAAAGGGAACTCCCAAACAAGGATGGCTCTTTGACACCCAAAAAAAAACAGAATTTTATGCCCTTATTACCGCCATATATGGCAACGAACCCAATACCTATACCTCATGTAAAATCACCTTGGTCAATCGCAAAAAATTAATTTCATTTTTGGAAAACCGTAAAATAACAGAAACCTGCCTTAAATGCTTTATAGAAAACGCAGCCTAAAAACAGGGCAAGGTCATCTTGAAAGGACTTGACCCAAAGATGGAAGGGTATCTTTATTTTTCAACCCAAAATAAGGTTGAAAAACCTATAAATATAATCCTGAAACTCGAATTTCTGATTAAAAATGGTTTGGCCAAACGACTGGCGTAAAGAATTTACAAACCGCCTGGTCTATACAGTACTTATTCTCTGGTACATACGTCGCAAAAATTGCCGTTCATCGATAACTCCCTACAAATAAAGGGTTTTGATTGGCTTAGTACTTGGTCTTGCACAGCTAAGGACGAACTAAGTAGTCGGTTTTTGAAAAATTAGCATACAGTGTCCATAAACAAATTTTTGTCAACTCAAGACTTTCGGTTTAGCCGTCAGATCATGATTTTTGATGGGCAAGCTTCGAACCCTTATCCCACTTACATTGAAAATCGCATTGCTCAATGCCGGAGCAATACCGGGTGTACTAGGTTATCCTGCCCCGCCAGGCCAATTATCACTTTCAATGATATAGGTCTCCATTTTTGGAGTCTCGTTCATTCGCAACATCTGGTAGTCATGGAAATTACTTTGTACAACAGCTCCCTTTTCAATACTAATCTCCGCATATAAAGCAGCCGTCAATCCATAAACGATTCCGCTTTCCATTTGTGCCGTAAACCCGTCAGGATGAAAAGCAAAACCGGGATCGGCTGCACAAATTACGCGATGTACCTTTAAGTTGCCTTCTTCTATCTCTATCTCCACGACTTGGGCAACTATCGTACCGAAACACTGATGTAATGAAATACCACGCCCCCAATTTTCTGGAAGAGGTGCTGTCCAGTTGGCTTTCTCTGCTGCCAAATCCAAAACTTTTAAAAACCTGGGCGCATCGGTTAGATGTTCCCTTCTAAATTGATAAGGGTCCTTATTTACTTTGAAAGCCAGTTCGTCAATAAAAGACTCTGTAAAAAATGCGTGCATCGAAGAGTCAACACTACGCCAATACCCCAGGGAATATGTGTATCACTCTCTGTATAACGAATGAATTTATTAGCTACACGGTAAGGAATGTGTGGTGCTTCTTCAGGGTCATGTTTAAACAGAAATTGATTATTCCATGCTGTAATTTGACCAGTGTCGTCCAAGGCCGCCCTAAATCGACTTATATTGGCCTCCATCATACGAACCTTTGACCAATCAGCATCCATTTCATCGGCAAGCATCATTGGAAGGGTTGTGTGTGTCCCTTGACCCATTTCGACATGTGGAACAATGACAGTTACGATATTATCCTTTGAAATTTTTAACCAGATATTGATAACGGATTCCTCCTCACCTCCGATTAAATGTTTGACTTTATTTGCACGGTTGCCAGGTCTAATGGCAACCCCAAGTACAAAAGCACCTTCTGTAAGAACTCCCGTTGTAATGAATGCCCGCCTAGTCCATTTACCCATTGTTCTCGATTTTTTGGTTAGATGCGGTTGCCAGTTCCTCCGCTGCTCGCTTAATTCCTTTTCAAATACGTGAATACGTACCACATCTGCAGACATTACCACTCATGGCCAGGTCAATATCCTTATCAGTGGGCGATTCATTCGTGGTTAACAACATATAGGCCGACATGAGTTGTCCAGACTGGCAATACCCACATCGTGGTACCTGTTCTTTAATCCAGGTACGTTGTATGGCATGTAGTTCCTTGTTGCTGTTTGCATACCCTCAATGGTCGTAACTTCTTTGTCCACTGCAGCCTGCACCGGTGTAAGGCAAGAACGTGTGGGTAGACCGTCTATATGTATGGTACAAGCACCGCATTGTCCGATACCACAACCAAACTTAGTTCCTGTTAATCTAATTTGTTTTCGTATGACCCATAATAAAGAAGTGGCTGGATCTACATCGACCTCATGCGTTTTACTGTTGATTTTTAATATCATTGGTATATGTTAAAAAGTGCCCTTTCTATTCATAAAATCCAAATTTAGTTTACTTAATTTACATTAAATCATTGATTATCAAAGCTTTACCATTGCGTGGTTAGCTTATGAGGGGAAGGTATTAACAACTTCTTCAAATCTTTAAGTCAGCAATATAATACCGACCCGAGAGACCAAAAGGATAAGCTGTCAGCTGGGTGAGCTATAACAATGATGGACCTACTACCATTAATGGTCACCCAATTTCACTATATTACATGAGAAACTGGCAACACCTACCGAAAAGATTAAGGGCTCAATGAAATAGCTGTCTACCAAACAGGAAATAATGAATTCCAAAAAACTGATTTTTGTAATATGTGTTCTATTCAACTACTATATCGGCCTTGCGCAAAAACAAGTCCTATATAAACAGATTGATACCACCAAACTGTATTTGGAAGTACATAATCCTCCGCAATTCGATAGCTCTAAAGCATATCCGGCCATGGTTTTCTTCTTCGGTGGCGGCTGGGTTGGGGGAGATAGATTACATTTTTTGAACCATGCAAAGTACTTTTCCAAAAGAGGGGTTATTTGTTTTCTAGCTGATTATCGCACCCGGTCTAAAAATAAGACGACACCCTTTGAATCACTTAAGGATGCCAAATCAGCTATTCGATTTATTAGGAAAAATGCATCTTCTTTGGGTATTGACCCAACCAGAATTATCGCTTCCGGTGGTTCAGCTGGGGGGCATCTTGCTGCTTCAACAGCATTCATAGAGGGTTATAATGAAGACACGGATGATGTATCCATTAGCTGTATTCCAAATGCTCTGGTTTTATTTAATCCCGTAATTGACAACGGACCTGGGGGTTACGGATATGAAAGGGTCGGAGATGAATTTAAAAACTTTTCACCCCTACATAATATCAAAAAAGGAGCCCCGTCAACCATCTTTTTCCTTGGAACCAAAGATGTGCTAGTACCGGTCGAAACTGCTAAGTATTACAAAACAGTAATGGAAAAAGTAGGAAGTAGGTGTGAACTTAAATTGTATGAAAATGAGGGTCATGGGTTCTTTAATTACAGAAATTTTGAACAGTATAGAAAAACAGTCTTTGAAACCGATGTGTTTTTACAATCTCTAGGGTATTTGAAAGAGGGGCCAACCGTAAAAATAGAATAATAACAATTGCCAAAAAGAGGTATAAAGAGAATTATGTGGGCCTTTTCCTTTTTAAATGGTGTTGTTGATTGGTCTTACACATATATTTATGCGTACCTACAGCCAATGGTTAAGATTGCCATAGGTGTTTGGGTTTTTAAGAAAATCAAGAGCCAATTCAACCAAACAATGGTGTAGCCAAATACCTTTAATTTTATTTAAATAGTATACTAAGACCCTGTTAATCAATAGATAAAATTAGGTTTTGTGGTATATTTCCCCTATCTTTTAGCTTATGATTGGCGTGGAAAAATCAGAGAATAAGGAGTTTTTAGAAAAATCCATACACCATTTGGAAGCAACCGGATTTGAGAATATAAAAGCGGATATTGAAGGGTATGAAACGCCCAAGTCTTATTTAAAAATGGGAAGCAAGGTCAAAATCACTCCAGATATTGTAGCTCTAAAGAACGGAATAAAATATTTTTTTGATATTAGTCTTAAGTCCAAAAAACCACGATTGCTCAAATCAAAATGGCTGTTCTTAGATGCTTTAAGTAGAATGAAATCCAATAGATTCCGTATAATTACAACAAAGGGCCACTACAAGTTTACAGACAACCTATTAGAGGATATTAATCTCGATTACAAATCTCCCATTAAGATATAGATATTCCATTATTTCCTAATATAAGACCTTTATGATTTCAACATACCTATATGTGGAATCCCATCTTCTAAATAACCTTCCCCTACTTCATAAAAGCCAAGCGAATTATAGAATTTTTTAAGATAGGTCTGGGCAGAAAGGTAAATGGTAGTTTCGTTTAAGTGTTCTTTGGTAGCTTGTATTGAAGCATTCATAATTTCAATACCGTAACCACATTTACGTTCAGATTGTTTTACCACGACCCTTCCAATACTGGCTTCCTTAAAATAATCGCCAGCTTTGAAGATTCGGGTATAGGCTACCACTTCATCATTCTTGGTTGCAATTACGTGCAGTGCCTTTTGGTCTTTACCATCCAAATCTTGGTAAACACAATGCTGTTCCACCGAAAAAACTTCTATTCGCAACTGTAATATCTTATACAATTCCTCAATAGAAAGCTCTTTAAAGGTCTTTACATTAATACGTAACATTAATCCTGTACTATTACTTGTTTAATGTCGCACTTTCCAAATTCTGGTTGAATATTCACATGGTTTATACCATATTTATGGTACATTTCCTCCTCAATCTGATTCAATATAACATCAAATTCAGAAATTTTAATATCCTCCATAAAATCAATATGGGCCTCGAGATGAACCTCATCTTCATTCAATTGCCATATATGAATATGGTGCACATTTTTAATAGGGTCAATTTTACTGATAGTTTCAACAATTTTTTGAACATGAATGGTACCTGGGGTAAACAGCATCAAAACCCTAGTGGATTCTTTTAAAAGATTAATGCCCATATAGATTAAATATATAGCAATGGCCAAGGTCAGCGTTGGATCTACCCAATACCATTGGTAATATTTCATCAATAGTCCACCAACCAATACAGCGACCGACGCCATCATGTCTGTGAATAAATGCAAATAAGCCGATTTCATGTTCATGTTGCGTTCAGCATCTTTTTTAAGTAATAGTACGCTAAAGCCATTTGCCAAAATTCCCAATAAAGACAACCAAATAACCAGATTTGATTCAATTTCTTTCGGAGCCATAAACCGCTCAATCGCCTCAATAATCAAAATAACCGCTACAATAATCAAAGTAGCTGCATTTACAAACGCAGCAATAATTTCAGCTCTTTTATAGCCAAAGGTTTTATTAGTAGAAGCTTTCTTCTTGGAAAGTACCGTTGCAACATAACTGACAATCAGCGATAATACATCACTGAAGTTATGCAAGGCATCTGATAATAATGCTAGACTGCCAGATATTAAACCTCCTATTACCTGTGATACTGTAATTAGTATATTAAGAAGTATTGAAACTATGAGATTTTTACCTTTTAAGTCCTTATGGGTATGTGAATGGTTGTGATTGTGGTTATGTGCCATATACTACTGCAAGGAAAGGTGAAGGTATGCTACTAATTATATCTAAATAATGCTAACTATGTCAAGAACACGGTATTTTCTCAATACGCCTTTCATGTCTTCCACCCTTAAATTCTGTTTTTAGAAAAGTCTGTACCATTTCCAAAGCCTGTGGCATTGAAATAAAACGAGCGGGCAAGCTTAAAATATTCGCATCATTATGTTGACGTGCCAAACGAACAATCTCTTTGTTCCAACAAAGGGCACATCTAACTTTTTGATGTTTATTGACCGTCATTGAGGCACCATTACCGCTGCCACAGATGATAATCCCGAAATTCACCCTTTTGTCTTCCACATCTTTAGCTACAGGGTGAACAAAATCAGGGTAATCCACACTATCAGACCCATCGGTACCATAGTTGATTATTTCAATTTTCATAGACTTTAAAAGTCCCATTATGGCTAATTTATATTCTGTACCTGCATGATCATTACCTATTGCTATTTTCATTTTAGTAAGAGTGAATTTATTACAAATGTACAAATACATTGTTATTCACAACAATAAGTAGGTAATAGCGTTGTAGTAGGGAATGTGTATAAGCATTGTTATTAACTTTCCTATTATGAGGGTTTGTCTGTTCATAAATACAACAAAAAAAATAACATTTAAATTTTGTTATTGATTTTATATTTAGTCTTACTAATCCTTGAGATAAAAAAAGAATTTACTTCTAAAAAAATAACAGAAAGATATTAAACATAATTGTATAGTAGTTAACAATAGTTTACTATTTATTTATTAATAGTTTTATGTTAGAATAGGTTATTAACCTAGTTTATAAAAATTACAATTCGCTGATTTATAACCAGAATGATGTCTAATAAATTGTGAATAAACTATAAAAACAGTTCAAAGACAATATAAGTACATTTATTTATCTCCATTATCAACACCCTATCATAACCATCATTTTATATTTTAAATTAATAATAAAAACATGATGTTATTATATATGTTGATAACCTATATTTTATAAAACTCAAAGGTTGAGTAAAACTTCAAAAATGTAGGTAATGGATTATAATTTGTAATTTTCCACCCAAATAAAAAATTTTAATGTCAAAAAAGAAAAAGAAAACAAGAAACCATAGAAAAAACGAACTAACAAAAGGAATCTTTACAGTACTTGAAAAAGAACCAAAAAAAAGTTTTACATATAAACAAATAGCTTCTAGGATAGGGGTTACCGATGCTCATGAGAGAAATGAACTTATTAAGAAACTCTCACAGCTCAAAGAATCAAAACGGGTTTTAGAAGAAACAAGGGGGCATTATAGAGCAATTGCCTCAACAAAAAAGTATCACACTGGTACAGTGGATATTACAGGAAGGGGAAATGCCTATATTATCGTTGATGGTATGGATGATGATGTTTTCGTACCTTTTAATAAATTAAGGAAAGCCTTTCATAAAGATACCGTAGAGGTTTATATTTTCCCAAGAAGAAATGGAAAGAAATTGGAAGGTGAGATAACCAAGGTTATTGAGCGTAAAAAAAATAAGTTTGTTGGTATTGTAGATATGCAAAAAACGTTTGCATTCGTCAGAACTTCAGATTTTAGAATGTATACTGATATTTTTATTTCAAAAGAAAATATAGGAAGTGCTACTGATGGTGATAAGGTAATTGTTGAAATCACTGAATGGCCTGAGAATGCGGATTCTCCTTTTGGTACCATTACCGATGTTTTGGGCAGACCGGGTGAGCATCAAACCGAAATACATTCCATTTTGGCAGAATACGGCCTTCCTTATGAATTTCCAACAGAAGTGGAGCATTATGCCAATACCCTGGATACCTCTATAAAAGCACAGGAAATTGCAAAAAGGAGGGATATGCGCGATGTTCTTACCTTTACAATTGATCCCAAAGACGCAAAGGATTTTGATGATGCCCTGTCTTTTAAATTATTGGATAATGGTAGTTATGAGATAGGTATTCATATTGCCGATGTTTCTCATTATGTACAATCCGATACCATTTTGGACGATGAAGCATATAATAGAGCAACATCCGTTTATTTAGTGGATCGTGTGGTACCTATGTTACCTGAAGTATTATCCAACAATGCTTGTTCGTTACGGCCTAATGAAGAAAAATATACATTTTCAGCTATCTTTGAATTGGATGCTAATGCCATTATAAAAAACCAATGGTTTGGGAGAACGGTCATCAATTCCAATGAAAGATTTGCCTATGAGGAAGCACAATATATTATAGAAAACGGTACTGGAGATATTCCTGCGGATATTTCAATTAGGGGAGATGCTTATTCGGTATCCAATAAGGTGGTAGAAGCTACTTTGATTTTGGATAAATTGGCAAAGATTATGCGTTCAAAAAGAATGCGGCAGGGTGCAATCTCATTTGATAAGGTTGAAGTACGGTTTAATCTCAATGAAAAGAATGAACCAGAAAGTGTTTATTTCAAGGAAGCGAAAGATGCCAATAAACTCATTGAGGAATTTATGTTGTTGGCCAATAGAAAAGTGGCTGAGTTTATTGGGAAACAAAAACCAAAGAAAACATTTGTGTATAGAATACATGATGACCCGGATGAAGATAAATTATTGGCCCTGAACGGTATTATTTCGAGATTTGGACATACGCTTAACTTTAAGGATAAAAATTCTATAAGTGCGTCTCTAAATCAGCTTTTAGAAGATGTTAAGGGTAAAAAGGAACAGAATTTGGTAGATACACTTGCCATTAGAAGTATGAGCAAGGCTATTTACACTGTGGATAATATTGGTCATTATGGACTTGCCTTTGATTATTATTCCCATTTTACTTCTCCAATTCGGCGCTATCCCGATGTTATGGTACATAGATTATTGCAACATTATTTAGAAGGTGGAAAGTCACCTCAATCTGAAATTTATGAAGACAAATGCAAACACGCTTCGAACATGGAGAATTTGGCCGCAAATGCTGAGCGGGATTCTATAAAATATATGCAGATTAAATTTATGCAAGACCATCAGGATCGTGAATTTATCGGTGTTATTTCTGGAGTTACGGAATGGGGAATCTATGTTGAAATCATCGAAAACAAATGCGAAGGCATGGTCAGGATACGGGATATAAAAGGTGATTATTATATCTTTGATGAAAAGCAGTATGCAATTGTTGGTGAGCGAACCGGAAAAACCTATCAACTTGGTGATGAAGTGGTAGTAATGGTGAAAAGTACTGATTTGGTAAAACGCCATCTTGATTTTTCCCTTATAGGAAAGAACGGATAAAAACGTTTTTTGGAATATATTTTGTTTAAGTTAGTAAGAAAAAACCTAAAAACTGAAACAATGAAGAATTTGGTCTTGCTTGTGGTACTATCGTTTGTGTTTCAAGCGACTTTGTCACAAGACGAAAAATTGACCCAGGACTTACGTCCTTTTTCAGAAATAAAGGCTTTTGACGGGATATATGTCAAATTGGTTAAATCAAATGAAAACAAAGCGGTTATTACTGGTACCAATACTAAGAATGTGGTCATTGTAAACAATGAGGGAGTTCTTAAAATACGAATGAAGATTACAAAAATGTTTAGTGGTTACAGAACATTTGTTGTTGTGTATTATTCAGATAAATTGGTAGTATTGGATGTTAATGAGGATGCTAGAATAACTTGTGAAGATGCCATTGTCCAGGATGTTCTGGAACTAAAAGCACAAGAGGGGGGAGAACTACAGTTATATACCGAAGTTGAACAACTTTTAGTGAAGACCGTAACGGGAGGTGTTGTTAAAACTGCTGGAACCGCAGATTTGCAGGATGTTGTCATAAATACAGGAGGTATTTATGAAGGCAAAGAACTAAAGACCAAATTTTCAACTATAAATGTCAATGCTGGATCAAGGGCAGAAATATATGCTTCAGACTATGTAAAGGCCACAGTGAAGGCGGGAGGTGAGGTACTGGTATATGGTAATCCCGCAAAAATGGATGAAAAAACAGTGTTTGGAGGTAAAATAACAAGAATGTAACCCCCTTATGTTAGAAGATATTCAGGCGGCAATTCCATTGGGTTTTCTATTAAGTTTTATGATTGGGCCTGTTTTTTTTGTTCTATTGGAAACAAGTGCAGTTAAAGGTTTTAGAGCGGCTTTGGTCTTTGATTTGGGTGTTATTCTTGCAGACGTTTTTTTTTTGGTGGTTGCATACTTCAGTAGTTTTCAATTGTTGGAAAATTTAAGCAATCAACCTGGCCTTTACGTTTTTGGAGGCGTAATTCTTTTAGTGTATGGAATTACTACCTATTTTAAGACAGAAATTAAAAAAGACAAACCTTCACTTAAATCAAAAAAAAGTGATTACCTCAGTTTATTCATAAAAGGATTCTTATTGAATTTCATAAATATTGGCGTACTTGTTTTTTGGCTTGGAATTATTATTGTGGTGGGTCCTAGTTTAAACAATGACCCAAATCGTATCATCGTTTTTTTCTCGACCATGCTCGGGGCTTACTTGGCAACTGATATTTTTAAAATATTATTGGCCAAACAATTAAAAAGGAAACTCACGCACAAAAGAATTTCACAGATTAAAAAAGGACTGGGGATTATATTGATTATCTGCGGATTGGTACTTGTTATCAAGGGTTTTTTGCCAAAAGATAAATTCAATATAGAAAAGGGAATTGAAAAAATAGAACAGATTCGGGAGTAGTGCCATAGGTTTTGCCTAGGATATAAAAAAACCCTCCTTGTTCACAAGGAGGGTTTTTGTTGAGGCATCGAGCGGATTCGAACCGCTGTACAAGCTTTTGCAGAGCTGCGCCTAGCCACTCGGCCACGATGCCATTTTGAGGTGCAAATGTATCACCTTATTCTTAGGTTTCAAAAAGATTGATCATGATCTTTTTGAACTTAAAACCACGGTCACCATTTCAACATCGCCTCCAATAGGTGGATTAATTTTGGATACTGAAACCTTCACTTTTTCGGCCATTTCAATCTCTAATAAAATACGATTAATCATTCGTTTTGCAACATGTTCCAAAAGTTTTGAAGGAACCTGCATTTCTTCTTTTACAATACGATTAATATGAACATAATCTACGGTATCGGAAAGATAATCAGAAATAGAGGCTTTCGCAAGATTTGCTTTTACAGATACATCAACCCGATATTCACTGCCAATGATACTTTCTTCAGCCAAACACCCATGATGGGCATGGACTCGGATATTGGTTACTTTAATTGTTCCCATTGCAAATTCATAAGTTTTCACAAACTTAAATCAATCTATCAAAATGATGCTTAAAAGACTAACTTTAATTGGCACATAATTATATTCCCTAGAAGTGAAATGGCCAAATATATTGTTTTTCAATAGGTACACCTACAATTACTTATGCCTTGGAAAAGGTCTACTCCCATGGTTATCACATGTGTGCCAGTACTATATCCCAGAATCTCATTTAAAATAACTTGGTAGGAATATCCAAAATAAAAATTGTTCTTTTTAAGACCTACAATGGGCGCAACATAAAGAGGATCACCAATTTGGTCGTTCAAGAAGCGATAGGTAGCCCCGACATAGTAATAATCCTCAAAATCATACCATCTGAATTTTATGTTCAAATCGGTTACGGATCTGCCATCGCTCTCAAAAAGCTGAAAGAATATTGAAGGTTCTATCTCTAACGTACTGTTCTTATTTTTTGTATACCTATAGCCGGTATATGCATAATAATTACGTAAAGTATTGGGTTCAAAAACAGGATTGAACCTCGTAAGGTCCTTATCCAAAAGGTTTGAGGCATTTAAACTAAAGTAAAACTTATCGTAACGGTACATGACACCTACATCAAAGTTGTGGTTTGTTGTGGCTCGGTCATCGGTTACACTGGGGTCAAGGGCGTCGAAATTCTCAATATCTATTCTGAACTGATTAAAATTATACGAAAGACCAAAAGAGAGGAATTCATCATCATACCTATCTAAAGTCAAATGGTGGGCAAAGGAAAGTCGAGCTCCACGCTGTTTGGTTTCACCATTGCTGTCATTATAAAGTAGGGCTCCAAACCCGGATTTTTCCCCCAATCGCATATCCGCAGCCAACGATTGGGTATCTGGGGCATCTTTGATACCCACCCATTGTGTAAGTCCGTTTACGCGTATTTTAACGTGATCACCGATACCGGCATAGGTAGGCGACATCACAAATGGGTTATCTGCCAAGTACTGTGAAAGTTGTGGAATTGTAAGCTCTTGGCCCCATATAGAGAAAGCGCACACGAGTAGCAGAAATGTCAATAATTTATTGCGCATTATTGTTTTAGGTTAAGTTTATCGATATAGGGTAAAATGGCCCACAAATTCACGATCATCATTTTCTCCTTGTAGCTGTATCATATACCAGTAATCACCAGTGGGAAGTTCCGCGCCATGGTAAGTACCATCCCATCCGTTTCGGTCTACTACATTATTTTCTACCACTCTACCATAACGATCATAAATTTTAATTAGTATCTCTGGGTAAGGCTCTATATTTACGGGTAGCCAGAAATCGTTTTGACCATCTCCATCTGGGGTAAAGAAGTTGGGAATTTCTATGTCGATGAATTCCATTTCTATGAGCGCGATAACCTCACAACCGTTTTCATCGACCACCCTTACTTCATAGGTATCGGTATGGTTAATGATATAGGTATTATCGGGACCATTATCGTCGTCATTAAAATAAAAGGTGTATTGCCCGCGGCCACCAGTTGCAATTGCCGTTATTTCATTGATGCTGTTGTTTTGCAATTCCAAGGTTAACGGTTCAAAGCCCAATATTTCAAAATCAACAGTATTTACACAACCATTGGCATGTGCTATGGTCAATGAATGCATTCCTGGGGCAATATCGGTAAAGTCAAGAGTCAACTGCATATCCACTGGATTCGTTGAATCCAAGGCGTACATTATATCGTTTGCAACAGTTGGATCTTCAAGGGTTACCAATAAATAATTGTTTGGTGTATCACCAGTACATTCATATACAGGTTCTACAGTCGCATTCAGGTTTTGACCTGGCAATACTTCTACGATTATATTATCTTCACAACCTTGGGCATCCCTAACAAATAATAGGTAACTACCCGCTGCAAGGTCCACAAAACCCACTCGGTCTTGTACAAAATCTGATTTATCGTTCAAACTAGTACTATAAGGAGCGGTACCCCCGGTAAGTGTAATTGAAATTGTTCCATTTTCCTCGCCAATACAAATTTCAGGCGTTGAAGCAGCTGATAATTGTATAATTTCGGGCTGGGTAATTGTGTATTCAAGTAACTCGAAACATCCATTTACATCCTGAGCGATAATGGTATAGTCACCTGGTGCTAAATCAGTGAAGGTATTAATAGTATCAAACTGATTTAAATTTGGTGATATGGCATATTGATATCCTCCTGAACCACCAGAAAGCGTTATAGTAATACTTCCATTGTCATCTCCAAAACAACTTGCATTTATGACATTTTCTGTGTATGTCAAAGGTGTGGGCTCGGTAATGACGACTTCCTTAGCAGGAGCTGTGCAATCCTCACTGGTTACATTTACATAATATGTTCCAGCAGGCAGATTGTTGAATAACCCATTACTTTGTGGTCCAGCGATTCGTGAGGCTAGGTTAAGGGAAATATCGGTGAAAAGCTCATATTGATAATTTCCTAGGCCTCCTTCTGCATCGGCATAAATAACAGCAGTGCCATCTCCATTGCAATTGATAAAAGCCGTTGAACTATCAATATTTAGAACCAATGGGTCAATAAAATCTTCCATTATTTCATTGGACAAAATGGAAATACAATTAAATGAATCCTGGACATAGTAACGGTAGGCCCCAGCTCCTACAGTGAACGTATGTGTATTTCCTCCCAACATGGGGAAGTAGTTAATACCGTCGACACTATAGGAATAAGGTCCGGTTCCTCCGCCGGCGGTCAGTTCCAATTCAGCTTGGGTTGTACAAGTCAACGGACTTGTTCTAATCAATGAAGCGGTTACTTCTGTTGGATCTGTTATGGTAACCTGACTGGTCTCCACATCGCAATTCCAGCCATCGGAAACAGTGATACTATAGATTCCGGCACCGAGGTTGTCAAAAACAGCGCTAATTTGTCCACCAGTGGTTAAGTCAATAATTGTTCCCGTAGTGTTGTAATAATTTAATTGATATTGATAAGAGCCGCTTCCATTGAGTACATTAATAGCGGAGACAACAGCATTCGTATCTCCGTAACAAGCTAATGTGGCAAGACTTGCCGTAATGTCCGCAGTAATTGGCAGGGGAGCTACTAAGGTTTCAATGTCATTTAAAACACAACCGTTAGTATCGGTAATAGTCACCATAAAGCTGCCTTCTGAAAGTCCCGTAAAGAGCATACTAGCAACATCTGCTGCATTGTATATTTGTCCTGTGGTTGTATTGTTTAAGACAATGTCATAAGGAGCGTACCCACCACTTGGGTCAATTAAAATTTCACCTTGGTCATTGGTACAGCTAACATTTGCCAGAGGGTTTACTATCGCCGTAAGAGGCATATCTGGAGAAATTATGGTGATTACATTTGAGTTTTCCGCACATTCGGGGGCATTGGTTTCAGTAACGGTAACATAAAAATTACCACCGGAAAGCCCGGTAATCTTATGTGGGTTGGTAGCTGTATTACCAGTGCCTGTTTGTACACTTATTCCAGCTTGGGTAAATACTTCAAAGGCATAAGGCCCAGCATAGTTGGTCACATCAATTTCCAATTCTCCATCGACCCCAGCAAAACAGGTAACAGGAACTGTTGCGGTAGCAACAACTTCTATAAGATCAAAAGGAGCTATTTCATATGGCAAAGTATCAATGTAGCAACCTGTGGCCGTATCCGTAATTCGGAATGTATAATTGCCTACGGCGGTAAGGTCAAACGTGGCCGTTGTGTTTGTTGGCGTTCCTGTTAGTCCACCGTTGGGGTTTCCTATGGGTAATAATTCATAAGTATAGTTGTTGGCCGGATTACCATCATCTGTAACGGTGATTAATACCTCTTCCGAGACCAAACAGGAAATGGCAATGTTTTGAGATGCTGCAACCATAAAGGTGTTTAGTGGTTGTATGGCAACCGCATCAGTAGCAGAACAGCCGTTTGCATCTGTTACATAAGCTGTGATATTTTGAACGGCACCATTGTCAATAATCTCAAAGGTATTTGTTGTTTGAAAGTTGACATTGTCTATACTATATACATAAGGAGTGGTGCCCGTAGTTGGAATAGCTACTGTAAGGATGGAAGTATTGACCGAATTATCAGGGGCACAGGCAAAGGGTATGGCGCTGGCAGACACCACCAATTGGGTCGGTTCGGTAATGGTTTCGTTCTTTGTCGTCTCACAACCTCTGTCTGATACCACCCTTACTTGGTAATCCCCCACTGGAAGTCCATCAAAAAACGGATTATTTTGCAATGGCCTACTGGGTGCGCCCGCAAGGCCGATTAATTCGTATTGGTAGGGAGGATTGGAATTGGTAGCCGGGTCAAGATTAGCCGTAATACTTCCATCCGACCCACCGTTACAGCTTACGTTTACGATGCTTGCATTTAGTAAAATAGGGTCCACCTTATCGTCTAATTCTTCAGTGATGGTAGCCGTACATGGAGTACTCGTATCTAAGTCGGTTACCATGAAACTATAGGTTCCCACTTGTGGCAAGGTAATGAATACGCCAGTGTTATTTGTTGCGGTGGTAATACCATCTGGAAATATGACCGTATATTCTAGATTGGCGGACCCACCGTTCACGTTTACGGTAATTTCCCCTCCAGGATTAACGGTACAGTCAATAGGTTTCACCACTGTAGAGGTGGCATTAATTTCTGTATACAACAGTTCTGCTGTGGTGGTGAAAGTACATGACCATTGGTCACTTACACGAACTTCATAAGATCCCGCACCCAAACCAGCGAAGACTGAGGTATTTTGGGGTGCTCCAAAATCCACGCCGTCTTTAATTAATTGATAAGTATAATTGGTTCCTTGGCCTCCACCCACACCAATTATTTCCAATTCTCCCTGTAAATTGATACAGTTTTCTTGATTTACTTGCAAAGTGGCTGTAATAGGAACAGGATTGGCCAAAACAATATTATTTTGAACCATTTGTTCACAACCACTACTATCTAGCACCCAGGCTTGGTAAGTTCCTACCGAAAGTGCAGAAAATTGAGGGCTTGCCACATAATCCCCGGCCCCCGTAGGCGCAATTGTTCCAATATAATAAGAATAAGCACCCCACCCGCCAAGGACATCTATGATTTCTATAATACCGTCATTTCCAAGACAAGTAATGGGGTCAACTTCTGTATTTGCTGTTATTGCGGCGGTAGGGCCATTAATTGTAAATGCTTGTAAATTAACACATTGCGGAAAGTTGTTTTGTGATATGGACACATAATAACTGCCCGCGGCTAAATTAATGACTGCTGTAGGTCCATTGGTAGCTTCAGTTCCCAAAGACACGGAAATATCGTCTCCAAAATTGATGGGAGTTCCATTGTCATTGAAAATTTCCCAATCAAATCCTCCCGGATATGTGGCATCCAACAACTCAAAAGTTACTGCTCCTGTTGTTGTTCCAAAACAAATAACATCGCTCGTTTTGGTAACGTCAATAGTGAATGTATTAGGATCGGTTAGGGTTTCTGTGGCAGTCATAATACACCCTGTGTCTGTATGACGAATCAAGAAATTATGGGTACCTATAGGCAATCCTGTGAATATATTGGAGGCTTGATACGAAGTTCCATTGTTGATACTGTATTCAAATTTAGCGGTATTGTTGGTAGTAGAAGTTACAGCTATAGTTATTTCCCCATCATTCCCTGGATTACAACTAATAGGGCTCGTTATAGCTGCCGTAGCCGTCAGTAGTTCGTCAAAAGGCAAAATAATTGCGGTTGTAGAGCCTAAACAGCCATTGTCGTCATACACATTAATGCTATAAGAGCCACCTGCTACATTTGTTTCTACATAAGAAGTGTTAAAACCGGATTGAACAACAACATCATCTCCAGTTGGAATTGTTCCTTGGTCATTAATGAACTCATATATTACATAATTACCACTACCTCCGGTAATGCCGGCAGCAGTAACGGTAATCATTGCATTGTTAGGATTATTTCCTGAAGCACAACCAAATTCAACTACTGTTGGAGCGGTTACAACAATAACATTGGGCTCATTGATATCTATTCCAAAAATATCCGTAAAACAATTATTTGTTCCAGTTCCTCGCACGCTATAGGTTCCTGCAGGGACATTTTCAAAGGTATTACCATTTAATACCACACCTACGGGCATGGGGGTTAATGTAAAGGTTAATGGATTTATGCCATTATCCGTTGGATATAGTGTTATTGTGCCGTCATTGGCACCATTACATGTGATGTCTGTATGCGTTTCCGTAAATATGGGAACTACGGCATCAGGAATATCAATGGTTATTGTTTCAAAACAATTGGGAGTAGCAGTATCAATATCATATACGGTAACAGCATAAGATCCGGCAACACTGGCACCCGCCCATGCAAACGGATTTGAGGTCAATGTTGTTCTTGCTTGGTCTATAATTCCAGGGCCGTCTATGGCAAATTCATAATTTCCAGATCCTGAGGTTACCTCAATTGTAATTTCGGCATTTGCGGCTATTCCCGGATCACAATCCAATAGCTCGGTATGAAGCACATTAAATTCAAGAGGGGCAATGATATCAAAGGTGTCTGTGTCTGTACATCCATTGCTATCTATAATCGCAATATTGTAGGTTCCTGCCACTAGATTTGTAAAGACCCCGCCATTGTTTAGATAAGTTGTCCCACCATCTATTGAATAGAGTATCTGAGCGGCTGCGCTGGTTGCATTAATAGTTAATGAAATAGGGTAGTCACAACTATCCACCATCATGGTATCTATGATTGGATTTTGGGATACATTAATGGAAACAGTTCCCAAAATATCACTACACCCATATTGATCGGTTGCACTTACATCTATGTTGAAGGGTGTAGCGGTAGGATCCACCAAATTTGTCATAGGAACTTGTACGGGATTGCTAGCGCTTATAATGTCTACTATAAAATTAGCGCTGCTAAGGGTATAGGTATAAGTGCCGCCTCCACCAACGATGTTTTGAATTTGAATTAATCCGGGGCTTGCACATGTAATATCTTGTAAAACATTGGGCGTCCCAGTAATTGGGTTCAATTCTTCCAACAATAAGTTTTCACTTCCCCCTACGCAAGTGTCAATTCCACCACCATCAACTTCGGTGACTACTAGATAATATTCAGCTGGAGCCAATCCAGAAATTATAATATCTTGTGAAGGCACTGGGTTGTAGGCAATGGTTCCTCCACTGGTAAGCACCAAAGCTCCTGTAGTAACATTGTACAATTCCCATCGAATCAAGGACTCAAACGTGCCGTCAAAATCCGTAAGAGTATAGGTGATTTGGCCATCGTTGGCTCCTGAACAGGATGGTTCATAGGAAGAGACAATTCCAATAGGGTTATCCGTTATATCATTAACATTGACATTACTCTGCCTAATACATCCATTATTATCCCGTACGTAAAACACATAGGTCCTTCCTGGAACTAATCCGGCAAATACATGGTTTCCAGGGGTTGGGGCGGTCCATGTAGCTGTAGTGGGATTAAAGGTGGCAGGATTGTCCGAATAGGTATATTCATAAGGAGCGGTACCTTGATCCCCTTGTACGGTAACTTGTAGTTCATTACAATTTACAACGACGGTGGAGATAGTAATATCTAAATCATCCAATGGATAAGGAATAATATATCTGGGTAGATCCGTTTGACATATGGTATTGCCCAAGCCATCTACGGTTCGCAATGATGGGTAGACAGAGGTACCTGAAATATACCCAGTTAGAATATCTGTTGTTCCGGGAATACTATTATCTCCTGTCCAAGTGGTTCCGCCATCAGCACTAAACTCTATCGTGCCCAATGTTGTAGGGTAGTTTATAAATTGAAAACCGTAGTCATTTGGGTCAATACTTGTGCAGGATGCAGGCAGAATACCCAGCAGATCAGCCGTCAACTCATCTGGATTGTTGATGGTAATGGGAGTATCTGTTGTAAGACATCCATTGGCATCCGTAACATTGATGGTATAGTTGCCAGGCAAAAGATTGTAGTAGGTTTTAGTGGGATCAACTACATTAAAATTGGTCTCATTGGAGGCACCTCCATTATCCAAATCTATAATTTGTATGGTATAAGGCGAGTTACCTGAAGTGATATTTACCGTAATTGAACCGGTTCCATCATGACATTCAGGGTCTGTGGGCACCGTGGTATAAATTAGGGAAGTAGCCGGGTTTATAGTTACGGTTTCCATGTATTCACAGGGAACAGCTGCTGTAGTATCCCGAACGTAAACATCGTATGTGCCATCATTGCCAGTGGTCACTATGAACGTATTGCTTGCACCAAATAATCCAGAAGGACTTGTAGTGGTGGGTACATAGGCATATTCATAAACACCATTACCACCATTTGCCGTAATTGTGATACTTCCGTCAGCACAAGAACTGATATCCACTACATCCATCACTGCTGTCAATTCAGGATTTATGGTTACGCTTTGTTGTGTTCCGGCACATCCAAATTGATCTTTAACGTCTATAGTGTAGGTTCCAGAGGCCAGATTACTGAAAGTATGTGTTGTGGCAGTTGTAGGGGTAGGTGTCATCCAAGGACCGCCGTTCAAACTAAATTGGAAGCCCCCGTTACCGGGCAAAGAGGTAATGTCCACCTGAATGGTCCCATCATTATTTCCGCTATAACAAGCTGTTGGGGTAGCCGTAAAAGTTGGATTGCTCGGCGCAACCACGTTTATTGCCACATCTATGGGGTCGTCACAATTGTTGATATCCCTTGCCCTAACTATATAATTTCCGGCAGGGACATTGGCGAATAAATTGGAGGCTTGGTATGCCGTGATAATACCGCCTAAAGTATCTTCCAGTTGATATTCATAGGTAGGAGTTCCACCCAAAACGCTAGCCGTTATAGTTGCTCCGGTATTGTTACAAGTAAATACGTCCGTAATGGTGGCTGTGGTCACCAAAGTGCTAGGCTCCGTTAGGTTTTCTGATAATACAATAGAACAAGTATTGTCCAATACATCTCTTACTTCAATGGTGTTGGCACCGGCACTTAATCCGCTGACAGTTATCGGTGATGCAGTTTGGGGGGCCGAAAAGGCACCTCCGTTTACGGCATATTCAAATCCGTTTACGGCATCAAAATTGTCTACTTCAAAAGTAATGAAACCGTCGGAAAGGCCATTACAGCTTATGTTGGTGAAAGCTGTAATCTGTGCATTCAAGGCACGACCGTTTTCAACCACGGTTGTAGTCTCTACGGTACAATCGCTTCCATAATTAACCGTAATAGAATGACTGCCGGGTCCAATATTTGTAAAAATATTGCTGGCTTGTGCTATACCACCATCAATGCTATACGTGTAGGTTACATCATTGGGGAGCACGGTAATGTTTCCGCTTCCGTCGCAATTATAGGTTATGGTTGTACTTAATGTTGGTTCTGTAGGTAAGGGTGGAATGATCACATCTGCTAAAGTAAGGCTACAGCTAATCGCATTGGCATCCCTAACACGAATGGAATAAGTTCCATCCATTAGATTTGTGAAAATGGCTCCTCCAGTGGTTATTGGTGTCCATGCACCTCCATCAAGGCTGTACTGATAATCACCAGAACCCCCTGTTGTTGGGGTAATGCTTCCTACCGAAATTTCGCCCAATTGCAAACAAGTGTAATTTTGGGTTTGTACCACCTCGGCGACCAGTTGATCAGGTTCTGCCACTGTAATTGAAGAGGCTGCTTCACAGTTGTTGGCATCCCGAATTCTAATAGGATATGTGGCTGCAACAAGATTTACAAAACTCCCAGTTGTTTGATAGGTTACACCATTGTCAATACTGTATTGGTATGGTCCGGATCCACCTGCAACCGAAATGGAGATGGCACCATTGGTCTCTCCAAAACAAATAACGGGTGTAGCCGTGGACGTTATGGACAATGGGGCGTCTTGTGTTACGGTAATGTCATAGGATGCTTCGCAGAACCCAATATTTCCATTGTTATCCCGTACATATACGTCATAATCTCCGGCACTAGTTACCGTTACCGGATTGGTTACGGCGAAATCCCCCGCAAGGGGAGCAATACCATTGGCCACGACGGCATATACAAAGTTTCCATCTCCCCCAGCTCCTGTTATGGTAATATCAGATGTGGTCCCGCAAGCCTCAATGTTTCCTGCTGAAGCGGTAACGGTCAATTCAGGATCTATAGTGATTGTATTAGTATCTGTACAATTTTTTCCATCTCTAACAGTAATGCTGTGTGTTCCTGGAGCCAAGCCAGAGAATACATTTGTAGCGACGTATATACCGCCATTAATGCTGTATTCAAAATTTCCATCTCCTCCGGAAAGTACATTGGCCGTCAAGGCCAATCCTGTTACAATATCATAACAAGGTGCATTGGGCACTATTTCGAGTATGGGTGCTACAGCGGCATTTAGATTAAAAGATGTTGTTGCAACACATCCATTGGCATCTGTAGCCGAGGCAAGGTAGGTTCCTGTTTGGACTAGTCCGGCAAAAGAACCAGTTGTATTAGCAGCCCAAGTTATCCCGTCAGGATAGGTTATACCAAAGTTATTGGCACCCCAGCCTCCTGTTGCTGTCAATACGACGTCTCCATCGGCAGTACAGGTTGGTTGTGTTTCATTGGCACTGAGTGTTAAGGCTGCTGCTGGAGCTTGTATGGTAACTGTTGCTGTAGCGGTACAATTAGTGCCATTGTCCGTTACCGTGATCGCATAAGTCCCATCATCCAAATTGGATAAAGGAATAGTAGCGCTGGTTTCGCTGGTACCACTAAAAATAGCAGGACCTGTGATAGTATAGTCGTAAGAAGTGTTAAAACCGGAAACGGTAAATAAAGCTTCGCCGTTGGTATCGGAGAAACAGGTAATATTATTGATTAATTGTCCAACAACACCAATGGGTGTAACAGGGAGAATGGTAAAGCTTTCATCATAGCTACAACTTTTGTTATCGGTTACTCTAAAAGTATAGGTGTCAGGTGCAAGACCATTAAAAATGGCTGTATTTCCTGTAATGGATGTTGCAGCTATGGCTGCAGGGGCGACAATTTCGAAAGTGAAAGGCACGTTGCCATCTAGTGCGGTAACCGTTACATCCGAAGTTTGTGTGGGGCAATTGGGGGTAGAGGCTACAAAGGACAGGTCAGTAGGCCCGTTCAATGGATCCAAGGTTACCGGATTGGTCACAA
Source organism: Bacteroidota bacterium (assembly GCA_024279425.1). Lineage (GTDB taxonomy): Bacteria > Bacteroidota > Bacteroidia > Flavobacteriales > Flavobacteriaceae > Maribacter_A. The sequence goes on along the minus strand of JAJRRO010000093.1, from coordinate 92,909 downwards.
AGGTACAACCACTTGCATCTCGTATGGTAAGGGTATACGTCCCATCTGTTAGATTGGAGAAAGTTTCCGACCCAACACCTGAAACAAAATTAATACCATCAATACTATATTCATAGGGTGCCGCTCCGCCAATTACGCCTTGTGCTTCTATTGTTCCGTTTTGGACACAGGTATAGTCCTGTATTATGACGGCCACTCCGGTTACTCCGTCTACCGGGCCTCCAATGGTAAATGTTTCGACATAATCACAGGAAATCGGCCCTTGGGTTTGCGTAATGGTAAGGCTATAATTTCCTTGTGGTAGTCCAGTAAAAGTTCCGGAGGCATTTGTAACTGTAGAGGTATCCGGATAGGTTAGGGTATAGGAAACGGTATAGCCGTTACTATTAGTGATGTTTACCGCGAAAGAGCCGTCTGATGCCCCAAAACAGGTTTCATCAATTGCCGTAGTGGTGTATTCCACGGAGGGAGCTATCACTATGGTTACGGTATTTGATATGGCCGAGCAATTATTTGCATCTACGACAACAAATTGATAGTCGCCTTCTTCTCCTACTGCAAATGAAAAAATATTTCCAACTTGATAGGCCGATCCGGGGATATCACCTATTGTAGGGTATAATGGGACCCCATTTTTACTCCAAATGGCATAGTTGTAATCGGGATTGGGGAAACCCCCACTAGCTGTTAGTTGAATGGTCCCATTCAGACAGCCAATATTGGCCGTTGTCAAAGCTGATAATGTTAAATCCGGCACTTGTGCAACACTAATGTTTTGTATGTCTTCACAACCGTCGTCAGTCCTTGTAATTATGATGTAATTGTCAGGGTTTAGGTTGCTAAAAGTAAAATTGTTATCGGGCTGGGCAGTTTCATTGTCTACCAATGTTCCCAGGCCACCATTGGATCCGTCGTCCAATCGCAGTTCATATTCGTAGTTGGGATTTACATTGGATACTTGGATATTTATAGAACCCAAGACATTGCAGTTTGCTTGGGTAGAGGTAACGCCTACCTGAAAATCCCTTTGAAGAATCCCTATATCCGGTGTGCTAAAGATACAAGCCCCGGGAATAGGTATTCCGGCCCCATCTAATTGTACAACTTCTACTCTATAAGCGCCATTGGTATTAATATCAAAACTTGGGCCGTTATTTGCGCTAAAAGGGATAAGTATTGAACTGGCGGCTATGTCTACTAATTGATATCCATAGCCTCCGCCTAAATTGGTAATGGTAATATTGCCCGGAGTGGTACAGACAATATCATTATTAGTATATTGAATGTCCAATGTATTCTGGAACACATTGAAATAGAATCGATTAAAACATCCGTTTTGGTAAGTTACCACCAATCTATATTTACCTGGTGTGTTTACATCGTAGGTATTCCCTGTTGTTACCTGGTTCCAGGTACAGGTTAAGTTCTTATTGGCACAATCATCGCCTGATGAGGCACAACTACTTTCATCCAACTGTTCCCAAACAATACTCTGGGCATCCACTATATTTACCTGTAGAAGCTCAGAATCATTGATACCACAAAGGAATATTTTCGGTAACAAATCGCCGTCAACACTGCAACTAACAATTTCACCTTGTATATCGTTTGAAGGGTCTGCGTCTCCGTTTACAGTGTTATAGAAATCAATAATTGGATTGACGGTATTATCACCAAAACGCTCTACGGTGATGATTTCCTGGAATCCTTTACAAGGGTCTGCCACTATTTTGTCCACGATATAGGTGCCGATATCGTTAACCAAAAAAGTGCTGGGGTCGTTGTCTGGATCACTATCATTAAGCACCGTGTCCCCGGCATCTATAAGATTATCTCCATTTTCATCTTTATACCATATGTAATCGTCAAAATTGTCTCCTGCATCCAAGAGCACATCATCTCCACACAGTTGTACGGTTCTACTAAAATCACAGTCGGATAGGTCATCCAGGAGGAAATTGGTGGCACCTGGAGTGACGAATCCACAATTATCAAAATCGGACACACTGGGATCGTCGGTTATTTGATTGTTATTGATTACCCCTTCATAGGTAGAATAGGCCAAGTTTTCAATAAGATCGGTACAGGCATCTATAAAATCAAAACAATTCTCCGCCACTTTCACGCGCATACGAATGCTGTAGCTAGGATCTCCAATTTCTATTAGATTGTCCGATATGGTAAATATTACAGTGCGGGTTAGGGGGTCGTAGGTATAGGTAACACCCGTGGGCAATACCATGTTAAGTTCATCCAACGTTACATTTACAGGCAATACGTCCCGTATGGTATAATTGGCACCATCATCATTTCCGGTATTTATAAATGAAAGGACATAGTCCAATGTTTGGCCCAGGTTTACACCCAATCCAGTAATATCATTTCCAGCTATATCCTCAACCTTTTTCTCTAAAATAATATTGGGCTCAATGATTTCTACATTGAACGAATTAAAAAAGGGATAATACTGATCTCCTGTTGACGTAAATCGAAAAGTGGCCTGTGTTGCAGCGTTGTCTAAAACAGAATTGGAAGGGTTGTTCAATAAAAAGATATCGGTATCGTATCCTAAGGTGTTTACACTGTTGGGCGTTCTGTTGGTTGTAATAACCCCGTCTAGGGTGATGTTACTATTAAAGAAGTTGTTTCCTGGATTGGCGGCATTGCTTATTTGGACAAAGGGATCAGCTGCGGTCTCTCGGATAAACATTTGATCACCCGTTATTCTATTGTCCCCTTCTAGGGCCGCTGCTCCAATTTTAGCTCTAACCGGGCCAAATGGCACTGTATTGAAACCACTATAATTAATATCAACAGTAGGGTTTGAGCTGCGTACACGGGCAAAACCATCGAAAGTCGTGATTAATTTACCACTGAGGGTAGGATTTTCATAAACGATGACTAGGGTCCATCCTCCAGCTGCGCCACCGCCAGGAGACAAGGATCCCACTACAGACCGTATGTTGGCTACCGTATAATCTCCTGTTGGGTCTGCAAGGGGAGTAATTAAAGAAGTTACGTCTGCATAGCAGGCATAAGGACTATTTTGTTGCACGGAACTGCTTGAGCTTGTGAATCCATCAAAAAGGATTTCATCTGCTGTAATGTTTACATAAGTTCCGCCCGGGACCTTGAATTTTACTTGATTAAAATCGTTCTGTCTACCTGTGCCCACGGGGTCTCCCGCATATTCACTGGGATAAGTTGCGGACCAGTACAGACCTGCATAGCGAATGATATTACAACTGGCTTGTGGAAATACAAAATTGGCTATACTTGAACTAAACGTACTGGCATCGGTATCAACGTCAATATATTGCATGTTCAACCAATCATTATACGTTGAAGAGCTCCCAGTGGCATCATAGGGATCTTCCGGTTCCGTGGAAGAAGTGCCCCCGTCCCTGTTCACTATATTGTTGGCAATAAAGGTCAAATCACCTTTAATGTTGTTTTGATAGCGAACATCAAAGGTGTTGTATTCCTGCGAAAGACCTGCAAAGGAAATTAACAAGGCACAGGCCAGTCGAATTTTTTTGCTGATGTTTGGAATCATTAAGTTAGTTGGTTAGGCTTAATCCGCATAATCCACATTTTGTCGTCATACGAGTCATTTAGTTTGGTGTAGTAAGAAATTAGGGCATTGTTCCAGGACTGGTGACGCTTTAGATATACATATCTCCAGTTATTTTCTGGGTTTATGAAGTAGCTGGCACTTAGTCCATATGAGTTCAATAGTTTAACAAATCGGTTGGCATTATTTGGGTTGGCAAAAACATTTGCAATGATGTAATACCCTTCATTGACACCGTTTATTTTTTGCGTTCTTGGTTCTGGATTATTGGCTGTGACCTTGTCTTTTACAATGATGTTTTGTTGTAAAACGTCCGTATTATATTTGGTGGATTTTTCTTTTATTTTGTTGACATTTTCCGTGTAGGCCTCATTAGTGTAACGGTTGTCCACGTTCATAATCCACATTTCACCTTCATAAGTTCCGTTTAGATTGCTTTGGTGTGCATCTACGGCTTCTTGCCAAGTATCATACCGATTTAAATACACATATTTAAGTCCGTTATTTGCATTGTCTATATAATCTGCTGAAATACCTTTTTGTTCAAGGTCATCTATAAATTTATGTAGATATTGACCACCTTTGTATACATTGGCCACAACGTAGTACCCTTCTTGAACACTATTTAAATCCTTAAACCTTCTGCTTTTTATTTTGTCTTGTTTGGATTGCTGAACATTGGTTATGTTACCAATGTTGTCTTGGGTAGATAATGGCTTGTTGTTGCTAGTAATGTTTGCTGCGACTACGGCATCCCTGACCTTCTTAGAAGGCCTGATGTTTGTAAAGACAGGCTCATTAGCTGGTATTCTGTTTGTTTCTTGTTGTTTTGTAGAAGCTACCTGAGTTAGGCCACTAGTCATAACGTCTTTGGACTGTTCGGTATTTTTGTCGGTTTGACTTTTCAATCTCCCATCATTGCTTGGATTAACAGCTGCTACTGAGATTTCAGAATCATCACCTAAAAACAAGTGTTCAGCCTTTTTTTCTAAGTCAGGGCGGTTGCCTTTGGTTTCATTACGCACCATTCTCATTACCATTTCAAAACGTCGCTCTAGATCCTTTTTCCGATTGGCTTCCAAGGAGTCTTGGCGAAACATCAGCTCTTCTATAATAGCGTCGTTTTCAGCGAGCTTCTTTTGAAGTGTGGCCAATTCATCATCAGTGACTGTAAATGTGTCATTGGATAATTCATCAGTTTCCACCAAATCGTTTGTGTCGTCTTCAAAATAGACCCTGTCTTCTGTTAAGTTGGGAGTGAACGAGTAGGCAAAGGAAATTTCATGGGTAACCCCAAAATTATCGAAGTTGCTGGATAACCCTTTTTCCATGGTGTACCCTAATGAAAGCCTTTGGTTTAGATTAAAACCAACACCTGCCGATGCACCATAGAAGCTGTCATAACCTCCTTGCAACCAGCCTAATTTTGGCAAGTCTAGTATAAGGCTTCCGCCCAAAACTATATTATCTTCACCTACTTTTCGTGCTCGGGCCAAAGGCATTAACCTACCTTGTTCAAGTACCCCGGTCGCATTTTCGAATTCATGGGTATATTGTAAATGACCAGAAAAGGTTTTGTCCTTAAAATCTGTAATAGATTCGCTGGTTTTAATATTGTAGTCAAATAAGTTTTCAGCAAATACACCGAAGTCAAATTTACCATAGGAAACATTAAAACCCGGCTGGAATGACAATAAATTGCTATCCTGGAGACCTGCTAAAAATGGATCTTCCTCTACAGTTAGAGCGCGGCTTTGATCAAAACCACTATTATAATAAGACAGGTTGGCGCCAAAAGTGAAATTACTTTTATCGCTTAGTTTAACACCATAGGCGTAATTGGCCAAAACTCCAAAATTGGTTAGGGTACCTTCACGTTGTTGATAGAGGCTGAGACCAAGACCCGTTCTATCGCTTATTCGACCGCTATAACTTAGAAAATAGTGTTGGTTGTTATCATCAAATTGTACCGATTGGTTTCGGTGTAAAAGGTTTATATATGAAACATCCTCTCGAACCGTCGAAAAGGTTGGATTTATTAAGAATCTGTTATATTTCAACAAGTTCTGAGATGGTACATCATAAGTGACAAAAGGGCTATCTTCCTGTGCCGCAGTTTTGGTTAAAGCAAAGAGGAACAATAGTATAAGTATGATTGGTTTTTTGGTCATTGCAATAGCTTATCGGATTACGGTTATGGTCCCTTGCTTCAATACTTCCTGATTGTTCCTTATTCTATAAAAGAATACCATATTCTGTTTTGGAAATGCCATTGAAGATTGTGGCCACGTATTTTTATAATCTAATTCATTTAACACCTCTTCGCCTTTTTCATTATAAATAATGACATTGACATCTGGTTTGTTGGAATATGAATTGGGAATTACCCATTGATCATTGATTCCGTCGCCGTTGACGGTAATTACATTAGGCACTTTAAACGTATCTAAATAAGAGACTTTTATCTGTCTGATGATTTCGCAATTGTCTATACTGGCAATTAGGGTATAGGTGCCTTCTGCCGTAAAGTTTACGGAATCAGTGGAGCTCATTTCAATATTATTGATATCATACCAACGATAGGCCGTACCTCCTCGTGCCGTAACAGTTCGTGATGTTCCTTCTGGAAATACAACATCACCTTCAGAATCCAGGGTTATTTGGGATGCATCGAGAGGACTAATTTGTATTTCGTTGGACGCTAATGAACACCCATTTCTGTACAAGACCAATCGGTATGTTCCTGTCTGATTTATGTCTAAGGCATTATTTGTAGTATTGACCAATGTACCATCTCTTTGCCATTCATAGGTTTCTCCAGATAGATCTAGGGAAGTACCTAGGGTGACAATATCCGCACCACTACAGTAGACCGTACTGGTACTTGTGATGGTTAAGGTTTCTGAGGTCAGCAATTGAACTGGCAATACATTTGAAGTGGTATTATAAGTAGTTACACTTCCTTCAATGGAATAGTCTCCATTTTCAGAAATGTTCGTAAGGCTAAGGGAATTATTTACCGATCCAGGCACATCAACGCCATTTCTTTTCCACTGATAGGAAAAACTTGGGGCGATATCAGCTGTAACATCTATTTTGCTCAAATCGGACATTACGGCATTTATAGTCTGTACTTGTAATACAATATTGGTTGATACACAAGTTGTATATGGAGAAGCATAATCAGCGATAATCTCAAAAGATGCAGGGGTAACAACCGTTGTATTTTCCGAATTTTTAATAGCCCCAGGACAGGTTCCTCCACCCTGTGTAACTTCTGCATAGTATGTTCCGGCCTGTGTAACATTGATTGAATTGGCTGTTTCCCCGGAAATTTCAGCACTATTTCTAAACCATTTATACGTTGGAGAAACTGCTGTAGTGCTTACACTAACGGTTTTGACTTGTGAAGGTAATACGACTATATTGGGGGCATTATCTTGACTAACCGTAAAATCGTCTGCATTGTTCATGGTAATGGGCGCTGACCTTTCATTGCAGATAGAGCTGGACGAAATTTCTACTTGGTAGTCGCCTTCAAAATCAGCGGTATTAGCGTCTACGGTATACGTAGGTAAGGTTGCTGAAGGTATTTCAACATCATTTTTGAACCATCTGAAATTCCAAGAGGGATCAGTTCTATTAATACTCAAGGCCTGGGATTCGCCTACGCACAATATTGTTATGGCCGGCAGGGTAATAAAAATTCCCTCGCCACCACCACCAATGGTTACATCGACAATATTTGAGTCGGTGTTGGCAGAGCCAGAGCAGATTGGGCCATAATCTATTAAGGCAAAATACATTCCTGAAGAAGTAACGTTCAATGTGTGACCTGTTTCGCCACTTATTGGTGAACCACTCAGATACCAGATATATTGGTAGGTTTCTGGATTGGTAACATTATCAACTTCTAAAGTAATTGGCCCTGTTGCACATATAGTTCCAGGAGGCACTCCACTTCCATCATCACTAATGTTGATATTATTGGTCACATCCATATAGTACATATTGTAAGCTGTAGATTCTGCGCTGGTACTGGCAGGATCGGTTGAACGAACCCTCATTTTATACCCCTGCCCCCTTGTATTTGTAGGAATTGAAAATTCAGCATCAAACTCTTTGGAGCTGTTGCCGTTTTGATCACCAATTTTGACTAGTTCTGTGGCATTAGTGAAATCTCCGGTGACATCGGACAGTTCTAGAATAAATTCATTGGAGCCATTGGCGTTGCCTGCCCAGCCTATTTTGGCGTAGTATTGATTAAAACCTCCCACCCCTGCACATATTGCAGTCCATGGAGAATTACCTGCAAGGTTTGGATTATCTGCAGGCTCTGGTGGGTCTACCAGTATCTGGGCAGAAAGTGGTAAAAGAGCAAAAAACATAAAAATGGCCATGAAGACCTTGGTTCGAAGTAATGTTTTTATTTTCATAAGTAGTAGTTTTTGCAACTTGGGCATTGACCAGTTGATTTGGGCTCGACAGAACCTACAATTTCATCGATGATTTGATGCTTGCTTTTCGTTTCGTCGATTATTAACTAGCGTTCAACCACAAATATGTTATTTAATTGGCTGTCTGAAAATTTATTGTTGTGGCGTATCCCAAATATGTTGTGAAACCGTCTTATTTGTATGCTAGGGTATTTTGTAGCCTGTGATAGCTGCAATTTTGCTACATTTGTGCTGCCAAAAATTGACCAAATGAGCGAAGCTTCAAAATCATTGAATTTTATAGAACATATTGTGGAAGAGGACCTTACAAATGGGTTCTCCAAAGAAAAATTGCGCTTTCGATTTCCACCTGAACCTAATGGGTATTTGCATATTGGCCACGCAAGTTCCATCTGTTTAAATTTTGGCCTTGGTTTGCGATATGATGCTCCTGTTAATCTTCGGTTCGACGATACGAATCCAGCAAAGGAAGAACAAGAGTTTGTGGATGCCATAAAAAAGGATGTGCAATGGCTGGGATATCGATGGAATACCGAACGGTATGCATCAGATTATTTTCAGCAGTTGTACGATTGGGCGGTTCTTTTGATTGAAAAAGGAAAGGCATATATTGAGAGTCAGTCTTCTGAGGAAATGGCTTTCCAAAAAGGCACACCAATTGTGCCAGGTACCGATAGTCCATTTAGGAATAGATCCATAGAGGAAAATCTGGAACTATTTGAGGCAATGAAAAATGGTGAGTATGAGGAGGGAACATTAGTGCTGCGGGCTAAAATTAATATGGGATCCCCTAATATGTTAATGCGTGACCCTATCATGTACAGGGTTTTACATAGGGCACATCATAGGACAAATACCGATTGGTGTATTTATCCTATGTATGATTGGACACATGGTGAAAGCGATTACATAGAGCAAGTCTCCCATTCGTTGTGTACACTGGAATTTGCGATGCACAGGGAACTATATGACTGGTTTTTGGATCAAGTGTATGATGAAAAAAGCATTCGTCCTAAGCAACGGGAATTTGCACGAAGAAACCTGAGCCATACCGTTGTAAGCAAGCGTAAACTTTTGAGGTTGGTTCAGGAAGGTGTTGTAAATGGCTGGGATGACCCACGGATGCCTACAATATCGGGATTGCGTAGAAGGGGATACACACCGGAGTCCATTAGAAATTTTGCTGATACCATTGGTATTGCCAAAAGAGATAATTTAATAGATGTTTCGCTTTTGGAATTTCATGCACGGGAACACTTAAATAAAGTTGCTCCACGTGTAATGGGGGTTTTAGACCCTTTAAAGGTGGTCATTACCAATTATCCTGAAGGAGGGGAAGAATGGTTGGAGGCCGAGAATAATCCGGAGGATGAATCAGCTGGCTCCAGGAAGCTTCCTTTTTCTAGGGAGATTTATATTGAAAGAGGAGATTTTAAAGAGGAAGCGAACCGAAAATTCTTTAGACTAAAATTGGGAGGTGAGGTACGGTTGAAAAATGCCTATATTATCAAAGCGGAAAGTTGCTCAAAAGATGGAGAGGGAAACATAACGGAAATACAGTGTACCTATGATTTAAAAAGTAAAAGCGGTAGTGGTACCGAAGAAAGCTTGAGAAAGGTGAAGGGAACTTTGCATTGGGTTTGTGTAAAACATGCGTTGGAAGCTGAAATTCGTATCTATGACCGTTTGTTCTTGGACGAAAGTCCAGATACTCATAAGGACAAAGATTTTATGGAATTTATAAATCCGAATGCTTTGAAGGTGATTAAAGGTTATTTGGAGCCTAGTTTAAAAAATGCTCAAATTGAGGATCGTGTTCAGTTTCAGCGTTTGGGATATTTTTGTGTTGACCCAGATTCTACCCCGGGGAAATTGGTTTTTAATAAAACCGTAGGTTTGCGGGATACCTGGACGAAAATTCAACAAAATAACTAGTATCGATATTCTTTATTGATTAGAATATATCAATCGGTATTATCGATTCAAACCTGCAAAGTTATATGGGATTTAAGCGAGTTCCTTGGTCGTCTTGTGCAAATGTATATGTTAGGTCGTAATACACTGGCATAGGCTTTTGTATTGATTTTTGTGCCTTGAGAGCGCGTGGTTTTATTGGGTGGAACAAAAATTTGGAAAAAGACAAAAACCTTCATGGTAAGCCATGAAGGTTTTTTATGTATTGAAATGTCACGGCTATTTTTTGGGATTTGATTTTTTCATGGACTCTCCGATCATATTACTTGCTGTAAACGAGGCGACCATATTATTTAACATATCGCTGCCTGCTTGTGGAGAATTGGGTAAGAGAATTAAATTGGCATTCGTCGCCTCTCCTATAGATTGTAGGGTGTCATAATGCTGGGTCACTACGATCAAAGCAGAAGCTTCTTGAGAGTTGATGCCGACTTTATTCAGGACATCTACAGATTCTTCCAAACCTCTTGCTATTTCTCTTCTTTGGTCTGCGATTCCCATTCCTTGCAACCGTTTACTTTCTGCTTCTGCCTTGGCTTTTTCTACAATTAGTATACGGGCGGCATCCCCTTCAAACTGTGCTGCTATTTTTTCTCGTTCCGATGCGTTTATCCTATTCATGGCCTCTTTTACTTGTGCATCTGGATCAATATCCGTTACGAGGGTTTTAATTATATCGAAGCCGTAATTTATCATCGCTTCTTGTAATTCGCTTTTTACGGCAATTGCAATATCATCCTTTTTAACAAAGACATCGTCCAATTTCATTTTGGGAACTTCTGCTCGGACCACATCAAATACATAAGCGGTAATTTGATCGTGCGGATATTCCAATTTATAAAAAGCATCATAGACCTTGTCCTTGATTACAACAAACTGTACGGATATTTTTAATTTAACAAATACGTCATCCAGAGTTTTAGTCTCTACAATAACATCTAATTGTTGAATTTTTAAACTTAATCTTCCTGCAATGCGATCTACAAGAGGAATTTTGAGTCGTAAACCGGATTGCCTTATGGTATTAAATCGTCCAAAGCGCTCTATAACAGCAGCTGTTTGTTGTTTTACAGTAAAGAAAGAAGAAATAAATATAATAAACCCGAAAAAAACTATTGGTATTAGAATAAAATTACTCATGTTTTTAATTTTAGTTAGTGAATGAATTTATGAAAGCACTTTATAATATATGTTGGAAAATCTGGTTATTTGTTACATTTCTAAAATTTAAATCGCAGATAAGGCCTTTCGAATTCTTGAAATGCTTTCATCTTTACCTAGTAGGTCCAAAATATCAAATATATGAGGCCCTTTCATGGCCCCTACAATTACCAAACGTAAGGGAGGCATAACTTTGCCAAAAGATAATTCTTGGTCACCAATCCATCTTTTTACATGAGTTTCAACGTTTGATGCCGAGAAATCTTCAATGGTCTCTAAAAGTTGAATAAGGTTGTGTATTATTTGTGGAGTATCCTGTTTCCACTGTTTGCGTACTGCTTTTTCATCATAGTAGGATGGAGCTGTAAAAAAGTAATCTCCCAGTTCCCAAAAATCGGATCCAAATGTTGCACGTTCCTTGATAAGAGAAACAACTTTTTCGAGGTACGATGTATTTCTGGCATTTTTGGGAATACCCTGGTCAATAAGGGCGGTGGAAAAGAGTTGGGCCAGTTCAGTGTCGGACTTCTTTTGTAAATATTGATGATTGTACCATTTGGTTTTTTCAGGGTCAAAACGGGCGCCTGATTTGTTTACTCGTTCTAAACTAAATTGTTGAACCAAATCTTCGAGCTCGAAAATCTCTTGTTCCGTTCCTGGATTCCAACCTAGCATGACCAAGAAGTTGATTACTGCTTCCGGAAAATATCCAGCTTCGCGATAGCCTTGTGATTTGTTCCAAGATATAGGGAATATGGGAAAGCCCATTTTTTCGCCATCACGTTTGCTTAATTTCCCTTTGCCTACAGGTTTCATAATTAGTGGTAAATGGGCAAATTTGGGTGCCTGCCATTCAAAAGCGGTATATAGTAACTGGTGTAATGGTAACGAGGGTAACCATTCCTCACCGCGAATAACATGGGAAATTTGCATTAAATGGTCATCTACGACGTTTGCCAAATGGTAGGTGGGCATGCCATCGCTTTTATAAAGTACCTTGTCGTCCAATACATTTGTATCAATTTCTATATCTCCACGAATACTGTCCTTCAGATGGAGCTTTTTATCTTGTGGAGTTAAAAACCGAATTACGTAATCTTCCCCTGCATCCAATTTTGATTGGGTTTGCACTTTCGACAGGGATAAGGAATTGGTCAGTTTTAGTCTATTATGCCAGTTGTAGATAAAGGTTTTCCCCTTGGTTTCATGGTCTTTTCGATGAAAATCCAATTGGTCTGAAGTATCAAAGGCGTAGTATGCTTTGCCTCTAGCTATCAATTCATCGGCATATTGCTTATAGATTGCTTTGCGTTCGCTTTGGCGATAGGGGCCAAATCCGCCATCTTTACCTGGACCTTCATCATAGGGAATACCACACCATTCCAAGGCATCTATAATATATTGTTCTGCTCCGTTAACGTAGCGATTTTGATCGGTATCTTCTATGCGTAATATGAAATCACCATTGTATTTTTTAGCAAATAAATAATTGAACAGGGCAGTACGTACCCCACCGATGTGTAAAGGGCCTGTAGGACTAGGGGCAAATCTAACTCTGACTTTCTGGCTCATGGTTTAATTTATTGAAGGGCAAAGATAAGCGAATACCTTAAAGCACCCAAGCGGGATGACAGGCTAAAAATGGGTATTCTAACGCCTTTTAACAAGAATTTGATTCTCAAATAGCAGATATCAATTATCTTGGGCTAAAATAAGGCTTTGGTGAAGGCGTATACGAACATATTAGACAAGTTAAACCAGTTTACAAAGAAGTATTATACCAAAAGGCTGATTAGGGGCGTGCTGCTCTTTTTGGCTCTGGGTCTTCTTTTCTTTATGGGAACCTTGAGTTTGGAATATTTTCTTTGGCTAAATTCATTGGGCCGGATGATTTTGTTTTTTTGCTTTATAGGTATTGGATTGGTATTAGTGTATACCTATATTTTTGTACCCTTGTTTTTTTTGTTTAGGGTTAAGAAAGGATTAAGTGATAAAGAGGCCTCTTTACTCATCGGGAGACATTTTGCTGAGGTACAGGATCGATTGTTTAATCTATTGGAATTGGCAGAGGATAAAAATCAATCGGAATTATTAGTAGCGAGTATAGAGCAGCGATCTAAGGACTTGGATTCCATCCCTTTTGGAAATGCCATTGATTTTAGGGAGAATATGCGTTATGTCAAGTATCTGTTTGTTCCTATAGCATTGTTTGTTTGTATTTGGGCTACTGGAAATCTGAGTTCTTTTTTCAATTCATATAACAGGGTTGTGCATTATGGGATTGCTTATGAAGCGCCTGCTCCCTTTAGGTTTGAATTGCTGACTAATAAGCTTGACGTCTTACAGGGCAAATCGTATACGATTTTGGTAACGACTATAGGACACGTACGTCCTGAGGAGGTACATATTGGGATTAATGGTAAAGAATTGTTATTGCGTGAGGAACGTGGGAGTTATAAGTATACATTTTCGTCCCCATTGGAGGGTATACAGTTTTATTTTGTTTCTGGGGACATACGATCAAGGAATTACCATTTAAATGTTCTGAAAACACCTTTGATTTATGATTTCGAATTAGTCTTGGATTATCCAAGATACCTGAATAAAAAATCAGAGACCTTAGAGAGCACAGGTAATGTTACTTTACCTGAAGGGACTGAGGTTACCTGGAACTTAGTGGGTGTAAATACTGATAATATCAATTTGATTGATAAAGATACCACCATTGGTTTTGAGGATTTGGGGGATAACAAATTTCAACTTACTAAACGAATTATTAGGAATTATAAGTACGGCATTTCCACTTCTAATGCCAATGTTAGGGATTATGAAAAACTGGATTATAGTTTCAAGGTCGTAAAGGATGAATACCCTACGATAAAGATTCGACAAGTTTTGGATACAATTAATCTTAATATTTCCTATTATCTTGGAGAGGCTTCTGACGACTATAAACTGAACAGTATTAAATTGATTTGCTACCCGATTGGGAATGTCGATGAAAGGCAGATTGTCGATTTAGGTTTTCCAAATTCCAATTTTGGCCAGATTGAGTATACGTTTCCATCAGGTCTTGTTCTCGACGTTGGGATTGACTACAGTTTTTATTTTGTTGCTACTGATAATGATGCCAGGCATAATGGTAAATCCACTAAAAGTAGGGTGTTTACTAGTACCTTGTTGAGCGCAAATGAGTTGCTAAAAAGAGAAATGAAAGCACAACAGGCCATAATAGGTAATATGGACAAATCTTTGGAGAAATTCAAAGAACAACAAAATGAACTGAATGAAATCAACAGAACGCAAAAGGAGAAGGAACAATTAAGTTTTAATGAGCAGAAACGTATTAAGGATTTCCTAGAAAAACAGCAAAAGCAGGAAGAACTTATGCAAAAGTTTAGTCAACAATTAAAAGAGAAACTGAAAAACACAGGTAAAAGTGATTATTTAAATAAATTATTGCAAGAGCGTTTGGAGCGTCGGGAGTTGGAGGCTAGAAAAAATGAAAGGCTATTGGAAGAATTGAAAAAAATAGCGGATAAAATTGATAAGGAAGAGTTAGCCAAGAAATTGGAGGAATTGGGAAAAAAACAGCAAAATAGCAGACGAAGTTTGGAGCAGCTCTTGGAACTTACCAAGCGGTATTATGTAACTGAAAAGACGGCACAATTGGCAAAGGATTTGGACAAGCTAAGTGAGCGACAGAATATTTTATCTGAATTGAAGTTGAGAAAGGATTTTTCCAATAAGGAGCAAGAAAAATTAAGCGATACGTTCAAGGGAATGGGTGATGAATTAGAGGAACTAAAAAGAGACAATGAAAATCTGAGGAAACCTTTGGACCTTAAGATAGATAAATCAAAAATAGAGTCAATTAGGCAAGATCAACAGGATGCTTTGGAGGAAATAAATAAACATCAAGGTGCTGAGGAATCGTCTGAGTCAGAAATGAAGAAGGGAAATGTTGAAAAGGCGAAACAAAAGCAGAAATCGGCTGCAGAAAAAATGAAGAAAATAGCCATGGAATTGGGGTCTTCGAAATCATCAGGAGGTGGAGGTGCGAGCATTGTTGAAGATGCGAAAATGCTTCGACAGATTTTGGATAATCTGATTATATTTTCCTTTAAGCAAGAGGGTCTATTCGATTCTTTAGAGGAAGCTGATTTGGATTTTTCCGATTTTTCGGGTGCAGTAAAGAGACAGAATGAATTGCGGGCTCTTTTCGAGCATGTTGATGATAGCCTTTTTGCTCTATCCTTGAGAAGGGCTGAACTGTCTGAATTCGTGAATGAGCAAATTACGGAAGTCTATTATAACATTGACAAATCCCTTGAAAGTATGATAGAAAATCGGATGTTCCGTGGAGTTTCGTTCCAAAAGTATGTCTTAAGGGCCAGTAATAACTTGGCTGATTTTTTGGCTAATATATTGGATAATATGCGAAATAGTATGAAGTTGGGTGCTGGCTCAGGAAGTGGCCAAGATGGCTTTCAATTGCCGGATATTATTAAAGGTCAGGGTGAATTAAAAGAAAAAATGGAAGGCATGGGACAATCAGGAAAGAGAGAACCTAAAGAGGGGGAAGGTGATGGTGAGAATGGTAAAGAAGGTGAGGCTGGAGAGGAAGAATCAAATTCGGAGAATGGTGAGAACGGAGAATCGGGGGAAAATGGAGAGGGCGGTAAAAATGTCAAAGAAGGTGAAGGGAAAAATGGAGGTGATAAAGGAGTTGGTGATGGGAATGGGGAGCTGAGTGAAGAGGAATTGAAAGAGATTTATGAAATATACAAACAGCAGCAAATGCTTCGTGAGCAGTTGGAGCAACAGTTAAAAAATATGATGGATGCTGGAGATAGGAGTATAGGGGAGAAATTGGTAAAGCAAATGGAGGATTTTGAGAATGATTTATTGGAAAACGGTGTTACTACGAGGACGCGAAATAAAATGAACACTATTGAGCATGAGTTGTTAAAACTTGAGAATGCTACCTTAAAGCAGGGAAAAAAAGAGGAGAGGGAAAGTAATTCTAATGTTGATGTGTTTCGGAATCCCCTACTTACTAAACCCTCATTACTAGATAATTATCGCAATGAAATTGAAATATTAAATAGACAAGCCCTACCTTTGCGCCAAAATTTTCAAAATAAGGTCAAGGAATATTTCAAAAGCAATGATTGAATTCTCTTATGAATGTGGTTTTAGGCTAGAAAACAAAAGCCAGTATTCCCATTGGGTTAATAGGATAGTGATTTCTGAGGGATTAAAGGCTAGCACAATAAATTATATTTTCTGTGAAGACCGGTATTTATTGGGAATAAATCGGAAGCATTTGAATCATGATACTTTTACGGATATTATCACATTTGATTATTCTGATAGAGGGATTTTGAGTGGGGATATTTTTATTTCGATTGAGCGGGTTAAGGAAAATGCCAAGATTTATAGTAAATCATTTAAGAACGAATTATTGCGGGTTATGGCTCATGGAATTTTGCATTTGATGGGTTTCAACGACAAGACAAAAGAGGAGGTTTTGGAAATGCGGCGAAAGGAAGAAGAGAAAATGGAATTGTTCCACGTGGAACAAAATTAGAGGTATGTTTGGAGAGGAATATGATGTTATAGTTGTAGGTGGGGGTCATGCTGGTGCAGAGGCTGCGGCCGGGGCTGCCAATATGGGTTCAAAAGTCCTATTGATCACAATGAATTTACAAACTATTGGGCAAATGTCCTGTAATCCGGCTATGGGTGGAATTGCGAAGGGACAGATAGTTCGGGAGATTGATGCACTTGGAGGCTATAGTGGAATGGTTACAGATAAGTCCGCAATTCAGTTTAAAATGCTAAATAAATCTAAAGGCCCGGCGATGTGGAGTCCGCGTGCACAAAATGATAGAATGCGGTTTGCTGAGGAATGGAGATTGGCTTTGGAGAACACTAAAAACGTTGATTTTTATCAGGAAATGGTCGGCGCTCTCCTGATTGAAGGGAGTAAGGTTGTCGGTGTCAAAACTTCTTTAGGAATGGATGTGCGGGCGAAAGCGGTTGTATTGACTAATGGAACTTTTTTAAACGGATTGATTCATATTGGGGAAAAGCAGTTTGGAGGTGGCCGGGCGGGCGAAAAGGCCGCCACGGGAATTACCGAGCAGTTGACCGATTTGGGATTTGATAGTGGAAGAATGAAGACCGGAACACCGCCACGGGTAGATGGGCGTTCTCTTGATTATTCCAAAATGATTGTTCAACCTGGGGATGCTCTTCCTGAAAAGTTTTCGTATTTGGAAACACCTGTTTTGACGGAACAAAGGGATTGTTTTATGAGCCACACAAGTAAGTTGGTCCACGATCTATTGCGAGAGGGCTTTGATAGATCGCCGATGTTTAACGGTCGAATTAGGAGTTTGGGCCCTAGATATTGTCCATCGATAGAAGATAAGATAAATCGATTTGCTGATAGGGACAGCCATCAATTATTCGTTGAACCTGAGGGGTGGAATACAGTTGAGGTTTATGTGAATGGTTTTTCGACCTCTTTGCCAGAGGATGTCCAGTTCAGGGCCTTAAGGTCGGTCGTGGGTTTTGAGAACGTTAAGTTTTTGAGACCAGGGTATGCCATTGAATATGACTATTTTCCACCGACCCAATTAAAACATACTTTAGAGACCAAGTTGGTTGACAATTTGTATTTCGCAGGGCAGATAAATGGTACCACGGGGTATGAAGAGGCGGCTTCACAGGGCTTGATGGCAGGTATAAATGCGCACCTCAAAATGAGTGAAGACGAACCTTTTATATTAAAGAGGAACGAAGCGTATATTGGTGTTTTGATTGATGATTTAATCACCAAGGGTACAGAGGAGCCATATCGTATGTTTACATCAAGGGCTGAATACCGCACACTTTTAAGGCAGGATAATGCTGACTTAAGGCTTACGCCGAAGAGTCATGCAATTGGTTTGGCGTCTGAAGATAGATTGAAACGCATGGAGGAAAAGAAAAGAAAGTCTGATGCTTTTGTTCGGTTTTTTAGAAATACTAGTGTGAGACCTGAAGATATAAATCCAATTTTAAAAAGTGTTGATTCGGCCTTGGTCAAACAATCCGACAAGATGTTCAAAGCCTTTTCAAGACCTAATGTTACTATGGGGCATATGATGCAATTGGATTCAGTTTCCAATTTTGTAAAGGAAAATGGATTGAACAGGGAGGTTATGGAGCAGACGGAAATTCAGGTTAAATATTCGGGCTATATCCAAAAGGAAAAAAACAACGCAGATAAACTTCATCGTCTTGAAAATATAAAAATCCCTGATAATTTTGACTACTCACTTTTAAAGTCACTCTCTTTTGAGGCACGTGAAAAACTAGAGGCCATACGCCCTGCAACTATATCGCAGGCTTCAAGAATAAGCGGGGTGTCACCCTCGGACATAAGTGTGCTTTTGGTATTTATGGGTCGTTAGATTTTAATTGTTCCACGTGGAACAAATTGGATCCGTTTTCGAATTTTTGCACAACTTTCCTGTTCGCGATATTCATTTCGGGTGTATTCGGCATCCTAGAATCCAAGAAGATTCCGACTTTAGAAGATTGGCTCAATTATTGAGAATTCGTAATTGATCGTCAAGCGAACCAAAAAAAATGAGAAGTTTACTAAGTATTGTGGTTTCAATCCTATTTCTTTCTTCATGTATTCCAATACGGATTGCCCCAAACATTGCAGACTATAAAATCGTAAAAGGAGAAACGTTCAAAAGAGAGCTTCCTAGGAGGGAGATGTTCATTTTTGAGGACCCCAAAGATGCGGGCCATTTTTATGATTATGTTAATATAAAATATCAACTTAAGGATAAAAATGTGTCCGATGATGTGCCCTTTAATATTGATGGCAACCTATATTTCTTTTCTTTTTATGAGACTGAAATTCCGGACAAAACAATTAATTTGATTCCGATTGCTTTCGATGTTCTTTTGAATGAGGTTTTGGGAAATGAAGAAAAGGAACCCTATTTGTCCGACGATGCGGGATTTTCAAGAAAGGGTAACTGGTATATTGCCATTGAAGTGTACAGAGATCAAGAAAAGGATTGCCTGACACTAAACTCACTTTCACGGGAAGCAGTTTTGGAGTATCTTCGGACTCTCAAAAAAGAATATTTGTCTACCCACAATTATAATGAAATCGTATTTAAAAACTAAGGATTATTCTATTTCAGGAGAGGAGTTTGAACTTGTTTATGATGAATCCTTGGATATGCTGGTGACGAGGCCTCAACCTCAGGAACTGGATAAATACTATCTAAGTGAGAACTATATCTCGCATACGGATGCCAGTAAAACATTGATTGATAAAATATATCAAGCGGTAAAAAAGTACAGTCTTTGGAAGAAAGTCCAACTTATAAATAAATATTGCCTTGAAGAAAAAACGCTTTTAGATGTGGGTGCAGGTACAGGAGATTTTTTGCTTAAAGCCAAAAACAGAAATTGGAAAGTCGAAGGAGTGGAGCCAAATAATGAGGCTAAAATGCTTGCCAAAGAAAAAGGGATTGATTTATACTCTGGTCTTGGAACACTTGTGGATAGGAAATATAATGTGATAACCCTTTGGCATGTTTTGGAACATTTGCCAAATCTCGATAATCAAATTAAACAACTTGTCTCGTTACTCGATGAAAATGGTACGCTCATTATTGCCGTTCCTAATTTCAAATCTTTTGATGCAGAGTATTACCAAAAGTATTGGGCGGCCTATGATGTGCCAAGGCATCTTTGGCATTTTTCGAAAAGAAGTATTGAAAAATTATTCTCTGACCATGACATGAAAGTTGTAAAAACAAAACCAATGGTTTTTGATGCCTTCTACGTTTCTTTGCTTTCAGAAAAGTATAAGACCGGTCGACAAAATTATTTCCGTGCATTTACCATCGGATTTTTGTCAAATTTGAAGAGTTTGAACAGTAAGGAGTTTTCTTCACATATATACATTCTAAAAAGGAGCTAAAACGCATTTCAAGCCGTTTTACGAACCTTTTGGTCACCTAGCGTCACAATATATATAGATTCAGCAAATAAGCTGCAATCAGGGTGTTTTATAAAGGACTACTTAATAGGTATTGACAATAATAAAATGAATTCATAATAAATTTTATTTATACTATAAATTTAAAGTTTTTTTCAAGCGTAAAGTTTTAAAACCGAACGCATTTTACTTTCCCATAAATTACAAATAATCAAATAAAGGAGATAGTTTTAAAAAGCTTTCCTATTTTTGCGCAATTCAAAAAGTTAACCCTTCATAAAGGGGAATTTTAAACCGTATAAAATGAAAAATTTAGTATTGGCAGTTGTGGTATTGGTGATGGTATCCTGCCAACAGGAAAAAATTGGATATGTTGACAATGTAAAATTGATGAACGACTACCAGGAAAAAATCGATATTGAGACTAGGTTCAATACTAAGTTGGAAGCATTGAACAAGAAAAAGGATAGTATTTCGCAAGCTTTTCAAATTGAAGCACAGGCTTTTCAACTAAAAGCTCAAAAATTATCTCAAAAGAATGCTCAAGAAGAGTACAGTTTGATACAGCAAAAAGGACAGTTTATAGGGCAGCAATTGCAACAGGAAGAACAGCAACTACAATTAGAAGGCCGAACTAAAATGGACAGTTTGGTCGGTAAGGTCAAAAAGGAAATAAAGGCCTTTGGAAAATCCAAGGGATATACATACATCTTAGGGGGTGGTGATGGGGGCAGCGTCTTATATGGTATAGACGCCAATGACCTAACCGCGCAGATTACCAAAATATTAAATGATAGTTATAAAAAGTAATTATCATAAATTACTGATAATCAATTGATTGACCTAAATTCCAAAGCTTTTTCGCTTTAGGACTGCAGTATAAAAACCAGAAATATTGCGGGGACAAAATAGATGGCTATTGTTCGGGCACCGTCATAATCCTTTGCCACTCTTTGTCCAAATAAAAGCATCAATAAAGAGAAACTTGATAGAATTGCAGCGTAGAGTGCAAACGTGCCCTCGCCGATTGCTGCCAGTTGATAAATACCTATTGCACATAAAACCCCTGAAACCATTTCAAACAAAAGTAGAATCCCCACCAGTAAAGGGACTACATTTTTGAGCGGGGTCTCTGCGAAATGCCCTTTCAACCATGACAAATTTCCATTCCAATCAAAAATCTTATCAAAGCCACTTTGCAAAAAGGTGATTACCAAAAATAGTAGGAGTAGAATTTCCGCAGGGTATCGTATTATATATTCCATTGTTTGCTGTTAAGTGAGAAATCTGTAATTTTTATTGCTCCATCTAATTTATCGTAGACAATTTACTGGCCTTTTTATGTAATAGTCGGGTAAGTTTTATAGATAGGTCTGTGAGGATAATTTTAGAGTTTCCGTTCCGTTCAATATGGTATATGGCATCTTCAAGCTCCGAAACTATGCTCAAAATGTTATTTTCGTGAACAAACGGCGCAAATTTTTCCAATTGAAATCCATCTACATGAATCCGCATAAATGCCAGCTCCTTGGCGTTGAAATTTATTAGCATGGCCTGTCTCATGACCGTAATGCAATAATGTAGAAAATTCTTTTGTGTCTCTCTCCCGGTCTTGGCAACTTCCTCTGCCCAAAGTATTAGTTCATGAACGGCGGATTTATTCCCTTTCGCTTTAAAAGCACTTCGGACCCATTGCACAAACCATTTTTCAAAGACCAAGTCCTCCGAATCGTTGTTCATCAAATCCAAGGCTTTATTAAAATTGCCATTGGCCTCATGGGCCAATCGCAAAGCTTCTTCCCGAACGAGGCCTTTTTCCTCAAGAGCCTTCGCCATGGCATCTTCGGCCAAAGGAGGAAAATGTAAAATTTGACAACGAGATCGTATGGTCTGTATAATCTGTTCTTCATTTTGTACAACCAATAGAAAAACGGTTTTATCGGGCGGTTCTTCAATTAGTTTCAAGAGTTTGTTTGCAGCAGCCGTGTTCATTTTTTCGGCTATCCAAATAAGCATTACCTTATAACCACCTTCATAGGACTTCAATGAGAGTTTTTTAACAACATCATGTGCCTCATCAACACCAATCTGACCCTGTTTCTTCTCAATTCCGATTAATCTATACCAATCAAAGAGATTCCCATAAGGTTGCTCATTAATAAACTGTCGCCACTCTTCCATATAATGGTTGCTTACAGCATGGCTTTTTATCTTATCCGAATTTGATACCGGAAAAGCAAAATGCATATCAGGATGGGCGAGCGAATGACATTTGATATTACAGCTTTCGTTTGGACCGTCATTTTCGCCATTTTGATTGCCACAGATGACATATTGGGCATAGGCCAGTGCCATAGGCAATGTGCCCGAACCCTCAGGGCCCACAAACATTTGGGCATGAGGTATGCGACCCGCATTGGCACTTGATGCCAGATGGTTTTTAATATGGATCAACCCTAATATTTCCTTGAACAGCATAAGCCAAAGATAACTTTTTTGATCAAGTAAATAAACGCCTTAAAACAGAGGAAATTATACCATTCTAATTTTTACCGCGACGATAGAAATCTTTACATTTGCCACTCATTTAAAGTAAAGTATTATGAAGACCATTGACGATTTTAATTTTGAACATAAAAAAGCGCTGATCCGGGTAGATTTCAATGTACCCTTGGATGAGGAGTTCAATGTTACCGATACCAATAGAATTGAGGCTGCAAAGCCGACCATAATCAAGGTTTTGGAAGATGGAGGTAGTGCTGTACTCATGAGCCACCTTGGCAGACCAAAAGGACAGCGAAATACCGATATGTCTTTGCGCAATATTTGCGGGAAAGTTTCTGAAGTCATTGGGGTGCAGGTAAAATTCGTTGATGATTGTGTTGGGCCAGATGCTGAAAGAGCTGTTGCAGAACTACAGGGGGGAGAGGTCTTATTATTGGAGAATCTTCGTTTTCATAACGAAGAGACTACTGGAGACAGGGTGTTTGCAGAGCAGCTATCAAAACTGGGTGATGTATATATAAATGATGCGTTTGGTACAGCTCACAGGGCACACGCTTCAACAACCGTTGTTGCCCAATTCTTTCCCGATCAAAAATGCTTCGGATATTTATTGGCAAAAGAAATCAAATCTATAGAAAAGGTAATGCAAACTGGAGAAAAACCGGTTTTGGCCATTTTGGGTGGCGCAAAGGTATCGTCTAAAATCACCATAATTGAGAATATTCTGGATAAGGTTGATCACCTTATCATCGGAGGAGGAATGACCTATACATTTGTTAAGGCTCAAGGGGGCCAAGTTGGTAATTCTATCTGTGAGGATGATAAGATGGATCTAGCCATGAGGATACTTGCCCAGGCAAAGGAAAAAGAAGTTCAGGTGCATATTCCGGTTGATGTTGTAGCCGCTGACGATTTTAGCAACGATGCCCAAACCCAAGTCGTGGATGTGGATAAAATTCCAGAGGGATGGCAAGGCTTGGACGCTGGCCCAAGGACGCTCGAAAACTTCAAGGAGATCATTTTGAAATCAAAAACAATTCTTTGGAATGGCCCTATAGGTGTTTTTGAGATGGAAAATTTTGCTAATGGTACCATAAGTGTTGGAAACTATATTGATGAGGCTACCCAAAACGGTGCATTTTCATTGGTCGGTGGTGGAGATTCAGTGGCTGCCGTGAAACAATTTGGCTTCCAAAATAAGGTTAGCTACGTGTCCACTGGTGGCGGGGCCATGCTGGAGAGTCTGGAAGGGAAGACCTTACCTGGAATCGCTGCAATATCTGAAGGATAAGGAGGTTATCGATTAACGGCACTTGTCCTATAAAAAGGTACTTTAAGGGTTTAAATTTCATTCTTTCAATAAAAAATGCGATTTTCGTTAGTTCCCATTAACGAATAGAACATCCTATGGCTTTGTCTAAATATTTGTATATAAGTCTGATTTTGGTTCTGGTTTTTGCCTATCCGGCATTGGCCCAGGAGGTAAAGAAAATCCCTTTGGAGGAAACTAATGTTTTGGAAGCAAAGAATATTCCTTCGGATACTCTTGCCACTGACACACCTGTAGCAAAGCAAATGAAGCTCCTGGAGTCTTCGAACGCCATTAATGACAATTCATTACCT
This sequence comes from Bacteroidota bacterium, assembly GCA_024279425.1. GTDB lineage: Bacteria > Bacteroidota > Bacteroidia > Flavobacteriales > Flavobacteriaceae > Maribacter_A. The sequence goes on along the minus strand of JAJRRO010000093.1, from coordinate 68,590 downwards.
ATCGTCGAAGTCGGGAACAAGAAAGCCTACGATTTAAAGGATATGCAGGCTGCTGCCGAATACGACATCCTCTGGATGAAAGAACTGTATAAGAACGCATCGCTATATGATGAAATGTATAGAGAGGTGACCAATTTGGACATCGATACGATTGTTGATAACACTATTAATACGGACACTTTAAAGATGCGATTGGAAAGGCTTAATCAAAAAACACCTTTCAACATTGCATATAACCCCTCTTTGGAAAATGTAATCAAATCCTTTCTGGTTAGAAAAAGAAGCCTTATGGAAAGAATGCTAACTGCTAGTCAATTTTATTTTCCACTTTTCGAAGAGCATTTGGACAATTATGATATTCCTTTGGAAATGAAATATCTGGCGATTGTTGAGTCTGCCTTAAATCCAAGGGCTAGATCACGGGTTGGCGCCAAAGGGCTATGGCAGTTTATGTATGCCACTGGGAAAATGTACAAATTAGATGTTAGCAGCTATGTTGATGAGCGCAGTGATCCTATAAAATCAACGGAAGCCGCCTGCAAATATTTGTCGAAACTATATGAAATCTTCAATGATTGGGATTTGGCATTGGCAGCCTATAATTCAGGCCCTGGAAACGTAAACAAGGCCATCCGAAGATCTGGAGGATATAAAAACTATTGGAACATTCGTAGGAACCTTCCAAGGGAAACGGCGGGGTATGTGCCAGCATTTTTGGCTACCATGTATTTGTTCGAGTATGCCGAAGAACATGGCATTAAGGGGCGGAAAATTGACCGCGCATATTTCGAGACCGATACCATTCATGTTAAGAGCCTTATCACATTTGACCAAATATCAGAACTAGTCGGCGTTGGTGTTGAAGAATTAAAAGTACTGAACCCTTCCTATAAATTGAATATCATTCCATATATAAAAGGGAAAAACTACTCGCTGCGTTTGCCGAAATTGGCGATGGGCAAGTTTGTTGCCAACGAAGAAGCAATTTACGCCCATGTCAAAGAGCAATTAAAAAGTAAGGAATCTCCCTTGCCACAATTGGTTAAAGCTAATAATCGAATTCGATATAAAGTTAGAAGTGGGGATTATTTGGGCAAAATTGCCGAAAGATATGGAGTAGGTGTCAGTCAAATAAAGAGATGGAACGGTTTGAGAAGTAATAATCTAAGAATAGGGCAGCGTTTGACCATCTACCCCAGAAGACCTTATGTTGCATCGAAAGCCTCAAAAACCAGCTCTAATGCTACCGCAAATAAGGGAGTCGTAGCAGGTTTAAAAGTTCATACGGTCAAGAGCGGAGATTCGCTTTGGACCATATCAAAAAAATATCCTGGAATTAGTATCGAAAATTTACGAGAATGGAACGGTATTAGTGGTAACAACCTTAAACAAGGCACAAAATTGAAATTGTGCGATTGTTCATCGTAAACCTAAGCATTCATGAAGCATTTTAAATTACTTTTTATAGTACTTTTTTTAATCGTATTCTCCTGCAAGAACGAAAGTAAAGAAAGCTACTTGCCCAATTCAATTGGTGCCATTAATTCACTTATTGTGGTTATAGATAATGACCTCTGGAAGGGTAAAGTGGGAGATAAGGTTAGAGAGCATTTCGCGGCATCTGTTCTAGGTTTGACCATGGATGAGCCCTTATTTTCCATTATCCAGATTCCCGCAGAAATCTTTTCTGGTACCATCCGTAATACCAGAGCAGTGCTTTACGTACAAAAAGACACCCTGAATTTGGCACATATAAAGACGAATATGTATGCCAAGCCACAGAAAGTAGCGGTAATCAAAGGGACGTCCGATGATGAGATTATTGAAAATCTGAACCAAAAGGCGCAGGAAATGATAACCTCTTTTAAAAATCAAGAGCTTAGCGAGGCACAGAATAGATTTTTAAGGTCTTTAAGCAAGGAAAAGGGGATTAAAGATAGGTTTGGAGTAACTTTAAATATACCTTCTCTTTATAAAATTGTTAAACAAGAAGACAATTTTGTTTGGGTCGAGGCACAAATAAATAAAGGAACAGTGAATTTAATAGCCTATGAAATGCCTTGGAATAGTTTTACAGTGGATTCGACCTTTGTAAGTGATATTGTCCGTATGCGTGATTCTATAGGTAGCTTGTATGTTCCAGGTCCAGACGTTCCTGGAAAAAAAACGCACATGCGCACGGAACCTGCATTTGCCCCATCTGTTTTTCCTACTGAAATTGCCGGGAAAAAGGCCGCTGAGGTTCGTGGTCTGTGGGATATAAAGAATTATCCAATGGCGGGACCTTTTTTGACCTATATAGTAAATGACAAGGAAAATAGCAGGAAAATGGTAGTTGAAGGCTTTACTTTTGCCCCAGCAACTGAAAAGCGGGACCATATGTTTGAACTCGAGGCCATTTTAAAGACCCTTAAGTTCGATAAATAGTTCATTGAATCAAAAAGAATACCCCGATGCTCTGTGTCAGGGTTTTCGATAAAGTGGACTTACGTGAACCTGCCTGTCGGCAGACAGGTGTGGGAATCCAAATAATAGTCCCAAAAGCTTTCGGGATAGTTGGTTTCAAGAAATTCTCTATTTCACAAAAAGAGGTATATAAAAAAGGCCCGAAGCATCATGCTTCGGGCCTTTTTATTTTATAATGTTCTTTAGATTGAACTGAATGCAAAACCAGTGGATAGTCTAAATGCAAATGCATAAATTACTATTGCCAACAGTCCAAAACAGAACCAGGTAAATAGTTTAAAAGAGTTCTTCATTAAAACATTACCAAGATTTCTAAAACCTTCAAAATAAATTTCCTTAAAAAGTAATAGTTTGCTCATACGCCCATCAATTATAATTATTGTTGGTGCTAAATTCCGAATTTCTTAGGGTTGCAGAAAAAAAAAAGGACGAAATGGCGAATAATTTAGTTGACAAAATAAGCAGATTATAAAAGATCTGTAAACGGTTCTATTCTATGGTTAAAAAGAGCTTGACCTAATAGCTTAAAACAAAAATGCGCCCTATTAAGAGCGCATTCATTGGTTAGGTTGGTTCAATGTACTTAATCGAAAGCAAATCCCGTTGATACTCTAAAAACAAATGCATAAAGCATTATAATGAAACTGGCAAAGCAGAACCACGAAAAGACTTTAAAGTAGGATTTGACAATAGCATGCCCCAAATTTCTAAAGGCTTCCGAGTAAATTTCTTTGATAAGTAGGACGTTTTTCATGTTTTTTGGGTTTAAGGTTAAATAGTGCCCTGGGCACTATATATAACTGAAAATCAGGAGATGAGGTATTTCTGCGGGCATTTTTGTTGTGTAAGGCTTTCTGGGTGTTGTGAATCTTGAAAATAGGAGAAAAAACCGCGATTCCCAATTGGGAATCGCGGTTTCAAATTTAATTTAGTTGGGTTGCTCTTGTCACATATCTACAATGATGAACTCGGATCGTCTATTAAGTAGGTGTCTGGACTCAGCACATCTTACAGTGCCATTACATTCATTAATCAACCTTTCCTCACCATAACCGATTGCACTTTGTACGCGTGTTGGATCAATACCTTCTGAGATTATGTAGTCCCTTGTAGATTTGGCCCGCCTATCCGAAAGATATTTGTTATAGACCTTGGGACCTCTCGAGTCGGTATGTGATTCAATTTTAATCACCATATTAGGGTACTCGTTCATAACCTGTACCAGTTTATCAAGCTCTTGAGAAGCATTTTTACGAATATAGAATTTGTCAAAATCAAAGTAGATCATCTCGGTCTTTAATTTTCTAATTCCGTCTTCCACAGTTATCATTTCTTTCAACCTACGCATGGCAATTTCGATATTTACCTTTTCATTATCTATGGTTGAAACTTGGATTTCTTCGTTAAAGTAATCCCTTTGGGTAATTTTAACGGTGTATTTCGTATTACCGTGCAAATCCTCAAATAAGAATGTGCCATCGTCTTCGGCGACCATCTCTTTTAGTTTGATGTTGTTTTTATCCAATAAGGTAACCAATGCTTTTGGCATGATATCCCCTGTTACCAATTCCGTAACTACTCCAGCAATTGCATTTAGATTTTCAGGAACTTCCTCGACAATTAATTTTTTAAAGGAATAAATGTCATCATCGCCTTTGCCACCTCTCCGGTTTGATGCAAAAAAGCCTCTTTGCGTCTCCTCGACAACAATATAGGAAAAGTCATCTTTATTGCTATTTACAGGTTGGCCAAGGTTCTTTACTTCTAAAAATCCGTCTTCTTCATCAATGGCCACTTCAAAAACATCCAGTCCGCCAAGACCTACATGACCATTCGAAGAAAAATAAAGTTTTTTATCATTGACGAATGGGAACATTTCCTTTCGTTCTGTATTTACGCTCGGACCTAAGTTTCTTGGCTCCGTAAAACTACCATCCCCAAGTACATTAACAACAAAAATATCGGTCTGACCTATACTTCCTGGCATGTCGGATACAAAATAAAGCAACTTGCCATCAGGGCTCAATGCAGGATGCCCCGTTGAATAATCATCGCTATTAAAAGAGACTTCGGTAGCTTCGGCCCATGCACCATTAATTTTTTGCGATTTGTATATTTTCAAATGGTTTACCCCTTTTTTGTCTCTTTTAAGTTTTTTCCCAAAGTTATTTCTCGTAAAATACATTGATTTATTATCGGGAGAGAAAGTTACCGATGCTTCGTGGTATTTGGTATTTATTTTCTTTGAGAACTTTATGGCATCCCGTAGTTCCTGTGTTTCTTCATTTATCTTCGCCACGTACAAATCCAAATAGGGCTGGTCATTCCATTTATACTTTCTGGTATTGAAGATTGAAGTATCATTTGCTGAAGTAAAAACAACCTCATTTTCATTGTAGAACATTGGCGAAAATTCCGAGTATTTTGAGTTGATTCTCAAATTGAAGATGTCAAAATTCCTTTGTGAACTCAACAATTCATCCAATATTGCTTCATTAGCATCAATGTTTTTAACCATGGATGCGCCTGGGCTTTTCATTTTGCGATTGTATAAGCGCATTAATCTTTTGGACCGGGCATATTTCCCCGTACCTTTTAAGGAGTGGGCATACTTGAAGATATTGTCAACAGACATCTTATCCTTATATTGTTCGTATAGTATATTATACCAATGATAGGCCTTTTCCATATTGGTATTGAAGTAATGAGAATCCCCAGCTCTTTTTATAATCTCGAAAGTGTGATTTTCACGCCCCTTTCCGAGGACTTGCTCATAAAGCTCCGCCGCTTCTGCGTACCACATTTTATCAAAGAAACTATCAGCTTTTTTGAGTAACTTCCTCTTATTTTGTGGCTCCTTGGGTCTTTTAGACAGACTACTAGCTTTAATTTTGTTTGACAGGACCTTAGGAAATTGGTTTTTTACAACAAGGTTATTGTTGAATAGATTGTTTTCGACATGTAATATCCAAACCTTATTCTTATAAGTACCATTAAATCCTGTTTTGACCGAACGTATTGCATTTTTCCAGTTTTCCTGATATTGCAAATACGTATAGTTCAGGTTGTTCTCTGGATTTGTGATATAATCAGATTCAAAACCCTTTTTCTTTAAATTGAGGGCCATTTTCTTGGCGTTGTTTGTATCGCCATAGACTCCTGATATAATATAATAACCACTTTTTATTCCTTTTAGATTGCTCAATTTTCTTGTAGCAATATTATGCAGCTTTACTGTTTCAAGGAACGTTTTACGTTTAACTTTAGCGCTTTTTTTTGGCTGTACTGTTGAAAGAGCGTTGATAATGGTCTTTGCCGTGTTGGCCTTGGGAAGTTGAGCTGTGTTTAAATTAAATTCGCCTTGTGCATTCAATATCCAAACAGCGTCCAAAAATTTTCCATTGAATTTAGTAGTACAAGACGCTATGGCATCTTGCCATTTTTCATGAAAGTTAAGATAAACATAGTTCAACCCATTTTTAGCCACGGGAATGTAGTTGGCATCAAAACCTTTTTTGCGTAATCTAGAAATTGCCTTATTTACATTTTTAATTTCTCCATAGACCCCACCAATAATATAATATCCGTTTTGTAACCCTTTTATGTCCTTGAATTTCCTTTGAGGTATATTGTTTCTTTTGGCAGCTTGAACAAATGCAGAAGGATTTGTAGAAGATAATATTGTCGCAACTTCGGTTTCTTCCAAGTGTGTGGTATAGAGGAAATTTTCCTTGGCTTCAATTGAGCTTGGGTTGGGATTGGTTCGAGCAGCAACGCTCAAAGTCAGGAACAAAATAAAGCATGTTAAAAGCTTTTCTGCAGGTATTCTCATGGTTTTAAGGCTAGAGTAAAAGTGGGAACAAGACCGAAAATTATTGGGTCAATACATTTGTTTTTTGATATTCCTTCACTAATACCATTTAACGTCGAAACTAGCAGTTACCATGTAGTTTAAATATTTTTTGTTGTGAAAAAGGCGTTTTTTGTCGTGTAAAGTGGCTTTTCGTCGATAGGCGCCTAAAAATTAAGGGGTAGATGGGCCTAAAAATATCTAAAAAAAAGACCAGATGTGAATATTCTTTTATAAGCCCTATTGGGATAACTCCAACAAAAGTAGAACAAACCAAAAGGTATATTTATAGGTTGTAAACAAAAAAGACACCCTTGTTGGGGTGTCTTCGAAGTATTTTAATGGAGGTGATTACTTCTCTTTATTTTCCTCTAATTTTTCATCTTCCTTGGAGGCATTTTTAAACTCTTTGATGCCGCTACCAAGACCACGCATTAGTTCCGGAATTTTTTTTCCGCCGAATAAAAGAAGTACAACTACCACAACCAAGATAATTTGTGGGGCACCTATTGCTAAAAATGTATGTGAAGCTATCATAGTTTATTATTTAATGGATAACAAATGTACTAAAAACTTATTAGTTAGCCGCTAATATTAACGTAAGAGCTTTTTTAATTGCACGAATTAGAACTGGAAATTATTTGTATTTAATGTATCGATGTATAAATTTTTAAAGAACCACTTTAGAATTCAATACTAAGTTTATCTTTGTGGGTAATGGCCAGGAAAGTAAAAAAAAAGAAAGATTTAAAAAAAAAGCTACTTCACAAGTATCGCTTGGTAATCCTTAATGAAAGTACTTTTGAGGAAAAAATTAGTTTTAAACTAAGCAGATTGAACGTATTTGTAACAGGAACACTCTGCATAATTGGCTTAATTGCATTAACCACACTTTTAATTGCGTTTACCCCGCTTCGCGAATATATACCCGGGTATTCTTCAACTAAATTAAAAAGACAGGCAACCGAACTTACCTATAGAACAGACTCTTTGGTCAACACCTTAAATTATACCAATAGGTATTTGAATAACATTAGAATGGTACTGAAAGGTGACATTGAGAACAATGGGATTAATCGTGATTCACTATTTGAACAGTTCAAATTGGACCCATCGAGCGTAGATTTAAGCCCCATAAAAGAAGATTCCTTGCTCAGGGCAGAGGTTGCCTTGGAAGATAAGTATAATCTATTTGAAAGAAACAGCTATAATACAGATCTGATCTTATTTCCGCCATTAAGTGGAACGCTTTCTGAAACTTATAATAGAGAAAAAAAGCATTTTGCCGTAGATGTTGTTGCTCCCAAAGATACACCGATAAAATCTGTGGCAAATGGCATTGTCATTTTTGCCGAGTGGACTGCCGAGACGGGCTATGTAATTATTGTTGAACACAAAGAAGGCTTGTTGAGTGTATATAAACACAACGGATCTCTGAATAAATCTCAAGGAGACATCGTCCGTTCTGGAGAAGTGATTGCTTCAGTAGGGAATACAGGTGAATATACCACTGGGCCCCACTTACATTTTGAACTTTGGGATAATGGAGATCCTGTCAACCCTTTAGATTTCATAGATTTTAAATAATATGTCATTAAAATCCTTCGCAGCTAAAATATTTGCTAAAAACATTGCTCGAAAAACTGCCCAATGGGCCAACCGCCCTTTAGAAACCCAGGAAAGCGTATTTAGTGAATTGATTAATACAGCTAGCCATACGATTTTTGGAAAGGACCACAATTTTGGCACAATACATAACCATGCAGATTTTGTTAAACATGTGCCTATTCGTGATTATGAAGAACTTAAGGGCTATGTAGAAAAGATGGTAGCAGGTGATGTCGATGTTCTATGGCCAGGAAAGCCCATTTATTTTGCAAAAACCTCAGGGACAACGTCGGGTGCTAAATATATTCCAATAACAAAAGAGTCAATAAAATGTCAAGTAGAGGCTTCAAGGAATGCCATTCTCAATTATATTGATGAAACCGGGAATGCAGATTTTGTTGACGGAAAAATGATATTTCTACAAGGGAGTCCTGAATTGGAAGAGAAAAACGGGGTAAAACTTGGTCGACTTTCGGGGATTTCGGCCCATTACGTGCCAAAATATCTTCAAAAAAACAGACTTCCGAGTTGGGCAACTAATTGTATAGAGGATTGGGAAACCAAGGTAAATACCATTGTTGATGAGACCATAGATGAGAATATGACGGTAATTGCCGGTATCCCATCATGGGTACAGATGTATTTTGAAAAATTAAGTACAACAGGCAATAAAAAGGTTGGCGAATTGTTCAAAAACTTCCAATTGTTCATATACGGAGGGGTAAATTATGAACCCTATAGGGCAAAGTTCGAGAATTTGATTGGCAGAAAAGTAGATAGTATTGAGCTTTTCCCAGCCAGTGAAGGGTTTTTTGCCTATCAAAATGTCCAAACCGAAAAGGGGATGTTATTGCTGTTAAACTCAGGGATTTTCTATGAATTTGTTAAAGCAGACGAGTTCTATAAAGAGGACAGAGAACGACTTAAACTTAGCGATGTGGAAATAGGGGTAAATTATGTAATGATTATTTCTACAAACGCCGGATTATGGGCGTATAATCTTGGGGATACCGTTCAGTTTATTTCTTTGAGACCTTATAAGATAATCGTTTCCGGAAGAATCAAACATTTTATTTCGGCCTTTGGGGAGCATGTAATCGCCAAGGAAGTTGAGGAAGCCATGCAGTTGGCAATAAAGAAGACCGATGCAAGGGTAAATGAGTTTACCGTAGCCCCGCAGATAACACCAATTGATGAAGAGTTGCCTTATCATGAATGGTTTATAGAGTTTGAAAAGGATCCAACTGATTTTGAAAAGTTCATTCAGGTTTTAGAAACTTCATTGCAAGAGCAGAACAGTTATTATCTTGACCTTATTGAAGGTAAAATACTTCAAACATTGAAAATCTTACCAATCAAAGTTGGCGGCTTTCAGGATTATATGAAGTCCATTGGAAAATTGGGAGGCCAAAACAAAGTGCAACGCTTATCAAATGATCGCAAGGTGGTCGAAGCACTTTCTGTCTTTGCCAAAGAGGGTTGAACTACTGTTAATACTTGATTTTGTGAATTATAATTCATCAATTTAAATCGTAATTTTGCACGAACTTTCTGTATGAACCAAAGAACTAATACGACAAGGGCACAGGAATCCACAAATGCCATAGAGCGTTTGTATATAACGATGCGGCATTTATTCAATCGTGGGTTCTACAAGCCCATGGGTATTTCAGGGGAAACACTTAGGAATGCTCTATTGCAGTTACGACCAGAGATTTATGGTTCAATAGCCGAAGAAAAAGCGGAACTAAACGGGCTTGTTTATATTCTGGAGCGATTACCAGAGGGGATAGAGCAATGCCGTTTTATTAACCTCACTTCTGACGAGGGCTATGATAAGGCCCATTTTAATCCGATTATTCCACCGAAAAGAAGAAGAAATTGTTATCGTATAGATGATGAGCAGATGAATATCGAGATTACCCGAGGACGCTCTGACATCTATGATATACTTACCCATCTTACTTTTTTGTTCATTGAGTCACACAAAATAGGTAAACGTGTACTTATTGAAGATACAGATAAAACAATTCGCGATTGGAATAAGCTGGAGGCTGCCGTGAAAAAGAACAAACTTTCGCAATCTGAACGTGAGGTGGCCCTTATACATACTGCCAATATCCTAGGCAGGCCTTTTGAGGAAATATTGGAATTTCATGAAAGTTTCGCAACGCAGAAGAATCCAGAAAAATTCCTTCAGATTATATACTGGATGGGCAAATTGGCCATTGAAGAAGAGGTTACTGGCAATAAAAGAGCAATAACCTTCACGGCGTTATTGCGCGAAAGATTAGGGCACCATATACATGGCGAAAGATGGGCCAATACCATAAAAGAGGTCATGGCCAAAAACAATTTGTTGAACAGACCAGTGCATATCATAAGTGCGAATATGCATAGTGTAATGAATTCCCTGTTCGCCAGAAAGGCCTTGGGCAAAAAATATTCTGGCAATGGCTCTTTGGAAATCTATGAAGCATTAAGTTCTGCAGAAAATAAAGAACTGCAAAAGAAAGTAACGGTGCTTGCCTTGAAAAATGGGATGATTGCCATTGATGACCTTTCAGGGACCAATATCGATGTCCAGATTTTTGATTTGGCCAGATTAGGGAAGGCTGCCTGTTGTTATGAGTTGCCCAATGGCATACTCAATGAAGAAAAACCTGTTATATTTGTTATGGATTACGCTTTTGGGGAGCAGGCCTATGAGACTATTGATGAGTTGTTAAAGCCTTACAAAAGTAAAAAAAGGAGAGATGTATTTCTTGATGTGGCTTCGATTTCGATAATGGGCAAAGCAGGTATTTTAGAAGGAGGTAAAGGAGATTTAATGATTCCGTCGGCCCATATTTTTGAAGGGACCTCAGACAACTATCCATTTGAAAATGAGTTATGCGCGAAGGACTTCCAAGGACATGGTTTGGAGGTTTTTGAGGGTACTATGGTGACGGTTTTGGGAACCTCGCTCCAAAATAGGGACATTCTGGAGTTTTTTCATACGTCTACATGGAATGTTATTGGACTTGAAATGGAAGGTGTTCATTACCAAAAAGCGATTCAGTCGGCCTCAAAAATTCGCAGGAGCATTCGAGAAGATATAAAAGTAAGGTACGCGTACTATGCATCAGATAACCCCTTGGAAACAGGAAGTACGTTGGCCTCGGGTGGTTTGGGCACAACAGGAGTGAAACCAACGTACTTAATAACAGATAGGATTTTAGAACAAATATTTAATTCATAATAACTAAAATGGCAGAAAATCAGACACCAACAAACTCAAGTTCATCCGATGAAATAGATTTGGGACAACTATTTCAAATGATTGGGAATGGGTTTGGGAATTTATTCAGGGCCTTTTTAAGGGTTTTCTTGTACCTTAAAAAAAATGCAATAATACTGATTGGGTTAACGGTTTTAGGTTCTTCAATGGGTTTTGGGCTGAATCAAATCGTCTCAAAAAAAATGAAGACAGAGGTGATTGTAAAGCCCAATTTGGAGAGTCGCAATTATCTTTATGAGGTAGTTGACGAAATACAAGCGAATATCAGAGCAAAAGACACATTGTTTTTCAAGGATTTGGGAATTTTAGTTGAGAACTTAAAAAGTTTTGAGATTACCGTTGAATCTTTAGGTGATACTAGGAAAAATGTTAAGCAGGGGACAAAGTACTTGGAATTATTAAAGGGGTTTGAAGGCTCTTCGGAGGCAATTTCAGACATCGTTAGAGCTGAAATTTTAAGTAAAAATACATTAATTAACCACAAGATTGCCTTTTATTATAAAGACCCAATTATTGGACAGGAATATGCCCAAAAATTGATGGATTATATTAATTCCAATGAGTATTTCACAGGATTGATCTCGGTTTATAGAGGAAATGCAAATGAACGTATCAAGCGAAATATAGAATTGGTAGAACAAATTGATGGTTTGATAGCTAACTATGCAGACAAACTTGCTGAAAAGGATAGTCCAGTTGCCAATGGGACGATTTCTTTTGATTCAGAGGAGAGGGTTGATTTAAAAGGCCTGTTTGACTTAAAAATCAGCTCATTAAAGGATATAGAAAATAAAAAGTTAGAACTCAATACAAAGACCGAAGCTGTAAAAGTCATTAATTTTGGGAAACCGAGGGAGGTTCAAAAAGCCTTTTTTGGCAAGAGTATTGTTTCGATACCCTTAGTCTTTATTGGATTGTTCTTTTTGGTTTCTTTTTTAAAGTATCTTAATGAACAAGCTAACAATTTGCAGTAATAAATCAGATTTATAAGTCATTGAAAAATAAAGATTAGCATATGAATATATTGATTACTGGTGGAGCTGGGTTTATTGGCTCGCATGTCGTTCGTAAGTTTGTCAATAAGCATAAAGACTACAACATATATAATTTGGATGCATTGACCTATGCAGGAAATCTGGAAAACCTAAAAGATATTGATGATAAACCCAATTATAACTTTATTAAGGGAGATATTGTTGACGCAAACTTTATTAATAAGATCTTTACTAAGTATAAATTCGATGGAGTTGTACATCTTGCTGCGGAGTCACATGTAGATCGCTCCATAACCGATCCATTGGCTTTTGTAAGAACCAATATAATAGGCACCGTAAACTTATTGAACGCGGCACGAGATTTATGGAAGGATTCCTATGGCCAAAAACGGTTCTATCATGTAAGTACCGACGAGGTTTATGGCAGTTTGGGGGACGAAGGCCTTTTTCTAGAGACAACGGCTTATGATCCAAATTCTCCATATTCAGCTTCTAAAGCAAGTTCTGATCATTTTGTAAGAGCATATGGGGAAACCTATGGTCTGCCTTATGTAATATCAAACTGTTCAAACAATTATGGGCCAAATCATTTTCCAGAAAAACTAATACCCTTGTTCATAAACAACATCATTGAGAATAAGCCTTTACCTGTCTATGGTGATGGTAAGTATACTAGAGATTGGTTGTATGTTATTGATCATGCTATTGCCATAGATTTGGTGTATCATAAAGGTGAAAATCACGAAACCTATAATATTGGAGGATTCAATGAATGGCAAAACATTGATTTGGTCAAATTATTATGTAGGCAAATGGATCTAAAATTAGGCAGAACTAAAGGCACTTCTGAAAAATTGATCACTTATGTTAAGGACAGGCCAGGCCATGATTTGAGATATGCGATAGATGCCTCAAAAATCAATAAGGAATTTGGATGGAGACCCTCCGTGACCTTCGAAGAAGGATTGGAAAGAACAATCGATTGGTTTTTATCAAACGAAGAGTGGTTAAATAATGTAACTACGGGTGGTTATCAAGAATATTATCAAAAGATGTATTCTTAATAAGATTTCTCTAGATTTTAAACCAGGGCAATATATTCAAAATCGAATTAATAGTAAATATGAAAGGTATAATATTGGCCGGAGGTTCTGGCACCCGTTTACATCCGTTAACCTTGTCAGTAAGTAAACAACTGATGCCTATTTATGACAAACCAATGATTTATTATCCTTTATCTACATTGATGTATGCTGGTATTCGGGAAATATTGATTATTTCAACACCTAAAGATTTGCCTCTTTTTAAGGATTTATTGGGAGATGGTAAAAAATATGGTTGCTCTTTCTCGTATGCGGTTCAAGACGCTCCAAACGGTCTTGCAGAAGCTTTCATTATAGGAGAGGAATTTATTGGCAAGGATAAAGTCGCCTTAATACTTGGTGATAATATATTTTATGGCTCTGGTTTGGCCAAGTTATTACAATGCAATAACGATCCGGATGGAGGGGTAATTTATGCTTATCGAGTACATGACCCCGAGCGCTATGGGGTTGTAGAGTTTGATGAACATGGAAAGGCCACTAGTATTGAGGAAAAGCCACTTGAGCCAAAATCCAATTATGCCGTACCCGGGATTTATTTTTATGACAATGATGTTGTGGATATAGCAAAGAACATACCACCAAGCCCTCGTGGAGAACTCGAAATTACAGATGTGAATAAGGTATATCTAAATCGAGAAAAACTAAGTGTTAGTATTTTGGATAGAGGAACCGCGTGGTTAGACACGGGCACCTTCCAATCCTTATTACAAGCTTCCCAATTTGTAGAGGTCATTGAAGAACGTCAAGGGCTTAAAATAGGAGCTATTGAAGGCGCTGCCTATGAAATGGGTTATATAAATAGGGGGCAATTCAAAAGCCTTGCAGAACCACTCATGAAGAGCGGCTATGGTAAGAATTTACTTGGAATATTAAAAAAAGAATAATGAAGGCAACAGAAACAGAACTTGTTGGTTGTTTTATATTGGAACCTAATGTTTTTTCAGATAAAAGAGGGTGTTTTTTTGAATCCTTCAACAAGGAAAGATTCAATACTCTTGTTGGTAAAAACGTTGAATTTGTACAAGATAATCAGTCTTTTTCTTCGAAAGGGGTTATTCGTGCAATACACTATCAACTGGGTGAACATGCACAGGCAAAATTAGTGCGTGTTTTATCAGGTACTGTCTTGGATGTAGCTGTAGACCTAAGAAAGGACTCACCTACCTTTAAACAACATGTGACGGTGGAACTTAGTGGTGAAAATATGAAACAATTATTCATACCTAGAGGTTTTGGACATGGATTTGTTGTTTTAAGCGAAACGGCAGAGTTTTTTTACAAATGCGATAACTATTATAACAAGGCAGCGGAAGGTGGAATTATCTTTAATGATGGTACTTTGAATATCGATTGGAAATTGCCTGCAAATCAATATAAGGTTTCAGAGAAAGACTTAGTTTTGCCAACTTTAGAAAAGGCTAGACTATGAAGAAAATATTAGTAACAGGAGGCAAAGGACAATTAGCCACCTGTATTAAAGATATTGCAATAGGTCTGAATGGGTATAATTTCATCTATGTGGATTTGGATGAGTTGGACATTACGAAGTCGAAGGAAGTAAATTCATTCTTCGAATCCGAAAACATCTCTTTTTGCGTGAATTGTGCGGCGTATACAGCGGTGGATAGGGCAGAAACAGAACAAGACCTTACAGCAAGGGTAAATAAGGTTGGTGCCCAAAATTTGGCTAATGCGTGCAACAAACAAAGCGCAGGACTTATACAAATTTCGACGGATTTTGTTTTCGATGGCAAAAAGTCCCGCCCCTATCGTGAAGATGACCCTACTGACCCTCTCAGCGTCTATGGCTTGACCAAATTGAATGGAGAACAGGAAATAATGCGAATCTTACCAAAATCATTTATTATCAGAACCTCTTGGTTATATTCTGAACACGGGCAGAATTTTCTTAAGACCATGTTAAGATTAGGGTCTGAAAGAGATAATCTGAGTATTGTGGCAGATCAAATAGGTACACCAACATACGCCGGAGATTTGGCTAAGGTTATTCTAAAAATAATTATGGAAGAACGCACTGAGAATGGTGTGTATCATTTTAGCAATGAGGGAGTGGCCAGTTGGTATGATTTTGCAAAAGCAATATTTGACATAGCTGAAGTAGATTGCCAAGTTTCGCCCATAAATACTGATGAATATCCAACACCTGCCAAAAGACCGGCTTTCAGCGTCATGGATAAGTCAAAGTTGAAGACAGAATTGGGTATTAATATTCCGTATTGGCGTGATAGTCTAAAAAAATGTTTAAATAAATTATAGATAAAAATTAAAATTATGGGTAAAGTTTATGTCGGTATGAGTGCGGATTTAATTCATCCGGGGCATTTAAATATTTTGAATGAAGCGGCAAAAATCGGAGATGTAACAGTAGGGCTGTTAACTGACAAGGCTATTGCTAGTTACAAAAGATTGCCATATTTGGAATATGATCAACGTAAAATTATTCTCGAAAACTTAAAGGCCGTAAAAGAAGTTATTCCACAGGAAACACTTGATTATCGACCGAACTTAAAAATGATTCAACCAGATTTTGTAGTCCATGGAGATGATTGGAAAGAAGGGATTCAGAAAAAAACTAGACAACAAGTAATAGACACCATGGAACAATGGGGAGGTAAGTTAGTTGAGGTGCCTTACACTAAAGGGATTTCTAGCACCAAACTCAATAGTGCGTTAAAGGAGATAGGGACCACTCCGGATATTAGAAGAGCTCGGCTAAGAAGATTGATCCAGTCTAAGAGCATTGTAAGGATTATTGAAGCCCATAATGGATTAACAGGATTGATCGTAGAAAAAATCAACGTAGAAGTTAACGGAGAGATTCGAGAATTTGATGGCATGTGGGCAAGTAGTTTAACAGACTCTACATCTATGGGGAAACCAGATATAGAGGCAGTGGATATCACTTCTAGGGTCAACAATATCAATAATTTGGTAGAGGTAACCACCAAACCTATCATTTTTGATGGGGATACCGGAGGGAAAGTCGAACATTTTGTTTTTACGGTAAGAACTCTCGAGAGATTAGGAGTTTCTGCAGTAATTATAGAGGACAAGGTTGGTTTAAAAAAGAATTCACTTTTTGGAACTGACGTTAAACAGTATCAAGACAGTATTGAAAATTTTTCAAACAAAATACGAGTTGGGCGAGAAGCAAGAATCACAGATGATTTCATGGTAATCGCTAGAATAGAGAGTTTAATTCTAAAATCAGGAATGGATGATGCTTTAGAACGCGCAAAAGCATATATTGAAGCAGGGGCAGATGCAATAATGATTCACTCCAAAGAAAAATCTCCTGATGAAATTTTAGAATTCTGTAGAAAATATGGTGAGTTCGAAAGAAAAGCACCATTAATTGCCGTGCCTTCCAGTTATAACACCATTTATGAAGATCAACTTGCTGAAGCTGGGGTTAATATAGTTATTTATGCCAACCATCTTTTGCGGAGTGCATATCCAGCAATGTTGGATACGGCAAGATCAATTTTAACCAATAAGCGATCTTATGAATCTAATGGGAATTGCATGTCAATAAAAGAAATATTGGAACTAATCCCCGGAACTAAATAATATTTATCAAAAGTGATCAATACATTAAAATTTTATCAAGCTCTTACAGCTAGGGGAATAGATTTTTTCACGGGAGTACCAGACTCGTTACTTAAAGATATTTGTGCGTTTATATCGGACAATGCCCCAAATGCACGCCATATTATTGCAGCCAATGAAGGTGCATCAGTAGGATTAGCCGTTGGCAGCTACCTTGCTAGCGGTAAATTACCTTTAGTTTATATGCAGAACTCAGGTTTTGGAAATACGGTTAACCCCTTACTTTCGATAGCCGATAATGATGTCTATGGGATTCCTATGCTGCTTTTAATAGGTTGGCGAGGAGAACCGGGAATAAAAGACGAACCACAACATGTTAAACAAGGAAAGGTTAGTGAAGAGCTATTAGCTGCAATGCAAATACCTTACCAAATTATTGATGCCACAAGTAATATTGATATTGTTTTGGACAAAGCGGTCGAAAAGGCAATGACAAATAAAAAACCTTATGCATTACTGGTTAGGAAAGGTACTTTTGAGAAGTATAAATTAAAGAAAGAAATCCCCACTTCTTTCCCTCTAGACCGAGAGGGCGCGGTAAAATTGGTTATTGATGTTCTAGAGGATAAAGATATAGTGGTTTCGACAACAGGAAAAACCTCAAGAGAAGTATTTGAGTATAGAGTTGCCCTGGGTCAATCACATGAAAAAGATTTTCTTACGGTGGGAGCAATGGGTCATACCTCTTCTATCGCTATGGGGGTCGCTATAGAAAAAAAGAACAGAAACGTATATTGCATTGATGGTGATGGATCCGTCATTATGCATATGGGAAGTTTAGCTATCAACGGATTAATGGGCGATTTGAATAACTTTAAGCATATTGTTATTAATAATGGTGCCCATGATTCTGTTGGAGGCCAGCCTACAGTCGGCTTTGAAATTGATTTTCCTGAAATAGCTAAGGCTTCTGGGTATACACTTGTAGATTCGGCTTCAGAGATTCAGGATATCAAGAAAAAGTTAAAAGTTCTTAAGGGACACAAGGGCAGGGCGTTTCTAGAACTGAAGGTAAACAAAGGTGCTAGAGAGGATTTGGGAAGGCCTACTAAAACGCCAAAAGAAAATAAAAATGCTTTTCAACAATTTCTTAAATGAACCAAGAATTTATAGAAGATATTTCAAGTATTGACCTCAAGGATTTGATTAGTAAACATGAATGCAGAAGAGTTTTTTTGGTTACCGTTAAAGATGGGGCTTACGTAAATTCTGGTGCTAAGGAATATATTGAATTGGCTTTGGAGGGTCTTGAATATGTAAGGTTTTATGATTTTGAGCAGAATCCAAAATACGAGGACGCCATCAAAGGAGTCGAATTGTTTGAACAAGCAAAATGTGATTTGATGATTGCCATTGGTGGGGGCAGTGTAATTGATATGGCTAAATTGATCAATGTGTTTACGGCCAATTCGTTTCTAAATAGTTTGGACATCATTCAAAACCCTAAATTAATTCAAAATAAGGGGAAAACAATGATTGCGATCCCTACAACTTCAGGAACTGGAAGTGAAGCAACACATTTTGCGGTAGTATACCATCAAAAGAAAAAGTATTCTGTCGCTCATGAATCGATACTTCCGGATATTGCAGGGCTAAATTATCGATTCACTATAACCAAACCCAAATATTTAACAGCAACTACAGGTCTTGATGCATTTTCTCAAGCCATAGAATCATATTGGAGTGTTGGTTCAACTAGTGAATCAAAAGAGTATTCTAAGGAAGCTATTCAATTGCTAGTGAAATACTTATCAAAGGCCGTGAATTCTGCAGATGTAGAAAGCAGGAAAGCTGTTATGAAAGGAGCTTTTTTGGCTGGCAAGGCAATAAATATTTCGAAAACAACAGCGGCTCATGCGGTTTCTTATGCTTTTACAACCTATTATTCCATTCCCCACGGACATGCAGTATTTCTAACTTTACCTGAGTTTTTTGAATATAATCAAGGAGTTGATGAAAACGACATGAATGATTCTAGAGGAGTTGATTATACGCGAGATAATATGCATGAGCTTTGTAAACTTTTAGGGGTAAGCTGCGCTTTGGAGGGTAAAATATTTTTAAGGGAATATGCAAAAGAAATTGGGATAGAACTATCATTGGAAAAATTGGGGATTTCTGATTACAAGGAAAAAATTATAGACAATGTAAACATGGAACGTTTAGGAAACAATCCTAGAAAAATCACCAAGGAGGGTCTTGTAACACTTTTAAAAAGCAAGCAGGATTAATGGCTCGTCTTTTTAAATATTTAGGATATATTTTATTTCTTCCGTTTTGGGCACTGCAAAAACTGATTCCCAGAAAAAAAAATGTATGGATATTTGGCGCTTGGTATGGGACACGGTATTCTGATAATAGCAAGGCGCTTTATTTGTACGTTGTAAAAAACCATCCGAATATAAAAGCCATTTGGCTGACAAGGAATGACGGCCTTTTGGACGAGATTAAAAGATCTGGGGGAGTATCATACTTAACGAATAGTTTTTCTGGAATTTATTATAGCTTACTTGCAAAAAATGTACTTGTTAGCTCTGGGAAAAGAGACATCAATTATTTGTTCATTAATGGCGCAAATTGGATTCAGTTATGGCATGGTAATCCAATGAAAAAAATTGGGTTGGACGACAAATTTTCGCCTATAAACTCCTTTTTTCAGAGAAAAATGGTGCCTTTTGTTTTTCCTTTTATATGTGAATTCAACTACCGTTTTGTAGTATCAAATGCTGCCGTTTTTTCGGACAAAATGTCATCAGCATTCAAGGTTCCCTTATCTGGAATTATGGAAACGGGTTGTCCTCGAAATGACATTTTTTATAGCGAAGAAATGGATGGTTTCAATGAGCAACTTCGAAAACGCTATAAAGACTGTAAAATTATTTATTACCTACCTACATTTAGAAGTCACGATAGTGTAAAAAGCCTGTTTACTTTGCAAGACTATAGTAGAGGTAAACTAGAGGATTTTTTAATTAAAGAGAATATGGTTTTTGTAAGTAAGGGGCATTATGTAGATAATCAACTTAATCCGGATAATGGTAATTCAGATGGAAGATTGATTAGCCTATCAGATAAAAAGGTAAGCGATATTAATTTTATGCTCAAAGACGCTGATGCGTTAATAACGGATTATTCAGGGGCCTATTTTGATTTTTTACTTACTGAGAAACCAATAATATTTGCAGCTTTTGATTTAGAAGACTACCTTTCATCCTCCCGCGAAATGTATTTTGATTATCATGATTCAGTTTCAGGCCCTATTGTGCTCACATGGGATGAACTTATCAAAGCTTTAAGATATATTTGGGACAAACCTGAATATGCTAGGCTTGTAAAAGAGAAGAACCAATTCTTTAATAAATTCCATGATAATCTAAATTCGAAAAGAGTTTATGAAGCGATTGTTGCCTTATGAAAATCTTAAATTTATTAAGACCTTCTTTTTATTTGGGATACTAATAATTGTACTTTCTTGTAGCGATTCTTATAATCATTCTGATCTATTGGATATAAGGTCATTCCCTAATCGCCAACAAGACTTTTCGTTATGGCAGTTGGATCAATTTTTTGATGCAGTGCAAATGGGCTATATTCTTAAAACTGACGATAATAGAATCGTAATTATTGATGGAGGAGGGACAAGAACTGCACCTATTCTAGAAAATTATTTGAAACAATTGGGTGGGGTTGTTGATATGTGGATTATTACTCACCCCCATTTGGACCATATGGGGGCATTATTGGAAATTGTTAGTAAAAATTCCGTTGATATTCGAACAATACTTCAAATAACTTTGGATGATAGTTGGGTGTTAAAAAATGAGCCTGATTCTTATGAAAATTTTAAACGCTATAGCAACACTTTAAAGAAGTCAAATATTTCACTTCTAAATGCTGTGGAAAGTGATGTTCTAGAATTGGGCGAGGGTGTTGAAATAACCATATTAAGTAGTCGAAATGACGCCATTGTAAATAATGCCATAAACAATTCTTCTCTTGTGTTTAAAGTTTCAAGTAAATCGAAGTCAGTATTGTTCTTGGGAGACTTGGGCCCTGAAGGAGGGGATAAAATAATTGGCAGGGGCAATTTGGAAAGGCTAAAGGCTGATGATGTACAAATGGCACATCATGGTCAGCAAGGGGTTAATAAAAACTTCTATGAATTGGTACAGGCCGATTATGCTCTATGGCCAACACCGGAGTGGTTATGGGAAAATCGAGCTCCGGGAAAAGGTGTGGCTAGTGGCATCTATAAGACCATACAGGTTCGACAATGGATGACAGATTTACATATAAAGAGGAATTATGTTGCTGGTATTGAAAAAACAGTTCAGATTGACTAAATAATTTATGCCCACCGTATCTAAAAACATTTTTTGGTCTACCCTTACCTCTGCATTACAATTGTATACAGGTAGTGTAGTTTTTATTGTTTTGGCAAAATTGATGTCCGTTGAAGATTTTGGCGTTCTTAGTTTTGGCTTTTCATTGTCCACACTTGTTGTGATTGTCGCCGATTTTGGTTTTTCCTTGATGATTATGAAGGATTATCCGCAGAAGGAAACGGGGCATGATTCATATGTTTTCAATGGAGTTTTGGCAAAAATGGGATTATCTCTTCTAGGAGGGTGTTTTTTTTTGGTTTATCTAAGTATATTTTATGTAGGTGAATGGTTTTCTGTTGGGGCCATTTACATTTTATTCTCTCTAGTAGCATCTTTTATAATTTATTTGCAAGCCTTGATGAAGGTACAGAACCGCTTTCACAAATTCATGGAGTCTACCATGGTATATGCGATTGGGGTCACTATTTCTATTTTGATTTATTGGCAAGTAGGACTGAGCCTTGTCAACTTGGTCTGTTGTCTACTGTTGTCAAAAATCATACAATTATTGTGGGCCGTTCTTCTATGCCGAGCCTCTTTTAAAAGATTTAAATATGATAAAAAATTAATTTTTAGACTTGTTAAAAACAGCTGGTCATTTGGACTGCATACAGTCCTTGGCATATTTTATTTTATGGTGGACACCCAAATCATCTCATTATATCTAGGCGCAAGAGATGTTGCGTTATATCAATCTGTTTTTAGAATAATCTTGATTTTGCTGGTTTTTTCGGAAATAGTATCAAATGTTCTTCTGCCTTACCTTTCATTCAAATATTATAAAGACGAAGATCTGTCCGAGCTAATTGCTAAAATATTTCTGTACCTATTGATTATTGGCTGTTCCCTGTTTTTGCTTTTCACCTCGTTTAAAACGAAAATTTTAGAAGTACTCTATACACCGGAATATCAAGAAGCTGCCATATTGGTTCTTCCCTTCTCCATAGTGGTTATTCTAAGAACGATTTCTTCATTATTAGGTAATATTCTTACGATTTCAAATAGACAAGTATATCGAGTATTAACGGTCTTTGTTTCATTGGTCGTAAGCTTGACATTAAATTTCATTTTTATTCCTAAATACGGTATTCTCGCTGCTGCTTGGATTAGTGTCCTGGTTCATCTCGTGATGTTTATAATGTATTTTGTTTTCAGTAAATTAGAAGTACCTTCAATAAAATTAGGATCTAGATCCAATACCATTTTAATAACGGTTACCACAGGCATTTATATTTTTATGCAAAACTTTGGGCAGTCAGGGCTTTGGGTCGTGTTTGGTTGTATTGTCCTCTGGATGGCAGTGGTATATATCATTATGGGTCAAAACAACAATTCCAAGTTCTTAAAACAAGTTTTGGGGGAAAAAGGAGTTGGGTAGAGAAAAAACAGTAATATTGAGACTAAATAAGACTATTGATTATTCATGAAAACCCTTCTTCGAATTATTTTTATAATAACCCTTTTGGAATTGTTTATTGGGGGTGGTGGAAGGGTTTTTGAAATTGGTGCTGCGACATTACGGATAGCACTTTTTTCTCTAAATATCGTTATCGTGGCGATACTTTATTTTTACCGATTAAAAATCCCCAAATATGTAGTAGTTATTTTAATGTTGGTACTATGTGTTTTATTGGGGTATGTTTTTTTGGGTTGGGTTAACGGTGCATCAATAGCCCTCATAGTTGAAGACGTAAAACCACTATCCTATTTTTTTAGTATAATATTTTTCAGTTATTATATCGATAATGTAGAACGTGTAGCTCTGGTAGTTTCCTTGATTAAAAGAACAAGCCTTCTTATGGCGTTGACCTACATTTCTATCCAATTACTATTCTTTTTGGGTAAGATTGATTTTATGTCCTTTTACAGGTTTGTAAATACGCATGTATCATCATCCGACTTTTTCTATAGGGGAATAGATGGGTTTTTCTTTTATAAAGGCTTTTTGTACATGGTTGTAGGGCTTATATTTTGGATACATAGCTCAAAATCAAAAAATAAAGGACTCGCAATACTGTTTATTATGACGGCAATGATACTTACTGGAACACGTGGTTTCATTCTAATGTTTGGAGTTATATATGTCTTGTTTTATGGCATTCCCTTGATGTTAAGAATGAATTTTAAGATTTTGATCTTGGCGGTATTCCTTGTTATTGGGAGCATCTATTTTTTTGGTAATTTTGAGTTGGGAGACAAAGACTTAAGTGATTCTATTAGGATACAACAGCTTATCCAAGTTGTAGAACGGATAAATCCCATAAGCCTGTTTATAGGTCACGGTTTTGGTAATGGGGTGCCTATACGCGAAGTCCATATGGAAATTGGGTATTTGGAAGTTTTTCACAAACAAGGCCTATTGGGCTTGTCTCTTTGGGGGTTGTTTTTTATTGTATTGTACAACTCCTATATTAAAGGAGAGAATTATTTAGAAATTCGTAGAGCTTTTTTCTTAAGTGTATTGTTTGTGATTTTACTGTCTTTGACCAATCCCTTTTTTAATAATCCTATCGGAATATCTTTGTTTATGATTGCGCTGGCTTCTTTAAAAGCACTTAATAAAAAAGAGCATCAACAAAATGCAAAATTGAATGTGAACAGTAATAGTCCATGAATAGTTCACTAAACTTATCATTTATATTGAGACTTGGGCTATGCTTAGTGCTTTCTCTTGTTCTAAATATGAGTTTCAATAATAATCTCAAATCCTGTCTTTCCAAAGGAAACTACAATCTGGAGGTTAGTGTTCTATACGCAACAGATGGCAGTATGCAGCTCCTTTATGATACTGGGAATGACTTTAACAATGGGCAAAAAGTAATGGCCAAAGTCCAAAAAGGTCAAAATAATCTGCTGTTCACTTTTTCATTAGAAGATGATGGGCAATTGAGACATTTACGATTGGATTTTGGATCTAATAACAATTTGATGCAGGTAAGGGTCCATTCGGTGCAGTTATCCAACAATGATAAAATTCTTTTTCGGCTAGAAGAGGAAGAAATAGCGAAGAGATTGGGTTTTTTGGCAAGCGTCTCCAAGGTAGATGAAACTGCCGCGACTTTTACCTTGGACACGGACGTGGTTCCATTCGACCCCTATGTTGTTTTTGACCCGATAAATGAGTTGATGTATCCCAAATGGCAGCGAATCTTACTGTTGATATGTCCGTGGTTGGTTTTGTTCATTCTTCCACTTTTCCGATGGTTAGGAAAACTAAAAAAAGAAGGCCAATATGGATTATTTTTTATAGGATTATTTATTGCTGCCATTCCACTGAAAATTGCTTGGGTAACTTTTACAACGCTCTTGTTGCTTGCCTATGCTTTTTTTCATTTTTATAAAAAACGAAGCGTTCGATTAGGCCCTGTTCATTTTTCCTTAATGTTGTTTTTTGCAGTGCCCTTGCTATTTTTAGGAGGTGGGGACCTCTCTGAGCTGACTATTCCATTTGGCTTTGTACTCTTTGCCCTCATTGGAGCTCTGGTAGATTTTTCGGATCGCGTCAATCAGATTAAAAAAATATATGTTGGCGTATTTTTTGTAATCATGTCCATTTCTATGGTCAATTGGCTATTGTTGATGTTTTATAATGGGTACTTTTACAAGATTAGTTGGGCCAACTATTTTATCGATATTAAATCACACGCCCACACTCTTATGTACTGGTTGTACTATCCGCATACCACCTTTCTTTCCTTTTTTATCATCATTGGTGCCCTTTTCTGTTTGGACCTTAATAGTAAAAAGGAAATATCCAGGATATATGGCTTGATATATGCCCTTTTCACCCTCTGTACATTGGTGCTTCTTGGTTCACGTTTTGCCTTGTTGCTGGTTATTTCGCTACCTTTTTTATATGCCATATCAGTAAGGAACCTTTCCAGATGGTTGGTGCCAGCCTGGGTCGCTATTTTTGCGATAATAGCTTATTTTATTGGGGCACTGGATGTCCAACGAGAACAGTTGTGGAAAGTCACATGGGCAGCTTTCAAAAATAAAATTTGGTTGGGCCATGGCACGGGTACTTCCAGTACTGTTTTACCAGAACATCTTTCAATAAATAAGGGAGGAGTAGAAGCGTTTATGGAAGTTAACCACTCCCATAACCAATTCCTAACCTATTTATTGGAAAATGGTCTATTGGGCGCCCTACTGTTTCTTGCGACCTTTCTTTTTTTGTTCTATCAGTTTATAAGACAGGGAAACAAGACCATGTTATTGGTAAGTTTTATGATACTGCTATTAATGACCATTGAGTCACCGTTCCGGACCACAACTTCATTATATGTTATCGCATTCTTACTTTCGATATTTTATACACCTTCTAAAAGCCCTATTTAGAATTTTAGTAGATAATCTCCAAAGATTTTGGCACCACCTTGATGTTCAGTTCAGTAGCCCTCCAAGCTAGTCTTTCACCATCTATTTGGATATTCAGGAGCTGATTGGGGCATGAAATTTTTATGACCTCCAATTGTTTCCTGTGTATATTTGTGAAGGGCGGAAACTTACGAAAAAAGGCAAAAAGCATAAAGAACGAGAGTAGAAAGAGGTTTGACCTCTCCACGCGAATCATGTCCAATTTCCCATCGAACAGGCTTGCATCCGGCGTCAAGGTTTTATTGTAGCCCAACTGGTCTGTATTGGAAAACAATAAAATAAAAGGGGTCGACGTCAATTGCACCTCATTATCCTGGAATTGAAACGTTGTATATTGAAATGTTGAAATTGCCTTAAAAAATGCTTTTGAATAGGCTTTTAATCCTCTCTGAGGGATTTGGTCATAACAATGGATGACCTGGGCCGAAAAGGCAACACTTATATTGCAAAAAAAATAACGATTGTTTACCTGGCCTACATCCATTTTTTCGCTTTCAAATTTTTTCAAGATTTCGAGGGCGGAGGCAAGCTTAGTCGGAATACAAAGGTGTCTTGCCAAACCATTTCCAGATCCTATAGGGATGATTCCCATAGACACAGGAGTATTGACCAAACATTGAGCCACCTCATTTACGGTACCGTCACCTCCACAAGCAACTATGGTCAATGCTCCTTCGGAAATAGAAGCCATAGTTAATTCAACCGTATGTCCTTCGTATTTAGATATTTTTATGGTCAGGGCATATTCATTGACATCAAAATTTCGTAAAACCTCTTTTTCCACTCGAGTGGCATTGGGAGAAAGTTGGTTAATTATGAAATGGAGGTTTCTCAAGGACGATTATCTTTTCATTTGTTTTCCGTTTCCTTGGAAGGCTTAAAGGAAGGAATCCATTTATCCGCATACATACCGTAAACCAATCCTATTTCATTATTCAAGACGTATTGTTCGTCTTTGCCAGGATCAAAGTTGACATGATATACATATACTTTAATCTTATGTTCCCTTAACTTTTTGAGCAATGTTCTCCTACTGTTGATGCTCCTTCGAGAAAGGGTTACATGATTTATTTTATGCTTTTTTAGATAGGAAATTAAATCGCCTTTGATTTGACTTAATGGTTTTTCGGACAGTAAGACAGTTACCTCGTTTGAAGCAGCTGCCTCTACTGCTGAGAGGCTAAAAAGCTCCATCATTAATCGTTTTTTATCCACGAATTGAGCAGCAAACCTTTTCGGGTCGTTTACTTTATCTGTTACTAAAACTGCATCGCCATGATTTGCAAACCAGGAGTTGATACCATCTATGTCCATTAAAGAAAAACGCCCTCTTATTTTATGTTTCAGGAATTCATTTTTCGAAACGGGTAGTATTCCCTTATAACCAGTTTCTTTTGCCCAATGGTTCCAGTCATGGCCAGCAACGTAGAAATTATCCTTGGTTTCCATAATATCCAATTCAAAAAGCCGGAATCCCTGTGCATAGCTATGGTCCAAGGCTTCCTTTGAGTTGGTGTATTTTATTCCATCAATAATGCCTGCTGCATGTGCTATATAACGGTCCGATCGGGACTCGAACTCTACTTTTTCTTGAATAAAATATTGATTACTATTTTGAATTTCATTTGGAAAAAGAACATTTATTCTTAGAGAGGCATCAGCCACTATTTCCACTTTATTCTCCGTAAGATTATTCATAATATAGGCCTGTCTATCCCTTAATTTACTCAATTTATCTAACCCCATCTCTCTTAACTTCTCGGAAAAAGGCAATAAACCTTTAGCGGCGGAATCGTGTGCAAGAATGATAAATTTCACACCATCCTTAATTACATTTTTTAGAATTTCAACAAACTCATTAGAGTCTTGTTCAGTACCATACGTATCAAAAGTTCTAAGTTCATATTGTTTCGAGGAAGTATTAAAACATATAATGGTCAATCCCCGTGAAGGTGATACTTCTTTGCCTTTAATAATAATCCTGCTGGGTTTTTTGGCGTTCCAACTATTACTTTCAAGGGTTATTGACCCCTCTTTGTCCTGAGTTAGTGCAATATTTTCAAGGAGTCTAATATCATTGGAATCAAATACAACCTCCTGTTTTCCGTTTTTGGTAATCCCAAAATGATATTTTCCTTTGAATGTCCCATATAGTTGATTATTAGTAAAGTAAACATCCAAATAAGCAAAAGCTAGTGGTGCTTTTAATACCTGCGAAATATCGATAGAAAAGTCTTTGAAAGGTCTTAGGTTTTCATCGAACAAGATTCGTTGGCAAAATCCTTTATCCGGCAGTATACTACTCAGTACTAGACTATTTTCATCATTCTTAATTTCAAGCGAATCCTTGTCCACGTTTAACCCTAAATAGATACCTTCTTTGCAGTTCAAGGTTTTTAAGGCGGCATCGTTTAAACGCAATAGATTTTTATCGTTTTGACGTAAAAATAAATTCTTGTCCTTATCTGGAATAAAATCGGTTAAAAACTTGGCATTGTGTATCACTTCGGCTCCCTCAAGAATAATTTTAGGGAGATCTATTTGATAAATATCCTCTCCGATCATATAATCGATGGATGAATTATTCGCATTGGTTAGTAGGAACAGTGATCGTTCGTCAAAATCTTCCAAAACTCTTGATTTGTTGCCCATTAGCAGATGGTCTGGATAAATATAAAAGACCGTATTCGAGAGCATTCCCTGGTCTGATAAGAACTTGACTAAATCTCCAACAAAATAATCCGTAGCTGAAACCATGAGCTCCAATCTACTTTTTTGAGGAGGCAAAAGACTATTTATTCGTGGATCAGGCACTCCATTGGGAAAATGGGTTGAGATAGTTGACATAAAAAGAGCAAAAGGTTGCCTAGTGTTCTTTTTTAAAGTGAGTTCTTTTTTTAATTCAGAAAATAGATCTTGATCCTGGATACCCCAATCTACAACAGCATATTTTGTTTCAAAATCTTTCTCCGACTTGACTGTGAAACCATGTGTTTTTAACATGTCATCAATTCCGGAGTATTCCTTTTTACCAATAAAGTATTGAAGGTCATACCCTGCGCTCTTCAGCACATCGGCCAAGGAGGTAAGTTTGTTTTGGTAACTGTTCTGAAAAACACTGTTGCCATGTGTGCTAAAAAAGGCAGGTACTCCCGTTATCATAGTATACATTGACGCGGAGGTCCACCCTCCTGCAGGAGATTGCTTCATGGTATAAAATGTATGCTCCTTTGCAAGCTTTGAAAGCTCGGGGGTAAGGTGCTTCAATTTATCTCCTAAATATCCCTTTTCCAAAGACTCCAAGGATAATACAATTATATTCTTTCCTTTTGAGGCATTAATGTTTTCCTTATAAACATACTGTTGTTCATTAATTTGTAATGAAGAGAGGGCCTCATTAAAGGAGGCATTCCCAGCAAATTTTAATTGTACGGTATAGTAGATGTTATTAAGTATTCCTCCAGAAGAGCTAAGAACAAGAATTCCAACCAACAAAGACAATAGCAGCCAAAATTTTCTTTTAAACTTAGCCTTTAAAATTTGCCCTACACGATAGATAAGCAGTATGGACACCAGTAAGGCAATTGTAAGAACAACCCCTTCCTTGCCGAAGAACCCAGCAACTGATATCACATCGCTTATATCGAAATTCTCATAAAATCGATAATCTGCAATTTCTCCCGTAACTACTGCGGAACTTAATTGAATGGTAAATAAAAGTGCCAAAAAGAAGGAAAGAACGATTAAAAAAAGCTTATTCCCAACGGGGATAAAAGACTTAATAATCGATAAAATCAGAATTAGAATAATTAGTTGGATTATCAACATAACATATCAATTAGATAACTTCATGCAAATATATGGGACAAGGTGGTAATTCACTAATCCAATTGTTGCAGTGAAATAATCATATAGACCTGAAGGTCAATAAAGACGCAAATTCCCTACTTTTGAGCTTAAGTATAAATTTCCAAACAAAAATCCATTTTTTAATGAAACACATTTTAATTACCGGTGGTGCAGGATTTATAGGGTCGAATTTAGCACTAAAGCTCATTGCCAAAGGTTATGAGGTTACTGTCTTGGACAACCTCTCCGAACAAATCCATGGGAAGGACCCAGAGGAATCATCACCATTATTTAATGCCATAAAAAATAAAGTAAATTTTATTAAAGGCGATGTAACTAATATTGATGACTGGGAAAAGAGTATAAAAGGTCAAGACGCAATTGTACATTATGCCGCAGAAACTGGAACCGGCCAATCGATGTACGAAGTAAATAAATATACATCGGTGAATATCCAAGGAACTGCCTTGATGTTAGACTTATTGGTAAATGAACCTAATAATGTCAAAAAAGTCATAATAGCATCTTCCCGTTCTATTTATGGTGAAGGAAAATATATGAGCCAGGAGTTAGGTCCAGTATATCCGGAACACAGAAAGGGGTCGGATATGGATCAAAACGATTTTGACGTTAAATACCCGAATAGTTCTGATTTGGAGTTAGTGGCAACCGACGAAGAATCCAAAATACACCCATCGTCTGTTTATGGGATAACTAAACAAAACCAAGAACAAATGGTTATGACGATTTGCCCCACAGTTGGGATTGCACCTGTAGCATTTCGTTATCAGAATGTATATGGCCCAGGTCAATCATTATCCAACCCCTATACAGGAATCCTATCTATTTTTTCTACCCAGATTAAAAATGGCAACGGAATAAATATTTTTGAAGATGGCAAGGAAACCCGTGATTTTGTTTTTATAGACGATGTTGTCGATGCCACGATTTTAGGTCTGGAAAACGAAGAGGCTAACGGAGAGGTTTTTAATGTTGGAACTGGTGTCGCTATCGATGTGGTAACCGTTGCCCGTACCTTGATGCAGAATTATGGGATAGACACGCCTATAAGCATCACTGGCAATTATAGATTGGGAGATATTCGCCATAACTATGCCGATTTGACGAAAGTTAAATCAAAATTGGGATTTATCCCTAAAATGGATTTTAAGGAGGGAATTAAGCGATTTGCGACTTGGGTCAATACTCAAGAGATCAAAGAGGACAATTATGAGAAGTCAATTGCCGAAATGAAAGAGAAAGGAATGTACAAGTAGAAGATGAATTATTTTACAGACTCCATTTCGATAATCATTGTAATTTACAACACGGCCCTGGAGGAGAGTGAGTCGTTTGAATCTGTTCAGCGGATGGCAAATAATAGTTATAATCTTAACTTACTTGTTTATGATAACTCCCTTGAACCCCAGGAAGTAGGAAAGTACGCCGGATTAGAGATTATGTACGTTCATGACCCTTCAAACTCAGGAGTGAGCAAGGCCTATAATGTTGGTGTTAAACATGCACAAAAGAGAAAAAATACATGGTTATTGTTGTTGGATCAGGATACGACCCTGCCGCAGACTATTCTTAACACTTATGAAAATGCAGTTCAAAAAAATTCAAATGTCAAACTATTTGTCCCCATCTTGCAATTGAACAACGGGAGAATTTTTTCTCCGTGCAGTTATAAATTCAAAAGGGGTTTTTATCTAAATTCAATAAAAGGAGGCCTACATTCTTTACAGCACCTTTCCCCTGTGAATAGTGGAATGCTTGTAAATGTAAAGGCTTTTTTAGAGGTAGGAGGTTATAATAATCAAGTAAAATTGGATTTTAGTGATTTTCAATTTATACGGCGTTTTCGAAAAAAATATAGTGATTTTTATGTGATGGACGTAAAATGTTTACAAGATTTTTCTGATGATGATATCTCCTTTTCCAGTCAAAAAAATAGATACAAATATTATTGTGAAGGTGCTCGAAATATGGATAAAAATGGATGGGTAGATTGGATGCAATACAGCATCATTGTTTTTCTTCGAGCCATAAGATTGACCACAAAGTACAGGAGGCTGGGTTTTTTAAAGACCTATTTGGACACTTTTTTATTTTGCATTAAATGAAAGGCATAGTCAACACATAGATTTGTCTTAAGTTTGCAACAAGATAACTATCCAACACGCGTATGAAGGTTTCAGTTTGCATGGCCACGTATAATGGCGAGAATTTTATAAAAGAACAACTGAACTCCATCTTGAAGCAACTCTCTTCTTCAGATGAACTGATTATATCGGATGATGGCTCGACGGACAGAACCATACCAATCATAGAATCCTATCGAGATGAGAGAATTCTATTATTGCATTCCGAACATAAGAATCTGATTTTCAATTTTGAAAATGCCCTGGAACATGCAACTGGGGAAATCATCTTTCTTTCTGATCAAGATGACGTATGGTTTGACCACAAGGTTGAGAAGTGCAAAGATTATTTGAGAAAATACTCATTGGTATTTTCAAATGCAGCCATGTTTTATGGAGAAAACCGGACTGAAAGTGAATTGTTCTTTTCTGATGCTAAAAAGAAAACAGGCCTACTGTCGAACTTGATTAGTGTTAAATTTTTAGGGGCTACATTGGCATTTAAAAAGTCCGTTTTGAAGAAGGCGCTGCCATTTCCTAGAAACCTGGCAATGCATGACATTTGGTTAGGTCTGATTGCGGAGACCACTGCTTCTACCTATTTTATCAACGAACCCCTGATCTATTATAGAAGGCACGGAAATACGGCTTCGACGGCAGGTGGTAAGAGTGAAAATTCTTTGCTTACAAAAATAAAGATTAGATGGAACCTTCTGGTTAATTTGTGCAGGCGTGTCTGGTTTAAAAACTCAAAAAACAACTAAAAGTTTTATAATAAACAATGGTTTTTAGTTCAACAGTATTTCTATTTATTTTCTTGCCTTTCGTTTTAATATTCAACCTTTTACTAAAACAGCGGTATCGTAATTTCTTCCTTTTGCTTGCCAGTTTGGTGTTTTATGCATGGGGAGAGGGTATGCTTGTTTTGCTTATGCTGTTTTCCATAAGCGTCAACTATATATCCGGTTTAGGGATCGCCTATTTTTTTAATCGTGGACACAGCTTATCCAAAATAATTTTAGGCTTAGCCGTAACCGTCAATCTCGGTCTTCTATTTTACTATAAGTATGCCAATTTTATTGTTGAGACCCTCAAAGAAATTGGTTTTTACTTGGACTATGATCATAAGAACATTTTGTTACCTATTGGAATATCTTTTTTCACATTTCAGGGTATTTCTTATTTGGTAGACGTGTACCGTAAGGAAACGAAAGAACAACGTAATCTGTTCCATTTAGGCCTCTATATTTCTTTTTTCCCACAGTTGATTGCCGGCCCTATTGTTCGTTATCATGACATTGCCCAAGAGATAAAGGAGCGTTCTATAGATCTTCCCCTGTTTACCGAAGGTGTAATTCGGTTTATCCGTGGGCTGGCCAAAAAGATAATAATAGCCAATAGCGCTGCCTTAATTGCCGACCAAGTATTTGCCGTTACAGTCACTGAAATTTCAACGGCTACCGCCTGGATGGGGGTTTTGTGCTATACCATGCAGATTTACTTTGATTTTTCCGGTTATTCCGATATGGCCATTGGATTGGGAAAAATGCTAGGTTTCAATTTCAAGGAAAATTTCAACTATCCCTACATTTCCAACTCAATTCAGGATTTTTGGAGAAGATGGCATATATCACTATCTACTTGGTTTAGAGACTATTTGTATATTGCTTTGGGAGGTAATCGTAAAGGCTTGGGAAGAACCTATGCCAATTTGATTCTTGTCTTTTTTGTTACGGGTCTATGGCACGGGGCGAGCTGGAATTTTATCTTTTGGGGGTTGTTCCACGGAAGCTTTCTTATCTTGGAGCGCAGCATGATATTAAACACTAAAAAATGGCCTAAGCCGCTTCAACATGTGTATGTTTTGATAGTGGTTGTAGTGGGTTGGGTGTTTTTCAGGGCAGAAACTTTGACTGATGCCTTTGCTTATCTCAAAAACATGATAGGTGCTGCTGGAGGCAATGATACTACAGCGTTGATTTATGTAAATCCGTATGTCATTTGTGTGCTTATAATGGCTATAATTTTTTCAATGCCTGTGCGTAACTGGACGAATGAGTTCCTGAGAAAAACGAGCTCATTGTGGATAAAAACTGGATACCAGATTGGAATTTATATCTTTTACACGGTGTTATTGACATTGTCTGTCATTGAATTGGCTCAATCTAGTTACAATCCGTTCATTTACTTTAGATTTTAAAGCGTTATGTTGAACAAAATTAGAAAAGAACATATACTCGCCCTACTGGGGATTGCCGCTTTTTTTTTGATAGCAAACTATTTAAAGAAATCGGAGAATACTACATTGGACGACATGTCGGTGGTGTTATCTGCCAAAGTGCAGAAAGATGATGTTTTTCAATTATTCTATTGGGAAACCTCAGCTTCCAAATTTAAGATTGCAAATTCGGTTCGAACCAAAATCAAAGGCTCAGAAGACTTCCAGGAGATTGTATTTGAATTGCCAAGAATCAAAGACTTATTTCGATTGCGATTAGACATAGGAGAGAATTTTGAGCAGAATGCGGTCATTATAAAGGAAATAAAATTCATTAAGGAAGCGGACGAACTTGTATTCGGCATAAATGGGTTTAATCGTTTATTCACAGGAAACAAATATATTGCAACAACCGATAATCATAGTTTTAACGGGAAGACGGGTGCTTTAAAATCAAAAACTATATACGACCCCTATTTTATTTCTGTTGATAGCTCAAGGGAAATGGAATCGATCAGGTTGAATAGACTTACTAAACATCCATATTTGATAGCGGCCTTTATTTGTCTGGTGCTCTTTTTATTTGTGATGTATAATGTAAATTCGGTTTCTATTTCAAAAGAAGGCATTTTTGTTGCTGTCTTTGTGATAGTTTTAATCATGCCAACACTTCAAAATCAGATTCAATTCGCCAAACCATTGGAGAATCTTGAGAAAAGAGAGCTTGTAAAAATGCCTGAATTCACATGGACTAAGGAGTTTGCAAGAGGATTTGAGTCTTACTACAATGATAATTTTGGTCTCAGGAATATCTTTGTCAATTGGGGAGGCACCTACCGAACTAAATTCTTTAGGTCTTCAATGCATCCTGAACAAGTCATGTTGGGAAAACAGAAATGGCTGTATTACAATAATTTTAACAGCCATATATACGATAGCTATAGAAGGGTAAATTTGCTTACCCAGGACACGCTTAAACGCATTGTTGATCAATGGGAAGATAATAAAGCGAGATTTGAAGCGGAAGGGAGAAAGTATTTTATAGCTTTTTGGCCTAACAAACATTCCATTTATCCTGAATATTTACCGTCTACCATGAAGATTCAAATTAAGGATACCGTATCAAGAGTTGATCAAATCAACACCTATATGAAAAGGCATAACACGAGTGTTAAACTTGTGGACGTAAGACAAAACTTAATGGAAGCCAAAAAGGCCAGTCAAGTTTATCATAAGTTTGACACCCATTGGAATGATTACGGGGCTTTTTTGGCTTATAGGACTTTTTTCCAAGAAATTCAGGGAGACCTAGGAATCGCCCCCAAAAAGGAAAAGGATTTTCATATTGTTTGGGAAGACTACAGGGGGGGTGATCTTATATCGATGTTAGGGGTTAGGAATGATGGTTTTTTCAGTGAAAAAAGACCCAAATTTGTTTTAAAAAAGAACAAAGATCAAATTCAATATTTGCCCATTGACGGATATCCAAAACTCACGGTTAGAACACGGAATGAACATTGTGGCAACAAGTTGAAGGCACTGGTTTTTCGGGATTCGTATACGAATAGTTTGATTCAATTTTTCTCGCTACACTTCTATGAAGTAACCTATATATGGGGCCACAAAGAATATTATGTTAAAAAAGTACAACCTGATGTTATCATAGATGGTTTTGTTGAACGGGAATTAGGCGAAAAACATACTATAAATAAATTATGATGTTAAGCGATTTTTTTGCTCATAAGAGAATCCTTCTTTTTTCGCCACAATTTTTTGGGTACGGACAGGAAATTGCCAATAAACTTAGAATGCTTGGCGCGCGGGTGGATTATTTTGATGAGCGTCCCGGAAATGATTTTATGACAAAAGCTGTCATACGAGTGAACAAGTCATTAATGTCAAAAAAAATCGATAATTACTACCGAAGAATTATTTCGAAATTGGATATTGATTGTTATGACTATGTTTTGTTTTTGAATGCGGAGGCTATATCGGCCAAAAATTTACAAATATTAAGGGATAACCAAACAAAGGCGAAGTTCATAATTTATATGTGGGATTCTTTAAAGAATAAAAAATACACCTTGGATTTACTTCCCTATTTCGATTTAAAGCACACTTTTGATAAAGAAGATAGCCAGATTGAGGAATACGAGCTTCATTTCAGGCCTCTGTTTTTTTTAGATGTCTATAAAGACATAGGTTTAACTTTAGAAAATGATATAGTAGATTTGCTTTTTGTGGGCACAGTGCACAGTGATCGATATTCCCTACTTATGACTATCAAAGAAAAATGCCATGAATTAGGCAAAAACGTAGATTATTTCATGTTCTTTCAAAGCAAGAAACTGTTTTATCTACAAAAGGCTTTAAATAAGGCGTTTCGAACTGCTAAAATATCTGACTTTGAATTTAAATCTCTTACGAAGGATGGGTTGATACAAAAGATTAATCGCGGCAAAGTTATATTGGATATTCAACATACCGGTCAGAAAGGATTGACAATGAGGACCATTGAGATGATTGGTGCAAAGAAAAAGATAATTACCACTAATAAGGAAATTATGGAATATGACTTCTATAATCCGAACAACATATTTTGCTTGGACAGGGACAATATTGAATTAAAAAAATCCTTTTTTGATAATCCATATAAAGAAATAGATAAAGCAGTTTATTCTAAGTACTCTATAGGAGGGTGGCTTCAGGATGTGTTTTCGCCCTCTGAATAAGAATAAGATTGAGCATTGTTTACTTTTTATTAATTGCAATTTTTGTAATCAGAAGTATTTTCTGAACAAACATTTAGTTTGAGATTTAGTTTTGTAAGGCCTCATTTCATAACTTTACTGCCATGAGGGTTATTGATCCTATTTACTAACAGACCTTCAATTTCGGAGAATGGAGATAATCGCATTTTTATTTCAGTAACACCATAACCAGTTGTATTTTCTAGAAACCGCCATATCAATTTTTATTGGAGCTTTTCTTCTAACATATTTGACAATACCAAAAATCATTAATGTTGTTGAACATAAGCGCTTGATGGACGATCCTAATCAGCGAAGCTCGCATGAGATGAAAACACCGACATTAGGAGGAGTTGCGTTTTTCTATACATTGATTTTTGCTCTTTTCTTTATCAATGGCAGAGATTTGTTTAATGAGGCTATTTATATTATTCCAGGCCTTACAATTCTATTTATTGTTGGTTTGAAAGATGACCTTGTGGTAATCTCTCCGGGGGCGAAGCTTATGGCGCAGGTTTTGGCAATCGCTTTTATTTTAGTGAACCCTAGCTTTACGATCGGCTCATTAAATGGTTTTCTGAACATCAACGAAATACCCTATTATCTATATATAGTCATTGCAGGGTTTATGATGATTACCATAATAAATTCCTATAACTTAATTGATGGCATAGATGGCTTGGCATCCGTTGTGGGAATTGTGATAATGGTTATATACACCACAATTTTTTATTTAACAGAGGAACATTTTTTCGCATTGTTGAGTATTACAATGAATGCCATCCTTATTGCCTTTTTTGGTTTTAATATCTCGTCGGAAAAGAAAATATTCATGGGAGATACAGGATCATTGATTGTGGGGTTTATAATTAGTATTTTGACCTTAAAGTTTTTAGCTTTAAAACCACATGCCTATACAGAATTGCCTTTTTTATTGGAGAATGCTCCTTTAATTGCCATAAGTATTCTAATTGTTCCTCTTTTTGATACAGCAAGGGTATTTGCAATACGAATCGCAAATAAAAAAGGACCATTCTCTCCAGATCGCAATCATACGCATCATGTTCTTATTGATTATTGGGGACTTTCACACAAACAGGCAAGTTTCATTATAGGCAGTTTTAATTTGCTTTTTGTTATGCTTTTTATTGTATTGGGAAGTACCGCTAAAAATTTGGGAATGGTAATTATGCTGGTTACTGTTGTTGTAGTTTTGGGATATGTCTTCTTTAAGTACAATTATAATTTTACCACTATGAAACAGAAAATTATGATAAGGCGAAAGGTTGATAAATTGAAGTCCAAAGTCGACGGAAAAAATGGCAAAAAAGAAATGTCAGGAAAAGTCGATGAGCAATCTAAGGTTGAGAAATAAATGAAAAGAGTACTCATAACTGGTGCAGCAGGATTTTTGGGATCACATTTATGTGATCGCTATGGATAACCTAATCACTGGTGATCTTAAAAATTTAGAGCACCCTTTTCCCATTGAAGCAATTTAAGTTTCACTATCATGATGTATCCACTTTTGTGCATTTGGGTGGGCAGTTGGATTATATTCTACATTTTGCCTCTCCGGCAAGTCCAATAGATTATTTGAAAATACCTATTGAAACCTTAAAGGTAGGCTCTTTAGGAGCGCTTAATCTTTTAGGTTTGGCCAAAGAAAAAAATGCACGGATTTTAGTGGCTTCGACCTCAGAGGTGTATGGGGATCCATTAGTGCATCCACAAAATGAGGAATATTATGGGAACGTTAGCCCATAGGTCCTCGCGGGGTGTATGATGAAGCCAAGCGCTTTATGGGCCAAGCTTTAAGGGGTGAAGATTTGACTGTTTTTGGGGATGGTTCCCAAACACGTTCATTTTGTTATATCGATGATCAGGTCGAAGGAATCTATCGCCTATTAATGAGTGATTATACGGACCCCATTAATATCGGGAATCCTGATGAGACAACGATTAAAGAGTTTGCAGAGGAAATTGTAAAATTAACGGGGACAAATCAAAAGATAATATACCAACCTCTGCCTCAGGATGACCCTACGCAACGACAGACAGATATTACTCGAGCCAAGGAAATCTTGGGATGGGAACCGCAAACAAAACGCTCTGAAGGACTTAAAAAAGCATATGATTATTTTAAGTCACTGTCAAAAGAGGAACTCCAGAAAAAAGAGCATGGGGATTTCTCGGGTTTAAAAGGAAAATAATTCAGAAATCGCTATCCGTGAGACCTATTTCCTTTATTTTTGCGCAAACTTAGAAATATGAATATCCTTATTCTTGGATCAGGAGGCCGCGAACATGCTATAGCCTGGAAACTGAAACAAAGTCCTAAACTCAAAGATCTTTTTATTGCCCCAGGAAATGCGGGTACAGCTGATGTTGGAATAAATATACCCATTGGTGTAAATGATTTTGAAGGGATTAAAAACGCGGTACTTTTAAATAAAGTTGATATGGTCATCGTAGGACCAGAAGACCCTTTGGTAAACGGGATACACGATTTTTTTCTTGATGATTCAGAACTTAGGGGCATTCCGGTTATAGGCCCTCAGAAGGCCGCTGCATCTTTAGAAGGCAGTAAGGAATTCGCAAAGGAGTTCTTATTTCGGCATAATATACCAACGGCGGCCTATAAAAGTTTCACCTCGAATGATTTGGAAGAAGGTTACGCATTTCTTGAAACCTTAAATTCGCCGTATGTCTTAAAAGCTGATGGATTGGCTGCAGGGAAAGGTGTTCTTATTTTAAAAGACCTGCAAGAAGCCAAGGATGAGTTGAAAGCCATGCTGGTGGATGCCAAATTTGGCAATGCCAGTGCCACCGTGGTTATTGAGGAATTTTTAGACGGAATAGAATTGAGCGTCTTTGTGTTGAGTGATGGTGAAGGCTACAAAGTGTTGCCCACTGCAAAAGATTACAAAAGAATCGGTGAAGGTGATACCGGGTTGAATACTGGAGGCATGGGGGCCATATCGCCAGTTCCATTTGCAGATAAGGTGTTCATGGACAAAATACACAGGAGGATAGTAAAACCAACCGTAGAAGGGCTTAAAAAAGACAATTTGCCCTATAAGGGATTCATTTTCATAGGATTGATCAAAGTCGGTGATGATCCATTTGTAATTGAGTATAACGTTCGAATGGGTGACCCTGAAACTGAAGTGGTGATTCCAAGAATAAAGAATGATTTGGTCGAGGTTTTCCAGGCAGTTGCCAACCAAACACTGAATACCATCGATTTGCAACTCGATGAACGAACCGCTACAACGGTGATGTTGGTTTCAGGGGGATATCCCGAAGCTTATGAAAAGGGCAAAGAGATCAGTGGCTTTGAAGACATCAAGGACTCCGTCGTCTTTCATGCAGGTACTGACATCAGGGATGGCAAAGTGGTGACCAACGGAGGAAGGGTGATGGCCATCACCTCTTTAGGCACTAATTTTCAGGACGCATTAAAGGTCTCCTATCAAACTATAGAAAAGATACATTTTGATAAGATGAATTATCGAAAAGATATTGGGTTCGATCTATAAATAAGAATGGGAAGTAATTGACTTGTCTTCCTCGTTATTGTCGTTATATTTCTTCAATTCAAGCATCCAATATACAAACGCCGTGGAGCCGATAATAAAGAAGATCCAGTTTACTGCATTGGCTACCCACCAGTTTTCCAAAAATCTAAAAAAGTCATAGGGCAAGAAAAAACCATTTACAAATAAATTTTCTATGCCTTCGAAAAATGCCTTCATCTTATAGTATATTTACGAGGCAAAAATATAAAAACCAAGATGATTTCAAGCATTTTTGGAGGAACAAAACCTATAAATTACATAATTGTACAAACTTTTCTGTTTCTTTTTTATTGGCTGGTTCATTTTTTTCTCTTCAATCGGGTATACGGTCCTAAGCAACTAGTAGTACAGACATTGGTATTAGGCTTTTTGTTGTCTAGCTTTTTTGTTGTCAATTTTATTGTAAAACGAAACAAAATGACCGAGACCAATTCGTTTACAATCTTGTTTTTTGCATTACTAATGGTCATTTTTCCTGAAACATTAATGGATAATGGTGCTGTTCTGTGCAATTTCTTCCTGTTGTTGGCAACAAGGAGGCTCATTAGCATGAGGTCTTTGAAAAATACAAGATTCAAGATTTTTGACGCTTCGCTTTGGGTAATGTTCTCTACTTTGTTTTATGATTGGGCAATACTATACTTGTTGGTGGTATTTATGGCCATTTATATTTATGAACCAAAGAATTTTAGAAATTGGCTAGTGCCCTTCGCTGCAATTTTTGCCATGTTTATGATGAGCTACGCTTTTTTGATTCTAACCAATAATCAGGAGTACATCGCGGAACACTATCAATTTTCAATGAAATTCGATGTTGGGTATTATTTGAATTGGACCAATAGTTCAAAACTTATCATTTATACCATTGTTGTATTCATTCTGTCGGTTTTCGCTTTTTTAAAATTGGGAAAATCAGGAGTTGGCAAAATCGTTACGACCCGGTTGATTATCGTTTATTTCATAATAGGGTTGATTATAAATATCTTTGTGTCTTCCGAAGAACTTCATCCTATATTGCTTACTTTTTTCCCGACAGCCGTTCTTCTAACCAATTATGTTGAATCGATTAAGCGACCCAATATCAAGGAAATTGTTCTTATGTTTTCCATATTTATTCCATTTATTGTATTCTTATCTAGCATGATTTTAAAGTAAATAGGGGTATCTTTACAAAAAACCAGAGTACATGTTCAGTGCCGTTGCCAATCGCATTTTTCAAGAAAGTATTGCCAAATACCATCGTATTGATAAAGTAGACCAACCTTTTGAAAATTCGTATCCGAAAGGCGATATTGCCCACCTGCTTTACCGTAAAAATTGGATAGACACAGTTCAATGGCATTATGAGGATATTATTCGCGATCCGGACATTGACCCAGACGCAGCCTTACTATTAAAACGGCAAATTGATAGCAGTAATCAGGACCGGACAGATTTGGTAGAGTACATAGACAGCTATTTTTTACAAAAATATGAGTCTGTTGAAATCAAGGATAATGCCATTATTAATACTGAAAGTCCAGCTTGGGCCATTGACCGGCTTTCTATTTTGGCCTTAAAGATTTACCACATGCAAGAAGAAGTGGATCGTAAAGATGCTTCTGGGGATCATATCGAAAAATGCAGGCAAAAATTAAATGTATTGCTCGAACAAAGAGCTGATCTTTCCATCGCGATAGATCAATTGTTGGCCGATATTGAATTGGGAAATAAGTACATGAAGGTCTATAAGCAAATGAAAATGTACAACGATGACGAACTTAACCCTGTTCTGCGAGCCCAAAAGTAAATTCCTTTTTTAAGAAATGAATAACAACAAGCACCTATTGGTAATTCGTTTATCTGCTATGGGTGATGTTGCCATGACCGTTCCAGTTCTGAAATCGCTTACCAAAACATATCCCCGGCTTAAAATCACAGTCCTTACCAAAGCTTTTTTTAAACCTATATTCTTGGGACTCGACAATATAAAAGTGTATGAAGTTGATGTTTTGGGAAAACATAAGGGTGTTTTTGGACTTTGGAAACTCTTCAAGGAACTGGAACCATTACACATAGATGCCGTAGCAGACTTGCACAACGTACTACGCAGTACAATACTAAAGCAATTTGTTCAATTTGCAGGAATCCCTGTTGTTCAAATCGATAAAGGAAGAAAGGAAAAAAAATCTCTAACTGCATTAAAGAACAAGGATTTTAAACAATTGGAAACAACCCACGAGCGCTATGCCAAGGTGTTTGACCGATTGGGGTATCCCTTAAAATTGTCTCTGACCGACACTCTGGTTAGAAAGGGTATGCCGAACAATACATTGAAACTTGTTGGGAACAACACCTCGAAATGGCTAGGGGTAGCCCCATTTGCTACCTTTTCAGGAAAGATGTACCCTTTGCATTTAATGGAAAATGTAATCCAAAATCTAAATAATACCAATAAGTATAAAATATTTTTATTTGGCGGGGGCCAAAGAGAAAAGCTGCTACTGGCCGATTGGCAAAAAAAATATCAACAATGCACCAATATAGTGGGTGCGCTCTCTTTTGAAGAGGAATTGGCCCTTATATCGAATCTTGATACAATGCTTTCAATGGATAGTGGCAATGCCCATCTGGCTGCCATGTACGGCATTCCCACTGTTACCCTATGGGGCGTGACCCACCCCTATGCCGGTTTTTACCCATTTGGACAAGATTTGGACAATGCGCTTCTTTCCGACAGAGAGATCTACCCGTCGATCCCTACATCAATTTATGGGAACAAGGCTCCCAAAGGATACGAAAACGCTATGGAAACAATACTTCCAGAAGATGTATTCAACAAGGTTGAATTGTTATTGAATTAAAAGTAAAGTTGATTCCTAAAAAGTTGATTGCTTAATTTCCAAAGCTTTGAAATACTGCCGTAATTGTGACATAAACCTATATTTTCTAGCACTGGGGCAAGATTCTGCCATAAGTGTACGAACGCCTAGATAAGAACTCATTAGAAATAAAGCAACACCTTCAGCATCTACATGCCTATCAATATGATTATTAAATTTTCCCTTTTGAATGGTTGAAACTAAATTAACTTCCCATACTTTAAGGATGTCATTCAGGTGTTTCATTATTTTCTCATTTCTTCCATTAAATTCTGTAATGAAGTTGTTTAGGGCAAAACCAAAGTCCAACTCATTGTGCACTGCGGTTTCCAATGCATTTTCAAAACAGTTGGTAATTAGCTCTAAGGGATTGTCGTGACCTTCAATAGGCTCAATGAGCATACTGTAAACTTTGCGTACCAATAAATTCTCGATGATTTGTGTGAAGAAATCCTCTTTAGAATCAAAGTGATAATAAAAAGCTCCTTTTGAAAGCGAAAGTTCTTTTAAAATGTCGTCAACGCTGGTATTGTAATATCCGTTTTTATAAAACAATTCCAAGCCTGTAACTTGCATACGTTGCATGGTGGCCATGCGTTTTAGATTCTTGTCCATAAGATTTGGGTTTTGGGTTAAAACAGACTGTTAAGCCTTATACAAAGAACCCCCGACCTTATGTTTAGGGGAATATTTAAGGATGTAATTCACTAAAAATTCGTTCAAGTGAATAAATCTCGATGTACGGCACTAGTTGCTAAAAACAAAACCGACTGGCCAGTCGGTTCAAGTGTATGACTTGTCGGGTTAAAGGCTCCTCCAAAAGTTTGACAATTAGGTTTGGCGGCAAATTGGCATTAAGAATGGCCACTATAACCGAGGTAATGGTCAATGACATTCAACAGTTGAAAAGCTTCAATAGATTAAGCAGAACGGAATATGTGTTTAGACATCCAAAAATTATTAAACATCATCATAATCCACTTTTAAAGTGGCGGTCAAGGGTTTAGCTTGGCAAGTAAGGATCAACCCCTCTTCGATTTCACCATCAGTGAGGATTTGGTTTTTGACCATTTCTGCTTTTCCT
This sequence comes from Bacteroidota bacterium, assembly GCA_024279425.1. GTDB lineage: Bacteria > Bacteroidota > Bacteroidia > Flavobacteriales > Flavobacteriaceae > Maribacter_A. Next base: position 24,403 of record JAJRRO010000093.1, on the reverse strand, counting down.
TCAGTAATCCTGGCAATACAACTGCTACAGACCCCACCTTGACAGGAATAAGGGGCATCGATGTTTTCCTTTAGAACAGCATCCAAGACCACATCATTTTTATTCATGTTCAAAGAAAATTCCTCATCATCCAAAGTAATGGTCACTTGGGTTTTTCCCACAGTCGGAGCAGTTGTAGTTTCAGCCGTAGTTTCCGAAGTGGTAAATAATTCAAAATGGATTTTCTCCTTTGGGGCACCGTTTTCCAATAAAGTGTTTTTGACCAAATGAATCATGTCCTCAGGGCCGCAGAGATAAAAGGCATCGAATAGAGTATCCTTGTGCTTATTTTTAAGAGCATAATTCACCGCTGAGGTATCTATTCTACCAAAAAGAGAGCCTTCTTCCTGGGTTTTGCTGTTGGTAAAGTACACAAAAAAACGACTAGCATATTCCAATTGAAGTTTTACCAAATCTTTATAGAACATGGTCTCTTTATTGGACTTATTACCATATACCAGTACAAATTTGTTGTTGGGGTTACTTCCCAACACAGCCTTTAGAATGCTCATGATAGGGGTAATACCACTTCCTGCAGCAAAGGCTACTATATTCTTGACGGAATCACTTCTTTTAAAAATAAACCGGCCTTCCGGTGGCACTACATCAAGAACATCCCCAGCCTTCAATTTTGTGTTGGCATATTCAGAGAAACCGCCTTTGTCAACCTTTTTTACACCAATAGTGATATAGTCCCGTTTTGGGGAAGAGCTAATGGAATAAGCCCTGCGCAATTCGGCACCCTTAATCTCCTTTTTAATGGTAATATATTGACCAGGGGCAAAAGTAAACACCTGCTTTAATTCCTTGGGTATTTCTAACGTAATTGCTACAGATGTCGGGGTAAGGGGTTTAATACTTTGTACCGTTAGGGCATAAAAATCGGTCATGCTTTCTTGTTTCAGTAAATTTGAAGTGCAAAGCTAAGCATTGAAAATTCCATAAAAAATTGGAATGAAATAAAAATTGTACTTATTTGTAATAGATTATGACTTGATGAATGCCATTAATAGGTGGAGATAAAATAAAACTCAATAAATGTCCCCAAGTTTCGAACGGGTTCCGTCATTAGGTAAACAAATAGTATTAATCTTAAAACAGTATTGGAAATGAAAGATTTTATGATGATTTTTATCGGGGCCGATTACCAAGAATTAGGATTGTCGCCCGAACAATTACAAGACCGTATGGGGAAATGGTTTGGATGGAATGACAAGATGGAGGCGCAGGGTATTTTAAAAGGAGGCAATGCGCTTGTTCCGGTTGCTAAACGTGTTTCCGGTCCAGACAGAACAATCACTGACGGTCCTTTTGTTGAAGGAAAGGAGTTGGTAGGGGGTTACTATATCGTATCTGCTGAAAATGCAGAAGTAGTTGTGAAAATTGCCGACGATTATCCAGACTATGATTTGGGAGGTACGGTTGAAATTCGTGAGATAATGGTATTCGACCAATAATGGAACAGAAGATTGTCGACCATCTTTTCAGACATCAGTATGGAAAGATGGTTGCTATTTTGATTCGTTTTTTTGGATTGTCCAACATTGAGACCATTGAAGATGCTGTTCAGGATACATTTATTAAGGCTACTCTGCAATGGAGAAGTCAAATTCCAGAAAACCCCGAGGCTTGGCTTACTAAAGTGGCCAAAAACCGGACCATTGATTTACTTAGAAGCCTAAAGGCAGAGAAGAACAGATTTGACAAAGTGGCCTACACGGTCGTTTCAAACCATACAAACGATATATTCTTGGATCATGAGATTGAGGATAGTCAACTTCGTATGATTTTTGTGGCATGCCATCCAAGTCTTAAGCCAAAAGAACAAATTGCCTTTGCACTTAAGACCATTTCTGGATTTAATTCTAAAGAAATTGCTGCAGCTCTTTTGATCAAAGAGGAGACCATAAAGAAAAGATTAAGTAGGGCCAAGAAGGCGATTGTTAAAAATAAGATCAAATTTGAGTTTCCTTCAGCCAATGAAGTTCAACAAAGACTTGATCGAGTTATGGAGATTATCTATTTGACCTTTAACGAGGGGTTTCATTCCACAAACAAGACCAAGCTTATTCGTAAAGATCTTTGTGGGGAGGCGATTCGCCTAACCAAACTCCTTTTGAAAAAAGAAAAATTCAGGTCGGGAAATTTATATGCACTTTTTGCTTTGATGTGTTTTCATGCCTCTAGACTGGATAGTAAAACAAATTCTAGCAATGAAATTGTAAGTTTAGAACATCAGGACCGTAGCAAATGGTTCTTCCCACTTATCAAAATAGGGAATAATTCCATGAACAAAGCCATGGAGTATGATGTCATTTCTATCTACCATTATGAAGCGGCGATTGCCGCGGAGCATATAAAGGCAAAAACTTTTGAAAATACCGATTGGAATAAAATATTGTACTGGTATTCTGAATTATATCAATTACAACCTAGTACTTTTACCCAACTGAATATGGCAATTGTTAATCTTCAATTGAACCATTTAGAAGTTGCACAACGAATACTTGACCAAATAAGCATTGCAAAGCTCGAACAAAGGGCCTACCTTTATTATGGATGTTATGCCGAATATTATGTCAAAAAAAAAGATATTGTTCTAGCGATTTCTTACCTAAATAAGGCAATTCTAAAAACGCACAATGATTTGGAAAAGGACTATTTAATAAAGAGAAAAGTAGTATTGAAATCTCTTTAATAGGAGATCTTTTGTAACAAAACCGACTTTTTATATACTAACTCCACAGAGCAAATTACCAACTTCAATGTTCAAACACTTCATAGGTCTACAATGGAAATCTTTTTTTAGGTCGTCCAATATTGGGAAGGGACTTACCCTTAAAATTATAATGGGATTTTTTGCTGTTTATATGTTAGTCTCCTTTGCAGGTTTGGGAGTTGCCCTGTTTTTTATTTTGCGCAAAACTTTTCCTGATGTAGATCCCATGCTCAAAGTCAGCGAGTACATGCTGTATTGGGTGCTCATTGAGTTGTTTTTTAGATATTTCATGCAAAAGTTACCGGTAATGGATATTAGACCATTGCTTTTATACCCAATCAAAAAGAGTAGTATTACGCACTACATTCTTGCTAAATCGGGACTATCGGGTTATAACTTTTTGTCCTTGTTTATGGCCGTTCCTTTTTCAATCGTTTTGATGGCGGAAGGTTATCCTGTACTTAATGTTTTAGCTTGGTTATTTGCAATAATAGGAATGGTGCTCACCATCAACTTCACCAATTTCTTAATCAATAAAAGCGATAGGGTCCTGCTTATATTGGGCAGTTTAATATTGGGATTTTACACACTGGAATATTTTAATGTGATTCCAGTAACTCAATATGCAGGAAAAATATTCTACATCTTATACCAGAACCCAGCATTGGCTTTTATTCCCCTAATTTTGGCATTAAGTACATATTTTGCAAACTATAAATATTTAAAGAACAGGTTATACCTTGATGCCTCTCTTAAAAAGAAGGCCAAAGAGGCTATAACTTCGGATCTGTCCTGGACCGAACGATTTGGTGATATAGCTCCATTTCTTCGATTGGATTTAAAATTGATATGGAGAAATAAGCGTACTAAAATGCAAGTATTCATATCATTGGCCATGATTCTTTATGGATTGATCTTTTACAGCATGGATACCTATGGGGAAACCAGTACAATATATCTGTTCGTGGGGATTTTTATGACCGGGATCTTCCTATCTAATTTTGGGCAATTTATTCCGGCATGGGACAGTGAATACTATGGGATGATGATGTCCCAGAACATACCCCTTCGAAAATATCTGGAATCAAAGGCCGCGCTCATTTCAGTAAGTATAGTGGTTATGTTTCTCCTATCCATACCCTACGTTTATTTTGGTTGGAAGGCATTGGCCATTAATTTTAGCTGTGCCCTCTACAACTTAGGGGTAAACGTACCTGTCATTTTATTCTTCGGGTCTTTTAATAAAAAGCGAATTGACCTGACCAAAAGCGCTATTGGGAATATGCAAGGCACAAGTGCGACTCAGTTTTTGGTATTGTTACCGCTAATGGTCGTTCCTAGCTTGCTATATTTTGGATTAAAGACATTTATATCATTCGAGGCAGCGATAGGTGTCCTCTCAATTCTAGGAATTACGGGTTTTGCATTAAGGAAAACAGCATTGGACAAAGTTGCAGAGGTTTATAGAAAAAGGAAATACGGAATGATTGCCGGTTTCAAGGAACAGAACAGCTAATAGTTTAAGATATGATCACAATACAAAATTTGACCAAAAAATACGGTAATCAATTGGTTTTGAGTCTAGAACAGCTGGATATCCCAAAAGGTCAGAGTTTTGGTTTGGTAGGGAACAATGGTGCGGGCAAGACAACTCTTTTCAGTTTAATGTTGGATTTGATTCAGCCTACAACAGGCTATATTATCAATAATGGTGTACAGGTGAATACCAGTGAGGATTGGAAGCCTTTTACCTCATCATTTATTGATGAATCTTTCCTGATTGGATATTTGACTCCTGAGGAGTACTTCTATTTCATTGGTGAGCTGCGCAACCAAAATAAGGCCGACGTAAATGCACTGCTTTCCGATTTCAAGGATTTTTTCCATGGGGAAATCCTCGGTCAGAAAAAATACCTGAGGGACCTTTCTAAAGGAAACCAAAAAAAGGCGGGGATAGTCGGTTCCTTTATAGGGAATCCAGAAGTAATTATTTTGGATGAACCTTTTGCTAATTTAGACCCAACCACCCAAATACGATTGAAGGCGATCATTAAGGATTTAGCAGCTAAACAGGGAGTAACGGTTTTGGTATCAAGTCACGATCTAATGCATGTCACGGAAGTATGCGAACGCATTGTGGTACTGAACAAAGGGAAAATAGTAAAGGACATTAAGACTTCAGCGGAGACATTGCGCGAATTGGAAAACTTCTTTAGCAGGAGCCCTGTTAGCATCGAGCAAGAATAAGTTTAGTGTACAAAAATAGTGAAGACCTGTCAGGTTTTATAAACCTGACAGGTCTACTTTCCGTTAGCCCTTTGGAGGCATAGGAGTATAGAAAAATTCCTCACGGATGACTTTCCCATTTTCCACCTGATAAAGACATAACTCATCTAGAGTATTTCTGCCACCTTCTTTAAATGTAGCTTCCATGGTCAATCGACATGAAAAGAAATTATCGGCTACCAAAGGTTCAGAGACCTCCATTCCATGAAATTCCTCGACCATAGTATTAAAATGTTCTGTCTTTTGGCGAACAGCTTCCAACCCCCTTACCTCTTTCATAGGTGCCCCATCTGGTTCAATACTAACGATGTCTTCTCCGTAAAGGTCGTTAATGGCATTTTCAAATTGTCCTTGTCTGCAATAACCGACTAATTTGTCGGCAACTTCCTGTGTTGTCATGGCTATTTTGTTTTTTTTATACTTAAAAATACCCAGTTTTTATAAACTTTGGGTTTTCAATTCATAAGGTTTTGTCAAGGAGACATTTGGCAGGCAGTAAAAAACTTGATTTAATCGACCAAATACATAATAAACCAGTCGTTTTTCAGTTAAGAATGTGTACGAATACAAGGAATTTTGAAGCTTCAATATAAAATCATCGTAAATGCTGTTTTAACAGCGCTTGTTTTTAGCGCTTGCTCAACAAAAAAAGACGCGTTTCTTAACAGAAATTGGCATGCCATGAACACAAAGTTCAACACCTTGTACAATGGCGATATCGCGTTTGAACAAGGTAGGGAAGAACTCAATGCCAGTTATCAGGATGATTATTGGCAAGTACTGCCCATAGAACGGCTGGAAGTTACTGAAAACATAAAGCTCGATTCCGAAGATAACAATCCAAACTTCATTATTGCAGAAGAAAAAGCCACCAAGGCCATCCAGAAACACAGTATGGATATCGAAGAGGAAGAAAGAAATCCTCAAACCGACGAGGCTTTTTTACTTTTAGGGAAAGCAAGGTATTTTGATCAGCGTTATATGCCAGCTTTGGAAGCCTTCAACTATGTCTTAAGAAAGTATTATGAAAGCGATAAACTGAATGAGGCCAATATCTGGAGGGAAAAAGTGAATATACGTCTGGAAAATGAAGAACTGGCCATTAAGAACCTCAAACGTCTCATGAAGTTCGAAGCCTTGAAAGATCAGGAATATGCTGATGCTAGGGCAATGTTGGCACAAGCTTACATAAATCTCAATGCCCCCGACACGGCTATCCAACAACTTAAAATCGCCTCGTATTACACCAAAAAGAACCCAGAAAAAGGAAGATATTATTACATTATAGGGCAATTATACAATCAGTTACAACATAAAGACAGTGCAAACTATGCATTTGATGAGGTAATAGATTTGAATAGAAGGTCGCCCCGCATTTACATGATAAATGCCCATTTGCAGAAAATAAAGAATACCGAACTCACAGATGTGAACAAGGAAGAACTGCTTGAATATCTTACCGAATTGGAAGAAAATAGAGAAAATCGCCCTTTTTTAGATAAAATATATCGTCAGTTGGCCGAGTATCATTTAGAGACCGAATCAGATAGTCTGGCATTGGTATATTTCAACAAATCACTACGAGCTACCCAAAACATGCCCAAACTGAATGCCTTGAATTATGAGAATTTGGCCGTGTACAACTTTGATCTGAACGAATATAAGACTGCAGGCTCTTATTTTGATAGCGTATTGACCAACCTTCCTGAAAATACAAAAAAATACAGATCGATTAAAAAGAAGTTGGACAATCTCGAAGATGTAATCAAGTATGAAGACATCGTTCATTATGCGGATAGCGTTATTACAGTATATGACCTTCCCAAAGACCAACAGGTTACTTTTTTTGAGGAACATATTGAAGCCTTGAAAAAAGCAAGGGAAGAAGCTGAAAAAAAAGAAGTAGATCGTATCACAGAAGGTTTTGCAGCCTTTGCAAAAAGTAAAGGGGGTAAGGAAAATAAGGGCAAGTTCTACTTTTATAATCTGACCAGTCTAGGCTATGGTAAGAATGATTTTACCAATAAATGGGGTAACCGAACGCTTGAAGATGATTGGCGCTGGTCTAATAAAAACACAATTACAATTACCAATGAAAGTGGAGAAGCTATTGCAGATGCAGGTAGTCAAGAAGAGCTAACAGATGAAGAAAAATATTCAGTTGAATTTTATTTGGACCAGATTCCTACAGAGGTTGCGATTATTGACAGTTTGAAAGGAGAACGGAATTTCGCCAACTATCAGTTGGGATTGATTTATAAAGAAAAATTCAAGGAGAATCTTTTAGCCTCGGCAAAATTAGAAGAGGTTTTAAGATCAAAGCCTGAAGAACGATTGATACTTCCTTCAAAATACAATCTATATAAGATGTATGAAGAAGAAGGTAGTCCGTTGGCCAATGATATGAAAGGCAACATAATCAAAAACCATCCAGATTCGCGCTATGCCGAGATATTATTAAACCCAGCAGCAGTGCTTGAGAGTAATTCCAGTAGTCCAGACGCACAATATGTTAAGCTCTATAAACTATTCCAGGACCAAGAGTTTTTAAAGGTAATTACGGCCACAGAAGAAAGTATAAACAAATTTACAGGGGATCCAATAGTACCTAAGTTCGAAATGCTAAAGGCGAATGCCATTGGAAGGTTGCAAGGATTTGATGATTTTAAAGAAGCTTTGAACTATGTGGCTTTGACCTATCCTAATAATCCAGAAGGAAAAAAGGCGGAGCAGATGGTGGCAGAGCAATTACCGAAATTGGAGCCCAAGGAATTTTCACCGGAAACCGATGCTACAGGCACTGCCAATTGGAAGGTGGTTTTTGCCTTTAAAAGACATAAGGATCAAGAAGCTTTAAAACTCATGGAGCTTTTAGAAAAATCAATAAAGGATTTGAAGTACAAAAACGTGGTTTCCAAAGATATTTACAATCTAGAGAATCAATTCATTATCGTCCATGGCTTTAAATCAAAGGAATTTGCTTTAGGCTATGCCGAATTGCTAAAAATTAACAAGGATTATAAGGTTGACAATGAGAATTTTGTAATTTTATCGGCCAACTATAAAATAGTACAAGTACACAAGAACCTATTAGAATATAAGGATTACGTTTTAACCCCAAAACCATAAACATGTTTTCAGACAACAAAAAACCTAGAACTATGAATGAAGTAGGCGGACAACCCAACAGAATCGAAAAAAACACAAAAATCAAAGGTGATATCGTTTCCGAGGCCGATTTCCGAATCGACGGAAAATTAGACGGAAATGTTACGACTTCTGGTAAAGTGGTCATCGGAAAAGGCGGTTACATTCACGGAAAAGTTGAATGTGTCAATGCCGATATCGAAGGTAGTTTTAACGGAGAACTTCTAGTGTCTGATTTACTTTCCTTAAAAGCTTCTGCAGTTATTGAAGGTTCTGTATCAGTGACCAAATTGGCTGTTGAACCGGGAGCGACCTTTAATGCATCATGTACAATGAAAGGTAAAGGAGGGTCATTTAAAGGTAATGATCAAGGGTCTTCGTCCAGTGCAGGCGGTTTTAAATCATCTGTAGGCAGTAATGAACGAGCAAAAGCCTCCTAAAAAAAAGAACACCCTAAAGAACTTTGCAATGCTCTCGGGCATTGCCTTTGAGATGGGCGCTATTATCTTCTTGGCGGCCCAAGGGGGCATTTGGTTGGATGAATATTACCAAACCGACAAAAGAATTTTTACGGCATTTGCCACACTAATTGGTGTGGCAATTTCTATTTGGGTAGTTTTGCGGCAACTGAAAAGAATAAAAAACTAATGTCTAGGATTAACTCGATTGTTCAATTTATCATCCTTTTGATACTTTCACTAGGAATAGCTTTTTTTCTTCATATTACGATTCTTAAGGGCAAGGGACTCCCTCCTTATGAAAACCTTATTGTACTTTCCTATATGGTGAACAGTATTCTAGCTGCCGCAATTTTTATTGCACTTTACACGTTGAGGAACAAACTTAAAAATCAGATAGGTTTCTTGTTTATAGGGGGTAGTTTATTAAAATTCATCTTTTTTTTCATTCTTTTTTATCCTACATATAAAGCCGATGGTGAAATGAGCGGATTGGAGTTTGCCTCCTTTTTTATCCCCTATACCATTTCTTTGATTATTGAAACGATTTTTACTACCAAGATGCTTAGAAAATTGGATTAATTCTTTTGGTCTTTTCCCCTCACTAATTCCCTGAAAATAAACTCTAAAATGCTTTTTTCTTTTTAAGAGAATAGCTTACATTTGCACCGATTTTTAGAGACCGATATTTTTAAGTGATATGCGCATAACTTATTTTACCAAGTTTCTTTTTGGTGTACTGCTTTTTTTAGGAGGAACTGTTTTCTCACAGGAAGTGGGTCATAATTCAAAAAAGGCTGAAGCCCATGAACCGATAGGAGTTCAGGAGAAAATAGACGGAGATATTCAGCACCATATCCAGGATTCACATTCTTTTACTTTTTTTTCTGATTCCGAAAAGGGCATACACTACGGTTTTTCACTTCCTGTAATCTTATGGGATAACGGGTTGAAAGTGTTCTCTTCTTCTAAGTTCCACCACGGCGAGACTTTAGCTGAAGTAGACGGTAGTTACTACAAATTATACCACAGTAAAATTTATAAGACTAATGCTGAGGGTATCATCAACTATGATGAAAGCCACCATGCAACCAATGTCAAACCCATTGATTTTTCAATAACCAAGAATGTCGTGATGATGTTTGTCACTGGGCTCCTAATGTTCTTGTTGTTTAGTGGTCTGGCGAAGTCATTTGGAAAAGGACCAATAGCTACAGGCGCAGGTCGTTTCTTTGAGCCTATAGTACTTTATATTAGGGACGATATTGCCAAGCCTAATATTGGTGAGAAAAAATATAAGCGATTTATGCCCTATTTGCTAACCGTGTTTTTCTTTATCTGGTTTTTAAATATTTTTGGACTTACACCACTTGGAGTAAATGTCACTGGAAATATCGCGGTTACTTTTGCCTTGGCTATTATAACTTTTATAATTACACAATTTTCTGGTAACCGTAATTATTGGAAACATATTTTTTGGATGCCAGGAGTACCCGTTCCAATGAAATTTATTTTGGCTCCAATAGAATTATTGGGGGTGTTCATTAAACCCTTTGCCTTAATGATTCGTTTGTACGCTAATATTATGGCCGGTCACGTAGTACTAATGAGTATTATCGCATTGGTTTTTACGGTCCAGAACTGGCTTGGTGGTGGGTTATCAATGGTGCTCGCTTTTTTCCTTTCTTTAATTGAGCTATTGGTTGCAGCCTTACAGGCGTATATTTTTACGTTATTATCGGCCTTGTATTTTGGCTTTGCTGTAGAGGAGCATGAGCATGATGAGGCCCATTGATTTTTGAATGTTTAATTTTTAATTTATATATATTATGGAAGTACCAACTATAGTAGGAGCAGGTTTGATTGTGATTGGTGTAGGTATCGGTATCGGTAGAATCGGTGGTTCAGCAATGGATGCCATCGCTCGTCAGCCTGAGGCTACTGGTAAAATTCAAACAGCGATGTTGATTGCAGCAGCGCTTATTGAAGGTATTGGCTTTGCAGCATTGTTTGTAGGCTAGTAGTATTGAACAAAGGCCATAACGGTTGGTTGTGGCCTTTGTTTTTATGAATTGATTAAATAAAATAATATGGATAAGTTAATTAATGATTTTTCATTTGGTTTATTTTTCTGGCAGATAACGCTTTTTATTCTGTTGCTTCTGTTACTACGAAAATATGCATGGAAACCCATTTTGAATGCGGTTAATGATCGCGAAGAAGGTATCAAAAACGCTTTGGCAGCTGCTGAGAACGCTAAAAAGGAAATGCAGAATGTTACTGCCGATAGCGAGAAATTATTGAAGGAAGCACGTACCGAAAGGGAAGCCATGTTGAAAGAGGCTCGTGAAATAAAAGATAAGTGGATTGCCGATTCAAAAGAGCAGGCCAAGGTTGAAGGTGATAAAATGATAAAACAAGCACAGGCTACCATTGAGAGTGAAAAGAAGGCAGCCGTTGCCGATATTAAAAACCAGGTAGCTGAACTTTCTATTGAAATTGCCGAAAAAGTCATCAAGGAACAGTTGTCGAATAAAGACAGACAATTGAAGTTGGTCGACGATATGTTGGGAGACATTAAATTGAACTAATCAAGGATGAAGGATACTAGAGCAGCCATACGATACGCAAAGGCAATTTTGGATAGTGCGGTTGACAAGAAAGCAACTGATGCAGTTGAAAAAGATATGCGCTCGGTGGTACATACCATTTCTGACAGTAATGAATTAAAGGATATGTTGGCAAGCCCTGTTTTAAGGGGAGAAACCAAAAAAAATGCTTTGTCCGCTATATTTAGGAATAGCCACGCCATTACCGAAGGCTTGCTTAAACTTTTGGTAGACAATAAAAGGGTTGGCATGTTGAATGAAGTAGCATTGAAGTACATCATTCTAAATGAAAAATTAAAGAGACAGGATGTCGCTTATGTAACCACAGCGGTTCCCTTGACAACAGCGTTAGAAAAGAAAATACTGGCACAAGTAACCAAAATTACAGGGGACAAAGTTGCTATCGAGAGCAAAATCGATGAGAATATTATTGGAGGTTTTGTATTAAGAGTAGGTGATTTGCAGTTTGACGCAAGTATCGCCAATACATTGAGCAATTTAAAAAGAGAATTCACAAATAGTCTATAATACATTTTAAGGCTCTTAGAGTCTAAAACTTTATATCTTAAACAAATGGCAGGAGTAAAAGCCGCTGAAGTATCAGCAATTTTAAAGCAGCAATTATCAGGATTTGAAGCAACCGCTACTTTAGATGAAGTAGGAACCGTATTGCAAGTTGGAGATGGAATTGCAAGGGTATATGGACTTTCCAATGTCCAATATGGCGAGTTGGTTGAGTTTGAAGAAGGCCTTGAAGGCATCGTTTTGAACTTGGAAGAGGATAATGTTGGCGTCGTGCTATTGGGACATTCAAAGGAAATAGGAGAAGGCTCAACAGTTAAGCGTACCCAACGTATCGCATCAATAAACGTTGGTGAGGGTATCGTTGGTCGTGTTGTAAATACCTTGGGTGCTCCTATTGATGGTAAAGGACCTATTTCTGGTGATCTTTTTGAAATGCCATTGGAACGCAAAGCACCAGGTGTAATTTTCCGTCAACCGGTAACAGAACCTTTACAAACAGGAATTAAGGCAATTGATGCTATGATCCCAGTAGGTCGCGGTCAGCGAGAATTGGTAATTGGTGACCGTCAGACAGGTAAAACAACCGTTTGTATCGATACTATTCTTAATCAAAAAGAATTTTACGATGCTGGCGTACCCGTATATTGTATCTATGTGGCTATAGGTCAAAAAGCTTCAAACGTTGCTGCCATAGCCAAAGTGTTGGAAGACAAAGGGGCCTTGGCCTATACTACTATTGTTGCTGCCAACGCATCAGATCCTGCACCAATGCAGGTATACGCGCCATTTGCAGGAGCTGCGATTGGGGAATATTTTAGAGATACAGGTAGACCAGCATTGATTATATTTGATGACCTATCAAAACAAGCAGTTGCTTATCGTGAGATATCACTGTTGTTAAGACGCCCACCGGGACGTGAGGCATATCCTGGAGACGTATTCTATTTGCATTCAAGATTATTGGAGCGTGCTGCAAAAGTTATAGCTGATGATGATATAGCAAAAAACATGAACGATTTGCCAGAGCCTTTAAAACCAATGGTAAAAGGTGGTGGATCATTGACCGCTTTGCCAATTATCGAAACCCAAGCTGGTGATGTATCTGCATATATTCCCACGAACGTTATCTCCATTACAGATGGACAGATATTCTTGGAGCAAGATTTATTCAACCAAGGGGTTCGTCCTGCAATCAACGTAGGTATCTCGGTATCAAGGGTTGGGGGTAATGCCCAGGTCAAATCAATGAAGAAAGTTTCGGGTACGTTAAAACTGGATCAAGCACAGTTTAGAGAATTGGAAGCTTTTGCCAAGTTTGGCTCTGATTTGGACGCTGCGACCTTAAACGTAATTGAAAAAGGACGTCGCAATGTTGAGATTTTAAAACAAGCACAGAACGATCCTTTTACCGTTGAGGACCAAGTTGCAATTATCTATGCTGGTTCCAAAAACTTGTTGCGTGATGTTCCTGTTGAAAAGGTAAAGGAATTTGAAAACGATTTCATTGAGTTTATGAATGCCAAGCACAGAGATGTTCTTGATTTGCTTAAGGCAGGTAAATTAACCGATGAGGCTACTGATACCTTGACCTCTGTTTGTAAGGATTTGACTGGGAAGTACAGAAACTAGTTAAAAATTATGAGTTCAGGGTTATGAGTAAATTAAGTGATAGTCCTATTCGGATTAAGAGTTTTCAATTTGCTTGTAATATAGTTTTGTACTGCGATGATTTAAAGAAAAACAATGATTTTGAACTAGCATCCCAATTATTAAAAAGCGGAACGAGTATTGGAGCAAATACTAGAGAGGCTCAAAGAGGAGTTAGTACAAAGGATTTAAGAATAAGTTTGGGATTGCCCTTAAAGAAGCTGATGAAACTTTGTATTGGTTGGACATTTTAGAAGCAACTGGCAGGCAAGTACCAAAAGACATGAAGAAGAATTGTGAAGAGTTAATACGAATTTTGGTGTCAGTAATCAAAAACTCTTAACGAATCACTCCTAACTCATAACTTGAAATATGGCCAATTTAAAGGAAATACGTAATAGAATATCATCGGTTTCTTCAACGATGCAGATTACAAGTGCCATGAAAATGGTATCTGCTGCCAAGTTAAAGAAGGCACAGGATGCAATTACTGCCATGAGGCCTTATGCAGATAAGCTTACCGAATTATTACAGAGCTTAAGTGCTAGTTTGGATGCTGATTCTGGAAGTACTTTTGCCAACAACCGTCCGGTTAATAAGGTATTGGTTGTTGCCATTACTTCGAACCGCGGGTTGTGTGGTGCTTTTAATACAAACATTATTAAACAGTGCGCGATTCTTACCGATGAAATCCATGCTGGTAAGCGGGTTGATTTTGTGGCTATTGGAAAAAAGGCCAATGATATTCTCGGGAAGAAATCGACAGTTTTGGCAAACCATAGCCAAGTTTTTGATGAATTGACCTTTGAGAATGTTGCGGCCATGGCAGAAGAATTGATGGAATTGTTCAAAGATGGGTCTTATGACAAAATTGAATTGGTTTATAACAAGTTCAAAAATGCCGCTACACAGATTGTACTGACCGAGCAATTCTTGCCAATTGTACCTTTGGATAGTACAGAGAGTTCAAATGCAGATTATATTTTTGAACCTTCAAAAATGGAAATCATCGAGCAATTAATCCCTAAATCGTTAAAGACACAGCTATATAAGGCGGTTCGTGATTCTTTTGCCAGTGAGCATGGTGCCCGTATGACTGCGATGCATAAGGCAACGGATAATGCTACAGAGTTAAGAGATCAATTAAAACTTACCTATAACCAAGCAAGGCAAGCCGCGATTACCAACGAAATCTTGGAGATTGTAGGGGGAGCGGAAGCATTGAATAATTAAATCCAGTACTTTGTAGTTGTCTATTTTCGAAAACTACAACTACAGTAAAATACAAACCTCACAACTTGTGAGGTTTTTTTTGGCCTATTGCCAATTACAATTACCTCTCTTTGCTGCCTTGGTTTAAATACCTATTTTTAGGCTATAATTATTCTCGCTTGAATCCACTAAAGAAACTTTTTAAGCAAACGGCCATTTATGGTTTGGCCACCGTGTTACCACGGATGCTTTCGTTTCTTTTATTGCCTTTTCACACTGGGGTTCTACTCACTCCCGATTATGGCCAGTTATCGGTAATTTATGCCTGGTTTGCTATTTTTAATGTGGTTTTGGCCTATGGTATGGAAACGGCCTTTTTCAGATTTTACAACGGAGGGGATAATAGAAAAACCGTAGTTTCTACCTCTTTGATTTCAATTTTAGGAAGCACATTTTTGTTTTTGGGGGTAGCCTTGTTTTTTCAAAATGGAATAGCTGGAATCACTGAGATCGACCTAAAATATCTAAGATATGCCATTTTAATATTAACATTGGATGCCTTGGTGATTATTCCCTTTGCCCGCCTACGGGCAAATGAAAGACCAATGAGGTATGCGGTAGTGAAAATATTGAATGTTGTTGTCAATTTGGGACTTAATGTATTTTTTCTTTATCTGCTCCCCAGATGGGTTCAGAGTGATCCAGAAAGCTTGTTACAGGGAATCTACAAGCCCGATTTCGAGATATCCTACATATTTATTGCCAACCTTATTGCAAGCGCCATTACGTTGGCAATGATGCTACGACACTATCTTATGAAGACCTATAGGTTCGATGTAGAACTTTGGAAAAGGATGATGAAGTATGCGATGCCTGTATTGATTGCAGGGATAGCATTTACCATAAATGAAGTTTTTGACCGTATTTTGTTGGAACGATTACTTCCGGAAGACGTGGCCGATAGCGAGGTTGGAATGTACTCCGCCTGCTATAAATTGGCAATGTTCATGACCTTGTTTGCCACAGCCTTTCGTATGGGAATCGAACCCTTCTTTTTTAGTCACTCCAATACAGAAAACCCACAAAAAGCGTACGCGCAGATTACCAATTATTTTGTGGTTTTGGGAAGTATTATTTTATTGGCCGTCATTGTTTTTGCCGATGTTTTAAAAGCAATCTTTATTTCCAATCCAGAGTATTGGGAGGCCATGCAAGTTGTGCCCATTATAATATTAGCTAGTTTCTTTCTGGGAATATATCACAATCTTTCCGTTTGGTACAAAGTCACCGACAGAACTAAATATGGCGCCTATATATCAATGATTGGAGCCCTTTTGACCATTATAATAAACTTCGCCTTGATTCCACAGTTTGGTTATGTGGCATCTGCTGTCGCTACGCTTATCGCATACGGAAGTATGATGTTACTATCGCTTTTTTTTGGGAGAATGTACTACCCTATTCCCTATAACTTTAGAAAAATCACGTTTTACCTATTTGCTTCAATCTTATTCTCGGTATTATCATTTTATGTGTTTGATCGTAATTTAATTATTGGTGCTGGGTTGTTACTGTTATTTCTGGGAATGGTCTATACACTTGAAAATCATAACCTCAAAAAAATATTTCTTAAGAAATGAGTTGTAACAAATCAAGATACCTGCCGAAAAGTTGATTGCGAACCACTTCCGACCTTAAAAAATCAATTAAATAACAACAGACAAAATGAATATAAAGATTATCAATACATCGGGGCATGAATTACCACATTATGAGACGGAGGCATCTGCGGGGATGGATTTAAGAGCCAACATAATGGAATCTATTACTTTGGCTCCTTTGGAAAGAGCAGTGATCAAGACGGGTCTTTTTATTGAGCTTCCCATGGGTTATGAGGCTCAGGTTCGAGCAAGAAGTGGCCTCGCGGCCAAAAAGGGGATTACGGTACTTAACGCTCCTGGAACAGTAGATGCTGATTATCGTGGGGAAATAGGAGTTATTCTGGTCAATTTATCAAACAGTGCCTTTACCGTTGAAAATGGCGAGCGCATTGCACAATTGGTCATTGCTAAGCATGAACGTGCCGAATGGAACCAAGTAGAAGCGCTTTCAGACACTTCTAGGGGTTCTGGCGGTTTTGGTAGCACAGGAACCAAGTAAGTTCAGTACAATGGGCTGTTCAGGGTGATTTCGGATTTACTTTAAGGGTGTTTTAACAAAAAAGGTAAAGTCTCTGGAATACTTATTGATGATTTTATTCCGTTATAGGGTTTAATAGAAAAGAATTCCTCGCAGCTTGCTGCGGGGTTACCTAAAATTGTCATTCCCATGAAAATGGTAATCTAAATAATGGTACCGAAAGCCTTCGAGATCGTTTTTTGATATTTGGGTCAAAATGAAACCAGTGAAATACCCCTTAGCTTGCCATGGGGATAGTTGGTTTCATGAAATTCTTTATTAGGGTATTTGTATAAGTTTCTTAAGTTTTAAAATGGAAAGTTTACTAAAGATAATGTTGCTTATTATAGGATTGGTTTTAGCTCCTATCAATAGTAGCGCCCAAGAAGAACCAATGCAGATTGAGGAAAGTGCAGAGGTTTATCTTGAGGAATACTCAGACACCTTCCAAGAGTACTTTTTTGAGGCCCTAAAACAAAAGGGAATAGAAAACTATGACAAGGCTATTAATCTTTTCTTGGAGTGTAAATTACTTGATGCAAACAATAGTGTAATTGATTTTGAATTGGCCAAAGCATATCTGTTGGACAAACAATATATCAGTGCTCAAGAATATGCCATTACCGCATTGTTGTCCGAGCCCGAAAACCAATGGTATCTGAATACCTTGGTAACGATTATGCAAGTGCAAGGAGGTTCATTGGATCAGGTTAAGGCTGATATTCTTTTTGATAATGCTAAACTCAGGGAAAACCTAGCACTTATTTACTTCAAGCAAAAGAACTATGAAAGGGCCTTAAATGTAATCAATGACATTAGAAAATCTTCTTTTACAGAGGAATTATCCTCAAAAATCAATGATTCGGTAAAGAAAATTAGATTAAATACTCAAAAAGAAGAGACTCAGAGCGCTCAAGATATTAAGACAAATCCATTAGAAGAGCTAAAGGCCCGTATATCTAATCTACTAATCGAAAATGACCTGTCAACCTTAGAACAGGTTAACAACGAGGCATTGGAAAACTATCCTTCCCAACCTTATTTTTATTATGCTCAAGGGTATGTATTCAATAAAAAAGCTAAACACAGAGAGGCCATTGAAGCATTGGAAACAGCATTGGATTATACACTGGAAGATGTTCCCTTATTAAATAAAATATATCAGGAATTGGCGGATGCACATACGGCATTGAATAATTCTTCCAAGGCAAATATGTATCTTCGTATGATAAAATCCGGGTTCTAAAAATATGACTAAGGCAATTCGATTGGCATGTATCAGTTTTTTTATTCTACTTGTAATTTCCTGTAAATCCAAAAAGCTGGCTATTGATGGTTCGATCGATAAAGATATGTCTGCAAGGGCAATTATCCGTACACACTATCAAAATCAAATGAATTTCAAAACCCTACGCGGTAGAATGAAAATCGAATATTTTGATGGGGAATCTTCAAAAAGTGTTACCGTAAGTTTACGAATGCAAAAAGACAAGGCCATTTGGATCAGTGCTCCCTTAGGAATTATAAAGGCCTATGTTACTCCTAACAGGGTTACTTTCTACAATAAACTCCAAAACGAATATTTTGATGGGGACTTTTCTTACCTGAGTAATATGTTGGGAATTGAGCTTAATTTTGAAAAAGTACAAAATCTATTGCTGGGGCAAGCATTGTTTGACTTAAGAGATGCTAAGTATGACGTTATGATAACTGGTTCTGACTATGTACTAAAGCCAAAGAAGCCATTGGCCCTGTTCAAGACGTTATACAGGATTGATCCGCATAATTTCAAGATTTCCACGCAGCAATTATCCCAACCTTTAAGAAAAAGGGTGTTGGATATTGAATATAAGGAGTATCAACAAATCAATGAAAAGGTTTTGCCCAATGAGGTAGTGATAACTGCTATAGAGGCCAATACGAAGAACGAAATCAGCTTGGATTATCGTAGTATTGAATTTAATAGGGCATTGAGGTTTCCTTACAAAATACCAAAAGGTTTTAAAAAGATTGTATTAGACACAAATGCTCTGTAGATATCTATATATTGCTTGCTTGTTCATTTTTTTGAGTGGTGTTTCCGTTCAGGATACCTATGCCCAAACGAATGAACAAAAGTCCTTGGAAGCCAAACGGGAACAACTGCAAAAGGAGATACAGGAAATTAATCGTCTACTTTTCGCCGAAAAAAGGGAAAAGGGAAATGTTCTTGATCAAATGGAGGCATTGGACAGAAAAATAAATGTTCGGCAACAATTGATTCGTGTCACCAATCAACAATCCAATTTACTGAATAGACAGATCAATGCCAACATCAGAAACATTACAAAATTAAGGGATGACCTAAAATTACTAAGAGAGGAATACGGGACGATGATCCAAAAATCGTATCAAAATAAATCACAGCAAAGTCGGATAATGTTCCTGTTGTCATCCGAGAACTTTTTTCAAGCTTTTAAGCGAATGCAATATATTAAGCAGTATACGCAGTACCGTAAAGAGCAAGGGGAGCAAATTATGGTTAAAACAGGGGAATTGACTAAGTTGAATATTGAGTTGACCGCACAACGAAAGGGAAAAGATCAATTGATTACGCTCAACAATAGTGCAAAGGCTCAATTGATGAAAGAAATGAAATCCCAAAAGGAATTATTGGGAAGCATACGACAAAATGAGAGTAAATATGCATCTGCCATCCAAAAGAAAAAGAAGGAAGCAAGAAAAATAGATCGACAAATTGAAAGATTGATTCGGAGTGCTATTGCTGCTTCAAATAAAAAAGCAGGCGCAGGAAAAGCAAAAAATGCAGTTTCAAACAAATTTATCCTTACTCCTGAGGCGGCCTTGGTCGCCAATAATTTTTTGGCAAATAAAGGTAAACTGATTTGGCCAGTGGAGAAAGGGATAAAAAGTCAGGGTTTTGGCGTGTATAAGGATGCCGTGTATCCAGGCATTAAACACCAAAGCAATGGGGTGATAATCGCAACGGACCAGGGCGCAAAGGCGAGGGCCATTTTCGAAGGAGAAGTTATTGCTATACTCTCTGTACCAGGGGGTAATAAAGGTGTTACAGTAAAACACGGCAACTTTATAAGCACCTATTATAACTTGTCTGATATATATGTCAAGAAAGGGGACAGGGTAATCTTAAAAACAGAACTGGGCGAAGTATATACCAATCGGTCTAATGGGCAGACACGTCTAAAATTTTACCTTTACAGAGATACATCTAAATTGAACCCTGAAGAATGGGTATACCAACTATAAGTGTTAAAAATGGCAAAAAAAAACAAGGTTATTACAGATATTAAAGGAACATTTGAATTGCATAACGGGGTAAAAATGCCCTATTTTGGTTTGGGGGTTTATTTATCAGAAGATGGGCAAGAAGTTATCGATGCCATAAAATGGGCTGTTGATGCCGGATACAGACATATTGATACGGCCTCGATATACGCCAATGAGGAAGGTGTTGGAGAAGGAATTAAACAAAGCGGAGTCAAAAGAGAAGACATTTTTGCCGTTAGCAAGGTTTGGAACGCAGACCAAGGGTATAAAAGTACTTTGAGGGCCTTTAATGATAGTTTGAAGCGATTAGACTTGGATTACCTGGATTTGTATCTTATCCATTGGCCAGTAAAGGGTAAATACAAGGAATCTTGGCGTGCATTGGAACAATTGTACAAAGAAAAGAAAGTCAGGGCGATAGGTGTAAGCAATTTTTTGCAACATCATTTGGAAGATGTATTGGAAACCGCCGAAATTGTTCCGATGGTAAATCAAATGGAGTTTCATCCGTATCTGGTACAACAAGATTTATTAGACTATTGCGGAGCCCATAAAATTCAGTATGAGGCTTGGTCACCTATGATGCAAGGCCGAATTTTTGATGTGGGTAGCTTAAAGGAAATGGCCCTAAAGTATAGTAAATCGGTCGCTCAGATTGTTCTTCGTTGGGATCTGCAAAAAGGAGTGATTACTATTCCCAAATCCTCTAAAAAGGAGCGGATAGAAGCCAATGCGGCTATTTTTGATTTTGAACTTTCCGATGAAGATGTAGCCCATTTGGATAGTCTGGAAAAAGGAAAAAGATTTGGTCCTGATCCTGATGCTTTTGATTTTTAAACCGAATACGGTAATTGCTAATCATCCATGAACAAAGCTCTAAGCTCAGTAGCTTCGTTAGGTTTCATCTTGCCTGCTAGCACAAGACTAAGTTGTTTTCTCCGTAGAGCGGCATCAAAACGTTCCGTTTCCAATGCTGTTACCGGTTTAATTGCAGGAACTTCAGTTGGCCTTCCAGTTTCATCAACAGCCACAAAGGTGTAAATCGCCTCATTGGCTTTAGAACGCGTTCCATTATAACGATCTTCTACCCAAACATCTATATATACCTCCATTGAAGTATTAAAAGCTCTGGATACCTTAGCCTCAACAGTAACCACGCTGCCTAAAGGAACGGCTTGATTAAAAGCAACATGGTTCACCGAAGCCGTAACCGTAATACGCCGGCTGTGCCGTCCGGCAGCGATACTGGCCGCCCTATCCATTCGTGCCAATAGCTCACCTCCAAAGAGATTGTTCAAGGGATTGGTCTCACTGGGAAGTACCATATCTGTCATTACCGTGCGTGATTCGCTGGGATTTTTGGATTGCATAATCAACTTTTGGGTAAAGATACTTTATTGAAAGAAGGTAAGAGCCTGTTTTGAAATATGTGATTAGAATTATTACAGGCGATTTTTGAGGCAAAACGAGGCGAAATTTTTAAGCATAGCAGGGCTATGGTTCAAAATTTTAACGAAGTTGTGCGTAAAAAGGGACATAATAAAATAATTGACATATGTCATAACTGGCTCTAACGTGATAAATCAACTATCTGACTGATTTCAGCCATGCATCCCTTGAATGGGTTCTTTTTATTTGCCTAAGAGTCTGCAAGGCCTCATTTGCATCGCTATGACTACTGTATGTCACCATATGAAGGCCATGTTCATTTGTGCCAAAATAGGTGGCGGCAACAAATCCTTTTCGTTTAAGTTGTCTAATCTTCCGATCGGCATTCTCCTTAAACCTAAAAGCACCGGCCACAATGTGATGTATGCCCTGCTTTGGGGTTTTTATAAGTACCTTTAAATTCAATGTGGGCAGTTCCAAAGGGGCGGTATTAAAAAAAGTGGCTTCTTGAATGCTCTTGGAAACTTCTTTCTGGGCTTTTTCCACCACCAATTGTTGATTGTTTATGGTCTCATTGAAAAACCTGTAACCTGTTAATCCTGTTGAAAATGCTAAAAGAATGACCGCAGCATACTTTAAATAAGACCTTATGGTCGAGCTTGATTCACGTCTTTGCTCGGGCGTAATTATAAAAGGCACCTTTTCCTCCAATGCAACAACTTCCTTTTTCAAAACCTCCCTTGTGACTGGCGTCGATACAAAAGATGACAATCCGAATGAAGAAGTTAAATGATTGACCTGATATGAAGGCTGAAACTGTATTTTTCCTTGTGCATTAAATTTTAGTTCACCAATGTTCTCAAAAGAAAGACGTTCTCCTCGATGTAACGCTTTTTTCCATACCTCTACCTCCTCAGTTACAATTTGTAACATGTCTTCATAGGAAGTCCTTTCAATCTCGGCCATATGGGCAATCAACAATCCATCATTGGATGTTAATTGCCCATTAAATGACAATGTTTTCGAGGGAGGGTAAAAAGAATTGGTGTTCTCGTTTATGGTTGCTGATCTAAGTTGGGATAAGAACGCACCAAAACCCGGCACTACAACACAGTTGTATCTATAAAGTAAATCGGATATATAATGCTCCAATACCATGTTAACAAATATTATAAAAAAATCAGCGTGTCAATAGGTATGGCGCCACTTTTTATTAACATTATATTTTATGTATTTTGTGGATAACTAAACACTAATTATAAATGACTACAGATGAATTGATTGCAGTTCTTAGGTTGCAAAGCATTCCTAATATTGGGGATATCACTGCTAAAAAATTGATTGCGCATTGTGGTAGTGCATCGGCGGTTTTTGACGATAAGTTGCAGAACCTCCTAAAAATCGATGGTATTGGCTCTTTTACCATTCAAGGTCTAAAGGATTCTGAGCATATTGAGGCAGCAGAAGATGAATTGAGATATATCCGGGACAATGACATTGGCTATTGTTACTTTACGGATGCAGCCTATCCCAAATATCTAAAACATTGTATTGATGGGCCCTTATTGTTGTTTAAAAGAGGTACTATCGATCTTGAGGACCACAAGATTATCAGTATTGTGGGTACCCGCAATATAACAGGTTATGGGATGGCTTTTTGTGAACGGCTTGTTGAGGAGTTAGCGCTATTGGACCCTATTGTTATAAGTGGATTCGCTTATGGAGTTGACATATGTGCCCAGAAAACAGCCGTTAAACATGGTCTACAGACTATAGGATGTTTGGCACACGGACTAAATCAGACGTATCCGAAAGTACATTCAAAATACACTACTGAGGTTGAGAAAAGAGGGGGCTTCATGACTGAATTTTGGAGTACTAGTAGTCCCGACCGGGAAAATTTTCTAAAACGGAACCGAATTATTGCCGGAATGAGTGAAGCCACAATTGTTATAGAATCTGCGGCAAAAGGAGGGAGCCTAGTGACGGCGGATATTGCAAATAGTTATGATCGGGAGGTATTTGCAGTACCAGGCCGTGCCCACGACAAATATAGTACGGGATGCAATAATTTGATCAAGCAGCAAAAGGCACATATGTTGACTTCGGCAGCCGATCTTATATATCTGTTAGGTTGGGAGTTGGAACAAAAAGAAACAAAAGCCATACAAAAACAATTGTTCATTGAATTGGATGATGTCGAGAAATCTATTTATCAGTATTTACAGAGAGGGGGAAAGCAATTGTTGGATAGTATTGCCTTAGATTGTCAATTGCCCATTTTTAAGGTTTCCTCTACCCTCCTGAACATGGAAATGAAAGGGGCGATTCGACCGTTGCCCGGAAAATTGTTTGAGGCGATATAGGGTCTGTCACGGTGGTTATAGCCGAGAGGTTTTTATAAGAATTCAAACAGATTTAGACTTAAGCGAACCAGAAATCCGTATTTTATACAATAATTTTAGTGATCACACGCCGACATATGGTTTGTAAATGATTCGTGAACTGGTCGTTTGGTCATTATTGTAGTACTTCATCGTCCAAATGCAACCGAAAATCACTAGTGTTGACTTAAAGCATCCTCCTCAATAGTTCATACAACAAACCCAATAGTTGGTTTAAGGGATTTTCCTAAAACTCAATTTTATTGTCCAAAAGTATTTAGATAGGCTCCTGGAGTTCCATATTCCGACAGTCCCTCAATGTCCACTTGGAGTTGTTTGGCATTATCAGAATTATAAAAAATCAAAGAGGCATTCCCATTGCTATCAGTAGTAAAAGAAGGATTCCAGTACAGAGTGGCGCGATAGTCGGGAACGTCCTGCCCTTCGAAATTCGCATCATATTTCGGGGAATAAAACTCCCTCGTGGGGGCATGGCCAAAAATCGAGAAACTTGGTGACAGT